>DLJQ01000016.1 GCA_002484335.1 Flavobacteriales bacterium UBA7612
CAAGAATTAATTTTCTAGTTGATGTTTTTTTATTTTTAACGATTTATTTATGTAGATTTTCTATTATAATCTTTGTTAATTATTTATTATTGAATTGAAGTAGAAATTCATACAATCAAAAAAGGATCTTACGTAATCCCTAAATCATATTAAATTATAAAAAAGAAATAGATAATAAACTTTATAATTCTTGTGGTAATAAAAAAATCCTTCAAATAAATTTGAAGGATTTTTTTATATTAATTAAAATGATTTATAACCATTCGTCGTCATCGTCGCTATCTTCTAATTCAGCATCAATAAATTGAATGTAAAATGAAACAACTTCTCCTTTTTCATTATATCCAAAGTAGGCTGGGTAAACACCTTCACCGAAACCAGCTTGAAAAATAGGTGTTTTAAATTCAGTTCCAGGAATTGTCCAATTTAACCAATCACCTTCTTCAGATTGATATTTAGGATTGTTTTTAGCATTTGCTACAAATAAATCATTAAAATAATCATCATAAAGATTTACATCATTTCCTTTACTTTCGAATTCATCAATGAATTTAACGAAAGACTCTTTTGCTTCAGAATCAACAATAGTAGTTAAACCACTTTCTATTGCAAAACCAAAATATTCACCTTCTTGTAATTCTTCAATTAACTCAATTCCTTTCATAGCTTCTTCATAACGAACAGGTTTTTCGTTAGTGAAAGCAATTTTTACACAACCAATTAAGTTTTCAACATCGCCATCATCTTCAAATTTAACAATGCTTGCAGAAACAGGAAAATTACCTTTCGGTGTTTCTATAAAATAAGGATCTTTATCCATTGCAAGATATTCTCCTAATGGATCATTCACAAAAATTTTACCTGAAGGAAGGGAAATTTCTCCTAAATTAATTTGATCTATTTCAACTTCACCAATTTCTTTATCTGTAAAATATTTTTCTAAATCATTTGGAGCTAAAGTTAATTCTCTTTTAGCTTCCCAATTTTTTAACCATTCTGCTGTTGGATGCATAGTTTATATTTTTATACTTCACAAAAGTACATTAAAATTTGCTCTTAATAAATAAGGCATAATTTATTGTTTTGTTAATTTACCTTAAATGATCTAAAAGCATTTCTGCAGTTGCAGGATTTGTAGCTAAAGGAACATTATGTACATCACATAATCTTAATAGCATATTAACATCTGGTTCATGCGGATGTTTCCCCATAGGATCACGAAAAAATAAGACCATATTTGTTTTTCCTTCTACAACACGAGCAGCTATTTGTGCATCTCCACCAAGAGGACCTGATAAAAATTTTGTAACTTCTAATCCAGTTTGTTCTGCAAATTTTCCTGTTGTTCCTGTTGCTACAAATTTGATATCATTTTTATGTAAAATATCTTTATGTTTCATTAAAAAATTAACCATTTCAGCTTTTTTTCCATCATGTGCAATCAATGCTATTTCCATATATTTTTTCTATTGATTCTAAAATCTTATTTTTGTACTAATTTAGTAAACTATCACAATATACTTGATAGCTTTTAAAAATTACTTATAGTAAAAATAAAATGAAATTTAATTTATTAACAGTTAATGAGGTTAAAAAATTAACGAACGATTCTGTTCAGATTAGTTTTGATATTCCTGAGGATTTACAAAATGAATATAATTTTTTACCAGGTCAATATATAACACTTAATGTTGATGGAAATCGTAGAGATTATTCATTATGTGTATCTCCTAAAGACAAAAAATGGAGTATAGGAGTTAAAGCCCAACCAAATGGAAAAGTATCTACTTATTTATTTAATGATGTTAAAGTAGGAGATCAATTAGAAGTTGCAACTCCAGACGGACGTTTTACTATTCCATCTAAACCAAACGAAAAACGTACTTTATTAGCGTTTACAGCAGGAAGTGGAATTACGCCTATTATGAGTATGTTAGAATATACTTTGCAAACAGAAGAATGGGTTAATTTTCATGTTTTTTATGTCAATAAAGATGAAAATTCTATTATGTTTAAGGATCGTTTAACAGAGTTAAAACAAAACTATCCTAATAATGTCTTTATTCATTATTTTTATACTAAACAAGATCAAGAAAATTTTATTTATAATGGGAGAATAGATGAAAAGAAATTTGATTTGATATTGAATCAATTGGTTGATATTAATGAAGTTGATGAAGCTATGATTTGTGGACCAGAAGAAATGATTCTTACATTGGCTAAGAAAATAAATGATGCTGGTATTATAGAAAAACATATTCATTTTGAACTTTTTAATCCTTCGATTAAGTCACAAGAAATTTTCACAAAACATAAAGAGGGACCACAAACAGTAGAAGTTACTGTTACTTTGGATGATGAAACGTCAGTGGTTACTTGGAATAAAGAAAAAAATTTAATAGATTCTTTAATAGATGCGGGAATTGATGCGCCTTATTCTTGTAAAGGTGGAGTATGTTCTTCTTGTATGTGTAAAGTGACAGAAGGTGAAGTAAATATTGGAGATAATTTTGTGTTAACTGATTCTGATTATGAAGAAGGAATGACATTAGCTTGTATTTCTAGACCTAAAACCGCTACTTTATCAATTGATTTTGATGATGTTTAATAAAATTTAATTACGATAAGGTTTAAAAAAAAATGTTTCAACGAATTCGTTGAAACATTTTTTTTATTTATTATTTAAAATTGATTCTTCCTCCAACAACTTTTTTCTGATTACGTTGGGCAGGTTTACCATAAATATCAATTACTCCTCCAGCTCTCGTTTTAGCATCTACAGATTCAGTTGATGTAGCTTCTATATATCCACCAGCATTTGTTGTTAATGTAGAGTTTTCTGCTTTTAAAGTTTTAGAATAATATTTACCACCAGAGTTAGCAACTACTGTTTGGAAATCTGCAGTTCCTGTCAAAATAACTTCTCCACCAGAGTTTATTCGAACTTCTAGATTTTTAGTACTTACAGGAAGTTTTACAGATGACCCCTCATTAGATGTTATATTAAGTTTTGTTGATTTTACTACATCATCAGAATGAATACTAGAACCTTGGCTTGCTTGTATATCATGTAAAGATTTGTAATGAACAATAACGTTTGTAGCATCTCCTTGCATAATTTTTGTTCCTGTCAATTTTATTCTTAATTCACCACTTGTATTTTCTAGTTTTACATCTTCTGAATTCAGTCCTTCTAATTCAACATAATTTTTATCAGAAACAACTAATTCTACAGGTATTTTATCATATACTTTTAATGTACTAAAATCTCCGATGTTTACTTTTTCTTGAGCAAATAAAAAAGATGAACCAAATAAAGCTACGCTAGCTAATACTATATTTTTCATAAAAAATTTCTATTTTGATTTGTGAATTTAATACAAATTCCAAACCAAAATAGAAATTATACATTGATTTTGCCAAAAAAGCAAAAAATTATTTGTTATTTTCTGCTGTAAGTTCTGCTATACGTACAATAACTTGTGTAGCTTTTTCCATAGATTCTACAGGCACATATTCGTAAGGTCCATGAAAATTATGTCCCCCTGCAAAAATATTTGGACAAGGTAATCCCATAAAAGAAAGACGAGCACCATCAGTACCACCACGAATAGGTTTAATATTTGGAGTAATACCAGTATCTTTAAGTGCTTGTTCAGCAATCTCTACTGATTGAAATTTTTCTTTTACTTTTTCAATCATATTGAAGTATTGATCTGAAACTTCAGCTTTTATTACTTCATGATCATAACGTTCTTGTATATCTTCAGCAATTTGTAAAAATAAAGACTTTCTTGCTTCATATTGCTCCATATCATGATCGCGAATAATATATACTAATTTTGCTTCAGATACATTTCCACTCATTTTAGCTAAATGAAAAAATCCTTCACGTTTGTCAGTTAATTCAGGAACTTCATCGTTTGGTAATTGAGAAGCAAATTCTAATGCAATATTAGATGCGTTAATCATTTTATCTTTTGCATATCCAGGATGAACAGATTTTCCTTTTATTGTAACAATACCAGAAGCTGCATTAAAATTTTCGTATTCTAATTCTCCAATTTCAGAACCATCCATCGTATAAGCCCATTCAGCTCCAAATTTCTCTACATTGAAAAAATCTGCACCACGACCGACTTCTTCATCAGGAGTAAAACCAATAGCAATACGTCCGTGTTTAATTTCTGGATGAGCAATTAAATATTCAGCAGCGGTTACTATTTCTGCAACACCAGCTTTATCATCAGCTCCTAATAATGTAGTACCGTCAGTTGTAATTATAGTTTGACCTTTATATTGTGTTAATTCAGGAAATTCTGAAGGAGACAAAATCATAGACTCATTTAATTTTATATCTCCACCATCATAATTTTCCCAAATTTGTGGTTTTACATTTTCACCAGAATAATCAGGAGAAGTATCCATGTGAGAAACAAAACCAATTGTAGGAACATCATAATCTACTGTAGAAGGAACATATCCGAAAACATACCCATTATCATCAATAGAAACATTTTCTAAACCAATTTGTTTTAATTCTTCTACTAAGTAATTAGCTAAATCCCATTGACGGTCTGTACTTGGAAATTTATCTAAAAAAGGCTCACTTTCAGTATAAGTTTTTACATATTTTAAAAAGCGATTAACCAGCTTTTCTCTCCATTCTGTTTGCATTGCGTTTTAATTTTTGTCAAAATTACTAAATTATCTACCTTTAAAGCGCAAATAAAGCAAAAAAATGAGTGAACGTACTTTTAAAATTATAGAATGTCCAAGAGAAGCAATTCAAAGTCATAAAGAATTTATTGCTACGGATAAAAAGATTGATTATATCAATCGTCTTTTAACAGTTGGTTTTGATACAGTTGATTGTGGGAGTTTTGTTTCTGCTAAAAGTGTTCCTCAGATGGTAGATACGGAAGAAGTATTGAATAATTTAGATAAATCATCTTCAAAAATTTCAATTGTTACTGCTAGTAGGAGTGGAGCAATTAAAGGATTAGAACATGAAAAAGTTGATATTGTAGGTTTTCCTTTTTCTATATCTGCAAATTTTCAGAAATACAATACTAATAAATCTCAAGAAGATGCTTTTGAATTAATAAAGTACATAAGAAATGTTGCTGAAATTAATAATAAAGATGTTCTTATTTATTTATCGATGGCATTTGGAAATCCATATGGAGAGATTTGGAATGAAGATATAGTAAAAGATTGGATTAGTAAATTATCTGATTTAGGGATTAAATTTATCAATATATCTGATACAATAGGTTTAGCAAAAGAAAATAATATTATTAATTTGTACAAAGAATTAATTCCAAACTATAATAATATTGAATTTGGAGCTCATTTTCATACAGTTTATAATGATTGGCATGAAAAAATAAAGGCAGCCTATGACAGTGGTTTTAGAAAATTTGATGGAACAATAAAAGGTTTAGGAGGTTGCCCATTTACAAATTACGAAAAAGTAGGTAATACACCAACAGAAAAATTAATTAGTTTTGCAAATCAGCAAAAGGAAAAGCATGGGCTAAATTTATTTGATTTTGAATCGTCATGGAATGTTTCATTAAGAACTTTTGGATTGATTTGATTTTATCATAAAAAAGTAATTGTTTTGTTAAAGGAAATTAAAAAATTTTAGACTTTAACAAAAAAAACTAAATTTGCTCATCAGTTATTAAAAACTGAACTAAGAATATTTAAAATGAAATTAAGGTATATGAAGTATAAATCGAGCATAATGTTGTTATTAGCAACATTGTTTACCGTAAACACTTTTGCACAAACAGCAAAACAAACACCACAACGTCTTGTTAAAGTGGATGGAATTGCTGCAGTTGTAGGAAATCAGATTGTTTTAGAATCTGATGTAGATAGAGATTTCTTAATGTCTAAGCAACAAGGTATGCAAGTTGATAATAAATGTGATTTCTTGAATGATATCATGTTAGATAAAATGCTGGTTGATAAAGCAAAACAAGATACTTTAATTAAAGTAACACAAGATGAGGTAAACCGTCAATTAAATTTACAAGTTGATGGATGGGTTGCACAAGCAGGTGGAGAAAAACAAGTATTAGACTTTTTTGGTTTTCGTACGATGGCCGAAATGAAAAACGAAACAAAATATATTGTAGAAGATAATATTTATGCTCGCCAAAAAAGAGAAATGGTTGTAAAAGGTGCAGATGCAACACCAGAAGAAGTTCGTTTATTTTTCGAAAAACATAAAACTGAATTACCTGATGTAAAAGATGAAGTGTCTATAAGTCATATTGTTCTTTTTCCTCAAGTTTCAGAAGATAATCAACAAAAAATAATTGATCAGTTAAAAGAAATTAAAAAAGAAGTCGAGGAGGGTGCTTCTTTTGCTACTAAAGCTATTTTATATTCAGAAGATCCAGGTTCTGCAAGTAATGGAGGAGAATATAAAAAAGTGATAAGAGGAAAGATGGTAAAAGAGTTTGATGCAGTTGCTTTTAACTTGCAAGAAGGTGAAATCTCAGAACCCTTTAAAACAGATTTTGGATATCATATTATAAAATTAGATAAACGTCGTGGACAAGAATTAGATTTACGTCATATACTTATTACTACGAAACCAACAGAAGAAGAAATTAAGGAAACAACAAATAAATTAGATTCTATCCGATTATTAATTAATGATGGCAAAATGACTTTTAAAGAAGCTGCATTAAAGTTTTCTGATGATAAATATACAAAGTATAATTCAGGAAATTTAATGAACCAAAGTTCAGGGGATGATCGTTTTGAAAAAATTTCTTTACCATTACCAATGTTTACAGCAATTACAAATTTACATGAAGGTGATGTTTCTCAGGTTTTTGAAGATGATTTTGATAATAAAAAAGCATTGAGAATTTTAGAATTAGATAGATTTTATCCTGAACATAAAATTAATTATGAGGATGATTATTATAGAATTCAAAAATTTGCAGTTCAAGATAAAGAAAGAACATTATTATTAGATTGGGTTAAACGTCAAGTAGGTGATGCTTACATAAAAATAGGTAAAGAATATCAAACATGTAATTTCCCTATTGATTGGGAGAAAAAACAAGTTAAATAGTAAGATTCTTTATAAAAACATAAAAGCAGTANNTACTGCTTTTATGTTTTTATACTAAAGGTTATTAGTTATGTTTATAATTTACTTGATTGTTGTTAGTTAGCTTAATAGTTCGTATTATTTTTAATACAATAAATAAGCTGATTAATATAAATAATGGTAATAGGTTTTTCATAACAACTATTTTATAAGTTAATAATTCTAAGATACAAAATAATTGAGGAGTAAAGAAAGTCACTTATCTATTTTTAATGAGTATAAAATATTATATATTAATAGTTTATATTCAATTTGTAACCACGATGAGTTATCTATCGAACATTTTGAAAGCATATTAACTTGGATACAAAACGTATCAAAATCAGCTTAAATGCTTTTTAATTTTTAAGTGTTTAAATATTATTGATAAATTAAAACTTAAAGCCTCACAATTAAAATGTGAGGCTTTTGTTTAGAAATTATATTTTAATCTAAAGTTAAATTTTTACATAATTCTTTATTAACAACTCTATTTCTTAATTTACGTTTATCAGTAAAATTTCTGTAAATATTCATTATTGTATCTTGATAATTATCATCATCTGTCCTAATAAAAGGTACAATACTTATACAATTATCATGTTCAAATACAGTGTTTAGTAATGTTCTATCAGATGTTCCACATGAATGACCTAATATGAATAATTGGAAATGTTTTGATTCAAGGAATTCAATTAATTTTCTGTAACTATTATTTTTTAAATAATTAATTGATTTTATATGTTTTAAAAAATGATTATTATTTTTATCTTCTAAAATTTTATAGTTTTCATCTAATTCATCTCCAAAACCAAAAATAATAGGACTACTTTGGTTGTCAGTTAAGTCGCCATGAATATTTATATGAAAATTAATCTCATTTTCATCAGTAAAGTAAGTTGGTGTATTAGTATAATTGAAATTCAAAAATAAATAATTATCAATTGTAAATTCATCATCTAATATATTTAAATTTTTATCTTCATTTATAAAATATTCAATAAAATCACCATCAGTAGGAAATCCTTTAAAACCAATTCTTTTATAAAAATCATTGATTGTAGTTTGATTACATTTATTTAAATCACAGTTTATTTCAATTAGTTTTTCTTTTATTTTAATTGGACAGAAATAACTTGGTCTCAAATCATTTGAATATATATTTTCTTTGATATAATCAATGTATTCTTTAGATTTTGAATTTATAATTGATTCAATATTTATTGTTTTAAGATATTCTTCTAATTTATTAGTAAACATTGAAAAATCTTTATTCAATTTCTCTATTTTGTTATCAGAAGTTTTAATTAATTCATCATAAAATATTTGTTCAATATTACCCCAATTACTGTTAGTATTGTAATTTTTAATTAATAGACTTAAAATTATATTCTTAATAACTATTTTGCTATTAATCGAATTTAATTCACTTTGATTGTGTAATGTAATTTGTTTTAAATCATTGAAATTATCCTTATCAGGTGAATAAGAATGGTATCTAACACCATTATTAATTTTATCAAAAAATAATTCTTTATTAAAATGAGAAAAGTCAATTGTATTAATTCTTATAAAATTATCATCATAATCAATATATTTAGCTTTTTCTTTTATCTTTGATAGAACATGCTCTTCAAAACCTGTGATATTGATTTTCTTATTTTCAATTTCTATATTTACAGATTTAATAATGTCATCTATCAACCATTTCATAAAGTCCCCATACAAGGTAGGCAAACCAATACCTTTATCAAATCCATTCCCGATAAGTATAACTCTATTCATATTTTCATTTAAGGTTACTTGTTATATTTCAAAGATACTTATATTATTAAACTTAACCGAATACCTTTTTCTGTTTTTAAAGTGTTATAAATGAATTAATTGTGTTTTTGTTTTGTTAAAAAAAAGATAGTTTTTATAAAAATAACCACGATGAGATTCGAACTCATACTGTCAGAACCGGAATCTGATATTCTATCCAATTAAATTACGCGGCTAATAAAAAGAGAGTAAATGTAATTGATTTTAATTTTAGATTTAATATATAGTTGTTAAAATAGTTAGTTATATTGTTTTTCTAAAATTTTTATGTTGCGTTGCTGTAAAGTAATCACGGAAAATTTGATTAATTTCGTCATTGATTTTTGAAGCTTTAATTCCTAAATGTGGATAGATATCAATAATATATTTAGTTATAGTTTCTACTGTTATTTCTCCGAATGTATGAATTTCATTTTCTAATTCTTTAGATATCTTTCTATTATTTAAAAGTTTATTTTCAATTATTGATGCATATTTATCAATTTGAAAAGTACTATTTTCTATAAGTTTTTTTAATTTTATTTGTACTTGATAATTAATTATTTCTAAACTTTTTTCTAGGAAATGATTAGCCATTCCAATATAATTAACTAATAAAGTTAAATCAGCAAAAATGGAAAAAGGAACTTTCTCAATTAAATCTTTAGAATAAAAATTATTATAAATAAAACTGTAATCTTTATTTATTTTTTGATTATTAACTTCGAAACTATGAGAAGCAGTTGCTACCATTCCCATTGATTTCCATGTAGAAATAGGGGTAACTTGTGATTTGTCTAAAATAAATGACAAAAATACATTGTTACCATCTTCATCTATAATTTCTTTTCCTTGTTTTGTGATTTTTGCATTTAAAGTATAATGTGTAAGATAAGGAGCTCCTGTAGCGTAATGCCATAAACCATTTATGGTATAATAATCACCATTTACTTCTGCTGTACCACCTAACATACCGCTTCCACCAAAACAAGTTTTTTTATTATAGAATAATTCTTTTGCAATACTTGGTTTTAAGTTTCTTGAAAAATAATTTGCACCACTGCATAAAGTCACAAACCATCCAAGACTTCCGTCTATTTGTGCAATTTTTAGTAATTTTTTTAAACCTTCATTAAAATTTAATCCTAAACCTCCATATTCTTTAGGAACCCAAATTTGTAACCATTTTTCATTGTTAATTAATTCTAATATTGATTCATTGAAAAACTGATTATTTAGTAATTCTTTGCGAAGTAAATTAATATTATGCATGTGTATTTTTTATAATTTTCTTCCAATTCATATAACCAGAAATTGCAATACAGAATAAAATAAAAGAAAGTATTGCATATAAATAAAGGTTTTTATGTATCATTAATGGGATAGAAATGATGTTACTTATATTTAGTAATATCCAATTTTCTAATTTTCTTTTAGCCATTAGCCACATTCCAGCCCATGCAAATGCACTTACAATAGAATCCCAGATAGGCACATCAGAATCTGTATAATGTGTTAATGCTAAGTAAAAAATAACAAAACTAAATAATACAATTATAATAACAGTTAACCATTCTTTTTTATCGGTTTTTGTTATTTGAATTTCATGTTTTTTCTTACCATATTTCCAATATAGCCAGCCATAAATACTCATTACTAAATAATAAATATTTAGAGTGAATTCTGCATATAATTTAGAATTGAACATAACAAATAAAGTGAGTAATATACCAGCAATACCAAATAAATAATTTTTTGAATTGTTATATCTAGCTAAAATTACTTGAAAAATTGAAAAAATAACGCCTAACCATTCTTGCCAAGACGTTTGTGTTAAAATATCCATCATCATTATTATTTTATTTGATGAGGAGACAGAAGTTATTACTAACATCAATCCCTCCGCCAGCATTATCTGGATCAGGTGTAGAACATATAGATGTTCTTGGGTATATTCTCAGCCAAAATTAGCACCCCAATTATTTCCCAAAGATGAAAAGTTTTTTGGAATTAAACAATAAAAAAAGGATTGAATTTTTTGAATTCAATCCTTTATATAAAAATTATAATTTATTATTTCCAAATATATTTATCACCAAGTGTAATTGTTGATTTAACAGCATATTCTCCATTATCTTTTTTCTCTACGATAACTAAAGTAGGATAATATTCTCCAGATGGTAATATTTTAGTTAATCTTGTTTTAAATATTGGTGATTCAATTTCTGAATAACCAGTTATTTTAGGCAGATTTAAATTAACCAATTCGTAACCATTTATTGTTTTAAAGTCATTAATAACATCTTTAGAAAAATATACTAATAATTTTAAATCATTAGTAGGTTTAAAATCTGTATTAATAATTCGATTATCATCACCTTTTATAGTTACTAATAAGTTTTCGAAATCAACAGATAATTCCCAAATACCTTTAAAAATTAAACTTTTATTAGTATTTATTAAATCCATAGAACTTTCAACAGTTGTATAATCATCAAAAAGTTTTGGATCAGAATAATTAGTACCTACAACTGTATTATTAGAAGGTGTAGTTACGGTACTTGCATCTCCGTTTATAGCAACAATATTATTTTCAGCTCTATTGATTAATATTTTGTTATTTTCTAAACTTATTTTATCATCTAAAATTTTATAATTCAAAATTTTGTTACTTTCCTTATCTTTTAATACGATAAGTGGTGAATAATTATCATTTTTTAGATTTTTAACATCTGAATTATTAAAAGATATAAATATATTATTAAAACTAGTTCCTTTTCCTTCTAATTTACCTAGAATAACATCTTTACCTATTTCATTATCTAAATTATTTAAATTTAAATTAGAGTTCGTTGGTATAAAGTATAAATTTAAAAATAATGTATTACTTGTTTTTTTTGATTTGTTTGTAATTTTATTTCCTGTTATAATAAAATTACTATCAGAAGTACTTGAAATTTTCCAATCACCATCAAAGGTGTATGTATTATTTGTTGGTATTGAGACTTTATTAATACTAATACTATCTCGTTGTGCAAATGTATAACTACTTGTTAGTACGCTTACAGTTAGAATTAATTTTGTAAAAATGTTCATAGGTTTTAATTTATTGTCACCTACAAAAATAAGAATATTTCTATAATAAAACATTTAATAGGTTTCATTTTTAATGATTTATAAAAAAAATAATTATTTTTGCCCTTTAATTGCTTAAGAAATAATAATGATTTTACAGCCAAAAGATACAGATCAGTTTGATAGTTTTATTCATAAAGATTCAACAAAATTTGATGAGATTACTGTATTTGATAGAAATAATTTAGCGCCTGTTTCAATAAATAATAAATTTGGATTGATTGATTTACAGGGAAATGTAATACTTCCCTTAGAATATGATAATCTTGTTTTGACGACTGTAAATGCTTACAGTGTAAAAAAGAATGATAAGTGGGGATTTGTAACCAAAAATAGTCAAGTATTAATTCCATTTGATTATGAATTGACTAGTGATTTTATTGAAAATATATGTGCAGTTAAAAGAAATGGAAAATGGGGATTTATTGATTTACTTAATCAAGAAGTTATTCCATTTGATTATGATGGTTGTACAGATTTTAAAGCTGGTTTTGCTGGAGTAGAAAAGAATGGAAAGTGGGGATTGATAAATAAAAAAAATGAATTAATTATTGATTTTAAATATGAATATTTAACTCCAGTAGATAGTAATTTTGTGACTTTTGGTGTAGCTACTTCTAAAAAAGTAGATAGAATAGATATATTAGCATATTTTCCTTATTTTTTATCAAAAGATAACTATTTAATACATTTCGGATTATTGTCCTTTGATGATAAAGTTATTTTAGATGCTGTTTCTGAATTACCTATTTTAGAAAGCTTTGAGAATAGTCCTGTTGTAAGACAAAATTATAGATTAGGTTATATGAAAAATGGGCAAGAATTTATAAAATTTGACCAATTTACTATAGACCCTTATGAAGAAAAAATTTTAAAACAAATAGGAGTGATGAACTAATTGAAATAAAAAAAAACAACTTTAGATTTCTAAAGTTGTTTTTTATTATTATAATATTTTTTATTTTACTCACTTCGTCTATTTCCCATTGCTAACATTACAAAGTATAATAATTGAGCAAGAGATCCTATTGCAGCTACAACATATGTTCTAGCAGCCCATTTTAAAGAATCTTTAGCACCATCATATTCATTAGGTAAAAGCATATTTTTATTTTTTAACCATGCTAAAGCTCTATTTGATGCATCATATTCAACAGGTAATGTTACAAATGCAAAAATAGTTGTTAGAGCAAAAAGAAAAATTCCAATCCATAATAGAGTTGAGTTATTTGAAGAAGCCATAACAACCAAACCTAACATTAAAATCCATTGGTTCATTCTTGAAGCAAAGCTTACAACAGGAACCATTTTTGATCTAAATTCTAACATATTATATCCCACAGCATGCTGTACAGCATGTCCGCATTCATGAGCTGCAACAGCTGCAGCAGCGGCATTACGTTCGTGATATACAACTTCAGATAAATTAACTGTTTTATTTTCAGGATTATAATGGTCAGTTAATTGTCCTGGTGTAGAAATAACTTTAACATCAGTAATACCGTTATCATAAAGCATTCTTTCTGCTATTTCTCTTCCAGACATTCCGTTAGCTAAATGTACTTTAGAATAATATTTGAATTTACTTTGTAATTGGTTTCCTACAAACCAACTAATTAACATGAAAAGACCAATAATAATGTAATAACCTGTCATTTATAATATTTTTATTTTAATATCTTCCTATGTTTTTTCAAAAAGTATTCCAATACTTTATATCAGCCAAAAATTGCAAATTTTATAAAAATTATGTCATATATAGACAAAAAAAACTGACCTAAATTTTATCATTTAGGTCAGCTAGTAATTAGTAAATAGGTAGTAAGAAAAATTATTTAGAAAAACTATAAGTTTTATCTTTCATGAATTGTAAACTTTTAACAGCAAGATCCTCTGCGTTATATGGTGAATTTTGCCATAATGAAACGGCACTTGACATTCCTTTTACTTGTGAAGTGAAGTTTTCTAAAACAAGATTTCCTTTAAAATTAATTTTGCTTAGAGCATTAAATAATTCATCCCAATTTATAGTTCCTTCACCTAGCATACCTCTATGAGATTCTGTCATGTGAATATGTTTTAATTTATCACCAGCAAGTAAAATTGGATCACGGAAGTTATTTTCTTCAATATTCATATGAAAGGTATCTAAATGTAAAAATAAATTATCACAATTAGTTTCATTGATTAGATCCAATACATTTTTTGCTGTATTACAAACATATGATTCATATCGATTTATAGGTTCTATAGCTATAGAAATTCCATATTGAGAAGCGAGACTTGAAGCTTCTTGCCAAACTTCTATAATTGTGCTTTTTTCTTGTTCTGTAATCGTATTCCCAGAAAAATAACCTAATCCACTATGTAATACACCTCCTAAAAAATCAGTTTCTAAAGTTGCTGTATGTATTATAGCTTTTTTTATCAATGCTAAACTTTCTTTAGGATATTTAGGTATATGTGCATTAGCTGGTAAATTAAATGAACAAACGACATCTAAATTATGTTTTTTAAGTTCTTTTTTTACTTCTGTTGCTTCAAATTCTTGATAGGGAGGAAGTAAAATTTCTAATAAATCAAATTGATGTTTAGCAGTTTGCTCTATAGCATATTTTCCTGAGTTTAATTCCCAATTAGGTAAAACCCATGACAATAATGAACATCCAAATTTTATATCATTCATAGTTTAATCGTTTAATCAATTATTAATTTGATTTAGGTTTATATAATTTTAAAGCGAAAAGTAAAATTACAATATAGCATATTATTGGTAAATAATAAGAATGAGCAACATTTGTTTCAGCTATTTTTCCCATAAATTGAGGGAAAATAGCACCTCCAAATAAAGCCATTACCAAGAAAGATGATGCTTGATGTACTTTGTTTCCTAGATTTTTTAATCCCAAACTAAAAATTGTTGGATACATCACACTTAAAAAGAAATTTAAAGATATAAGAGATATAAATGAAATCATTCCTAAATCTTGTGCTACTACTAAGCAAAGAATAACATTGCATAAAGTAAAAATTGCTAAAAGAATATTAGGTT
The DNA here is from genome assembly GCA_002484335.1 of Flavobacteriales bacterium UBA7612. Classification (GTDB taxonomy): domain Bacteria; phylum Bacteroidota; class Bacteroidia; order Flavobacteriales; family Weeksellaceae; genus Empedobacter. The sequence goes on from DLJQ01000016.1 coordinate 15,111, forward strand.
TAATGAATTTCATTAAATAAGTTCCAACAAATCTGCCTATCATCATTAATCCTAAACTTAAAGAGAAATAGTAAGATGCTGTTGTTTCAGTGTAATGCATTCTTTCTACAGCATAGTTTATAAAATAAGCCCATGTACCTGCTTGCGCTCCAATATTAAAAAATTGGGCAATTACAGCGTAAACAAAATGTTTTTGTTTGTATAATGGAATATTGTGATTTTTATCTTTAGAATTTTCTTCTTCTGCATGTGGGTCGTTTAAATTAGGTACTTTAATCAAAGAAAAAACAATGAAGTAAAATAAAATAAAAACAGCTATACATGTATAAAGGATTTTAACAGATTCTAAACCATCTCCAGTTTCATTAAAAATAAAAAAACCTCCCAATAAAGGACCTAATATAGCTCCCAATCCATTGAATCCTTGAGCGAAGTTTACTCGTTGGTCACTTGTTTTCTCATTACCAAGAGCTGCCACAAAAGGATGAGCCACTGTTTCTAAAGTAGCTAAACCTGCAGCTAATACAAATAATGCTATTCTAAATAAATTAAAAGATAAATAGTTAGATGCAGGAACAAACATAATTGCTCCGATAGCATAGAGAGCTAATCCTAATTGTACACCTTTTTTATAACCATATTTTTTTAAGAATAAACCAGCAGGAATTCCCATTACTGCATAAGCACCAAACATAGAAAATTGAACTAAACCAGATTCTGCTTTTGAGATATTCAAAACATCTTGGAAATGTTTATTTAAAACATCACCCATAGTAAGAGCAACAGCCCAAAGTAAAAATAAACTACATACTAAGAAAAATAATATAGTATATTTTTTTTCTGTAAGACTTACTTTATTTTGAGTACTCATTATGTAATTTCTTCATGTTAGTAATTACACTAGAATAGTCTGTTGGATGTTTTTTCTTGAATGATTCAAACTCCTCTAAAGTATATTCAGGACATGCCCCTTTACTAGAAGTAATGAATGCACCTAATGCTGTAGCATGTTCCATCGTTTCGAAAGGATTTTTTTCATTAATCCTTTTTGTTAAGAAACCAGCTAAAAAAGAATCTCCACTTCCTACAGTATCATTTATAGTAATAGGTACGGCAGGAAATTGATAATGTTCATCATCTTTATAATAAATAGCTCCTTTACTTCCTTTAGAAACGATGATTTCATTTAATTCAAAATAATCTTGAACATATTTTATACTCTCAGCTTCAGTAGTGTATTCTTTGTCAATAAATTCTAATACCATTCTTAATTCAGCTTTATTAAATTTTGCTAAATGCGTATGATGAAGTATATCTTTAATAATTTTTTGATCAATAAATGGAGGGCGAAGATTAATATCAAATACATTAAATTTAGCATTTTCCATTAAAGAAAATAAAGTATCCTTTGCAACTTTATTTCTTGTTGCTAAACTACCAAAAACAAATGCTTTAGCTTCTTTTACAAAATGTAAATCATTTTCTGTAAGAGCTATATGATCCCAAGCTACATCATTTACAATATCATAAATAGCATCATTGTGTTCGTCAAATGTTGCAATTACTGTACCTGTAGCATTTACATCATCTATTTGTAAACCAGCAGGGTTCATTTTACGATCTTTAGTAACTTCTAATAATTCTTTTCCTAATGCATCATTTCCTATTCTACTAATCATATGAGAATCAACCCCCATTTTTGATAAGTTATATGCTACATTAAATGGAGCTCCTCCAATTCTTTTTCCGTCAGGAAAAATATCCCATAATATCTCTCCAAAACAAACAATTTCCGGTGTGTTAGTTATTTCTCTCATTTCATTAAATATGGTTAAACGTTTAATCTTTTTGTTAAATAAAATTAATTTGTACTTTCTCTTAAAATAAGTTCAGCACAAAGTTTTTTACTTTCTGTTATTGTATTTTGTTTATTTATAATTTTTAAAATCATTTCTAATGCATTCTTAGCAATATCATCCAAAGGCTGTTTAATGTATGATATTTCAACAGGAAATAATTCATAAGCATCAGATTCATCAAATGCAATTACTTGTACATCTTTAGGTATATTAATATTATTTTTTAATAAATATCTTAACCCAGAAAATGCAAGTTTATTACTTGTAAAATAAATTGCATCAGGTCTTATATGTTGTGTAAAATGTTTTTCTAAACCAGAATAAACATCTTTTTGAATTTGATCGATTCTAACTTTTATAGCTTCAGTTTTAGATATATTATTTTCTTTTAACGCTTCATAAAAACCAAAATCTCTATCAAGTAAATTCATTAAAGTCGTTTCATAAGAAACTAATAAAGGTGATTTAGCACCTTTTTTAATTAGCGTTTTTGTTGCTTGGTAAGATATTTCTTTATTATTAATTTTTATACCACTTGAATTTATATTACTCAAATGTCTATCTAATATTATATATGGAAATTTCTCTTGATCTAATTTTAAAAAACTATTTTCACTTTTTTCAACAGGAGCTAGGATAAGGCCATCAACTTGCTGGTCGATAAAAAAATTAATTAATTTATCAAATTTTTCATTATTTTCTCCTGAACTACCAACAATAATAGTATAACCAATTTTTAAAGCTTCCTCTTCTAATATTTTTGCTATTTGTCCAAAAAAAGGGTTCGCAATATCAGCAACAATAAAACCTAAAATTTTAGTTTTACTTGTTTTAAGACTTTTAGCAATTTTATTGGGTCTATAATTTAATTTTTTAGCTGCTTCTTTTATACGATTAGCCGTATTTTCGCTTATACGATTGTTCGGCATCTTATTTAATACATAAGATACAGAAGCAATAGATACATTTGCTAAATTAGCTACATCTTTTATAGAAACTTTCTTCAAAATTATTATCGTCTAGTTCACAAAAATAAATATATTTTTTAATTGTACAATAGACACTTTTATTTTAATGATATATTTAATAAAATCAATAATTATTTGTATCTTTTATTTAAAATACTGTGTAACCTATACACTATGATTGTTTGCTTTAATATTTGCAATAAGGTAAACAGTTAAAGAATTGATAAAAAAACATAGTTTTTATAATTTAATTTAATTAATATTTAACTTTTGAAAATTGAATAGATTGAAATATCTACACTATTTTTGTCAAACAAAAGAATAATAATAATGGTTTATCTATTTAGACATAATTATTTTTTTAGAGTTGTTCTATAGTTTTTAATTATAATATAATAGTTTTTTCATTTTAAAAATCTATTACTAATCGTTCTTTTCATTTTAAATTTGTTGTATTAAAATTAATCAATTAAAAATTAAACAAATGAAATTATTAACGCCAGAAAAAAAACAAAAAATAGCTGATATATTAATAAAATTATTAGCTGATGAACATGTTTTATATTTAAAAACTAGAAATGCACATTGGAATATTGAAGGTCCTGATTTTCAGACAATCCATGTTTATTTCGAATCATTATATAACGAATTACAGATTGTAATAGATGATGTTGCAGAAAAAATACGTCAAAAAGATGTATATGCTCCTGCTACGATGACTGAGTATTTGCAGTTAACTCATTTATCTGAAGCTAGAAAAACAAATAAAAAAGATAGTTTAAGTTTTATAGCTAATTTATTACATGATCATGAAGTAATTATTAATTTTTTATCTGAAGCAATTGTTGAGATCGAAGAATTTAATGATATTGCGACTTCTGATTTTTTAGTTGGTCTATTAGAACAACATCAAAAAACTGCTTGGATGCTAAGATCGCATCTAAAATAAATTTTGAACATTATTTTACTTCATAAGTTTTTAGTGTTAATTCATATTAGTGTTAATTAGGTTGAAAGCCTTGGATTTATCCAAGGCTTCAGCTTTTTATATACTTTCCTAATCTAAAATTTCTTTTATTTCAGCATTTAATGCATTTGTTTTTACAGAATTTATACCATTTTTAGCACCAGATTCTGTTTCATAACTTTGACTTGTTCCAATTATTTGTCCATTCGTTGCTTTTAAATTGAAATGCCATTTTTTAGAAGAACCTTCAATTAATTCAAATTTAGAATCATCTTGAGAGTTTTTACGTACAGATTCTATTCCGTTTTCACAGCTAGCTTTTTGTTTATACCCTTCGCTAGCTAAAATATTTTGACCATTTTTTGCTTTAAGGCGAAAACGAAATTCACCAGCTTTGTCTTTATAAATTTCAAACATAATTAATAGTTTTTAATTTCTTATCTTATTGGTTTATAGTATAAAAATAATGAAAATGAATAACTTATTTAGAAATTTAACTAAAAAAACTTTTAAAAAATAGAATAATTATATTAAAATGTTTTTCAGTCTTAATTATTACACAATATATTTGTACGATAAAAAAATATAATGTCTAATATTAACGAGATAGTAGAAAAGCTGAAACAAGGAGAAACAATGCTATATCCAACAGATACAATATTGGGTTTAGGTTGTGATGCAAAAAATGCAGATGCGATTGAAAAAATTTATAAAATCAAAGATCGTCCATCTTCAAAATCCTTAATTATTTTAGTTGATTCTCCTAAAATGTTACAGGATATTGTAGAAGTTCCTGAATTAGCTTGGGATTTAATTGATTTAAATGAAAAACCTTTAACAATTATATATGATAATCCAAAAGGGTTACCTGCATCATTAATTGCTGAGGATAATACTATAGCTATTCGTTTGACAGATGATTTATTTTGTAAAAAAATAATAGGAAAATTAAATGGACCTATAGTTTCTACTTCTGCAAATTTATCTGGACAACCATCGCCAAAAGTATTCTCAGAGGTGAGTAAAGAAATTTTAGAAAGAGTAGATTTTGTTGTTCAAGAAACAAAAACATTTGTGCCTCAGTCGACTGCATCTACGATTATAAAATTAAGTTTAGATAACGAAGTAAAAGTTATTAGAGAGTAGTTTTTTTCATCAAATCGTTTACTTTTGCAAAATGAAAATCTTAGAAGCTGTAACAAATCCAATTTTTAAAAGTGTTTCTGAAGTTGCTGAAAAAATCAATCAGGAAACTTATGTAGTAGGAGGATTTGTACGTGATTATTTATTAAATCGAGGTCAAAAAAAAGACATCGATTTCGTTACGGTAGGTAATGGAATTTTATTAGCAAAAGAACTATCAAATAAATTAGGAAATACATCTCAAGTTTCTGTATTTAAGCGTTTCGGGACAGCAATGTTTAAATATGATCAAACAGATTTAGAATTTGTAGGAGCAAGAAAAGAAAGTTATTCAGAAGATAGTAGAAAACCACACGTTGAAGATGGAACATTAGAAGATGATCAAAAACGTCGTGATTTTACAATTAATACTTTGGCTATTTCTATGAATAAAGCTACGTTTGGAGAATTAATTGATCCATTTAATGGTGTTGAAGATTTAGAGAATAAAATTATAAAAACTCCTTTAGAGCCTAATATAACTTATTCTGATGATCCTTTACGAATGATGAGAGCTATTCGTTTTGCTGCTCAATTAAATTTTGAAATTGAGAAAGATTCATTTCAAGCAATTATTGATAATGCTGAAAGAATTAGTATTGTTTCTTTTGAGAGAGTAATGGACGAGTTTCAGAAAATTATGATGACTGATAAACCTTCAGTTGGTCTATTATTATTAGAACAATCAGGTTTGTTACAATATATTTTACCAGAACTTATTGCCTTAAAGGGAATTGAAGAAGTAGAAGGACAGAAGCATAAAGATAATTTTTATCATACATTAGAAGTTGTAGATAATATCTCTATTAATACAGATAATGTTTGGTTGCGTTGGGCTGCATTGTTACATGATATAGGAAAAGCTGTAACAAAGCGTTTTGATAAAAAAGTAGGTTGGACTTTTCATTCACATGAATTTGTAGGATCTAAAATGGTTGTAAAACTTTTTAGAAGACTTAAATTACCAATGGGAAATCAAATGAAGTATGTAAAAAAATTGGTTATGATGAGTTCTCGACCAATTGCAGTTGTAACAGACGATGCAACTGATTCTGCTCTTCGCCGTTTATTATTTGATGCAGGAGAAGATTTTGAAGATTTAATAATACTTTGTAAAGCAGATATAACTACAAAAAATGAAAAGAAACAAAGACGTTTCAAGCAGAACTTTGAAGTTGTAGAGCAAAAAATAAAAGATGTTGAAGAACGAGATAGAGTTCGTAATTTTCAACCACCAATTTCTGGAGAACAAATCATGGAAATTTTTGGAATTTCACCAGGAAAAGAAATTGGAATTATTAAAAACGCTATTAAAGAAGCGATTTTAGAAGGAGAAGTAGAAAATAATTATAATTCTGCTCTAGAATTTGTAATTAATTTAGGAAAAGAATTAAATTTGGAACCGAAAAATATTTAGAAAGTGATATATAAAATTCGTGTATTCCTTGATGCAAAAGAGGATGTTTTTAGAGACATAGAAATAAAAGAAAAGCAAACTTTATTCACATTATATAAAGGTATTATAAGTGCTTTTAGTTTACAAGGTGAAGAGTTAGCTTCATTTTATGAGTTAGATGAAGAAGGTAATCAAGGTAAAGAGATTCCTTTAGAAGACATGTCAGATGATGAAACTGATGAAACAATGGCTGATTTTTACATCAAAGAAGCTTTTTCAGAAGTAGGAACTCGTTTGATGTTTGTTTATGACTTTTTCGAGATGTGGACTTTTGTAGCTGAATTAATAGCTGTAGAAGAAAAACCTGCAGTTCTTAATTATCCCTTAACAGTTTATCGTTTTGGATCAATGCCTTTAAAAGCACCTAAAAAAGACTTAGTAGTTGATTTGGATGAAGATGATGATATGGATTTTGCAGAAGATGCAGAATTAAATGATCTACAAATTGATGAAGATTTAGATGTTGACGATTTATAGAAATTAAATCTTATTATATATCAAAAATCTGGATGCGAGAGCATCCAGATTTTTTTATTTTTATCATGAAAATTCTAAAAATAACTGATATTATAATATCAGCTATTTTTTTGAATATGCAAAGATTATACTTCTTCAAAAAACTCAGCAACATAACGTTCAGCATCTAAAGCAGCAGCACATCCAGAACCAGCAGCAGTAATTGCTTGTCTATAAACTGAATCTTGTACATCTCCAGCAGCAAAAACACCAGGTATATTTGTTTTATATGAACGATCTTGAGTGATTAAATAACCTGTTTCATCCATATCCAATTTACCCTTGAATAAATCTGTATTTGGTTTGTGTCCAATAGCAATAAAAACACCGTCAACAACTAATTCTCTTTCTTCATTAGTAACGTTATTAATTATTTTAGCTTTTTCTACAACATTATTACCATCTAAACCAGTTAATTCATGGTTGTATAAAACTTCTAAATTAGGAGTATGTTCTACACGATGTTGCATTGCTTTAGAAGCTCGCATTTCATCTTTACGAACTAATAAATATACTTTGTTACATAACTTAGCTAAATAAGTTGCTTCTTCCGCAGCAGTATCTCCACCACCAACAACAGCAACATCTTTACCACGATAGAAAAAACCATCACAAGTTGCACAAGCAGAAACTCCGCTACCAGCATATTTTTTCTCGTCATCTAAACCTAAATATTTAGCTGTTGCTCCAGTAGAAATAACAAGAGAACGAGATTGGTATTCTGTAGTATTAGTTTTTACTTGGTGCAAGTCTCCTTCTTTTTCTCCAAAAATAACTTCTGTTACGTATTCGTATTTTATTTCTGTTCCAAAACGTTCAGCTTGTTTTTGTAAATCAGCCATTAATTCTGGTCCAGAAATACTTTCAGGATAACCAGGGAAATTCTCTACATCTGTAGTAGTAGTTAACTGACCTCCAGGTTCCATTCCTGTTAAAATCAATGGATTCATGTTTGCACGTGCAGCATAAATTCCAGCTGTATAACCAGCAGGCCCAGATCCGATGATGATGATATCTCTTACGTTATTTTCCATGTTATATTTTTTCTTTATTTTACAAATTTAGTTATTCTAACGTTACTTTATATGTACTTATTATTTCTAAAAACTATAGGTGCATAATTTTATACACTAATTCTATTAGTAATTGGCTTGGTGTAACGTTTCCAGTTGTTCCTACACCTTTCCCTTTCATATCATAATCACGTATAAAAGAGATAATTCGTGTTGCTTTTTTAAGAGGGTAATTATTTGCAGCAGTTGTCATTCCTTGAACGAAATATGGATTTATTCCTAAAACTTTCGCTAAGTTTTGTTTGGACTTATCTGTAGTTACATGTACTTGAATGATATTAGTAAATAAATTAAATATCGTTGTTATTGAAACTACATAGGGATTATCCTTAGGATTTTTTTCGAAGTATTTAATAATCTTAAAAGCTTTTTCTATATTTTTAGTTTCAATCGCATTTCTTAATTCGAAAACGTTATAATCTTTACTTATTCCAATATTATCTTCAATTAATTTAGGAGTGATTACTTTATCATCTTTTGCAATAGTAAACAGTTTTTCTAATTCGTTATTTAATCGAGATAAATCAGCACCTACATATTCTGTTAAAAGGAATTTAGCTTTTGGTTCTATTTTAAAACCATTTTCAGATACTTTTTGTTCTATCCATGATGAAATTTCACTCTCATAAATTCGCTTAAACTCAAAATAGAAGCCTTTTTCATTTAGTAGTTTATATACTTTTTTTCTTTTGTCTAATGTATTTCCTTTGTAATTAATGACCAATATAGTCGAATCTTGTACTTGGTTTGCGTACATTTCTAATTGATCGATAGATCGGCTAAGATGTTGTGCTTCCTTCACAACAACTACAGATTTATCAGACCCCATAGGATATTGACGAGCAATACTAATTAGCTGACCAATCTCAATATCTTGTCCATAAACAATAGTTTGATTAAATCCTTTTTCTTCTTCAGTTAGAATAGAATTTTCTAATAAATTTGTTATTTGGTCTATGTAAAAAGGTTCATCTCCCGCTAAGAAGTAAATAGGTTTATAGTTTTTGTTTTTTATATCTTTGATTAAAGATTCTACAGGACTCATACAATGACTGAATTAGTACAATTAAATTTTTCCGAAAAATACCAAATAAGATTGAAACAATCCCAAGATAAATTATATATCTTTTGTTTTATTCGAAAAAAATGGTTAGTCTACACACCGGAAGAGTGGGTAAGGCAACACGTTATCAGGTATTTAATAGATGATTTAGGTTATTCAATTTCAGCTATTGCATTAGAAGTTCCTGTGCCAATTACTGGAATGAGAAAACGTGCAGATATTGTTGTTTATCAAAATGCGAAACCTTATATTATGGTAGAATGTAAAGCACCTAAAGTAGTAATAAATCAAACGACTTTCGATCAAATAGCTAGATATAATATTGTGTTGGGAAGTCAGTTTTTGATGGTAACCAATGGGATAAATCATTTTTATTGTATGATGGACTTCGAACAGAAACGATATAATTTTTTAAAACAGCTTCCTAAAAAATAAAAAAACACCTAAAATTAACTTTTAGGTGTTTCTATATTTAGTCTTACTTCTCTTTTATATAAATAATAAGGCTGAAGATTTTCTCTTGTTACGATTTTTTGTCCTCGTTGTGAGCCAGCAAATCTAGAATAACCAGCGCCTATTCCAAAACCTATTTCGTTTTTCAATAAATAAATTTCTCTATAAAAAGGATAAATACCATTTCTTAAATTAGGATTTGTGGGTTCTATAGCTTCATCTTTGTCATTAGTAACAGCTAATATTTTTACACTTTTTAGGTAATTTTCAACTTTTGGATTTCCTTTATCACTAAGTATATTTAAACCAACAATTCCAATCGCTTTTTTATCTTTTTGTAAATAATCAATTACTTTTTCTGCTGTACCCATAGCTGTAATTTTACTATTTTCTGGCACAGATAACTTCAATTTATCATTTAATGTATTGTAATTTGCAGAATTTGGATGGTCAAATACAAATGTTATAGCAGGTTTAGTATGGTATAAATTATCTTTTATGTCTTTTATACTAATAGATGTAATAGGATTATCTATAGATGTAATAAAAATGGTAGCATCCAATGCAATTGGAGAAGCAATATAATTTATTCTTGTTTTATCAAATAAATGTTGTTGCTGTGCTTTTGTTAAAGGTTTACTTACCATTAACAATGGAATTTTACCTTCATAAAAATCTTTAATAGCTTTTTCTTCGATTTCTTCGTTAATCTTTATTTTTACATCAGGATAATCAATCATATACATGTCTGCAAATGATTGTGCCAGATTTTTAAAACTTGGATCAACAGTCATTGTTAAATTACCATACTCATGTAAGGCTCTTTTTACAGGTGTTTTTTGCTCTGCTTTAGTTTTATTTTCATCTTTCTTTTTACAGTTAAAAATAGTAAAAAGCCCAATTATCATAATAGATATAATACTAATTTTTCTGATCATCTTTATAACCTTTTATACCTCTAAATACTCGAAAAATACCATATACAATAAATAATATTCCAAACAACATAGATTTTGTAGGATCCAATTTCACTACAAAAAAATTATACTTCCAAGTAAAAATTCCGATTAAAAAATAACCGAAACCTATTAATCCGTAAACAATATTCTTATTCATAATTTGATACGAAGTTACAATTTTATTGTGTTAACAAGGAATTAAAACTTAAAATTGTCGTATTTTTAGTATTCATTTTTTTTATTTCAAAAATATAACCGTTGATTAATCAACGGTTATATCAGGAGTGTTTTAAACTATTGTGCAATTTGGAATTTAACTGGAATAGAGAAAATTAAATTTGCTTCAGAACCATCTTCTAACTGCGCAGGTTTTATTTTTTTACCTTTTCTTACAAGTTGTTTATTAATTCGTTCTAATGCACTTTTAGCTTCTTTTCCAAGATCTTGTTGACTACCACTTAACGGTTTTACTTGTGAAATTTCACCATTTTTATTCACAATAAACTGCATTTTAGCTGCTGCTACATTTACATTATTTTTAGCTGCTGTTTCAGCAAAATCAGCCAACTCATAACTTAATTCTTTAGAAATTTTATCGCTCATACATTTAGTAAGTGCTTCATTTCCTTTTTTACTTTCACTTTCACAGCCAGGGTAAATAGCCATAACAGCAGCTAATCGAGTTGTAATAGTTTTATTTGTATTCTCTACAGGTTTTGTTTCTTTAGGTCCTTCAGTAGCTTTTGTATTTTGTCCACCAACTGTACTTCCAATTTCACTTACTTCACCACCACCAATTTGTCCTGTAGATTCTTCGCCTCTTCTATTAAAAGCACCTAAATCTGCTTTTTCCAAATCTTTTATCGGTTCTACAGTTTTTTCAACACTAGGTTTCTCCTTTGGTGTAGGGATAATATGTTCAACTTGTTCTGTTGGCGCTTGTATTGTTTTTTTCTCTGTTGCAATCTTTTTTTCTACAGGAGGAATAACAATATCTTCGTCTTGAATAAGAAGTTTACATACAGTTAAAGTAACAGATTTATCATTTTTTAAACTATTTTTTGTTGGTTTATTTGCAAATAAAATACCTCCAGTTGTCAAAGTAATGAATCCTATTCCAAAAAATAGAGATTTCATAAGATCTCGATTAGCGATTTGTCTCAATTGATAAGCGCCATATTGTTTGTTTCGATTTTCGAAAACAATGTCTAGAAATGTTTGGTTATTCATATCAGAAAATTTTAAGATTAATACTATTTTTCTTTATAGATTCCGAATAACTTAAAATGGTTGGTTGAAGTTTGAAAAAAAATCAAATAATTAAAGTTTTTTTTATTTTATTATTGTTTTTATGATTAGGGCAATCACTACGTGTCGCGCTATCCATTACAATCTTTTTTTATCTATTTATTTTTTTATTAAAGAATAAAAAAGGATTTCTATTTCTATCGCTATTGCATTTAATTTAATTATTCTTATTTTAATAATTAGGCCTTTATTTTATTTAATAAATAGTTTATGTATTTAATATTTGATGATTAAATAATAATTGTTTAAAACAATTAACTATTACCTAAAAATTGTAATAATTCATAAAATAGCTCATTACTTTTGTGCTCCAAAAAAATATAAATTAATGCCTGATCAAGATCAACCAATTCAGAAAACATCTAAACAAGTATGGATTTTAATAACTGTAGCATCTTTAGGATATTTTGTTGATATCTATGATTTAATTATTTTCTCTATCGTTCGTATTACATCATTTCAAGATATTGGAGTGCCATTAGATGATATGCGTGTAAAAGGAGAATATGTACTGAATATGCAAATGGGAGGGTTATTGATAGGAGGATTAATTTGGGGAATAATTGGAGATAAAATGGGACGAATGAAAGTCCTTTTTGGTTCTATTTTAATGTATTCTATTGCAAATATTGCTAATGGTTTTGTGAATGATGTTACAACTTATGGAGTTATACGTTTTATTGCTGGTATTGGTTTAGCTGGAGAACTAGGAGCTGGAATTACATTAGTATCTGAAAGTATGCATAAATCTAAAAGAGGATATGGAACAATGTTAGTAGCTTCTATTGGTGTTCTAGGTGCTTTGTTGGCTTATTATGTTTCTCAAGAATTCAATTGGCGTATCGCTTATTTTGTTGGAGGAGGAATGGGATTACTATTATTACTTTTACGTTTTGGTTCTCTAGAATCGGGATTATTTAGTCATATAGAAAAAAACTCAGCTAAAAAAGGAGATATCCGAATGTTATTTAATAATAAATACCGATTAAAACGCTATCTAAATTGTTTAGGAATAGGACTACCAATTTGGTTTATTGTTGGAGTTTTAGTTACTCAAGCTCCAGAAATTGGTAAAGCTCTTGGTGCAGAAGTAGAGTTAAGCGCTGGTAAAGGGGTTATGTTTACTTATATTGGAATCTCTCTAGGAGATGTATTGGCTGGACTTTTTTCACAACTATTGAAATCAAGAAAGAAAGTTGTTTTTATTTGTCAATTATTAATCATCATTAGTTCATCGTGGTATTTAAGCTCTACAGGAATTACAGAAACTAAATTTTTGTTTTTAGCTTTTTTTATGGGAATAGGAGTTGGTTATTGGGCTACTTTTGTTACAATTGCAGCAGAGCAATTTGGTACAAATTTACGTGCTACAGTTGCAACTACAGCTCCAAATTTTGTTCGTGGAGCTCTTATTCCTTCAACACTATTATATGGTTATATTGTTGATTATTTTGGAATAATTACAGCTGCTTTTGTTATGGTGTTTTTATTATCGGGAATTGCAATTTTTTCTTTAACTCAATTGAAAGAAAGTTTTGATAAAGATTTAAATTATCTTGAAGAATAATATAAAAATGAAGTAAGAAGATATTTTTGGGATATATCTTCTTACAAAATCTAAAAAGTTAAATATAGCTAAAATTTATGGTTTTAGTTTCTTTAAAATTTTTGTGTAAAAATGCAGTTTTTTTTGTTTTTATTAATTCAAGTATATTAAATTCATGGATTTATCCTTAATTTAAGGAATTTGCTAGTATATCTGCAATTAATTGATCTGTATCACCATCTGATCCACTTATACCAATAGCTCCAATTAAATTGTCTTCATAATAAATCGGCATTCCACCTTGTAATGGTAAAATATTTGGTGTGCTTAACATTGATGTTAATCCTTCGTTCACAAAATCTTCGAATAATTTTGAAGGAGCATTTATGTAGGCTGCAGATTTTGCTTTTTTTATTGCTACATCTATAGTAACTAAAGAAGCACTATCCATTCGTACGAAATTTATTAAAAGTCCAGATTTATCAGTCACTGCTATAGCTAGATTTAACTTCTTTTCTAAAGCAATTTCAATTCCTTTTTGTATTATTTGCTGTGTTGCAACTAATGTTAATTCATAAGATGATTTGATTAAATAATTTTCCATAAATTTTTAATTTTTAATTCTTTCTTTTCTTCTTTCTTCTGCAGATGAATCTTCAGATTGTCCATATTTCCAATATGATAATATTTGAAATGAAGATAAATGAGTGTCTTCCATATTGCGTGAATATTCTCTTATTTGTTTTGCAGATTTATATTCACAAGCAACAAATATATATTTGCTACAATTAGGAAATGGAGTGGAAGAAAATGCGTCAATTAATTTCTGCTCTTTCCCAGGATTTTTATTGAATATCCATTCGATTTCAAATCCTACAGGTTTTTTTAATTCTAAAATATCTTCAGGGCTATGAACTTCTATAATTGCTTTTCCTTTAGTTTCTTTTGGTAATTTTTCAAGCATAACACTTATTACTGGTAATGCTGTATGGTCACCAACAAGTAAATACCAATTGGCATCAAGATATAATGGTTTTGATTTTGCTTTCATTAAAACACCTAATTGATGTCCTTTTTCAGCATTTATTGCCCATTTAGAGGTAGGACTATCTTCTCCATGTGCAACAAAATCTATGGTTAATGTTTTATTTAGAAAGTCTATATTTCTTGTTGTGTAAGTGCGTATAATTGGTTTTTCTGAATTATTATTTTTTTCTAATGATGGTAAAATAAATGTTTCCTTGTTATTTGTAGGAACTATAATTTTGTTATTATCACCAATTTTTGCATCAGAAAAAACATTTATATCTCCTTCTAAAATAATACGAATGAAGTGAGGCGATAAATATTTTTTTTCTTTTACAGAAAGTATAGCTTTCATTATTTGAGGTTTTTTTCCAAACATAAATCTTTATTTTTATACAAATTTCAGTTGAAATACTAGTATTTTTTCGGTATTTTTACATTTGTTTTCGGTATTTTTAAATAATTTATTTATAATGGAAAAGCAGTTTCAACCAATAGTTGTATTACATGAGATTATTCAACCTCAATCATCTTCTGCTATTTCACATGATTACTATGAATTTATTTATCTTAAAAAAGGGAAGGGAATTCATTATAATAAAGGAGAGAACATTCCTTTTTCTTCTGGGGATTTGTTTTTTATTAAAGCAAAAAAAGAGCACTCATTTCAAATAATAGAGGAAGCAGAAGTTTATATTGTGAGATTTTCACAAAATGCTCGTTTAGTATTAAAAAAGTTAACAAATAATTCAAATGGTAGGGCAGTATCTTTATCCAAAGCTCAATCTCCCTTAAATGCTAAAGTAAGTTTTTCTTCTAACGAAAAAGTATTAGTAGAGACTACACTCGATTTATTACTAAAGTTATATGAAGATGGGGTAAAAAATGAGAGCTTATGTTATTTTCAAATTTTAAGTTTGATTACATTAATAGAAAGAAATTTAACGTACCAATCTTTTAGTAAAGAACCATTGCCTCAAAAAAAAGATTTAGCTAAAGCTTTACAACATATTCATAAATATCTTCGTGAACCAGAAATGCTTTCTGTATCATATATTGCAAATAAATTTAATGTTAGTGTTAGTACATTAGGTATTTATTTTAAAAAAGATACAGGAATGTCCGTAAAGAAATACATAGAAGAATGTAAGAGACTAGCAATACAGAAGTTGATTATAGAAGAAGAATATTCCTTTTCAGAAATAGCACATCAATTTGGTTTTACAGATGAAAGTCATTTCAGTAAATGGTTTAAAAAAAAATGTGGAATAAATCCTACAACATATAAAGAGCAAAATAGGAAAGAGATTTAGTTGTATTATACATAACAAACAGCATGATGTTCTACAATGAAATTACACGAATTAGCAATAAAACAAAGTTGATTTGCTTCTTTGTGTAATGAATTTACAAGATCAATTTTTGTTTCATCAATAATTTTTACTTTAGGATGTAAAATAACTTTTGTTATTTTTCCACTTCCATCATTATTTACTTCTAAAATAGCTTCAGCTTGATCATTGTAATTTATGATTTCTATTTTATGTTTACTACAACAATATAAAAAAGACATCATGTGACAAGAGACTAAACTACTTAAAAGTAAATCTTCAGGATTATATAATTCAGGATCTCCTTTAAAAATTTTTGCAGCAGAAACCATAAGATCAGGTTTTCCATCTATAGATAAATTATGACTTTTTGTATATCTTTTTTTTGTTAAATCAATAGATTGCTCATTTTTAGATTTCCATTCTAATTCCACTTTAAAAATATGTTCAGATTTCATGTTTTATTTTCAAAATTACATAATTATCCTTTATTGATTCTATTTTACCTTTTCTCAGTAATTGCGTTAGGGGTTGTAGTGTAAATCCTTTTTGCGTAGCATTCTAGCGAAGTAAAAAGATTGCAACGAAAAACCCGCCCGAAGGGAACGCTCAAAAATTAATTATTTTTTAGAAAATAATTTGAAAAAGTAAAGGTTTAATAAGAATTGGCTATAACCATAAACAGCATCTTCGATAGGGATAGTTAAAATTCTTATACCCAAAAAATTGGCTGGATTATAATTCACAATTGGAGATTCTAAACCTGTTCCTGTAAGCATACCGTTGACAGGAAAAAAACCAAGCATAAGTAATGTGAAAACTAAAGAGGCTTTGCTAATCCAGTTTACACGTGCAATGAAATGTAAGTAAATAAGTGTTGCAATGGTTATAAGAGCTGTTACAAGTGTATATATTTTGTCATGATGTAATAACGCAACGACTGAACAGATGATGATTGTGATGAATGTGATGAGGTTATTGAAGCCAACTAACCATTTTAATTTGTAAAACTTGTCGATACAAAAATATGTGAAAACACATGAAAAAGGAATGCAAATGAAAAATAACCATTCTTCTAGTGGTAAACCAGCTATTATTATACCTAATGTATAGTTTTTGTTGAACCACCAAACACCTTTTTCTGTGAACCAGATATCCCAAGCAATAAATGGTATTGCTACGATAATTGAAGCTTTGATGAATGCACCAAAATGATGATTGAATTGTAGCCTTTTATCGAATGAGGCAATGAAACAGACAATTATGGTGAAAAATAAAATGAGTGAGTAGGTGAATGTTATCATTTTGATGAATTGAAATACATTTTAAAAAATTTGATTGGTACATAAAGAAAACCAAAACATTCGCCATCTTCTTTGGTTATGTGTTTGTGATGTTGTTTGTGAGCTCTACGTAATGCTAAAAAATAGGGATTTTTTGTTCGTGTAAAATATTTTATTCGTTGATGAATAAAAATATCATGAACAAAAAAATATGCCATTCCATAGAGCATAATACCTAGTCCAATATAAAATAGATAATTAAAACTATCGACTGAACCAAAATACATTAGTGCGATAGTAGGGATGGCAAAAATAACAAAAAAGTAATCGTTTTTTTCTAATTCGCCTTCGCTGCTATGGTCATGATGGTCTTTGTGTAAGTACCAAAGAAAGCCATGCATGATATATTTATGAATTAACCAAGTCGCAGCTTCCATTGATATAAAAACAGTTATAACGATAAGTAAATTAATCATTTTTTGCTTGGTTAAATCGTAGTTCTAATATTTTATAACGGTAATCAAAAATCTTATTCAATTTATCTTTAACTATTATAGCATGAGCTATCTTTCCTAAAAAGCCAAGAGGAAGTTCATAATCGACAGTATCTTTCATTAATACACCATTTTGATTTGGAATAAATTCATGGTGATGATTCCAAAGTTTGTAAGGACCTTTTTCTTGAAAATCTGTGAAACTTTTGTTTTTGTCGACTTGTGAAATACGAGTTTTCCATTTTAGTGGAATATTAAAAAGTGGAGAAACAATATAGTCGATAATCATTCCTTCGAAAATAGGCTGATTTCTATATTTTGAAAGTACAGTAAAATTCATATCTTTTGGTGTAATCTCAGATAAATTTTCAGGAGATGAAAAAAACTTCCACGCTGTTTCTAAGTTACAATTTAATTGCTGTTCTCTATATAATTGATATTTCATTTGTTAGTTTTTTGTAATTGTATTTATATGGTTTTGTAAAATAGGAGATTGAATACTTTTTATGTTTTTTTTGATAAAAGATTTATCTTCCTTTATATTTTCTTTATAATCAAGAAATCGAGGTGTGTTTTTTTGAATTGTAATTCTTATTAGCCTCAATTCTGTATTATAGGGCTCTATTAAAATGGCTTTTTCAAGATTTATTTTTCCTTTTTTGAATGTTTTTAATTTCCGAAAAGGATTGATAACGTGTTTTGCCCAAATTATTTGTAAACCTCCTAAATAGCCTAAATAAATGGGTTTATCTTTTAAAATTTCCAATTCTCTTATCATTTCTGAACACAGTTCTTTATCTGTGACAGCTTTACTATAGTTATTTCTTATAGTTTCTAATTGTGTAGAATCTGTTTGAGCTCTGATTTGTAAACAAAATAAAAAGAATACAAAAGCAAAAAATTTCATTACAGAAA
The DNA here is from genome assembly GCA_002484335.1 of Flavobacteriales bacterium UBA7612. Classification (GTDB taxonomy): domain Bacteria; phylum Bacteroidota; class Bacteroidia; order Flavobacteriales; family Weeksellaceae; genus Empedobacter. The sequence goes on from DLJQ01000016.1 coordinate 33,510, forward strand.
TGCAGTTTTGTACCTTACGTAACTTTTGAATGCTACATAGGCTTTTTGTGAATTAGGAATACGAACACGATTGTTTAATATTTCGTCTGATGATTTATTTTTTATTTTTTCGAATAATGATAAATAATACTTATAAGCTAAATAAACACCAAACATTGATGAACTAGGAAGTTTTTTAATGCCTACTAATGCTTCTTTAAATTCTTGTTCAATATCTTGTTCAATTTCATTTTTTATAGTGTTATTAAACATTTTCATATCAACTTCAGGAAAGTAAGTACGCCCTAAAGTCTGGTAATCATCTTTTAAGTCTCTTAGAAAGTTAACTTTTTGAAAAGCAGAACCCAATTTCATAGCATAAGGTTTTAGTTCTTCGTATTGTGTTTTATTTCCATTGGTAAAAACTTGTAAACACATTAAACCAACAACCTCGGCAGAACCAAAAATATATTCATTATATAAGTCTGAATTATAATCAATTTTCTTTAAATCCATTTCCATACTATTTAGGAATTGGTCAATCAATTGTTTATCAATTTTATATTTACTTACAGTTTCTTGAAACGATTGTAAAATAGGATTTAATGCAATACCTTCTTCTAAAGCATTGCTAGTTTCTTCTTTTAATCGGTTCAGTAATTTTTCTTTATGAAATCCATGGAAGCTATCTACAATTTCATCGGCTAATCGTACATAGCCATATATAGCATAAATTGCAGGGCGAATAGCAGGTTTTAGTGCTAATATTCCTAAGGAAAAACTTGTGCTATATTTTTTTGTTGTTCTTTTACTTACGTCATAAGACAACTCATCAAAAAGAGTTTTCATGAATTTTTAGTTTTTAAGATGATTAACTTCGTTTGCTACTATTTTTCCAGAAATGATAGATGGAGGAACACCTGGCCCCGGAACAGTAAGTTGACCTGTATAGTAAAGATTTTTTATTTTTTTGTTTTTTATTTTTGGTTTAAGTACTGCTGTTTGATTTAGTGTATTTGCCAAGCCATAAGCATTTCCACCATAAGCATTATAATCAGTCATAAAATCGCTTACACAATAACTTTTTTTGTATTCGATTTTATCATATAAATTTTCAATTCCAGTTACTTTTTCTAAGCGAGTAAGCATTTCTTTTAGATACTTTTCTCTGATATTTTCTTCGTCGTTTATTCCTGTTGCAATAGGCATCAATAGAAATAAATTATCAGAATTTTCTGGAGCAACATGTTTGTCTGTTTTAGAAGGACAACAACTATAGAACAGGGGTTTATCTGGCCATTGTTTATCACCATATATACAATCGATATGATAGTCCAAATCATTTTCAAAAAATAGTGTATGATGTTTTAAGTTAGGTATTTTTTCGTTTATTCCTAAATAGTAAATTAGGCAAGATGGTGCAAAAGTTTTCTTTTTCCAGTATTCTTCATTATAATTTCTTAGATTTTCATCCAATAAGCTTTCTGAATGATGATAATCAGAAGAAGCAATTACTACATCAAAATTATGAAATTCGCCATTAACTAATAAAGAAGAAACTTTGTTATTATTTGTGTTTATTTTTTCTACGTTTGAATTAAAATGAAATTTAGCTCCTTGGATTTTAGCAACTTTTTGCATTGCTAAAACAAGTTGATAAAAACCACCCATCGGATAATGTGTACCCAATGCATAACCTCCAAAATTCATTAAACTGTATAGAGCAGGGATATTTTTAGGAGAAGCACCAAGAAAAATAACAGGAAATTCCATTAACATTTTTAGTTTTTCATTTGTAAAATATTTAGCTACATACGTTCTAAAATTGCTTAGTAAATCTAATTTTAAAGCACTATTTGCAATTTTAGGAGAAAAGAATTCAAACCAATTATGGCAAGGTTTAGAAACAAAGTCTTGCATGCCAACGTTGTATTTATATTTTGCTGCTTGCATAAAAGCATCTAATTTTTCTCCAGCACCTTTCTCTATTTTTTCGAATAACTTTTTTAAATCATTATAATTTTCAGGAACAGTAATTTTTTCATTAGAAAAAATCATTTCAAATTGAGGATTTAAAGAAATTAATTCATAAAAATCAGATGAATTCCAACCAAAATCATTAAAAAAATTATTAATGATATCTGGCATCCAATACCAACTTGGTCCCATATCAAATACATAACCTTCTTCGGTTTTAAACTGTCTTGCTCTTCCACCAGGTTGTGAATGTTTTTCGAAAACATGAACTTCATGCCCTTCTTTTGCTGTGTATGCCGCAGCAGATAATCCTGAAAAACCAGAACCTATTATTGCAATTTTCTTTTTTGTATTCGATTTTATCATATATCTTTTTATATGCTATAAATATGTAATAGGGGATAAGTAGGCAAAGAGAAATATCAATTAATTCTTTAATTTCATGGCTTCTTGCAATAAATTTTCAGTAGCAATATTTCTTTCATAAATAGGGTTATGGAATTGCTCTAATTTATTAAGGATACGAATTAATTCCATTTTTTCATTATAAGACAAATCTCCAGTAACAATTGCACTTGCTTGTCTTATTTTTTCCATTTGGTTTTTTAATGCTATCTTACCTTTATTCGTTATAGAAATATATTTACTTCTTTTATCAGTCAAAGAGTCTGTTTGTTCTACAAAACCTATTTTTATCAATCTATTAATAATTTGTATACCAACAGGTTTTTCATGTACATTTTTTCTAATTAGTTCTGTTTTGGTCATTTCTCCAAAAGCATCTAAATTTATAAGGTAAATAATATCTTCTTGTGTAGCGAAGTCAGAGTTTAATAAAGCAGATTTGGTATAAGATTTAGCATATCTATTCATGTGTACTATTTGTGTGTTTATAACACTTTCAGCACTTCTTCCATTTTCTTTTCCTTCCCAATTAGGTTCTTCTTTTTCTTGTCCAGAAAAATTTTCTACAACCCATTGTTTAAAACCATTTACATTATTTTGATAGCTATTAGAATTGTTTTGTGCTAATTCAAATTCATCAACTAAATCAATAATATCCTTAATAATTTTATACTTCATGTTTTTGTTATTGGTATACAAATATACTATTTATTTCTAATTAAATATATAAATATACTTTTTTTTGCTCGAATTAGTTTAGAATTATACTATTTTAAATAATTAATTATCAATTGTTAATTAGACAATTATTAATTGATAGTATAAAAAATAATATTCATTGGCACATATCGTCTTTATGGACTATCTTTGTCATTAAATTATTTAAATAAAATGCCAAGAATACTTACAGGAGTTCAAGCAACAGGAACTCCACACTTAGGAAATATTTTAGGAGCAATATCACCAGCGATTGAATTGACAGAAAAAGAAGGAAATGATTCGTTTATATTTATTGCTGATTTGCATGCTTTAACACAAATAAAAGATGCAGAAGTTTTAAAACAAAATACGTACGAAGTGGCAGCAACTTGGCTTGCATTAGGTCTTGATCCTTCAAAAGTTGTTTTTTACCGTCAATCAGATGTAACTGAAACAACGGAATTAATGTGGTATTTATTGAATTTTTTCCCATTTCAACGTTTAACATTAGCTCATTCTTTTAAAGATAAAGCGGATTATTTAGCAGATGTAAATGCTGGTTTATTTACTTACCCAATTCTTATGGCAGCGGACATTTTACTTTATGATGCAGAAGTTGTTCCAGTAGGTAAAGATCAATTACAACATTTAGAAATTACAAGAAGTGTTGCAGAAAAATTTAACCATCAAATGGGAGAAACATTTGTTTTACCACAAGCAGCAATTGACGAAAATATAATGTTGATTCCAGGTACAGATGGAAATAAAATGTCTAAATCAAGAAATAATTTCATCAATATATTCTTACCTGAAAAACAATTACGCAAACAAGTAATGTCGATAGAAACAGATTCTACGCCATTAGAAGAGCCAAAAAATCCTGATACAGATAATGTATTTGCATTATATAAATTGCTAGCAAGTCCAGAACAAATAGATGAAATGAGAAATAATTATCTTAAGGGAGGATATGGTTATGGTCATGCAAAACAAGCTTTATTTGAACTTATTTTGGATAAATACTCTAATGCTCGTTTACGTTTTGATGAATTAATGAATGATAAGGTAACTTTAGATAATTTCTTAGAAGAAGGAGCTGCGAAATCTAGAAAGGTAGCTAAAGATGTATTAAAAAGAACCAGAGATAAATTAGGTTTAAAATAATAAAAAAAATATTTCTTCATAGATAAAATAAGTTGCAGGATTGTTAATATTTATATTGTTATTTATTTAATTTCATTTTAAATAAGTAACTTTGTACTAATAAAATATAATTCGAAATGATTAAAGTATCAGAATCAGCAAAATCAAAAATAAATTCACTAATGCAGGAAGATGGATCTTCTATTGAAGAATCTTATGTTAGAGTAGGTGTTACTAGTGGAGGATGTTCTGGATTATCTTATAATTTAGAATTTGATAAAGATCAAAAGCCAGAAGATAAATTGTTCGAAGATAACGGTGTAAGAATTTTAGTAGATAAAAAATCATTTTTATACTTAGTTGGAATGACTTTAGAATATTCTGGAGGATTAAATGGTAAAGGATTTATTTTTAATAATCCTAACGCAACTCGTACATGTGGTTGTGGTGAAAGTTTTGCAATATAAATCATGAAAAAATTTGCTTTATTAATTACATTTTTTAGTTGTATATCTATTTTTGCTCAAAATACAATTATAGAAAAAGATCTGATGATTTATAGACCAACAGATTTTTCTATTAAACTAAATAAAGCATATACAGAAAATATGTTTTTTGGTTTATTTGGAATAAAGAATTTAATGAATGCATTAGATGTTAATTCCTCAAAAATAAAAACAGTTGTAATTACAAATAGAGCTTCTAAAAATGTAGTTTATAAAGCAAATTATGATGTAAATAATAATCTTCTTGTTATAGAACTTACAAATGAACTTGTAGATCCAGTAAAAGTAAATTATACTTATAAGGATGGAGTTTTAGAAAAAGAAGTTATTAAAAAAGGAACTGATGAGAAGATAAATCAGTTCTTCTATGATCAGAATAAAATGTACATTAAAAATGCAAACAAATTATTTGATATTGTTTGGCTAGAAGGTGATATTTTATTGAAAAAAACATATTTGGATCAGAAGTTAGGTTTTGAAGATAGATTAATGCATGATTGTAGAATAACTAAATCTTTGGGACGTGATATTAATAAAGTATGTTATAGTAGTTCTAATTTTCAAATTCCTTTTAAAATAAAGGAATTCACACCAGATGTAGAACTTAAAACTGAAAAAGTTAATTTGATTGAAGGACCTTCGTCTGAAATTAAATTAATGTCTATAAATAAATACCAAATTTTGAAAAATAATCAACCTCAATTTGAAGTTGTATTAGATCAAAATAAACGTATAAAAGAATTTAAATTTTTAGGTAATAAAACGGAAAAACAAGAACCGATTAATTTTAATTTTACCTATACATTTTATAAATAATAAGATGAGTAACACAAAATATACAGAAGACGATTTACGTGAAGATCTTGCGAGCCAAAAACAATATGAGTTTGGTTGGTCGACTGAAATGGAATATGAAGATTTTCCAGTTGGATTGAATGAAGATATCGTTCGTGCTATTTCAGCCAAAAAAGAAGAGCCAGAATGGATGACTGAATGGCGTTTGGAAGCTTTCCGTGCATGGCAAAAAATGGAAGAACCTGAATGGGCAAATGTAACTTATGAAAAGCCAGATTTTCAGGCTATTCGTTATTATGCTGCACCAAAAATTAAAAAAGAATTATCTAGTTTAGATGAGGTTGATCCTGAGTTATTAAAAACTTTCGAAAAATTAGGAATTTCTTTAGATGAACAAAAGCGTTTATCTGGTGTAGCTATTGATGCAGTAATTGATTCTGTTTCTGTTAAAACTACTTTTAGAGAAACATTAGCAGAAAAAGGAATTATTTTTATGTCAATTTCTGAAGCTATAAAAGAACATCCAGAATTAGTAAAGAAATATATCGGTCGAGTAGTACCTCCAACAGATAATTTTTATGCAGCATTAAATTCAGCAGTATTCTCTGATGGATCTTTCTGTTATATTCCAAAAGGTGTTCGCTGTCCTATGGAATTATCAACATACTTCCGAATTAATTCAGCAGGAACAGGACAATTCGAGCGTACTTTATTAGTTGCAGACGAAGGTTCTTATGTTTCTTATTTAGAAGGTTGTACTGCACCAATGCGTGATGAAAATCAATTGCATGCTGCCGTTGTTGAATTAATTATTATGGATGATGCAGAGATTAAATACTCTACAGTACAAAACTGGTATCCAGGTGATGAATCTGGTAAAGGAGGAGTATTCAACTTTGTAACTAAACGTGCTGTTTGTGAGAAAAATGCTAAAGTTTCTTGGACACAAGTAGAAACAGGTTCTGCAGTTACGTGGAAATATCCATCTTGTATTTTAAAAGGAGATAACGCGGTTGGAGAATTTTATTCAATTGCCGTAACAAATAATTACCAACAAGCAGATACAGGAACAAAGATGATTCATATTGGTAAAAATACTAAATCGACAATTATTTCTAAAGGTATTTCTGCAGGTAAATCTCAAAATTCTTACCGTGGTTTAGTAAAAGTAATGAAAGGAGCAGAAGGAGCAAGAAATTTCTCTCAGTGTGATTCATTATTAATGGGTAACGAATGTGGTGCTCATACTTTTCCTTACATAGAAATTGAGAATAAAACAGCTCAATTAGAGCACGAAGCTACAACTTCTAAAATTGGTGAAGATCAATTGTTTTATTGTAACCAACGTGGTATTGATACTGAAAAAGCAATTGCATTAATTGTTAATGGATTTAGCCGAGAAGTATTAGATAAATTACCAATGGAATTTGCTGTAGAAGCTAAAAAATTATTAGAAATCTCATTAGAAGGTTCTGTAGGATAATTTTTAGAAGTTAGGAATTAGAATTAAGAAATTAGAATAATACAAATAGATTTAGATAGCAAGATACTTTTATCTAAAATCTAAAATCTAAAATCTAAAGAAAAAATGTTATTAAATATAAAAGACTTACACGCACGTATTGAAGAGCGTGAAATATTAAAAGGTTTAAACCTTCAAATTAATCCAGGAGAAGTTCATGCAATTATGGGGCCAAATGGAGCTGGTAAATCAACTTTATCAAATGTTATTACAGGTAAAGAAGATTACGAAGTTACAGATGGTGATATAGAATTTGGTAATGAATCAATTTTAGAATTAGCACCAGAAGAGAGAGCGCAAAAAGGAATTTTTATGTCTTTCCAATATCCAATCGAAATACCAGGTGTTTCTGTTACTAATTTCATTAAAACATCTATTAATGAAACACGTAAAGCACAAGGCTTAGAAGAAATGGGAGCTTCTGAAATGTTAAAATTGATTCGTGAAAAAGCTGATTTATTAGGGATTAAAAAAGATTTCTTATCACGTTCTTTAAATGAAGGATTTTCTGGAGGAGAGAAAAAACGTAATGAAATATTTCAAATGTTAATGTTAAATCCAAAATTAGCAATCTTAGATGAAACTGATTCTGGTTTAGATATTGATGCTCTACGTATTGTTGCTGAAGGTGTTAATGAGTTTAAAAATAAAGATAATGGGGTTTTAGTAATTACTCATTACCAACGTTTACTAGATTATATAGTTCCTGACTTTGTACATGTTTTAGCTGATGGAAAAATCATTAAATCAGGAGGAAAAGAATTAGCCTTAGAATTAGAAGAAAAAGGTTATGATTGGGTAAAAGAAGAAGCAGGAATCTAATTAATTTAGAATTTAGAAGCTAGAAAATAGAAGTTAGATATTTTTATAAAATTTATTATTAAAATCTAAACTCTATATCTAAAATCTGAGGTCTAAAATCTAAAATCTAAAAAAAGATGATTGATTTAAAAGAAAACTTAGTTTCTCGTCATTTGGTGTTTAATGAAAAAAACAAAGTGAATAAAGGAATCGAAGGTATGCGTCAAGAAGCTATCGATATCTTTAATCAAAAAGGTTTTCCAACACGTAAAGACGAAGAATGGAAATATACAAACCTTGCTCCTTTATTGAAAGTGGATTATAAATTATTCCCTGAAGATGAAGTAGCAATTGAATATAAAGACATAAAAAAATATTTGATTAATGAAATCGATACATATACAATCGTTTTTATTAATGGAAAATATTCGTCTTTCTTATCAAATACAACACATGATGAAGCTGATATATGTGTACTTTCTAGTGCAATGCATAAAACAGTTCATCAATCTGTAATAGAAAATTATTATGGGAAAATAGCAAAAAAAGATGAAAGCTTAGTTGCTTTAAATACTGCTTTTGCTAAAGATGGAGCATACATTTATATTCCTAATAATGTAATTCTTTCTAAGCCAATTCAAATTGTTTATTTTTCGGAAGGAGCATCTCAAGAAGCAATGTATCAACCAAGAAATTTAGTTGTTGTTGGAGATAATGCACATGTACAGATTATAGAAAGACATCAAACATTAGATAGTAAAACTAACTTAACAAACGTTGTTACTGAAGTTAATGTTGGTAAAAATGCAGAAATTCATTGGCATAAATTACAAAATGATACAAATGATGCATCTTTAATTGATAATACTTATATTAATCAAGAAAGAGATTCTCGTGCAAATGTATTTACTTTTGCTTTTGGTGGTAAAATTGTACGAAATAATTTAAATTTCTATCAAAATGGAGAAAATTGTAATTCTATTATGGATGGAATTACTGTCATTGATGGAAAGCAACATGTAGATCATCATACATTTGTAGAGCATAATTTCCCTAATTGTGAATCTCATGAATTGTATAAAGGTATTTATGATGGTAATGCACATGGTGTGTTTAATGGGAAAATTTATGTACATAAAGAAGCTCAAAAATTAAATGCTTTTCAACAAAATAATAATGTATTATTATCAGATAAAGCTTCTATTGATACTAAACCTCAATTAGAAATTTTTGCAGATGATGTAAAATGTTCTCATGGTTGTACTGTAGGTCAATTAGAAGAAGAATCATTATTTTATATGCAACAAAGAGGTATTCCTAAGAAAGAAGCAAAAGCAATGTTATTATATGCATTCGCTTCTGATGCATTAAGACATGTTAATATACCTCAAATATCAAATAGAGTTAACGCTATAATTGCAAAAAAATTAGGTGTTAGTTTAGATTTTGAATTATAATTAAGTTTTTTGAATTATAAATAATAGGTTTTAATTTTAAACTTATTTTTAAATATAAAGTAAGTATTTGAAATTAATTTTGAATGCTTACTTTTTTATTTATAGTATCTTTGATTATAGAGCAAAATATTGTTCTTTAATTGTAAATAAATATTTATATAACAGTCAAAGTTTAATTTTTACTTTGACAAAATTCAGTGAAAAATGTCAATAGATATTCAAAAAATAAGAAGTCAATTTCCAATTCTAGAAAGAGAAGTAAACGGTAAACCTTTAGTTTATTTAGATAATGGAGCTACTTCTCAAAAACCAAAAGTAGTTTTAGATATTCTAGATGAATATTATGAAAAATATAATGCGAATGTACATCGCGGTATTCACACATTAAGTCAAGAAGCTACTGATATGATGGAAGAATCTCGACGTAAGATTCAGAAATTTATCAATGCAAAGTCTGATCACGAAATAATTTTTACAAAAGGAACAACAGAAGGAATTAATTTAATTTCTAATGTTTTAAGAAATGTTCTTACAGCTGAAGACGAAATTATAATTACAGAAATAGAACATCATTCAAATATTGTTCCTTGGCAATTGTTATCAGAAAGAACAGGAGCTAAATTAAGTTATATTCCACTTACTAAAGAAGGTATTTTAGACATTGAAAAATTAGACGATCTATTAACAGAAAAAACAAAAATTGTTTCAGTTAATCAAATCTCTAACGCTTTAGGAGTTGTTAATCCTATAAAAGAAATTATAGCTAAAGCACATCAGAAAGGAGCTTGGGTTTTAATTGATGCAGCTCAATCAGCGCCACATACTCATATAGATGTTCAAGAAATGGATTGTGATTTTCTTGCTTTTTCTGGACATAAAATGTACGGACCAACAGGAATAGGAGTTTTATATGGAAAGGAAGAGATTTTAAATGAATTACCTCCATTTCATGGAGGAGGGGAGATGATAAAAGATGTTACAATGGAGAAATCTACGTATGCATGTTTACCATTTAAGTTTGAAGCTGGTACTCCAGATATTGCAGGTATTATAGGTTTAGGGGCTGCAGTAGATTACATTAATTCTATTGGAATCCAAAATATTCATGACTACGAAAAAGAATTAATTGATTATACAATTCAACGTTTATCAGAATTTGATGAAGTAGAAATCTATGCTAAAGATGCTGAACATTCAGGTGCAGTTTCTTTTAATTTAAAATTTTCTGGTGTCCATTCTTCTGATGTAGGAATGATTTTAGATAAAAAAGGAATTGCTGTTCGTACAGGTCATCATTGTGCACAACCAATTATGCAACATTTTAATATTCCAGGAACTGTTCGTGCTTCATTCGCTATATACAATACAAAAGAAGAGGTTGATGTGTTTATAGAAGGTTTAAAAACAGCTATAAGAATGCTTGGATAAAAAATAATTATTCTTTTATGTAATTAATTGATAAAAGAAAATATATAAAAAAACAAAAGGGAAATAATTTAATTTTTCCCTTTTATTTAACGCTTTATAGAAGAATTATTTCACCTATTACAATTTCTGTGATGTTTCTGTTAATATCATCTTTATCAATATAATCTCGATAAGTTAGTTTTCCTTCTACACCAATTTGTTTTCCTTTTTCAACATGTTTTTCAATGATTGATACTATTGGGCCATATGCTACTATATTGTGCCAAGTAGTTTGTTGAATTTTTTCATTTTTGCTATTTGTATAGCTTTCATTTGTAGCTAAACTAAATTTTGCAATTTTCTTGTTGTTTTCTAGTGTTTTGATTTCAGGGTTTTTTCCAACATTTCCTGTTAATCTTACACTGTTTCTTAATGTACCCATGGCGATAAATATTTAAAAAATTATTATTATGCTAATTTATAAATAAAATTTAAAATACTCATTTTTAATTACTTAAATTTAAAAAACGTATTCTTTAAATAGTTTTTCAAGGGTTTTATCAAGATTATAAGTTTTTCCAGGATGTGGTCTTGAAGTTTGAATTGATGAACTTCTTACAGCAGTCAACCAACGAAATCGTTCTGCAATTCCAAAACTTGATATAGTTGATTCTGTATGTAAACCTTGAGCAATTTTAGATAAAGCATTCAAGTTACTATCAATAAAATTTAAATCTAATTCATGACAAAAAGAGTTAATTCTTTTATCATTGATAAAATATTTGACTTTTAAATAATTTTCTTTTTTTGAGAAAAGAATTACACCAACATTTATAAATTCTTCGCGTTCAACTTTAGGTACTAAACGAAGAATTGCATATTCATATAAGATTTTTTCTTGCATTATTGGCTTCGTTTATGAAAATTTCTGTATTGTTTAATCTTGTTTTTATAAAGGTTTTGTAGACAGTTCTCATTTCATCATAAGTAGAATGATATGTTTCTATCTCTAACCATTCATCTGGAATAAGGTCTACAATTTCATCAATTATATTTTCATTTAATTTTAATTTAAATTCTTGATCAACCTCTTCTAATTTTGTTGCATTTTTTAATAAAACATGATCTTTTATAGGTTGAAATGGAGCTACTGCAGCTTTTTCCCAATTATCCCATGAATGATGGAAATAAAACGATGCACCGTGATCTATAAGCCATAATTCTTTATGCCACATTAGCATATTTGTATTACGAAATGTACGATCTACATTAGTTAAAAATGCATCTAACCAAACAATTTGTGATGATAATTTATCATCAATTAGCATAACCGCAGGATCATAATTTATTGCCCCAGATAAATAATGTAAGGCTAAATTAGTTCCTTCACTAAATTTTAGTAAATCTTGTATTTCTTCATCTGCTTCAGATTGTCCAAAGTATTTATCTAATAAGGCAAAAACTAATTCAGGAACTTTAAATCCAAGAACTCTTGCAATTTCACCTCCCAGTAATTCAGATATAAGCATTCTTGCACCATGACCAGCTCCTTTAAATTTTAAAACATATTTAAAACCATCATCAGCATCAGCTAATGCAGGTAAAGAACCTCCTTCTCTTAGAGGTTGTAGATAGCGTTCTACAGTAACCGTTCTTAATTCTAGTTTGTCCATTGTTCGTAAAATTACGATGATTTTTTTTAATTTTTTTAGTAGAAATATTTTTTAATATGGTAAATCTTGTAGATTTTTGTAAGGGATTATTATAATATAAAATTGGGGAGGTTTTTAAAGGTTGGTAAATTTATATTTCGTAAAAGTACATTATTGATAGGTGGTATAGCTATTTTTACTTTATTAGTAGCATTGGTTATACATATCTACACACTATTTTATATCTATAATATTCAAAAACAAATTCCAGATGATTATAGAATAGCGGTTGTTTTTGGAGCAAAAGTAAATGAAGATAGAACACCCAAGATTTATTTAAAGGATAGATTAGATGCTGCTATAAGACTTTATAAAGCAGGTCAAGTAGATGTTATATTACTTTCTGGAGAAAAAATTCATGAAAATTTTAATGAAATAGATGTCATGGAAAAATATGTATTAGATAGAGGGGTTAAAATTGAGGATACATATTTAGATGGTTCAGGATTGGATACATATAGTACAATTTATAGAACTAAAAATATTTTTGAATTTAATAAAGTCATATTAATTTCACAATCTTACCACCTGAGAAGAGCTGTATTTTTAGGAAAAGTATTAGGTCTTGATTGTATTGGTTATAATGCGGACAAGAATTCTTATGATACAGAAACTAGCCAAACAATTAGAGAAATTTTTGCTAATATAAAAGCTTTGTTGGACATAAGAAGTGATAGAGCTCCAGAAATAATAATAGATCCTAAAAAATAAAAAAGCCCTTATAAAAGGCTTTTTTTTATTATTAAAATTCTACTAAAGAAACTATGTCTTTGGTATGTTTTATTAATTTATCTTTTCCATTTAAAAATGTTAAATCCATGATGAAAGAAAATTGTGAAACTTTTCCACCACATTTTTCTATTAACTTAGCACAAGCCTCGGCAGTGCCTCCTGTAGCTAATATATCATCGTGAATCAAAACCCTAGCATCTTTTTGAATGTAGTTAGGATTAACTTCTATTGTAGCTTGTCCGTACTCTAAATCATAAGATTGATTAATTGTTGGAGGTGGTAATTTACCTGCTTTACGAATTAAAACAAACGGAACATTTAATTTTTGTGCAATTTGTATACCATACAAAAAACCTCTACTTTCTATACCACAAACGATATCTATTTTTCCTTTTGCTTTTTCTACAAATTCATTTACAATCTCTTCAGAAAGTTCAGGATTCAAAAATAAAGGAGTGATGTCTTTATAAATTATTCCTTTTTTAGGAAAATCAACTACATCTACTATTGTGTCATTTATTTTTTCTTGTATTGTTGACATTGCTATTTTATTAACTGTTTTTATTAAACAAAGCTGCAAATTTAATAAGAAAAATTTAGATAGATTCTTAACTTAAAATTAAAATTTACAAACCTAAGCTTGTCCATATTCTTTCAGGTACACGAATTGGTTTACGTGTTTCTGCATCTATAAAACATAGAATGGTATAACCTTCATTTATTTTTTTTCCAGCTTCATTATATATATTATAATCAAATTGAATTCTTATTCCTGTATTTCTTTCTTTTACAGTAGTTTCTATTTCTATTAATTCATCATACAGTGCGCTACCAATATATTTTGAGTGCATTTCTATAATAGGCATTTGTATTCCCATAGCTTCTAACTCGGCATAAGGAAAACCTCTTTCTCTCATTAGTTCTACACGTCCAATTTCATAAAACTCAGGATAATTTCCATAATAAACTACTTTCATTTGGTCGGTATGTTTATATAAAATACGAGTTTTTGTTCTAAAAGTATTTAAATTATTAACTTTTTCCATTGTTTATTCAATAAATTATAATTAATTATTCTGTAATTTTTTTATAATCCATCCAGCTAAAAGATTTTTCTGTTGAGCTATTTTGTTCTTCTTTTAAAAAATCATATGAAATTTGAATAATTGTTTTGAAGTTTGGAGTTGAAACTTCATAAAAAAATATTTTCTCATTTTCATTATCTGATTCCTCTAAACGGAGAAAAGAAAAATTATTTTTAATTCCTAAATCTTTTAAATGATTTTCGATTTGTGATAATGCAAAATCTATTTTTTCTTGTGCTATGTTCATAATATAACAAAAGTAATAATTTTTCGTTTTTGATGATATAAAATTTAAGATAAAACATTATATTTAATGAATATACTTTTATTAAAATTTTTAAGGTTTATACAAAGTATTTTTTAATATTTCAATATACTTTTCATTTTTTTTATTAAAAATTTGTTCACAATTTTGTGGATGAACGTTGGTTAACAATCTTCGTTGAATATCAATAAATTACATTTTTAAAAATAGCACTTTTGAATAATATAACTACAATAACTGCAAACGCTGTCTGGGATAAATGTCTATCTTTTATAAAAGATAACATTGCAGAAGATGCATTTAATACATGGTTCATTCCAATTAGACCAGGAAAGTTAAATAATAATGTTTTAACAATACAGGTTCCAAGTAAATTTTTTTACGAATGGTTGGAGGAACACTATATCAAAATTTTAAAAAGTGCTTTACAAAAACAATTAGGACCTGATGCAAAACTGGTTTATAGTATTTTGATGGATCAAAAATCTCAAGGTCGTGAACCTTTTACAGTTCGTATTCCAAGTTCTAATAAAGAAAAACCAAGACCTCAAGAGGTTGATTCTCCTATCAATTTACAAGCTGGTAAAATGATGAATCCTTTCGTTATCCCAGGTTTACAAAAGCTTAAAATTGATTCGCAATTAAATCATAATTATACATTTAATAATTTTATTGAAGGAGAATCTAATCGATTGGCTCGTGCTGCAGGTCGTGCTATTGCAAAACGTCCAGGAGGAACTTCTTTCAATCCACTTTTTATTTATGGTGGTGTAGGTTTAGGAAAAACACATTTAGTACATGCAATTGGTTTAGAAGTAAAAGAAATACATCCAGAAAAAACAGTACTATATGTTTCTACAGAAAAATTTACACAACAATTTATTGAAGCTGTAAAAAATAATAATCAAAATGATTTTATTCACTTCTATCAAATGATTGATGTTTTGATTATGGATGATATTCAATTTTTATCTGGTAAAGCAAAAACACAAGAAGTGTTTTTCCATATATTCAATCATCTACATCAAAGAGGTAACCAAATTATATTAACTTCAGATAAATCTCCTGCTGAAATTCAGGATATGGAAGATCGTTTAATTTCTCGTTTCAAATGGGGATTATCGGCAGATTTACAAAATCCTGATTATAATACTCGTCTTTCTATTTTAAAACAAAAATTAGAAAATGATGGTATTGAGTTTCCTGATGAAGTTATGGATTATATTGCTCAAAATATTGATACAAATGTAAGAGAATTAGAAGGTTCTTTAAATTCTATTATTGCTCAAGCAACATTAAATAAAAGAGAGATAACATTAGATTTAACTGCGCGTACTTTATCTAAACTGGTACAAACTGCACGCAAAGAAATATCAATTGATTATATTCAAAAAACAGTTTGTGAATATTTTAAAGTTAAGTTAGAAGATATTCAATCAAAAACTCGTAAAAGAGATGTTGTTCAAGCTAGACAATTAGCAATGTATTTTGCAAAACAATATACAAAAGCTTCACTTGCAAGTATTGGTACTCAAATTGGAAAAAGAGATCATGCTACAGTTTTACACGCTTGTAAAACAGTTAAAAATTTACAAGAAACTGATAAAGCTTTTCGTGGTTATATAGAAGATATATCTCGTAAAATAGCTGATTAATATTTAATTTATGAAAATTTTAATGGTTTGTCTAGGTAATATTTGTCGTTCTCCATTAGCAGAAGGAATATTACAATCAAAAGTAGGAGATAAACATTTAATTGATTCTGCAGGAACAGGAAATTGGCATGTGGGTGAACAACCAGACAGAAGATCTGTTGCTGTTGCAAAAAAGTATGGTGTAGATATATCTGATCAACGAGCAATGCATTTTAATCCAGTTTTTTTTGATGAATTTGATTTGATTTTTGCAATGGATAAACAAAATTCTATTGATTTACAAAAATTGACAAGAACACAAGAAGATCAAGATAAGGTAAAGTTAATTTTAAAGGAAGGAACAGGATTATCACATAATGTTCCTGATCCATACTACGATGGTGAAGATGCTTTTGAGCATGTTTATCAATTATTAGATGAAGCAACAGATGGCATCATCAAAAAATACAATCTTTAATAATAAAATGAATCCAACAAAAGTATATTTAATTCCTTCACTTTTAGGCGAGAGTGAACATAGTAGAGTATTGCCTTTATATAACTTAGATATTATTCGTTCTTTAAACACATTTGTGGTTGAAAATGAAAAATCTGCACGAAAATTTATAAAACAAGTTTGTCCTGATAAAGTTCAATCAGATTTAGATATTTATATTTTAAATAAAGCGACTGAGCCAGAAGAGATGTTTGACTTAATCAAACTTTTGGATAAAGGTATTTCTTTTGGAATTATTTCTGAAGCTGGTTTACCAGCAATTGCTGATCCTGGTGCACAATTGGTAAAAATAGCACAAGAAAAAAGAATTCAGGTTGTTCCTTTAGTTGGACCGTCATCAATATTATTAGCTTTGATGGCTTCAGGAATGAATGGTCAAAAATTTGCTTTCCATGGATATTTACCAATAGATAAAACGGAACGTAAGAAAAGGTTAAGTTATTTAGAGAATGAAAGTGCAAAAACAGGAGTAGCACAAATATTTATGGAGACTCCATACAGAAATAATCAAATGGTTGATGATTTAACAAAAATCCTTCATTCTGACACAAGAATTTGTGTTGCTTGTCATATAACGCTTGATGATGAAGATATCAGAACGTTGACAATACAAGAATGGAAAACTGAAAAATATGATTTTCATAAACGACCTGCAATTTTTGTAATGCAGGCCGAATAATAATATTTCTATTAAATACAATTTAAGTTTAGTTAAATAAACTTAAATTGTATTTTTTTACAAGTTCTAAAATCATGTTGTATCCTGCAACAGAGTTTCCTTGTTTATCTAAAGCAGGACTAAATACTCCAATTCCGATTTTATTTGGTACAGAAACTGTAATTCCTCCTCCAACACCAGATTTACTTGGTAAACCAACATTTCTAGAATATTCTCCACTATATTCGTACATACCTGCTGTTAGCATAATAGATTGTATCAACTGAGAAACTTCAGAATTTTTATACTTTGTATCTCCATCAAAACGTGTACATTGATGACCAAAGAAATAACCAATTTTAGCCAAATCTTCGGCTGTTACTTCTATAGAGCATTGTTTGAAATAGTTGTTTAATTTTTCTTCATCAGTAGCTTCAATCAAACCACTATTTTTCATAATATAAAACATTCCTCTATTTCGGTGCCCAGTTTCTTTTTCTGAATTGTAAACTGTTTTGCTATAATCAATTGTATTGTTCTTTGTAATGTAACGAATCGTTTCCAAAATTTTACGAAATGGAATTTCCCCTTCACCGTCTATTAGAGATGTTGTCAAAATAGCACCAGCATTCATTAAAGGATTCAGAGGTTTACCATTACCCTCTAAATTAGCAAAATAATTAAATGGTTTATCAGTTCCATAATATCCCATTTTATCAAAAATGTTTTGCTCTCCTTTTTCATTAACTGCAATCATAAGAGCAATAATTTTAGAGATACTTTGTATAGTAAACTTCTGATTCACATCACCGACACTTATTATCTTACCATCTTCATTAACAACAGATAAAGCTATTTTCTGTGCTTCCATTTTTCCTAACTCTGGAATATAATCTGCAACAATACCATTTTTATAACTTGCTTTATTATCATTCAGAATATTATCTAATACCTCTTTATTTAAAGATGATAATTCAGTTTTTACATGCTTATTGTTTTGTGCATAACATATTGTGCTAGTAGCTGAAATACTAAAAATGCTATAAGCTAAAAAGATTGATGTAATGTAGTTTTTAATCATTTTTTTATGTTAGTAGATTGTAATTCATGTTATATAAAATTATCTAGCCTCGTGAGATGGCCATATTAAATTATTTGGGTTAAATCCTACTTTTTTAGATGATTCAAAAAATCTAGTTTTTACAGTTTCAGAAATTTCTTTTTTGCGAGATAAAATCCAAAGATTTTGATAGTTTTCACTAGCAATTAAAAGATTGTTAAACTCTTTATCAAAATCAATTACATATAATTTCTTTGCAATTCTTGGTAAAAAAATAGCAGAGAAAATTCCTACATTATCAATTTCCTGTTTTGCTAAACCTTCTGTTTTTATCCATTTTTTCTTTTTCGGATTGTAACCTCGAATAATAATATCCAAAGATTCATGATCTTCGGTCATATTGAATCGGTGTGTTACATTTGTTTGGTTTTTTTGCGTATTGTTTTCAATACGAGCTATTTCATACCATCTGCCTAAAAAATTTTGTAAGTTAAAATTTTGTGCTGGTTTATATTTTATATTTTTTTTATTGTGATTTACTATATATGCAGTTGTGCCAACAGCAAGAACTGCTAACGCTAATTTTTTTAAATTCATACTTTTTAAATAAGATGTTTCAAAACAAATATATTAATATTTTTATACAATAGATATTTCTTATGTTTTTGTTAAGAAAAATTATTATTTATTATAAACGATATAAATTATATAAAAATTATACTTTGAGTTAGATTTCGACTATTTTTGTTTACTAATAAATACAATATTGTTAGCACATACAGTATACACAAATGAAAAGAGTACGGAGTGGGTTACCTTCGTACATGGAGCAGGAGGTAGTTCAACGATTTGGTTTAAACAATTAAGAGAATTTAAAAAACATTTTAATATACTTTTACTTGATTTAAGAGGACATGGACGTTCTAAAAATAATTTAAAATCATTATTCGAGAAACGATATACATTTGCTTCTGTAGCTAAAGATGTCATAGATGTTTTAGATGGACTTAATATCCAAAAAACACATTTTATAGGTATGTCCTTAGGAACTATCGTTATTAGACAATTAGCTGAGGATTATTCAGATCGCTTTCAATCAATGATTATGGGAGGAGCAATAATGAAAATGAATTATAAAAGTCGTTTGTTAATGACAGTAGGAAATATATTCAAACATATGATTCCATATTTATTACTTTATAAAATTTTAGCATTTGCAATTATGCCTAAAAGCGCTCATAAAGAATCTAGAAATCTTTTTATTAATGAAGCGAAAAAGCTTTACCAGAAAGAATTTTTAAAATGGTTTAAACTTACTGCTGATATAAATCCCTTATTAGAATGGTTTCGTGAAGTAGAACTTAGTATTCCTACTTTATACATAATGGGATCAGAAGATTATATGTTTTTGCCTGCTATACAAAAGCTTATAAAAACGCATACTAAATATTCAAAATTATTTGTCATAGAGGATTGTGGACATGTTGTAAATGTGGATCAACCGAAAATTTTCAATCAAAAAGTTATTGAATATATCAATCAAATAATTTCTAAGAATAAATAATTTTAGGGCAATCCCTACGGTCACGCTATACGCTATATCTTTTTAGCTTGGTCATTGACTTAGTCGAAATGATGACCAAGCCAAAAAGGATGCCGCTTCTATCGTTATTGCATTTTTTAATTCCGATTAATAAATTAGTTATAGGATATTAGAAAAGTATCTTATATTTAGGAATATATAAAAGTTATATTAAATACTTTTCTAGTACAACTAAAATGAAAAAACAGATTTTATTTTTCTTTCAAATTATAAGTTTTCAATTCTCATTTGGGCAAAATACTGAAGAATTAAACAAACAGTCTGAACAATTAATACAGCAAGGGAAATACAACGAAGCCTTTCTTATTTTAAAAAAATCGGCTGAGCTTGGAAATGCAGAAGCTCAGTATAATTATGGGTATTTTCTACAAGAAGGAATTGCAGGAAATAGAAATGAAAAAGAAGCTATTAAATGGTTTAAAAAATCATCTGAAAATGGATTTAACGATGGACATTATGCAATGATGATGGCTTATGGAAATGGAAAAGGAGTTGAGCAAAATTCTGAAAAAGCTTTCGAATATGCATTGAAATGCTCAAATAATAATGATGCAACTTGCATGTGGAATATTGTTAATTGTTATTTAACAGGAAACGGAGTAAAAGCTGACACTACTAAATTTAAAGAATGGATTTTTAAATTAGCAAAACTTCAAAATCCTGAAAATCTTGCATCAAGTGGTTATATAACTTCAGCAAGATTAGAATTGGCTCATTTTTATAATAATGGAGAATATTTTGAAAGAGATATTTACCAAAGTTATTTATGGTATTTAATATATAACGAATTTAAGGTTGATTTCAGTATTTTAAAGCAAGAAGAAGTTATCCAAGAAATTAAAGAAATTGAGAAGAGTTTATCAAAAGAACAAATTGAAAAAGCACCAAAAGATGCAGAAAATCTATTAGGAAGAAAACTTAATAATTTAGATAAACTTTATAAAAATTCACTCTAAAACTCGTTTATTATATGTATTAATAACAATTTCAAAAACTCTAATTTTGAAATAGTTATTTCTATTTATATAAAAATATTTAATTTTTACCATTATTGTCGTCAATTAGTGATAAAATACTCAATTTCAGAATAGCAATTGTTTCATCAATTTCCTCAAAGTTTAAATGACCAAAACCAACTCGGATAGAAGTTGTTTTTTTTGTTTGGTAAAGAAGAGTTTGTGGAATAAATAAACCATGTTTAGAACATATTTTCTTGATTTGCATAAGATTAATTTTATGTTTAAAAGAAACCCAAATTGCTAATCCTCCAGAAGGTTTATTTACATCAATAAATCCATCTAATTCTGTTTTTATTTTATCATAAAAATAATCACCTCTTTCTTTATATATTTTACGTAGTTTTTTTAATATCCTGTTTATTTCTCCATCGTTAATCATCTCTCCCAAAACCTGTTCTATAAAAGGATCAACTTCTTGATTAATAATTGATAAATGTTTTTTTGTTTCTTGAATAAAATTCTCTGGAGCAATCATAAATCCAGCATGATAGCCAGATGCTAAATAATTACCAAATTTTCCAATATAAATAACCATTCCATTTTGATTGGTACTTGCCAAAGGAAGAATAGGGCGATTGGAATAGTGAAAATCAAAATCATAATCATATTCAATAATTATAAATCCAAATTCTTTGGATAAGTTAATTAATTCTATTCTTCGTTCCAAACTTAATGTTACAGTTGTAGGATAATGATGATGGGGAGTTACAAAAACTATTCTTATAGGATTATTCTCGCATACAATTCTCAAAGCTTTCATATCCATTCCATTTTCATCAACAGAAACTTGCTTTATTTTTACATTTTTTGTCTGAAAAATCATGTTTGTCTTATAGTAACTTAAATCAGTAATTGCAACACAATCATCTTTATTCAAAAGCATCTGACTAATAATATAAAGAATCATTTCAGAATTTTTTGTAAAAACAATATTTTCTTTAGAAATGTGTAAACCTCTTGTAAGGTTTAAATAATTGGCGAGATTTTTAAGAAAAAATTCATTTTCCGTTTGATTTATTTTTAAAAATGATGTTTTCCTTTTTAAAATTGATGAATATAATTTCGCAGGGATTTTTAGTTCAGCTAATCTATTGTCAATAGTTCCATCTGTTAAATAAAGTTTTTCTGTATAAGGTTCGTATGGATTATCTAATAAAATAGATTTTTCAAAATCAAATCCAGCCTCTTTAGGATAACTATTAATTGAGTCTTGCTCTTTATTAGTTATTTTCTGGAATTTGTAAGAAGATTTTTGATTGAGGATATAACTTCCTTTATTAGGAACTATTTCAATCCAACCTTGTAATTCTAATTCTTGTAAGCTAGCTACTATTGTATTCCTATGTAATTCAAATATTTTACTTAATTGTCTTGTTCCAGGTAGTTTAGTTCCACTTGGTAAGTAACCAAGTTGTATTGATTTAGCAAACTGATCTGCTAATTGTAAATAGATTGATGTTTCAGAATTTTTATCTATTTTTATAAAACTATTAAACGGAATTTCAACCGGACTATCCATAATATAAAAACTGGTACTAATTAATAGTTCGGAAAGATACTACTTTCGCATCATATTTAACACATTATAAAAATATTTCATTAAAATGAAAAAAATAACTATGGTTTTATATTTTGTAGGTCAGAGTATTTTTGCTCAAAATATAAATGATACCATTGCGATAGGAGAAGTATCTATTTTAGATAATCGTCTTAATACACCTTTATCTAAAGAGAATAGAAATATATATGTTATTGATAAGGCTGAAATAAATAAGTTACCAGTACGTACAATACAAGAGGTTTTACAATATGCTGCTGGAGTAGATTTACGTCAAAGAGGACCTTTTGGTTCCCAAGCAGATATTTCATTAGATGGCGGTAGTTTTGAACAAACTTTAATTTTATTGAATGGAATAAAAATTATGGACCATCAAACAGCTCATAATGCCCTTAATTTACCAATACCCTTAGAAGCTGTAGAAAAAATTGAAATTATTCGTGGGCCAGCTGCAAGGGTTTATGGTAATAATAGTTTAACTGGTGTTATTAATGTTGTAACTCGTAAGCCAACTAAAACTGGTATTTACGCTCATACTTATTTAGGAACTAATTTTGAAAAAGATACAGAAGATACAGGTGATACATTTATAAATAGGGGTATTCATTTGGGAGCTAATTTTGCAAAAGAAAAACATCAACATCAGATTTTTGCTAGCCATGATTGGGGAAATGGTTATAGATATAATACTGCTTTCGAAAATAATAAATTATATTATCAAGGTAATTTTGAGTTTAATGATAAAAATAGTCTTATAGCTTCTTATGGATATGTAAAGAATGGATTTGGAGCAAATGGATTTTATGCAGCGCCAGGAGATAAAAATTCTAAAGAGATTGTAGAGACAACATTGGCTACATTACAGTCTAAACATCAATTGGCAGATAGATGGTCATTAGCTCCTAGATTAAGTTATCGTTATAATTTTGATGATTATCGTTATTTTAAAAATAATTTAAATTCAGCTCGTTCAAAACATTATTCAAATTCTATTTCAGGAGAAATAAATTCTACATATCAATTAAATAAAGGGCAGATTGGATTGGGAGCAGAATATAGAAATGAACAAATAAACTCAACAAGTATAAAAAATCATACAAGAAATAATGTAGGTTTTTATGCAGAGTATAAAACTGACCTTACAAGTAAATTAAATGTAAATGTAGGTACTTATGTAAATTACAATTCACAATATGGTTGGAAGGCTTTTCCTGGGATTGATGCAAGTTATACAGTTACAACGAATCTTAAGTTAGTTGCAAATGCAGGAACTAGTCAACGTATACCATCTTTTACTGATTTATATTTAGATCAAAGGCCAGGTAATATAGGTAATCCCGCGATTGAATCTGAGAAAGCATTTCAAACAGAATTTGGCTTTAAATATAATAAAAGAAGTTTTAGTTTTAATGGGTATTATTTTTACCGATCAATCACAGATTTTATTGATTGGGTTCGTTTAACAACTAATGAACCTTGGCAAGCAAATAATTTTGGAGATTTAAAAACAAATGGATTTAATACAAAAGTTGCTTATCAATTTAATTTAGGGAATAAACAATTGTTAAAAGTATCTGCAAGTTATTCTTATTTAGATCCAAAATTTGAAAATGTTGATGATAAATATAACTCAAAGTATAAGATAGAAAGTTTAAAACATCAGTTTATTAATACATTGGATTATCAATTAGGAAAAACAACTATTTCTTTAGCTAATCGTTATAATACTCGTCAATCTTATAAGTCTTATTGGATAACTGATTTAAGAATTAATCATAATTTTAAAAATAATTTAAATATTTATCTTGATGCACAAAATATTTTTAATACTACTTATAATGAAGCAGGAGCAATACCTCTTCCATCTCGTTGGTTAACTTTTGGGATTAAATTTAATGGTATATAGAATTTATTTTATATAAAATAAATTTATGAAAATATTAGAGTTTATATTATAATTTATTCGCAGTTATCTGCCCAAGTAGGTATAAATACTAATACACCTGAAGCTTCATCTATATTGGATTTGACTAGTGATAATAAAGGATTTTTACCTCCTAGAGTTAGTTTAGTAAGTAGCACAGATGTTAATACAATAAAAAATCCAGCAACAGGTCTTATTGTATATAATATAGGAACATCAACTTTTGCAGCAGGGTATTATTATTTTAATGGTACTGAATGGAGTTTATTTGTAAAAGCTAGCGGTAGTTCTGATTCAAGTATTGGATCTTCTATTAGAAAGCAAAGATTAACAACAGCAGGATCATCAGTTATTTTAACTTCTGCTTCAGGTCTTTTTTCTTTTAGATTAAATGGAGGTACAGGTACACAATGGCAAATTAGATATAACAGTGGATCAGGAACAAGACCTATTTCTGTATTTATTAGTGAAAATTGGACTACTAGTGGACAATCATCACAAAGTGGTAATGTAACTTTAACAGCAAATACTTGGACAAATTTTCCCAATGGTACAGCTTCAGCAACTAATGAGTTAAATATTTTTAGGATATATGATAATACAGATGGTAGAATTATAATTTTCGAAGGGATAATAATTAATTCTAGTGGAGTAAAAGAATCAATGATTGTTGAAGAGTTCTAAAGAATCAGTATAAATTTCAATTAATAAAAAAGAGAAGAATTAATATTAATTCTTCTCTTTTTTTATGCATAATATTATAAATTAATATCTTAAAAATAAAATAACGTTATTTTATTGTTTTTAAACCAATTCTTTAACTATTTTTGAATTAATATATAAATTATAAATTTTCTTTATAATCTAAATAAATAAAAAGTTCTAGTTAGTTCTGTATTAAACGAACTAAAATGAATTATATTTGTGCAAAATTTAGATTATGATATTATGAAAACAAAAAATCACGAAAATAATACAGATCTTTTTTGTTGTTTTAGTGCTTTTTTGGAACAAACTTATAAACTTCCACCATTGGCAGCAAAATTACAAGCTTACATGGTTTTAGAATCAAATGATGAAGGTTTCACATTTGAGGAATTATTAGAAGTTTTTAATGTAAGTAAAAGTTCCTTATCTAATTCAATTAATTTTTTATTATCTATAAATCAAATAGAATACATTAATAAAATTAATTCTAGAAAGAGGTATTTTAGGTTAAACCTAAATTATTTTACAGAAAAGCTAGATTTTTTATATGAAATGATTTCACAAGAAATTGTTTTTACAAATAAAATAAGGGATTATAAAGTTTGTAATGATTCTTTATCAA
>DLJQ01000025.1 GCA_002484335.1 Flavobacteriales bacterium UBA7612
TTATTTAATACAACAAAGCAAGAGAAGCTCTTTAATTATTTATGTTTAGAAGAAAACAACTATTATCCTTTTATATTAAAATTGTGGAGATAATATTGATGAAAAAATTGAAAAATATATCAAACCTTAGTAAATGAAATTTAAATTATCCAAAACTCAACAGTATTTTTTAGGAATATTAATTATGGTAGTAATAGGTTCAGTTTTACTTCTAAATCAAAAAAGAAAATTTTCAAAACTTATGGTTAGTTCCAAATATACCATAGGAACGATTTTTGATTTTAAAAAAAATCCAAGAAGGGATGATCAATTTCTATATTCTTTTAAAATTAATAATATAGAATACAAAAGCGAAATAGCATTCAATAAATCTAATAATCTTTTTGTGGGTAAACGATATTTTGTGGTATTTGAAAATGGTAATCCAGAAAACTCAATGTTAATACCATTCTTATTTGTACCTGACAGTATAACAAAATTACCAGCAGAAGGTTGGCGAGAACCTCCGATTTCTATAGATAAAAATGAAATTAAAAATTTTTTAGAAAATTATTAATTAAAATCTAAAATTCACAATAAAACAAATGGCAAATGTTTGTTTAGATTTTGTTTTTTATCAAAAAGTTTTTCAGTTATTAGTTTTTAATAAATAAATGTATTACGTAAAACTTATAATTCACAACTCACAACTTCTAGTTTCTAATTTCAAACTTCGTAATTCGCAATAGGGATTGGCCAACTAAAAATTATTTTTATATTTATTTAAAATTAATTTAGTTAATAAGATGTTTAAAAACTTTCTTTTATATTTTACTTTTTTCGTTTCTATTGTTATTTCTGCTCAGGAGATTCATACAAATGAATATAAAACCAATATTAGTTTAAGTGATTTTCATTTGAATGGAAAAGTAAAGAATATACTTACAACAGCGAAAAACATTAATGGTGAATATGCGACTTTGCCTTTTTATGAGAATGAATTATATAATCAATTTTCATTAGAATTTAATCGATATGGTTTGTTAGATAAGCAGACAAATTATTTAGATTATAGAGGTCGATTAGGTGTTTATAGTTTTGTAGATTATGTGTACAAGGATACGAAATTATTAGTTGGTGAGAAGAAAACTATTATAAATAATGATGAAGATCCGAAACGTATTGCTTCTGATAAAAAATATATTTACGCGAATAATAATTTAGTTGGTTTGGTTGAAGTTTTGAAGAATAAATCTTTTTCGATAACGAATTATGAAACTAATTTTGAATATTCTAATCAACTGAATAAAATTGTGACTAAGATTGAAGGTAAAATAATTTCTGAAAATAATCTTACCTACAATAAAAGTGGATTATTGGTTTTAAATGAATTGACATCTTTTGACGGAAGAAAGGGAAATAAAACTTTTTTTATTTATGAAAATAATGAACCTATTTTTCAACAAAAAATAGGTGGAAATATAAATACAGTTACTTTTTTTGATAAAAAATCATTGTCTAAAATTCAATCTTTTGATTCGAATAAAGATTTGGTATATGAAGCTAGTTTTAACTCAAGAAACGAAATAGAATCAATCAAGAAGCAATATTTCAAGAATGGAAAATCTTTTTTGTTTGATTACGAAATAAAGTACAGTTATGACAAATTTGATAATTGGATTTTAGCTGATGTTTATGAAGGTTCAAAATTGAAATATACTATAAATAGAGAAATAAACTATTACTAGAAATTAAACATTGAATAGTTTTTTAAGATAGCTTCATTTCTTTGTAAAAAGCTTTGTAATTTTGTATACATAAAAATATACAACCAGAATGAAGCATCAAGCAGTAGAAGGTTTTTCTAAACTATCAAAAGAAGGTAAAATAGAATGGGTAGTGAATGAATATTTGAATGGCGATGAAAAAGCTATTGATATATTTAAACAGTATTGGAATGATGACGCTGATTTGCAAAAGTTGCATGATGAGTTTTCTGAGAATACGATTTCTAATTTTTATATGCCTTTTGGTTTGGCTCCAAACTTTTTAATTAATGATGAGTTGTATACAATACCAATGGCTGTAGAAGAATCTTCTGTAGTTGCTGCGGCTTCTAAGGCTGCAAAATTTTGGTTGACTCGAGGTGGTTTTAAAACCACAGTTCTTTCTACAACAAAACTAGGTCATGTACATTTTATGTTTGAAGGAGATTTTGAGCAATTAAAAAATGCATTTGAAAAGAAAATAAAAAATCAATTGATTGAAGATACAAATGATATTACCAAAAATATGCGTTCACGCAATGGAGGTATTTTGAATCTTGAATTAATTGATAAAACTTCAGATTTAGATAATTATTATCAGATTAAAGGTTCTTTTGAAACTGTAGATTCAATGGGAGCTAATTTTATTAACTCGTGTTTAGAACAGTTTGCAAAAACACTGAAAAACGAAATAGAGTTAGATAATAATTTTACGCAAGAAGATAAAAATTCATTGCAAATAGTAATGTGTATTTTATCTAATTATACTCCAGATTGTATTGTACGCGCAGAAGTTTCTTGTCCAGTTGAACAATTAGCTGATGGGAATGTTTCTGCAGAAGAATTTGTAGAAAAATTCTCTAGAGCTGTGCGTATTGCTGAAATAGAACCTTATCGTGCTACTACACATAATAAAGGAATTATGAATGGGATTGATTCTGTTGTTATAGCAACTGGGAACGATTTTAGAGCTGTAGAAGCTTGTGCTCATACTTACGCAACAAAAGATGGTTCTTATTCATCCCTTACACATTGTGAAGTAAAAGATGGTATATTTCGTTTTTGGATAGATTTACCAACTGCACTTGGAACAATTGGTGGATTAACAGCATTACATCCTTTAGTAAAGTTAGCTTTAGCCATTTTAGGAAAACCTAGTGCAAAAGAATTAATGGGATTTGTTGCTGTTGCAGGTTTAGCCCAAAACTTTGCAGCATTAAGCTCTTTGGTTACAACAGGAATACAGAAAGGACATATGAAAATGCACTTAATGAATATCCTGAATCAGTTAGAAGCTACAGAAGAAGAAAAACAATACTTTACAACTTTTTTTAAGGATAAAACAGTTACACACCATAATGTGATAGAAGAGTTTTGTCGTCATAGAGGAGTAGAATCTGTAGAAGAATTAAAAAAATAATTGGTGGATTTAGAAGAATATTTTCAAAAAGCAAAACAAAAGCAGAAAGAGCATCAAGCATTTTTGAAGAAACTTAAAAAGAAACCTCCAAAAAATCTTGACCAAAAGATGGAGGAAATTCATGAAGATGTTTTTGATCGTATTGATTGTCTTTCTTGTGCGAATTGTTGTAAAACAACAGGTCCTTTGTTTACAAATAAAGATATAGAAAGGTTAGCACATGTTTTTCGTTTGAAACCAAGTCAGTTTATAGAAAAATACCTAAGAATTGATGAAGACAATGATTATGTTTTGCAACAAGTACCTTGTCCTTTTTTAGACACAGATAACTATTGTTTGGTTTATGAAGATAGACCAAAGGCTTGTAGAGAATATCCTCATACAGATCGTAAGAAGTTTTATCAGATTAATGATTTAACGTTAAAGAATACGCTTATTTGTCCTGCAACTTATGAAGTTGTAGAACAGATGCAACAAGAATTAAAAATATAATCACAATGGATATCATATTAAAAATTATAGCATTTGTAATGTTGATTTTTCCTACAATTTATCAGGCAATTGCTGGTTTTAGAACAAAAGACCAAGCAGTTGTAAAAAAAATAGGTTGGCAAAGTGTTATTATGCAAATCATAGGAACGTTATTGGCTTATTTTATTTTTATAAAAATTGGTCAGGATAAGCAAATTGCTATTTATGTAGGTTTTATGTTTTTTATGTCTTTAGCTATTCTGGTTTTTATACAGAATATATTGATTTACTTAAAAAATAATAACGATAAATTTTAATTGATTGCTTTTGCGACAAGGATTGTAATGGCATCCTTTTACAAATGGATTCTTATAAAAAGTATTTGTTTCCATTTGTAAAAGATATAATGGAGAGCCTGGCTGTCGCCCAATAAAAAATTAGGCTAATAGATTGACATATTGTTCAGCTTTCTCTATTATTTTTTCTTTTACTTCATCGTAATTAGCATCGAAAAAGCTTCTTAATCTGAAACGAGATTTTTTAGTTTGTATCGTTAGAATCTGAGTTTTATTTAATCGAAGTATATCTTCTTCTTCATATAAATAATAAATTGCACGATACGGAATTTCGTCTTTTTTGAAGATTGTTCTTATTTCAAATGTTTCATCTTTTAATTTGAATAATGTAAGATTAAAAGTGAGATCGTATAAAATAAAAAAAGAACCAAGAAGGGAAATCATGAAAATTCCTAATCTTAGAAATGGTTCTTTGATAAATAAATTTCCTCCAAACCAAAAAGTTTTGACAAAAGCGAAGTTAATCATCATAAATATTAAAAATATTATGATGGGAATTGAAAATTGCCAACTTAACTTAGATTTTACCATTATTATCTTATTTTCACTAATATACATTATTTTTAAAATATTTTTTTAGAAAAATTTAAAAAATTATAAGAAAAAAAACCTCAGATTAACTGAGGTTTTGATCTATAAAAATGTAATAAATATTTAGTTTTTTAAACTATTTTGAGGATATTAACTATATTCCAATATTTATGCCAAATTGAAGCATTTTTCTATTGTCAAAAGTTTTTTCTTTAAAATAGTTGTTAAAGTCTTTTCTCACAAAGACATTAATTAATCCTAAACCAACAGTTATTTCGGCTCCATAAATGAAATTGTTGACGTTATAATTTCCTTTTTCTCTGCTACGTATACCTTTTCCTTTTACAATATTATTCGAAGAAAGTAAAGCCCCTCCATATGCATAAGCAGCAATATAGTGTTTAGATTTTGGTCTGTATGCAAAGTTTTCAGTAACCTGTTTTATTTTAGAAAAATTGAATTTGAATCCTATAGGAGCTAAAATATAAGCTGATCTTAATTTTGATTTATCTAGTGCTTTATCACTTTTCACTAAACCAACATTTCCATCTTCATCACGATTAAACATCATGCTATCATCTAATCGATAAGTTCTCCAAGAAAATAATCCTCCAACTAAAAAATTAACGGGACTAGTAATAGATAATTGACGTTCATACATTAATCCAAATGTAAGGTTACTCGAAAATTTTTCATGTTTATTTAATTCCTCATTTTTTCGTCCTGTAAAAGCCATATATCCAAAAGATCCGTATCCATTTATTTGGTTGATTATTTTGTATCTTTTTCTAATGTCTTCATCTGTGCTAGTTTCAATCGGATCTTCATCATTCATGATAGAAAATGCAACTTGTTGTTTTATGATATCATCTAAATTGAAATTAATTTCTTTAATTCTATCATTGATTACAGTAGAATATACTTTTGCTAATGTTTCTTTTTTTGCATTAGCTTCATTTATGGTAAGTTTATCTTGTTTTAAATCTTCATCAACTTCATCAATCTTTTTTTCCATAGCAGTTTTCTCTTCTTTTACAATTTGTCTGATGATAAGTGTAAATTCAGTAATTCTGTCTTGTACAATAGGACTTATTTTGTCACTATTCTTATCATTCAAATCAAATTTGAATTTTTGAGAATAGGCTAAGTTTGAAATAAGAAAACAAAAGAATATAAGTGTAATGTTAGTGTATTGATTAATTATTTTCATAGTAGTATTATACAGGATATTATTTTTTTACATCAATAGATACAACTCTTGACTTGTTTGACTCTTTTATATTTTCTTTATTTTCTATAGAATATAATAGCATATCAGGATCGACATAATTATTTTCTTTTTTAGTTTTTTTTATTGAATCTAATTTATTTGCTGCAACAAGATTTTTCTTTTGTTCAATAATAGCTTTTAATTCACTTTTGTTATTGACTGCAGAATCTTTTTTTTCTTTTGTTTTAGCTAATTCATTATTTGTATTCTTTTTTTCAATTTCAATAGTAGAAATACTTTCTACGTTATTTTTTTCATTAGTAGCTAATGTATTATTTGTAGAGTAATTAGTATGATGATCTAAATTCTGCTTTGCAGTATCAATATTTACCTCATTTTTAACGAAATCTGTATTAGGAATGTTCTGCTCCTTTTTATTCGTAAATAAATAAATAGTTGTAGATAATGTAAAAATAAAAAATACTGCAGCAGATAACCACCATTTGTAATTAGAGTTTTTTGTGGTTGGAATTACATCCATTCTTGCTTGTATTCTATTCCAGCTATCATGGGAAGGATTAAGTTCTCTTTGGTTTAATTCTTCTTTGATATATCTTGATATATTATCCTTCTTTTTCATTTCTCTTTTTCTTTTGTAATAATACAATCTCTTTTAATTTCGCTTTTGCTCTAAATAATTGTGTTTTGCTTGTAGATAAAGATATATTCAGCATTTCTGAGATTTCTTGGTGCGAATAATCTTCTAAAACATATAGATTAAAAACTAATCGATATGGTTCTGCTAACTGATCTAATACTTCTTGTACATTAAAATTTAATTCTTCATTTTCATCATCTTCATCAAAATCATCATTAAAACCTCTAACATCATCAACATAAATAAGAGTTTTGTTTGCACGTAAAAAAGTCAAACATTCATTAACCATAATTCGTCTAACCCAACCTTCAAAACTTCCTTTATTTTGAAATTTTTGAATATGATGATATACTTTGCAAAAACCATTTATCATACAATCTTCTGCAAAATGTATATCTTTTATATAGCTTCTGCATATACTTAACATTTTTTTAGAAAAAAGATCATAAAGTTCTTTTTGAGCTATAGAGTCATTTTTTTTTAACCGATCGATTAAAATCTCCTCTTTACTTTTCTTGGTTAATACAAATAGTTTCACGTGTGTTAATTGAGTTGTTACATAGTAGACTCAATTTATAAAAAAAAGTTACACTAAAATGTAAATTAATTTTTTGATTAATAATAAATTGATTGATAAAATCAAATTTATTGTTCTAATGCTAAGTCTACCTTAATGATTTTTGTAATTTTGATAAATTAAGTAAAAACGAAATTAGTTGGAATGAGAAAATTTACTCTACTAATCTTTATTTGTCTTGTTCAATTCTCTTTTGCACAACGTAAAGGATATTGGCAACAAAAAGTAGATTATAAAATGGAAATTGATATGAAAGAATCATCATATCAATACGATGGAAAGATGAAGTTGAAATATACTAATAATTCAGGTCAAAGCTTGAATAAGGTTTATTTCCATTTATATTTTAATGCTTTTCAACCAGGAAGTATGATGGATTATAGATTAAGAAATATTTCTGATCCAGATAAAAGAATGGTAACAAATATAGGAACTAAAGAAAATCCTAAATTGATTAGCCGTATTACTGAATTGAAACCAGATCAAATTGGTTATCAAAAAATAACATCTTTAAAACAAAATGGTACAGATGTAAATTATAAAGTAGATGGAACTATTTTAGAAGTTACATTGGCTAAACCTATAAAAAGTGGTAAAACTGCAATATTTGATATGGTTTGGAATGCTCAAGTACCCGAACAAATTCGCCGTTCTGGAAGAAATTCAAAAGATGGTGTAGAGTTTTCTATGGCTCAATGGTATCCAAAAATGGCTGAATTCGATCCAGAAGGATGGCATTTAGATGAATATGTTGGAAGAGAGTTTTTTGCTCCTTTTGGTAATTTTGATGTAACAATTAATATTAACAAAGATTATGTCATTGGTGCATCTGGACAATTACAAAATCCAAATAATGTAAAAGGATATGTAACTAACCCAACAATTAAAGAAAATAACGGAAAAGTATCTTGGAATTTTAAAGCAACAAACATTCATGATTTTGTTTTTGCAGCAGATAAAAACTTTGTTGTAGATCATGGAAAATCTAAACATGGTGTAGATATTTATTTAGTATACAAAAATGATAAATCAGGATCTTCGTGGAAAGAAGCGATGCCTTATGCCTTAGGATTCTTTGATTATAATTCTGAACATTTTGGAGAATATCCTTGGAAAACTTATTCTATTATTGAAGGAGGAGACGGAGGAATGGAATATGGTACTGCAACTTTAATCTCTGGTAATAGAAATTTAGAAAGCTTAGTTGGTACTATTTTTCACGAAGCTGCACATTCTTGGTATCAACAATTATTTGGAATTAATGAAACCTACAATGAATGGTTTGATGAAGGTTTTACATCGTATGTAGAACAAATGGCTCTTTTAAATGTTTATGAAAAATTAAAAGTTATTCCATCTAATCCAAATCCTGATGCTTACAGAGGATACATCGCTTTGGCTTTATCAGGGAAAGAAGAACCAGCAAGTTTACTAGCAGATTATTATAATACGAACTATGGTTATTCTTTAGAAGCTTACTATAAAGGGCAAGTTTTAGCAATACAATTGGGCTATATTATAGGGAATGAAAACTTAGAAAAAACATTCTTAAAGTTTTATGATATCTGGAAATTTAAACACCCTTCAGGAAATGATTTTAAACGTGTTGCAGAAGAAGTTTCTGGTATTAATTTAAAATGGTATTTCAATTTATTTTTAAATACAACAAGAAAAATTGATTACGCTGTAGATAATGTTTCAAATAATACTGTAACGATTGCAAATAAATCTGATTTTGCAATGCCTATAGATGTATTAGTTGAATATACTGATGGAACAAAAGAATTATTTTATATTCCATTAAGAGAGATGAGAGGTGAAAAACCTGCTGAAAACTTAGTAGAATATCAAGGTGCTAAAAGAACAGTTTTAGAAGATTGGTTTTGGACAAAGCCAACTTATGATTTTAAAGTATCTAAAGATATAAAAGAAGTTAGTATTGATCCAACAAAACGTTTGGCAGATGTTAACCCAGAAAATAACGTATTTACAAAATAATGTTACTAGCAGTAAATATAGGAAATACAAATATTCGTTTCGCTGTTTTTAAAAGCGAAACGGATATTATAACTTGGACTATTAATACTAAACCTTACCGTACAGAATATGAATTATACGCTAAGTTTTCAAATATGTACAAACCATTTGGTATTGATAAAAAAGAAATTACTGGAATTGTAATAGGTTCGGTTGTTCCTCCATTAACAATTAGTGTAAAAATAGCTTTACAAAAAATACATAAGCTAAAAGCAATGATTGTTGATCGTAATACGCCTTCAGAGGTTATACGATCATCTAACCAAATGGGAACAGATCTTTACGCAAATGCAGTAGCAGCACATTATAAAGGAGTTCCTGGTAAAAAAATTGTCATTGATTTTGGTACAGCTCTTACTTTTTTAGGTCTAGATGAAACAGGAAAAGTAACAGGAGTTGTTATTGCTCCTGGTATTATTACAGCTCTTAATTCCTTAGTAGGAAATACAGCTCAATTACCAACTATCGAACTTAAAGCACCAGAGAATGTACTCGGACGTGATACAGAATCTTGTATGCAATCAGGAGTTGTATATGGATTTTTGAGTATGGTTGAAGGAATGATTGATCGAATAAATAAAGAAGTAGGTGAAGAATGTCTTGTTATTTCTACAGGTGGTGTTGGAGGGATTTATAAACCTTTAACAGACAAGATAGATATCGATGATCGTTTACATACAATAAAAGGTTTAAGGATACTTTATGAATTAAATAAGGATACAATAAACTAGATAAATAAAAAAAGAGACTATTATAGTCTCTTTTTTTTATTTTATTTAAAACTTATTTTTTAGCACGACATAATTTTAAAATTGTTTTTGAATTAAAGACGATGATTGCTAAGAATATGAGTAGATATCCTATTGACTGAAGAAAAGAAACTTTTTCATGGTAATAAAATATTGCTAGTAAAAAGTTTGTAATAGGATTAAGATAAATTAAAATACCAACTGTAGATGAATCAATTCCTTTCAATGCAAAATTATTAAGAAACATAGGAATAATTGTAAATAAAATGACAATCATAAGAATACATTGGTAAAAAATGGTTTCAGTAGGAATTTCTCCTAAAAAAACGAAAGCGAAAGGTAACATGATAAGAGATACAACAAATAATTGTGTCATTAACAAATTAAAACTATCAAACATATTTAAACTTCTTTGAATGATAATATACAGTGCAAAACTTGTTGCTACGATTAAACTATACATTAAGTCTACAAAATGGCCAATTGATAAAATAATACAAGCGATAAAACTTATAATTATTGCAATCCATTTTACTTTGGTTAAATGATCATGTAATAGTATAAATGATAGTAAAGTTGTGATAATTGGACATACAAGATAAGAAAGTGAAGCAGCTTGTACACTAATATTATTCATTACAATAATATATGATAACCAATTTGTCATTAAAATTAAAGAACCACCAATAACTAAACTAATCAGTCTTTTCTTCTTCTTTTTTTCTAAAGAAGAAAATAATTTCCAATCTTTTTTTATTTTATTTTGCCTAAAACATACATTAATAGTTACTAGAAATAGAACTGAAATGTATAGTCTGAAAAATAAAATATCTAATGGAGGATAAGTTGCAATAGGTCTTAGTCCAAAACTAAAAAATCCCCATAAGAGGAAAGTAACAATAGCAGCAAAAATATATTTTGATTGATTCATAGAATAGTTGTCAATTTATACAAATGTATTAAATCTACTATTTTTTATTGATTATTTTTGTTTTTTAAATTTGATACAAAAATGGAGAATCTTTTTACAGATGATTATTATATGAGAATAGCTTTGAATGAAGCAAGAAATGCTTTTGATAGAGATGAAATTCCTGTAGGAGCAATTATTGTATCAAATAATAAAATTATAGCAAAAGCACATAATCTTACAGAAACTTTGACGGATGTTACTGCACATGCAGAAATGCAGGCAATAACTTCTGCAGCTAATTATCTTGGAGGTAAATATTTACAAAATTGTACACTTTATGTTACTTTAGAACCATGTATAATGTGTGGAGGAGCTTTGTATTGGAGTCAAATATCTAAAGTTGTTTATGGTGCATCTGATGATAAAAGAGGTTTCAAAAATAAACTTGGAAATCTACACCCAAAAACTGAAATTATATCAGGTATTTTAGAAGATGAATGTAGTTTATTAATGAAAGAGTTTTTTTTGAATAAGCGCTAAATAGAACTTAAAATAGCTAAAACATCATCAAAATTTTCTATATAAGCCATGTGTCCACTTTTATTAGTGAATAGGTGAATATTAGGAGAGTTTGGAATTAATGTTAATAATAATTCAGGATTTACGGTTTCATCATTTTCTCCAATAATAATATATATTTCTCCTTTAAAATCATATAATATAGATGAACGATCAGGTCTTTCTCTCATTCCTTTTAGCGCAGCACAAACTCCATTAATAGGTGTTTTTAGAGCAATATCTTTAATAAATTCAATACTATCTCTAAATTTTTCACGATGATGTGCAGCAAATAAACTAGGGATACTTACAGTTACTAAACCTTTTAAATTTTCTTGAGCAGTTTTACATGCTTTTAATCTCTGATTTTTCTTAGTCTCGTCATCAGGTAAAGTAGATGAGTTTATTAAAACAATATTTTCAACTCTATTTGGATACAACTCTGCAATTGCACAAGTTACATATCCTCCCATAGAGTGACCAATAAAAGTAGCCTTATCAATTTTCAAATCATTTAGTACTTCAATAACGTCATCAGCTATTTCTTCCATTGTATTTATATCACGAGTTGTATCAGATTTTCCATGTCCAGGTAAATCAATTGTGATGACTTGATAATAGTTTCTTAATTTATCAACAAGTGAATCCCAAATTTTTATACTTTCTAAAAATCCATGTAAGAAAACTAATGTTTTCCCTTTTCCAGTAATTTCGTGATTTAACATACAGTTTGGTTCTAAATTTGTTTTATGTTATATACAAATTTAGAACAATGAAGAGATATAACACTATTATTGTTCTTATAATAGCTTTTATTTCAATTTTTATTTTTTTAATAAAAAATAATGAAACAGATGAAAAACCAGAAAATAAACCTATAGTTCATAATCGTATAAATTATCCTCAAACTATTGAAAACGGTACAGAACTTAAGCTTAAAAATGGAAAAGGAAGTTTCAATTTATTTAAAGAAGCTAAACAAGAACAAAGATATTATTTTAGAAACAATTCATGTAATGATGTTTCTATACAAATTGTACCCGCAACAGATACAGCTAATATTCGAATAAATAATATAATTTCTCCTAGTAAGAATACAGATGGACCATTTGGAAGAAATATAGATTATGGTTTATCTGAAAATGGCGTTTATGAAATTGTTATTGGTGAAAGTTTAATGAAAGGTTATCCTTTTCAAGGAAATTATACATTGAATGTACAATTAAAATAATTACATTTACACTATATTTTTTCCCAATTATGAAAAGAATTTTTATTGCCTTTATTATATTAATAACTTTATTTAGCTGCGAAAATAAATCGACACCAACTATCTATCCTAGTAAAATAGGTGTTGATCCAGCGTATGCTAATTTAGTGAAAAAAGATAAGCCAATAGAAAGCATTGATTTAAGTGAGAAAAAACTTAAAAATAAAAAGGTTGTAAAAGTTTCTAAAACTAATACTGTAAAACCTCTAGAAAATATAGATAAAATAGTTGCTTTGAGTGCAGATAATACGACAGATGTTTTAACCGTTAGTTATGGTAAAGCATCTAAAGAAATTACTAAAAATGCTGCTCAAACAAATACTTTTACATTTAATTCTGATTCAGCTAAGAAAGTTTGGATAAAAATTTCTGCTCAAGATACTTTAGCTAATATTCGAATTAATGAGGTAAAAGGACCTATTGATTCTATTCATGGAGGTCCTTTTGGTAAAGAAACTATTTTTGTTTTACCTTCTCGTGGAGTTTATCAATTTTCAATTTCAGAAAAACCTACAAATCCAAAACCATATGCTGGGAAATATAAGGTTGAATTGAAATTATTATGGAAATAATTACTCTTTATTTTTAGAATCAATAAATAGTGTTACTGGGCCATCATTTATTAATTCAACTTTCATATCTGCACCGAAAATTCCTTTTTGTACAGACTTGAAAGCTTTTTCTATTACAGTTAAGAATTCATTATATTGTTCTATAGCTAAATCAGGCTTAGATGCCTTGATATAAGAAGGTCGATTTCCTTTTTTTATAGCAGCATGTAGTGTGAATTGAGATACAACAAGAATATCTCCGTTTGTTTGTTGCACATCAAGATTCATTACATTATTTTCATCATTGAAAATTCTTAATTGTATGACTTTTTTAGCAATCCATTCATAATCTTCAATAGTATCTTCTGGTTCAAAACCAACAAGGAGAAGAAGACCATTATTGATTTTTCCTGTGATCTTATGATCTACAGTTACAGATGCTTTTTTTACTCGTTGTAAAATAATACGCATATTTTTTATTTGATTTTGTTGAAACTAATTATTTTTTTTCAAATATCTTTAATTATCATCTTATTATTTTACACAATTTTATTCTTATTTGAGAATGTTATATCCCGAAAAAAAATACTTTTTTTTTAGAATTATTTTTCGGGATATTTTTTATTATTAATAACCCGGGTTTTGTTTAATATAGCTATTAATTTTTATAGCGTTCAATGGAATAGGCGCTACAAATTTATTATTAGGATAAGCTAAACTACAAGTTGTAGAAATACATCCACTTTCTCTAGTTATACCTTTATGATTTCTCATTAAATCAAAAAAGAATTTATTTTCGAATATAAATTCTTTTCTTTTTTCAGTTAAAATATCATCTAATGAAATTGTTGTAAGATTATTTAATCCAGCTCTATTTCGTATAGAATTAATATCAGCTAAAGCATTAGTAGTATTTCCTGATTTAAAAGCTGCTTCTGCACGAATAAAATATAATTCAGATAATCTATAAACTAACCCTGTTATATTTGTATCATATTTTTTAGTAAAATGATAATCTTTCATAAATATAGTACTACCTTCTTTTGTTTGAATAGAAGTAGTTTTAATTAAATTTAATCTTTGATCATTACTATCAAAAAGTTGAAAAACATTGTCTGGAATAACATAACTTGAATATCCAGTTTTAGGACTATAAAAGTTTTTTATATATGATTCGTTTTCATTTGTATTAGCTATTTCAAAAATACTTTCGTTAACAGCAAAGTTCTGAGTATAATCATTCGTTTCTGATAATTTAATTCCAGAGTTATCTATAACATCTGTAGCTAATGAAATCGCTTTTGTATAATCTTCTTTATCTAAAGCAATGATTGCTGCTAATGTTTTTGCAGCATTTTTGTTCATAAAATTTTTTGTACTCCCGACAGGAATGGCATTAGAATCTTGGTATAATGATAAAGCTTTA
Organism: Flavobacteriales bacterium UBA7612; assembly: GCA_002484335.1. GTDB lineage: Bacteria > Bacteroidota > Bacteroidia > Flavobacteriales > Weeksellaceae > Empedobacter. The sequence continues at coordinate 14,473 of DLJQ01000025.1, forward strand.
TTTAAATCATTTTCTAATAAAGTGTAACACTCATTTACTGTATTTCTCGCAGGATAATCAACACCAACGACTAGTGTTCTTGTATTGTATACTATTCCAGGATGATTAGCATCAGATGTATAGGTATAATTTTGAGCATAAAATCGTAATAATTGATAATGAATAAATGCTCTGAGTCCATAAGCTTCTGCTAAAACAGAATTTTTTTCTTGATCATTTATATCACTTGCTTTGTCAATATTTTCTATGATTAGATTTATATTATTAATTATTTGATAATTATTAGTATAACTTTGTGCTAGATCTGAAGAATTTGAATCATCTATAAAATTGTATAATAATTCTACTGCTGAAGGAACATTTATAGTACCTTGAGAAGTTCCGGAGCTATTAGGAGAGAAGGTTAAATTTCCTGATAATAAATCTCCATAAGTGTATGTACTTATAGTGAAAATTGAAGATCTAGTATTATAATATGCACCATTTAAAGCTTTTAATACACCTTCTTTTGTTGAGAACTGATCGTTAATAGAAATTTGTTCGACAGGTTCTTTTTCTAGAAAATCACTACAAGAAGTTAATCCTAAGATGAATATTATTGTAATAATAAATTTTTTCATGTTTACTTTTTTAAAAATTGACTCTGAATCCCATACTATATGTTCTCATTTCTGGGTAGATATAATTAAACTCTCTAATTCCATTTTGTCCTTTAGGAGATTTTTCCTTGTACCAATACCAAACATTAGATATGTCGGCAAAAATACTAGCCCCATCAATAAATGATGTTCCCTTTTTTATTGGTAATTGGTAAGCTAGATTTACATTTTGTAGCTTAATATATGTGTTGTCATAAAGATATTTACTACTATTTGCTACAATTCTGTTTTTCGATGTAGCTATATGATTCTGAGCATTTGTATCATTACTTCCAGTCCAATAATTTAATGCATTAACACTCATATTACGATTCGTTAAAATTCTATATTGATCAATTAATTCGGGAGTGATAAGAACATCGCCTCCAATTTGATAATTGAATAAAGCTGAAAAACTAAAATTTCCTAGTTGAATAGAGTTCATAAAACCTCCAATTGCATCTGGTTGAGAATTACCTATAATTGAATAAGTGTTATCTGTAGGAGTGAATTTATCGGAGTCTAAAATTTCACCATTAACTTTATAACGATCTAAACCATTTTCTGGATTTACTCCCATCCATTCATATCCCCAAATAGCAGATGTAGATACACCTACTTTTTGTGCTCTAGCTAATGCAGCTGTAGAGTAATCATCACCAAATCCTATCAAACTTGTAACTCGGTTTTTAACTGTACTTATATTGAATAGAGTATTCCATTTAAAATTTTTATTTTTAAACCAATAAACTTTAATAGAAGCTTCAACACCTTGATTATACATTGATGCACCATTAATTTCAGCAGAAGAATAACCCGTTTCTAGCGGAACATCTCTACTAATAATCATATCTGAGATGTTATTTCTATATAGTTCTAATGTAAAATCAACACGACCAGATAGATTAAGATCTAATCCAATATTAAATTTTTCATTTTTTACCCAGCTTAATTTTTTATTTGGAGGAGAGCTTGTATCAGGATAAGAATAGTCATAGCCATAAGTAAAACCATTTTGATAAACATTATATAAACCAGCTGACCTGTATGAACCTATTCTTGAATTACCTGTTATCCCCCAAGAAGCACGAAGTTTTAAAAGTTGTATTATAGAATTATTTTTTAAAAAATTTTCATTGGAAATAAGCCAAGCAAATCCGGCTCCACCATTAGTTGCAACTGCTCTATCTTTACCAAATGAAGAACTTTCATCTCTACGAATACTACCTGTAAAAAAATATTTACTTTTATAGTTATAGTTTAATTGAGCAAATGTACTTCTTCCTGCTTCTTCTAATGTTAAAGTTCTTAAAGTATAACTTGTTCCTTCCCAAGGTTTCATTGCTATTGTAGATTTCCCATATCCAGTTCCGATATGATTTGATTTTAAATCTTTAGTAGATCTAAGTTCAAGACCTAATAAAGCATCTACATGATGGTTTCTAAAATCTTTATTATATAAAGCATGTGCACTCCAATTCCATTTAGTTCCCTCAGACTTACTTATTCTACTTCGCCCAGCAACACTACTAGCACTTTCGTTAAGAGGTGATTGCCAACTGTTATTAGATTTATAGGAATAATCAATCCCGAATAGAGAACTAATTTTAATATCTTTGTGAACCTGATACTCTAAATTTAAACTACTTATTAAAGAGTTGTTTTTTGTGTAAATTTTATTTTGTGTTGCAGCTGCTAAAGGATTTGCAATACCATTAGTACCAGTATTTCTAAAATTTCCATTTTCGTCATAAATATCGAAAGTAGGAGCTAAGATAAAATTAAAATAAGTATTAGGGCTATTTTTGTAAAAATTGTTATATGCTGCATATAAATTAGCTTTAAATTTATATGCAGTATAACCTAAATTCAAATCGATTCCTTTTTTTTCTAAATAATTATAAATTTTAGACTCATTGTTTTTAGAATAGTCAACACCTAATCGATAAGTAATATGATTAGATCCTCCACTCATTCCAAAATTGGTTTTGAAATAATCACTATTTCTATTCATTACATCAAACCAATCTACATCAACTCCATTCCATGAATAACCTGTTGAAGATCCATTATTAATATTATAATCATTACGAAGTTGAGCGTATTGTTCTCCATTTAAGTATTTTATTTTGTTAATACTTGTAGAAACACCATACTGAGAGGAATAACTAAACTTAGGTTTACCTTTTTGACCTTTTTTTGTTGTGATTAAAATAACCCCATTTGCAGCGTCAGCACCATATAAGGCAACAGCAGCAGCATCTTTAAGAACAGTAATACTTTTTACATTATCTGTTGAAAGACGTGCTAAAGGATTAATATTCATTTCAGCATTAGTACCTCCATTAAAGAAGTTAGCGTTAAAAGCTCTATCTTCTCTAACGTAAACTCCATCAATAATAATTAATGGTTGATTTGATATTCCTGGAGTAGAAGTAATACTAACCATAGAACCTAACCCACGAATATTTATATCTACAGGTTTTCCAAGTTCAGAATTATTTACAATTTGTACACCTGGAACCAAACCTGAAATCATTTTGTCAATACTTTCAAAAGGCTGTGCAGTTATAATCTCATTTTCTGTTATAATACTCATAGAACCAACAACATCTTCTTTTTTTGCTGTTGTACCATAGGATGATGTAATTACAGATTCTGCTAAGTTAATTGTATCATTTTTGATTGTAGTTTTTTCCTGTGCCTTTATAGAAATGTAGGAGAAAAGTAATCCAATTATTATAAGTTTCTTTTTCATTTTTAATATTTTAATAAATGAGGAGATAGAATTTGATTCTTATTTTTATTTAGATTAGTTATAATTAGTGTGCGAAAGTAGTCATTTTTTAATAAATACTTAACAAATAATTAAAAAAGTATAATTTATTTTTAATAATTAATTTTTATAAACTTATTTGAAAATCAATTTCTAACATTTGTTTAAAATGTAGAATAAATAAAACTCCATATATTTGCTATAGTTTAAAGAAATAATCATGAAATTCAATACAAAAACAATACATGGAGGTCAACATCATGATCAATCAACAGGAGCAGTAATGACTCCAATTTATCAAACATCAACATTTGCACAAAAGTCACCAGGGAAGCATAATGGATATGAATATTCTCGAGGAGAAAACCCAACAAGATCTGCTTTAGAAAATGCATTAGCTTCTATAGAAGGAGGTGTTGCAGGTTTTGCATTCGGATCAGGATTAGCAGCAATTGATGGTGTATTGAAATTATTTAATCCAGGAGATGAAATTATTGCAATGGATGATTTATATGGAGGTTCTTATAGATTATTTACGCGTGTATATGCAAAATATGGATTAAAATTTCATTTTGTTGATATGACGAATATTGATGCTGTAGTTGAATTAATTAATGACAACACAAAAATGGTTTGGATAGAAACACCTACTAATCCATTGATGAAAGTTGTTGATATAAAAGCTGTAAATGATGCTGTAAAAGCTAAAAAATCTGATTTATTAGTCGCAGTAGATAATACTTTTGCATCACCTTATTTACAACGTCCAATCGAATTAGGAGCTGATATTGTAATGCATTCTGCTACAAAATATTTAGGAGGACATTCTGATTTAGTTGCTGGAGCAATTGTTGTTAATTCTGAAGAATTAGCAAAAGATGTTCATTTTAATTTATTTGCTACAGGAGGAATTTTAGGACCACAAGATTCTTATTTAGTATTGCGTGGAATCAAAACATTGGCTGTTCGTATGGATCGTCATTGCTCGAATGGAATGAAAGTTGCAAAATTTTTAGAAAATCATCCTAAAATTGCACATGTATATTACCCAGGTTTAGAAAATCATCCTCAGCATGAAATTGCTAAAAAACAAATGAAAGATTTTGGAGGAATGGTTACTTTCACATTAACATCTGGTAAAAAAGAAGATGCTTTTAAAATATTAGAAAACTTATCAGTATTTACTTTAGCAGAATCTTTAGGTGGAGTAGAATCTTTAGCAAATCATCCAGCTACAATGACACATGCATCTATTCCAGCAGAAAAACGTGCAGAAATTGGAATTACTGATGATTTAATTCGTTTATCTGTAGGTATTGAAGATATTGATGATTTATTAGAAGATTTAGAACAAGTTTTAAACTTGGTTTAATCTTTTATGAAGTTAAAAAAATAATTGAAAAGCTATATAGATATTATATTTATATAGCTTTTTTTACTTTTATCTGATGAAAATTATTATTCTATTTCTTTTATCGAATTTTTTATTTGCTCAAAAAAATGATACAATTAATTTGAATTTAGTTGAGGTTACAAATTATTCAAAATATAAAAAATTTCGACCAAAATTTCAAAAAGTTGAACAATTGAAAGATCATACCAATAGAGGTCTTACATTATTGTCAACCTTTCAATTACCTAAAGAAGGAGAAATAGAAATTTATGCTATAGAGATTTTGTTTGAGTCAAAAGAACTTTCTAAAAATTTGTGTAATGAATTCTATTATTTTTCACCAATTATTACAAAATCTGTTACAGATAAAGAGAATTTATTAAAAGAAAAATGGTTTGTCGTAGATAAAAATTATAACGGGAAATATATTTTTCCCGTTCATCTAAAAATAGATACAAGACAAGCTAAACATTATTTTATTGGATTTAAATCTAGTTATGAAAATCAATTTTGTTCAGAAGAAAATGGCTATTTTGATTTGATAGAAACAACTAAAAAATCTGAAGTTTATCTGCACTTTAATCAAGATAATTCAACCTTTCAAAAGCAACAGCTTTTTGGTAATTATTCACTTAATTATATCATCTATTATCAGAAAAAATAAACAAAACATATATTAATTAAAAAATTTATAGAAATTAAAAATTGACTTTTTATTTATTCCTAAAAATCAATAATAATTATTCTTAAGTTTTTTATTACATTTGCTTTAGGAAAAAATATAATTACGTAACGAAATCGCATATAATGGCTATAAAAACATTTAGAGAAGTAATCGCGGAGGCAATGAGTGAAGAAATGCGTCGTGATGAATCTATTTATTTGATTGGAGAAGAAGTAGCAGAATACAATGGAGCTTACAAAGCATCTAAAGGAATGTTAGATGAATTTGGTGCAAAAAGAATCATTGATTCACCAATTGCAGAAGCTGGTTTTTCTGGTATAGCAATTGGATCTACAATGACAGGATGTCGTCCAATCGTAGAATATATGACATTTAATTTCTCATTAGTTTCTATTGATCAAATTATCAATAACGCAGCTAAGATTTACCAAATGTCAGGTGGACAATTTAACTGTCCTATCGTGTTTAGAGGGCCTACTGCTTCTGCAGGTCAATTAGGTGCTACACACTCACAAGCTTTTGAAAATTGGTATGCAAATGTACCAGGTCTTAAAGTTATTGTACCATCAAATCCTTATGATGCAAAAGGATTATTAAAATCAGCAATTAGAGATAATGACCCAGTTATTTTCATGGAATCAGAACAGATGTATGGAGATAAAATGGAAATGCCAGATGAAGAATACACAATCGAAATTGGTAAAGCTGAAATTAAAAGAGAAGGTACTGATGTTACTTTAGTTTCTTTCGGAAAAATCATCAAACAAGCTTATATTGCTGCTGATGAATTAGCAAAAGAAGGAATTAGTGTAGAAGTAATTGATTTAAGAACTGTTCGTCCATTAGATTACGATACAATTTTCAAATCTGTTAAGAAAACAAATCGTTTAGTAGTATTAGAAGAAGCTTGGCCTTTTGCTTCTGTTGCTTCTGAAATTACTTACATGGTACAACAAAAAGCATTTGATTATTTAGATGCTCCAGTAAAACGTATCACAACTAAAGATACATCTGCTCCTTATGCACCAAACTTATATGCTGAATGGATTCCTGATGCAAAAGATGTTATAGAAGCTGTAAAAGCAGTAATGTATAAATAATGTAAAATTATTATTATCTTTTTTATATTTGTAAAGTCTAGCATTTTATATTGTTAGACTTTATTTTTTTAGACTAAACTTAATTCTATGAGGTACTACATAACTATATTGTTATTTATTTTATGTGTGTTAATAAATGCTCAAGTTAAAATCCAAGGAAAAGTAATTGATGCTGAAACTTTGGAGCCTATAGCTTATGCTGATATACGTTTACCTGAATTAAAAATAAATGCAACCTCTAATTCAGATGGTACTTTTTATATTGAATCAGCTGTTAACACAGATAAATTAACGATTTCCAAAAATGGTTATGAATTCTCAAATTATGTTATAGAAAAGAAAATAGATTATAGTTTTGTTGCTCAATTATTTCCTAGTGAAGATGATAAAAATAATAATCCAACAGAAACTGTTGATCTTCAGACAGCTGTAGTTTCTTCAAAAAAGAAAGTTCGCTTAAAAAAGAAAGAGAATCCAGCTTATGCAATTTTACGTGAAGTCTGGAAACGTAAAAAGAAGAATGGATTAAAACTTGTGCCACATTATCAATACGATGAATATGAGAAATTACAATTTGATATAAGCAATATTGATTCAACTTTTATGAAACGTAAATTATTCAAAGGAATGGAGTTTATTTTTGATAAAGTTGATACATCTTCTATTAACGGAAAAACTTTTCTTCCTGCCTTTTTAAATGAATCTCTTTATAAAGTAGCAGGAATAAACAAACCAAGTACAAAAGAAAGAAGAGAATTAATCGCAAATAAAACATCGGGTTTCGAAAATAATGAAGTTGTTGCTTCTGTTGTTAAAAATATATTTAGAGATATAGATATTTATGACAATCGTGTTAATATATTGGATATAAAATTTGTTAGCCCAATAGCTAGTGATGGTTTCTCTGTTTATGATTATGAATTGAAAGATACAGTTGACATAGATGGAGTTGAATCTTATAGAATTAAGTATTATCCACGTAGAAATGGTGAATTGACTTTTAAAGGAGATTTATATATATCAAAGGCTAATTATGCTGTTAAAGAAGTTGTTATGGAAACGACAAAAGATATCAATGTAAATTTTGTTCGTAATGTCTTTATGGATTTAGAATTCGATATTCCCAATGATTCTGTTTTTTACCCTCGAAAGGAATATGCAATGCTTGATATGACTTTAATAAGTAAGAAAGAAAACTCTAAGGGGATTTTTGCTCATAAAACAGTTAATTATTATAATTACGATTTTGATACAGATCATCCAGAAAAATATTATTACGAAAGGATTGATCCGTCTAAAACATCAATAAATAATCAATCTGATGAATTTTGGACAGAAAATCGTCCTGAAGCACTTACAAAAAATCAAGAAGGAATTTATACAACATTAGAAGAGTTAAACAAAGTACCAAAATTTAATCGAATTGTAAAAGGTATTGAAGTTTTAGGATCAGGTTATTATAATATATGGAATTCTATTGATATTGGTAATTTGTATTCATCTTTTGGTTACAATCAAATAGAAGGTGTGAGATTAAGAGCAGGAGCTAGGACATATTTTTCTCAAAATGATATGTGGAGAGCTCAAGGATTTGTTGCTTATGGATTTAAAGATGATAAATTCAAATATGGAGGAGATTTCCGTTACATGTTCAATAAATATAATCGCTTTCAAGTTGGTATAGGAACAAAGAGAGATGTAGAACAACTTGCAGCGACTTTAACATCTTCCGATGGTATAATGACACGTAGTTTTGCTTCATCTTCTATAATTAATCAGGGGAATAATACATATTTAAGTAATAATAATTTAACTAATGTATATACATCTATAGAGCCATGGAAAAATGTGGTGTTTAGAGTTGATGGTAACTATCAATATATAAAACCAGCTGATAGCGAACATTTTTCTATAGCTTATGAAAAAGATGGACAAGTAAAAGAAAATTTGACAAACTCTAGTTTAAGTGTTTCGATTATCGCAAGACCAAAAGCTAAGTATACACAATATGGATTGGATAGATTTGAGTTAACAACGCTTGCACCTACAATTATGCTGAGATATACAAGAGGTTTAAAAGGTGTTATTAATTCTGATTTTGAATATGATAAATTACAATTTTTATATACTCAACCAATTTTAATAGGTTCTTTTGGTAGAACATTAATAACTGTAGAAGCAGGTAAAACATTTCAAGCAGTTCCATTATCTTTGTTGAGTGCAATTCCAGGTAATGAAAGTTATGGTCAAGTTTATGGAACATTTTCTCAAGTAGATTACTATGAGTTTGTAACTGATCAATATGCAACAATGAATTGGGAACATCATTTTAATGGATGGATTTTAAATAAAATTCCATTAGTTAAAAAATTAAAATTGAGAGAGGTTGGTTTCTTGAGAGGTGCTTACGGAGATTTATCTGATAAAAGTATCGCAATGAATCATTCTACAATAAATTATTTTACTCCAAACAAACAAATCTATTACGAATATGGATTTGGAATAGAAAATATAGGATATGGTAATATAAGACCAATTCGTGTAGATTTTAACTGGAGAGGTAATTATAATGATATCCCAGGAGCTCGAAAATTTGGAGTAACTGTTGGATTGAATTGGAAATTTTAAAAATAAAAAAAGAATATTAAATTAAATACGTAGTTAAAAATGACTTTTGATGCAATTATAGAAATCCCAAGAGGATCTCGCAACAAGTACGAAATGGATCACGAAACAGGAAGAATTCGTTTTGATAGAGTATTATTCTCTCCAATGTTTTACCCTGCAGATTACGGTTTCGTAGAAAATACATTGGCATTAGACGGAGATCCTATTGATGTATTAGTTTTCTTAACTGAACCGACTGTACCTGGTTGTGTAATTGAAGTTAAAACGATTGGAGTTTTAAATATGTCTGATGATAAAGGTCGTGATGAAAAATTAATTTGTGTTCCTGTTGCTGATCCAACATGGAATCAATTAAATGATATCAACGATATGAATCCTCATACATTAAAAGCTGTTGAACATTTCTTTAAAACATATAAAGATTTAGAAAACAAAACTTGTATCGTAGAAGGATATGGTGATAAAGCTCAAGCTGAAAAATTATTACAAGAATCTAGAGATCGTTTTGTTCCTACTCACTAAGAATAAAAAGAATCTTACATAAAAAAATACCTTACGAATTTCGTAAGGTATTTTTTTATTATAAAAAGGTTTATTTTTTCTTTTTATATAACGGAACTGTACTACAAGCTTCACCAAACATTAATGAACTTACAATAGGTTGTAATCGTTCTATTAATTGAATATAAGCTGAATCAGGAACAGGTTTGTGTGAACAACCTTTTACAATTATTTTTCCATTTTCATATTCTTCATATGGTAAATGATCTACTATTTCTGTGTAAAGAATTTGATCCAAATCTTTCAGGCTTCCATGTACAATTCTTTTAGCAACAGGAGATAAATATGTAGTAACTAATAAATATGCCCAAGAAGGTACAATAGCATCAGCTGTACAAGTAATAGCAATATACTTATTTTCATATTGCGACCAATCATGGTTTTTTAAATTTTCACGAAAATCTTTTTCACGAAGGATTATTTCTTCGTATAACCAATCCTTAAGATCAAAAACAACGCGTTCTCCATCTGGATAATAATCTTGTAAATCAATTGTAATTAAGCCACTATTGGCAACTTTATTTATTATTTCGTCTGACATTTTCTTTATCTTTTGGATTAGTAAAATTACATAATAAAATTATGTGATAACTGTTCTGCTGATAGATTTCTCCTATCTTTGTAAGAAGAAAAATTATTTCCATTGAAATACTATATCATTGCAGGTGAAGCTTCGGGAGATTTACATGCCTCGAACTTGATGAAAGAATTAAAAAAGAAAGATGCACAAGCTGAATTCCGTTTCTGGGGAGGAGATTTGATGCAAGCACAAGGAGGAACTTTAGTAAAACACTATCGTGATTTAGCCTTTATGGGGTTTGCAGAAGTTGTAATGAACCTAAGAACAATTTTAGGTAATATTTCTGTGGCAAAAAAAGATATTGAGTCCTATCGACCAGATGCTGTTATTTTAGTTGATTATCCAGGTTTTAATTTACGAATTGCAGAATTTGTAAAAAAACTAGGTATCAAAGTTTATTATTATATTTCTCCACAAATATGGGCTTGGAAAACAGGACGTGTACATAAAATAAAAAAGGTTGTAGATAAAATGTTTGTTATTCTTCCATTTGAAGAAGAGTTTTATCAACGCTATGATTATAAAGTAGATTTTGTAGGAAATCCTTTATTAGATTCTCTAAATAACCTTCCCTCAATTGATGAAGGAAAATTTAGAAAAGATAATGGTTTAGATGATCGTCCAATAATTGCTATTTTACCAGGAAGTAGAACACAAGAGATAAAAGTGAAACTTCCATTAATGCTTTCTGTAGAAAAAGATTTTCCAGAATATCAATTTGTTGTAGCAGGGGCTCCTTCACAACCAATAGAAAATTATAAGAAAGTAATAGGCAATCATTTAAAAATTGTAGAAAATAAAACCTACGATTTATTACGAATTTCACACGCTGCTTTAGTGACATCTGGTACAGCTACATTAGAAACAGCTTTACTAAAAGTTCCAGAAGTTGTTTGTTATAAGGGAAATGCAATTTCTTATGAAATAGGAAAACGTGTTGTAAAAAATATCAGATTTATTTCTTTAGTTAATTTAATTATGGATAAAGAAGTTGTCAAAGAATTAATACAATACGATTTGACGTATGAGAATATAAAACACGAATTAAATTTAATATTGAATACACCGAAACGAGAACAAGTTTTGGAAGATTATGATCATCTTTATGATAAACTTGGAGGAGTAGGAGCTTCTGAGCGTACTGCAGATTTAATTGTAAAAGATTTATCAATATAGAAATTGAAAAAAATTATTTGAATCCTTCTAAAAATTTTAGAAGGATTTTTTTTGTTAAAAAAATATAGATAGAGCAACCTTTTTAAAAATCATACTCTTATCTATATAATAATTAAACAAACACCATGAAATTATTCAAAAAAATTAGCATTTTTGCTTTAGCAGGATTTTTAGGTTTAACAACTTTTAGTTGCTTAAACAATGATGATGAAGGTTCATTTACAAATTATGGTTTTTTAACAACAAATAGTGTTTCTGTAAATCAAGATTCTATTCAGCCAATTAATAAAACAACAAATATTAAAGTAAGTTATAATAAGACAAATTCTTGTCAGGAATTTGCACAGTTTAGTTTAATAAAACAAGTAAATGATTCTGTTCAATTAGTAGGCGTATTAGCTTCGCAAACAAGTTCACAAAGTTGTTTACCTACAACTTCTATTGAAACTAAAACGTTGAAATTTACACCAAAAGTTGCAAGAAAGTATACATTAAAATTTTGGACAGGTAAAGATTCAAATAACAAAGATTTATACAATGATTCAATTGTATTAGATATAAAAAGTAAATAAATTGATCTGAATTTGAATAATAATTCTCTTGAAAATTTAATAAAAGAGTGTCGAGCGCAAAATAGAAAAGCACAAGAAGAAATTTATCTTCAATACTCTTCTATTTTGTTCTCGACTTGTCTTCGTTATGCCGATAGTTATGAAGAAGCACAAGATAATTTTCAGGAAGGATTTGTACTTATTTTTAATAAAATAGATCAATTTAAATTTAAAGGTTCGTTTGAAGGTTGGATGATAAGAATTATGATTAATCTTTCTTTAGGTAAAATGAAGAAGAGAAATCGAATTAGTTTTGAAGATTATGAAAATCATTTATCTATTGATGAATCTGATGATGATGTAGAGATTGAACAGAATTATAGTTATGATCAGCTATTAGAAGTGATACAATCTCTTTCTCCACAATATAGGCAGGTTTTTAATCTCTTTGTTTTTGAAGAATATTCCCATCAAGAAATAGCAGAATTATTGAATATCTCTGTAGGAACTTCAAAATCAAACTTATCTAAGGCACGAAAAATATTGAAATCTAAACTTTTAAAATCAGTTTTCGAAAATGAACAAATTTGATCAACATATTAAAGATAAACTTTCTCAACCTCATATTCCTCCACTTGATGCTTGGAAAAATATTGAGAAAGAATTAAATAAGAAAAAGAAAAAAAATAGAATAATTCCGTTATTATATTTTGTTGGATCTTCTGCTGCTTGTTTAGTAATTGGAATCTCTCTTTATTATTCAAACCAGTTAGATACTAATCAAAAAGAATTAATTCATCAATCGAATAAAATTGTAAAAAAAGATGCTTCAAAAAGAATAAAAAAATCAATTGATAAATCTGATTTGGATAATGAAAACTCCTTATTAATTAATCATTCTGATGTTGCTATTGTTTCTACAGAAAAAACCCTTGATTATAATAAGAAAATTATTAAAATTAAATCTGAAAATAGTTCAATTAATCAAATTTATTCTCATTCGGATGAATTTACTAATGAAAATAATTCATTAGTAAATCCTAATTTAGGATTTACTAATCAAAGAAATAAAGATTATGATTATCAAGAAAATAATTCTATAGAAAATAAAATATTATCTGAAAATGACAATCAAAATGATTTAATAAAACAAGAAAAATCATTAGAGCTTGTTTTGAAAGAAGAAGAGAAAAAACAAAATGAAAAAATAACGATAAAATCTTCACCTATATTAGCTGTTTCTTCTTATGTTAATCCTATGAAAATGTTAGGCAATAAGTCGATTTTATCAGATGAGTTTAATGATTTATCAGTTAAAAATAATACAACAATAGCTTATGGAGCTAAAGTGTCTATACGATTAAATGAAAGAATAAATATACGTTCTGGAATTTCTAAAATAGATTTAGAACAATCTACAGATAATGTGAATTATGGAAGAAATTCTGTTGATTATTTATTAAGTAGTTCTTCCTCAAGTCAGAATTTTAATTACCATAATAATATTAAATATAACAATAATGTTCGTGTTCTTTCTACAAATTATGAGTTGAATGAATTAACATCTTCACTAAATTCAACTCAATTAGAGCAAAAAATTAGTTTTTTAGAAATTCCTTTAGAATTAGAATATAAATTGGGAATGTTTAAAAAAATAAATTTATTAGGAACAGTAGGAGGAAGTTATTATGTTGTAACTAAAAATTCAATATCTGTAAATGATAATAATAGAGTACAATATAAAATAGGAACAGCAGCAAATTTAAATAACTCAAGTTATAGTGCTAATTTAGGACTTAAACTACAGTACTTACTGTCAGAAAAAGCAAGTATTGATTTAGAGCCTAACTATCGTTATATGATTAATCCACTACAAAATGTAGATAATAAAAATCCTTCTCTGTTAGGAATTAATATGGGCTTTTCATTTAAATTTTAGTTCTAGAATTTCTGATTTAATTTATCTAAGTGATTTTTTAAAATAATAGGATGACAATGTTCAATATCTTTTTCAGCAAATACCAATGTTATTTTTTCTTGTTTTTTTAAACGAGTTAAAAATTCTTTTATACAATTGTTATGATTTAGTTCATTAGAATATTTTTGAGAAAACTCCTCCCATTTATTTGGATCGTGATTAAACCACTTTCTTAATTCTGTTGAAGGAGCTAGATCTTTGTTCCATTCATCAATATGAGCATTTTCTTTTGAAACACCTCTTGGCCATAGGCGATCAACTAAAACTCGATAACCATCCTCTGGATTTGTAGTGTCATAAATCCTTTTTAAACTAATAATTTGATTTGTATTCATTTATAATTATTTAAAACCTATTCACTTCAAGAGAATACTTTATATTTTATGAATGAAAAAGTATTTGTTTTTTATATTAAGTATTTGTTTATCAGTTGGTATATATGTATCTGATAAAGTTGTTTCTTTTTCTAATTTACGAATTGTTTTCTTTTCAATAATTATTTTTTTATTTGTTATTGTTTTTAATCCATTAAAGAAATATGCAATAATTCCTTTTTTGATTATAACTATTTTTTTAGGATTTTATATTCATCAAACATATCAAAAAATAGATTGTAAGTTATTGAATAATGATGCTGAAGTGTATTTTTTAAAGATTATTTATCAACGAAATATTACTGAAAAGTCAGTTAATTATGTTGCGAAAGATTTAAAAAGTAAAGAATTAATTTCATTAAATGTACGAGATAAACAGAATATTTTTCATCCTTATGATGAGATAATTGTTTATGGGAAAATTAATGAAATTCAGGAGCCTTTAAATCCGAATCAATTTAATTTCAAACAATTTTTGACAAGAAAAAATATTCATTACCAATTATTCACTAATAATATTATTTCACTTCATAAAGAAGGTAATGGATTCCGAAATTGGGCTTCAAAATCAAAATTGCAAGTAAGAGAAAAATTAAAAAGAGATGGATATTCTTTAGAAAGTAGAGCTTTAATATCGTCTATGTTACTTGGAGATAGAACAGAATTAACACCAGAGCTAAATCAAAGTTATATTGCAACTGGTGTTGTGCATATTTTATCAATATCAGGATTGCATGTTATGATGATTTATATGATTTTGAATTTTGTTTTACAACCTTTACTAAGATTGAAAAACGGAAGGAAAATTAGAATAATACTGAGCTTATGCTGTATATGGTTATTTTCTTTTTATGTAGAATTAGAACCTCCTGTTTTTCGCTCTGCACTTATGATTTCGATTTATTATATCAGTGAATTATTGAACAGACCAAAGAATATTTATCATACATTATCTTTATCAGCTTTTATCATACTTGTTTTTCAACCTAATTATCTATTTGACGTAGGATTTCAGCTAAGTTTTTCAGCTGTATTTTTTATTGTTTGGTTGAATCCGATTTTTGATAAAATGTGGAAAGTAAAAAATAAATGGCTGAAAGATATAAAAGGAACAATTGATACAAGTTTATCTGCTCAAATAGGAACATTACCAATAGCAGTATATTATTTTAATCAATTTTCTGGTTTATTTTTATTTGGTAATTTAATTTTGATTCCAGCATCATTTTTAATGATTTGTGGTGGGATTCTGAGTATTATTTTTTTAATATTTAATATAAATATTCCATTATATACATGGGTTTTTAATCAATTTATTCATTGGTCAAATAGTTATATTTATTGGTTAGCCAGTTTTAAGTTTGTTGCAGAAGATATTTATATGAGTATTTTTACAGCTGTAATGTTAGTCATTATTTTATATTTCTTAAATCCTCTTTTTATAAAAAAATCAAAAGTTGCATTATTGATTATTACTATTTGTACATGTTTTATAGAAATTGATTGTTCTTCTCAAGCTTATCAATTAAATCATTCGAATGAGTTAATTGTTTTCAATCAATATAAAAATAGTATTCTTAGTATAAGAAATGGAAGAAAGTTAGCTGTTTTTAGTGCTTTCCCGCTCGATGAAAAAACATATAATTATACAATTAAACCTTATAAAGTAAAAAATAGAATAAAAGATATTCAGTTATATACTTACCAGGATGAATTTAAACATCCTAGTTTTATTAAACATAAAAATTATATTGAAACAAAAAACTTTGATTTTATGTTGGATGAAGAAGATATTCATCATCAAGCTTATTATCAATTAATTCATCAATCAAAAATTTATTCAATAAATAATACTGATAATCAATTGAAATTTATCATTGTTGATGCAAGTAATTATCCATCTACAATTTCCCAATTAGAACAAAATTTACCTAATAAAATATTATGGAAAACATCTGAAAAAGGATATTTCTCTATCCAATATTAAAAAATAAAAAGGGTAATTACATTTGTAATTACCCTTTCGATATTATGATATTTTCAGATTAAATCTTAATGTCATTTATAAAGTCATTAGCATTTTTATAACCAGAAACAACTTTATTAATTTCTCCTTTAGCATTAGTAAGTACTGTTGCAGGATAACCAAGTTGTCCGTTTGTAAAAGCATAAGCAAAATAATTTGCTTTTGCTGGTGCAATGTATGTATAATTAATTCCTAAAAAATTAACCATATCTTTTGTTTCAGCATCAAATTTTACTGGAATATAATTCTTATTTATATATTCAGAAACTTTGGCATCTGTAAAAGTTTCTTTATCTAATCGTTTGCAGAAACCACACCAAGTTGCATAAAAGTTAATTAAAATAGGCTTTTCTGGGTGAGCTTTTACTTCCTTATTTGCTTCTTCTAATGTTAACCATTTTACGTCTTGTCCAAAAAGGAAAGATGAAAAAATGAAAGCTAAAATTGCTATGCTTAATTTCATAATGCTTATAAATTTTATTTTACTCCGTGCATTAATTTCTTCATTAAAGGATTTAACGCAATAACGATTAATCCAGCTACAATTGGTACAATTGTAAAAATTAAGAAGAAAGTTGATAAAGAGTATTCTTTTGTGATAACTTCTATTTGCCCACCTAAAATGGCAGCTAATTTATTTCCTATTGCTATTGCAAGATACCACATTCCGAACATAAATGCAATCATACGAGCTGGAACTAATTTAGATACATAAGAAAGACCAACTGGAGATAAGCATAATTCTCCTAATGTATGGAATAAGTAAGCTAATACTAACCAGATAATAGAAACACGAACACCTTCTGCTACACCATAAGAACCAAAAGCAAGGAATCCAAATCCTATTGCCATAATGATTAATCCTAAACCATATTTAACAGAAGCTGAAGGATTGTATTTAGAATCCCAAACACGAGAAACTAATGATGCTAATGCAATAATAAAAAAAGAATTTAGTGTAGAGAACCAAGAAACTGTGATTTCTACTTGACTATCTTTTATTTCTGCTATTTTAGCTGGAACTATTTCTGAAGGGATATTTTGTTTTTTATATTCTTCATCTAATTTTGCTAAATCAGTATTATCAACCATTAAGAATTTATCTCCTTCTTGGTGTATATTGATTTGTTCTCCTTTAGCTAATGTATTTTGTGAAGCAATATTAATTGTTTCAGTAATAATTTTATCTGTTGGCTTAGCAACATAAGAAGCTGTGACAGGAGTCGTAATAAATGTTGGTTTTCCTTCTTCATTTAAAACAGGTTTTCCAGTATCATCTAATTTTTCTGTTTGAATAGCATCATAAGAAACATCATATGAATGAGAAGACCAGTTAAAATTTAACATCCATATTGCAGCAGCCCAAATTCCTAAAAATGTTACAGCCAAGGTTATATTAGACCAAAAAGCTTTTTTAATTGTTTGTTTAGCTAATAAGAATAGAACATAAGATATAAACAATAATGGTACAACTGTTAATAAAGTATTGAAAACATTGAATGCTAATGCTGCTCCACCAACTAAATTACGTTCAGTATTATCTCTTGCAAAAATAACTAATGATGTTGCTCCTTGTTCAAAAGACATCCAAAAGAAAATAACGAAAAATGCAAAAATAATTACTGCAATCATACGATCACGAACAATTTTTGTGTAGTTAGCTAAACGTCGAATGACAACAAATAAGAATAAGAATAGTGCAATAAGAATAACAATGTTTTGACCTGAAAGTCCTCCTATTTCAAAATTGAATAAGTTGATTCCTCCAATTGCATTTAGTGGGTCATTAAATGCGTATCCTAAACCTAATAGAGTCATAATTACAATTAAGACTTGGTCTAGTAATGTAAATGGATTAGGTTTTTCTCCAGGCTCATATTTAGGAGTATCGTCGTCAGCAGTTATTTGATTTCCAGTTTTTGAAGGGATTTCACCAACAGTACCAAATAAAGGTTTTGCTAACCAAAATTGTAATGTTCCTAATAACATGAAAATTCCAGCTAAACCAAATCCCCAGTGCCATCCTACTTTTTCTGCTAAAAATCCACATAACATCATTCCGAAAAATGCACCAGCATTAACCCCCATGTAAAAAATAGTATAAGCGCCATCTTTTTTCTCTGGAAAATCTTTATACATTTCAGATAAAATAGATGTCATATTAGGCTTAAAGAAACCTGTTCCAATAACTAAACAAGCTAGTCCTAAGTATAAGAAAAATGGAGTGTCAAAAGCCATAAATGCATGACCAAAAGTCATAATAATAGCTCCAACCACAACAGCCCATCTATATCCAATATATTTATCAGCTATAATACCTCCAAATATAGGAGTAATGTACAATAGCATTGCGTATGTTCCGTATAATGCAGTTGCTTTTTCTATAGACCAATCCCAACCAGGATTAAGACCAATGACAGCAGCTGTTAAAAACTGAATTAATAATACACGCATCCCATAAAAAGAGAAACGCTCCCACATTTCAGTAAAGAAAAGTACAAATAATCCAGATGGATGTCCTAATACTTTTGAATCAAAGAAATTTTCTGATTTTGAACTCATTATTTTTGTTTGTTATTGTGTTTTTATCTTAAGATGTTATTTTACATCTTGCATTAATTTTCTAATTAATGGAGAAACAGCTATAATTATAACTCCTGCAATTACAGAATAGATAGCTAACTGTTGGTAACCATCTGTATATGCCAACATTTTATCCATTAATGATGCATTTTCGTTTGGAGTAGACATTCCAGCACCTAAAATTCCAGCTAAATATTGCCCATAAGCAGAAGCTAAGAACCAAAGACCCATCATCATTCCACTTAAATGTTTTGGAGATAATTTTGTCACCATTGATAATCCAATTGGAGAAAGACAAAGTTCTGAAATTGTTACAACGAAATAAGCTAATGCAAATATTTCTAAAGATGATAATCCATTTTCATCTGCAAAAAATCGTAATGTATAGAAGATATAATAAGCTAAGGCTAATACTAAAAATGATAAACCAAATTTAATAACAGTATTCGGTTCTATCTTCTTTTTTGCCATCCATAACCAAACTAATCCTAATAAAGGAGAAAATATAATGACATATAAAGAATTGGCACTATTGTTTACAATATTTGGATCTAATGGAATACTAAATAAAGTTGAGTGTAAATTTTTATTAGCAAATAATGCTAATGATCCTCCTGCTTGCTCAAAAATAGCAAAGAATAAAATTGAAAAGAAAATCATGATAAATGCAGCAATAAATTTGCTTTTATCTTTTGATTCTGGAATTTTATAAAGTTGGAATAAGTAATAAATAATAGCCAAAGGACCAACTGTAAACATGAACATATCTGTGTAAGCAGTATTATGAATCATGATAAAAATTAATGGAATACATACTAATGCCCCAATATATACAGCGATTTCTCTTGTTAATCTCTTCTTTGGTTCCAATTTAGCAATTGGAGAATCTCCGATAGGACCTAATTTATTTTTGATAAACAAGAATAAAACAACTCCAATAATCATTACGATGCCAGCAGCTAAAAAGGCTAAATTCCAACTTACTTGCTTCCCTAAATAAACACAAACAATACCTCCTAGAAATGCTCCAATGTTTATTCCTGAATAAAATAAACCAAAACCAGCATCACGTCGAGGATCACCAGGTTTATATAATTCACCAACCATCGAAGAAATATTTGGTTTAAAGAAACCTGTTCCAATAATACTTAGTGTAATTCCATAATAAAAGAAATGGTGTGGATCAGTTGCAATTAATAAATTTCCTGTAATCATTACTAACCCACCAAAAACTAAAGATTTTTTGAATCCTAAGATTTTGTCAGCAAAAATACCACCAACAAAAGTAAAGGCGTATACAAAAGCTTGGATTGCTCCATATTTCAAATTAGACTCTGAGTCTGTTAAACCCAACATATCCACCATAAAAATGGCAAGAACTCCTCTCATTCCGTAAAAGCAAAAACGCTCCCACATTTCTACCATGAACAAATACCAAAGTTGTGTAGGATATTTTCCTTCAAAATTTTGAATCTGTTCTAACGTTAATTTTTGACTCATAATTTACTTAACTAAATGCTATGTTATCTTTAAGATTTTATTAGCAATCAACGAAAATAAAAAAAACCTCTGACAATGAAAGGTTTTTTTTTAGATAATCAACGTTTTTTATCAATTTTTAGCCTAGAACCTATTTATTTTTGGCATAATTTAATAAATTTAATTAAAATATTATACTGTTCAATTTCTTTTATACTTGATGATAAATCGAATGTAATAAATAGAAGCTTTTTATTTCATCAACTTCAAAAAATGCTTTTTTCCATTCATTTAATTGTAATACAAGTTTATTCTCTTCCATAATATATTTACCTATATATATATCATCGTCTGTAATGTATAAACCAAATTTATTTGTAATCAAATGTAATTTTTCAATTTCTAAATGTTCAAAAAATAAAATAGCATTTTCATTGTATTCAAAATCTATTGGAGTTGAGATATTAGAATTATATTCTAAAGCTATAAACTGATTTGGATTATAGGTCGGAAAAAAAATTGTAGGATAATTTTCTATATTAATTAATAGATTCTTTTTGGCTTGAATTGTTTCTCTAGATAAAAATGGAATTGAGCTCAAATTTTTAACATTTCGGATCGATTCTGATTCCTCAAAATAATTGTCGAAATGCAAAATTTCATTCACAGTCAAATTTTTCTGAATTAAGTGTTGTACAGGTATGCTAAAATAATTAGCAATTTTCAAAATAGTTTCAATTTTGGGTTCTGCACGCTTTTCTTCATAAGAAGATATATTCCCTCTTGTAACTTCAAATAGGTCAGCGAAAGATTGCTGAGTTAAATTCTTAACTTGTCTTAATTTCTTTATGTTTTCACCTATTTTTGTCATTATTCAAAATTTTAACATTTTAATTTGCTAATATATTTAGCAAATTGTTTAATTTTATAGAGCAAATTACAAAAACAACTATAAAACACAAAATGAATTATTTTTCTAAAATCGAAAGTTTCATACAAAGTATTGATTATACAATAACTTATAAAAATGAAAATGAAGGTGTGTTTATGATTGAAAATTTAGAAGATGGAGTACAAAATTTAATTGTTGGTGTAGCTCCTCCTATTTTAATCTTTGAACAATATCTTTTTACACTAAAAAACAATAATGTTGAAACACTTAAAGCTCTTTTGATGAAAAATAGAGATATTATTCATGGAGGTTTTGCTTTAACAGAGGATGGTAAAAAAGTAATTTATCGTTATGCTCTTCAAATCTCTAATCTTGATTTGAATGAATTTGAAGCTACGTTAAATTCTTTGAGTTTGTTGATGAGTGAATATTCTACTCAGTTAATTGAATTTTCTAAACAATAAAAAAAGACATTATGAATATTTTTAAAAGAATCTTTAGAATAGGGCAAGCGGAAATACATTCGGTTGTTGAAAAAATGGAAGAACCTGTTAAAATGACAGAACAAGGGATAAGAGAAATGAGAGAAGACCTTAATCAATCCCTTGAAGCTTACGCAAAAGTAAAAGCAACCGCAATAAGAACAAATAACTTAATTGATACAAAAAATAAAGATGCTAAAGAATATGAAGAAAAAGCAATTCTATTACTAAAAAAAGCAAATGAAAATTCTATTGATGTAAATCAGGCTGAAAATTTAGCCAAAGAAGCATTAGGTTATAAAAAACAATTGTTAGATGAAGTTGAAGAACTATCTGTTCAATTAACTGTTCATGAAAAATCGACTGAAGAGTTACAGAAAAGTATAGAAGTTCTAAAATTCAATATTAATAAATGGGAGAATGAACTTGCCACATTGAAAGCAAGAGCAAAAGTAGCTAATGCAACAAAATTGGTAAATAAACAAATGGCAAAAATAGACGCTAACAGTACAATAAGTATGTTAGAACGTATGAAAACAAAAGTTGAAGAAGACGAAGCATTAGCACAAGCTTATGGTGATTTAGCAAAAAATGATAAATCTGCTGATGATAAGATTAACCAATTTATTAAAGAAGATTATTTACAATCGGAATTAGACACGTTAAAAAATAAATTGGCGAATGAAGAAAAAATTTGAATATAAAACAATGAAGTTTATACCTAGCGGTACGTTTAGTATAAAATTCGACCTAAAAGAAATTGACAAAACACTAAATGAAATGGGAAATGAAGGTTGGGAATTAATTTCTGTTCAGGACTTTAGTCAAATGGGAACCATTTCTTATTTTCATTACACTTTCAAACGTGAAATCTAAATTTTTATACAATTAGAATAGTATGCAAGAAATATTTAATTTACTTTTTCATCCATTACCAAATGGAATAATGACAATTTTAATGGGATTTTCTTTATTCTATTGGATTTTTCAACTTCTTTTAGGTGATGGTGTTGATTTTGATACCGATGCAGATATTCATCTTGGTGATGTCCCTGATGCTGATGCATCTTCAGACATTGATGCTGATAAAGATTTTGATACTGACATTCACCATGAACCTTCATTTTTTTCCAAATGTTTAGAATTTATTAATGTTGGTAAAGTTCCATTAATGGTTCTTGTTACAGTTTTTAAATTTATAAGCTGGGTTATTACCATTATAACAACAACTATTTTTGGATTAGCAACATTAGGAAACTGGTCTGTTTTAATTTTGATTCCAATTTTTTTAATTGTTTTTATATTAATGCATTGGATTTCTAAACCTCTTGTAAAAATGTTTATTCAACTTGGATACAAAGGTGAAGAAAAAATTGATTTTTTGGGACGAGTAGGAACAATGAAATCTACAATAGAAAATGATAAAATAGGTTCAGCTGAATTTATAATAGGAGAAGATATATATACATTAAATATAATAAGTGATGATGGTAGTAAAGTTTCTTTTGGAGAAACAGTTGTCATTACAGACTGTATAGATACTAAATATTTTTACAAAGTAAAAAAACAAATAACATTATATAATTTTTAATAAACCTAACAAATAGTAAATGACAAATTTTATTCTTTTAGCAGTAGGTGTGATTATTTTTATAATTGTCGCTTTCTTAGTAGTTTTAAGTATTTTCTATAAAAAAATACCTCAAGGAAAAGCTATCGTAAGAACTGGTGTAGGAGGTTCTCATGTTGCTTTTAATAAAGGAATGTATGTTATTCCTGTATTTCATAAAATGGAAATAATGGATATTTCTGTAAAAAAAATAGAAATTGCTCGTCAGCAAAATGACGGACTAATTTGTAAAGATAATATTCGTGCTGATATAAAAGTAGCATTCTTTGTTCGTGTTAATAAATCTGTTGCTGATGTAATTAATGTTGCTCAGAATTTAGGATGTGACCGTGCAAGTGAACCAGAAACTTTAAAAAGTATTTTCGAAGCTAAATTTTCTGAAGCATTAAAAACTGTAGGAAAAAAGTTCGATTTTATAGAATTATATGAAGCTCGTAGAGAATTTAGAGATGAAATTTTAAATATTATTGGAACAGATTTAAATGGTTATATTTTAGATGATTGTGCAATTGATTATCTTGAACAAACTGAACTTAAATTTTTAAGTGCCGATAATATATTAGATTCTGAAGGGATTAAAAAAATTACAGAATTAACTGCTCAACAAAATATGAATGCTAACCTTATTCGTAGAGAAGAAGAAAAAGTAATTAAAAAGCAAAATGTTGAAGCAAGAGAAGCTATTCTTGAATTGGATAGACAATTAGCAGAAAAAGAAGAACGTCAACGTAGAGAAATAGAAAATATTAAGGCTCGTGAAGAAGCTGAAATTTCTAAAGTTAGAGAAGAAGAGCGCTTAAAAGCCGAAACTGTTCGTATAACAACTGAAGAACAATTGGCAATACAAGAAGAAAATAAATTACGTCAGATTATTATTGCAGAAAAAAATAAAATTAGAACTAATGCAATAGAAACTGAACGTGTTGAAAAAGACAGAGCTCTGGAGCAAACTGAAAGAGAACGAATTGTAACTCTTGCACAAATAGACAAAGAACGTTCTATAGAGGTTGAGAAAAAGAATATACAAGGAGTTATAAAAGAACGTGTTTTACTTGAAAAGGGAGTTGTAGAAGAGCAACAAGGAGTAAAAGATGTTGAAGTATTTAGAGAAGTTGAACGTAAGAAACAAGCTGGAATTATTGCTGCATCTCAAGAAGCCGAAGAACGTTTAATTGAAACTGTAAAAGCTGCTGAAGCTGCTAAAATAGCGTCTGAACAGGAGGCTGCACGAAAAGTAATTGAGGCTGATGCAGAAAAACAAGTTGCCGAAAGAAAAGCACAAGAAATGTTGATTGATGCTGAAGCGAAAAAAGAAGCATCTTCTAAAGAAGCAGAAGCTAGAAAAATTATTGCAGAAGCACAAGCAAAAGAAGAAGCGGCATTAGGTTTATCTGAAGCTGAGGTTATGATTGCTAAAGCTGAAGCTGAAGAAAAACAAGGGACTGTTGAAGCTAACGTAATTGAGAAAAAAGCAGAGGCTTTACGAAAAGAAGGTTTAGCACAGGCCGAAATTGTAAGAGAAAAAGCATTAGCAGAAGCTAAAGGTATTGAAGAAAAAGCTGCTGCAATGAAACAATTGGACGGTGTTGGTAAAGAACATGAGGAATTCAAATTAAAATTACAAAAGGAAAAAGATATTGAATTGGCTCATATCAATATTCAAAAAGATATTGCTGGTGCACAAGCTGAAGTTTTATCACATGCACTGAAATCTGCGAAAATTGATATTGTTGGTGGAGAAACTATGTTCTTCGAAAACATTGTAAAACAGGTTTCTAATGCAAAAGGATTTGACCATTTAATTAATAATTCTACACATGCAACAGATATAAAAAATGCATTATTAGATGGTGATGAGAACACTAACTTATCAGGGAAAATTAAAGGATTAGCCGAAAAATATGGTATTTCGTCTAATGATATAAAAAATCTTACAATTACAGCTGCTTTAATTAAGTTACAACAAGCTGCTACTGCATCTGGTAATACAGAAGATAAAGGTTTTATTAATTCTTTGTTTGGAATTGCAAATCAATTAGGTATATCGAATAAAGTTATAAACTAAGTTAGATTTACAGAGTACGAATTGCGACAGGGATTGTAGTGAAAATCCTTTTTTGATTGGATATATTTTCGACATTAGCTTAATAACTAATCTAAAAATATTGCAACGGAAAGCCCGCCCGGTCGCCCAAATAAATAATTATAACGAGTGTTTAATTTGATATTATAAACTCTTATTTAACATTGATTAAATGCAAGAAAATAAAGAAACGAAAACAAATGAAACTTTAGATTCTGGTGCGTACGAAATTATAAGAAAGCGACTTCTTTCACAAAAGGAAGTGCTTTCTCATAAGGTATCACAATTAAATAATGCTAGAAAGGAAGTTTTTAATTCGACGAATTTCGAGTTAAAAGCCAATCAACGCATTACAACTGAAAATGCTTGTGTTGCAAGAGGAATTATAGCATTTGATACCCTTTGTATTTTTGGTTACAATGTGCATTTTGGATTAAGAACATCAACACAATTAAGTGATGTTTTTAGTATCTATCTGTTCGAGGATAATCAATTTATACTTCAGAATTTAGAGTTAATAGATGATGAAAATTTTATATCAGATTTTCAGAATTTATATAAATATTACAGAGATTCTATTTTTTCTAGGTTTAGAAAAACAGAGAATTATTTGTACATGATTTTCCAGACAAGCAAAAATGCACAAGATTTGAAAGCATTTAAATGGCTTATAAAAGATGGAAAATTAATTTATCAGGATGACCGTAGTATACATGAGGTAAAAGATAATCCTCAGTTCGATTTCGAATGGCAAAAAACTACTTTAGAAGATAGAAGATTAGGTAAATTTCCGCATATCTCTATTTTAGATAAAGTGTTTATTGAGGCTACTGGTGGAGATATTACATTTAAAATTGAAGATAATACTGATTCAGGTAAAGGTATTTACACTGAAAAGGTTGTGAATGCTGACCAACAGCTGGATGATGCTGAGTATTATTTTGCTGATTTGGGAAATTTGATAGCTATAAAAATAAAACCTTTTCAGGAAGATTTTAGGGCTTTTATTTATAATGTACGCACCAAAGAGGTTGTTAACATTCCTGCATTGTTGGATGCAGCAATCTCTCTTCCAGATAATCAAGGATTAATATTCTCTAATGGTTATTATTTACAAAATGGAACCTACCATATTTTTGATAACAAGTTAGATGATGTAAAATTTTTGAGACAATTAACTTCTCCCAATGGAGAAGATTTTATGTATTTTTTTACACACGAGGAAACAAATACATGTATTTTATTGTCTTACAATATTATTCAGCAAAATGTTGAAACACCTATTGTTTGTAATGGTTTTACAATTTTTAAAGATGGTAGTTTAATTTATTTTAGAACAGAAGAAGAGGCTACTCGACATCATCAAGTTCAGATTTGGGATACGCCCTATGTCGAGGTTTTAATAGAGAATCAAGAAAAACTAAACGACCCTTTATACAAAATAGGAAACAAGGACATTGTGAAAGCAATGGCAGAAGCTCAGGAAGTTGTTTTATTAATAAACAAAGAAGATTCTTACGAAGGACTTTATGAAGATATTGTAAAAAAAGCAAACAATATTATTGATAGTTATTTCTGGATTAATTCTTCTGACACTTTCAATTTAGCCGAACCACTTGAACAAATAAAACAAGTTGCAAATACTGCAATTGATGAGTTTGCAAAAGTACAAGTTCAGAAAAAATTTGCTGAAGAGTCTATTGCTAAGGTTGAAGAGAGGATTGAAGAATTTTTCTTTAGAGTAAATACGACTACTTATGACCAACTGGATTTATTGGTTGAACATTTAGCACTTGCAAGAAAATTTCAGGGAGAAGTAATTGAATTGAAATCTATTCGATATATTGATTTGAATAGAGTACAAAATGAAGAAGAGCAATTGTCAGAAGTAAATAAAAATTTGTCTGAAAAAACGATTGAATTTTTATTACTTGACGAAGCCTTGGTTCCTTACGAGGAAAAAGTTAATGAACAAAAAGAAGCTGTTGCAACAATACAAAAGGTTGTAGAAGCAAAAGAAATTGAAGAGGCTTGTTCTAAGATTGCTTCTGAATTGGAATTACTGATTGATATTCTGAATAGTTTAAAAATTGATGATGCAACACAAACAACGAGAATTATTGAGAAAATATCGCTGATATTTGCCTCTTTAAATGAAGTACGTGCACAATTAACTAGACAAACAAATGCACTGAAAAGTAAAGAGTCTGTTGCAGAATTTTCGGCACAAATGACTTTGTTGGAACAAAGTGTTGTAAATTTTTTGGAATTATCTACCACAGTTGAAAAAACAGATGAATATTCAACAAAAATTATTGTTCAGCTAGAAGAATTAGAAAGTAAATTTTCTGATTTTGATGAATTTATTCTAAAAATTGCAGATAAGCGAGATGAAATAATAAAAGCCTTTAATGCAAAAAGAGAACAATTAGTAGAACAGATTAATAAACGTTCAAATTCATTGGAACAAATTGGTTTACGTGTTCTAAAAAATATAGAGAATAAAGCAACTACATTTGCAACGAGAGAAGATGTGAATGTTTTTTATTCTTCGGATTTGATGATTGATAAAGTTCGACAGTTAATCCATGAATTAAAAGAATTAAATGACGTTTCTAAAGCAGAAAATCTTGAAAATTTATTAAAAAAATCGCAAGAAGATACGTTACGTATTCTACGAGATAAAACTGAACTTTTTATAGATGGTAAAAATATTATTGCATTAGGTAAAAATAAATTTTCTGTAAATCAACAACAGCTTAGTTTAACCCTACTGAATAGAAACAATGAATTGTTTTTTCATTTGACAGGAACAAGTTTTTATCAGAAAGTAAAAAATGAAGAAATTTACCATTTTCAGTCAATTTGGAATCAGGAATTAATTTCAGAAAACCAATCTGTATATCGTGCTGAATATTTAGCTTATCAAGCATTTATGGCAAGAAACACAAATGGATTTATTGCTGAATCTTGGATAAATCAGGTCATTGAACAAAATTATACTGAGGGCTATATAAAAGGAGTTCATAATTTTGATGCTCTACAAATATTTAACTGTTTGAATGAGCTTTCTAATCATTTGGATTTATTACAATTTGATGTAAAAACAAGAACAACAGCTCAGTTATTTTGGCATTCTATTACCGAAAATGAGCAAAAGAAAATAGAAGGTATGCTAGTTTCTACATCTGTTATTCTGAAAAAATTCCCTCATTCCAATCAATTTGATAATGTAATTTCCTATATTAAAGAATTATATAACAATTGGCAAACAGATTGGAATAAAGAACATATAAAAAGTGAAAATATAGCGAATTATATTTTCAAAACATTTACTCAGTACAATGCTTTTTCTATGAATAAAAAGGCAGAAGATTTTAAAAAAAGTTTCCTTGCTGATGTAAATAAAAGTCAGTTTGCAAAAGATTTTGATGCCTTAATTGAGGATGAATTATTCTCATGGACAGAAAAATTCTATTTGATAGAAAATTGGGTTGTTGCTTATTTGGATGAAAACAATATTGAAAAATCAATAACCAAAGAAGTAGTTGCTGAGATTATTTTATTAGTATTGTTTAAAAAAGATAAGTACCATTTTATTACTTGTGATTCAAATTTTACGATTGAAAATTTAAAAGGAAATCATCATGTTATAAAAGATGGTATTTATCATCAAACTTTTCACCAATTTATTGAGAGATTAGATTTATTTACACTGTACGATGTTCCTAATTTTAAAAATTTTCAGTCTATAAAAGAACAATTGGTTAAAAATTATGAAAGAGAACTAAAAATAAATGAATTAGAACCGAAAGTACTTTCCTCATTTGTTCGTAATAAATTAATTAACGATGTTTATTTCCCACTTATAGGAAATAACTTAGCAAAACAATTAGGTACAGCAGGCGACACAAAGCGTACAGCCAGAATGGGAATGTTGTTGCTAATTTCTCCTCCTGGTTATGGTAAAACTACCTTGATGGAATATTTGGCAAAAACAATGGGCTTACATTTTGTAAAAGTAAATGGACCAACAATAGGACATTCTATTACATCGATAGACCCTTTTGAGGCTAAAACTTCTGGAGAAAGAGAGGAATTGAAAAAGATAAACCTATCTTTTGAAATGGCTGATAATGTTATGCTTTACTTGGACGATATACAACATCTTAGTGCAGAATTTTTACAGAAATTTATTTCTTTGGCAGATGGTCAACGAAAAATTGATGGAATTTTTGACGGAGAAAGTAAAACATACGATTTACGTGGAAAACGTTTTTGTATTGTAATGGCCGGAAATCCATATACAGAAAGTGGTTCCAAATTTCAGATTCCAGATATGCTTTCCAATCGTGCCGATGTCTATAATTTAGGAGATGTGATTGGTGATACAGCAGATTTATTTAATTTGAGTTTAATTGAAAATGCTACTGGAGACAATATTTACTTAGATGCTATAGCATCAAAAAGTAGAGACGATTTTTATAATATTTTAAATAATGTTGTTCATAATATCGAACAAATTCCTGATTTGGAAGGGAATTATCTGAAACAGGAAATAGATGATTTTATAGCTGTTTTAAAACATACTATAAAAATAAGAGATATTGTAATTAAGGTTAATCAGAATTATATACAAAGTGCAGCAATGCAAGATGATTATAGAACCGAACCTCCTTTTAAATTACAAGGTTCTTATAGAAATATGTCGAAATTAATTTCTAGAGTTGTACCAATGATGAATACCAACGAGATAGATGAAGTTATCTTGACTCATTACGAAAGTGAATCTCAGACTTTGACTGCCGACACAGAATCAAATCTATTAAAATTAAAAGAAATTGCCGGTTTATTGACCAACGATGAAAAACAACGATTACTATTTATTAGAGAATCTTTTGTAAAAAACAATAAACATGGAGGTCTTAATAAAGATGATAAAGTAATGGCTCAGTTAATTGAATTCAACGAAAATTTGGAAGGAATTATAAAAGCTATTAGGAAGAATTAAAAGAATTAGGCTCACCATTTTGGTGAGTCTTTTTTTATTAAAATTAAAATAATAAAGTTGTTTAAACTTTATAATAAACTCCACTACAACTATAGTGAATTTATTATTATATTCTAATTATATCAGATTTATTAAAATTATATTTTTTATCAAGAGAAATAATCACTTGATCAATCTCTATAATGAAGTTTTTATATTTCCTATATTTAAAATAATCTAAAGGATTTTGTTCATTATCTTTTTGTAAATAAAAATGTTGAACAGTGCCATTTTCAAAATAAATATAATAATCTATTTCTGTCGTAGGCATATTTAAATATGTATTTTTATTTACAACAATTTCAATATTTTTGGATTTTTCATTTATATTATTATCATAATATAAATCAGTAAGTTTCATGATGTTTTTTTCACTTATTTTAAAATAATTGTTAGAAATATTATCATAATTTTCAACAATTAATTTACCTTCTATTAAGTAATAAGAATAAATACCTTTATTATAAATAACGACTATTTCTTTTATAGATGTATTCTGTTGATTTTTATTATCTATTTTTGAAGAACAAGAAAAAAGAATGATAAAAGATATAAAGAATAATATTTTCATAAGATTATCAAATGTTTATAAATTTAGTAAGATTTTTCAAGAATATTATTTAGGATAAGGTTTTATAAATTTATTAAAAAATCAGGCTTCTTGTTTTAAGCCATATCACATTACTTGGTAAAAAATTTCCACTAGTAATAGTTGCAGAAACTTTATAATAAACCCCACTATATAAGATTATAGTGAGATTTAGTTTTTCATTAATTAAATATAATAAATTCTACCATCTTCAATGAATTTTTGAAGCGTTCCTATTTTTACAAATGCTTCTATTTCTTGTTTTAAATTTTCCTCTTCAATATAAATATTGAAATAAATTTTAATAAATGTATATAGTTTTCATATTGAAAATTCAAATTTAAAATCCTTTCCATAATTTACAATGTCGTAATCACAAATTATATTATTTTGAATAATTTCACATCCTCCTCCATGAAAATGATATTTAATTTTAATATCATCATATATTTTCTTTATTAAAGTTAAATCAAAAATATGTTCATTTTCAAAATCATCAATTAAATTTACAATCATCAAATATATCTATATTAATTTCTCAATTTTATCGTTATTAATCAAACAATATCGAAGTGTTTACAGTTTAAAATAGAAATTTTATGACAAAATATAGGACTATAGGATTCCTTGTTATTCTTTATTTTATTATTATAAATAGCGTCCCATTTCTTCTTCCTCATGGAGGAATTGGAGGAGATTTTCCACTTTATATAAAAATAGCAAAAGATTTACCAGAAATTAATAATAACCTATTTCCTATTGGTTTTCCATTTTTCTTAAGAATTTTTGAAACACTAACATCAGAATATTTTTATAGTTCTCTTCTTTTAAAAAGTACTTGTTTTATTTTTATTATATTTTTTTCCTACAAAAAGAAGTTCTATTTCATAGAAACTGTATTTGTAATGATGATAAAATCTTCTATTTGGGTTTTTATTCATCAAGGTTCTGAGTATATTACATTACCTTTTTTGTATTTGTACATTTATGTTTTGCATCAATATTTCAATGGAGCTTTAAAACCTAATAAATTTCTGATATATAGTACTATTTTAGGGTTTATTTTATGTACTATTCGTTATGCTAATGTCTTTATATTTATAAGTATATTACCTTTTATAATTTATTATTGGAAAAAATTTAATACTTATAGAAAAACATTATTTACATCAACCGTATTAATTGGTATTTCTTTTTTTCTTTATTTACTATACAATTACGTAATTATAGGTTCTTTAGCAGGAGAAAATAACCGAGTAAATGATGAATTGGATACATTTTGGTTTGATACGTATGTTGATTTTATTGGTATTATTAACTTATCGAATCCATTTTTCTATTTAAAAACATTCGAATATTCATCTACTATAAAATTGATTATATCTCTTCTATTTATTTTCGTCGATTTAATTTTATGGAGATATTGTTGGAAAGTAATAAAAAACAAACAAAATGTATTTGTAACATTCTTACTATTTATTGCAATTGTAAATGCACTATTTACTTTTTTTGCAGCAATGTTTCAAGGAATAGAACCTCTTGGAATAAGATTATTATTTAGTTCATCTTATTTATTTTGGTTCGCTTTAGTTATTTTAATTAGAGAGAATAAGCTTTTATCTGATAAATTATTAGTTACATTCTGTTTGTTTAGCTTAATTTTTAATGTATTAATAATTGTAAAAAATCCGATAAATTTTATCGCCTATAAAAATAATATTGAAGAATTTATTGACCATAAAAAAATAAAGCCTCTTTATTATTTTGATGATGATAAAAAAGTTGAAGAAACAATCTATAAAATACCTTTTACGTCAAAAACATTTCAATATATACATGAAAACAGACAACCAGATTTTATATACCAAGCTATTTTGAATAGTATTAATCCTTCGATTATTTATTTAAGGGATAATCCAAAAAATATCAATTCTCAAAATATTATATATAGTTCTCAACTCAACGAATATATTGAACATAAAAAATCCCATTAGTTAAGAATAATGGGATTTTTTTATGATTTATATAGATTTAATTGTAAAACCTAATGTTTTCCAATCTTCCCAAAAAGTTGGGTACGATTTTTCAACAACCATTTCATTATTTATTCTAATAGGATAAATTTGTGCCAATGGTGCCATACACATTGCCATACGATGATCGTTGTAGGTTTCTAATGTAGGAATTTCCTTGTACTCGTTATATCCATCAATAGACAAAGAATCATCTGTAATTGTAATGATTGCACCAAATTTCTCTAATTCATTCTTTAGAGCAACTAAACGATCAGTTTCTTTAATCTTTAATGTTTCCAAGCCTGTTAAAACACATTTTACTTTTAGTCCAACACATGTTGCAGCAATAGTTTGTGCAATATCAGGAGTGTTAATAAGATTTAATTGTATCGTATCTTTTAAAACAAATTCTTTGTTATTCTTTAAAGTTAATATTCCATTATTAAATACAGAACTTACCCCAAAATTATCAGCATAAATACGTTGTAAAGCTGAATCTCCTTGTAAAGAATTTTCAAAATACGTAGAAATTTCAATCGCAGAATTTTCAGACAAAGCAATCAAACTATAATAATAAGAAGCCGAACTCCAATCAGACTCAACTTGTAATTCTTGATGGTTAATTGTTGCTGCAAAAGGAACAGAAATTTTATTTCCTTCAAAAATAGCTTCTATCCCAACTTTATTCAATAATTCAATAGTCATTTGTATATAAGGAACAGAAATTATTTTCCCATCTAAATTTATTGTCAAACCATTTTCCATTTTAGTTCCAATCAAGCATAAAGCTGTAATATATTGAGAACTGATATTTGATGGAATTGTAATCGTATTTTTACTTAATTTCGCCCCCTTAATAGTTAATGGAGGATAACCTTCATTTTCTTGATAAGAAATTTTTGCTCCCAATTCATTCAACGCATCCACTAAAACTTTAATAGGTCGCTGTTTCATACGTGCAGAACCAGTCAATGTAACCGTTCTATTTTCCTGTATAGAAAAATAGGCTGTAAGAAATCGCATTGCAGTACCAGCATGATGTATATCTATCAACTCTGTTGTATTAGCAAGTGCTTTTTGCATTAACTGAGAATCTTCAGAATTCGAAATATTTTCCAATGTCAATGCATTATCAAACAATTTGTTTAAAAGCAACAAACGATTACTTTCACTTTTAGATCCTGTAATAGCTAATTTATTATTTATAGGTGATTGTAAAGCTGAAATTTCAATCATGTATTTTATTTTAATTTATCATTATTTTGATGACGATTGTGGTCGCGTTTTGTTTTGTAATCTAACTTTTTATAGAAAGCAGACTCCAAATCAACTCCAGTTTGGTTAGCAAGACAAAGTGCTACAAAAATCACATCAGCTAATTCCTCCCCTAAATCTTTATTTTTATCTGATTCTTTTTCTGATTGTTCACCATAACGACGAGCAATAATACGAGCAACTTCACCAACTTCTTCAGTCAATTGTGCCATATTTGTCAATTCATTAAAGTAACGAACACCATGTTCTTTTATCCAATTGTCAACATCTAATTGTGCTTGTTTAAGGCTCATTTTTCAAGTATTATAATATAATTAATTGTAAAAGTACAAATAAATGAATTTAATTGATGTTGTATTTCCTCTTAAACTTTACTTAGATATTATTTGGGGCGTTCCCTTCGGTCGGGCCATTTGCTCTATCTTTTTACTAAAAATTTTGACGGTGTTCAATTTTAAGTAAAAAGGATGCCGCTGCTGTCCCTAACGCAAGTTGTTGTTTAATGATAATATATTGTTGAGAATAAAATAATATAAATAAATCAAAAAAATATTTGTTTTATTAGAAAATCATTGTAATTTAGTGTCAAATAATGAAAAGAAATAGTTTAAATACAATTATTATTACGATTACCTTTAGTGAAAACACTTAGGGGGATCTTTTATGTATTTTAAACAAAATCGTATTATGAAAAGCATCTTCTCTTAAAAAGAAGATGCTTTTTTTATGTTTAAAAATTAATTTATGAAAATCTTAAAATTTGGAGGAACTTCTGTAGCTTCAGTACAAAGTCTTCAGTCAGTAATTGGAATTGTTCAAAAGGAAAAAGCAAATAATACATCAATTGTAATAGTAACCTCTGCTATTGGAGGAATGACCAATTTATTAATTAAAATGGCTGAAGATTCTGCTCATGGTAATTTTGATGAAAATGATTTAGTGAAATTTCAAAATAAGCATTTTGAAATTATTAAATCATTGGTAGAAATTACAGCTCAAAATCCTATCATAACTCAATTAAAATTATTGATGAACGAGTTAGAGGATTTGTTGCAAGGAGTTACTGTTCTAAGAGAACTAAGTTTTCAAACAAAAGATTTAATCATAAGTTACGGAGAACGTTGCAGTACTTTATTACTTACAAAAATATTAAATCAATACGTTGGCGAGGCAGAAGCTGTTAACTCTTCAAGCTATATTATAACTGATAGTTATTTTGGACAAGCTAATGTAGATGAAAAAGTATCATTTAAAAATATTAAAGAATTAGTAGAAAGCAAACCGAATAAACTATTAGTTTTTGCTGGTTTTATTGCCGGAAATAAAGAAGGCAGAGTTACAACTTTAGGTCGTGGAGGTTCAGATTATACAGCAGCTTTATTAGCAGCGGCATTAGATGCAGAAGTTATAGAAATTTGGACAGATGTAAATGGTATGATGACTGCCGATCCACGTTTAGTGAAAAAAGCATTTTCTCTACATAATCTATCGTATACAGAAGCAATGGAATTGTCGTATTTTGGAGCTAAAGTAATTTATCCTCCAACAATGTCACCTGCTTTCAAGCGTAAAATTCCTATTGTCATTAAGAATACTTTTCAATCAGATTTTAAAGGAACAAGAATACAATTCGAATCAGAAAAAACATCTTATCCTATCAAGGGAATTTCTTCTATAAAAGATGTTTCATTGGTTAATGTAAAAGGAAGTGGATTAGTAGGTAAATTAGGTTTTAGTGGAAGATTATTTTCATTATTAGCCAAACAAAATATTAATATTATTCTTATTACTCAATCATCATCAGAGCACAGTATCACTTTAGCTGTAAAACATGATGAGGTTGATAAAGCAAAAGAATTGATTGATGAAGAATTTGAATTAGAAATTCAAGCAAAATTATTAGAACCTGTAGAAGTGGAAAATAATTTAGGGATTATTGCAATTGTAGGAGAAAACATGAAACAAACTGTTGGTGTTTCTGGAAAATTATTTTATGCATTGGGACGAAACGGAATTAATGTAAGAGCAATTGCGCAAGGTTCTTCTGAATATAATATTTCTGTTGTGATAAAAGAAGACGATTTATCAAAATCGTTAAATGCAGTGCATGATGCATTTTTTAATCATTTAAATAAAACAATTCATGTATTCAATGTTGGTGTAGGGAATATTGGAGCAACTTTCTTAAATCAATTAGAGAAGCAAAAAGAATATTTATCTCAAAATAACGATATTGAAATAAAATTGGTTGGTCTTAGTAATTCTAAGAAAATGGTATTTAACGAACATGGGGTTGATTTATTAAACTGGAAAGATGAGTTAAATAATTCTGAGTTAGAAGCTAATTTGGATGAGTTTATTTCTATAATGGACCATTTTAATTTACCTAATTGTGTATTTGTAGATAATACAGCAAGTTCAACTTTACCAAAATACTATAAACAAATTTTTGAAAGTAGTATTTCTGTTGTTACATGTAATAAAATAGCCAACTCATCTTCGTATAAAGAATATGCAGAATTGAAGCAAACAGCTCGTAAATATGGAATAGATTTCCTTTACGAAACAAATGTAGGTGCAGGTTTACCAATTGTAAGTGTATTAAAAGATTTACAAATGAGTGGTGATAGATTATTGAAAATTGAAGCAATTTTATCTGGAACAATCTCTTATATTTTTAATCATTTTAAAGGTGAAGTTACGTTTGCTGAAGTTGTTAAAAATGCGCAAGAATTAGGATATACAGAGCCAGATCCAAGAGATGATTTAAGTGGAGTAGATTTCATGAGAAAAATGCTAATACTTGCTCGTGATGCAGGATATCAAATAGAGGCTGAAGATGTAACAATTGATTCTATTTTACCGAAATCTTGTTTAGAAGCTCCTTCTGTTGAAGATTTTTATCAATCTTTAGTTGATGAAAACGAATATTTCGAATCAATAAAGTTGAAAGCTGAAAGTGAGCAAAAAGTAATTCGTTATATCGGTGTTTTAGAGGATGGGAAAATTACAATTTCTTTAGAGTTAGTTGATGCTCAACATCCTTTTTATTCATTGTCAGGAAGTGATAACATCATTTCTTTCACAACAGAAAGATACAAAGAAAGACCTTTAGTTGTTAAAGGACCTGGTGCAGGAGCTGAAGTTACAGCAGGAGGTGTATTTGCTGATTTAGTTAATTTAAGTTCAATACGATAAAATATAATAATGTTTCAAGTTTTAGATAAAATAGAAGAAAAATTAGATTCAAATAAATTTTTAGATCAAGTTCATGTTTTTGCTCCTGCAACGGTAGCTAATATGATTTGTGGTTATGATATTCTTGGTTTTGCTGTAGATTATCCAGGAGATGAGGTTATCATGAAAAGAACAGAATCTTTAGGTATAGAAATTCTAAAAATTACAGGAGATGAAGGTAAATTACCTTTAGATGTTCAAAAAAATACAGTTTCTCATTCTGTATGGCAATTATTATGTGATTTAGGTTTAGACAAATCATTTGGTTTATCTATTGAGCTGCATAAAAAAATGCCAATAGGAAGTGGATTAGGTTCTAGTGCTGCAAGTACTGTAGCAGGTATTTTTGCATTAAATGAATTATTAGGAAATCCATTAACTAAACATGAGTTGCTTCCTTATTGTATGGAAGGAGAAAGACTTGCTTGTGGTTCTGCTCATGCAGATAATGTAGGTCCTTCTTTGTTCGGAGGTATTACATTGATTCCTTCAAGCGAACCATTAATTATTCGTTCTTTACCTGTTCCAGAAGATTTATATGCTACTTTAATTTATCCAAAAGTAGAAGTTCCAACGAAAGACGCACGTAAACTTATAAAAGATAAAGTTTCTCTGGATAAAGCTGTAAAACAATGGGGAAATATAGCAAGTTTAATTGCTGCTATTTACGAGAAAGATTACACAGAAATTGGTCGATCTATGCAAGATCATATTATAGAACCAAGTCGATCTTTATTGATTCCATTTTTTGATCAGATGAAAGAAATCTCATTAGATAAAGGAGCTTTAACATTTGGTATTTCAGGTTCTGGTCCAACTGTTATGGCTTTGTCTTATGAGCAAAATATAGCTAAAGATATAGCATCATCAATAGAAGATTTTTTAAAAGATAAACAAATAGAGCATTTATCTTTTGTATCAAAAATAAACAAACAAGGACCTTACGTAAAGAAATAAAAAATGAAATTATATAGCACAAATAATACAGATAATGTAGTAGGTTTTAAGGAAGCAGTTTTTCAATCATTACCAAAAGATAAAGGTTTATATATGCCAATTGAACTTCCTGTAATGAGCGAAGATTGGTTAAATTCATTCCAAAATTCTTCTTTTCAAGAAATTGCTAAAGATGTTTGTTACGAATTGTTGAAAGATGATTTTAGTAAAGATGATTTAGATAAAATTGTGGATGAGGTGATTAGTTTTCCTGCTCCATTAAATTTTTTAGAAAAAGATTTAGCTGTATTAGAATTATTTCACGGTCCATCATTTGCTTTTAAAGATTTTGGTGCTCGTTTTATGAGTAGAGTAATGGCTCATTTTTCTAAAAAAGAAGATCAATTATTAGATGTGCTTGTTGCAACTTCTGGTGATACAGGAGGAGCTGTTGCATTAGGATTTCTAGGAGTTGAAGGAACTCGTGTTACTATTTTATATCCAAAAGGTAAAGTTTCTCCTATACAAGAATTACAATTAACAACTAATGGTAAAAATATACGAGCAATAGAAATAGATGGAACTTTTGATGATTGCCAAGCTTTAGTGAAACAAGCTTTTGTAGATGAAGATTTACAAAGTCAACTAAATTTAACTTCTGCAAATTCTATTAATATTGCTAGATTAATTCCTCAATCTTTTTATTATTTTGAAGCTTTTGCTCATGCAAAAAGAGAAGGATTTGATAAGGTTTCTTTTGTAGTTCCAAGTGGAAATTTTGGTAACATTACAGCAGGAATTTTAGCATATAAAATGGGATTGAAAGTGAAATATTTTATAGCTGCAACCAATGCAAATGATACAGTTCCTCATTTTTTTGGAACGAATGAATATCAGCCTAAACCATCAGTGCAAACTTTATCGAATGCAATGGATGTTGGTAGTCCTAGTAATTGGGTGAGAGTTATGGAGTTTTTTGAAAATGATGTAGATAATCTGAAATCGAAAATTGAATCATTTTCTTATTCTGATAAGGAAACCGTAGAAGCTATAAAACAAATTGATGAAAAATATAATTATATCGCTTGTCCACATACAGCGATTGCTTGGAAGGCTGCAAAAGAATATGAATTAAAGAAAAAGGATGATAAAGAATTAGTTGTCTTTTTATCAACTGCTCATCCATGTAAATTTCCAGAAGTTTTCTCGAAAGAAATTCGCTCTAAAATAAGTAATCCTGATGCTGTAAAACAATTAGATGAAAATAATTCACAGAAAGTAGCTATGGAAAATAATTTTGAGGAGTTGAAATTATGGTTGCTAGATAATATTTAGTGCAAAATGGATTGAAGTGTAAATCCTTTTATAATTATATGCAATGAACAAT
Organism: Flavobacteriales bacterium UBA7612; assembly: GCA_002484335.1. Classification (GTDB taxonomy): domain Bacteria; phylum Bacteroidota; class Bacteroidia; order Flavobacteriales; family Weeksellaceae; genus Empedobacter. The sequence continues at coordinate 54,577 of DLJQ01000025.1, forward strand.
TATAAAAGATTGCAACGGAAAGCCAGTCCCGGAGGGTTTGCCCAAATAAATTATAAATATATTGAGTTGCTTAAATATCAATAAAAAAAATGCCTTTCATAAGAGAGGCATTTTTTATTCTATTTTAATTGAGGATTAATCTTCAGTAAATAATTCAGCTTCATCAGCAGGATTATCAACAGAAGGTTTTCCATCAATAGGTTCACCTTTTATTGCTGCAACAATTTTAGCTTCAATTTCTTCTGCTAATTCAGGATTATCTTTTAATACTTCTTTTACAGCATCACGACCTTGACCTAATTTGCTATCATTGTAAGAATACCAAGAACCAGATTTGTTTACAATTCCTTTCTCAACACCCATGTCTAGTACTTCACCAACTTTAGAAATACCTTCACCGTACATAATATCAAATTCTGCTTGGCGGAATGGAGGAGCAACTTTGTTCTTAACAACTTTTACTTTGGCATGATTTCCTATTACTTCATCACCACTTTTTATTTGTGTAGCACGACGAATATCTAAACGAACAGAAGCATAGAATTTTAAGGCATTACCACCAGTTGTTGTTTCTGGATTACCAAACATAACTCCAATTTTTTCACGTAATTGGTTGATGAAAATTGCTGTACATTTTGTTTTATTGATTGTACCAGTTAATTTTCTTAATGCTTGAGACATTAAACGAGCCTGTAATCCCATTCTAGAATCTCCCATTTCTCCTTCGATTTCAGCTTTTGGAGTTAATGCAGCAACAGAGTCGATAACGATAATATCTATTGCACCAGAACGGATTAAATTATCTGCAATCTCTAAAGCTTGTTCACCATTGTCCGGTTGAGAAATAATTAAATTTTCTACATCAACACCTAATTTAGCTGCATAAAAACGGTCAAAAGCGTGTTCTGCATCAACAAAAGCAGCAATTCCTCCAGCTTTTTGAGCTTCTGCAATAGCGTGAAGAGTTAAGGTTGTTTTACCAGAAGATTCAGGTCCGTATATTTCTATTACACGTCCTCTTGGGTAACCACCTACACCTAAAGCTAAATCTAAACCTAAAGATCCAGAAGGGATAACTTCAATTTTATCATCAACGGCAGAATCTCCCATGCGCATTACGGTTCCTTTACCGTATGCTTTGTCCATTTTATCTAATATTAGCTGTAATGCTTTCTTTTTATTATCTAAATCGCTCATTATATTTTTTTATTTTTCTAAAATTTGTTTTGCGTGTTCTTTTGTTTTTACTTTTTCGATTACATCTGTAATTGTTCCATTTTCATCAATAATAAATGTTGTTCTGTGGATTCCGTCAAATTCTCGTCCCATAAATTTTTTAGGTCCCCAAACACCAAAGGCATTAAGTATTGTATGATCTTCATCTGCTAATAAAGGAAATGGTAATTCGTTTTTATCAGCAAATTTTTTTTGCTTTGCAACAGGATCAGCACTGATACCAATTAAATGATAACCTTTTGCTTTTAAAGCATTCTCGTTGTCTCTTAAATCACAAGCTTCTGCTGTACAACCTGGAGTACTTGCTTTTGGATAAAAGAAAACAACTAATTTTTTACCTTTAAAATCTTTGTAAGAAACTATATTTTCATTTTGATCGATTCCTTTAAAATCTGGAACTTTATCTCCTATTTTCAACATTTTAAATTATCTTTTAGAACTACTCGTAAAAATAATGATTTAATATTTAATCAAGAATTATATTGTGTAAATATCTCTTTATCTTTTACAAAACTAATTTATTATTACGACAAAAAATGACGTTGTAAAATAATAAATATAATTTTAATATTTTTACATCAAAGTTTTATCAAATATTATGATGTTAAAGAAAGAACGCATTCAGTTTGTGATAGAAGAATTAGAAAAATTATATCCAGTGCCACCAATTCCTCTTGATCATCAAGATGCTTTTACATTATTAATCGCAGTATTATTATCAGCCCAAACAACTGATAAAAAAGTGAATGAAGTAACTCCTGAGTTATTTGCAAAAGCTGCTAATGCGAAAGCAATGTCTTTGTTGGAGGTAGATGAAATAAAATATTATATAAGACAAATTGGACTATCAAATACAAAAGCTAAAAATATAAAGCGACTAGCAGAGATTTTAGTTGAAAAATATGATGGTGAAGTTCCAGAAGGTTTTGAAGAGCTAGAAGCTTTACCAGGAGTAGGACACAAAACGGCTTCTGTAGTTATGTCGCAATGGTTTGGTCATCCAGCTTTCCCTGTAGATACACATATCCATCGTTTGATGAAGTTGTGGAAGTTAACAAAAGGAAAAAATGTTGAAGAAACAGAAAAAGATGCAAAAAAAATATTTCCAAAAGAATTGTGGAATAAACTACATATTCAGATTATTTTCTATGGTAGAGAATATTCTCCAGCTAGAGCTTGGAGTTTAGAAAAAGATTTTATTACAAGAGAAATGTTTAAATAATAAAAAAAATCATCGAAAATGTTTTCGATGATTTTTTTATTGATATAAAATTTATTTTCTTTCAGTTAAAAATTCTTCAGCTTTTTCAACCATATTGTAGGATCCACAAAAGAAAGGAATTCTTTGGTGTAATTCTGTAGGTTCTATATCCATAATACGATTAAAACCATCAGTAGCTTTACCACCAGCTTGTTCAGCAATAAATGCCATAGGATTACATTCATATAATAAACGTAATTTCCCGTTTGGATTATTTGTACCAGAAGGATAAATATAGATACCTCCCTTTAGCATATTTCTATGAAAATCAGAACATAAAGATCCTATGTAGCGTGAAGTGTAGGGTCTATCTCCTTCATCAGCTTGGCAATATTTAATATAATCTTTCACACCTTGAGGAAATTTAACATAGTTACCTTCGTTAACAGAATATATTTTTCCATCTTTTGGAATTGTTAAATTAGGATGAGAAAGATAAAATGTTCCTATGTCTTGATCTAATGTGAACCCATTTACTCCATTTCCTGTTGTATAAACTAACATAGTAGAAGTTCCATAGATTACATAACCAGCAGCGACTTGTTTATTACCTGGTTGTAAAAAATCTTCTTTTGTAACTGGTGTTCCTGGTTCGGTAACACGATGATAAATCGAAAAAATTGTTCCTACAGATACATTTACATCTATATTAGATGATCCATCAAGTGGATCGATAAGTACAACGTATTTACTATTTTTTGAATTTTTACTAGCTTCAATAGAAATAAAATCTTCATTTTCCTCTGAAGCTATACCACATACAACTTCTCTTTGAGATAAAGTTTTTATAAATGTTTCATTAGCAAAAACATCTAATTTTTGTTGTTTTTCACCTTGAACATTTTCATTTCCGAATTCACCTATAATGTTAACTAAACCAGCTTTGTTAACTTTGTAGTTAACTACTTTTGTTGCTAACTTAATGGAACTCAATAAACGCGTAAGTTCTCCTGTAGAGTAGATAAAATCAGCTTGATTTTCTATGATAAACTCTCCAAGAGTTTGATGGGAATCTGTTTTCATAATTATGTTTTGCGAGTCAAATATCGTAATAAAAAATATATTCTCTATTATCTCAAACGTTTGAATTTTTACTAAATATATGAGAATCATCATTTTTTTATTCATTCAATTATAATTATCAAAATTTATTTGTGTACTTTTTTACTTATATTTGCGAGTTAATATTTAAAAAAAGTTTTTATAAAAATGAAAGTTTTCAAATTCGGTGGAGCATCAGTAAAAGATGCAGCTGGCGTAAGAAATGTTGCAAACTTGTTGCAAACTGTTGGTTACGAAAATACATGTATCATAGTTTCTGCTATTGGCAAGACAACTAATGCATTAGAAGACGTAGTCAAGCGCTATTTTGAAAACGAAGATTTCGAAAAAACAATTTATGATGTTAAAGAGCATCATATAGCATTAGCAGAAGAATTATTCGAAAATCCTGTAGATGTTTCTAATGAAATTTCTCAGTTTTTTGATGATATTCTATCTTTTTTAAGAAGAAATAAGTCTCCTCATTACAGTTATGTATATGATCAGATTGTATGTTGTGGAGAATTAATTTCTACGAAAATTATAAGTATGTATTTAAATTCAATTAATTTAAAAAATGATTGGTTGGATGTTCGTGATTATATCAAAACAGATAATACATACAGAGAAGGAAAAGTTGATTGGAAATTAACCGAAGAAAATATAAAAGAATTGCCTACAAAAGGGTTATATATAACTCAAGGTTTCTTAGGTTCAGATCCTAATTTTTTCACGACAACATTGGGTAGAGAAGGTTCAGATTATTCAGCTGCAATTTTTGCTTATTGTTTAAATGCAGATAGTATGACAATCTGGAAAGATGTTCCAGGGGTTTTAAATGCTGATCCACGTTATTTTGATAATGCAGAATTATTGAACCATATTTCTTATGAAGAAGCTATTGAGTTAGCTTATTATGGAGCATCAGTTATTCATCCAAAAACATTACAACCATTACAAAGAAAAGAAATTCCATTTTTTGTAAAATCATTCTTGAATCCAAAAGAAGCTGGAACAGAAGTTTCAAAAGGACAACCATTAGAACCAAAAGTACCATGTTTTATTTTAAAAAGAGATCAACATTTGATTCGTTTATCAAGTAAAGATTTTTCTTTTATTACAGAAGATAAATTAAGTGGTATATTTAATAAATTATATGATTATCAGATAAATGTAAATCTTATGCAGAGTTCTGCTATATCTTTATCTTTATGTTTAGAAGATAAATATAATAATCTTGAAAAATTTGCTCAAGATATAAGTGTAGATTTTGGCATTCAAAAAGAAAATAACGTTTTATTATATACAATTCGTCATTTCGAGGATCAATCAGATAATGTCATTCCAAAAGATAAAGAATTGTTGCGTCAAACAGTAAAAGAAACATTACAAATTGTTGTAAAAGGATAAATGAGTTTAGTTAGCACACAAGATATATATTCAGCATCAGGACTTTCAAAAATTGGCATTTTTGGTAAACCTATTGCTTGGGCTCTAAAAAAAGCTTTCAGTATAGATCAATTAAATGATTTATATAATAGAGGTAAACATTTAAGCTGTGAAGGATTTTTAGATTATTTGATTGATGATTTAGGCGTAGACTATGAAATTCATGAAGAAGATTTAAAGAGAATTCCGAAAGAAGGACCATTTATAATTATATCTAATCATCCACTTGGAGCTTTAGATGGGATTATAATGATGCATTTTATGTCAAAAATTCGTCCTGACTTTAAAGTAATGGGTAATTTTTTATTACAAAAAATTAAACCATTAGATCCTATGATAATACCTGTAAATCCTTTCGAAACTCGCAAAGATGCTTACAGTAGTATTTCAGGTATGAGAGATACTTTGAAATTATTGCGATCAGGAGGGTGTTTGGGTATTTTTCCTGCTGGTGAAGTTTCTTATCGAGACGATGAGAAAAAAATAATAGATAGGAATTGGCAAGAAGCAGCAATGAAGCTTATTAAAAAAGCTAAAGTTCCTGTTGTACCTATGTTTTTTAGAGCAAAAAATAGTAATACTTTTTACCGTGTAGCTAAAATTCATCCAGATTTTCAGACAGCAATGTTGCCAGCAGAAATGATGAGAAAAAGAACACGTGCAATTCAGATAAGAATAGGTAAACCTATTTTACAAAAACAACAAGATGAGCACGAATCTATACAAGATTATTCAGATTTCTTGAGAAAGAAAACATATATGTTATCTTCTTATTACAATAAAAAAAGAGGAATAGCAGAAGTTTTTAAAAATCCATCGAATTTAGAATTAAAAATACCGAATCTTCAAAGTTTATCATCTTCAAAAAAGGTGAAACAAATTGTTCCTGAAACATCATTAGATTTAATTTTAGGGGATATAGAAAGATTACATAAAGAGGAAGATGCTTTATTATTTACAAATAATAATTATGAATGTTTTTTTGCTAGAGCTGAAAAAATTCCTAATATATTAAGAGAAATTGGCCGATTAAGAGAAGTAACTTTTCGATTAATAGGTGAGGGAACAAATGATGAAATAGATTTGGATCGATTTGATGGTCATTATCATCATTTATTTTTATGGGATAAAGATGCAAATAAAATTGTAGGAGCTTATAGAATGGCTATTGGTTCTGAGGTCTATGAAAAATATGGTATTAATGGATTTTATGTAAACGAATTATTTAATTTTGATCCAGAAATTCATCCTTTTTTTAAGAAATGTATTGAAATGGGAAGAGCATTTGTTGTTACAGAATATCAACAAAAACCAATGCCATTATTTCTTTTATGGAGAGGAATTGTTCATGTAACTTTGAGAAATCCTCATCAAAAATTTATTATTGGAGGAGTTAGTATAAGTAATCAATTTTCTGATTTTTCTAAATCTTTAATGATTGAATTTATGAAATCTCATTATTTTGATTCTACTGTAGCACAATATGTTCGAGCTAAAAATGAATTTAAAGTAAGTCTAAGAGAAGAAGATAAAGAATTTATTTTTGATGAATCTGAAGCTGATTTAAATAAATTTGATAAATTAATTGATGAACTAGAGCCAAATATGCTTCGTTTACCAGTTTTGATCAAAAAGTACATCAAACAAAATGCAAAAGTTATTGCATTTAATGTTGATCCTAAATTTAATGATGCTATAGATGGCTTAATGTATATACGAGTTTCTGATATACCAGAATCAACAGTAAGACCAGTTATAGAAGATATACAAGCTGAATTAGATAGAAAAATACAATCAGGTAAATTTGATGGTAATATTATCTAGTTTATCTATATAAAATAATAAAAATGCGTTCAATTTTTGAACGCATTTTTTGTTATTATTAATCGATTATTATTTTAAAACAGAAGATTCAAGTCTAAATTTTTCAACTTTACTTTCAATTAAATCTAATCTTAAATTATGAATACTTCCAATATGTGAAGTTTCAAATTCTTTGTGTGGAATATAAGTCCCATTTTCTACTGATAAACCAACTTCTCTGTATGCATCTCTAAATGGTGTTCCGTTTTTGATTGCATCATTAATATTTTCTACCGTATAAATAGGGTTATATTTTTCTTGTTCTATATAATCATTCTTAATTTGAAGTTGTGGAATAGCAAATGTTAATATATCAATAATATTATCAAATTGCATCATTGGTTCAAATAGAATTTCTTTAAGAATCTGAAAATCTCTATGGTAACCACTAGGTAAATTATTTATCGTTAACATAATATCATTTGGTAAAGCTTGTATGCGGTTGCAATGTGCTCTAGTTAATTCAAAAACATCAGGATTCTTTTTGTGAGGCATAATAGAAGATCCTGTAGTCATTTCATTAGGTAATTTTACAAACCCTAAATCCTGCGAATTATAAATAACTAAATCATAAGACATTTTAGAAAGTGTACCAGCAATCATTGCTAAGGCAGTAGCTACAGATTTTTCTGTTTTTCCACGTAAAATTTGTGCGCCAACAGAAGAAACTAATATTTCTGAAAAACCTAATTCTTGTGTTGTCTGTAAACGATCTATAGGGAAGCTTGTTCCAAATCCAGCTCCAGAACCTAATGGATTTTGATCAGAAATTTTATATGCAGCTTCAAAAAAGTATAAATCATTTAATAAACTTTCTGCATATGCAGAAAACCAAAGACCAAAACTACTAGGCATGGCTGCCTGAAAATGGGTATAACCTGGTAATAAATGATTTTTTAATTCTTCTGCTTTTGTTAAAAAAATTTCTATTAAAGTGATTATTTTTTCAGTGATTTCCTTTAGATATTCTTTTTCAAATAATTGAATAGCAACAAGAACTTGATCATTTCTTGATCTTGCAACATGTATTTTCTTACCAGCATCGCCAGTTTTTTCAATTAGATATGCTTCAATTTTTGAATGGATGTCTTCAAAATTATCATCAACATTAAAATTATTTTCTTCAATTAATTTTAATATTTCATTTAATGCAATTTGTAAAGCATCATTCTCTTTATTTGTGATTAAGCCTGTTTTGGCTAACATATTGGCTTGTGCTTTAGATGCTATTGCATCATATTTAGCAAGATGAGCATCTAATTCTCTGTCTTTACCAACAGTAAATTTTTCTATTTTATCATTAATGGTAAAACCTTTATCCCAGAGTTTCATATTTTTTATATTAAGGCGCAAAGTTAATAAAAAATGTATATTATTACATTAAATTAGTATAATTATAACTAATTGTTAATATTTATTCATTATTGAGTATTTTTTATTGATTTTTATAAATCATTAGAAGGTTTTTATTATTTATTTTAATTGATTGAAATATGTTTATAAAATTTTCAAAATAATTCAATTTAATAAAAAAAATAATAAAAAATTATCAAGTTGATATTTGGAAAGTACTTTCATTTTTAAGTTATATTTTTTAAGCCTAAATCATTGTTAAAGTGAAATATAGGCTTTCTTTATAATTGTTCTAAATTATTAAACAATAATTAAAATATATAAGTGTTTAATGAAAAATCACTATTATAAACGTATTTTTGTAGACAAACTTATAATAATTAAAGAACAACCGATTATATCGATTGATCTACATTATTGTAGATGATGTTATTATAATTTAAATAGGTTGTAAAAAGAGTGATTCGTTATTTTTTATGACAACCTCTATAATAAATTTAAAAAAATATAAGAATTATGAGCCTTTATAAGGATTACATCAACGAAATTGAAGAGAGAAAGAGTGAAGGGCTTCATCCAAAGCCTATAGATGGTGCTGAATTACTAAGTGAAATTATTGAACAAATAAAAGATTTAAGTAATGAGCATAGAGAGGATTCTTTAAATTTGTTTATTTACAATACTTTACCAGGAACAACTAGTGCTGCTGGTGTTAAAGCAAAATTTTTAAAAGAAATTATTTTAGGAGAATCTGTAGTTGCAGAAATTACACCTAAATTTGCTTTTGAATTATTATCACATATGAAAGGAGGACCATCTATTGAGGTTCTTTTAGATTTAGCTTTAGGTAATGATACTGATATAGCTAATCAAGCTGCAGAAGTTCTTAAAACTCAAGTGTTCTTGTATGATGCAGATACAGAGCGTTTAAAATTAGCTTTTAATGAAGGTAATGCTATCGCTAAAGAAATTCTTGAAAGTTATGCAAAAGCAGAATTCTTTACAGAATTACCTGCTGTACCAGAAGAAATTAATGTTGTAACATTTATTGCTGGTGAAGGTGATATCTCTACAGATTTATTATCTCCAGGTAATCAAGCTCACTCTCGTTCAGACCGTGAATTACATGGTAAATGTATGATTACTCCGGAAGCTCAACAACAAATTAGAGATTTACAAGCTCAACATCCTGGAAAAAGCGTAATGTTAATCGCTGAAAAAGGAACAATGGGTGTTGGATCTTCTAGAATGTCAGGTGTTAATAACGTGGCTTTATGGACAGGTAAACAAGCAAGTCCTTATGTGCCTTTTGTAAACATAGCTCCAATTGTAGCTGGTACAAACGGTATTTCTCCAATTTTCCTTACAACTGTTGATGTAACAGGAGGTATTGGTATTGACTTACAAAACTGGAAGAAAAAAGTAGATGAAAACGGAGAAGTTGTTCGTAACGAAAAAGGTGAACCAGTTTTAGAAGAAGTTTATTCTGTTGAAACAGGAACTGTTCTTACAATTAATACGCAAAAGAAAAAATTATATAATGGTGATCAAGAGTTAATAGATATTTCTAAATCTCTTACTCCTCAAAAAATGGAATTCATAAAAGCTGGTGGTTCTTATGCAATTGTATTTGGTAAAAAAATCCAAACATTTGCTGCTAAAACTTTAGGAATTGAAGCTCCTACAGTTTTTGCTCCATCTAAAGAAATTTCAATAGAAGGACAAGGTTTAACAGCTGTTGAAAAAATCTTCAATAGAAATGCTGTTGGAACTACTCCAGGAAAAGTATTACATGCAGGTTCTGACGTACGTGTAGAAGTTAATATTGTAGGTTCTCAAGATACTACAGGACTTATGACTTCTCAAGAGTTAGAAGCAATGGCTGCAACTGTAATATCTCCAATCGTTGACGGTGCATACCAATCAGGTTGTCACACTGCATCTGTTTGGGATAAAAAAGCACAAGCTAATATCCCTAAATTAATGAAATTCATGAATGATTTCGGACTTATTACAGCTCGTGATCCTAAAAATGAATATCATGCAATGACTGACGTTATCCACAAAGTTCTTAATGATATTACTGTTGACGAATGGGCTATCATTATAGGTGGTGATTCACATACAAGAATGTCTAAAGGTGTTGCTTTTGGTGCTGATTCAGGAACAGTTGCTTTAGCATTAGCTACAGGAGAAGCATCTATGCCAATCCCAGAATCAGTAAAAGTTACTTTCAAAGGAGCAATGAAAGAATACATGGATTTCCGTGATGTTGTTCATGCTACACAATCTCAAATGTTAAAACAATTTGGAGGAGAGAATGTATTCCAAGGTAGAATTATTGAGGTTCATATCGGAACTCTTCTTGCAGATCAAGCATTTACATTTACAGATTGGACTGCTGAAATGAAAGCTAAAGCATCTATTTGTATTTCGCAAGATGATACGTTAATCAAATCTTTAGAAATTGCAAAAGATCGTATCCAAATCATGATTGATAAAGGAATGGAGAATAAAAATCAAGTTCTTCAAGGATTAATCAACAAAGCTAATAAAAGAATTGAAGAAATTCAATCAGGAGAAAAACCTGCTTTAGCTCCAGATGCAAATGCTAAATATTATGCTGAAGTTGTTATTGATCTTGATATTATTGATCAACCAATGATTGCTGATCCAGATGTAAACAATGATGATGTTTCTAAAAGATATACACACGATACTATTAGAGAATTATCTTTCTACGGAGGTGATAAAAAAGTAGATTTAGGATTCGTAGGATCTTGTATGGTACATAAAGATGACCTTAAAATTGTTTCTCAAATGTTGAAAAACGTAGAGAAACAACAAGGAGAGGTTAAATTTAATGCACCATTAGTTGTTGCTGCTCCAACTTATAACATCATTGATGAGTTAAAAGCTGAAGGTGATTGGGATTTATTACAAAAATATTCAGGATTTGAATTTAGTGATTTATTACCAAAAAGTACTGCTCGTACAGAATATGAAAACATCATGTACTTAGAGCGTCCTGGTTGTAACCTTTGTATGGGGAACCAAGAAAAGGCTGCAAAAGGAGATACAGTTATGGCTACTTCAACTCGTCTTTTCCAAGGTCGTGTTGTAGAAGATTCTGATCGTAAAAAAGGTGAATCTTTATTAGCGTCAACTCCAGTTGTTGTTCTTTCTGCTATTTTAGGAAGAATACCAAGTATTGAAGAGTACAAAGCAGCTGTAGAAGGTATTAATTTAACAAAATTTACTCCTATTTCAACTAAATAAGAATAGGTTTAAATTTTAATATATTTTAACCGAGATAATCAAAATGATTATCTCGGTTTTTTTATTTATAGTATTAGAAATAAGTTACATAGAATCGTTTTAAATTATGACTTTTGACATAGTTTAAGAAAAACCTAACATAAAAAATCCGTAAATTGTTTATTGATTTAATAGTAAAATTATAATTAAAAATACAATATTATGGCATTTGATATAGATATGATAAAAGGTGTTTATAATAGAATGAAAGAGCGTGTAGACGCAGCAAAATCTATTGTAAAAAGACCATTGACTTATTCAGAAAAAATTTTATATGCGCATTTATTTGAAGGTAAACCAACAGAAGCATATAAAAGAGGTGAATCTTATGTAGATTTTGCTCCAGATAGAGTAGCAATGCAAGATGCAACAGCGCAAATGGCATTACTACAATTTATGCAAGCTGGTAAACAAAAAACAGCAGTTCCTTCTACTGTTCATTGTGATCACTTAATTCAAGCTAAGGTTGGTGCTAAGACTGACTTACAAGAAGCAATTAGTAAATCATCTGAAGTTTTTAATTTTTTAGAATCTGTTTCAAATAAATATGGAATTGGTTTTTGGAGACCAGGAGCTGGTATTATTCATCAAGTTGTTTTAGAGAATTATGCATTTCCAGGAGGAATGATGATTGGTACTGATTCTCATACTCCAAATGCAGGAGGTTTGGGAATGGTTGCTATAGGTGTCGGTGGAGCTGATGCAGTTGATGTAATGGCAGGAATGGCTTGGGAATTAAAAATGCCTAAATTGATAGGAGTAAAGTTAACTGGTAAATTATCAGGTTGGTCTGCTCCTAAGGATGTTATTTTAGAAGTTGCAGGCTTATTAACTGTAAAAGGAGGTACTGGTGCTATTGTAGAATACTTTGGAGAAGGAGCAGAATCTTTATCCGCAACAGGTAAAGGTACAATTTGTAATATGGGAGCTGAAATAGGTGCTACAACTTCTATTTTTGCTTATGATGATGCTTCTGAGCGATATCTTAGAGCAACAAACCGTAATGATGTTGCTGATGAAGCGAATAAGTATAAAGAGTATTTACGTTCGGATAATGAAGTTTATGCAAATCCAGAAAACTATTATGATGAATTAATTGAAATTAATTTATCAGAATTAGAACCACGTTTAAATGGTCCTTTTACACCAGATTTAATGACGCCAGTATCAAAGATGAAAGAAACTGCAGCAGTTAATGGTTGGCCAATGGATGTAGAATGGGGCTTAATAGGTTCTTGTACAAATTCTTCATATGAAGATTTATCTAGAGCAGCATCAATTGCTCAGCAAGCTATTGATAAAGGACTTGTAACAAAAGCATCATTTGGAATAAATCCAGGTTCAGAAGTTGTTAGATATACAGCAGACCGAGATGGTTTATTAAAAACTTTTGAAGATTTAAATGCAGTTATCTTTACGAATGCTTGTGGTCCATGTATTGGGCAATGGGATAGAGAAGGAGCAGATAAAGAAGAGAAGAATACAATTGTGCATTCCTTTAATAGAAATTTTAAGAAGCGTGCAGATGGTAATCCAAATACATATGCTTTCGTAACATCACCAGAAATGGTTGCAGCAATTGCTATTGCAGGACGCTTAGATTTTAATCCATTAACGGATAAGTTAATTAATAAAAATGGAGAAGAGGTTTTATTAGATGCTCCAAAAGGAGAAGAATTACCTACTAAAGGTTATGCTTATGAAGATAATGGTTACCAAGCACCAATAGAGGATGGCTCTAATGTAGAAGTTATAGTTAATCCTAATTCAGAACGTTTGCAATTATTAGAAAGCTTTAAACCTTGGAATGGAAAAAATATAACAGGAATTAAACTCTTAATAAAAGCATTTGGTAAATGTACAACAGATCATATATCTATGGCAGGGCCATGGTTGCGTTTTAGAGGACATTTAGATAATATATCTAATAATACTTTAATTGGTGCTGTTAATGCATTTAATCAAGAAGTAAATAAAGTAAAAAATCAGTTAACTGGAGAATATGGACCAGTTCCAGATACTGCTAGAGCATATAAAGCGGCAGGAGTTCCTTCTATTATTGTAGGTGATGAAAATTATGGAGAAGGTTCATCTCGAGAACATGCAGCAATGCAACCACGTCATTTAGGTGTTGTAGCTGTTTTAGTTCGTTCTTTTGCACGTATTCATGAAACTAATTTAAAGAAACAAGGTATGTTAGCTCTAACATTTGCTGATAAAGCAGATTATGATAAAGTACAAGAAGATGATACGTTTAATTTTATTGATTTAATAAACTTTGCTCCAGAAAAACCTTTGTCTATTGAATTAGTACATTCTGATGGATCTAAAGATTTGATTTTTGCTAATCATACGTATAATGCTCAACAAATAGAATGGTTTAAAGCTGGATCTGCATTAAATTTAATTAAAGCACAAGAAGCTTAATAGATATAATAAAAAACTAGTAAATATTTACTAGTTTTTTATTAAACTTAATCTCATAAAAAAAGCATCTAATAAATTTATTAGATGCTTTTTTTGTAGTCCCTAGGGGAATCGAACCCCTCTTTCCAGGATGAAAACCTGATGTCCTAACCGATAGACGAAGGGACCACTTTAAAAATAATTTCGATGCAAAATTAATAGAATAATTTTAACTACCAAATATATTTTAAAAATATTTTTAATTATTTAATTCTATATAATTTGTAGTCCCTAGGGGAATCGAACCCCTCTTTCCAGGATGAAAACCTGATGTCCTAACCGATAGACGAAGGGACCACTTAATTATGAATTTAATAACTCGTAATTTATAAATAAAAATGTCAAATAAATGTGTTGGGTTTTAAGAAAAGTCGTTGTATAATTCTAATAATTTGAACCAAGTTGAATTATACAGCGACATTTTCATTCCCGATTAATCTACAATAAATTGATTAATCTTTACAAACAAAACACAAAAAACAATTTCCTTTACACAGTATTACACTGGTTGTTTAATAAAACATCAACAACTATGAATAAGGAAAAAAAAGATTGCGATAAAGCAATCTATCTATTAATTTGTAGTCCCTAGGGGAATCGAACCCCTCTTTCCAGGATGAAAACCTGATGTCCTAACCGATAGACGAAGGGACCACTTATATTATCCTAATGTAGCTATATGTTTAGCTAATTTAGATTTTAAGTTAGAAGCTTTATTCTTATGAATAATGTTTCTTTTTGCTAATTTATCAATAATTGAAGAAACTTTTGGAAAAACAGTTTCTGCTTCATTTTTATCAGTTTCTGATCTTAAAGCTTTGATAGCTGTACGAGCAGATTTGTGATAATATTTATTACGATCGCGTCTAACCGCTGATTGTCTAATTCTTTTTAATGCTGACTTATGATTTGCCATAACGTTTATCTCTTTCTATTTTAGTTCGGCAAAGATAAAAACAAAAAGTTTATCTTACCAAATAATTTAAATAATTTTCTAAAACACTTTTTATGTAGCCCATAGGAGAATCGAACTCCTGTTTCCAGGATGAAAACCTGATGTCCTAACCACTAGACGAATGGGCCGCATGACGGCTTTTACAGTTCTTGTGAAAAGCGAGTGCAAATGTATATGTTTTTTTTATACTTCCAAAACATTTAGAATAAAAATTATATATAAATTATGTTAAAATAAAGTTAATAAAGTTAATTTTATCTAAAACAGCAGTTTGAGTATAATATAATAATATTTAAAAAGTTATTTTAGCAATACTAAATATATAAAAATGAAAAACAATTTCTAATATGAGAGTGTCAATATTTGGCGTAGCAGCAGTATTGTGCTCTATGTTTATAACATCGTGTTCGTCCTTAACCCCTGTAGGTGAAGCTACAGAATACTCTTCGAGGAGTTTTATTATGAAGCCTAGAGCTATAGAAGGACAAGCTAAATTAATAAATAAGCAATCTA
The DNA here is from genome assembly GCA_002484335.1 of Flavobacteriales bacterium UBA7612. GTDB lineage: Bacteria > Bacteroidota > Bacteroidia > Flavobacteriales > Weeksellaceae > Empedobacter. The sequence goes on from DLJQ01000025.1 coordinate 70,032, forward strand.
ATTTAGAAGTTGCACCAATAGAAATTAATGATGAAGCTAAATCGATGGTTGTTTTAAATAGTGTTTTAGAAGAAACAAATGATTTATTTGCTGGATTTTTATTAAAAGAAGCAGAAACATACATCGGTACACCATATCGATATGGAGGCACAACAAGAAATGGAATTGATTGTTCTGCCTTTGTAAGAAGTGTTTTTGAAACTTTTAACAAAGATTTACCTCGTGTTTCAGCTGATCAAGCGAAAGAAGGAGTAAAAATATCTGCAGATGAAGCGAAAGAAGGAGATTTAGTGTTTTTTGCAACTAGAGGTCGAGGTAGAGTTTCTCATGTAGGAATTGTTCATGGAAGAAATAAAGAAGGAGTATTAGAATTTATACATTCTTCAACATCAAAAGGTGTTATGGTTTCTTCATTAAATGATAGATATTGGGGACCAAAATTTTTATATATAAAAAGAGTATTATAATAATAAATAATTATCAATAAAAAAGGCATGTTATACTTAACATGCCTTTTTTATATTTTTTTGTATTGCTCAGAAATAAGTTATAAAAGGAAATAAACTTACATAGTCAGAATATACTTTAAATGAAGAATAAAATTTCTCAATCAGAAAATAAAGATGGTAATCTAAGAATAAAATATTTAATATTTTAATGAGTAATTTGGAAATCAGATAGAAACAATATTATGTCGAATAATCCTCAGATTTCTTAAATCAAGAATAAAAAATCCGAAGAAATAAAAATCTCTTCGGATATAAATATTTTTTAATAATTATTAAGCTATTTTATTACTAATTAATTTGTTCTTACCCAGGTTCCAGGAGATTTTTTATTTACTTCATTCATATATTTTTGAGCTTGCTCTAAATCATTAAAAGTATTATAAGTAACATAATAATATCTACCTTTTATATAAGTTATATCCGCATTCTTATAGCCTTGTTTTTTTAAATCTTCAACTAAACGATTTGCATCATCTTGTCTTTTAAGAGAGGCGGCAATTACTTGATATTTTTTACTTGAATTTTCAATTATTTTTTTATTGGAAGATTCTTTCTTTGTCGAGTCAATTTTTTTAGCTTCATTTTTATTAATAACAACATCTTTTTTTACGTCTTTTTGTTTAACTATAGCTGTAACCTCTTTCTCGTTATCATTTATTTTTGTTTCTTTTACGACCGTTATTTCAACCTTTTTAGGAATTTCTATAGTATCTTTTTTCGTTGCTATTTCTGCTATTTGGTATTCAACCAAAGATGGTTCTTCTATAGTTTGAGGTAAATTGTAAACATCATATTGAATGGCTTTTGGAGATTCTTTTATTTCTTTTTTACCAATTATAGGTAAAACTAAACCACTCCATTGCTCTGTTACAAATTTTTCAACAGGTTTTGGTGTATTAAAATATAAAACTCCTCCTATAATAATTGGAATTAAAGATGCTGTAACTAAAAGTTTTGACATGTATTGATTAGAGGTTTTATGCTCTTGTTTTTCTAAAATATAATTAGCTTTAAGATTTGATAGTCCATAAGCGGGGATGAAATAGTTTTGATTATTATCAGGTTTAAAATCAATTTTTCCTACTTCATTCAATTGTAAACTACCTATGTTTTTTAGTATAAGAATTTTACCATTTTTTAAATGTTCTTGCCAAAAATAGATTTGCTCACTTACAAATGTTTGAGCCTTATCAAAAGACATTGGCTCATCATTAACAATTTTATTGATTAGAATACCATCATTTTTAATTAAGGTAGAATTAAAAGATAGTTCTTTTCTTGGAGGAATAAAAGTATTATTTTTTTCATCCAATGTAACGCTTGCAGAGTTTGTTATAAATGCGCCAAAATTAGGTACAATAACACAATCTTGCTTAAATAATAATTCACTAATATGTTCTTCTAACCTCATGGAACGAAATTAACATTTTATTTTGAATTTATCAAAAAAATAATTACTTAATACTGTGGTTATTCTATTATATATTAATATTTTAACAAAATGAATACTGAACTACCTTATATATTAGCGATATCATTTCAAAAAGGAATAGGAGATGTTATTGGTAAAAAAATAATTACTCATTTTGGTTCCGCAAAAAAAGCTTGGAGAAGTAAACCAGAAGAACTTTTAAAGATTAAAAGAATTGGAAAGGTTTTAAGTAATGATTTTGGAAGTGATAAATACTTGCATTTAGCATATAAAGAAATTGAATATTGTGATAAAAATAATATTAATATTATATCTTTCTTTGATACTAATTATCCTAATAATTTAAAAGAATGCTATGATTGTCCCCTTGTAATTTACACAAAAGGTAACTTAGATTTTAATTCATCTAACAAAAAGAAAATAGCAATAGTAGGAACACGTAAAATGACAAATTATGGTAAAAACTTTATAAATGAATTGATTGATAATTTATCTGATTTTGATATTTCTATTATTAGTGGATTAGCTTATGGATGTGATATTGAATCACACACTGTTGCTCTAAAAAATAATATTTCTACATGGGCTGTTATGGGAACAAATTTAGATAAGATTTATCCTTCTACACATAAAAAAATAGCAAATGAAATGTTAGCTAATGGAGGATGGTTAACAGAACAGCCAAGTTTTAAATTGACTACACCTGAAGCTTTTTTACAAAGAAATAGAATTATAGCAGGTTTGTCTGATGCCATAGTTGTTGTAGAATCAGCTTTTAAAGGAGGTAGTTTAGTTACAGCTAAATTCGCAAATGATTATAATAGAGAAGTTTTTGCTTTGCCTGGTAAAACGATAGATCCTTTGAATGAAGGATGTAATTTTCTTATAAAAACACAACAAGCATATTTAATAGAAAACTCTAAGGATATTATCAATTACTTTAATTTTGATATTAATAGGAAGTCTAATCAACTTGATTTATTTATAGAATTTTCAGAAGAAGAAAATAGTATAGTTAATTTATTGAGAATTGATGGTAAACAGCACATAGATATTATATCTTATAAATTAGATTTAAAATCTTATGAATTGATGCCCATTTTATTGGATTTAGAATTAAAACAAGTTATTTCTACACTACCTGGTAAATTTTATGCCTTAAAATAATAATCATAAAAAATAGTTGTTAATTATTACAGTATTTTTGTAATATATGAAGAAGAAACTATTTGTCATAATTATATTGATTTTTATTCAATTAAGTGCTCAAACGAACAAAGGTCGATGGGGAGAATTATTTTCTTATGGTAATGTTAAATATCTTGAAAATGTAAAAGGAATCATTTATTGTGGAACTGAAAATGGAATCTTTTTATTTAACCCTCAAGAACCAACTTCTGAATTAGTCAAAATAAATAAAACTAATTATTTAAATAATGTAGGTCTCTCTGCTATGGCTTATGATGAAAATTCTGATTCTTTTTTAGTTGGGTATGAAAATGGAGGATTAGATTTATTAAAATCTGGAAATTCAACTATGGTTCTTGATATCAAATGGAATGAATTTAATGGAAATAAAAATATTAATAATATTTACATATATAATAATATAGCATTTATTTCAGGAGCCTTTGGTATTGTATCTTATGATTTAAATGATGAAGAGTTTAAAGAAACAACAAGAACTTCTTTTATTGTAAATGATGCGACAATTTTAGATAACAAAATTTATATAGCAACAACCGATGGTATTCGTTATAGCGAACTACAAAACGGAAAAAATAATCCGAATATAAATAGTTGGGGGAGTATAGAAAACGGACAAAATATATCAAATATAGAATTATTAAATAATGAAATTTATTATTCAATAGGAAATAATTTAAAATCTATAAATGGAAATGCAAACAGTTATTCATCAACCATTTTAGATTTGAAATCTTCTGGAAATCAATTAATAATTTCTCAAGGTAATCAATTATCAGTTTTAGGAGGAAGTAATTATTATAATTATAATTTTAATACAGGAATATACGTTGATAATAAAATTTATGCAGGCACAAATATAAATGGTCTAATTGATTTTACTAATACAACAATTAATTATAAGCCTCAAGGACCATATTCAAATAAATCTTATTCTGTTACCGCAAAAAATAATAAAATTTGGATAGCTCCAGGTGGAATAGAAAATTATAATAATGTTACATTTAATGCTGATGGATTTTCATTTTTTGATTCTCAAAATTGGAATCATTACAGTTCAGAATCTTTAAATAATGCTAAAGACATTATAAAGATTGCTTTAGATCCTACAGATGAAAATCATTTTATGGTAATTCCTTATGCAGAAGTTGTAGGATGGGGAGGGACACAAATTGGTATTTTTGAATTTAATGGATATTCTTCTCAACCTAAGCACATTACATCTCCTTTACCTCAAATATATAGGTTCGGAGGAGGAAGTTATGATGATCAAGGAAATTTTTATCTTTCAGAAAGTTTTTATTGTGATTCTAACTGTATGTCTTCGGGTATACCTAATTATAATTTAGTAAATGTAGCTATAAATAGTCTTTCTGTAAATGCAAAATCTGGAGGAAATTGGACGACAACTCAAAGAACAAATGAAGATGCTTCGAATGCATTGTCACCAATAATAGATAATAAGTATATTTACATTCCTCAAGCTAGAGCAGGAGGTGTGGCTGTAATTAGAAAAAATAATTATGATGTTGTTGGTAACATACTTACAACAGGAGAACAAAGTTTACCTAATAATAATGTTTGGTCATCAGCTCTAGATAAAACAGGAAATCTTTGGATAGGAACAGAAAGAGGTTTAGCTGTAGCTTATGGAATTGAAGCTGCTGCTGATAATAATGACTTAAAAGCAGAACCAATAGTAATTGTTCAAGATGGTATTGCAGAAGCTTTATTAACTAATTTAGGAGTTTATTCAATAACTGTTGATGCTGCAAATAGAAAATGGATAGGAACAAATGGAGGAGGTGTTTATTATGTTTCTGAAAATGGAGAAGAAACAAAATTGCATTTCACAACTAAAAATAGCCCTTTACCTTCTGATATTATTTATGGTATCACTGTAGATGAATCTACAGGTAAAGTATATTTTGCAACAGAAAAAGGAGCTGTATCTTATAATGGAGATGTGTCTTCAGAATCAACTAATTTTAATAAAGCATTAGCTTATCCTAATCCATATAGACCAACTTATAAAGGGAATATTACAATAAAAAATTTACCAGATAGATCTAGTGTAAAAATAACTGATATCGTAGGAAATATTTTATTTGATAAAAAAGCTGAAGGTGGTGTTGTAGAATGGGATACAAATAATTTTAAAGGAAAACCTGTTGCCTCAGGAATATATTTAGTACTAATGGTTACTCCTGATGGAAGTGAATCAAAAACTCTTAAAATCGCAGTTGTACGATAATGAAGATACATGATACTAAAGCAATTGTATTATCAACATTAAAATATGGAGATACAAGTTTAATTGTTAGATGTTTTACACAAAATTTTGGACTAAAATCTTTTATAGTAAAAGGTGTATTTACAAAAAAGAAAAGAACTTCATCAGTTTATTATCCATTAAATGAGATAGAAATATCTTTTTCATCTAAAATAAATGATCAGCAACTTGTCTTTTTAAAGTCTTCACAAATAGCTTATTATTACGAATCTTTACATTTTCATCCAGTAAAATCCGCAATCGTTTTTTTTATATCAGAAATTTTAAACTTAGTTTTAAAAGAAGAATCAGATAATGAAGCACTTTATTTTTATTTACAACATTCATTAAAAGAATTTGATAAAAAGCAAGATAATTTTGCGGATTTTCACTTGATTTTTTTAATTCAATTAACTCATTTTTTAGGATTTTATCCTAATATAGAAAGTGAAGGGACATTGTTTGATTTAGAAAATGGTTTTTTTACAAATTCGTCATCATCAATAAATATGCTAAAAGCAGATGAATCAATTTTACTAAAAAAATTATTAGAACTTAATTTTATTGATGAAATAAAAAATAATTTTAATCAATCTCAACGTTCTTTATTATTAGATATTTTAATAAAATATTATCAAATTCATACCAATAATTTTAAAAAACCAAATTCATTATTAGTGTTACATCAATTATTTATATAAATAATAATACGGAATAAAGTCTTGTTTTTTTGATAAGTATCTTTAATCATTAAAGATAAATTTTTAAACAATTCTTTTTTAAATAAGACTAAATAAAACATATTATATTTGCATTTATTTTTTGATGATGCAGAAGAGTTTATTATATATTATAGGTATTGTTTGTTCCTTTATTTTAGTCGGGTTTATTCCTAAAATTAAAACTGATTTAAGAGAAATAAAAGATCCAACAATTATTGATATAGTGAACAGTTATAAGAGAAACTTATCTGAATGGCCAAAACCTTTTATAGATAAAGGCGTAGCTTGGGAAGAATTTGCACCATTAGAAAGAGATCCTGATTTGGTAAAAAAACAAAAAGAACCTTTAGCCGTTTTAGGGAAAATGTTATTCTTTGATCCTAAATTATCAGGATCAAATCAAATTTCTTGTAGTTCTTGCCATGATCCTGAATTAGCTTGGAACGATCAACGTGGTGTTTCATTAGGTAATGATCATTTGAGAGGGAAAAGAAATACACCAAGTTTATATAATGTAGGAAGTCGAACATCTTTTTTTTGGGATGGTAGAGCTACAACATTAGAAGAACAAGCTGGAGGTCCTATTTCTGCTCATAATGAGATGGATATGGAACCTAAAAAGCTTGCTAAAAAATTAAAAAAATACAAAGACTATAAAATTCTTTTTAAAGAAGCCTTTGGAGATGACAATATAAGCTATGATAGAATAACGAAAGCTTTAGCATCTTTTCAAAAAACAATAGTGAGTCGTCCAACAAGATTTGATCGTTTTTTAATAGGAAATTATAAGGCAATGTCTGATGAAGAAATTTATGGGATGCATTTATTTAGAACTAAAGCTAGATGTATGAATTGCCATAATGGTAAATATTTAACAGATGAATCATTTCATAATATAGGATTAGATTTTTATAAAACAAAATATGAAGATCTTGGCAGATATCATGTAACAAATGATATAAATGATTTAGGTAAATTTAAAACACCATCACTTAGAGAGTTAATGAGTACTAAACCATGGATGCATACTGGTGGTTTTGTTGATTTAGAAGGGATTATAAATTTTTACAATGTAAGACCAAGTGATCAGAAAATGATGGAAAATAAAAAGAAAGATCCAATGTATCCAATTACAGATCCTCTTATAAAACCTCTACATCTTACTCGTGATGAAAAACAGGCTATTGTTAGCTTTTTAAAAGTGCTAAGTGGAACAAACACAAGGATGGAGCGTCCAGATTTTCCTACAAAATAAATTATTTTTCATTAGTCTAAATTAAATTTATTTGATAATTTTGTCAAAATTTAGTACATGAAAAAAATTTTTACACTATTATCATTAGCAATAATATCTGTTGTTAATGCTCAATACGATGGATTTGCTTATAATACAGCGCTGGATCAAAATGGATGGACAACACATTCAGGAGCTACAGGAACTATATTACCACTTACAACTTCGTCGGATGATGGAAATAGTTTAGCTTATTCTGGAATTCCTACATCAAAAGGTAATAGAACATCTTTGGTTCCATCAGCTAATATATCAATCAACAAATCACTTAATGAATCATCAAAGGATGTTGTTTATGCATCATTTTTAATTAAAGTTGTAGATATAGAAAAAATTCCTGCTAATACTGTTGCAACAGCACCAGGGGCTTATTTTTTCTTTTTTTCTAATAATGAAAAAAATAATGTAAGCGACGGAACAGGATCAGTTTCTAGAATAGGTTTAAGAAAAGGGAAAACAGATGGTACATTTAATATATCATTAGCGAATACAACAGGAGGCAGTATACCAGAGAGTGAATTATATGGAACTTCTCCTATTGATTATAAGGTGAATCAAACATATTTTGTTGTTGTAAAATATGATATGACAGGAGATAAAGGTAAATCTAGTATATGGGTGAATACACTTTCTGAAAATGATACACATCATACTTCTGAAGCAGGAACTTCAAATAAACAAACTGAAATAAAAAGTGTAGCTTTAAGAGAACGTATAAGTCAAGCTTCTGGAGTAGAAATTGATGAACTGAGACTTGGAACTTCATGGGATGAAGTAACGAAAGCAACTTTATCAACTGATGATATTGTAGATAAAAATAGAAATATTATTTCTAATAATTTAATTGTAGATCAATTTAAAGTATTAAGTAATCAACAAACTTCTATAGAAATTTATTCTTTAAGTGGACAATTAGTTAAATCAAGTAAGTTAGCGCCACAAAGTAATGTGAATATATCTAATTTATCGAGTGGAGTTTATGTGATTAAAATTACTGAAGGAACAAAAACATATACACAAAAAATTATTAAAAAATAATTACTAGATAAAAAGCCTAGTTAATTAACTAGGCTTTTCTTTATTTTAAAATGTTTGCTAATTCTTGAATATCATCAGTATTAATTTTATCTAATGCTTTATCTAGCTCAGCTCTTGATATATTTAGGTTAGAATCCAAAACTAATACATTATTTAATCCATTAATTCCAAAAATCATTTTATTGATTCTACCTCCATTTTCTTTAATGGCAACATTTAAGTTATTATTTTTAGCTTTTAACTTTACTAAATTTTCATATTTTTCTCCACGAACAGAAGATTCTAAATCACGCATTACACGCTTTTGTTTTCCTTCTCCAGCATCATTAATAATAAAAACTTTAGCAGATTTTAAATAATTAAATAAATCTGTTCCTCCAGCTTTTCCAGCTAATTTTAAAGCAAAAGACGGTAAGGGAATAACTGTAGATTGACTATCATATTTAGAATAAAATTCTTGCATATTTTTAGTCGAACTACAAGATGCAAATGTAATTAATACCATTACAAGAGATAAACCGATTATTTTTTTCATTGTATATTGATTATATATTTTTTATCATAACAACTCTCGTACCGAAAATTAGAGATAATTTAAAATCATCTCTAAAATAGATTTATTATCTAAACCTATTAATTCTTCAAGTTCTGAGATTGTTCCATGTTCTACAAACTCATCAGGATAGCCATTTATTGTTATATTTCCTAAATATTTTATTTCAGATAAAAACTCTAAAATAGAACTTCCAAATCCTCCATGTTTTATTCCGTCTTCAAAAGTTAAAATAGTATTATATTTTAAAGAAATAGCTTTTAATCTTGATTCGTCTAAAGGCTTTATAAAAGGAAAATCAATTAAAGCAATCTTACTTTGTAGATTGTTTAGGTTAATAATTTCTTCTAAACGAGAACTTATTAATCCTGTAGAAAGAATAGCAAGTTTATTACCTTCAAAAATAATTTCAGATTTTCCAATTTCAATTTCTTCGTAAACGAAATCCTTGGTTGGTGAAATTGTTTTTTTAGGATATCGTATTGCAAAAGGTTGTTTTGTGAATTGAGCTGTATATAATAAGTTTTTGAAATCTTTTTCATTTCTAGGAGAAGAAACAATCATATTAGGAATATCTCTAAGGAATGAAATATCAAAAATACCATGATGTGTTGCACCATCCGAGCCTACAAAACCAGCTCTATCTATACAAAAAATAACAGGTAAATTCTGTAAAGCAACATCATGAATAATTTGGTCGTAAGCTCGTTGTAAAAAAGTAGAATAAATAACACAATAAGGAATCGTGTTTTGTGTTGATAAACCTGCAGCAAAAGTGACAGCATGTTGTTCAGCAATTCCTACATCAATAACTCTGTCAGGAAAGCTTTTTTTACAAGTACTTAAATTACTTCCAGAAATCATAGCAGGTGTTATTGCAACAATTTTTTTATTTGTTTCTAATAAATTAAACATTGTTTCTCCAAAAACATCTTGGTAAGTTTTGGTTGAGATTTTATTTATTATTTCACCAGTTTCTTTTACAAATAATCCAGGCGCATGCCATTTTACTTGGTTAAGTTCTGCCTGTATATAACCTTTTCCTTTTATCGTTTTTACGTGTAATAATTTAGGCCCATTAATTTTTTCAGCTTTATCAAAAGCAGAAAATAATTCATCATAATTATGTCCATCTACCGTTCCAATAAAATTTAATCCAAAATCAGTGAAAATATTATTGGATTGATTTTTTAGGGACTGAAAATGTTTTTTTAATCCACCAACAGAATCATCAATACCAATATTATTATCATTCAAAATAATTAAAACATCTAAATCTGTTGAGCCAAGATGATTTAAGGCTTCTAAACTCATTCCAGATGTAATAGAGGCGTCACCAATTACAGCAATATGTTTTCTTTTGACTTGATTTAATTTATCAGCTGTAGCCATTCCTACAAGTGCAGAAATAGAAGTAGAAGAATGTCCTGTTCCAAAAATATCAAATTCACTTTCAGTACGAAGAGGGAAACCAGAAATTCCATTTTTTTGACGAAGAGAATTAAAAATATTTTTTCTTTCAGTCAGAATTTTGTGTGGATAAGATTGATGTCCTACATCCCAAATCAATAAATCATTTGGTGTATTATAGTAATAATGGAGAGCAATTGTTAGCTCAACAACACCTAAACCAGCACCTAAATGACCAGGTTTTACACTTAATGTATCTAAAATAAATTCACGTATTTCCTTAGACAATATCAGTAATTGAGATTGTTCTAAAGCTTTAAGTTGCTTAGGGTGACTGATTTTTGAAAGTAGATTATTCATTATTCTTTTACAAAAATACATTTTTATCAGGAATTATCCGTATATTTGCATGTTACAAAATTTAATGTAACAATTATGTTCCAAATAGGAAAAACCCTTGTATCTGAAGAACTACTTAATGAAGATTTTGTTTGTAATCTTAACAAATGTAAAGGGATTTGTTGTGTAGAAGGTGATGCCGGAGCACCACTTGATGAAGATGAACTTACTATACTAGATGATATTTACGAAGATGTAAAACCTTATTTACGCCCAGAAGGGATAGCTGTAATTGAGGAAGAAGGTAAATATACCATGGATTCTGATGGAGATTGGGTTACTCCATTAGTTAACAATAAAGAATGTGCTTATTTAGTTTTCGAAGACAATGGTTTTTCGAAATGTGGAATAGAAAAAGCTTACGAAGAAGGAAAGGTTGACTATAAAAAGCCTATTTCTTGTCATTTATACCCAGTCCGTATTAAGGAATATTCAAATTTTACATCTGTCAACTATCATGTTTGGGATATTTGCTCAGATGCTTGTACCTTAGGAAAAGAATTGAAAGTTAACGTAGCAACTTTTGCGAAAGATTCATTAGTCAGAAAATTCGGAACAGAATGGTATGATGAATTAATGACTATTCAGCAAGAGTTGAATAACCAAAAAAAATAAAAATTATGTCAATAACAAGAGCAAGAAGATCTACTGATGCTATTGAGAAATTATATATTTCAATGCGTCATTTATTTCATAGAGGAGTGTATCGTCCATCTGGTGCACCAGGAAAAATTTTAAGAAATTTATTATTCGAAATAAACCCAGAAATTTATGGATCAATGACAGATCCTAATAAAGTTGAATTAAGTGGTTTAATGTATGTTTTAGACCGTTTACCTGAAGGTATTGTAGAAACACCTTATGTATGTTTTACATCTGATGAAGGCTATGATCGTTCTATATTCACGCCAATTATACCAGCAAAACGTAGACGTTTTTGCTATCGTATAGATGATGAGCAAATGAATATTGAAATTTCTCGTGGACGTTCTGATATTTATGATGTATTAACACATTTAACATTCTTATATAACGAAGCAGATAAAATTAGAAATAGAGCTTTCAATAATGAAACTCTTTCTAAAAGTAGAGTTTGGGAAGTAATAGAAGAAGTTGTTTTTACACAAACTGAAATTTCTCGTAAAGACAGAGAAGTTGCATTAATGCACTTATCTACGATATTAGGTAGAACTTTTGAAGAAACACAAGAAATTCATAATTACTTTGGATCAGCTGATGATAAAGATAGATTCTTTCGTATAGTATATTGGATGGGATATACAAGTCAACAAGATCGTATAGGTAAAAAGAAACGAGAAATTACATTTACTTCAACTCTTAGAGAGTCTATTGGTCATCATATGATTGGTGAAAAATGGGCTAATGAAATAAAACGTGTATTATTTGAAAACCATCTTCAAAATAAAAATATTCATATCATTTCAGCAAATATGCATAGTGTATCTAATATGCTTTATGCTTATGATGGATTGAAAAGAAAATATAAAAATGATGGTGTTGAGATATATGAAGATTTAAGTGCATCAAATAATAAAATATTACGTGATTCATTAAATGATTATACTCAAAAAAATGGATTGATTTATATAAAAGATCAATCAGGAACAAATATAGATGTTCAAATTATCGATCTAGAAAAAGTAAACATAACGAATTCAGCTTTTTCATATGCAAAAGATAAAAATAATGAAGTTATCATTGTTATGGATTATGCATTTGGAGAACAAGCTTTTGAAGCAATGGATGAGTTATTAAAACCATATAAAGTTGAAGATGTTCGTTTTAAAATGAATGTAAAATCTGTTGCTATAATGGGTAAAGCTGGAATTTTAGAAGGAGTAAAAGGTGATATTATGATTGCTACAGCTCATGTTTTCGAAGGGACTACAGATAATTATGTTTTTGATAATGAATTATCCGCAGCAGATTTTGAAGGACAAGGCTTAGGAGTTTATGAAGGACCTATGATTTCTGTATTGGGAACATCTTTACAAAATAAGGATGTATTAGAATATTTCAAAAATTCATCTTTCCAAGCAATTGGTTTAGAAATGGAAGGAGCTCATTACCAAAAAGCAATTCAAGTTGCATCAAAAATTAGACATCATATTGATAGAGATGTAAAAGTAATGTATGCTTATTATGCTTCTGATAATCCATTAGAAACAGGAAGTACACTAGCTTCTGGAGGTTTAGGATTAACAGGAGTAAAACCTACATACTTAATTACACAGAAGATCTTAGAAAAAATTATAAAATAAATCAATGATAAATTTTTCCATCTTAGGTTATGGTCATATAGGACGTGTTCATCAACAAGCGATTGAAGAAGTGGAAAATGCACAGTTAATTGCTGTTGTAGATTTCAATTTACCAGATGATTTTCCTTTAAAATCTTATTCTACATTAGAAAGTTTTCTGATAGAAGATAAGGAAACAGATGTTGTAATAATAGCAACACCAAATGGATTACATCGTGAACATGCTATACGTTGCCTAAAAGCAGGGAAAAATGTTTTGATTGAAAAACCAATTGCATTATCAATAGAAGATGCAAATGAAATAATGAAAGTTGCAGAAGAAAAAAAATTACGTGTTTTTACGTCTATGCAACTTCGTTTTTCTCCTGTTGTCCAGTATATCAAAAATTTAATAGAAAATCGTTCACTAGGCAAAATTTTTATGGTAAATATTAACTGTTATTGGAACAGAAATAAAAATTACTATAAAATGCGTGAATGGCATGGAAATAACGAAATGGATGGAGGAGTTTTATTCACTCAGTTTTCTCATTTTATAGATATTATTAATTTTTGGTTTGATGATGTGAAGTGTACAGATGCCAAAAGCTTTAATTTTACACATCAAAATATTACTGAATTTGATGATTCTGGTTATGTAGATTTTTTAGCAGATGGTACAATAGGACATATGATTTATACAACTTCTGTTTTTAATAAAAATTTCGAAAGTAGTATAACTATTATAGCTGAGAAAGGAACAATAAAAATAGGTGATCAATACTTGAATAAAATGCTTTATTGTGATTTTAAAAATGTTTGTTGCTCTCAGAAATTATCTACAGATCAAAAAAATTTTCATATAGATGCAATACAAGAAATTTCAGATTCTTTAATTCGCAAGAATGAATCTTTACTAGATGGAAATAATGCGTTAAATTTAGTTAAGTTTATTTGTGATGCTAATAAGTTGTCTAAATTTGATAAAAACTTACTAAAAACAAAAAATTATGAAATTTCACACACGTAAATGGGTTAAACCAGAAGATTTGAATCCAAATAAAACACTTTTTGGAGGTAAATTATTAGCATGGATAGATGAAGAAGCAGCCTTGTATAGTGTTGTACAGTTAGAAAACTCTCATGTTGTAACAAAATTTATGTCTGAGATTAATTTCATGTCAGCTTCTAGAGAAGGTGATATTATTGAAATCGGGATAGAAGTTGTAAAATTTGGAAGGACTTCTTTGATTCTTCGTTGTGAAGTTCGTAATAAAATGACTCACGAGAAAGTGATCTCTGTAGAAAATATAACAATGGTAAATCTTGATGAAGAAGGTAAACCAAAACCACATGGTAAAACACAAGTGGAATATGTAAAGGATCGTTTATATAAATAATAAATCAAAATAAAAAAGGAGACTAATTAGTCTCCTTTTTTATTTTATTGTAAAAGATATTTAAAATTATATCCAAACATTCCTTTTTCTTTAATCATATCAGCAACTCCATCAGGACATTCTTTTTCCCAACCATCTTCGTTGTTTGCAATTTTGTCTAATATTTGACGAGAATATGAATCTAAATATTCTTTTTTATAATTTAGAATATCTTTTATTCTGCCATTATATAAGAAATATTTGTAAAGCTCATGAACATTATCACTTACTAATAAGTTTTTAGAGTTTAATAGAATATTTTTTTGTTTATCTAAGTAAGGATATAAATATACTTTGACATTCTTTTTGAATAATTTACCAAATGCTTCCATAATTCCTCCAGGAAGATCAGCATAATATTGTTCGTTAAAAATTTCTACAAGATTATTTACTCCCATCGCTAAACCTATTTTAGTTTGATTACGAGTAAATTTAGAAAAATAATCTACGAGTTTATAATATTCAGAGAAATTAGAAATAATAACATTATAGCCAAGGCTACCAATAATGTCTGCTCTATCTAAAAAATCTCTTTCATTTAATTCTCCTTCAAATCCAGAAGCAATCAAATTAGAAAGGGTGATTTCAAACAAAATTTCAGTATTATCAATACGAACATCATCTTCTTGTTTAAAAATCTCTAAACCAGATTCAAACATATCCATATTAACATTCATAAATGGACGAAAAGATCCTCTAATAGCAAAAATATTTTTTTTGTAAAGCAAATCAGCTGGTAGTATATTTTTCCCCTGAGGATTAAAGACAGCTACATCAGTCATTCCATTTTTTACTAATTGAAGAGACATTAATCGATTATCAACATATTTGAATTGAGGACCTCTGAAATTAATCATATCAATTTCTAATTGATCATTATCTAAAGTATCATATAATGATTTTATTAATTTACGAGGGTTATCATATAAATAATAAGCTCCATAAATTAAATTAACACCTAAAACACCTAATGTCTCCTGCTGTAATTGAGCAGTATTTTCTTTAAATTTTACATGGATAATAATTTCATTAGCTTTTTCTTCCTCAGCATTTAATTTGAAGCGTAAACCAATCCAACCTTGACCTTCATTTTTTTTAGAGTAATCAATTGTTGTAACAGTATTAGCATACGTAAAAAAAGCTTTTTCTTTATAATGATCAAGAATAAGACGTTCTTTCATTAAAGACATCTCATGGTCTAACATTTTTTTTAAACGAGCTTGAGTAACATATCTTCTATTTTCTTCAACGCCATAAATAGAATCAGACATTTCCTTGTCATATGCACTCATAGCTTTCGCAACTGTTCCAGAAGCCGCACCTGCGCGGTAGAAAAAACGAACAGTTTCTTGACCTGCACCTATTTCTGCAAAAGAACCATAAATTTTTGGATTTAAATTTATTTCTAAAGCTTTTTGTTTTGGTGTAAGAACTTGTTCTAATGCCATATCTAAAATTCAAATTGTTTGTGGTAAATTTACCAAATCATTATGGCTAAATCAAATATAAAATTACATTTTTTAGGTACAGGTACTTCTCAGGGTATTCCAATTATTGGAAGTGATCACCCTGTATGTTTATCAACAAATCCTAAGGATAAAAGGTTAAGATCTTCATTATTACTAGAAAAAGATGGGAAAATAATTACGATTGATAGTGGTCCAGATTTTCGACAACAAATGCTTCGCTATAATGCACAACGTTTAGATGGTATAATTTATACACACGAGCATAATGATCATGTATTAGGATTAGATGATATTCGTCCGTTAGTTTTTAAATCCGGAGAAGATTTAAATGTTTTTGGATTAAAGCGAGTTTTGAATGAATTACATCATCGTTTTCCTTATATGTTTACTGAAAATAAATACCCAGGAGTTCCTACTGTTATAGAAAATGTAATACAAAATAAGAAATTTGAAGTAGCAGGTTTTGAAATTGAACCAATTAAAATATTGCATGGTGCATTACCTATTCTGGGGTATTTAATTGATGGTAAAATTGCTTATTTAACAGATGTTAAAACAATTCCTGATGAGTCAATAGAAAAATTAAAAGGAATTGAAGTTTTGATTATTAGTGCTTTGAGATTACAAAATGAGCATTTTTCTCATATTTTATTGGATGAAGCGATTCGTTATTCGGATTTAATAGGAGCGAAATGTACTTATTTTACACACATATCTCACTATTTAGGTTTTCATGATGAGGTAGATAGTTCATTACCAGATAATAAACATTTAGCATTTGATACATTAGAGGTTGTTATTTAAAACTTTCTAAAAATATTTGGATTTCTACTTAAACAAAGCTTATATTTGCAATCCATAAAGGCTCGGATGGCGGAATTGGTAGACGCGCACGACTCAAACTCGTGTTCCTTTGGAGTGTGGGTTCGATTCCCACTCCGAGTACTGAAAAACCCTCAAATCGTTAGATTTGAGGGTTTTTAATTTTTATATAAGACAAAATTATTAAATCTGTTTTTTTTAAATAAATTATTTTTTAAAACTATATTCGATATTACCCCAAAAAATATAATCTTCTTTTGATTTGAGATCTTTAGGGGTTGATTTAATTAATGGAAAAATATCATTGTAATTAATTTCTCCATAATTAGATTTTTTACTAGAAAATGATTCACTTGTATTTTCGTCATAAAAAAAGAAGCTCTGAAAATTTTTATAAATTTTTAGATTATTAGTTTTTTCATCTAAACTTCCAATAATTATTTTTTCTTTATTATCATAAATTATAATATCATTTCCATTTTTTGAATACTTATATTTTTCTGTAATATTACTTTTATTAATAATAATAGAGTCATTTCTTAGCTCAATTTTTTCTATTAAAGGATCATTATAGAATGACCAATTTTTTTTGAAAAAATCCTCAGCTTCTTCAGGATATTCTTCACCTTTATCACCTTTATAATAGTTCAAATCTATTGTTTTACTATTGTTAGAGAAAATGTAAATATTCTCTTTTACAGGTTCTGGAATTGGTTCTGATTCAGTACTTGTAATTGTCGAATTATCATCACTGCTACATGATGTTAGAATTGTAAATAAGATAAAATAGATAATAGATTTTAATTTCATATTGTTGGTTTAATATTTTTTTGATTTGTAAAAATAAAATAATATTATTTTAAAATGAATACATTTTGCTCGATTCTTGATTATTAACAAAAAAACACTTATAAATATTTAAATTGTATAAATTAATAAAAATAAAATCAATCATTTCTCTACTTTTATTATCCTATCCATTAATTACTTTATCTCAACAAAAACAAGCGATTAGTAGTGAAATTCAGGAGCTATTAGATAAAGAGAATATTAATTCGCATGATGAATTATTATTAGCTAAAAAGATAATGAGTTTGTCTGTAAATGACTTAGAAAAAACACAAGCTCATTTGAAATTGGGTTTTGCATATATGAAATTTCAAGAATATGCATTGTCAATTAATCATTTAAAATCTGCAGATTCATTAGCTATTTTGACAAATAATTTTGAAGATAGATTTGCTGCTCAGTTTGTTTTATCTATGGAATATAGGGATATAGGATTAAAGAATGAAGCTGATAAAAGTTTAGATTTAGCGTTAGAATTTTCAAAAAAAGTAAATCAACCATATACCAATTTTATGGTTAACCAGGCTTTTGCTTTAAAGTTTGAAAAAAATAGAAATTATAAAGCTGCAATACCTTATAGGAAATTAATTTCTACATACTTGGATAATGTTTATGAAGATGATAAATCCAAAAGTAATAAAATTAGATTAGCATCTAGTTATAATACACTTGCTTTTGATTTATTTAAGGATAATCAATTAAATAAAGCAACTTATTATTTAAATCAATCTTCTACTCTAAATGATAATATAAATGAAGACGAACATTAT
This sequence comes from Flavobacteriales bacterium UBA7612, assembly GCA_002484335.1. GTDB lineage: Bacteria > Bacteroidota > Bacteroidia > Flavobacteriales > Weeksellaceae > Empedobacter. The sequence continues at coordinate 88,477 of DLJQ01000025.1, forward strand.
CTTATTGAATTATATTATATGAATTTAGGGATTTTTTATGTATTAAAAAATAATTATAAAAATGGTAGATTTTGGTTTGATAAAGCTATGTCTCTTGCAAAACATAGAAAGAATAAACTATTTATTGATAAGATTACAGAAGAAAGATTATTTTATAATATTGATGATAAATTAAATCAAAAATACACATTAAAAAACTACATTAATTTTAATAATAATAAACAAAGAGAATTAGAAAAGATTTCTGAGCAAAACATTCAAAAAAAACAAAATAAAATTACTGAAACATCAAATTATTTACAGTTTTCTATTATAATACTCGTAACTTTTATTATTTGTTTTATAGTTTTTGTTTATTTTTTTGAGAGAAGAAAAATTGTTATAAAATCAAGGTTTGAAGAAGTTATCTCTACTTTAGAAAAAGAAATTAATAATAGAGAAAAAACAAATTTTCGTTCAACTAAAAATACTTTATTAATTCCTAAAAATAAGGAAATAGAGTTGGTTAAGAAATTAGAAGAATTTGAACAAACAGATTTATTTATTTCAAAAAATTTTTCTTTATCAAGTTTAACATCAATTTTAGAGACGAACACTAAATATACTTCTGCATTGTTACAAAATCATAGGAATAAAAATTTTAATGAATATATTAATAGTTTAAAAATTAATTATATAGTTAAAAAAATTTATACTAATCCTGAATATGTTAATTATAAAATAGATTATTTAGCTGAACATAGTGGCTTTTCTTCTCATAGTAGGTTTACTCAAATTTTTAAAAAAGAAATGAATATGTCTCCTTCAGAATTTATAAATAATATGATAAAAAAGAATAAATCTTAAACATTAGTATTAAAATAGCTGTATTATTTCACTATAATTTAATTATAATATTCTGAAATAATGAAATTTAATTAATTGTTAATCAGTTAATTATTTTATTTTATTATTATTTTTCTTGAAAAATGACAATACTAAACTTCTTTTTAATTTTTGAAATATAGAGTTTTGTAATAGGATTTTAATCAACCTTTTACTAATGATTTAATTTTATTAAACTCATTAAAATAAAAAAATTTAAAAAGACTACTACTATGAATAAACGTATACATTTTTTTATAATTCTACTAAGTGTTTCTTTTACATATGCTCAGGTAGGGATTAATACAAATGATCCAAAAGCAACTTTAGATGTAATAGTAGAGACTCAAAATATAAATAAACCTTTTGGAATTATAGCACCCAGAATAACAGGGGTTCAATTAAATAATTCTAATGATTTATTTGGATCAGATCAGAATGGGACAATTGTTTTTGTTACTTCTTCGGCCGAAACAACAACAGGTAAATCTAAAAATGTAACAGAAAGAGGTTATTATTATTTTGATTCTGCATTAGATAATGGTTCAGGATCTAATACTGGATTATGGGTAGCGTTAAAAAATACTCCAATTAATTATGTTGAACCATGGTATAACGTTTTAGATAAAACACCAGCAACAACTAATACACAAAATATTTATCAAATGGGATCAATTTCTGTTGGAAAATCTTCTGTCTATGAAAGTACAAATAAAGTAATGTTGGATGTTGTTGGAGCTATACGAACAGGAACAGATAGAAAAGGTTCTGTAGGAGTTAATTCTGTAGCTATGGGATCTTCAAACATAGCTTCTGGTATAGAGGCTGTTTCTCTTGGTAGGAATACAGTAGCTTCCGGAGAACAATCTACAGCAATAGGAAATTTAAACACAGCATCAGGAAATGGTTCTTTTGCTGGAGGTTATTGGGATAGTGCATCAAATTTAGGATCAACAGCAAGTGCTATATCTTCTTTTGCTTTTGGAAATGGTGGAGTAGAAGCGAATGGATCACATTCATTTGCATTTGGATATAACTCTAAGACTTCTAGTACTTCAGCTTATAGTTTAGCTTTTGGAAATACTGCTCAAACTTTTTTTAATCATAGTATTGCAATTGGAGTTGGAACTGAAGCTCCAACACGTAGTAGTATTGCATTAGGTAGATATAATAAATATACAAGTAAAAACATTACAGGGTCAAATACTAATAATACAATTGGAGATCCTATATTTCAAGTTGGACAAGGTTCTGATAATGGAACTAGAGCAAATATTATAACTGGATATTATGGAATGAATACTGATGGGTCTTTTCGTAATGGTTGGGTTGTCATTGGAGCTAATCCAAGTAATGCAGAAAGTAAAAGATTAGGTACAGAATTATTAACTGTATATGGTGGAATAACTTCTACAAGTAGTATTAATGCAGGAGGTAGCGTTAATCAAAATGTCAGTACATACCCTGATTATGTATTTCAGAATTATTATACAGGAGAATCAATTTTAAATAATAATTATAATTTCATTGATTTATATCAGACTGAAAAATTTATTAAAGAAAATAATCATTTACCAGGAGTAACTCCAATTTCAGAATTAAATAAGACGGCTACTGGATATTCAATAAACGTTGGATTAACAGCAACACAAACATTAGAGAAAGTGGAAGAATTATATATTCATACTATAGAACAACAAAAACAAATTGATTTATTAATAAAAATGACAGAAACTTTAAAATCTGAAATAAAATCATTAAAAGAAAATTAGTACATTTTTTTCATAAATTTTAGAATTAGGAACTAGAGCTTTATTTAGGGTTTGGTTTTTATATAGTTTTTTTAGGTTTTCCTAATTCTTAAGTTTTAACCTTACTTACCTACCTATGTATTATTATTTTTTATAATAATATTTTTATTGCCTCATTAATAGTACTATTAATGAGGCTTTTTAAAAAATAAAAAACTTATTTTTGTTCTATCAGTTTACTAATTATGGAAATTTTAGATAAAAATTTACAGAGCGAATTATATCGATCAACATTTAATTTGATTTCAAAAACAGGTCTTTCTAATTATTTTACAACAATTATTACTTCTGTTGTTTTAACAGTTGCTTTACTATTAATTTTATATGTTATCGACTTCTTGTTGAGAAAAGTATTATTATTAATCGTTACTAAATTTATACAAAAAAGTGAAACAAAATTAGATGATTTATTAATAGAGAATAAAGTACTAAGATACTTAATTCACCTTGTTCCTCTTGTTATAGCAAAAGATGCAATCCCATTAATTTTTAAAGGATTTCCTAATTGGGTAAATATAGCTTTACAAATGATTAATATTACGCAAGTAATTACTATAGGGTTATTATTTTCTGCAATTTTTAGGACTTTTAGAGATTTTTTGAGAACAAAAAAATCTTTTGTGGATAAGCCAATTGATAGTTATTTACAAGTAATAAATATACTTGTTTTTTTTGTTACAGGAATACTCATTTTTTCAATACTTACAGGTCAATCTCCAATAACATTTTTAGTTTCTTTAGGAGCTGCATCTGCAGTTTTAATGTTAGTTTTTAAAGATACAATTTTAGGTTTTGTTGCTAGTATTCAAGTTTCCATAAATGATATGGTACGTGTTGGCGATTGGATTGAAATGACTAAATATGGAGCTGATGGAACAGTAATAGAAATAAATCTTGGAACAGTTAAAGTTCAGAATTTTGATAAAACAATCACTACAATACCTACATATGCTTTGGTTTCAGACTCATTTAGAAACTATAGAGGTATGCAAAAGGCAGGAGGGCGTAGAATAAAAAGAGCATTGAATATTAAAATGTCTTCTGTTCGATTTCTTACAGAAAATGAAATTGAAGAATTAAAAAAAATACAAATACTTCGAGAGTATATTGTTGATAAAACGAATGAAATAAAGGATTATAATACAAATAATAATGTGGATCCTACTGTTTTTGCTAATGGAAGAAGGCTAACAAATGTGGGATTGTATAGACAATATATAAAAGCATATACTTTTAATAGCCCAAAAATTCGTAAAGATATGATGTTCGAGGTAAGACAACTACAGCCAACAGAACATGGATTACCTTTAGAATTGTTTATGTTTGCAAATACAATTCTGTGGAATGAATATGAGGTGATCATGGCTGATATTTTTGACCATATTATTGCTGTAGTTCCTCTGTTTAATTTAGAAATTTTCGAATCTCCTTCTTCAAAAGACGTTCAAGAAATTGCTGAAGCAATAAAAATATCAAAATTAAAAGCGCAAGATTAATCTTGCGCTTTTTTATTATCAATTAAATTAATCATTAATTTTTTTAATTTTTGGTAGGTGAAAGATGTAAGTAAAATTAATATTCCTAAAACAATAAAAGATATTATTCTAAAAACATTACTCATCTGCCATACGTCGATAAAATATAGTTTAAGGATAATCAATACAAAAAGAATTAGTCCCAATAAAGGAAATGTTTTTAATTGTTTTTTTATTCCAATAAATAAAAAACTAAATCCAATGATAGCCCAACATATTGGTAATAATATTAACCTAAATATATCCTGTTGATGAGTGTAATTTGTTTCTGATATTTGTGTTGTAGACAACATGAAAAGATTATAAATCTCGAAGCTAATAGTATAAGTTATTACGATTGAAAATATAATTTGTAAGCTGTTTGATTCTTTGAATTCATTTTTATGATAAATAATATATAGACTATAAATTGAAGGGATAAGGTACAATATGTAAATATAATAATGGATTGAAATAAAGTTAGTTTGTGAATTTTCGTTTATATTATTTGCAATTATTGGTAAAAGAAAAATACATAGCATTGTTATAGATAATATTAAGTAGATAATAACTTTATTTAACTTTAATTTTTTGTTACTTATAAATAAAATTGAATTGAAGAATAATGTGTAAATCAATACAAAGCAAATAATTTCTTGATAATAAAAATATGATTCTATTTGATATATTAACTCAAATAAAATACTATTGTAAATAATAAGAATAGATATTATTGTAAAGATTAATTTAGAGTGAGTTAATTTTAATCCAAGAAACTTCTCATCCTCTTCAAAATCGTTAATTAATAAGATGTTAAATACAGAACATCCTGAGACAATAGTACTTGTTATAAAAACCTTATTTAATAAAATTGGAAGTATATTTTCTGTTTCGATATAAGAAAACCAATTAATACAAAGGGCAATAAATAGGAAAGGAAACATTACAATAAAGAATAATTTAAAAATATCTTCTTTTGATTTTTTCCATAAATATAATAGCAACGTAGATTCTAAAGCAAAACATAAAGAAACAATATTTGCCTTGAAACCTAACCCAATTCCAAAAGTGAATAAAGTTATTGCTAAACCTAATAATGTATTTTGAAGTAGTTTATTTTTTGTAGTGTTTTTGATCCAGAAAAATAATCCTAAATTGGTAAAAGAAAATAAAAAAGAAATCAAGGCAGGATATTCTTTAATTTCTATTGAATAATTATTTGCAATCAAGCTTGTACAAATCATTGTATTGATAGTTAACAAAATACAGTTTGACACAGAAAATTCTTTTTTATCAAAATAATTAATCAAACTATTTAGGTTAAAAATGAAATAGTTAATAAAGAAAAATAATAACTGATTTTTTGAACTTGTATCTTGTGTCCATGCTAAACTATATATAGAAGTAAAAACAAATGCGATAAATGTAATTATTTGCCATTTTTTTCGGAATGACATGTATAGCATACTTACATTAAGTAAGACTAAATATGAAAAAAGGAATGTATAATTACTTTCTCCGGAACTAATCATTAGTGGAGCACAAAAACCTCCAATAATAGAGAAGATAGCCAAAACTTGTTTGCTGTATAATAATGCTAAAACAATAGAAAATATAGTTACGAATGTGAGTAATATAAAAGTTATGTTTTGAGAGAAAAGATGATATTCTCTGAAAGAAATAGTTAAAGAAAAATACAAGATAGAAATACCTCCTCCAATTAGAATAGAAGAAAAAACTTCATAATTCTTTCTTAGTTTATGAGCAACTCCTATTACTCCTAATCCAAAGAATATTCCAATATAGAAACGTAAGTTTTCACTTATCCAATTTTGATCAATCGCATATTTTACGAAATAACCAATTCCAAGAACAAGAGTTATAATTCCAGTGATCGTGAGGAAGTTATCTTTCAGAAAATCAACGAATTTATTGATAGATGAATCAATTTTTGAATTCTTTTTTTGTAAATTGATAATAGGTTTTACAGCGTTATCAATTCTTTTTTCATAATCGATAATTGGAGATGTATCAATAACTTTATTGTTTGATATAGATTCATTATTTTTAGATTCAATATTATTTTGTAAATACTTGATAATTGAATCTTGATTATCAATTCGTCTTTTAAGATCGTTATTTTTCTTAAATAAAATGATTAAGAAAATAATAATAATTAGAGTAAAAAAATAATCCATATTTTATTTTTAGGTAAATGGAAGATAAGTATAATTTTTAATTTAAATGATGATATACGAAAACATTGCTGTTTTCGTTATTAGAAAATATCTATTTTTGCTGAATGTTTAAAAGTATAAGTACATTAATTTTAATTGCGTCTTCAACCTTTGTTTTTGCGCAAGATGGAACGCGTGTATATGAATTTTTAAATATTACAACTTCAGCTCGTCAGGCAGCATTAGGAGGTAATGCACAAACATCTTGGGATGCAGATCCGAATTCTTCTTTATGGAATCCGGCATTGATGAATAGAGAAATGCACGGACAATTTGCCTTGAATTATGTAAGCTACATTGCTGATGTTAATTTTGGAACATTTTCAACTGTTTATGAAATTGATCAAGAAAATTATTTATCGCTTCATGGACAATATGTAGATTATGGAAAATTAGTAGGAACTGATGAAAGTGGAAATCTTACTGGTAATTTTAAGGCTAGTGATGCTGCAATTACATTAGGTTATGCCCGAGTAATAGGTGATTATTGGACATTAGGAGCTAACTTAAAATATATAAATTCTACTATAGAAACTTATAAATCTTCAGCAATTGCAGCCGACTTGGGATTATCTTATCATGATTTTGATAAAAATATTAATGTTTCATTAGTTGTTCGTAATATAGGAGGTCAGTTACAAACTTACAACGGGAAGACAGAAAAGATGCCTACACAAATTAATCTTGGTCTTTCACATCGATTAGAACATGTTCCTTTGGAATTTACATTTTCGTTGCATGATTTGCAAAAATTTGATATCTCTCAACCATATAATAAAAATGGAGAAGAAGTTTCTTTTGGTCGTAAAGTTATAGATCATGTTTCTGTTGGAGCAGAGTTGTTTCCTGATTCAGATTTTAATATGCGTTTGGGGTATAATTTTAAAAGAGGTAATGATCTAGCTGTTGATGGTGTTCGTTCGTTATCTGGTTTAACTTATGGTTTTGGAATGCGTGTAAATGCATTTAGATTTGAGTTTGGCCATGCAAATTATCATAAATCTGGAGGATCAAATCATATAGGTTTGATTATAAATTTAGATAGATTAATACAAGGAAGAGATTATTGGAGAAGTAATCCTTGGTTGTAGATAATTATCAAACAAACATAAAACATTATATTTGTTATCAATTCGTATTTTAATGAAAGGAGATTTAATTATTGCAATAGATGGTTTTTCATCAACTGGTAAAAGTTCGATGTCAAAAATTATTGCCAAAAACTTAAATTATACACATATTGATAGTGGAGCAATGTACAGAGCTGTAACTTTGTATGCATTTCAAAAAGGATTTATTAACAATAAAAAGATTGATGTTAACTCTTTAATTGATCATCTTATTGATATTAAAATATCTTTCAAAAAGAATGATCAAACATTAAAAAATCATACTTATTTAAATGGAATTGATGTAGAACAAGAAATTCGTTCTATGGAAATTTCAAATATGGTTAGTCCAATTTCCGAAATTCCAGCCGTTCGTGATTATTGTGTTCATCTACAACAAGAAATGGGTAAAAATGGAGGAATTGTAATGGATGGTCGCGATATAGGAACAACTGTTTTTCCTAATGCTGATATCAAAATTTTTATAACAGCATCTCCAGAAATTAGAGCAAAACGACGTTTTTTAGAATATCAGCAACAAGGAAAAAAAATTTCTATGTATGAGGTTCTTAAAAATGTAAAAGAGAGAGATTATATTGATTCTAATAGAGATTATTCTCCCTTAAGAAAAGCTGATGATGCTATAGAAGTTGATAATTCAGAATTAAATTTAGATCAGACAGTAGATAAAGTAATGAGCTTGATTAAAGAATTAAAATAAAAACTTACTAAATACTATATAAACTAGATGAAAAAAATATTAATTACAGGAGCAAACGGTCAATTAGGGCAATCAATTTTAGAACAATCAACGAGCTATAAAAATGTAGAATGTTTTTTTGTTACAAGAAATGAACTTGACATTACTAATGAAAGTTTGATTACTCAATATTTTGAAGATAAAGATTTTGATTTTGTAGTTAATTGTGCAGCATATACAGCAGTAGATAAGGCTGAAGATTTTGCAGAGGAAGCCTATTTAGTCAATGCTAAAGCAACTGAATATTTAGCAAAAATCACACATCAGAAAAATATACCATTTATACACATTTCAACAGATTATGTTTTTGACGGTATAGATTCTATTCCACGAAAAGAAAATGATTCTACAAATCCTATTGGGGTTTATGGTGAAACAAAGTTAGATGGTGAAATTCTTGCAGTAAAAAATAATTCAAAAACAATTATCATAAGAACAGCTTGGGTTTATTCTCGTTTTGGAAATAATTTTGTAAAAACAATGTTGAAATTATTTAAAGAAAGAGAATCTTTATCTGTTGTTAACGACCAAATTGGTTCGCCAACAAATGCATTAGATTTAGCAAAAGCCATATTAGATATTATAGAAAAAGAACACACTGTTTACGGAATTTTTAACTATTCTAATGAAGGAGAATGCTCTTGGTTTGATTTTGCAAATAAAATTAAAGAATATTCAAATTCATCAATAGAAATTAATTCTGTTCCTAGTTCTGCTTTTCCAACAAAAGCTAAGCGACCAGCATACAGTTTATTAGATAAGACTAAAATTAAAGAAACTTATCATATAGATATTCCTAAATGGGAAGTTAGTTTAAAAAAAGAATTAGAATATATTTTATAAAACTTAATTAATGAAATTTGTTTAAAATTAATTGTTAACATTATTCATAAAAACGAAGAAATAAAAGAGCTATATAAAAATAAAAACTCGGAATATATTCCGAGTTTTTATTTTTATATAGCTGGCCCTATTAGTCTAATATTTCAAAACGTGTATATGGCTGTAATGCTTTTGGTATTTTAACCGTACCATCTTCTTGTTGATGATTTTCTAATATAGAAGCTAAAATACGAGGTAAAGCTAATGCAGAACCATTTAAACTATGTGCTAATTGAGTTCCATTTTCATCCTTATAACGTAATTTTAATCGGTTTGCTTGGAAAGTTTCAAAATTCGAAACAGAAGAAACTTCTAACCATTTTTCTTGTGCTTCTGAGAAAACTTCAAAATCATAAGTTATTGCAGCTGTAAAACCTGTATCTCCACCACAAAGACGTAAAATACGGTAAGGTAATTCCAAATCTTCTAAAATACCTTTTACATGTTCTATCATTCCATCTAATGCTGCATATGAATTCTCAGGTTTTTCAATACGAACAATTTCTACTTTTTCGAATTGGTGTAAACGGTTTAAACCTCTAACATCTTTTCCGTAAGAACCTGCTTCTCTACGAAAACAAGGAGAATATGCTGTCAATGTAATCGGTAAATCCTCAGCTTTAACAATTGTGTCACGGTAAATATTAGTAACAGGAACCTCTGCTGTAGGAATTAGATATAAATCATCTTCTTTGATATAATACATTTGTCCTTCTTTATCAGGTAACTGACCAGTTCCATATCCAGAAGCTTCATTAACTACGAATGGAGGTACAATTTCTGTATAACCAGCATCAGCATTTTTATCTAAAAAGAATTGTGTAAGAGCACGTTGTAATCTTGCTCCTTTACCTTTGTAAACCGGGAATCCAGCACCAGTAATTTTAACACCTAATTCAAAATCAATAATATCAAATTTCTTAGCTAGTTCCCAATGTGGTAGATTATTTGGTTTTGCTATCGCATCACCATTTTCAAATACAATTTCATTATCATCAGCATTTATACCTGCTTTAACAATATCATTTGGGATGTTTGGAATTTGATACAAAATCTCTTTAACGGAGTTTTCGTAAGAAGATAATAAATCTTGTAATTCTTTCGATTTTTCTTTTAAATCGACAGTTTTGTTTTTTAATTCATTAGCCTCTTCCGATCTACCATCTTTAAACAAATTACCAATTTCTTTTGCTAATTTGTTGGATTCAGCTAATACATTATCTAATTCAAATTGAGTTTTACGACGAAGTTCATCAACATTTAAAACTTCATCAACAAGACCTAAATTTTTGAAGTTACGTTTTTTCAATCCTTCAATTACACGGTCTTTGTTTTCTTGAATGTAAGAAACTACTAGCATATATTTTAATTAAATTTATACAAATGTATAAATAAATAATTTTTTTTGTGAATCTTATTAATTAATAAAGAAAAAAAAACATTTATAGACATTAAAAATGTTTATTATTAGAAAATAATTAGTTGTTAATTCTTTTATTTATTTTACAATTTTTATTTTTTAGTTGTAAAATAAAAAAATAAAAATCTAATTTTCAGTGTTTTAAACTTTTTTAATTCAGTATTTTTTAATTACAATTATATTACATAGGTTTTACATGAAATTACTTGAGATAAAAAATAACTTTGACAAAGAAAATTAATCGAAAATTATTAATAATTATAAAACAATTAAGTCATGAAAAAATTTTTCGCAGTAGTTGCAGTAGCAGCTTTATCATTAGGAGCAGTATCTTGTGGAGAGAAAAAAGCAGAAGAAACAGTAGAAGCAACAGCTGATTCAGCAGTAGCTACAGTAGATTCAGCAGCAGCTACAGTAGATTCAGCAGCAGCTACAGTAGATTCAGCAGCAGCTAAAGTAGAAGAAGCAGCTCCAGCTACAGAAGCTCCAGCAACTGAAGCTCCAGCAACAAAATAATTGAATAACATTCAATAATATAAAGAAAACCACTCATTAGATGAGTGGTTTTTTTTATGAATTAATTTTTCGGTGTAAAAATCTAGTTAATTTAATAGATAAATCTAAAAGAATTATTTTAGAATTACCATTTCTATCTATATGATAAGAAGCTTCATTAATTTCATTAAGAATATCTTCAATATTTGCTCCATTAATATAAGGAGAGAAACCATCCCATTTAAAACCTTCAGATTCTATTTTTAAAAAGGTTAAATCATTGGATTGATATGTTTTAAGTAAAGCCTGTCTAAAAATTTCTGAACAATAATTTAAAAAATCTTTTTGATTATTTCTTGACCAAGATGCTATTTGGTTTGACCAATCAATTAAATCTTTTAAGACAATAGGAGTTTTGGCAGCCATAAAAGCCTTTCTAACCCAAATTACAAAATATTTATCATATAAATGTTCTTCATTATTAAGCTCATATAATGCTTCTCGTATATTCCCTTGAGAAAGAAAGGATATACGTTGAGCTTTATCTTGTTGTATGTTTTTTTCTTGGATCAAATAATCATTTACATCTTTTATTGAAAGTTTTGGAATTTTTACTATTTGACAGCGAGAAATAATTGTCTGTAACAACAAATCTTCTCTTTCTGTAACTAAAATGAAAAGTGTTTTTTGAGGTGGTTCTTCAATTATTTTTAATAATTTGTTTGCAGCAGCAGTAGTCATTGTCTCTGGTTGCCAAATAATCATAATTTTATACCCTCCTTCGTAGCTATTAAGAGCTAATGTTTTTACAATTTCATCTGCTTCATCAACAGGAATTACGCCTTGTTTTTTTTCAATTCCAAGATGTGTCATCCAATCAGTTAAATTTCCATAAACATTTTCTGAAATGAAATTTCTCCAATCATTCAATAAATATTTGGCTAATGGCTTTTTTACAGAATCTGTCGCCGAATAAGGAAAAGCAAAATGTAAATCGGGATGTTGTAATTTATCAACTTTTAATGCGCATTGATGATTATCAGAACCACATAAAACTTCTCTCGCATAAGCAATTGCTAGAGCTAATGCTCCAGATCCTTCAGCTCCAACGAATAATTGCGCATGGCTTATTCGATTATTTTTAATAGATTCCTGAAGTTTAGATTTGATTTCTTTTTGACCAATGATGTTTTCCCAAAGCATAGTTCAAAGATAATATTTTAAACAGTTTTATATCAAGAATTTTATGAATCTTTCATAACTTTATTACTCAAAATAGAATGAAATGAAGACTGATCTTTTATCGAATACATTAAAAATGAGAGCAATTAATCCAACTGCGATGAGATTGTTAGTGCTTGATAGGTTAATGAAGTCTGAGATAGCTTTGAGTTTAGCTGATTTAGAAATTGAAATGGATCAAGCAGATCGAACAACAATTTATAGAACGCTGAAAAAATTTGAAGAAAATAAATTAATTCATTCTATTGAAGATGGAACAGGATCTATAAAATATGCTATGTGTGAATCAAATTGTAATTGCACACCAGAATTTACTCATGCACATTTTCATTGCAACAATTGTAGCCAAACGTTTTGTTTAAAAAATATTCATTTACCAGAAATAGATCTTCCTAAAAACTTCAGTATAGAGCAATCTTCTTTTATCTTGAAAGGAATTTGCGATCATTGTAAATCTTAAGTTTGCAATTTGGTTGCATACAATCTCGTTTATATTTGTCGTATAAATTATATTTTATGTCAAATTGTAAATGTTGTAGTAGCGAAGAAGTGAATGAAAATCATCATGATGAACATTCACATAACCATGATCACGAACATAATCATGACAATAATAAATTATTTTTAATAATTAGTTTATTCTTATTTTTTGCAGGAATAATTATCCAATATGTTATAAAACCAACATGGTTTGTCGATCAACAAATGGTTCGATTAGCATGGTTTTTAGTTTCATATATTTTTGTTGCTTATCCTGTTTGGGGAGAAACATTTAAACTTGCTAAGAAATTTGATTTTTTTAATGAATTTTCTTTAATGGGAATTGCCACTTTAGGTGCGTTTCTAATTGGTGAATATCCAGAAGGAGTTGCAGTAATGTTGTTTTATACGATAGGAGAAATGTTTCAAGAAGCAGCTGTGAATAAGGCAAGAAATAATGTTAAAGCTCTTCTAGATGTTCGTCCTGAAATTGCTCATGTTTTTCGTGATGATAAGTTTATAACAATAAAACCTTCAGAAGTTGAGATAGATGAAATTATACAAGTAAAAGTAGGAGAAAAAGTTTCATTGGATGGTATTTTACTATCAGAAAAGGGAAGTTTTAATACTTCAGCTTTGACAGGAGAAAGTAAACCATCTACTTATAAAAAAGGAGACTTAGTTTTATCTGGAATGCTGAATTTAGAAAATGTTATAGAGATAAAAACAACGAAAAAATTTGAAGACAGTTCAATCTCTAAAATACTAAAAATGGTTCAAGAAGCTTCATCTAGAAAAGCTCCTACAGAGTTATTTATTAGAAAATTTGCAAAAATATATACTCCTATTATTTTCTTTTTAGCGCTTGCTCTTGTTACCATTCCTTACTTTTTCGTTGATGACTATGTATTTTCTGATTGGTTATATAGAGGTTTAGTTTTTCTTGTTGTCTCTTGTCCTTGTGCTTTAGTTATTTCTATTCCTTTAGGATATTTTGGTGGAATAGGAGCAGCTTCTAGAAATGGGATACTAGTAAAAGGATCAAATTTTTTGGATTTATTAGCTCGTATAAATACTGTTGTGATGGATAAAACAGGGACGTTGACAGAAGGTGTTTTTCAAGTTCAAAAAATTGAAACGAATTATAATCAGGATGATTTTTTAAATTACGTGGCAGCATTGGAAAGTAAATCTACTCATCCGATAGCAAAAGCAATAGTGAATTATCATCATTCTGATTTTCCTGTAACTGACGTTGAAGAAATTTCAGGAAAAGGATTAAAAGGAATTGTAAATTCTAAAATAGTTTTAGCTGGTAATTCAAAACTTTTAGATCAATATTCAATTTCATATCCAGATAAAATAAATAATGTTGTCGAAAGTATTGTTGTTGTAGCAATTGATAATCAGTTTGCGGGATATATTATTGTTGCTGATAGAATAAAGTCTGATGCACAAGAAGCTATTCGTAAAATGATGAATATTGGAGTTACAGAAACAATTATTTTGAGTGGAGATAAAGATGTTATTACTCAAAAAGTAGCAAAAGAAGTTGGAGTGAATTTGGCTTATGGAGAGTTATTACCAGAAGGTAAAGTAAACAAAGTTGAAGAATTGAAAAAGGATATTCATAAAAAAATAGCTTTTGTTGGAGATGGGATTAATGATGCTCCTGTATTAGCGTTAGCCGATGTAGGAATTGCAATGGGAGGTTTAGGAAGTGATGCAGCAATAGAAACTGCAGATGTAGTGATACAAACGGATCAACCATCTAAAATTGCTACAGCTATAAAAATAGGTAGAGAAACAAAGAAAATTGTAATTCAGAATATTATTCTTGCAATGGGTATAAAAGCAATTGTATTATTGTTAGGTGCAGAAGGTATAGCCAATATGTGGGAAGCTGTTTTTGCTGATGTTGGTGTTGCATTGTTAGCAATTTTGAATGCCGTTAGAATACAACGTATGAATTTTAAGAATTAATAGTATAAATTGGTTTTTATATTTTATGAAAGTTCTAAAAATAAAGTTTTAATCGAATTAAAAAATAAAGCGACAGGTTTGTCGCTTTATTTTTTTAGATAAAGATTTTTCATCAAATCCAGATCAACGTTTAAAATATTTGATAAATAATTTTCTACATTTCCGAAATGTCTCTTGATGTAGAAAAAAGATGTTTCTAGGTATTCAGGTAGTACATCAATTAGGTATTTATAATTAGGGTCTATTTTTAGAATGTGACCATATTTTTGTTCTAAAAATATATTCGAAGCTAAATAATCATTCATGATTGTTTCTTCATTTACATTTAATGCAGATAAAATCATTGCTGTTGCAAAGCCTGTTCTATCTTTACCAGCAGTACAGTGAAAAAGTATTGGGGTTTTATTTTTATGCTGTATAACATCAAAAAAGTTTTTATATTTTTCTTGACATGTTTTATCTAGAACAAAATCTTTATAGATATTACGCATAAACTGTTTAGGATTTGGAATACCTGCTCTAAATTGTTTCATCAAATCATCAAAATGTCCAGAAGAAATATCTAAATGAACTTCGTGATTGCAACTATTAGGAATATGATCATAATTTTTTAAACGTTCGTGAGTTGTTCTCAAATCAATGATGGTTCTTATAGGATATTTGTTTAGTTTTTCTAAATCATCATCAGTTAAATTTGCTAAATCGTCAGAGCGGATAAGTAAACCACTTGTTATACATTCATTATCTTTGTTAATAATACTTCCTAAATCTCTACAATTAAAGCTTCCTTCTAGTGGAAGGATTCTTTTTTCAAGTCTATCATTGTCTAAAGTACATTCCATTTTCAGCGTCTATTTTAGGTTATTTTTTAACACTAAAAAGTTACGAGTTATTAATGAAATCTTAATGTTAAAAAATCTATAAATTTTTCTTTTTTTAATGTTTTATATTGATCAAATTAAAATTTAATTTATATTCGTATAGAATTAGATTAAATCTAAATAAAAAGATGGGAGATAAAATAAAAATTATAAAAGAGAAGTTTATTCTTAAGAAAAAAGAATTTGTAACTCCTCATCTTATAAGAGTTTATTTGGAAAATAATGATGTTTCTTTATTTGAGAATACATCTTTGGGAGGAACATGTAAATTGTTATTTCCTCCATTAGGTATAAGAGATATACACTATGCAGAATATGATGATACTTCAAAAAAATGGATTTCTCCATCTGATAAATTTAAACCAGTTTCTCGAACATATACTTTAAGAGGAATTGATGCCGAGAATAATCAAATTATTATCGATTTTGCAAACCATGGTTTAAATGGTCCTGGTTCTCGCTGGGCAAATGAAGCTGTTGTTGGTGATAGAATTGGAGTTTCTATGAAATCAAAGAAAAAAGATTTAGTATCAAAAACAGACTTTGTTGTTTTAGGTGCGGATTTAACAGGATTACCAGTCATCTCTACAATTATAGAAACATTATCAGCTCATGTCAAAGGGATTGTTTGTGTAGAAGTTCCTACAGAGAATGATATTCATACAATAGAATCAAAAGCAGATTTAGAATTTAAGTGGATTGTAAATCCAAATGTAGGAAAAGGTTCTGCATTATTTGATTTAATAAAAAAACAAAAATTTCCGAAAAGAAAAGAAGGTAAACGTTTTGCTTATATAGCAGGTGAATCAAAATCTGTAAAAGAATCAAAATCTTTTTTCAAAGACGATTTAGAGTGGAAAAAAGATGAATTTTACTGTACTTCTCATTGGAAGGCTGGTAAATCAGAAAAAAATGCTTTAGAAGATTGTCACTCTAAAATAGAAGAAGAATCTTTAATTAAGATATTTTAAAATTATTTATAATAGAATTTAATAAGATAATTAGTTTAAACAATTTCATTAATAAGATATTAAGCTTTTTTAATTTATAGGGAAATGGAAACTTTTTTTGAAAGGTTTCCATTTCTTTTATAATCTTTTATTCTTCGATTACATTTGCATTTAATGAAGCTAAAACTTCTTGCGTGATATCTTTTCCTCCACTAATATTTCTATACAATGATCCAATAGTATAAATAGGTCCCCAAGGAACTCCCCACCAGCCTAAAATAAATGTTATAATAGAAAATCCTATACTATATTTTACAGTAGATTCTCCTGATTTAATGAAATAAATATCACTACTTCTCTTAAATGTCATGATTAGAATAGATATACAATATTGAAAAATAACGAATTTAGCTCCATTATTTAATTAATGATTGATTTCATCGACGCTCAATCTTTCGATGTTTTTAATTTGTATCATTTAGTTTTTTTAGGTTGATTATCATATATGTATTTTGTAAATATACTGTTTTGTGCAAAAAATTATAAATATAGATTTATAATTTTTAAATAATAATTAGAGATAAAAACTATTTTATTGGAACAAGTTTTATATTTGAGAAATTATAAAAAAATAATTATTTTGAAAACGGAACGATTAATTCTGAATGGAGATTATAAGTTAATTACTGAATTGAATGAATTTAGAATGAGTTTATGGGTAAATAGTTTTGGAATACTAAATGTTTCTACAAATGAAGAAATTGTTCCTGTAATTTCTACATTTCATTTAGAAGATTATACTGAAGAAGATACTATGTTGAAAGTAAAATTTAGTATTTATCCGAATGGAGCAAAAAATTATGAAGTTGTGTTTAATTTAGTTGATTCGTCTTTTATTTATCAAAACAAAATTTATTCTTTGAGTGCGTATAAACAAGATTTTTTTGAGGAATAACTTATTTATTATATTCAAATAAGGTTAATCATAATTTAAATTAGTTTGTATATTTGAGTGTTAGTGTACGCTAAATTAAAGAAATAATGTTTGAAATAAACCACAATCTTTTAAATAGTCTATATAGTGATGATATAATTTATCATTATACAAAAGCTTCAACAGCTATTGATTACATTTTATATAATCAACAATTAAGATTTAGTAATTCCTTAAGTTCAAGTGATCCTATTGAAAGTAGAAAAGCTAGTCGATCAATAGTATATAATGGTGAACAAGCAAATAGAAAACAGACTGTAAAAGAAGTTGAAGAAGTTAATTTATTAGATAGTTTTATTGAGAATCTTGAAACAACTTTCCTTCAGATATGTTTTTGTAAAAATTCTATGAATGATGATATTGATTCTATTCCACGTTTTAAAGGATATGAAGAGAGTTTAGGTTTTACAAAACTTAGAATGTGGGATCAGTATGCTGATAGATATTCAGGTGTTTGTATAGCATTTTCTAAAGATAAATTATTAGAATTAAATAAGAGTTTAGATATTTATTCTAAAGATATTGAATATTGTAATTTTCAAGATATTTGGTTTAAAAAAATTGGAGATATTCAAGGTAATCATTTAATAAATGTAGGTTTAGATTCTTATAAAGAGCAGATTAAGAAAAAAATTATAGATTCATGGTTTTGTAAGCATATAGACTATTCAGGTGAAAATGAATTTAGAATAGGAGCTTTATTTAATAAAGAAAAATGTACATTAGAAATTTTACGTAATGAAATAGTATCTAATCAGACAATGCTTGATATTAAAAATTGTATAAAAGCTATTTTTGTTTCAAGTTACGCAAATTATAAACAAAAGAATGAATTATTAAATTATGCTAATAGTTTAAATGTAGATTTAATAGAAATTAAATGGAATTATAATTCTATTGAAGCGATAGATTATAAGAGAGAAAAAGAATTTTACAGTAGTTTCCTAAATTCTAAAAATAGCTAATTATAACTATTTAGTAGAACATTAAAGAAAGTAATTTTTAATATTTTATTCTAAAATCTTTATTAGTTTGCAATAGCAATAGTAGCGGCATCCTTTTATAAACAATTTTATAACGCGTGATTGATTGTTTATAAAAGATACAGCGAATAGTGCGGCCTGTAGGGATTGCCCAAATAATTAAAGTAAAAAAAATAAAAGTCTGTTTAAATACTATTCATAAAGAATAATTTAAACAGACTTTAAAAAAATAAATAAGATAGCTAATGATTCCTTTCTTTTTTAGAAAGGCATTATAAGTTTGAATACTATGTTGCGTCCCATATTATAAATCCCAGAATTTCCTCTTGAAGAAGTGTTATAATACTCGAAATATTTTAATCGATTAAGATGAGATTGATAAGCTTTGTCGAATAAATTATTTGCTTGAACAATAAACTGTATATTTTTAGTTTTTGAATATTTAATTTCTGTTGTAACTCCTAAATTAAATAATGTATAAGATGATGTTCTAGTTTCTGTACCATTTAAACCTAAAAATCTATTCTGTGTTGCTGTATATTCCATTTCGAATTTTGGAATGATAGCTGTAAAATACTTTGATTTAGGTTTTATTTCTTTAGAAATCCCACTGTTTATAGACATTGGAGGAATTAGAGGTAAATATTCTCCTTCATTCCCTTTTCCTTTGAATGTCGAAGCACGGTTGAATCCATAAATAACACTCATACTATTATCCCAACGAAATCCCTTTAATTTTTCTGGATGTAAAGAAAATGATACTTCTGCTCCATATAATTGTGCTTTCGATTGTTCGTATTTATAGGTTCTATTTCCTTGTGCATCTACAACTGGATTTCCTTGTGCATCAGCTACCATAGACATATAAATATAGTTTTGTATGTTGTTATTAAAAATACTTACTTCGCTAGAAAAGTCTCTATATTTTAAACTAATTCCTAAATCTTCTTGTAAAGAAAATTCTGGATCGAAATTTCGATTTCCTAAATAAATAATGTGTGCACCAGGATCTAAACCATTACTTCCTATTTCTGTAATATTTGGAGCTCTATATGCTCGTCCAATATTAGCTTTTAAACTAATGTTTTTTGATGCTTGAAATGTTGCTCCTATACTTCCACTAATACCGTTAAAATTCTTTTTATAAGCATCAAATTGAAGATTTGCACCTTCATCATTTGCGTTAGATTGTTGTTCGAATCCAGTAATAGGATTTGTACCGACATAAAAATCATTCCATTTTACTTTTCGTAAATCATAGCGAATTCCTCCACTAATACTCCATTTTTCTCTTTTCCATTTCCCATATAAATAAGCTCCGCCATCAAATAAATCATAATTTGGAATAGGAAAGTCTGTTGCATCCATATTTTTATTATTCTGTAACATTCCATTTACACCAACTGATATTTCGATATTTGAAAATTTTGGAGCATTGTATCTTACATTATAATTTAAGGTATTTAGTCGCATATACATTCCTGCTTGCTCTGGATCTGTTGGATGAGTAAATTCTCGTCTGATATTTTGTTGACCACCAATTAAAACATCAATATCTCCTTTTCCAATTTCGTAGAAACTATGTAAATACGCTCTATAATGTTGTATATGTTGTGATAAATCTGGTATTTTATATGATTTTAATTCTTTATTAGAAACAATAGGACGATTTAAAATATCATCATCGTCACCTTCAAAAATTTGTTTTGTAAATTTTCTTGAGATTGAGTCTCTGGTTCCGTCTGGAATTCCTTGTCTATTGTCATACAATGTAAAATTAAGATGTGTATATCCTTTTTTTGATTTATAGCCGACTAAAGCTGCAAAGTTTTTTACATTAAAATTTGTTAAATAGACTCTTCCATCAATTGGGTTTTGGTAATTTTTAGCCATTCTATAAGAACCGCTCAAACCAAAAAGAAAATGTTTGTCAGAATAACTTAAACGTAATCCATTCCCAATAAGACTATTATTAGTTTGGTATTCATTTGTATATTTCCCGTGTAATTTACCATCTCCTTCTTTTGGAATAAATGGGAATAAACTAATTACTCCAGCAATTGCATCAGAACCATATAAAAGACTTGCAGGCCCTTTTATAACTTCTGCTTTTTCTATTGTATAATCATCTATTTCTATACCATGTTCATCACCATATTGTTGTCCTTCTTGTCGCATTCCATCGTACATTGTTAGAACACGATTGTATCCTAAACCATGTATAAATGGTTTCGAAATATTCGGACCTGTTTTTACTGCGTTTAATCCAGGTACATTTTTTACAAGAACATCAATAATATTGCTTTCAGCAGTTCTTTCTATCTGTTTTAAAGATACAGGAGCAATAGAAATTGGATTTTCTCTTAGTAAAGTTGCTCTTGTAGTTCCAGTAACAACAATTTCGTCTAATTTATTTGTTGTTTCAGGTTTTAGAAAAATAGTATAATCTGTTTTGTTAGATTGTAATTGTATTGTATCTGTTTCGTAACCTAATGCTTCAATTATTAATTTAATGTCAGTTTTACTTTGTGTAATATCTATTTTAAAATTTCCTTTTTTATCTGAATTGATGCTATTATCAGAATTTTCTTCTTTGATGTTATACAATTCAATTGGCTGTTTGGTTTCCGAGTCTTTTACCGTTCCAATAATTGTGACTTGTTGGGCATGTCCGAGAACTGGAAAAGTAGAAAACAATAAGAGTAGAATTATTTTTTTCATTCTATGTGTTATTAATATTTATGACAAACTTAATAAAGTTAGATCTTTCTAACAAAATTATTTTAAATAAAATTTAAAATAATTACAAAAGTAAAATAATTAAGATTGATCATACTATATTGGTTTTAAAGTAATGAGAAGTGGTTTATAAAACTTTTTGTTATTATTAATTATACACAAACTAAATTATTTGATATACAATGTTTTATTTTTAATAAATAAATTGTCAAAAAAAATAATTTTTAAAATTTTTAATTCAAAAATCATTTTCATCCAAAATTTATTTATACATTTGTTCCAACAAAAAGAAAATAATGTACACAATTCAGTTCCATCATCATCACCATCATACTTGCACTCAAGCGAGCTGATTGTGATATGGACATGTGTCAAATAATATATCTAAATCCCGTTTGAGTAAATCAAACGGGATTTTTTTATTACTTTCTATTATTTTAATTTTCTCTTTCAGATTTACTCAAACAAAAAATATAAAAATTATAAAATGAGTAAATTAAAAATAGCCATTCAAAAAAGTGGAAGACTAAGTGAAAAATCACTTGAATTATTGAAAGATTGTGGAATTAAAATATCTACAAGCAATAGAAAGTTAAGAACAGAATCATCTAATTTTCCAATCGAGGTATTATTTCTTCGCGACGACGATATTCCGCAATATGTAGAACAAGGAGTTGCTGATATTGGTATTCTAGGAGAAAATGAAGTTTGGGAAAAAGATAAGGATATTAATAATGTTCGCAAATTAGGTTTTGCAGGTTGTAAACTTTGTTTAGCTATCCCAAAGGATGAAGTTTATACAGATTTATCTTATTTCGAAAATAAAAAAATAGCAACTTCTTATCCTAGAATTTTAGGAAACTTCTTCCAAGAAAAAGGAATCAATGTAAAAATAGAAGAAATTGGTGGAAGTGTAGAAATTGCTCCGAGTATCGGTTTAGCCAATGCAATTTTTGACATTGTTTCTACTGGTTCTACTTTATTAACAAATGGGTTGAAACAAGTTGAAACTGTTGTAGAATCTGAAGCTATTTTAGTCGCAAATAAAAATTTAGATACAGAAAAGCAAGCCATTCTAGACCGTTTAATGTTTAGAATAGAAGCTGTAAAACAATCATCAGAAAATAAATATATACTTCTCAATGCTCCAAATGATAAATTAGAAGAAATTATAGGTTTACTTCCTGGTATGAAATCTCCTACCGTTTTGCCTTTAGCAGAAAAAGGTTGGTCATCTATACATACTGTTGTTAAAGAGGATACTTTTTGGGATATTATAGAACAATTAAAAGAATTGGGTGCAGAAGGTATTTTAGTATTAGAAATAGAGAAAATGATTTTATAGTGTTAAGATATAAAGGTATAAGTCATAAGTATGATGAAAACCTTATAACTTAAGTCTTAAAACTTAAAAACTAAAATAATGAGAACATATATACGACCACAAGTATCCGATTGGACAGAATTAACAACACGTCCAACAAAAGAATCAAAAGATTTACAAAAAATTGTATTAGAAGTTTTTGATAAAATAAAAACAGAAGGAGACAAGGCTTTAGTAGATTTTACAGCACAATTTGATAAAGTTCAATTAACAAACCTATTTGTAACAAGCCAAGAAATAGATGAAGCAGATGAACTAATCTCAAATGATTTAAAACAAGCTATACAATTAGCTGCATCAAACATAGAAAAATTTCACTCAGCACAGTTCGAAAAAAGTAATGTTATAGAAACCACACAAGGTGTACAATGCTGGCGAGAATCTCGAGGAATAGAAAATGTAGGAATTTATATACCTGGAGGAACAGCTCCATTGTTTTCAACAACATTAATGTTGGGAATTCCTGCAAAATTAGCAGGTTGTAAAAACATTATTTTATGTACACCTCCAAATAAAGAGGGTAAAATTCACCCAGCTATTTTATATACAGCCAATCTTATAGGCATAGAAAAAATAGTAAAAGTAGGTGGAATTCAAGCTGTCGGAGCTTTAACATTTGGGACAGAAACAATCAATAAAGTCGATAAAATTTTTGGCCCAGGAAACCAATACGTAACAGCAGCCAAACAAGTCGCTCAGAATTTTGGTGTAGCAATAGATATGCCGGCTGGACCAAGCGAAGTTCTAGTTATTGCAGACGAAACATCTGTACCCAAATACATTGCTGCAGATTTATTATCACAAGCTGAACATGGAACAGATTCTCAAGTAATTTTATTAACAAATAACGAGAATACTTTAAACCAAACATTAAAGGAATTAGAGAATCAATTAGCTGTTTTACCTCGAAAAGAATTTGCCCAACAAGCACTTAATAATTCAAGAGGAATAGTTTTGAAAACGATAGACGATTGTGTTACATTTTCAAATATCTATGCACCAGAACATTTAATTTTTGCGTGTGAATCAGCGGAAAATTATATTCCAAAAATAATCAATGCAGGTTCAGTTTTTCTAGGGAATTATTCGTGCGAAAGTGCAGGAGATTATGCTTCGGGAACAAATCACACTTTGCCAACCAATGGCTATGCAAAAAATTACTCAGGTGTTTCTTTAGACAGTTTTATCAAGAAAATTACCTTTCAGAAACTATCACAAGAAGGAATCAAAAATATTGGTCCTGCAATAGAATTAATGGCAGAAGCCGAAGAATTATTTGCTCATAAAAATGCAGTAACCTTAAGATTACAAGATTTAAATTATAAGGTATAAGTTAAATAGGGCGTTCCCTTCGGTCGGGCTTTACGTTGCAATCTTTTTCTAAGGAAAAAGGATTTTCACTACAATCCCTAACGCAAACAGTAATTATAAAACATAATACTTGAAAACTAAATAAAATGAAAACATTTAATATAAATAATATCATTCGTCCTAACATAAAAGTGATGAAAGCCTATTCATCTGCTCGTGATGAATTTCAAGAAATTACTAATGATTTCGTATTCTTAGATGCAAATGAAAATCCTTATGAAACTGGATTAAATCGTTATCCCGACCCATTTCAACGAAATGTAAAAAACGAACTAAGTACAATTAAAAACTATCCAGCAAACCAGATTTTATTAGGAAACGGAAGTGACGAGGTTTTAGATTTAATCTTTCGTGCTTTTTGTGAACCAAACCAAGACAATGTTATTGCGATTTCTCCTTCTTATGGAATGTATAGTGTTTTAGCAAATTTAAATGCAATAGAATACCGTAAATCTCTATTAAATGAAAATGATTTTCAACCCAATATCGAAGATATTTTCTCTAAAGTAGATGAATACACAAAAATGATTTTCCTTTGTTCTCCTAATAATCCAACAGGAGAAATCATCAAAAGAGAATATATTTTAGAAATCGTCAAACGCTTCAATGGTTTAGTAATAATAGATGAAGCTTATATTGATTTTTCTACAGAACCATCTTGGATAGAAGAAATTAAAAATTATCCGAATATTATCGTTATCCAAACTTTATCAAAAGCATTTGGTTTGGCAGGAATTCGTTTAGGTATTTTGTATGCAAGTCTAGATATTATTGCTGTATTGAATAAAATAAAACCACCATATAACATCAATCAATTGACTCAACAAAAAGCATTAGAAATTCTAAAAGATTATGATAAAATAAAGTTAACTACACAAACAATTATTAAACAAAAACAACTTCTTGAAACAGCTCTAAAAGAAATAATTTTTATAGAAAAAATTTATCCAAGTGATGCTAATTTCATTTTAATAAAAGTTGATGATGCTACAAAACGTTACAATGAATTAATAGAAAAAGGAATTGTTATCCGTAATCGAACAAATGACGATTTGTGTAAAAATTGTTTAAGAATAACAGTTGGTACAGAAGAGGAAAATGAGAAGATTTTAGAAAATTTAAAAAGTCTTTAGAATTAAGTTATTAGGCATAAGGTTTTATTTGTAATTTAATAGAAGTAAATTTTGTATATGAGTAGTTTTAGCACTTTAATTGTTTGGAAAAAATCTCATGAATTAACTTTAAAAATTTATGAGATTACAAAGACTTTTCCTAAAGAAGAAACTTTTGGAATTACAAGTCAAATAAGGCGAGCCGCTTATTCTATCCCTTCAAATATTGTTGAAGGTAGAACCAAATCAACAATTGCACATAAATTGAGCTTTGTTTCTCACTCGGTAGGCTCTTTTGAAGAAGTGAAATATTTTTTACTATTAAGTAAAGATTTAAATTATATAACAATAGAAACATATAATGAACTTATTCCATTTTTGAATGAAGTTGGAAAACTTCTCAATGGTTATGAGAGATTTATTAAAAACGATAAATATTCTAAGGAGTAAAACTTGAAATCTTATACCTTATACCTTAGAACTTAGAACTTATTATGAAAAAACTCCTATTTATAGATCGTGATGGAACAATGATATTAGAACCATCAGATTACCAAGTTGATAGTTTCGAAAAACTAGAATTCTATCCAGAAGCATTTACTTATTTAGGTAAAATTGCTAAAGAATTAGATTATGAATTAATCATGGTAACAAACCAAGATGGCTTGGGAACAGAAGCACATCCAGAAGAAAAATTTTGGCCAATTCAAAATTTTGTAATTAAAGCTTTTGAAAATGAAGGTGTAAAATTTGAAGCAGTATATATTGATAAAACATTTGCCAAAGAAAATGCACCAACAAGAAAACCAAATACAGGCTTATTAACACAATATATCAATAATTCAGTTTACGATTTAGCAAAATCTTTTGTTATTGGAGATAGAATAACAGATGTTAAATTAGCTCAAAATCTTGGAGCAAAAGGAATTTTTATTGCGAACGATGAAGCATTGGGAGCAAATGAAATTTCAAAAAATGAAGATTTAAACGATACAATTGCATTAAAAACTACTTCTTGGAAAGAAATTTATGAATTTCTAAAATTAGAAAATAGAACTGCATCTATCAAAAGAAATACCAATGAAACAAAGATAAAAATCGATTTGAATTTAGACGGAACAGGGAAATCAGACATTTCGACTGGAATTCATTTTTTTGATCATATGCTAGACCAAATTGCTCGTCACGGACAAATGGATTTAAAGATAAAAGTGGATGGAGATTTAGAAGTAGATGAACATCATACAATAGAAGATACCGCAATTGCTCTTGGCGAAGTATTTTCATCGGCTTTAGGAAATAAATTGGGTATCGAACGTTATGGTTTCGCTTTACCAATGGACGATTGTTTAGCTCAAGTTGCTATTGATTTTGGTGGAAGAAATTGGTTGGTTTGGGAATCAGATTTTAATCGTGAAATGATTGGACAAATGCCAACAGAAATGTTTTATCATTTTTTCAAATCATTTACTGATGGAGCAAAAGCTAATTTGAATATTAAAGCAGAAGGAATAAATGAGCATCATAAAATAGAAGCTATTTTTAAAGCTTTTGCAAAAGCCATAAAAGTTGCTGTAAAACGTGATCCAGATAAAATGATTTTACCAAGTACTAAGGGAGTGTTGTAAGTGATTATGTGTTTAAGTTAATCAGTTTTTAAGTTTCTGAATAAAATTACTTAATCAAATACATAACAACTTAAGCACTTAATAACATTTCAACTTAAAATTAGAAAAAATGATTGCTATAATAAAATACAATGCAGGAAACACAAAATCAGTTCTGAATGCTGTAGCAAGGTTAGGTTACGAAGCAGAAATAACAGATGATTTTGAAAAAATAAAAAATGCAGAAAAAGTTATTTTCCCTGGAGTAGGTCATGCTGCTTCAGCAATGAAATATCTAAAAGAAAGAGGATTAGATCAATTAATAAAAAATTTGAAGCAACCAACCTTAGGAATATGTTTAGGACAACAATTAATGTGTGAGTTTTCTGAAGAAGGAAATACAGAATGTATAGGAATTTTCCCTGTACAAGTAAAATTATTTCCACCAACAGAAATTGTTCCTCAAATGGGTTGGAATAATATTTATGAATTAAAAAATTATTTATTGAAAAATGTTGATGAAAATTCTGATATCTATTATGTACATAGTTATTACTGTGAATTATCTGAATATACAATCGCTAAAACAGATTATATTTTAGAATATTCTGCTGCATTGCAAAAAGATAATTTTTATGCTACACAGTTTCATCCCGAAAAATCTGCTGGAATAGGAGAACGTATTCTACAGAATTTCCTAAGTTTATAGAAGATAATAAATTATTTTTTTAATAGATTCTAAATAAACGATTGATATAAATTAACACACATGAAAAAAACAATTTTTACTTTACTAACAGCATTTTCTTTTTTACAATTGTCTGCACAAGAAAAAGTCTATTTTACATCAAATCCATCATTTAGTCCAGATGCAAAAACCATTTATTTTAGTTACGATAGTGACATTTGGAAAGTTGATGCTAATGGAGGAAATGCAACCAGAATAACAGCATTAGAAGGAGAAGAAACAAATCCTAGAGTTTCTCCAGATGGAAAATGGCTCGCATTTAGTTCAAACCAATATGGTAATTATGATGTTTATGTAATGCCTATAAATGGAGGACAAATAAAGCAATTGACTTTTCATCAAGCGAAAGATGATGTAGAAAGCTGGAGTTGGGATAGTAAAAATATTTATTTCACATCAAACCAAAATAATAACTTCGGAAGTTTTAAAATTGCTTTAGATGGAGAAACACCACAACCATTGTTTACCAATTATTTTAATACAACAAATGGATTAGTAGAAACACCTTCTGGAGAATATATTTTTACAAATTCTACAGAAAGTGCAAATCAAGTTGCTCGTAAACGCTACAAGGGAGAAAATAATCCAGATTTATTAGCGTATAATCCAAAAACAAAAGCATTTAAACAATATACAGATTATAGAGGAAAAGATTTTAATCCTACAGTTGATCAAAAAGGAATTATTTATTTTATTTCTGATGAAAATAACGGAGAATATAATCTTTATAAAATAGAAAATGGTAAAAAAGAAGCTTTAACAGCCTTTGATACATCAATTAAAAAACCTTTTGTTGCAGCAAATGGTTCAAAAGTGATTTTTGAAAAAGATTATCAATTGTTTGTTTATGATGTTAATACAAAAACAAGTAATCCAGTAACAATTAATGTTAATACAAATAAAATAATAGATAAAGAACAAAGTTTTAGTACAGCTGATGAGGTTTCATTTTTTGATGTTTCTCCAGATGGAAAGAAAATAGCATTTGTAAGTCGAGGAATTATTTTTGTTTCTGATATAGAGGGAAAATTCGTTAATAAAATTACAGATGGAAAAGAACGAGTTCTAGAAGTAAAATGGTTAAAAGACAATCAAAATTTAATTTTTAATCAAACTTACAAAGGATATCAAAATTGGTTTAAAGTTGCAGCAAATGGAAAAGGAAGATCAGAGCAATTAACATCAGATACAAGAAATAATAGAGATATCACATTTAATCATGATTTATCACAAGCGGTTTATTTAAGTGGACGAGATGAAGTAAGATTATTGGATTTAAAATCATTTAAATCATCTACTATTGTTAAAGATGAAATTTGGGGATTTCAAAATTCTAAACCATCATTTTCTCCAAATGATGAATATGTTTTATTTTCAGCTAAGCGAAATTTCGAATTAGATATATTTATACATAATATCAAAAAAAATAAAACAATTAATCTTACAAACACTGGCGTATCCGAGGAAGATCCGACTTGGTCTCCTGATGGTAAATACATTTATTTTGCAAGTGATAGAACTAATCCTTCTTATCCATTAGGAATGCAAAAATCTAATATTTACAAAGCATCTTTAGATTGGTTTGATGAAGCTTATAAATCTGAAAAATTTGATAATCTTTTTGTAGAAGAAAAAAAGGTTGAGAAAAAGGAAAAGAAAGAGGAGAAAAAAGAACTTAAAGAATTAACTGTAAATCCTGAAGGATTTTTGGAACGAATAGAAATGGTTACAGATCGATTCGGATATCAAACAAATCCATTTCTTTTTTCCGATGATAAAAAACAATATTTATTTTATAACTCAAACCAAGACAATGGAAAATTCCAATTGTTTAGAAATGTAACTTCTGATTTTGAAGAGAGCAAAACAGATAAAGTTTTCGCAAAAGGAGCTGATTATATTATTAGAAATGATAAAAATTTATATGCTTTAATTGATGATAGTGTGTATAAATTTGGTATTAGTTCTACAAATCCAGAAAAAATAAATCTTAACTACAGTTTTGATAAAAATTTATCTTCAGAATTTACACAAATGTATGATGAAGCTTGGGCTGGAATAGAAGAAAATTTCTACGATGAAAATTTTCATGGAGTTGATTGGAAAGCTAAAAAACAACAATATGCAACTTATTTACCATTTGTAAATAATCGTAATGATTTAAGAATATTATTAAATGATTTATTAGGAGAATTAAATTCTTCTCATTTAGGTTTTTCTTCGTCTGGAAAAGAAGAAGATAAACGATTAAATTATTTTACAAATGAAACAGGCTTAGTATTCAAGAATGATCAACCATTTGTTGTTGATAGAATTGTAAGAAAATCTCCTGCATTTCTTAAAAATGTAGATATAAAAGAAGGCGATGTTTTAATTGCTGTGAATGATCAGAAAGTTGATGAAAAAATAAATAGAGATTTTTATTTTACTACACCTAAAAAATTGGATGAATTAAAATTAGAATTTAATAGAAATGGTAAAACAATCACAACTAAAATTCATCCAATAGCAAATTATACATTTAGAGGACTTTTATATGATGAATGGATTTATGAAAATCGTCAACGAGTAAAACAATTGAGTAATGATAGAATTGCTTATTCGTACATGAAAAACATGACTTCTCCAGAATTGGATGCTTTTTTATTGGATATGGTAGAACAAGAAAATAAAAAAGAAGGTGTAATTCTTGATTTACGTTTCAATACAGGAGGAAATGTTCATGATAAAGTTTTAAACTTTTTAGCGCAACGTCCATATTTACAATGGAAATATCGTGAAGGACAATTAACAGTACAACCAAATTTTGCTCCTTCAGGTAAACCAATTGTATTATTAATTAATGAATATTCATTAAGTGATGCAGAAATGACTTCTGCAGGATTCAAAGCACTTAAATTAGGTAAAATAATTGGTCAAGAAACCTATCGTTGGATCATTTTTACATCAGGGAAAAGTTTAGTAGATGGTTCTTTTTATAGAATTCCTGCTTGGGGAACATATACATTAGATGGTAAAAATTTAGAGAAAACAGGTGTTTCTCCTGATATATATATCAAGAATACATTTATGGATCGTTTAGAAAATAAAGATCCTCAGCTAGAAAGAGCTGTTCAAGAAATATTAAAAGAAATTAAATAATTAGTTTTAAGGCTTAAGATTTTAATATGTAAGTTGTTAATTTACTTGTGTGTT
This sequence comes from Flavobacteriales bacterium UBA7612, assembly GCA_002484335.1. Classification (GTDB taxonomy): domain Bacteria; phylum Bacteroidota; class Bacteroidia; order Flavobacteriales; family Weeksellaceae; genus Empedobacter. The sequence goes on from DLJQ01000025.1 coordinate 119,238, forward strand.
AAAATCTTTATTTCTTAAGTCTAAAGAATCAAAATATAGTGATGAGAATTATACCTGCAATAGATATTATAGAAGGAAAATGTGTACGTCTTTCTCAAGGAGATTACAATACAAAAAAAATATACAACGAGAATCCTTTAGAAATTGCAAAAGAATTTGAGGAATATGGAATTGAATATTTGCATTTGGTCGATTTAGATGGAGCAAAATCCAGCCAAATTATTAACTATAAAACATTAGAATTAATTGCAACAAAAACAAATCTGAAAATAGATTTTGGAGGAGGAATAAAATCGAATAATGATATCCGAATAGCCTTTGAATCTGGTGCAAATCAAATCACAGGAGGAAGTATTGCTGTACAAAATCCAACTTTATTTAATGAATGGATTTCAGAATATGGTAGCGAAAAAATTATTTTGGGTGCGGATGCTAAAGATAGAAAAATAGCAACGCATGGTTGGCTAGAAAGTTCTGAATTGGATGTGATAGAGTTTATAAAAGAATACCATACAAAAGGTATCGATTATGTGATTTGTACAGATATTGCTAAAGATGGTATGTTACAAGGAACATCGAATGAATTGTATCAGGAGATTTTAACAAATGCTAATATTAAATTAATTGCTTCTGGAGGTGTTTCTTCAATTGATGATTTAATAAAAGTAAAAGAATTAGGTTGTGAAGGAGCTATTCTTGGTAAAGCAATTTATGAAGGTAAAATAGAGTTGAAAGAAGTAGTTAAGTTATTCGTTTAGTATGTTTTTAGGTTTATAAATTGATATTTAACTGAACCAAATAGCTACTTAAAAACTTAATTACTGATGACTTAAAAATATAAAAAAGGTGTTAAAAAAAAGAATTATTCCGTGTCTTGATATCAAAGATGGAAGAACGGTAAAAGGGATAAATTTTGAAGGTTTACGAGATGCTGGAGATCCAGTAGAGTTAGCCAAAAAATATGTTGATGAAGGAGCAGATGAATTGGTTTTCTTAGATATTACAGCAACGCAAGAAAAACGAAAGACATTAGCAGAAATGGTAAAACGAATAGGAGAAGCAATTAATATTCCTTTTACTGTTGGTGGAGGAATAAACTCTGTCGAAGATGCTTCTATAGTTATTAATGCTGGTGCAGATAAAGTATCAGTTAATTCATCTGCTGTAAAAAATCCACAACTTATTTCAGAATTAGCAGCTCAATTTGGATCACAATGTGTTGTTGTAGCTGTAGATACAAGAAATGTGGATGGAACACAAAAAGTTTTTGTGAGTGGAGGAAAAATTGAAACAGATTGGAAAACTTTAGACTGGGTAAAAAAAGTTGAAGAACTTGGGGCAGGAGAAATATTATTAACATCAATGGATGGTGATGGAACGAAAGCTGGTTTCAAGATAGATATTACTAAAGCTGTTGCTGATATGGTTAATTTACCTGTTATTGCATCTGGTGGAGCAGGAAAAAAAGAACATTTTTCTGAAGTATTTACTCAAACAAAAGCGAATGGAGGATTGGCTGCAAGTATTTTCCATTTTGGAGAAATACCAATTCCAGAATTAAAAAATTATTTAAAAGAACAAAACATACCAATACGATGAATATTGATTTTACAAAAAGCAATGATGGATTAGTTCCTGTGATTATTCAAAATTATTTGAATAATCAAGTTTTAATGCTTGGTTACATGAATCAAGAAGCTTTTGATAAAACAAAAGAAATAGGAAGAGTTACTTTCTTTTCTCGTTCAAAAAATAGATTATGGACAAAAGGAGAAGAATCAGGTAATTTTCTAGAAGTAAAATCAATTGCTATTGATTGTGATAATGATACTATTCTTATTAAAACAAAACCTTATGGACCAACATGTCATACAGGAGCAATAACTTGTTTTAAAGAAGAATCGAACAGAGGATTTGTTTATGAATTAGAACAAACGATAAATGATCGTATTGATTTAGATGATGATCCAAACTCTTATACCAATAAATTATACAAACGAGGAATTAATAAAGTTGCTCAAAAAGTTGGAGAAGAAGCGATAGAAGTTGTAATTGAAGCAAAAGATAATAACGATGATTTGTTTTTAAATGAATCAGCAGATTTACTTTATCATTATCTTATTCTATTAAAAGCAAAAGGTTTTAAATTAGAAGATGTTGAAGATATTTTGAAAAGTAGAGAAAATGCTCCTCGAAGAGATAGTTAAAATAAAAAGGATTGCTTTAGCAATCCTTTTATGTTTGTTTTTAACTTTTTAATTAAAAATAAGTAATATGTATATTTATTATCAATTAGATATAAAATAAAATGACCTTTCTCATGAAATGAATATAAAATCTAAATGTTTAGAATAATTATAAATAATATATTATTTTTGACATCCAATTAATAGTTGGTCTAAATAACAATTATAAAAAATGAAAAAATTATTTATAACTCTAGTTTTGCTTTCTTCTTTCATAAAAGCACAAACAAATACATTATTAAATGCAGATTTCTGGAAAGCAAATCCAACGATAGCAGTTGTTAAAGAAGAAATCTCTAAAGGGAATAATCCAGCACAACCAAATGGAGGTAATTTTGACCCTACAACTTTAGCAATTAATAATAATGCATCATTAGATGTTATAAAATATTTAGTAGAACAACCAGGTAATAGTGTAAAGAAATCTACACACGATGGTAGACAATACATTCATTGGGCTGCAATGAGAGGGAATTTAGAAGCAATTAATTATTTAATAGCTAAAGGATCTGATGTGAATAAAACTGATGATAAAGGAGCAACTCCGTTAGCTTTCGCAGCTGGTTTTGGTCAAATAGATCCTGCTATATATAAAGCATTTTTTGATGCAGGAGTAAATCCAAAAGAAAAATATAGTAATGGTGAAACAATTTTATTTAAAGCTATAGGAAATGATAAAGATTTTAAATTAACAGAATATTTACTTTCTAAAGGATTATCTTTAAAAGATGTAGATAATAATGGGAATACTCTTTTTGATTATGCAGCTATAAATGGAAATGTAGAGTTATTAAAATCATTAGTAAAAAAGGGTGTAAAACCAACAAATGGTGCATTGATATATGCTTCAAGAGGAACTCGTTTTGCAGCTAATACATTAGATACTTATAAATATTTAGTTGAAGAAGTAAAATTAGATCCAAAGACTAAAGGTACAAATGGAGAAAATGTTTTGCATAATATTGTTAGAAAAAAAGACCAAGCTGATGTAATTAATTATTTTATTGGAAAAGGGGTAGATGTTAATGCTACAGATAATGACGGTAATAATAGTTTAATGATCGCTTCTTCAACAAATAATTTAGATGCTGTAAAACAAATTTTAGCTAAAACTAAAAATATTAATACTGTTAACGCAAAAGGTGAATCAGCATTATTTGCAGCAGTTCAGAAAGGTTCTCCAGAAGTTGTTTCTTATTTAATTCAAAACGGAGCTAAAACTGATCTTAAGGCAAACGAAGGAAATTTAGGAGTTTACTTAATTCAATCGTATAGAAAACAAAATGCAAAAGATTTTGAACAAAAACTAGCTATTTTAACTAAAGCAGGTTTAAATCTTTCTACACCACAAGCTGATGGAAGTACATTATACATGACAGCAGTTACAAAAAATGATCTTGATTTATTAAAATTATTAGCACCTTTAAAAATTGATGTTAATGCACAAAACTCTGATGGAATGACAGCCTTACATCGTGCAGCTTTTGTAGCACAGGATGATGCTGTATTAAAATATCTTTTATCTATTGGAGCGAAAAAAGATCTTAAAACAGAATTTGATGAAACTGCTTACGATTTAGCAAGTGAGAATGAATATTTAAAAGAAAATAATATATCAGTTGAGTTTTTAAAATAATACAACTGTAAATAAAAAAAACATACAATGAAATCTATTTTAAAATTAACATTTGTAACATTATTTTTAGCTCTATCATCTTTTGGATTTGCACAAAATGCAAAATACAAATGCATGTTGCAATTAAAAAACTATAAAGGTGAAGGTGCTTACGTAGTAGTTTCTTTAGTTGATGCAAAAGGTGCTTACGAAAAAACATTATACATCATGGGTGCTGATAAGCAATGGTACAATGGTTTCAAACAATGGGATAAATTCAACAAAAAGAAAAAAGAAAAGTTGAGTGGAATTACGGGAGCTTCTATTGGAGCAGGAGATCGTAGTATCACAACTTTTGCAATAGATGAATCTAAATTAAACAAAGGATACAAATTACGTTTTGAATCTGCTGTAGAAGATGGAGAATATCATGTTTCTGATGTAGAAATTCCTTTAACAACAGCAGCTTTAACTCAAAAGGCAGAAGGAAAGGGGTACATAAGATACGTGAAATTAACGAAAGCTCAATAAGGAATTTCATCATGATTTTATCAATTTGGCGCTATGCTCATCTTACTTTAGCATATATATCATTTCTATTTATAACAATGACTTCTATTACAGGAGTCATTTTGTCATTTCGACCTATAGAGCAAAAACTTCATCCTTATAAAGTAGAACAATTCAATACAATTTCTTTAGCTGAAACTTTACCTATTTTACAACAAAAATATGGAGATTTAACAGAGTTGAGTATTGATAAAAATAAATTTGTAACATTAGAAGGTTTTGATGAAGACGGAAATGATTTTAAATTTTATGTTGATCCAAGAACAGGAGAAAAATTAGGCGATCCTATAGAGAAGAGTGAGTTTATGAACTCTGTAATAACTCTTCATCGTTCATTATTTTTACATGAAACAGGTCGGGTTATAATTGGAGTAATGACTTTCTTGCTATTTCTAATTGCTGTTTCTGGATTAGTATTAATTATAAAAAGACAGCAAGGATTTCGACATTTTTTTGCTAAAATAAATAAAGAATATTTTTCACAATATTATCATGTTATTTTTGGGAGAATTTTTCTTATTCCAATTATTATAATAACATTCACAGGAGTTTTTATGGTTTTAAATCGATTTGATTTAATTCCTAAAAATGAAAAATTAAATACAGAAATTACTTCATCTGTAAATGAAAATACAAAGAGAATTTCCTTAAAAGATTTTTCATCATTTAAGGAAATAAAATTAGTTGATGTTAGAAAAATAGAATTCCCTTTTGATCGAGAAGATCCTCAAGAGTTTTATAAAATAACAGTCACAGGACAAGAGTTTATTATCAACCAAATTAATGGAAAAATAGAAGCTCAAACTCCTTTTTCTACTGCGCAAGCATTGCTTCGATATAGTAGTAAATTACACACAGGACACGTAAATATAGTTTGGGCAGTAATTTTAGCAATCTCTTGCTTTAGTATTTTATTTTTTATTTATTCTGGTTTCGTTATCACATTCAAACGCACAAAAACAAAAATAGCTAAGAATAAATTCAAATCAAATGAAGCCGAAATTATACTTCTTGTAGGTTCAGAAAATGGCGCGACTTTAGGTTTTATAGATAAAATTCAAACACAATTATTGGCGAATGGTAAAAAATCATTTGTTACTCAAATGAATCAATACGAAGTGTATCCCAATGCGAAACAATTCATAGTTTTTACATCTACATACGGAATAGGTGATGCACCAACAAATGCTAAAAAATTTGAAGAATTAGTCAGTAAATTTCCACAACAACAAAAAGTTGATTTTACAGTGGTTGGTTTTGGATCTCGTTCTTATAAAGAATTTTGTGCTTATGCTTATAAGGTAGATAATTTATTAGAAAAGCAGGAATGGACGAATCGTTTATTGAATATTGTAACTGTAAATGATAAATCACCAGAAGAATTTACAACTTGGGTAAAAGAATACAAAGAAGCTACAGATATTCCTTTAGCTACAACACCAGCAATGTATGTAGGAAAAGCTCCTAAATTAAAAAACATGAATGTTTTTTCATTAACAAAAATTACTGATGAAGATGCTACATTTAATGTGACATTATCTGTAAAGGAAAAATTTAAATCAGGAGATTTATTGGCAATATATCCTGCAAATGATCATCGAGAAAGATTATATTCAATCGGAAAAGTTAATAATAAATTACAATTGGTAGTTAAGTTACACGAGTTTGGTTTAGGTTCTCAATACTTACATCAACTAGTAGAAGGAGCTTCAATCAAGGCACGTATTGTAAAGAATAAAGCTTTTCATTTTCCTAGTAAGGCAACAAAAGTTATAATGATAGCAAATGGAACAGGAATAGCTCCATTTTTAGGAATGATAGATGAAAATAATAAAAATGTAGAAACACATTTATATACAGGTTTCAAATATCATAATTCCATTACAAAGAACTACGAATCATTTGCAAAAGAACAAATCAATAAAAATCATTTAGCGAAATTTAATATTGCATTTTCTCGTGAAGAACAAAAGCAATATGTTATGGATTTGGTAAAACAAGATGAACGTTTTTTTGCTGAAACTTTACAAAATGGTGGAATTATAATGATTTGTGGAGCTTTAGCAATGCAACATGATATTGAAAAAGTTTTAGAAATTATTTGTCAAGAACATTTAGCAAAAACATTTGAAGAATTTAAGATGAATGGACAATTTTTGACTGATTGTTATTAATTTATATAATGATTAATTCGAATTAAATTTCTTCATGAAACTTAACTTAAAAAAATACATATTCACTTTTATACTATTGTACACTCTAGTTCCGATAAATGCTCAAGTTATCGGAATTAGAGATACAATTTTAATGGGAAGTAAATTCAAAATCACATTGGTTGATAATGATTCTATCTCTGTTGAAAAAAATATCAACAAAGCGATTGATGAAATGATAAGGATAGAGAAATTAATTTCCGATTGGATACCAACATCTCAAGTTTCTTTAGTGAATCAAAATGCAGGAATAAAACCGATAAAAGTTGACCAAGAAGTTTTTGAACTTACCGAACGAGCAATTTATTTTTCTGAAATTACAAAAGGAGCTTTCGATATTAGCTTTGCTGCAATGGATAAAATTTGGAAATTTGATGGTTCAATGGATACAATGCCATCAAAAGCAGATATCGAGAAAGCAATAAAAAATATAGGCTATCAAAATATAATTTTAGATAAATCAAACTCGACTATTTTTCTAAAAAAACCTGGAATGAAAATAGGTTTTGGTTCTACAGGAAAAGGTTATGCTGCACAAAAAGCTAGAGAATGTCTTACACATTTTGGAATAAAAGCAGGGATTATTGATGCTTCTGGTGATATGACTACTTGGGGAACTCAACCCAATGGTAAAGCTTGGAAAATAGGAATTACAAATCCTTTTCAACGTTATAAAATGGCAGATGTTTTAGGAATGAAAAATGCTGCTGTAACAACTTCTGGTGATTACGAAAAATTTATTTTAATCGATGGTATTCGCTATTCACACATTATCAATCCCAAAACAGGCATGCCGTCTACTGGGCTTACAGGAGTAACTGTAATTGGTCCAAATGCCGAATTGTGCAATGGTTTTAGCACTTCAATTATGGTTCTTGGAAAAGAAAAAGGTTTGGAATTGATAAACCAACAAAAAGAATATGCAGCTTTGTTAATTACAGATCATGGTAGAATCATCAAGTCTAAAAATTACCGAAAAATTAAAAAAAATCTTCTAAAATAAATAAATTTTAAATTTTTATTTTGGCGTTGCCTGCTGCTCGTGCTTTCCATTTCAATCTTTTATATTAAAATATTAGTCAATATTATCTTGTTGGTATAGAATGGTTTGAATTTCAATTACTAACGCTTTATCATGCTTGTTTTATCTAGAAATATATAAATTGATAATTACTCAATAATGAGTATTTATCAAAAAAATATGTGATAAAACAGAAAAATGGATTCATTTTTGTGATTAATTACTCGAAACTATTAAAAACAAAATACTATGAGTGATTTAGAATTCGAAGGAAAATGGAATCAATTAAAAGGAGCTGCAAAACAAAAATTTGGAGAGTGGTTCGGAGATGATGAAACTGCAACAGATGGAAAATTTGATGATGTTGTTGGTAGAATTCAAGAAAAAACAGGAAAGTCAATTGACGAAATTAAGGATACATTAAAAAGCTGGATTGTATCGGAAGACGAAAAATCCAACGATAAAAATGCATAATATGCTTAATGAAAGAAGGCTAAGATAAACTAATCTTAGCCTTCTTTTTTTATTTCAATTTTATACGATTTATTGCAACGCAACGCAAAGCACGGCACGAAGTGATTGCTCAAAAAAAGAGATTAGTTTTAAAATCATTTTCTATAATCTTTATTTTTTCGTTGAATAGACAAGTTTTTAATTTGTAATTTTGCTTTATGTATTTGAAAGAACTTAAGGCAAGACAATTCAAAAATTTTGATGAAAATAATTTCGAATTTTCATCGAAAATAAATGCTTTTGTAGGACAAAATGGAAAGGGAAAAACAAATGTGTTGGATGCAATTCATTATTTGGCCTTGAGCAAATCTTATCTTAATCATTCTGATGCGATGAACATACAGTTCGAACGTGATTTTTTTACATTAGAAGGAACGTTTGATAAAAATGAATCTGATGATGTGATTTTTTGCTTGGTTCGTTCTGGACAACCAAAGCAATTAAAACGAAATTCAAAAACTTACGATCGTATTTCTGATCATATTGGGCAATATCCCTTGGTGATGATTTCCCCTTATGATAGCGATTTGATAAAGGAAGGAAGCGAAGTTCGTAGAAAGTTTTTGGATAATATAATTTCTCAATCCAACAAACAGTATTTAGCAGATTTAATACGCTATAACAAAGTACTTATGCAACGAAATGCTTTGTTGAAATATTTTGCGGCAAATAATACATTTGATCCAACTTCATTGGAAATTTATGATGAAGAATTGATTCATTTAGGTAAAAACATTCATGTTGTTCGTAAGGAATTTGTAGGAACATTTTTGGATGCTTTCTTGAAATATTACAATGAAATTTCTGAAGGACGCGAGCAAGTGAATATAGAATATGTTTCACAATTAAATGATTCGCCTTTTGAAACAGTACTGAAAGATGCTTTGTACAAAGATCGTTCTGCTCAGTATTCTACAGCAGGTATACATAAAGACGATTTATTATTTACGATAACAAATTATCCCATAAAGAAATTTGGTTCGCAAGGACAACAAAAATCTTATTTAATTGCATTGAAGTTAGCACAGTTGGAAGTGATAAAAAAATCATTAAATATTACGCCATTGTTGTTATTGGATGATATTTTTGATAAATTAGATGAACATCGTGTAACGCAATTGGTGAAATTGGTGAACGAAGAACGATTTGGACAAATATTTATTACAGATACACATCCAGAAAGAACAGAACAAATTATAAAACAAATAAATGCTGAAAGTAAGGTTTTCCGATTATGAAAAAGTATGAAAAGCGAAGTAATCAGCAAACTTTAGGTCAGGCATTAGAACATTTTATAAAACAAAGTGGAAAAGAAGAGCTGATTTGGGAAGTGAAAGCAGAAGAAGCTTGGTTTGCTGTGATGGGAAAGTTTTTTGAGAAATATACAGATCGAGTTGAGGTTCGTCAACGTATTTTGTATGTAAAAATAAATTCACCAGCGATGCGACAAGAATTATTGATGGGGAAATCTAAAATTATTGCAAATATTAATGAAGAAATAAAAAAAGATTTTCTTGTTGATGCTAAAATTTATTAGAAATGCCATATATCCAAGAATCTAGCTATCCAAAACCAACATTACTTAATAGAAATTCTCATTTTTCTACCATATATCCTTCAAAATTTAAACAATATCCTATTCCAAATTATACAAGGGAAAAAATAACTACAGCAGATGGTGATTTTTTGAACTTAGATTGGAGAAAACAATCAAACAAAGAAAAATTAGTTATTCTTTTTCATGGTTTAGAAGGAGATTCGAAGCGAACTTACCTTAATTCTTGTTCTGATTATTTTTACGAAAGAGGATATTCTATTCTTGCCTGGAATCATAGATCTTGTGGGGGAGAAATGAATGCAACATGTAGGTTATATCATCATGGTTCTATTGATGATGTAGATTGTGTGGTACAAAAAGCATTGAAAGATGGCTACAAAGAAATAGTATTACTTGGTTACTCGATGGGAGGAGCTATTATTTTGAATTATCTTGGTGCTTATGCAATAGATAAAAGAATAAAATGTGGAATTATTTTTTCTGCACCACTTTCTTTAACTTCTTGTTCGGATACTTTGAAAAAAGGATTTAATAAAGTTTATTTCAAGAATTTTGAACGAACACTTGTTCCTAAATTCAAAGAAAAAGCAAAACAATTTCCAGGTCAACTGAACGAAGAAATGTTGGATAAAATAAAATCTTTTGATGAGATAGATGAATATTATACTGCTCCATTGCATGGATATTCTTCCAAAGATGATTATTATGAAAAAGCTTCACCTTTGACAGTTATTCATCAAATAAAAACACCTTGTTTGATTGTTAATGCACAAAATGATCCTTTTTTAGGAGAAAAATGTTTTCCTGTCGAGATGTTCCGTCAGCATAAATTTTGCACATTCGAAATGCCAAAATTTGGAGGACATTGTGGTTTTCCATTAAAAAATAATAAATATTCTTGGGCTGAAATAAGAGCACATCAGTTTGTAGAAAGTATATCGAAGTAAAATAATAAAAGCGTTGAAATTTCAACGCTTTTGTTATTTTTTATTCTATTGATTTAATAACCAAATCGTCTTAAATCATTTTCTTTACTTCTCCAGTCTTTTCTAACTTTTACAAAAAGTTTTAAGAATACCTTTTTATCGAAGAATTTTTCTAGTTCTTCTCTCGCTTCTTTTCCTACTTTTGATAAAGATTCTCCTTTGTGACCAATAATAATTCCTTTTTGAGAATCGCGTTCTACATAAATTTCAGATTCAATAGAAATTAGATGTAAATCTTCTTTAAATCTTTCTGTAACAACTTCTACAGAATAAGGAATTTCTTTTTGATAATTTAATAAAATCTTTTCACGAATCACTTCATTTACAATAAAACGTTCCGAACGGTCAGTCAATTGCTCATCTGGATAATATTGTGGACCTTCAGGAATAATTGCTTTTATTTTATTGATTAACAAATCAACATTAACATTTTCTTTTGCTGAAATTGGTAAAATTTCTGCATTTGGTAAAAGTTCATGCCAGTATTCAACAGCTTCATTCAGACGATCAGGTGTAGCTGTATCAATTTTATTTAATAATAAAATGATTGGAGTAGATGTTTTTTGTAAACGTTCAAAAACTTCTTCGTTTTTTAATCGTTTTTCACCTATTTCAACAACATAAAGAATAACATCAGCATCAACTAATGATTCTTTTACAGCATCCATCATTTTAGTCTGTAATTCGTAGGCTGGATCCAGAACTCCTGGAGTATCCGAAAAAACTATTTGATAGTCTTCCCCTGTCAAAATACCTTTTATACGATGACGAGTTGTTTGTGCTTTGTGAGTCGCAATCACAAGACGTTCTTTCATCAACATATTCATTAAAGTAGATTTACCGACATTTGGATTGCCAATAATATTTACAAAACCGGATTTAAATTTCTTTTCGTCTGACATGATGCAAATTTAGTTATTTTATTGTTTATAAATATAGATATCATTTAGATTAATATCAATAATTAAAAATACATTAGAATTACTTTTAGTGTTTGTTTCATTTATAAAATATGATTAATTTCATATTGCATTACGGAAAAATATAATCATTAAAAATTAAAACAAATGGAAAAAGTAGAGTTAATCGAAAAGGAAGACGTAAAAAAATACAAATTTTTAGATGCTTACAAAGAGGATGTTGAACTACAAACAGAGAAATTAAATGGTGCTGTAAGATTAGGAAATGAATTTAAATCGAAGGCTTATATAACATTTCAAACAGAACAAGGTCCTAAGAAAATAGAAACAACAGTATGGTCTGTTACTGATAAATTCTTACAAATAAAAAATGGAGTTTTAATTCCTTTAGATTCATTAATAAATGTTCAATATTAAAAATATTTATGAGAACAGAACCACAATTTGTTTATAAACTAAATCCGTAGTTTGTCTACGGATTTTTTTATTGTGTTAAAGTATGAAATGCTTCTTCAAGATTACTATATTGTCCTCTAAACTCTTCTATCGTTTGATCAGCAATTACTTTACCCTTATTTAATAAAATAACACGAGAACATAAAGCTTCTACTTCTTGCATGATATGAGTAGAAAGAATAACAGTTTTTTCTTTTCCAATTTCTCGAATTACGTCACGGATTTCTAAAATTTGATTAGGATCTAAACCATTTGTAGGTTCATCTAAAATTAAAATTTCAGGACTAGAAATAATAGCTTGTGCTAAACCTACACGTTGTTTATAGCCTTTTGATAATTGTTGAATTTTTTTGTGTTTTTCTTTAGTTAATCCAACTTTTTCGATGACTTCATCAATTTTTGTTTTAGGAACTTCTCTAACATTTGTAACAAATTCTAGATATTCTTTTACATACATTTCCATATATAATGGATTATTTTCTTGTAAAAAACCGATCATTTTTTTTGTTTCAATAGGGCTATTCGTTACATGAAAATCATTAATTAAAATATCTCCAGTATCTGGATTTATAGCATTAGTAATACTTTTCATTAGTGTTGATTTTCCTGCTCCATTAGGACCTAATAGACCAACAACTTCACCATTTTTTATAGAAAATGAAACTTTATCTAAAGCCAATTGATTACCGTATTTCTTTGTTAAATCTTTAATGATTATTCCCATTTGATGAAAAATTTTGATAAAATTAATGAAAAAGATTTGCTTGTTTAAAAAAATATTCTGTAGATTTGTTCAATAATTTGAAAATCAAGAATGACAACATTTAATTATTTTAACACATTTTTCTTTTACTTTTTTGGGTATTATCCGAAAGAGCAGGGACTGTGTTTTCATAATTGATTGTTAGAATGATATTAAGATAAATTAAAGTCCCGCGTTTGTGGGACTTTTTTTTTGCCAAAAAATATGGAAAAAAGAGTTGCAATACAAGGTTACATTGGTTCTTATCATCATGAAGCTGCTAATAATTATCTAGGAAATGATATAGAAATAGTAGAATGTGATACATTCAAAACTTTAGCAAAATCACTTGCAAAAGGAAAAGTTGACCAAGCTGTTATGGCGATAGAAAATACAATCGCTGGTGCTATTTTACCAAATTACGCTTTGCTTACAAAGTATAATTTAAAGATTGTTGGAGAGATTTTTTTATCAATTCAACATCAATTAATGGTAAAAAAAGGAAGAACTATAGAAGATATTCAAGAAGTTCGTTCACACCAAATGGCAATTTTACAATGTGATAAATTTCTTGAAAAACATCAAACTTGGAAAGTTGTAAATGATATAGATACAGCACTGACAGCAAAAGATATTATTGACCAAGATTTACATAATGTAGCTGCAATTGCTTCAAGAAAAGCAGCAGAAGTTTATGGATTGGATATATTAGAATCTAGTATACAGACATTTCAAGATAACTTTACTCGTTTTTTTGTATTGCAGCGAGAACACAATGATTACGAAGATTTCAATAAAGTATCTATGAGGTTTTCTGTTTCTCATGAATCTGGAGCTTTGGTTGATGTTTTGAATAAAATTGCAGAATGTGGTATAAATATGGATAAAATACAATCTGTTCCAATTATAGAGAAACCTTGGGAATACTCTTTTCATATCGATATTACATTCGAAAAGAAAGAACAATATTATGCATTACTTGGAAAAATTGCACGAAAATTAACTGATTTAGAAATATTAGGAGAATATAAACTGGGAAAAAAATGATAGTAGAAGCCCAACGATTACAAAGTGTACAAGAATACTATTTCTCGAAAAAATTACAAGAAATAGCAAATATGAAGACAGATATTCCAGTAATTTCTTTAGGAATAGGAAGTCCGGATTTACAACCTCATTCTTCAGTAATTGAAGAATTGATTAATGTATCACAAAGTGGAGTAAATGGTTATCAAAGCTATCGTGGAATTCCAGAATTAAGAGAAGCAATGGCATATTTCTACAAAAATAAATTTGATGTAGAAGTTGATCCTTCAACAGAAATATTACCATTAATGGGATCAAAAGAAGGAATAATGCATATTTCATTAGCTTTTTTAAATGAAGGTGACAAAGTTTTAATTCCTAATCCTGGTTATCCAACTTATTCGTCGGTAACAGAATTGGTACAAGCAAAACCATTATTTTATGATTTGAAAGATGAAAATAACTGGTTACCAGACTTCGATCAATTAGAAAAGTTAGCAGAACAACAACCAAAGATTATGTGGGTTAATTATCCTCATATGCCAACAGGAGCAAAAGCAAGTAAAGAAGTCCTAAGGAAATTGGTTGAGTTTGGAACAAAACATAATATACTAATTGTAAATGATAATCCTTACAGTTTTATATTGAATGATGAGCCTACAAGTATATTATCTATAGAAGGAGCAAAGGATATTTGTATTGAGTTAAATTCACTAAGTAAAACCTTTAACATAGCGGGGTGGCGTGTTGGAATGGTAATAGGAAAAGAATCTTTAATTAATTCTATTTTAAAAGTAAAATCGAATATGGATTCTGGGATGAATTTTGCAATCCAAAAAGCTTCTACAAAAGCTCTTTTAGTTGATGATAGCTGGTATACTGGTTTAACTAAAATATATAACGAACGAAGAGAGATCATATGGCAAATAGCAGATTTGTTAAATGTAGAATATAATCCAAATGCTGTAGGAATGTTTGTTTGGGCAAAATTACCAGAAGGAGAAAAAGATGATAAAGCATTTATAGATAAAATACTTTATGATAAAAAAATTTTTATAACTCCAGGAAGTATTTTTGGAAGTAATGGAGAAGGATTTATTCGTTTTTCTCTTTGTGCACCAATCGAAAAATTAATAGAAGTAAAAAAACGATTAGAAAAATGAAAACTATTTCGATAATAGGTTTAGGATTAATAGGAGGATCTTTTGCTTTAGCTCTAAAAAAAGTTGGAATAGCTGAAAATATAATTGGTGTAGACCAAAATGAAGTACATCAAAAAGAAGCCTTAGAATTGGGCATTGTAGATGAAGTTGTTTCTTTGGATAGAGCGATACAAATTTCAGATTTAATTGTGATAGCTGTTCCCATTAATGCGATTCAGAATGTATTACCAGAAATTTTAGATAAAATAAGAGATAATACAATTGTGATGGATATGGGATCTACTAAAGCAGGAATTTGCAGAAAAGTTCTTAATCATCCCAAAAGAAAACAGTTTGTAGCTACACATCCTATTGCAGGAACAGAAAATTCAGGACCAAAAGCAGCATTCGCAGAATTATTTTTGAATAAGGTAGCTATTTTATGTGATGTTGAACAAAGTGAGATTGATGCAGCTAATAAAGTAAAAAAAATATATCAATCACTTTGGATGAATGTAAAAACTATGTCATCAGAAGCGCATGATTCGCATATAGCTTATGTTTCACATCTTTCTCATATTACATCTTTTGCGTTAGGGCAAGCTGTATTGAAGAAAGAAAAAAATGAGGAAGCAATTTTTGATATGGCAGGTTCAGGATTCGAGTCAACAGTTCGCTTAGCAAAAAGTTCACCAGATATGTGGACACCAATTTTTATTCAAAATAGAGATAATTTGTTAAAAGCAATTGATGCTTATCAGATAGAAATATCAAAAATTAGAAAAATGATTGATGAAAAAGATGAAAAAGATATTCATCAATATTTAAAGAATACAAACGATATACGTAGAATATTAAATAAGAAATAAATAATACTATCAAATAATAATTGATAAACCTTAAATTTGTAGAAATTATGGAAATTAATAACTGGATTAAAGAATACGAGAAACCAATGATAATTGCTGGTCCTTGTAGCGCTGAAAGCGAAAAACAAATGATGACAATCGCAGAAGACTTAGACAAAGACTATGTAAAAGTTTTTCGTGCTGGAATCTGGAAACCTCGTACAAAACCAAACTGTTTTGAAGGAGTAGGTGCAATTGGTCTTAACTGGTTAAAGAAAGTTAAAGACGAATTCGGGATGAAAATCGCAACGGAAATTGCGAATGCAAATCATGCGAAATTAGCATTAGAATATGATGTTGATGTTTTATGGATTGGAGCTCGTTCTACAGTAAATCCTTTTACAGTTCAAGAAATAGCTGAAGCTTTACGCGATACAGATAAAACAGTTTTAGTAAAAAATCCAGTAAATCCAGATTTAGATTTATGGATTGGAGCTTTAGAGCGTTTAGAAGGGCAAGGAATTAAAAATTTAGGTGCTATTCACCGTGGTTTTTCAACATACAAGAAAACAAAATACCGTAATAATCCACAGTGGCAAATCGCTTTAGATTTCAAAAATAAATTACCTAATGTTCCAATCATTTGTGATCCATCTCACATTTGTGGAAACAGAACAGGATTATATGATGTTGCACAACAGGCATTCAACTTCGAATACAACGGGTTAATGATTGAAACACATAACAATCCAGATGAAGCTTGGTCTGATGCTGCACAGCAAATTACACCAGCTCGTTTATTAGAGATTTTAAAAGATTTAGAGATTCGTCAATCAGATGATAAAGATGCAATCTACAAGTCTGCAATTGATAATTTACGTCATCAAATAGATGAGTTAGATACAACAATCTTAGATTCTATTGCACAACGTATGAAAGTTTCTAATTCAATCGGAAATTTGAAAAAAGATCATAACGTAGCTGTTTTTCAACCAGATCGTTGGAAACAAATCAAAGATAACTCTGTAAAAGCAGGTGTTTCTTTAGGTTTGTCTGAAGATTTTGTAGATAGACTTTTACAAGCAATCCATCAAGAGTCTGTTGCACAACAGAATCAAATTATGGGGAAAAAATAAAATATATTGAAAGGAATTGTAATAAAATCAACTGGTAGTTGGTATCATCTTCTTACGGAAGATGGTACAACTTTCCAGGCTAGAATTAGAGGAAAGTTTAGAATAGCAAATATCAAACATACCAATCCTATCGCTGTTGGAGATGAGGTTGATTTTGAAATTGACAAAGATGATATTGCTGTAATTACGAATATTCATGAGCGTAAAAACTATATTATTCGTAAATCAGTTAATTTATCAAAAAAGACACATATTATTGCTTCAAATATAGATGTTGCTTTTTTGGTTGTAACTCTTTCTAATCCTAAAACATCTTTTGGTTTTATAGACAGATTTTTAATTACTTCTGAAGCGTATCACATACCTGTTGTTATTTTATTCAATAAAATGGATGCTTACACGGAGGAGCAATTAATAGATTTAGAACTATATAAATCTATTTATGATTCTATTGGTTACGAAAGTATTGATATTTCTGCTGAAACAGGTCTTAACTTAGATTTAGTAAGAGATAGAATGAAAGGAAATGTAAGCTTAGTAGCTGGTCACTCTGGTGTTGGTAAATCAACTTTACTAAATACTTTAAATCCTAATTTGAATTTAAAGACTCATGTGGTTTCTGATTTTAATAGTAAAGGACAGCATACAACAACATTTGCACAAATGTATGAATGGCCATTTGGTGGTTTTATTATTGATACACCAGGAATCAAAGAATTTGGATTAGTCCATATAGATAAATCGGAATTACAAGGATATTTTCCTGAAATATTAGAACTTAAATCTGATTGTAAATTTGATAATTGTATTCATGTGAATGAGCCTAAATGCGCAGTTAGGGATGCTGTAGAGGAGGGAGAAATAGCAATTTCTAGGTACGAAAATTATCTTACTTTTTTAGAAGAAGATATATATAAAGATTAAAATAAAAAAAAATCAAGCTTTTAAAGCTTGATTTTTTTTATTTTATATTTTTCTGATTCTTTATTCTTTCTTTTTCTTCTTTAGAAAGCTTTTCTTCAAGATTTTTTTTGACTTGATCTAGCATATCTCTCAATAGTTCTGGTTGAAGACTATAATATTTATAACTTTCTGAAAATTGATGAAAATTAATATCATGTTTTTTCATAACATCTACAGCATCTTTTGCTAATAATGTACTTTGATCTTCATTACCTTCTGCAGGAAACATTTGTATACCTTGTTGACTAATATATAGATCAGTTATAATATTGATCATTTCTGATTTTTTTATTAAGTTATCTGGCTCATCAAAATTTTTGGGAGCACAACTTAAAGTTGAAATCAAGCAAAAAAAGTAAACTATATTAAGATATCTCATAATTTTCCAAAAATTTTTCTTAAACGTAAAGATATAACACCAAAAACAGCTTCTCCTATAATGTCCGAACTAATTTTTGATTCTCCTAAAGTTCTATCAGTAAAAATAATAGGAACTTCTTTTAAACTAAATTTTTTAATCCAAGATTTATATTTCATTTCTATTTGGAAGCCATAACCTTTGAATTTTATTTTATCCAAATCTAAAGTTTCTAAAACTTTAGCTCTATATCCTACAAAACCAGCTGTAGCATCATCTACAGGTAAACGAGTAATTAATCGAACATATTTAGAAGCGAAATAAGATAATAAAACTCTATTCATAGGCCAATTAACTACATTAACTCCATTGCAATAGCGTGAGCCAATAACTAAATCAGAACCATCTATTAATGCATGATATAACCGAGGTAAATCATTAGGATTATGAGAGAAATCAGCATCCATCTCAAAAATATACTTGTAATTGTTTTTTATAGCCCATTTAAAACCATGAACATAAGCACGGCCTAAGCCATCTTTTATTGTTCTTATTTCTAAATGTAAACGACCATTAAACTCAGTAATCAAGCGTTTTACAATGTCATTTGTACCATCAGGAGAACTATCATCAACAATAAGAACATCAAACGATTCTTCTACTGATAAAGCTGCTCTTATAATAGCTTCTATGTTTTCTTTTTCATTGTAGGTCGGGATAATCACTAATTTGTCCGACATAATTATAATTTTGTGGGGATAAAGATAGTTATAAGATTGTAAGTCTTTTGTATTTTTGAAAAAATTATGAAAACAACCGATTTAATTTCTATACAAAAAAATGCGATAGGTAATGATACTGTTATCATTATCATTGTTGCTTGTCTTTTATTAGTTTGTGCAGTAAAATATTTATTTGCTACAAATTATAAATTATTAGGGAATAAGAATGAATATGTTAGTTTTACAGATGACAATACAACATTATTTAGTTTTATTGTTGATGGAATTATGGTACTGTTAATGAGTTTATTATTAGTTTCCTATTTTGATATTGATTTTAATTATTTTCCTGGTTTTCAATTTCATTATTTGGCTAATTTAGGAATAACTTTTACACTAATAAGTGTAGTAATGTTATTAAGGCTTTTTATTGAAATAACTTTTTATCGTGTTTTTTATGAGTCTAGCTCAGTTACTTTTTACATGAAAAGCTCAAGTTTTGTAAATGCTAAAAATATCGTATTACTATTAATTGTATGTTTTTTATTTTTTTATACAACGATTAATAAAGATTATCTTATAATTGGAGGATTCTTATTGTTATTTTTGAATCGAGTAATTGAAATATATCATATTTATTCGAAGCAAATAAGCAATAATAAGTCGATATGGTATTATAATATTTTGTATCTTTGCACCCTAGAAATTTTACCTTTTATGGTTTTAATGAAACTATTGACAATAGGTAAGGTAATCTAAAATTACTATGAAAGTTAAATCAATATTAGTATCACAACCTAAGCCACAGGCAGAAAACTCGCCGTACTACGAGATAGAGAAAGCTAACAAAATCAAAATTGATTTCAGACCATTCATCCAAGTTGTTGGAGTAGATGCGAAAGACGTTAGACATCAAAAAATAGATTTCTCGAAAGCAACAGCTGTCATATTTACTAGTAGAAATGCTATAGATCATTTCTTTAGATTAGCAGAAGAATTAAGGTTTACAGTTCCAGATTCAATGAAATACTTTTGTGAATCAGAAGCTATTGCTTTTTATTTACAAAAATACATTGTGTATAGAAAACGTAAAGTGTATATTGGTGAAAAGATTTTTGCAGATATGCTTCCTCTTTTGAAAAAACATAAAGACGAAAAATTTTTATTACCAGCTTCAGATGTTTTAAAAGCTGATGTTCCTAAATTATTGGATGGATTAAAATTAGATTGGCAAAGAGCAACTTTATTTAGAACTGTTTCTAGTGATTTGTCTGATTTATCTGATGTAAAATATGATATTTTAGTATTTTTTACACCTTCAGGAATTAAATCATTATTTGAAAATTTCCCTGATTTTGTACAAGGAGAAACTAGAATTGCTGTTTTTGGACAATCAACAGTAAAACAAGCTAAAGAGATGGGATTACGTGTAGATATTGAAGTGCCAACTCCTAAAATACCGTCTATGACAATGGCACTAGATAAATACGTTAAAGAAGCAAATAAATCTAAATAAATTTTTACGCTTTTACCCTTCTCTCTAATTAAAATTTATGTAAATTAAAGAGATGGAAAAAAAATGGGAAATAAAAGAACAGCCGTCTACAGAGGTAGTTAGTAATCTTAAAAAAGAACTAAATATTTCTGAAGCACTTGCTATTTTATTAGCCCAACGAGGAATTAATGATTTTGATACTGCAAAATCTTACTTTAATCCTTCCTTAGAAAATTTACATGATCCATTTTTAATGAAAGGTATGGCTGATGCTGTATCAAGACTTAAAAATGCTATAGATGATCAAGAAAATATATTAATATTTGGAGACTACGATGTAGATGGAACCACAGCTGTAACTCTTTTTTATGAGTTTCTGACTTCCATCTACTCGAAAGTCTTTTTTTATATTCCTGATAGAAATAATGAAGGATATGGTATTTCAAAAGAAAGTATAGACTTTGCTATAGAAAATAATATATCTTTAGTTATTGTTTTAGATTGTGGAATAAAAGCTCATGAAGAAATAAATTATGCACAATCTAAAGGAATAGATTATATTATTTGTGATCATCATTTACCTGACCGTTCTGTTCCTAAAGCTTATGCAGTTTTAGATCCTAAACAAAAAGGGTGTCGTTATCCTTACAAAGATTTAAGTGGTTGTGGAGTTGGTTATAAATTAGCACAAGCTTTTACAGAAAAATTTAATTTACCAAAAGAAAATCTTATTCCATTATTGGATTTAGTTGCTGTTAGTATTGCAGCAGATATAGTTCCTATAACAGGAGAAAATAGGATTTTAGCTTACAAAGGTCTTGAACAGTTAAATACAGAACCTCGTTTAGCTTTTCAGCATTTGATACCTACTAATATTCGTAATAATGTAAATATATCGAATGTTGTATTTTCTATTGCTCCCAAAATTAATGCAGCAGGGAGAATAAAACATGGGTCTGAAGCTGTGCGATTTATGTTGAGTAAAAATGAAGAAGATTGTCGAAGGTATTTGAACGATATAAATTCATTAAACAACGAGCGTAAAGTATTAGATTTGGATATGACAAATGATGCATTAGCTCAATTATACAATATCAACCCTACTGAAAAATACGCTACAATAGTTTACGATCCTTCTTGGAACAAAGGAGTTATAGGAATCGTTGCTTCTCGTCTTGTTGACTTATATTATAAACCAACCATTGTTTTTACAAAAAGTATTTCTGGAGAAATTGTAGGGTCTGCAAGATCAATACAAGAGTTTGATATTCATTCTGCGATAGAAAAAAATGCTGATTTATTAACTGAGTTTGGAGGACATATGGCAGCAGCAGGCTTGGCTATGAAAGAAGAGAATTTCGAGACGTTTAAAATTAGATTTGATGAAACTGTAAAAGAATTGTCAAATGGTAAACATTTTAAACCATCAATCTTAATTGATAAAGAAATTTCATTTAATGAAATGACACGTTCTTTCTTAGAATCTATAATGCGAATGTCTCCTTTTGGACCAGAAAACATGAACCCAGTTTTTGTTTCGAAAGATTTATTGGCTACAGACTTTAGATTAGTGGGAAAAGAACATGCTCGATTATATGTACACCAACGTAATACAAGAATTACTTTTCCAGCAATTGGTTTCAAATTAGGTAAATTTGGACCTAAATTGGAAAAAGGATTATCTTTTGATATGGTTTACACTATTGGTATGAACTATTGGCAAGGAAAAGGTACTTGGCAATTAAATGTAAAGGATATTCGTTTTAATGAGTAGCTCCTTCAACAATTAAGACCATTTCTCCTTTTAAATTCCTTTTTTCTGATATTTCCATTAATTCAGTTAAAGTTCCTCGTAATGTTTCTTCAAACTTTTTAGAAATTTCTCTTGATAAACTAGCTTTTCTTTCAGCTCCAAAATTTTCTGCTAAATCTTTAAGAGTTTTACCAATTTTATGTGGAGATTCGTAAAAGATCATTGTTTTTTTCTCTGTTAATAAAGATTCTAACTTTGTTTTACGACCTTTTTTTACAGGAAGAAAGCCAACAAAAGTAAATTCGTTATTAGTTAGTCCAGAAACAACAAGTGCAGGTACAAAAGCTGTTGCTCCAGGTAAGCATTCTACAACAATATTATTCGCAACACATTCTTTAACTAATAAATAGCCAGGGTCAGATATTCCTGGAGTTCCAGCATCTGTAATAATCGAAATAATTTGTCCATCTTTCAACTGACGAATAATATCTTCAGTAGCTTGATGTTCATTATGCATATGATAGCTACGCATAGGAGTGGAAATTTCATAATGTTTTAATAAGATTCCACTGTTACGTGTATCTTCTGCTAAAATTACATCAGATTCTTTTAAAACTTCAACAGCTCTAAATGTCATGTCCTTTAAATTTCCAATAGGTGTAGGAACTAAAAATAATTTTCCACTCATGTGGCAAAGTTACAAAGTATTTTCAATAAAAAAGGCTTCGATTATTTGATCGAAACCTTTATTTACAAAGTATTTTTATAATTATTTTTTTAGAACAAAAACTTCTTTTATTTTTTCTGAATTTACTTTTTCATTTTTAGAAGTTTTTTCCAATTTTGTAATTAAGCTTGCAACTTCATCAGCTGATGAAGGTCCTCCAAGATTTTCTCCGTTTACACGAGAATCTTCAAGAACTTTTCCTTTAGCGTCTAAGATAACCCAAAAAGGTAATCCTTGATCTTTACCTCCTAATTTTTCATTTAAAATATCTCCACCTGGAGTTTCTAAATTCTTTTTTTCACCTCTTTCTTGTACTGTTATAAATGCTTTAACATAGTTAGAATCAAAATATGTTTTAACAGCAGGATCATCCATATTTTTTTCCATTTTTTTACACCAACCGCACCAAGAAGCATGAAAAATTAAAAAAACATTTTTATTTTCAATTTTTGCTTGATTTTCAGCTTTTGTTAAAATTTCTGTTGCTGTTTGTGCATTTACAATTCCTGAAACTGCGATTATAATTCCCAATAATAATTTCTTTAACATGCTTTATTTTTTTACAGAAAATAAAGTTAGTAATTAAATGTAAACACAAGTAATTTTTATTTGATATGTATTGTATCTATAAAAGATTTATATATTTGCGCCTTATTAATATTTAATCTAAATAAATATTAAATTAATCATAGCACATTTTAAATTTAGACCATGCATTTACGATTGTTTATTGTGATGATTTTTACATCAATTTACTCTTTTGCACAAACTAATTTCGGAAGTATTTCAGGAAGTATTAGTTCTGTAGAAAATGAACCTTTAGAACTTGTTTCTATTTCTATAGTGGAACTTAATAAAAACACATTGACTGATATTAAGGGAAATTTTAGTTTTAGTAATATCGTACCAGGAAATTATATTGTTAGGATACAAATGGTAGGAGCCAAGGAAGAAGATATTCCAGTTTTAGTGAAAGAAAACCAAAATACTCCAATAAGTTATAAATTAACAAAAGAGAATATTCAACTTCTACAAGAAGTTAGAATTATTGGTAATAATACCAAGATAACTAGAAAAGAAAGTCCTTATGTTGCCAAATTACCTATAAAATATTTAGAGAATCCACAAGTTTATAATGTGGTTCCTAAAGAATTAATTAACCAACAAATGGCAGTTGATTTGGGAAGTGTATCAAAAAATGTTCCTGGAGCTGGTATACCAATGGTTGCAAATCAAGGTAGAGTAACTTTCCGATCTAGAGGATTTGAAGCTGAACCTAATGCAAGAAATGGAGTGGCTGGAGCAGCTTTTTCATTTTTAGATAATACGAATCTAGAAAGAATAGAAGCAATAAAAGGACCATCTACAACCTTATTTGGAACTCAGGTTGCAAGTAGTTATGGAGGATTTTATAATAGAGTAACTAAAAAACCTTACAATAGTGTTGGAGGAGAAGTAAGTTATACTGGAGGAAGTTGGGATTTTAATCGAGTAACATTTGATGCCAATACTCCAATCAATAGTGATAAAACAGCATTACTTAGGTTAAATGGAGCAACGACTTTCGAAAAAAGTTTTCAAGACAATGGTTTCACAAATAGTTTAGCCCTTGCACCAAGTTTTTCATACCAAATTAATGATAAATTGTCTTTATTGATGGATATTGAATTTGGTACTGCAAAAGGAACATCAGTTGTTCGTTTTAATCCATATACAAAAGGAAATAAAATACAATCTATTGCAAATATGCATTTTCCTTATAGAAAAACATTTTTGGGTGATGATATAACTTATAATACTCAAATGATGAATATTTTTGGACAATTAAATTATAAAATATCATCAAAATGGACTTCACAGACAATTTTTTCTCGTGCGAGATCTACAATTAATGGATATATAACAGCTTTAAATGGTAAATCAGATTCTACATTACAAGCAAGTGTAATTATTGGTAACACAAATTTTATTGCAACTAATTTACAGCAAAATTTCATAGGAGATTTTTATATTGGTAAATTCAGAAATAGAATGGTTGTAGGTTTAGATTATTATAACAATTTTAATAGTTTTGATAGAGTTACTGTTAATGCGCCATTGGTTAACTTCATTAATACACCAAGTAGTTATAGAGTTACAAGAAATATGTTAGATACATTAACAAATACAGGTACACCAAGAAAGGAAAAAAGTAGTGATAATACTTATTCAGCCTATATTTCTGATGTTTTTGATATTACTGATAGGCTAAAAGTTATGGGAAGTTTAAGGGTTGATAATTTTCATTATAACGGAGTCTATAATATTTTAACAGGAGAAACATCTGGAGGATTAAGTGTTAGTGGTTTACAAGCAGGACCATATTCGCAAACAGCATTATCTCATAAATCAGGGTTAATTTATGAAGTATTAAAAGATAAATTAACTGTATTTGGAAATTACTTGAATGGATTTTTTAATATTAGTGGAGTCGATAAAGATGGAAATAACTTTGTTCCACAAAAAGGGAATCAGTTAGAATTTGGAACTAAAGCAGATTTATTTAATCATAAACTTGTAGGAACAATTAGTTATTATGATATAAATGTAGATCATGTTTTAAGAACAGATCCAGATGATGCTAATTATTCTATTCAAGACGGTACACAATATAGTAGAGGAGTAGAAGTCGATATTACAGCTAATCCTGTTGCCGGATTAAACATTGTTTTTGGATATGCATATAATGATAGTAAGTTTACAAAATCTGATGCCTCAGTTTTAAATTTACGTCCTGCGGCTTCAGGGCCACAGAATATGTATAATTTTTGGGTAAGTTATACTTTTACAGAAGGTAAATTTAGTGGATTAGGTGCTGGTTTTGGAGGTAATATGGGAAGTTCATCTTATCAAACGAATACACAAACTTCAAAAGTTATTATTCCATCTTATCAAATGTTTGATGCGAGTATATTTTATGATCGTCCGAAATATAGATTAGGATTAAAAGTGGATAATATTACAAGTGAAAAAGCTTGGTCTGTAAGACTTACTCCACAAGCTCCAGCTAGATTTTTAGCAAGTCTTTCATTAAAATTTTAAATAGAATCATCATACAATGAAAAAACTATTTTATTTATTTTTCTTTATATTATTAAGTAATTTAGCTTATGCAGACGGATATTGGTTAGAATTAGAAAGTTCATGGCAAAAGAACGATACTGTAATGATTAAAATTCGTTATGGAGGAGTTGACGAAAATAAAGAAAGATACATAAAGACAGGAGAAGATCTTGATAAAATGAAAGATTTTGCCCTAACTATTGTAGATTCTCATGGCAAAAAAACTAATCTTCCAATTGAGCAAAAAAATGATTTTTGGATTGGGTATTTTGTTCCTAAAAAAGATGGGGTATACAGTGTTTATGCAAATGATAATAATCTTCCTGTGGTAGAAAGAGAAAATTATAAGCAGAATGTTAAACCCACTCAATACTTACAAACAAAGTTTATTATTGGGAGAAATAGAAAAAATATAGATGTTGATAATCAATTTTCTTATTTAAATTTAAATATTGATATTATTAATAATAAGGCTTTTGTTTCAGCTTATATAGATGGGGAAAAGGTAAAAAAAGGAACTAAATTACGTGTCTTTTTACCGAATAATAATGATGTAGAATTCCTGACAGATGAAAATGGAACTACGCAAATAGAACTTATTTTAAAGGGACAATATATTGTCCGATTAGATAAAAATATTCCTATATATGGTCAACTTAATGAAAAAGAATATTTTTCTGAAAGGCATAGATGTGATTATAGTTTTATTGTAAAATAAAAATAACCCGTTTCAATTATTGAAACGGGTTGTTTTTTTCTAATATTTATTTTTAGTTAGAATATAAATTAATTATTGAATAGTTTGTATTTCTTTCTTTTACGATAAATTTTACTTAAAAAATTGTAACTAGATAATCTTCCGTAATGATAATTTGAAATGAAAATAAAAATTGGAATTGTAAGCCAACATAAAATTCCAGCAATTATTTTTAGCATACTCATTAAAGATTCTTTGGACTGAATTATGGATTGTCCTGGTAAATAATTTTGACCTAAGTCTATGTAGACAGACATATCAGTTTGGCTTTGAGATTGTATTTGGAAACTTAACCATGATAAGATCGTAGATGCTACAGCAGGACTAAGAAAATTACGTACTACAATCATAATGCTAAGTGCAGAGAAAAGCTGGTCAGGACCGATTTTTTTAAATGAATAGTACCATATTGAAGTATATAAAATACTTGTCCCTAAACCACGAAAAAATATAGGAATCCTTAAAGTATCTGTATCCATTTGTGCTTGTATAATGAAATAGATGGAAATGTTTTCTAGGAAAAAAACTCCAAAACCAAACCAAACTAAATATTTGATATGACATTGAAATTTGAATGCGATTAAACAACCGATACCAGCTATTACAGCGCCAGGAACCATCCATAAATTTAATTGGGCATTGGTTAAGTTATTGTATCCTAAAATAGCTCCAGTATATTGTGTAAGTAATGATGAAATACCGATTAATAATCCTAGAAAAAATAATAAAATCGTTCCATGAACAATATCTGGATTTTTGAAAATACTTAAGTAATCTATTGTTTTTCTTTTTTTTGATTTGTGTAGATATAAAAATCCAAAAATAGAGCAAAATGCAACGACAAATGAATATCTTATAATAGGAGAATGAAACCAATATTGCTGTTTCATGAATGTTAAGGCAAGGTTGAGTGCGGTATAACCAATAATTAATAATAAATATGACCAATAATCAATTTGATACAATGGAAACTTGAACGAAAAACGATAATTATGTGTCGTTAAAAATGTAAGTAAAGTTAAAATCATCATTACCCCAGACATAAATAAGTAGGGTGACTGCCATGTGCCATTAAAAACTAACGAAGAAAAGAAATAGGCTGTTACTTGTCCTAATCCTAATACAACAATATAAAGCAACGAATAAAATTTACCTTTATCTCCTGTAGGTGCTAAAGCAGCCATAAGAGGAAAAACCATTTCTCCCATGACTAATATTTTAAAAAAGCCGATTAGTAAACTTCCAATTATTAATATTTCAATTTGGTTTGTATTTGCAATGATATAGGATATTATGGCAAGAGAACTTGTAGAGGTTATAATTATAATTTTTGATTTGAACCTTTTTTTAAGTCGGATTATGATACTCATTCCAATACAAATTCCTAATGTTCCCATATAATTTGCAAAGGAGATGTATTCTGTATATGTGCCAAATGCTCCTGATAAATCAGACACATTATTTACATAAACGCCATTAATACTAATGCTAGATATTAGAAAAATAAAAATGAGTATAAATCTCCCAACTGCATTGATCTTTTGACTAAAAGGATTATTACTGTACATAATGAATTAGTTATTAATTGTAACTTCTACATTCATACCTGCACGTAATAATTCTAAATCGGTAATTTTATTATTTATAAACTCAATTCTAATAGGAATTCGTTGCTGAACTTTAACAAAGTTTCCAGTTGAATTATCTATTGGTGTAGCAGCATATTTAGCTCCAGTTGCTCCAGAAATTGCAGTTATTTTTCCATGATATTCTTTACCATCCAATGCATCAACTTTTATAGTAACTAATTTATTTAGTTTAACTGCCTTCATCTGTTTTTCTCGGAAGTTGGCAGAAACCCACAAGCTTTTTGTATCTACAATTGTAGCAACTTGTTGACTAACATTTAATAATTGTCCAACATTTATATTTCTTCTTCCCATAATTCCGTCGTGAGGGGCTTTTATAATAGTATAAGACATATTTAATTTTGCCATTTCTAGTGCATTTTGAGTACGAATGATATCAGCATCATTAATAGACACTTTAGATTTTACTTCGTTCACAGTAAGTTCAGAAGAATTTTTACCATTCGATGCTCCTATAAATTGGTATTCTGCTGCATTTACAGCTGCAAGAGCAGCTTCGTATTCAGTTTTTATTTGGTCGTATTGTTGTTTTGTAACAGCTTCATCTTTTAATAAATTTTCATATCGCTGAAAATTTTGTTTTGCATTCCATAACCTTGCTTTTGTAGCATCTAAATTAGCTTTTGCAACATTTGCCGATGCATTGGCTGTTTGTACTTGATTGATAGATGTTTTTGTAATGTTATTGGTTACATTTTTATTAGCTAAAGCTTGTAATAAATTGGCTTCAGCTTGACCAAGTTGAGTTTTTATTTCTCTGTTGTCTAAAATAATTAAAGTATCTCCTTTTTTTACAGACTGATGTTCCACAAATCGAATATCTTTTATATAAGCAGATACTCTGGTATTAATAGGATTTATAAAGGCTTCAACTTGTGCTGAATTTGTAAAATTATCATTTCCGACTTGAAAATAAGAACGGAATGACCAGTAAATTCCAGTACAAATGATTAAAAAAACGATAAAATTTAAAGTATTTTTTATGTATTTTTTTCTTTTAGAAGTATTATTTGATTTCTCTTTCATTTTTCTTAATTTATTATTTATAATAAACCACTGTTTTTGATTACGTTATAATAAGCTTGCATAATGTTAATTTCGGAAATAGATTCTTGTAATTCAGCTTCAAGTAAAGCATTACTAGCATCAATCAAATCAATTAATATAGCTAATTGATTATTGTATTTACTTTCCATGATTCTATAATTATCTTTTGCTAAATCTCTATTTTTTTTGAAAGTTTCATTTTGAGTATATGCTTCATTATATTTGATATAACTGGATTCAAGATTTACCTTTTGATTGGTTTGAACTTCAGTTAGTCTTCTTTTATTTTTATCTAGTTCAAGACTATTTAATCTTAATTTTTTTGGTGTTTTATATAAATTATCTAAACTAAATTTTAGTGTAACACCTATGTTCCATGTGTTTAAATATTGGTCTAAAACAGGCGTGGTTGTTATAATTGGTCGTTGTAAACTATTTCCAGCAAATAATGATAGAGTAGGAATTCGTTCACTATTAATAATTTTATGTTTTAACTGTGAAATTTCAATATTTTTCTGAGAAGCTTCAATTTCAGGATGATTTTTTAATGCTAATTCATAATAATCTAAATCATCAAGTTGATATGGTTTATTTAAAATATTTTCATCAATTTCTATAATATTATTACTCGGTAAACCTAGTGCAGCATTCAATTGTATGTTTCGAATTGTAGCATCATTCGTTAAAACTTGTAAACTAAGGTTAAGATTAGAAACTTGTAATTCTCCTCGTATAACATCATTTCTTGTAACCATTCCTTGGTCATATAATTTCTTGATGTTTTTTAATCTTTTTTCAGCTAATTCTATATTTTTTGTAAAAACCTTGAACTGTTTTTTTAATTGAAATAGATTAAAATAATAAGTAAGCGTAAGCGCTTTTATTTGTTGTTTGTGATCTCTATAATTGATTTGTGCGACTTCATTTTCTAATTCAGATTCTTTTATATTGTTTTTTACCGCACCTGCATTCCATAATGTTTGTGTGGCATCTAAAGATAATTTATTACCAAAGTGAGGATAATTACGTGTTTGCGAATGAGAAAAATCTTTGGTTATAGCCACAGGAGTTCCAATATAATAGGCGCTTGCTCCAGTTGTTACAGCTGGTAATAATTGATTTTTTGCAATTTTGGTTTTTTGCTCATAAATAAGTAAGTCAGCTTTAGAAACATTTAAAGTGGGATTATTTTTTTCTAATAAATCAAACAAAGTTTCTATTGAAATTTTTGTCTTGATAGAATCTTGAGCGTTAATTATATTTGTTAGTAAGAAGGTTAAAGTGTAGTATATAAATTTTATTATTTTAGGATGTTTTTTTAAGATATTTATTTTTAAATGCATTTTGCAAATTTCGTTTCAATTTTAATAAGAAAAAGGGCTATAAATACATAAAAAATGTCCAAATGGTTATATAATTATATATTTTATTAATATATATTGATTATTAAAAGTTTCTGTAATTATAAAAATGTCAAATCTTTACCAATTTTGTAAATAAGAATTTATATAGAATTGTATTGTTTCAATAATTAGTAAATTTGTAGATTATGTTTCAAGATTATATTAAAATTTTAAACGAAAATTCTTTTTTAAAAAAAGCAAATACAAAAGAAGAAATAAGCCCTTTATGGTATACAGCGATGTTTATTGAAGAAGGATGGCTAAAACTTGAAACAGAAGGAAAAATAGAATTTTATGAAGCAAATACCATTATGTTAGCTTCTCCTTATAAAAATTATCGATTAAAAGGTCATTCAGAAGTCCTTAAATTACATACTTTAAGTCATGTAAATAAATCTATCTTAGATAATATAGATTATGATTTAATACGGTTTGATGTTTATCAAATCACTCAATTATGGACAGGAAAAGTTTCTTTTAAAGTAGAAGATGAAGATTTTAAAGAATTACTTAAATTAATATCATTTTTAGAGAATCAATTAAAAAAAGATAGAATGAACTCTATATTTTTTAATTATTTTATAAAAAATTTATTTACTTCAATTGTTTATTTTCTGAATGATTGTTTTGATAAATCTATTGCAGTAGGAAAAGGAAATAGTTTAAGAAAAAAAGAAATCTCTTTAGCTTTTTTTGAATTAGTTTTACAACATTATAAAGAACATAAAAATTTAAATTTTTATGCTGATAAACTCAATATTTCTATCAAATATTTATCCATTAGTGTAAAAGAAATCACACATAAATCCGCATCTAGTTTCATTGCACTTACAGTAACCAATGAGGCAAAAAGATTATTGCTAGAAACCAATTATAGTATATCCGACATTGCAGAAGAATTAAATTTTTCTGACCAATATTCTTTCGGTAAATTTTTTAAAAAACACACAAACTTTAGCCCGTTAACTTACAGAAAGAAAAGTTTATCAATTAATTTTTTCTAATTTTTATTAAATAAAAGTATTAAATTGTTAGAAATACTATTTATTGATTTAAAATGAGATACATATATTTTTTACTGATTAGTTTTTTATGTACAAGTTGCGTAACAAATAATATAAAAACAATAAAAGGTCAATGGAAACAGAATTTCTTGAGCTATAAATCTAATCCTACAATAATTATAGCTCCAAAAGATGAACCATTAATTACAATCTCCAAGAAAAAATCTAAACCAATAATTGAATTCGATTTTAGTGATGGTTATGATAATGATAAAACAGATTCAGTTTTCTTTAATTTCCCAAACTTAAAGTTCAGAAAAATTAATTTAGATCAATCATCTAATTATTATGATTTAGTTTATCAACCTATTTGTGATTGTTTTTTAGGAGAAATGCATTCTTTTTCTGGAAATGTATTAAATATAAAACTCAACAGAATTCCTAAGACTAAATAGTTTTAAAGGAAATGATTATCTTTGCTCAAAATTTTTAGAACAGCGTTCTAATTTTCAATACTTAATAATAAGATACAACATATATGAAATGTGGAATTGTTGGATTACCGAATGTTGGTAAATCTACTTTATTTAACTGTTTGTCTAATGCTAAAGCACAATCGGCAAATTATCCTTTCTGTACTATAGAGCCAAACGTAGGAACTGTTTCTGTTCCTGATTCTAGATTGAATAAGTTAGAAGAAATTGTAAATCCGGAGCGTGTTGTTCCTGCAGTTGTAGAAATTGTGGATATAGCAGGTTTAGTAAAAGGGGCGAGTAAGGGAGAAGGTTTAGGAAATCAATTCTTAGGAAATATTCGCGAGTGTAATGCAATTATTCATGTTTTACGTTGTTTCGAAAACGAAAATATTACTCACGTAGATGGTTCTATTAATCCAATTCGTGACAAAGAAACAATCGATTTAGAATTGCAATTAAAAGATTTAGATACAGTTGTAAAACGTATAGAAAAATCTAAAAAAGCAGCTAAAGCAGGGAATAAAGACGAACAAAAAATTGTTGAGGTTTTAACAGCTGTTATTGCTCATTTAGAGGAATTGAAAAATGTTCGTGAAATGGAATTGGACGAGAAAGGACAAGAAATTGTTGATTCGTTACAATTAATCACTGCAAAACCTGTTCTTTATCTTTGTAATGTAGATGAATCTGCTGCAAAAGACGGAAACGAGTTTGTTGCACAAGTTAAAGAAGCTGTAAAAAACGAGCATGCAGAAGTTTTAGTTCTTGCTGCACAAATAGAAGCTGATATCAACGAATTAGAAACTTACGACGAACGTCAAATTTTCTTAGAAGAATTAGGTTTAGAAGAACCAGGAGTTAACCGTTTAATTCGTTCTGCTTATACATTATTAGACCTAGAAACATATTTTACAGCAGGTGTAAAAGAAGTTCGTGCTTGGACAATCAAAAAAGCATCTACTGCACCACAAGCAGCAGGAGTTATCCACACAGATTTCGAAAAAGGATTTATTCGTGCTGAGGTTATTAAATTTGAAGATTTCGTAACTTACGGTTCAGAAGCAAAATGTCGTGAGGCAGGAAAGCTAAATGTAGAAGGAAAAGCATATGTTGTAAAAGACGGAGATATTATGCATTTCTTATTCAATGTTTAAGATTTTTATTTTTAAAAAATATCATAAATCAAAAGAGAGTTCAAAATTAATCGAACTCTCTTTTTTAGTTTTAAAAATGTCTTAGTTTAAGTTGAATATTTTTTATAAAATTTTTAAATAAATTATTTGGGCGTTCCCTTCGGTCGGGCTTTTCGTTACAATCTTTGCTCATCGCAAAGGATTTCCACTTTAATCCCTAACGCACGGAGAAAATTGGATTATAATCCAATTCCTCCACCTTTATTTTCTGTTTCATTTTTTTGTACATCAGCACGCGAACGAACTTTTCCTCCAAAATTGTACGTGAATCCTAAATATGCAGATTGCGATTCCCATCTAAAATTAGCATATCCATAATAAGGATCACTCATATTAACTCTCGCTTTCATTGTTCTAAAAATATCATTCATTCTAGCAGAAACAGATGCTTTTCCATCCATAAATGTGTAACGTAAACCTAAATCCATTCTCCACATATCTAAAATTTCTCCTTGTAAGTTTTTACTTTTACCTCTAAAGAAACCAAATTGTTGTAAACTAAACTGTTTGCTTAATGTATAGGTATTGTTTAAACGAAATGATAAAACATTTGCAGTGATTTTTTTACTATCATTTTGCATTTCAGATGAAGTGAAATCTCCAGCAAGATATATATTCATCCATTTTGTAGCTTTATAATTCCAGCTTGCTTCAACACCATAATTATTTACTTTATCATAGTTTAAGTAATATTGTATAAACGCTGATTCTATATCAGGATTTTTAGTAAAAGTCTGTACAATATTATCTTTTACACTTCTATAGAATAAGTTACCAGAAATAGTTCCTTTTTTCATTTGATGTAAATATCCCAATTCATAAGAATCTGTATACTCAGGTTTTAAGTTTGGATTTCCTTCACTCGACATTAATGCTGTAGAAAACTGAGGAACTGGAGTTAATTGATAAATTCCTGGTCTATCAATTCTACGACTATAGTTTAAAGAGAATTTTGCTTTTTCTGTTAAATCATAAGTAAAGAAAGCAGAAGGAAATAAGTTTGTATATTTCTTATTCAGGTTTCCTTCTTGGTTTGGTGTATAAAACCAATTAGCTTTGTCTTCTACATCCTCTAAACGTAATCCAACTTGTGCTCCAAACTTATTAAATTGTTGTTTATAATTGGCATAAGCAGAATAGAATGAACGATCAAAATTAAAATTAACCAAAGGATTAAATGAAATATTTTCTCTTATAACTGTTTGTGTAGAAGTCATGTCATTTTTGTTAGACTGTTTACGGTATTGTATTCCAGCTTCTACTTTTCCAGCATTTTCAATTTGATTTGTATAATCTAAATTAACACGTGTTGTTTCTGTCTTGTCATATCTATATTCTTTATAAAAATCATCTGCTGGATAAGTTGTTAGATAATCTCTGTTATCGTTTTCTTTATTCGTAGAATAAAAAGCATCTAAAACAATATTATGATCTTTTTTATCAAAATCTAATTTATAGTTTAAGCTATAATCTGAGCTGTTAGATTTAGAATTAATATCATTAAAATTCTTTTTATCAAAAGAAGATTGTGAAATAATTGTGTTAATATTCATATTATATTTCCAATTCCATTGATTCGTATAAATTGTTAATGAGTTTTTATCGTTAATGAAGAAATCAAAACCAACTTTATATGATAAATTTTTATTGCGATTTAAAATGTCAAATGACTGATCTATTTTATCAGAATAATTTTGTCCTAATCCTCTTTGTTTAGAAGGACGATCTGCATAATTTACATTTCCAAAAATATTAAATTTACCAACATTTACATTTGCATTGATAGAAGAATTGAATCTACTTTTTTTACCTTGTTCGTATCCTGTTATTAAACCAATATTATATCCTTTTTTAGCACCTTTTACTAAAACAATATTTATAATCCCCGATTTCCCATCTGCTTCATATTTTGCAGAAGGATTTGTTATAATTTCTATTCGTTGAATTTGATTAGATGGAATTTGTTTTAATAATTGAGAAGCTGATAACGAAGAAGGTTTACCATCTACATAGACTTTTACATTACTATTTCCTCTTAAAGATAATTCTCCTGATTGAGGATCAACATTCACAGAAGGTATATTATTTAATACAGATGCTGCATCTGTTCCTGCACTTACCAAATCATTTCCAACTTCAACTACTCTTTTATCAATTTCATTTTTATATTGCGAAGTTTGTGCACGCACAAATGCACCTTTTAATTCTACTGTTTCTGTTGTTGTATTCTTTAAAACTATATTTCCTAAATCTAAAACACCGCCTTTTACTTCTGCAATAGTAGAAGATTGTTCGTAACCAAATTCTGTAATCACTAATTTATAAGTTCCATCTTCTAAATCTGGAATTTCAAATGTTCCATCTTCATTTGCGTAAATTTGATCAAACAAATCGGTAGAATCACCTTTATATATTTTAATGGCTGCCATTCCAACAGCTTCATTTTTTGTGTTTTCTATTTTTCCTTTTACAGGATAATGTTCCTGAGAAAATCCATAAATGGATGATAAAGAAAAAAGAAAAGCTAAAGTAAGTTTATTTAGTTTCATATGTGTATTTTTTATTATATAGTACTATGTTTTACATGATACATAGTCACAATTAATCTCATTTTATCAATTAGACGCAACTATTTCAATTTTGTTACAAAAAAAAATAAAATTTTTAGTACTATGTTTTACATATTAATAAAATAGTATTCTATTTAATTGATTTACAGTGTGTTTATTAATATTTGATTAAGAATTATTTTATTTTTTTTTAAGTCAACTGAAAGACTTATTTTTATATTTCATTTGGTATTAATAAAAAAACACTAGAATATTGAACTCAATTGTCATATTAGGTGCAGGAAATGTAGCGTTTCATTTAACAAGAGCTTTAATTCAAAATACTTGTAATGTTCGACAAATATTTAATAGAACATTAGATAGAGCAAAAGAAATAGCTGAAGCAAATCGAATTTCATACACAGACAGAATCTCTGAAATAGAAAAAGCTGATTTATATATTATTGCTTGTGCAGATTCTGGAATAGAAGAATTTTCTCATTATATACCATATGATGATGTTTTAGTTGTTCATACTTCAGGTTCATCGCCTATGTCTGCTTTAAAAGGAGATTATAGAAAAGGAGTTTTATATCCATTACAAACTTTTTCTAAAGAGCGAACTTTACGCTATGATAATATTCCATTTTTTATTGAAGCAGAGAATTCTGATGATTTAAAGAAAATTAATGCTCTAGCAAGTAGAATTTCTAATGAAGTACATGAATTAGATTTTACAGCTCGTATGCAGGTGCAAATGACAGGTGTTTGGGCAAATAATTTTGTAAATCATTTATATTATATTGCTGGAGATATTTGTAAAAAAAATAATGTTCCATTTGATGTTTTATTACCATTAATACAAGAAACTGCAAAAAAAGTTTTAGAAATGGATCCTAAAGATGCCCAAACAGGTCCAGCTAAAAGAGGAGATCAAGTAATTATAAATCGTCATTTAGAAGTTTTGAAAGATGATTCTAGATTATTACAGATTTACCAAATTTTGACAAATTCAATAGAAAGACTTTACGAAAAATGATAAGTTATAAAGAGAAATTAAATAACATAAAAACTGTTATTTTAGATGTTGATGGAGTGCTTACAGATGGAAGTGTTATTTTAATGCCTTCTGGAGAAATGGTAAGAACAATGAATACCAGAGATGGATATGCTATGCAATTAGCTATAAAAAAAGGAATAAAAATAGCTGTAATAACAGGAGGAAGAGATGAAGCTGTGGTAAATCGTTTAAAATATTTAGGATTAACCGATATATATATTAATAAACGAGATAAAGTGGATGCTTTTCAAGATTTATTATTTTCTTATGGACTGGATCCTGATGAAATAGCATACATGGGAGATGATTATCCTGATTTAGCAGTAATGAATTTGGTTGGTTTACCTTGTTGTCCTAATGATGCATGTATGGATGTACGTAAAGCTTCAGAATATATTTCTCCAGAAAATGGAGGGAAAGGATGTGTTCGCGATTTATTAGAGCAAATTCTTAAAGTACAAAATAAATGGTTTAATACAGAGGAAGATATAGCTTCTGTATAAAAAAATAACAAATGTTATTAAAAGATAAATTAGAAAATAAAAATATCATTTTGGCTTCTCAATCGCCAAGAAGAAAAGAATTATTAGCAGGCTTAGGATTAGAATTTTCAACTTTATCGCTTGATATTGATGAAAGTTTTGATAGAAATCAATTTAAAAGAGAAAAAATTACTGAATATCTCTCTGCAAAAAAAGCTAAAGCTTATACAGAAATAAAACTTAATGATATAATCATCACTTCAGATACTACAGTTTGGGTAGATGATGAATCGTTAGAAAAAGCTTCTAATAGAGAAGAAGCCTATGAAATGTTACGAAAATTAAGTGGAAAAACACATTCTGTTTATACTTCTGTAACTATACGTTCTACAGAGAAAGAGGTTACTTTTTCTGATGAAACACAAGTTACTTTTGCATTATTATCTGACGAAGAAATTTATTATTATATTGATACTTATAAACCTTATGATAAAGCAGGGGCTTATGGTGTACAAGAATGGATAGGTTACATTGGTGTAGATAATATGAATGGTAGTTATTTTAATGTAATGGGATTACCAACTCACAAACTTTACAAAGAATTGATCCGATTTTAAATAACAAAAAATCCAGCTTAAAAGCTGGATTTTTTAATGGCTTAAAAATTGTATTTTTGTAATTCTAAAAAATACATTTTATGAAAGTTGGTTTATATTTTGGCTCTTTTAATCCTATTCATATTGGACATTTAATTATTGCCAACCATTTTCAGCAGTTTACTGATTTAGATCAAGTTTGGTTTGTTGTGTCTCCTCAAAATCCCTTTAAAAATAAACAATCATTGGCTAATGAATACGATCGTTTAGAAATGGTAGAATTAGCAATAAAAGATTATTCTAACCTGCGTGCTTCTAATATCGAATTTTCTTTACCAAAACCATCATATACCATTGATACATTAATTCATCTCAATGAAAAATTTCCTGATCATAAATTTTCATTAATTATGGGATCAGATAACTTAGCAGGAATTGGAAAATGGAAAAATGCAGATATTCTACTAAGAGATTACGATTTTTATGTGTATCCAAGACCAGGATATAATGTAAATGAATCATATAACAATGTAGAAATAGTTGATGCTCCGTTAATGGAAATTTCATCTACATTTATTCGCTCTTCATTCAAAGAGCATAAAAATATAAAACCAATGTTACCACAAAAAGTTTGGGAATATTTAGACGGAAGTAATTTGTATGGTTAATCATAAATAATAGTTTTAACTTAGTTTAAATTTATTTAAAATGATAAAACAAGTTACGCTTGAAACTCTTCAAGATCTAATTCCATTATTTGATGCTTACAGACAATTTTATAAAAAAGATTCTGATCTAAAATTAGCAGAAGATTTCTTGAAGTCAAGAATTATAAATAATGAATCTGTAATATATATGCTTTATGATGGAGGTAAAGCTGTAGGTTTTGTTCAATTATATCCATCATTTTCCTCTACTCGTTTAAAACGATTTTGGATTCTAAATGATTTATTTATATCTCCATATTTCAGAGGTAAAGGATTTTCAAAACAATTAATTGAAGAAGCTAAAGATTTATGTAGAAAAACTGATGCTTGTGCAATGCTATTAGAAACAAGTATAAATAATTCCATAGGTAACAGTTTGTATACACAAACAGGGTTTGAATTACGTGATGATGCAAATTTTTATGAATGGTCAAATAAATAATAAAAAAAGAAAAAGATAGATTTTTTTATAATCTACCTTTTCTCTTTTCATGAATGTTTTTTTATTCTGTTTTTTTCTTTTTACTCCAATCAAATTTATTTCGGAATCCAACATGAAAATAATTACTTGTTTTTCTTTCTTCCATTTGATTTATAAATCCTATTTCTATGGCTGATTGTTTTGATACATTAATTCCAAGACCTACAGTTATACGATTAGAGTCAAAAGGATCATCTTTTGTCATCTGCATTCTTATTTCATCCTTAACAATTCCATAAAGAGTTTGTTTTGCATCAGATTTATTTAATGGAATTTTGAATGACGCTAGATAGCGTAATCGCATAATAAATGTATTCGGATTACTAATAAATCTTTCTTCAACTCTAAAACGGTGAGATAAAGAAGTTCTTCCGATTTTATCATTCATAGTAACTTGTTGAAAAGGTCTTTTTTCTACACGTTCCTTTTTATTATTATCTTTATCATAAGATTCCAATAATACAACCATAAAACCAGCTGCAGGGCTAATAGTATTTGTTACTTTATAATCTACATAAGCAGAAACTAAAAAAAGTCTTGAATCATAAGCTAAATCAAAAGATCTATATTGTGACAAAGCTGTTAAAGACATTTTATCATTTAATTTAGAGTTTAATAAATATTGATACCACATATTATAATTATCTCTACTCTGAGAAAATAAGGAAGTTGTACCAATAAAAAAGGCAATAATTTTTAAATATAGTTTCATTATGGTGAATAATTTGTTAATATATTGAAAATGATTATATAATTAATATTTTATAACCAAATATTAATATTAAAACGAAAAGAATTTTAATTTATTGGTCTACATTATATGATAAATATCTTTTTTAAAAATGATGAAATTTTATTGTCCTATTGATTTCTCCATTAATATTCTCCAAACATTCATATGTAACCATTCATTATAAAATAATAGATTTTGATATTGAGGTAATTTTACTTTTGTTGGAATATCAAAAAATGGAGTTCCATCATTCATAGCTTTTTCAGTAGCTTTATATAAATCTTCGAAATAAGAGATTTGTATATTTAAATCTTTTCGATTTCCAATTGGTCTAACATGAGCCATATATAAATCATCAAAGTCAAGTGCTTTAATTTTATATAAATCATTTAACCAATTTTTAGGCTTTGAATCAGGTAAATAAGCATACAAAACACGATCAGGTACAACTAAATCAACAGTAAAAATAGCACGATATTCAGGAAATCTAAATACTGTCATTCCATTGCCATGATTTTTACCAAAATAATATAATTCAATTGTTTTATCACCCAAAGAAATTTTAGTTTGTTCTCCTTTCCAGATTGAATCAGGAGGAATGACATTTTTATTTTCGTTAAGATTATTAAAGGCATCTTCATGTATAATAAATTTAGCTCCTTGATCTTTATAAATTTTTCCTCCACCGTTGTGATCCCAATGGTTATGACTATAAATTACATATTTTATAGGTAAATTGGTTTTACTTCTAATTGATTTAAAGGTTTCTTTAGCTATATCATCATTAATAGGATCAATAACTATAACTCCTTCTGAAGATATATAATAAAGTGAGAACACGCGATCGCCAACAAGAAAGAGATTATCTTTTGCTTTGAATTCTTTGATTGAATTTTGTGCAATTAATAAATTAAATATAGAAATTAATAAAAATAAAGAAATATGTATTTTATTGATTTTCATTTGTTTTATCATTAAATATACTAAACAATAAAGAAATACAATATTAACTATGAGAAAAATTTATTTTTTTGTAAAAAATAAATTGATTTTATATTTTGAAGTAGTTATTACGAAACTCCAAATTGTTTTTTTAATTGATGAATAATTTCTTCTAGACCATTCATTTTTATTTCATAAACTGTAGATAATTGAGAACCAAGCTTGCCTTTAGGAAATCCACCTTTTCCTATAAACCATTCTAAGTAAGAAATAGGTAAATCACATAATAAACGTCCTTCATATTTTCCAAAAGGCATCTTTGTTGTAATAATTTCTTTTAGTATTTCTGGACGAAATCCCTCCATTATTTTTCTATTTTTCCAGTGTAAGTAGATATTCCATCTTGAAAATTATATACTTTTTTCAAGCCTTGTTCTTGCATTTTTTCTGTGGCAAGTTTTGCTCTAATACCACTTCTACAATAGATATAATAATTTTTTTTTGGATCTAATTTTTGAATTTGATTTTCAAAATTAGAATTTTTCACATCGATATTAATGGATTGTGGTAAATGTCCTTCAGCGTATTCATCTGATGTGCGAACATCTATTAAAATATTATTTTTATTTGTTAAATCAATTTGATGAACATGGTTTAATGTTGCAAGAATTTCTTGTTGATTTTGATTATTAGCAGGAATAACTTTATTGGAACATGAACCAAAAATTAGGCTAGTTGTGATTGCTAAAGTAACTATAACTTTATTTTCCATTGTATTGATTCATTGTGTTTCCTAATCCCTGAAAGATGAAAGATAAAACAGCGTCGGCAGATAGACTAAGTCTTTCATTCATTTTTTCTATTTCTTCTGCAGACCATTCACCAAGAACATAATCAACTTGTTTTCCTTCAGAAAATTCATTACCTACACCAAAACGCAAACGAGCATAATTTTGTCCACCTACTTTATTTTGAATATCTTTTAAACCATTATGTCCTCCATCACTTCCTTTACCACGCATACGAATTGTACCAAATGGAAGATTAAGATCATCAGTAATAACAAAAATATTTTCTA
This sequence comes from Flavobacteriales bacterium UBA7612, assembly GCA_002484335.1. Lineage (GTDB taxonomy): Bacteria > Bacteroidota > Bacteroidia > Flavobacteriales > Weeksellaceae > Empedobacter. The sequence continues at coordinate 161,507 of DLJQ01000025.1, forward strand.
ATGCAATGTTTTCTTTTTTCATCCAAAAACGTACTGCATCTCCACTTAAATTCATATAAGTATTTGGTTTTAATAGAGTAACTGGACGTGCTTTATATTTAAATTGAGCTACTTCACCAAAATTTGAAGGAAAAAATTGAGCATCAACTTTTTTAGCTACTTCTTCAACTACTTTGAAACCAATATTATGTCTTGTATTTTCGTACTTAGAACCAATGTTTCCTAGTCCAATAATCAAATATTTTTGCATGAAACAAAATTACATATTTTTGTTGAATTAGAAATATTTCATACCTTCGTTTTAAATTCTACTAAAATGGTATAGTTTTAGAATTTTTAAATAAGATATATATTATGAAAAAAATAGTTAGTATTTTAATGTTGTTTATAGGAGTTTTGTCTTTTGCACAAAATCCTCCTAAAGAAATGAAAACAGTTTTTCCTACTAAAGCTTTAGAAGATAAAGTAGTTGATTTAGAAGATAATTCTATTACAATAGGTAAAGTAATAGAAAATAATAAAGGAAAAATAATCGTATTGGATTTATGGGCTTCTTGGTGTGGTGACTGTGTGAAAAATATGCCAGAGTTGAAAACATTACATGAAAAAAACCCTGATGTAGCATTTGTCTATCTTTCTATGGATAAAACAAATGAAGCTTGGAAGAAAGGTATTGAAAAATATGATATTAAAGGACAACATTATTTGTTAGGAAATAATTGGAAAGGAGACTTTGGCACGGGAATTGATTTGAATTGGATACCTAGATATTTGGTTTTAGATCAAAAAGGAAAAATTGCTGATTATTACAGTGTAAAAGCAGATGATCCTAAAGTGCAAGCCACTATCGATAAATTAAGAAAAAAATAAATAGTTTATAGTTTACCAACCTAAGGGGTGATTGATGAGTAGAATAATCAATCACCCTTTTTCTTTATGTGTTAAAAATCAATTTGTTTTGTTGTAAGAAAATAAATATTTCTTTAACTAAAATAAGTGTTTTTTGTATTGATCTTTTAATTATTATTGCACAGATTTTAATACCCTTATTATATATATGAAAATATGCTTCGTAATGTATGCTTGGAACAAGGTTGAACCAAGTAAAGATTCTACTCTACGCCTAATAAAAGAATGTGTAGATCGTGGATTTGAAGTATCTTATTTAACAAAAAATGAAATTTCTATTTCAAAAGGAAAAGTAATTGGAAATTTCAAAAAGTTAGTTAGCAAAGAAACAAATGATTGTGTAGATTTTTACAATAGTATGAAATTTGAAAGTGCTATTAAAGATTTTACAGAGTTTGATATGGTTTTTATGAGAGCTGATCCTCCAGTTGATCCTCTTTTATTAAACATGTTGGAATTGATTGAAGATAAAGTATTCTTTGTGAATAAAATATCTGGGTTAAGAAAAGCAAATAATAAAATTTATGCTGCATCTTTTGATGATGGAAATGAGACAATTGTTCCTCAAACCTTGATTACAAAAGATATTGATTTAATAAAATTGTTTGTAGAAGAAAATAATTTTGATAAATTTATCATTAAACCATTAGACGGAATGGGAGGTAAAGGTGTTGTTCTTTTTGAAAGAAAAAGTGTTGGAAACCTTTCTTCTATCTGTGATTTTTATATTAATCATACCGGAGTTCCTCAGCCAATTATTTGTCAGAATTATATAGAAGGAGCAGAAAAAGGTGATGTTCGTGTAATTGTAGTTAACGGAGAACCTATTGGTGCTATTATGCGTGTTCCTGCAGAAGGAGATCATCGTTCTAATATATCTGCTGGTGGTTCTGCAATTCAACATATTCTTGATGATTATGAAATTGAATTATGTAGAAAAATTGGAAAACAATTAAATGAAGATGGAATCTATTTTTGTGGTGTTGATTTAATTAATCATAAAATGGTTGAATTAAATGTGGTAAGCCCTGGTGGTGTTGTTCCACACAATAGAGTAAATAACAATGAAGAGATACAAAAACAAATTGTTGATGCATTGTTAGAAAAATATAAAGAATTTAAAGCATGAAATCCTTAAGTATACAGCAAATCCTGGATAATATTGAAAACGAAGTTGTATTTGAAGCAGCAGCAGAAGATGGTTCATTTAAAATAAAAATTGATGAATATACTCCTTATGTATGCACAGCAATACACGATGGTAAAAAAATGCGTGAAGATGTTTTAGAAAAATGTTTGTTGGATAATTATGAACGTTGGTATGAAGAAGATCCTCACACAGCCGAATTTGTTGAAACATTTCCAATTTTAATTCAAGGTTGTGATTCTCGATTCGAATATGATTTGAATCGTAATCCAGAAACTGCTGTATACGAAGAAGCTTGGGGAAAAAAGATTTGGAAAGAACCATTATCTGTTTCTCAAAAACAAAAAAGTTTAGCAAAGCATCATGCTTTTTATGAAGTATTGGAAGTTTTAGTTAAGAAACTAGAATCTAAATATAAATCATGTTTGGTTTATGATATTCATTCTTACAATTGGAAACGTTGGGATAGACCAGTTCCTGTTTTCAATATAGGTTCAGAGAAAATAGACAACGAAAGATATGGAAAATACGTTGAAGCTTGGAGAGATGAATTAGCTCAAATAGAATTAGAGAATATTCATAGTTTTTCTGCAATCAACGATGTTTTTTATGGAAGAGGTTACTTATTAGAATTTTTAACAAATCGTTTCAAGAATACATTAGTTTTAGCAACAGAAGTTTCAAAAATTTACTGTGATGAACTTACAGAGGAAACTTTTCCTGAAATTATTAATCAAATAAAGGAAGGTTTTAAATCTGCAATTCTTCATCATGCGTACGAATTTCTTAAAAATGAAACTTCTTACAAAGTAGGTTCTAAACAAGTGAATATTTTACACAATGAGTTAGAATCTGATTTGGTGAAAATAGATAAACAATTGTATCAATTGGTAAATGATTTTGAGTTATTAAGTGTTATCAATCCAATTAATTTAGAATTTGAGAAAAAGAAATTCTTAGCATCTAAATACACTTACGAACCTCAGTTCAAATACAGTCCACTGAATATTGATCCTTTCGAGTTTAAACGAAAATTATCTAATATTAAAGTAGAAAAAATCAATGATATCAGTATACAGAATATGTATGTAGATACAATAAATTCTTATTTTGATAAAGTTGATTTATTAGCCAATTTGGGAACTGATAAATTTTTGTATAATTCGCTTCGATATTTTGGAGAACCTTCTAAAAAGGATATCGAGAATGCTAATTTTATTTTGTATTGTCCAGAATTTAGAATGGACGAACAAGGAAGTTATACAGAAGAAGAAGTTGTAAATTTATTTAAAAATGCTACAAATGATTATGGATTCAAATTCGATATTGAAATATCTGATGACATAGCATCAAAGGCATTAGTAATAAATAGTAAAAGAAAAGTTGTAATAAAACGAGGTGTAAAATTTGATAAACGTTTTACAAATGGTCTTATAGAGCATGAAATTGGGGTGCACATGGTAACAACAATGAATGCATTAGATCAGCCTTTAAAAATATTTAGTATTGGTTTACCAGTAAACACATTAACTCAGGAAGGTTTAGCTATTCTTAGTGAGTATTATACAGATTCTATTAATCATAATCGTTTACGTGAATTAGGTTTACGCGTAATAGCAGTTAATTTATTGACAAACGGAAAATCTTTCAATGAAACTTTTATGGTTCTAATGGAAGAATACAGTATGCAACCAGAAGATGCTTTTTATCTAACAACTCGTGTCTATCGTGGTGGTGGATTTACAAAAGATGCTTTGTATTTGAAAGGTTTAAAGACAATATTGAATTATGTTGATCAAGGTCGTTCTTTAGATAATTTATTAATTGGAAAAACATCTGTAAAATATATAGATACAATTGATGAATTGGTGGAACGTAAAATGATAAACAAACCAAAATATCACACAAAAATCTTTAAAAAACATAAAGAGAATCCAGAAATTAATCCTCTTTTACAATATATATTCAACGGAATAAAAGATTAAAAAAATAAAACCTCATCTTGTTTTGGATGAGGTTTTATTTTTTTTTGATAAATTCAAGATTATAATTTAGTATTTATCAATAATAATATAGCTTTTGGGCAATGCCTACGGCCCACGCTTTATCGCTCCCAATCTTTTTACTTCACTAGCTCACTCCGTAAAAAGGATTTCCGCTACAATCGTTATTGCAGATTAAAAATTTGAGATATTAAATTTTAGTAATGAGATTAATTTTACTAATTATTGTGTCGTTTTTGAGTCTTTGGAAATATAAATTATTTTTTATATTATGTATTTATTTTTTAGTACGAATTTGCAATAGTGATTGAAGCGGCATCCTTTTATAAACAATTCATCTTCTTTAAAAAATATAAATGTGATTGTTTATAAAAGATATAGCGTAAAGCACGCTGCAGAGCAATTGCCCAAAAAATAATCATAATTTTTAAACATTTTTTTGAGTATTTTTATCAAAGAAGAATATTATAATTCCAAGTGCTATTATTCCTAAACCAAATAAACTTTCTTTTGGTTTTTGCATTAATACAAAATAACAGATATATAAACTGAAAGCTAAAAATATAGCAGGAAGAATATAGAAAAATTTACTTTTTATAATTGTCAATTCATCTTTCTTAATAAAGAATGCTGTAGAAATTGCTAAAGTTGATAGAATTTGTAGTACAAAAGAAGTATAAGTAAATATAACTTCAAAATCACCAGAAAATATAAGTAAAATACTAATTGTTGTATGTACCCAAATAGCACGAACAGGAATTTTATGCTTGTTTTCTTTTGCCATAAAACTCCATAATTTATTTTCTCTTGCAGTTGCTTGTGAAAGGCGAGAACCAATCCATAAATAACCACTAATAGTAGCAATTAATTGAAGAGCAATAAAACAGCTCACCCATTTTACATGTGGTCCTAATATATTTGCAAAAGAAATATTTGCAATATCCTCTTTTCCTATAAGGGAAGTAGCTGTTGCATGTTTTAAAAAAACAAAATTCAATAAAACATAAGATAGGGTAACGAAAACAACGCCAATAAAAAGTGCTTTTGGTAAATTTTTCTTTGGTTGATTTATTTCTTCTATAATATACGAAGCAGAGTTCCATCCTATATATGCAAAAGTTACATAAACCAAGGATGTAGCAAAAGCTGGTAACATTAATTCATCTTTAAAAGAAGTGTCAAATGAGATAGCATTTGGTGAAACAGTTGGAACAAAATAAAGTCCAATTCCTATGAGAACTAGGATAAAAGAAACTTTGAGTATTGTGAATATGTTTTGAAATTTACTACTCAAATTTAAACTAAATGATTGAGAAATGGCAACCATTAATATAATTGCTATTGCAAATTCTTTTCCTAGATTCAATCCAAAACTATTTAAATATTTCCCCATTGCCAATGCTGCTAAAGAGATTGGAGCTGAGAAACCAACAAATAAAGAAATCCAACTAGAGAGATAACCAAAAATGGGATGGTATGTTCTAGAAAGATAAATATAATCTCCTCCAGATTGCTTAAATTTAGAAGCAAGTTCAGAATAAATAAAAGCTCCAATTAATGCTAAAAACCCGCCAATAATCCAAAGAAATAGAATAGAAGTTGTATTCTTTAAATCTGATATCTGATAACCTAAACTCGTAAAAACTCCAGTTCCAATCATATTCGATATCACTAAAGCAGCTGCGGTTTTCCAACCAATTTTATGATGTGCCATAAATAAAAAGTAATCAAAAAATAAAATTCCGAATGATTGATTAGTTAAAACTAAGATAATCACTCGGAATAAAATATGTATTTAAAATTTTTAAAATTTAAAACTTGCTCGTGCAAAATAATATGCTCCTGTCATTCCCATTTGTACAGGTGCATAAGGGAATACACCGTAATATGAATTTTCATAGACTTGTTTATCAGGGAAGATATCGAATAGATTATTCGCTCCGATTGTAAAATTAAAATATTTTGTAATATCATATCCAATAGAAGCATCTGTAACAACTTTTCCTGTGTGTTGCTGAATACTTCCATAAGGATATCCATTTCTTTCAACTTTTCCAAAGTATGTATTACGAACCATAAAATTAAAACCTGAAATGGCATAGTTTAAAGCTAAAGTAGCTTTAGTTTTAGGGCTTAAAGATTCAATAATATTTACTTGGTCAGGTCCAAAAAATTGTTGTCTTGGAATAGTTAATGTTTTAGGAAAATGATAATCTACAATTTTTGTTTCATTCAAATTCCCAGATAAACTTGCATTTAATTTACCTCTACCTAATCGTGTATCATAAGATATAACTAAATCCAAACCTTTCGTTTCTGTGTCAATAGCATTTGTAAAAATTCTTCCAGAAACAATTCCATATTTTTCAAAAGCAGGATCTACAATATCAGACGTTAATACAATTCGGTCTTTTACTTTGATATAATATCCATCAAGAGTTATGAATAATTTAGAAATAGGTCTAAATGTTAATCCTAAACTTGCATTAACAGATTTCTCTTGTTTTAATTTATCTAAACCTAGTTCACGAGATAAATCAGAATCATTTCTAATAATTCCTTTTGTACCAAGTTTTTGAACTCCATCATCTAAATAGAAATCTGTGTAAGCATTACTAAAATATTTTTGTTGTAAAGATGGTGCTCTAAATCCTGTAGAAATTGCTCCTCGAACAGAAAAACCTTTGGCATATTCGTAGCGTAATGCTAATTTTCCATTAACGGTATTTCCTACATCAGAATAGTTTTCGAAACGTCCAGCAATATCAGCAGAAAAATTTCCGAATTTAAATTCTCCATCTGCATAGGCAGCAACAGATTGTCTATCTGCTTTTATAACACTTGAAGGTCTGAAACCACCAAAAGTTTCCGAACCAGAACCTACGTATGAAGCCTCGTCACCAGCTCCAATTTGATATTGTTCGTAGCGGTATTCTCCTCCAAAGGCTAAATTAAAAAAATGATTGATTTTTTTAGAAAAATCTAAATTCACAACATCTTGTAAAAACTGATGTTTTCCTGCATAAAAATTAGTAGGTGAATCTGTTCCTAAAGATTGATTGATAGAATTAATAACGTCATATTTAAAAGAATTTACACCTAATGTGTTACTCAAATCAACTTTCCAACCATTAAAAGAATAACGTAATCCTGTTGAGTTAGAATAATCGTTGATATTTGATTTTATTGTTGCTTGAAAACCATTTGGATAAACTTTTAGAGACTCTGCATTTAGATCACTTGGTAAACGACGAAAACCAAAACCTTGACCTTGGCGTAAGCTTACTCCACCAAATGTATAAAATTCTAATTTGTCTGTTAATTTAGTTTCTGCATTAACAAAAAATTGTTGATTTTTTATTGCCGCATCACCAATTTGGAATCTGAAATCATTTCTAGTTAATCCTCTTTCTGATAAAATTGCATCATCTGCAGCTCTTGCAGCAGTAGGATCATCAGCAAAATCGTATGCAAAATTATCACCATATATATCTAAATTATTATTTTTAGAACGATTTGTTTTTTTACGATCACTAATTACAGCTGAGAATACAATAGAACCTTCTTTACCTAATTTAGTCCCATAGCTACCATTAAAATTATAAGTTTGTCCATCATTTCTAGATGTTTGTCCATACGTAAAGGATGCATCACCTCCTGGTTTAGATTTTAAAACAATATTTACCACACCAGCTATAGCATCAGAACCATATTGTGCCGCTGCACCATCACGAAGTACTTCTATTTTCTCAATAGCAGAAACAGGGATAGCTCCTAAATCGGTACCTACAGAACCATTTCCTACAGTATTTTGATAGTTTACTAATGAAGTTGAATGTCTTCTTTTTCCATTAATAAGAACTAAAACTTGATCTGGCCCCATTCCTCTTAATGTTACAGGATCTATATGTTCTGTACCATCTGAAGCTGATTGGCGAACTGAATTGAAAGATGGAATAACATAATTCAAAATATCATTTACAGATAACTGAGGTGATGATGTTTTTAATTTTTCTACATCTATTACATCGACAGGCACAGGAGAATTTACTACAGTTCTTTCAGAAGTACGGCCACCAATTAGAACAACTTCGTTCAAATTTGTTTCGTCTTCTTTAACGTCTTGGGCAAGAGCAAAAGATGTGCCTAGTATAGCTAGAGTTGTAAGTAAAAATTTGTTTTTTTTCATGTTTATTTTAATAAAAAATATCAAGAAACCAACATAAAAAAGTAGAATAAAAGTTAAATTCTTTTGTTCTCATCTTTCCCTTTTATTTGGGTTGGATTTAGCACCTTTTTATCATAATTTATTGGTTGCTAAGGTTTCAAAGGGCCAATCCCTCCACCTTTCTTGATAAGGACAGCAAAGATAATGTTAATAAAATGAAAAGAAAAAATAAATCTCTATTATTTTTGTAGAGTTTAAGTATTTAACAAAAATAGAATTGATTAATAGTTTGATACTTCTATTTTAAAACAATAATGAAACAACTATAATTTTATAGGGTAATAATGAATAAAATTTAATATTTTTATTCATATAAATAGATAATAAATGGGACTAAAATTAAAACCTATTGATGTTGTTGATAACATAACTAAGGAAGAATTTACAGAAAAATATTTAAAAACACGTCAGCCTGTAGTTATAAAGAACATGTCGAAGAATTGGCCCGCTTATAAAAAATGGACTTTTGATTATATGAAAGAAGCTGTTGGAGATATAACACTTCCTTTATATGATAGTTCTAAAGCTGATCCAGCAGCACCTATTAATGCTCCAGTTACAGAAATGAAATTTTCAGATTATATAGATCTTATAGAAAATGAACCAACAGATTTGAGAATTTTTTTCTTTGACCCAATAAAACATGCTCCGAAGTTGTTAGATGATTATGTTTTTCCTAAGGAACTTATGGGAGGTTTTTTAGATAAATATCCTAGTTTGTTTTTTGGAGGAGAGGGTTCTGAGACATTTCTTCATTTTGATATAGATATGCCACATATTTTTCATACACATTTTAATGGAAGAAAACATGTTTTGCTTTTTGAATATAAATGGAAGGAAAGACTTTATAAATTGCCATATGCAACTTATTCTTTAGAGGATTATAGTATTGAACATCCCGATTTTGATAAATTTCCTGCTTTAGATGGAGTAGAAGGTATTGAATGTTTTTTAGAGCATGGTGATACATTATTTATGCCAACAGGTTGGTGGCATTGGATGAAATACCTTGATGGAAGCTTTTCAATTTCTTTAAGAGCATGGGATAAATCTTGGGCTGTAAAAACACATTCTTTATGGAACCTTGTGGTACAAAGAAACTTTGATAATTTTATGAAGAAAAATTTTAAAGGTAAATACATGGATTGGAAAGAAAAAGAAGCCATTAAAAGAGCAGAATATGCTTTAAAAAATAATAGACCTAGTTGATTAAACTAGGTCTATTATTTTTAAAAAAAGCTACAATTCATATACTGAATGTAGCTTTTTTATGTTATTATTTATTTCCAATAATTCCAAACTTTACCATCGAATACAGCAAATGAGTCACTTTCTGTATCATAGCAAATAGTACCAGCTACAGGTGACAAGATATTTTCATGAGGTCTAAATACTTTTGGAAGTATTAAAGCTTTATCAGTAGATTCTAGTATTAAAACACCTTCTGCTTCACTACTTTCAGCACCTATAATTACACCTTTACCAATTTCCTCAGTTGTATTAATATTTGCTGAGGTACTTATATCATTATTGTTTTCATCTTTTTGCGCATCAAAACTTCCTTCATCACTAAGTTCTAACCATTCGTTGTTTTGGAAAACTTTTACTTTTAAATCATTTTTATCAATTAAAAGAGTCCCATTTGTATAGTTAGTTGTAGTTTCTATATCTGCTATAGGTAAAATAATTCCTTTTTTTTCATTTCCAAAATCAAGTATTCCAGCTCCATCAACTTGATTTTTACCTATTGATACTTGAGCATAAAGTAAGTTTGTGCTCAAAATAAGACATAATATAATAAATTTTTTCATGTTTAAAATTTTATTCATTACAAGATTTTTGAATACAATTCCATGTACTACCATTGTATATACTGATACATTTTTTATCATCACTAATATCAAATATAATCATTCCTTTTACCCAATTATTTGCTCCAATAGCTGTAGGGGTTGTTCTTGTTAAGACCATGCCTTTTTTACCAGATTCGAGAACTAAGAATCCATTTGGAACATTTTCTGGCCAATTACTAAATTGACTTTTTAATGTAGAAATACCTGTATTAGAATCAATTGTCGTGCCGCCGGTTGGAGATTTAGTACAATATGAGCAATAATCTAAATCAGTTTCACCATTAGCATTAATTGTAGATGAACCTAAACAAATATCTTCTGATTCACTTGTTAGATCATAACTAAAAGTTGATTCAACAGGGTTTAATGTATCAGGATTAATTTCATAATTAGATATATCATTAGATGCTTTTACTTTAAATGTTATAGTGCTTATTCCAGCAGGAAGAGTAATATCCTCATATTCTAGACTTCCATCATCTCCAGTATTAGTACCAATATTTAGACCGCTAGAAGTTGTAATACTATTATTCACTAAAGTAAACACTTCGCTATCATATTCTAAGTTTAAGAAAATATTAGACAAAGTAAAACTATTAGGATTATTAATATTTAATGTTACTTCGATTTCATCATTAAGTACAAAACACTTTTTATTTAAAGACATAGACGTTATCACACGTTTTGGTCTATCCGAATCTACTGCAGATGTAATTGTAACTGATTCTCCAGTTAAACGATCAATACTAGAAATTTCAGTTGTAATTCCTGATGAGTTTTCGTAACTTAATTTTGCTTGATTATTATAATCTCCTGCAGTGGCAGAATCATCAAATATTGCTATGGCTCTAACTGTATATAAACTTCCACCTCCTGGAATTTTTAAATTATTTAATTTAAGTGTGCGAGTTCCATATCCTGTAATATCTCCATCTATTTCAAGTTCTGTAGAGACAGATTCATTTACCCATATCATACCTTCTGGTAATTCATCAGTTAAATCTGTAATTTTAGTATCACAATTTGTATTTACGAAACGGAAAGAATAATCAACTTCATCACATAATAATACTTCTGTTGTACCTTGTTTTGTAAATATAATTCCATCTTCATTTGGTTCAGGTAAAGGAGCAGGGCAATAAAATTCAATAGGTCCTATTCCTAAATGCATTGCTCCTGATGAAGTAGATGAATGGGTAACAGTATTAATTATTTGAATTTCTTGTACAGTATTTTCAAATTCAACAAACATACGTCCTCTTTTGTTTGTATACCCAGAATTACCATTATATCTTACACCTCTAGCTTTAGCATTTGCTTTTCCAGCTGTACCAATTGTATATCGACTTCTTTCTTCTCTTGGATAAGTATAGGTTAATTTTGGATATACTTCAACTCCATTACAATAACCAATAACTTGTACATTATTTAATCGATATGCCTCTCTGTCAATATTAAATATTTCGAATGATGCTGCTGAACTAATAGTAGTTCCTTCATCATTAGTAAAATTAATTTTAGTTGTTACAGCATCTGTTCCGGATCTTCTATTTCTTAATGATTTTAATGATGAAGTTCTTGGATAATTTGTTGATGAAAGATTATTATTATCAATATATTGAACATTTACATTGAAATCATCTCCTAAGTTAAAAGTTTTAGGACCTTTATCGCCTCTTGTAGGCCAATTTGTTCTTATAAAGTCAAGACTTTTTGTTCCAGAGAAATTACATGTTTCGCAATCTCCAACTGCACTTTTAGCACCAAATGTAAAATAAGTATATTGATCTGTAAAAGTATAATTTGCAACATGTTCTCCATCAATATAAGTCATTGGTACAATCTGATCCCATTGATTATTTTTTAATTTTGAATCTGAATCAGCAACTAATAAATAAACTTCGTAGCCCGAACCACTAAAAGGAAAATCATCACCACCTGCTTTTAATGTAATTGTTTTAGAACTTACAGGTAAAGTGTTATTTGCATTTGTATTTTGAGCAAGCCAAATTCTTGAAGATGGACCAGTTAATGAATAATCAATTTCGCCACATATATCTTCATTTCCTCTTAAATCTATTTGTGCTGTACTACCATTATTATCACCTATAAAAAGAGCATTTAAATTGTCGAAAGTTTCTCCACTAATACCACATGTTTCAGTACCTTTAGTTAATAGAGTAATTGAAGAATTGACTTCAGTTGACTTTGATCGTTGTATATTTAAACCTTGGTTGTCATCTCTTACCAGTCCTGTAACTCTATTATGATAATTAGAGGTTGGAGTTGAATTACCTGGCCACACTTTTGTAATTCCATCAGATAAAATATAATCATAATTTTTTGTAGGATTAGTTCTATCCTCATCTAAAGTAAGAGCATATTTCATAGCTAAGAAAGAACGTATTTTATCTTGCTCAATGTTTGTTAATTCTCGTTCATAAAAAAAAATTTCAGATATAATTCCATCAAATCTTCGTGGATTATAAAATCCACCACCAATAATACCACCACTTGCCATTAAGAAATTATTACCAAATGTAGAAGTACCTGGAGTATTTAATTCAGTTGCAAATCCTCCGAAATCAAATTTTACATATCTTCCTCCAGTAGCTGAGGCTTTACGAGTATGAATCATTTCTAAAGCCGTACTACCAAGACTGTAACCTTCTACTCCTGAGCCATCGATATCATTCCCACTTCCAGCGGCATAAAGTCTTCCATTAGCTCTTCTAGGAGTAAATCCCATAGCTGGTTTTTGATCTCCTGCACCTCCATTTAAATTAGTATTTCCAAAAGCATGAGTATATACACCAGTTGTTGAAGTATTGGAAAAACTATTATACATAACAAAAGAAGTAAAGTTATCAGGTGCATTAACAGACATTGGTCCAGAAGAAATTGCAAGTGCATCATTTGTTTCAAACCTTATACTTGTGTTAAAGTTCATTTTAGGATCACATCTAACAATAGAAGGCTTTGTACCAGAACCAGTAACAGCACTATGAGAATAATCATTTCCAAAATTAGATAAATCCCTCCAAACATCAATTTTATCTCCAGTAAGGTCAAGATTTTCCTCTGAGGCATTTAACCATACTCTTAAGCCATCTACCACACCTCCAGGAGCTGTTAAGTAATGAGCAAAAGTAATGTAATTGCCATTGTCTATTCGAATGTTTTGAGCTATATTATCAGAGTTTAGAGTATAAACTCTTGTTGTTGTTGGAGAAAAATTTTCATTTGTTGAAACTAATAGATGAGTAGCCCTAATATTAGACTTTATATTTACATTAAAGCTTGTTTTTCCATATGTTTGAGCTTTAAAAATAATTCGTTGTCTCTTATTTACGTCAGAAGATAAAATAGTATTCTCGTTGAAAGAGGTTCCTTGCTTATATTCAAAATTTTCTGTTCCATTTAATCCATTTGAACCAAAAATCAAAAAATTATTATTATCAATGGTAGATGTATTGTCATTATTTATAGTAGCTAAATCACCAAGGAATATAGTTGCAAATGATTTATCATAACTTGTAGATTGTTTTTGATATAAACCACTGTTATCATCTCGCCCTATTCCAAACCTATTATTTTGATATGAATTATTTGTAGAGCCATCCCATATCACTTCATTGTTAGAATTTACATAGTTTTCTTGTGTAGAGCTTAAACCGATTCCGTATTTTATTGATAAATAAGATAATACTTTTTGTAATTCTGCTGGATTTATAGAATTTCCAACAGTACTAGATAAAACAATAATTTCTTGCACATTACCATAAAAAGGATATTCATTCCCTGTATTACTATTACCAATAATACTTGCTCCTATTCCAGTATTCATTATTCGTGTAGCATTTGTCATTGTACCAAATAGATTACCATTGTAATAAAGTTGGTCAGCTATAGAATTAGAATTAGTTCTTATACTTGTATTTATACCAGCCATTCTTCTAGGGTCAGCATTACTTTCTATAGAGTAGGTACTTCCAGTTCCAGCCGTAGAAATAGAAGGATTTCCATATCTCCACCCATTATCAGAGTGTCGAGTTGCATTGAATGCATAAACCACACCTCTTGTAGTAGAATTTGTTTCAACTCTGGAAACATAAAATATAAAATATGATTTTGTAGCTTCAACAAAATGTGTTGGGTAAATTAATTTTCTATTAGCAACCCCAGGAGCAAATCTAAGAGAAGGCTGAAAATTCATTAAGTTAATTTTATCAAATACAGGAACAGAATTTGTTCCGCTTTGTATATGTGTTCTATTTTTTCCAGATTGATCAATCCAAGAATTAACGTTAGTTCCGTTTGATTGATTGATTGCATCTGCTTTGAGCCAGAGTTCAACTTCAAGTGAAGTTCCTCCTGGTTTTTGTGCATAGAGTAAACAATTGATAGTTAAAAAAACTATTAAAAAAAAGTTAATTTTTTTCATGTTTTTAAATAATTTAGGATTTGGTTTTTTAAAATTAATTAACAAATATAGCATTAATATTTTGTAAACTAGTTAATTATATTTTTTTTATTGTGAATAAAAAGAATTGGTAATATGGTTAAATATATAATTTACTTATATGATAGATAATTATCCATTAACAATTATTTATTAAATACTATCTAACTTTTTTTTGTTTTTGTTTGTATTCTAAATATTGAAAAATGGTAGGATGCGTATAATTTGTTTTTTCGTCAACTTCACTTATTTTTCTAGCAAATAGCTCTTCTCCATTATCTATTTTATTAATAATTTTAGCTTGGGCTTTTGCTATACCAACCATTCCTTTCCAACTAAGTGTAAAAAAACTATCTCCTTTTTCTATTGTAACAGTATCTTGATGAAGAATATCTCCTGTGTCAACACCACTATCTAACCAAAAAGCTGTGTAGCCAACTTTTTCAGGTTCATTATTGTATATAGCCCAAAAAGGAGAATGCACACCTCTATAATCAGGCGTAATTCCTGGATGTCCACCAATTACTTTTCCACCAACAATATCTCTCACCTTTTTACCAACCCAATAGCCAGTATGTACAACTAATAAGTCAGGTTTCAAAGATTTTATCCATGCTATAGTTTCAGGTGAGCCATAATTTTCTGTTGCAAAAGTTTCAAAATTATATTGATTTATGACAGAATTTATTTCTTGTTTATTATAGATTTGGTTGAAGATCTCTATATCTTTTTTTCTATTTAGTAAACGGTAATATATTCTTCCAATAATTTGTAGAAATAACTGTCCCCATCCATATTTTTTACCAGCAATTTTTAGGTAAGAAAAATCAATACCTTTTTTATGTTTATTTGCGTTACATACACCAACAACATTCACATTATTTTCCAATAAAATACTAAGTGTTTTATCAAAAATAATTCCTGTTCCAAAAAGACAAACAACTCTTAATTTTTCTTTACCCATTTTTTTTATTTTGCATGTATTGATGTATAGGAAAAATCATTTTTTTAATTATTCCTTTAATTTTTCGTTTACGTTGTAAACTCGATAAGTTTTTTAGTTGAAGTATTTCCAAAAATTCTTGATCAGAAACAGAAGCTTTTATACTTAGTCGACCAATGATTTCTAAAGTATCTAATTTTCGATGTGTAACAATTGGTTCCGAATCAAAAATATGTTTATAACCAACTTCTTTTGCTGTTTCATATGTTTTTTCGTCAGCATCACCACCAGGAATAGAACATGATAAAACTTCTTCTCCAAGAATATCTTCTAAAATGTTTTTGGATTTCTTCCATTCGTTTATCATTTGATTTTTAGGTAATGTTCTAAAAATCATTGGGTGAGTATGTGAATGCGAACCTATTGTATGTCCATTTTTATGGATATTTATAATATCTTCTTTAGATAAAAATCCTTTTGTATCAATAAATTTTGTTGTTATAAAATAATAACCACGAATGTCATTCTTCTCTAAAATTTTTGCTGAACGAAGATTTGAAATTCCTCCATCATCAAATGTAAATAAGTATTTGTTTGTATTTGTAGAGTTTTGATTTTGAATGAAGTTTTTGTAAATAGAAATATGTTTTTCGAATATTTCTGTAGTATGCATGTAGGCTAAATTATCATTATTCTGAAATCCAGATTCTTTATAATCATCTACAACTTCATGATATAATAATGCTATTTTTTTCATATAAATAGGTTGTTATTTAACAAATATACACTAAAGTAGACAAGAAATGTGTATTTCCTGACTTTCATCTAAATTCATCATAGCATTGATTCGTTTAAAAGATTTGAAATTATTTAAATCAGAAACTTTTATATTTTTTTGTAAAATTTTACCATTATCTAAAAGAGATTCTCTCATTGTTCCTTTTAATAAAAATGTTTTTGGAGTAATCCATTGTTCGCCGTCAAAAAATACAATGTTAGAATATATGCAGTCTGTTATGTAGTTAGATTTTACAAGAACCAAATCATCTGTTTTTGTTTCATTTATATATTCATCGAAGAAAGAACGTTCTACGTATTTATAAGAATAATCAACTTTGTCATCAATAGTAAAAAGTTTGATTGTTTCTATAGTTTTCATTGTATAAGGTAGAAATTCAATAGATTGTATATCTTTATCATAAACAATACGAACTTTGTATTTATCGTTAGATAAATCATTATTAATAGTTATTTTATCTTTTAATGAAATAGGTTGAAAATCTGAGAAATTATCTTCTCTTGTATCATCAAATCTTTTTTGATGATAGTCTAAATTTCGTAGTTGTTTATTTTCACAACAAATGGATTCAATAAATTGGAACATATACTTTTTGTATTAATTCTTTATATTCTGCCTCAGCATTACTTTTTGCTGTTATTCCACCACCACTTTTGAATAATAATTGATGATTATCTTGTTCAATAAAACGAATCATGACAGCGCTATCTAAATTTTCTCCATCAAATATCCCAAATACTCCAGTATAAAAATTTCGAGCATACTGTTCAGCTTCTTTTATAATTTCTATTGTTTTACTTTTTGGTGCGCCACAAATGGAACCAGCAGGTAATAAATTATCAAAAATAGTTCCTATTTTTTCATGAAAATTAGATGCCAAATCTCCTCTAATTTCAGAGCTTATTTGTAATAATTTTTTATCATTTGTTTGCACTTCATCAACATATCTATATTTATTTACAACAACATTTTCTGCAACTAAACTCAAATCATTACGAATCAAATCTACAATTGTAGCATGTTCCTCAGCTTCTTTTTCATCGTTTAATATCAATTGTTTTGCATGATTAATAGATGCATCTATTGTTCCTTTCATTGGATTTGAAAAGATTTGATAATTTTCAATTTTTACAAATCTTTCAGGAGAAAAACAAACAAAATCATCTTTGTATTTCAATTTGTATTTAGCAGAAGAATAAGTATAAATATCATCCAACGATAAACTTGTTTCAATTCTTGTTGGGTAAGTTAAGTTCGTTAAATAGGAATTTCCTACTAATATGTTTTTATGAACAATAGAATATTTAGATTTATATTCTTCAAAAGATATAGGGAATTTATTAAAATCAAATGAAAAAGGAATAGCTTGTTTTTTTTTTGAATTAATTTCAAACTTAATATCTTCAGGTAATTCAGATAAAGGAATAACTTCTCCATTTTCTTTCAGAAAATCAATCATAAAAAAAAAGGGAACTTTTTTCGCTCCCAATTCATTCATTTCATTAAAAATAGAATGTGCTGTAAACATCCGATAAAATTAAGTTTATTCTCTATTTGTTACAAGCTATTTTATATTTTTTGGGCGACCGGGCAGGTTATTCGATATATCTTTTGCAAAGAAAAATATTTATTTTTCTTTGCAAAAGGATGCCGCTACTATCCTTGTCGCATAATTTTTAATAAAAAATTAAATTTTATTTGTTCCTAATGTGTCAATTTCAGATAACTTTTCATCATCAGTCAAAATGATATCTTTTAACACAAAATAGGTAAATATATAACTGATAGGAAATGTTATAAAAATACCTAAATAACATATAATCATTCCTATAGACGAAATAAAGCTTGTAATAATAACTAATAAGAGAATCCACCAAAAATTATTTTTTGTAATAGCAATAGAAGTCTTTATAGCATCTTTTACTCCGAGATTTCCATAATAAATGAGATAAGGAGCGAGATAGATAGAAATCAAGAAAATAAATAAAAAAATCATTAGTACAGACATTAATATAAACATAATAATAGTAGAACCTATTATTAATCCAGCATGATTATTTTCTGATTCTCCGAAGAATAGAGGAAAAAAAGAAAATAAAAACAAAGGAGTCATTATTATGAAATAAATAAATAGAATAGAGAGATTGAAAAGAAAAAATGTTCCTAAGTTTTTAAAACCTCCAAAGAAATCATTAAATACTAAATTTTTCTTACTATCAACTCTTTCTGCTCCTATCAAAAATCCCATTAATAAAGGAAACATAATTATAAAAGGACCTATTATTGTTACATAACTAATTAAAAATAATAGAGAAGCAATAAAAGAATAAATAACAAAATTGCCCCAATTGTTTGAGAACAATTCAATGGATTCATTAAAATATTTTCCAATATCAAAATTGAATTTATTTTTTTTCCAATATTCAATTTTGTTATAATCTAATGTTTTCATCTAAATTTTTATTTAATTTGATTTGATGTAAATTTGTTTAGAAGTAAACAAATTATAATTGTTATAACATGAATGCAAAAGATTTATTATCAATCATAAAAAAAAGACGTTCAGTTTTTCCTCCTCAGTATACGCAAGAGGAAATAACAAAAGAAGAACTTTCATTAATTTTTGAAGCTGCAAATTGGGCTCCTTCTCATAAAAAAACAGAACCTTGGCGTTTTGTAGTTTTAGAAGGTCCTGCGAAAGATAGATTCAGAGAATATGTAAAACGAGTCTATGTACAAGGAACTCCAACAGATCAATTAAGTGATAGAAAAATCAATTCATTAATTGAGAAGTGTGATAAATCAAATAAAATTGTTTTAATTAATTTTATCAATACTGAGAAAAATCCTGAGTGGGAAGAATTAGCAGCTGTTTCTATGGCAGTGCAAAATATGTGGTTAATGGCGACAGAATTAAATGTTGGTGCATATTGGTCTTCTCCTGCAAACGTAATTGCAAATATGGATGAATTTACACCAATGGACGAAGGAGAAAAATGTGTTGGTGTTTTTTACATGGGGAAATTTGATGGTGAATTACCAGAAGGTATTCGTAAACCAGTAGAAGAAAAAGTGAAATTTTTAGATTATTAATTTTCTAGAAAGAGAAATATTTAAAAAAGATTACTAAATATATTTAGTAATCTTTTTATTTTGAAATGAATTTATAATTAAATAAAGTATATTAGTTATATTATTAATAATTAATTACTTTATGAAATCTATTTTTCAAATTTTTACTATTTTATTTTTTATTCAGATAAGTTTAATCAGTTGTAAAACTTTCAATAATGTTAATCTAGAAGACACTATTCCTGTGCATGAAACATTTACTATTGACTCAAAAAAATTAAATGAAAAAAGAGTTATTAATATTTGGTATCCTAATAATTATAAAAGTTCTAAAGATTCTTTGACTGTTGTTTATATGCCAGATGGAGGAATAGCAGAAGATTTTCCTCATGTTGCAAATACATTAGAGAAATTAATAAAAGAAAAGAAAATACAAGACGTTATTTTAGTCGGAATAGAAAATATACAACGTAGAAAAGATTTAACTCCACTCACAGAAGTAGAAGAAGATAAAAAAGTAGCACCAATTGTTGGTGGAGCATCTGTTTTTAGATCTTTTATAAAAGATGAACTTTTTCCTGAGATTGATAAACGCTATAGAACGAATAAACAAAAAGCTATAATTGGAGAATCTTTAGCAGGATTATTTATTACGGAAACTTTTTTAGATGATAGTAATATGTTTGATATTTATATTGCTATAGATCCTTCTCTTTGGTGGAATAATCATTATTTAGTAAAAAAAGCAAAGGCAAAACTTTTAAAATTACCATCAAAACCTATTAAATTTTGGTTCGCTGGGTCTGATGCAACGGATATAAACCAATATACGAATCAATTATCAAAGGTACTTGAAGATACTAAAGCTCCTCAATTAAAATGGTTTTACTCTGATGAACCAAAAGAAAATCATGCAACAATTTACAGAGCCACAGAAGAGAAGTCTTTAATTTGGAGTTTAAGCAAATAAATTTTTATTAACAATTATGTTAAGCAATAACGATTGAAGCGACATCCTTTTATAAATAAGAAATAGATTTACCTAAATTTCTTATTTATAAAAAATATAGCGAAAAGCGTGACCTATTAAGGGATTGCTAAAATTATAAATCTATTCTTTTTCCTAGAATAGAAAGGCTTCTATTAATGTTATCCAATATTGCTATGTTGGGTAATTGTCCCCAAACTTCAAATCCAAAATGTTTAAATAATTTAATGCTGGGTTCATTATGAGAAAAAATGAATCCTAAAATTGTTTTTATTTCAAATTCAGGTGCTTTATTTAAACAATATTGTAATATTTTTTTTCCTAAACCTTTTCCTTGATAATTTTCATCTAAATATATACTTATTTCAACAGTTCCATCATAAGCAGGTCTACCATAGAATGATTGAAAACTTACCCAACCAATAATGTTTTTTTTATTATCTTCTATAATCCAAAGAGGTCTTTTATTAGCCGAATGCTCATTAAACCATTGTTGTTTACTTTCTACAGAGACCGGTTCAGTATCTGCAGTAACTAATCGAGAAGGAATAGTTGAATTATATATTTCTGTAATTTTTTTTAAATCGTTTTGAGTGGCATTTCTGTATAATAATTCAATCATTATAATATTTTTTTAAAAAGGAATATTTTTTTTCATAGATAACATGTATCCAAGATGCATTGCTTCATGAATATTATTATATAAAATAGCATCTTCTATCGATTCTAATGTAATTCCAAAACTAGTTTTATAAGAACGATAATAGGAAAGTTTTTCTGAACGATAATCCTTAAAAAGTTGCATAGGTGTACTTTCTAACATTTCTTTTAATTCCTGTACATCATCATTAGTAACTTCAGTATTTCCTAAGCTTCCTTTTTTATATTTTTGGATAAAATCAAGGTCAACTAACATTCGATTATCAGTCAAATAATAGTGTATTAATTGTTGAGTAGCCAGAACATGAGCGGCATTCCAATATAAATTATTTTTATAACCAACAGGGATGTAAAGTAGCTGTTTTAGAGCATGCTGCTCAAGTTCATCAATAATCTGTTTTCTAATATTAGTTAGGTAGATAATATGCTCTTCCATTGATTGATTTTAAAATTAAATATACTACAAATTAAGTCTATTTATCAAATTATAAGACAAAACAATTAAAATCACATTTTTAGATTATTGAATGTCTTTGATTCTTTGTAATTTTGTCTAATTAAATTTAAAAGATGGCTTACACAAGAGATCAAATATATCAAGTATTAGAAGAATTGGGTATTCGCAATTGGATGCGTAACGCACAAGTTATGGGAGATAATATTGTACTAGATATTGTTTCACCTTCTCCAGCAATGCACGAACGTAAAAGATTAGAAATAGCTTTAAAGAATGCATTTAAAGAAAATTTACCTGATGCTAATTTAAAATTAAATATTTCTGTTGAGGTAGAAGAAAAAAATCCAAATGAAATAAAAGGGTCTGAATTACCTGGTGTAAAAAATATAATTGCTATAGCTTCTGGAAAAGGAGGAGTAGGTAAATCAACAGTTTCATCTAACCTTGCTATTAGCTTAGCTAATATGGGATTTAAAGTAGGTTTGTTAGATGCAGATATTTATGGACCATCAATGCCAATTATGTTTGATTGTCAAGATGCTCGTCCATATTCTGTAGAGGTAAATGGAAAAACAAAAATAAAACCAGTAGAATCTTACGGAATAAAAATATTATCGATAGGATTTTTTGCTGATACAGATCAAGCAATAGTTTGGAGAGGACCAATGGCTGCTAAAGCATTGAATCAAATGATTCGTGATGCGCATTGGGGAGAATTAGATTTTTTATTAATTGATTTACCTCCTGGAACAGGTGATATACATTTATCGATCGTACAACAAGTTCCTATTACAGGAGCAGTAGTAGTTTCTACACCGCAAAATATTGCTTTAGCTGATGCTAGAAAAGGAGTAGGAATGTTCCAAATGGAATCAATCAATGTTCCAGTATTAGGAATTGTAGAAAATATGGCGTATTTTACACCAGAAGAATTACCAAATAATAAGTATTATATTTTTGGACAAAATGGAGCAAAAAGTTTAGCAGAGCAAATAGGTGTACCATTTTTAGGAGAAATTCCTATTGTACAATCTATAAGAGAGGCTGCGGATGTTGGTCGTCCTGCTGCTTTACAAGAAGATACTATTGTTGCCGAAGTATATAAATCTATAGCCCGTAATACTGTACAAAGCTTAGTTGAGCGTAATAATACATTACCACCGACAGAAGCAGTTCGTATTACAACAATGGCAGGTTGTTCAGCTAAAAATTAATTAAAAAAAGAAAACCAATGACTCCAGAAGAAAAATATTCAGAAGTTGAAAAGGCTTTAACAGAAATAAGACCATTCTTAAACTCAGATGGGGGAGATATAGAATTAATATCTGTTGAAGATGATATTGTAAAAGTTCGCCTTACAGGAGCATGTATTGCTTGTTCAGTTAACCAAATGACATTAAAGTCAGGTGTTGAGATGACAATAAAAAAATATGTGCCAGAAATTACTTCAGTTATAAATGTTTCAGAAAATGAAATAGTAACAGAGAATGATTCATCAATTGATGGAGAATAGTTCTTTTAAATTACTGATTCATATAAAAATAAAACGTCTTTATATTAATTTATAAAGACGTTTATTGTTTTTTGGCAAACAATTTGAAATTGAAAATATAAATAAGTTTATGGCATGAAAAAAAATATTCTTTTTTTTATATTTATTGTACTTTCATTTTTAACTGTACTAAATGCACAAGTTAATTATAAAGTTGGAGAATCTTTAAAGTTTAGAGTTCATTACACAGGCTTAAATGCTGGTTTTGCTACCATAGATGTAAAAGATGCTACTTTAAATGGAGAAAAACATTTCCACATAGAAGGAAAAGGTTATTCTAGTGGTGCTGTACGTGTGTTTTTTAAGGTAGAAGATTTTTATGAATCTTATATTAATTCATCAACTTTAAAACCAACAAAATTTGTACGTAATGTACAAGAAGGTGGGTATAAACGAAATCAAATTTATTATTTTGATCACGCTAATAAAAAAGTTAAAGTAGAAAGTAAAAAAGATGGTAAAGTAGTAACAGAATCTATTCCTTTTGATGCCCAAGATTTATTGTCTGCTTTTTACAATCTTAGAAATGCTGATTATAAAAAATTAAAAGTGGGGGATTTTTTAAGTGAAAATATTTTTTTAGGTGATGAAACGCTTAACTTTAGATTGAAAGTTTTAGGAAGAGAAACTTTAAAAACGAAGTTTGGAAAAATCAAAGCTATAAAAATAAGGCCTTATGTACAGTCTGGAAGAATATTTAAAGAATCTGAATCTGTAACAATGTGGATTTCTGATGATGAAAATTTAGTGCCACTGAAGATAAAAGCAGGTTTAATGGTTGGTTCTTTAAATGCTGATTTAAATGAATATAAAAATCTTAAATATCCTATAACCTTTACTAAATAAAAAAATAAACTCATTTTACAATGAGCTTATTTTTTTACGCCAATCAAATTTATTTCTAAATACTACATTTAAGTAATTACTAGTTTTTCGTTCGGCTAATTGACTTATTAAATTAATTTCTAAAGCAGATTTTTTAGATAAATTAAATCCTGTTCCTATAGTTATTCGGTCAGAATCAAAGGGTTTATCTTTTATTGCAGAAATTCTAATTTCATTTTTTATTATTCCGTATAATATCTGTTTTTCAGTTGCTTTATTTAATGGGATTCTAAATGATGTTAGGTAACGCAACCTAACAATAAATTCGTTAGGATTGTTAAGGAATCTTTCTTCAATTCTAAATCGATGAGATATTAATGTTCTTCCTATATTATCTGTTATCGTTGCTTGCTGAAAAATTCTTTTTTCTGAACGTTCCTTTTTATTATTATTCTTATCATAAGATTCTAATAAAAGAAACATTCCACCACCGCCAACACTTATTTTTTTGTCAATAGAATAATCTACGTAGGCAGCTGCAACAAATAATCTAGCATCTAATAACATATCAAACGATCTATATTGTGATAAGGCTGTTAAAGTCATCTTATCATCAAGTTTGGCATTCATTAAATATTGATACCACATATTATAATTTACAGGTTTTGTTTGGGCATTTGAAACACTGAAAACAAATAATAAAAGAGAGTAAATTGATTTCATATTTTTTAAACAAATTAAGCTAATTAATGAATTAGTTTTCAGTTTTCTAAATAATTTATATTGATATAAAATAAATAAAAAATAGTTAGTTTTAGTATTTATAAATTATTAAAACCATATATTTATAAGTATAAACGTAACTTTTTATTAATAAAAATATGAAAATCTTATGGCTACCAACAAGCTAAATTTATTGAAATCGTTTGCGCCAATAATTGTAATGGTTGTACTTTTTCTAATACCAGTACCTTCAGGAATGCCTCCTCAGGCATGGCATTTTTTTGCAGTTTTTTTGGGAATGGTTGTAGGGATGATTATAGAACCAATACCAGCAACAGCTATTAGTTTTATAGCAGTCACAATTTGTGTAATAGGAGGAAATTATTTTCTTTTTTCATCGGATGAATTAGTAAATCCTGATTTTAATCCAGCAAAAGAATCTCTAAAATGGGGATTAGCAGGATTTTCTAGTTCAACAGTATGGTTAGTATTTGGAGCATTTATTTTTGCTCTTGGTTATGATGTAAGTGGTCTTGGTCGTAGGATAGCACTTATATTAGTAAAGTTTATGGGAAAAAGAACGCTTACTTTAGGTTATGCAATTTTAATTGTAGATGTTCTTTTAGCACCATTTACGCCATCAAATACAGCTAGAACAGGAGGGACTGTATTTCCTGTTGTTAAAAATTTACCACCATTATTTGATTCTTATGCGAATGATCCTTCAGCAAGAAAGATTGGTGGTTATTTAATGTGGATGATGGTAATAAGTACCAGTTTAAGTTCATCTATGTTTGTAACAGGGTCTGCTCCTAATGTTTTAGGAATTGAGCTTGTTAGTAAAATTGCAGGAGTTAATATAGGGTGGTTAACATGGTTTTTAGCATTCTTACCTGTTGGATTAATATTATTAGTATTAGCTCCTTGGTTATCATATGTACTTTATAAACCAGAAATTACTCATAGTGAGGAAGTGTCTAAATGGGCTGGAGAAGAGTTAAAAACAGTAGGTCCTTTAAGACGTCATGAAGTTATTTTAATTTTTCTTGTACTTCTGAGTTTAGTTCTGTGGATGTTTGGAGAAGAAATAATTAATCCGACTTCAGTAGGTTTATTAGCAGTTTCTTTGATGATATTGTTCAAAATAGTAGGCTGGAAAGAGATTACAAAATATAGCAGTGCCTGGAATACTTTTGTAAATCTTGCAACTTTAGTTACAATGGCAAATGGATTAACTCGCTCAGGATTTATTGATTGGTTCTCTACAACAATGAGTACGCATTTAAATGGGTTTTCACCAACTGCCACAGTAGCAATATTAGTATTAGTATTCTATTTTGCACATTATTTATTTGCTAGTTTATCAGCTCATACAGCAACATTATTACCTGTAATGTTAGCAATTGGAAATAGTGTTCCTGGTGTTCCTATGGATCAGTTATCAATTTTATTGGTATTATCAATAGGTATTATGGGATGTCAAACTCCTTATGCGACTGGGCCTGGAGTAATAATTTATGGTTCTGGATATATAGAATCCAAGGATTACTGGCGATTAGGAGGTATCTTTGGAGTGATATTTATTACAGCATTATTATGTATTGGCTGGCCGATTTTAAGAATTTGGTTATAATGAAATATATAAAAAGAGAGGTCGGAAATTATATAATTTCCGACCTCTCTTTTTATGTTATTGTAATTAACTAATAGTTATTCAACTTAGAAAAAAAGTAGGTTAATGCTAATAAATCAGCACTTCCTCCAGGACTAATATTTTTATCGATGCATAATGCATCAAAAATATTTAATTCCTTAATAATAGAATTGTTATTTTCATATATAGTAGGTTTAGATAAGATATTTAAAGCATGATTTTTTATCCAGTTCAATTCCTTTGTTCCTCCTCTATTTACAATATTTGTATCATCATTGATAGAAATTAATTTTAATAATGTAATAGCTAAACGATGATCTTCATCTAAATTAGAGTATTTGATGTATATAGGAAGTGAATGTTCCATAATGGTTTGGTAACCACTCGAAGCTTCACCTCGAGCTCCTTTTAATTGATGTTTTCTGAATAAACGTATACCAGCAGTTTCTTCTTTTATATCAGAATTATTGAATTCATTTATTAAAGAAATTGTTGCTTCTGAGATAAATTGACTTATCCTATTTTCATCAATTTTTATGTTCTGTTTATATAAATATCCTATTGCAGATAATACTAATCCAAAAGAAAAGATGCTTCCTTTGTGAGTATTCACTCCATTGGTTGCATTAAACATTGATTTTTCAGCATTAATTCCTATTTTTCTTGCACTAAAAAAAACTTCTTCAGGGGTTTTGTATTTTAAATTCATTCCATTAATGATGAATTCATAGAAAAAAGGTTTTAAAGATTCAGTACTTTTTATGAATGTATCGTAATTCATATCTTTATGAGAGCCTGAATTTTTTTGATCTACAAGACCAGGTTTTGGAGTTAGGTTTAATTCTTTTAATAAAGATTTATTTGCTAGTTCGGTATAGTTTAAAGCAAAACAATCCTCAGCGGCTAAAGATTGCATTTTTCTATAAATTTCATTTATAGAATGTTTTCTCTCTCTTGCACAAATTTTTGCATTATTATCACAAATAAGGCATTTTCTTGGTAAGTTATTATCAACTTCTGTTCTAGAAATTATTTTTCCATTTTCATCTAAAACATCTAAATCCCATAATCTAGCAATAGGTAGAGATTCTTCAATCTCTATCATGTGTTTTTTTAAGGAAAGTGGATTAATTTCTAATGCAAAAAGAGCATATAATCCAGTATCTTCATTTAAAATAATTTTTTCATTGATTGTAATGTTGTTTTTATCAATGAATAACCCAATAACTTGTAGTGCTCGATCAAAAATGTATTCTAATAATTTATTTTTTTTAACACCTCCTGGGCTAATTAGGCTAATAGATAATAAACAACAAGAATGTTTATCTAAACATTCTTGTTGTAAAAATTGCCTTTTATCTCTTGATGCTAGAACTTCTAAAAGTTGAACTTCTTTTCCAATCAAGCTACTAGGTTGGGATAATTCTAAGAAATTAATATTCATTAGCTTTTAATTTGATATACAGTATCTATAATAGATCCATTTCTGTATCTAACAACAGCGACTGGTTTATCAGTAAATTCAATTGGTTTAGGTTTTCCTGTTAGTTCAATTGCTTTATTTTTTAATTCTTCAATGGTAATAGTAGGAATTCCTGCTTCTTCCAATCTTCTTTTTAAATTTGGTCGTTGAGGATTAACTGCAATTCCATGATCGGTAACCAATACATCAATATTTTCTCCAGGAGTTACACAAGTTAATACATTTTCCACAACTGTTGGAATTCTTCCTCGAACTAATGGAGCAACAATAATTGCCATTCTAGCAGTAGAAGCGGCATCACTATGTCCACCAGAAGCACCACGTATTACTCCGTCTGATCCTGTTAATACATTTACATTGAAATTAGTATCGATTTCTAAAGCACTCAAAACAACAACATCTAATCGCTCTACAGAAGCTCCTTTAGAACTATAATTTGCATATTGATTAGCACTGATTTCAATATGATTTGGATTTACTTTGATTGATCGAGCAGCATCTTTATCAAAACTTTGAACATCTAATAACTTCAGAATTAAACCTTCTTCATGTAGTTTTACCATACTAGATGTAATACCTCCAAGAGCAAATGAAGCTTTAATATTTTCAGATCTCATTTTATTTTCTAAAAACTGAGTTACAGCTAAGGCTGCACCACCAGAACCTGTTTGTAATGAAAATCCATCTTTGAAAAATCCTGATTTTATAATTACTTCAGATGCCTTTTTAGCGATTAAAAGCTCTCTAGGGTTTTTGGTCATCCTAGTAGCATCAGCTCCAATTTTTGCAGGATCACCTATTTTATCAACTTTTACAATATAATCTACTTCATCTTGAGCGATACTTTTAGGAGAGAAAGGATATTCTTCGATGTTTTCTGTTATTAAAACTACTTTTTTTGCATATTGAGCATCGGTTTTTGCATAACCTAAAGATCCGCAGAAACCAACACCAGTTGCATTTCCAAATTCATCACAATAGGGAACACCTAGAAAAGCAATATCAATATTTAGTTCACCTTCTTTAATTAAATGAACTCTTCCTCCGTGTGTGTGTATATTAACAGGTTCTTTCATAATTCCGGAAGAAATTTCCATTGCTAAATCACCTCTTAATCCTGAAGTGTATATTTTTCTAATTACACCATCTTTAATATATTGAATTAATGGATAATTACAACTGTTTAAAGAACTTGCAGCAAGAATTAAATTTTTGAATCCTTTATTTACAATTTCTTTCATAACCATGTTGATAACGTAATCTCCATTTCTAAAAGCGTGATGAAAAGAAATTGTCATTCCATCTTTTAGACCGCTTTTATCAATAACTTCACTTATTGTTCGGCAGATTTTTCTGTCATGAGGTATAGTCTCTAATAAGTCTAATTTAAATACTTTTTTATATGCTTCTGCTGAACTATCTTTCTGTTGTTCTAAATAAGCAGATACTCTTTCTTTTTGATTCATTTTTAGATAAGTTTATTGTTCTCTAATACCAGATAATTCAGCTTTTTCTAACACTAATTTTGCTCTTTCTATAATAGGTACATCAACCATTTTACCATTTAGAGAGACAACTCCTAAACCGATTTTAGCAGCTTCTTTAGCAGCTTCAACAACTTGTTTAGCGAAGTCTACATCTTTTTGAGTAGGTGCATATAAATTATGTATTATTTCTATTTGTCTAGGATTAACTAGAGATTTTCCATCAAAACCTAATTGCTTAATTAAAGTCGCTTCTTTTAAAAAGCCTTCTTCATTATTTGCATCAGAATATACTGTATCAAAAGCCATTATTCCAGCAGCTCTTGCAGCATGTAAAATAGAGCTTCTAGCAAATAATAATTCTATGCCATCAGGAGAGCGTTCTGTTTTGATATCTCGAACATAGTCCTCAGCTCCTAAGGCTATGCCTATTAATCTATCTGTAGAAAAAGCAATTTCCCTAGCGTTTAAAATTCCGATTGCAGATTCTATAGCTGCCATCATTTTAGTTTTTCCTACTTCTATTCCATATTTTTTTTCAGCAGCTTCAATTTCTTTTTGCATATCTAATACATCTTGAGCAGAATCAGTTTTAGGTAGCCTAATAACATCTACTCCAGCAGCAACAACAGCTTTAATATCGTTTATGCCAAAATCTGAAGTAAGTGAATTCACTCGAACAATTTTTTCGATATTTTTGTAAAAAGGATGTTTTAATGCTTGTACAACCAACATTCTTGCTCCATCTTTTTCTTTAATAGAAACAGAGTCTTCTAAATCGAATATTAGAGAATCTGGTTTGTATATAAATGAATTACTAATCATTGCTGCATTTGCTCCAGGAACAAATAGCATACTTCTTCGTAATTTTACTGTATCTTTTCCCATAACGTATTATCATTTGTTGAACGCATTAAAGCTGTTAGTAAACGTGCTCTTAAAACACAATCTAGAGCTCCTTTGTCATCTATTGAAATTTTTACTTTATCTATGCTTAATTTTGTAAGTATTTCATGCACTGTCCTTAATATATCATCTCCAAATTGAGCTTCTACCGTACTATTAATAATCACATTCAGTTTTTCCGAAGATGATACTCTTATCATCAAGTCACTAGATTCTAATGTTCCAGCAACAGCTTCTTTTACTATTTTCATAATCAATAGATTAATTTTTTTTGTTTTCTAAAAGAAAATTATAAGTTGTTTTTGGAACATATAATTTTAATTTGTCAAACTCGTTATTTTTAAATAATTCCCTAACTCTTGAGGCAGAAATAGGTTCACCATTAATTGTTTTTCTTTCAATAATAGATACTTTTATCTCTGGATAATCCATTTTTGCTTCTTCAAACCAATATTTCATTTCTTGATTATATTTATTTGTAATAGGAGATTTAGGTTCTGTTCCAACAAAGCGATTTGTGATGTTTAAAGATGGAGCGATATAATGTCTAAAGATTTTTAAATCTAATTCTGCATAGTTATTATCTAAAATTTTTTCACTTTTCAAGAAATAAGAAGGAAAAGTAGCTTTAGAAATAATATATCGAGATCCTTCATATAAGGTTACATTATCGAGGTGAGAAATACCTTTTTTTACTAAATTAAATCGGTCTTCATAAGAAAAGAAAGCAGAATCTTCTTTTACAACAAAAACATGTAACCAATCGCAAAGAGATGCAGCGCTTTCTATTAAAAATTGATGTCCTAATGTAAATGGATCAGCATTAAGTACAACAGAGCCAATTTTTTTACCTTTTATTTCTTTACTGATATCTTTTAAATCATTACAGTAATTACTTAGTAAATCCTTACTATTTTCCATTAAAATAACATCAGAAGATGATTCTATTTTGAAACAACCACAATCTTTAAAGATTCTTTCATTTTCAGGTTTAGTATATACAAATAAATCTTTAAACCCTAAATCAAAACAAAGATGTGTTAATTCTGTAAATAGTTTTAAAACAATGCCTTCACCTCTGTAGTAAGGATCAATAGCAACACATTTTATGATGCCACCTTCAGCAATAGCTCCCGTAGCAACTATTTCTCCTTCAACAGAAAAAGTTAAGTATTTGATTATTTCTTCTCCTAATTTTAAATCATTTTTATAAAGAAATTTTTCTATACTATTAATTTTTTTATTATCATTAAGATAAACTTCTTCTATCTCGAAATTTCCATTTTTATTCATCACTTTAGTAATAGTTTTTGGTTTGATTTGTAATGATACAATTTATAATAAAATAGAAAATACCAATTATTATTTTTATAATTAAAAACAAATAATAATAAAATATTTTAAACATATTATTTATTATTATAAAAAAAATAAAACAATAATTATTTATTATTAAATATAATATAATTACAATCAAACTTAGTACCAATGGATGGATATAAAAGAAAAAAATGAGTAATTAATACAATAAAATTCTTATTTTAAATCATTATATATTGTTATGATTTACAAATTATAATAATATTTAATTTAAATGTTTTTTTACATTAAACAATATAGTATATAAATAAAACAATAACAATCTTTATATATATTTTTTTCTTAATGGATTAGAACCTAATGTTGAAATGCTAATGGAAAGTTTCTGATAAGAATTTCGTAAATTTACATTCTCAAAATAATAAAAAATCAATGTACTTAATATACGATACAGAGACAACCGGTCTTCCTAAGGATTGGAACGCTCCAATTTCTGATTCAGATAATTGGCCAAGATGTATACAAATAGCTTGGCAATTGCATGATGAAATGGGACGTTTAATAGAACATGAAGATTATTTGGTTCGTCCAGATGGTTTTGATATTCCATATGACTCGGAACGTATTCATGGTATTTCTACAGATTTAGCAACAGAAAAAGGAATTCCTTTAAAAGATGTTTTAGATAAATTCAATGCAGCTTTAGGAAAAGCAAAATTTATTGTTGGTCAAAACCTTGGTTTTGATATTAATATTATGGGTGCTGAATTTTATCGATTAAATTATGAAAATGATTTAATTGAAAAACCTGTATTAGACACTTGTACAGAAGTCACTGCAGAATTATTAAAACTTCCTGGAGGTCGTGGAGGTAGATATAAGTTACCTACATTAACAGAATTACATAAATATTTATTTGGAGTTCCTTTTGGAGAAGCTCATAATGCAACTGCCGATGTGGAGGCGACCACTCGTTGTTTTTTTGAGTTGATTCGCAAACATGTTTTTACAAAATCAGAATTAGAAGTTGATGATGATTATTTTGTTCGATTCAATGAAGAGAATAAAACAAATATTCAACCAGTAGGATTAAATCATATTAATCTAAAAAAAGCTTCTGAAGAGATTGCTAAACAAAAAGCTAAGGAAGAAGGAGGAGATGAGGTTATTGAGATTTCTGAAGAAATTCTTGAACAATTTCAACAAGCAAAATTTGCTCATCTTCATAATCATACACAGTTTTCAATTTTACAGTCAACTATTTCTGTAAAAGACTTAGTTTCTGCGGCTTCAAAAAATAAAAT
The DNA here is from genome assembly GCA_002484335.1 of Flavobacteriales bacterium UBA7612. Taxonomy (GTDB): domain Bacteria; phylum Bacteroidota; class Bacteroidia; order Flavobacteriales; family Weeksellaceae; genus Empedobacter. The sequence continues at coordinate 194,279 of DLJQ01000025.1, forward strand.
GCCTGCTGTAGCAATGACTGATCATGGAAATATGATGGGAGCTTTTCATTTTAATGCAGAAGTACAAAATCATAATAAAGCTGCAAAAGCAAAGAATGAAGAGTTAATTGCTGAAGGAGCAGAACCAACAGAAGTTATCATAAAACCTATTATTGGTTCCGAATTCTTTGTTTGTGAAAATCATTTAGACAAAACAAAAAAGGATAATGGTTATCAAATTGTAATTTTTGCAAAGAATAAAAACGGCTATCATAATCTTGCCAAGATGGCTTCTAAAGCTTATACGGAAGGATTTTATTATGTGCCAAGGATAGATAAAGCTGTTATAGAAGAATACAAAGATGATTTAATTGTTCTATCTGGGAATTTACAAGGTGAAGTTCCTAATAAAATTCTGAATTTAGGTGAAAAACAAGCTGAAGATGCTCTTTTATGGTGGAAGGAGCAATTTGGTGATGATTTTTATATTGAGATGATGCGACATGGTCAAGAAGATGAAGATCGTGTTAATCAAACATTATTGGCTTTTGCGAGAAAACATAATGTAAAAATAGTTGCTACAAATAATACCTATTATATCAATCAAAATGATTCTAATGCACATGATATTTTATTATGCGTAAGGGATGCAGAAAAACAGTCTACACCAATTGGTAGAGGTAGAGGTTTTCGTTTTGGTTTACCAAATCAAGAATATTATTTTAAGTCGGAAGCTGAAATGAAACAATTATTTCAAGATATTCCAGAAGCAGTAATTAATATTCAAGAGATAATAGATAAAATTGAAGAGTATACACTTTATAGAGATGTATTACTTCCAAAATTTGATATTCCAGCTGAATTTCTTCATGATGAAGATAATTTAGATGGAGGAAAAAGAGGTGAAAATGCTTATTTAAGACATTTAACCTATAAGGGAGCGGAGAAACGTTATCCAGAAATTACAGACGAAATAAAAGAACGTTTAGATTTCGAATTAATAACAATTGAAAAAACGGGATACCCAGGTTATTTCTTAATTGTACAAGATTTTATTGCAGCAGCAAGAGAAATGGGAGTTTCTGTAGGGCCAGGTCGTGGTTCTGCAGCAGGTTCTGCAGTTGCTTATTGTTTAGGAATTACAAACCTTGATCCTATCCAGTACGATTTACTTTTTGAGCGTTTCTTGAATCCCGATCGTGTATCCATGCCCGATATTGATATTGATTTTGATGATGAAGGACGATCATTGGTTATGGATTATGTAATTGATAAATATGGAGCAAACCAGGTAGCACAGATTATAACATACGGTACAATGGCAGCCAAATCTTCAATAAAAGATACTGCTCGTGTGTTAGATTTACCTTTGTTCGATGCGAATAGAGTTGCAGGATTAATCCCTAATATGAAATTGGCTAAAATATTTAATTTAGATGATAATGCGCTAAAAGGAGCTTTGAAAGCTGAAGAATTAGAAGCTGTCAATGAACTAAAACGTCTTTCGAATGGAAATGATTTAGCTGCAGAAACTATTCAGCAAGCAAAAATATTAGAGGGTTCTGTTCGTAATACTGGTATTCACGCATGTGGAGTTATTATTACGCCAGATGATATTACAAATTTTGTTCCTGTAACAACAGCTAAAGATTCTGATTTATATGTAACACAATTTGATAACTCGGTAGCTGAAAGTGCAGGATTATTAAAAATGGACTTTTTAGGGTTAAAAACATTAACCTTAATAAAAGATACCGTAAAACTTGTAAAGGCTAGAACAGGAATTGAAATTAATCCTGATGAAATTCCTATTGATGATGTAAAAACATATGAACTTTTCCAACGAGGAGAAACAGTAGGGGTTTTCCAGTACGAATCGCCTGGAATGCAGAAATACATGAAAGATCTTCGTCCTACTGTATTTGCAGATTTAATTGCGATGAATGCTTTATATCGTCCAGGGCCAATAGAATATATTCCTTCTTTCGTACGTCGTAAAAATGGAGAAGAACCAATTTCGTACGATTTGGATGCAATGGAAGAATATTTAGCAGAAACGTATGGTATTACCGTATATCAGGAGCAAGTAATGCTACTTTCTCAGAAATTAGCAGGTTTTTCTAAAGGTGATGCCGATGTATTGCGTAAAGCAATGGGGAAAAAGCAGAAAGCAGTTTTGGATAAAATGAAACCTAAGTTTGTAGAACAAGCAGCAGAAAAAGGTCATGATCCCAAAGTTTTAGAAAAAATATGGACAGATTGGGAAGCTTTCGCATCGTATGCCTTCAATAAATCTCACTCAACTTGTTATGCATGGATTGCTTATCAAACAGCTTATTTTAAAGCACATTATCCAGCTGAATACATGGCTGCAGTACTTTCAAATAATATGAATGATATCAAGCAAGTTACATTTTTTATGGAAGAATGTAAACGTATGGGATTAGCTGTTCTTGGGCCAGATATTAACGAATCGATTACAAAGTTTAACGTAAACGAGAATTATGAAATTCGTTTCGGAATGGGAGCTGTAAAAGGAGTAGGGCAAGCAGCTGTAAACTCTATTATCAAAGAAAGAACTGAAAATGGTCCATTCAAGGATATTTATGATTTTGTGAAACGAGTAGAATTAAGAACAGTTAATAAAAAAACAATTGAAAATCTTGTATTAGCTGGTGGTTTCGATTCATTTGAATTTCATCGAGGAAGATATTTTTACATTGACAATACAACAACTAATCTTGAAAAATTAATTAAATATGGAGCGAGTTTTCAAGAACAAAAAAACTCTGCTCAAACTTCTTTATTTGGAAATTTTGGAGGAGGAGATGATTCTATAGAAGATGTGGTTCCTGTATTACCAGATTGTGAAAAATGGAATATGTTACAAAAACTTTCTAAAGAGAAAGAGGTTGTAGGAATTTATATTTCATCTCATCCTTTAGACGATTTTAAACATGAAATGAAAATGTCATCTAATTGTAGTATTTCTGATATTAACGTTAATGAAGATAATTTTATTAATAAAGAAGTGTCTATTTGTGGAATGATGTCTAATATTCAACATAGGATAGCTAAGAATGGGAATGAATTTGGTATTTTTACTTTTAGTGATTATACAGATTCTATGGATATTATGGTTTTCGGATCAGATTATTTGAAATACAGACATTATATGCAAGAGAACATGTTTTTGAATATAAAACTGAATATTTCGAAAAAAGAATTCAAAGATAAGGAAGGAAATGTTACACAAGGAAGAGTATATAAGAACATTACAAATATTCAATTGTTGAATGAAATTGTAGAAAAACATTCAGAAAAAATTACTGTAAAAATTGAAGTAAGTGATTTTTCCGAAGAAATTTTCAATAAATTATCAGATATTATGTTCAAACATCAAGGTGATAAATCATTACGAATTCAACTTATAGATTCTAAAGATTATTTGAATAATCTTGATTTATCAGCCAATAAATTAAAAGTAAATATTTCTCGAGACTTATTACACGAGCTTGATGAATTGCAGGAAATATCATTCAAATTGAATTAATTATACATTTATTCTATTCTATAATTGAGAGATTATATAGTGTTCGATTTTGATGAATTAAAAATTTGTGTAGATTTGTACAATTAAGATTTAGATATAAAAAATTAAGATTATGGCATTAGAAGTAACAGACGCATCATTTGCATCAGATATTATAGAGTCAGGAAAGCCAGCAATGGTGGATTTTTGGGCTGTATGGTGTGGTCCTTGTAGAATGGTAGGTCCAGTTGTTGAAGAGCTAGCTACCGAATATCAAGGAAAAGCAGTTGTAGGTAAAGTAGATGTAGATACAAACCAAGAAATAGCTGCTAAATATGGGATCCGCAATATCCCTACAATTTTATTCTTTAAAGATGGAGAAGTTGTAGATAAAGTTGTTGGAGTTGTACCAAAAGAGCAATTAGTAGAAAAATTAAATGCAATTTTATAATTTATTAAATTGCTGATAATGAAATAAAAAAATCTCGTAGAATAAATTTACGAGATTTTTTTTGCAAAAAGTTTAGGAAAGTTCAGAATTCCTCCTATATTTGCAATCCGAAAT
>DLJQ01000020.1:0-331 GCA_002484335.1 Flavobacteriales bacterium UBA7612
AGATAGTATCCTTGTTTTAAAGCCTAAAAAGCTTTTAGCATAATTACGTCTAATCATGAACTGGTCACAGAGTTGAGAGAATAACGTTTCTATCCTTTTTCTGTATTTGCGTATTACAAAAGGCTGATCTTTATAGTTTTTTTGATTTGTTCTCATAGGAACTTCCAGCTTTATATTGTGCGATGTAAACAAATCCAATTGGTATTCTGCGGATAAATATCCTTTATCAGCTAAGAGCGTACAATTTTTAAACTGCTGTTTTATATCTTTCAGATAATGAATGTCATGCACTGAAGCTGGACTAATATCCAAACTTTGAAAGACACCTTCC
>DLJQ01000020.1:608-2661 GCA_002484335.1 Flavobacteriales bacterium UBA7612
ATACAAATGCACTACCGGTTAATTTCAATATTAATTAATACTTAGTGAAATTATGAAGAAAAAACTTACGCTTTCCTTAGCATTGCTAGGGCAGATGATTTTTGCCCAATATGCAACACCAAACGATGGAAAAACATATCGAATAGCAGATCTTGATGCTTTAACAGACCAAATAACATTCGATCAAGAATCAAATAGTTATTTATTGACAAATGATTTAACAATTTCAGCAAACGATATTTTCTTATCTGATACTGATTATAAATTGATTATTACAGATGGAAAATTAATTACGGTAGCAGGAAAAATTGAAATTAATGCTCCTAAAGAAGTTTTGTTTACTTCCGATAATCCAGGAACAACATATTTTAAAGGAATTAGATTAGAAGAAGGTGCTATTTCCAATTTTAATAATTTTAAAATGTTTTATGGAGGAGGAATTCGTTCTTTAAATGAATCTTTTACAATGAATAATTCAGAAGTTTCTTATCAAAATGCAGGTGCTGCAACTGGTGGCGCGATTAATTTTTCAAGAGGAAATCCAGTAATTAAGAATTCTGTTTTTAAACACAATATTACACCTGTAGTAGGTTCTGGAGCGAATCAGTCAGTGGCTTTAATTTTCGAAAATAATTATTTAGAAGATAATAATAAAGAAAACTCTAATCGTCCGCAAATTAATATGGGACCAAGTGGAGAAAATCAAACAACAATTATTAAAAATAATACAATTATAGGAAATAGAGCAAATACACGCGTTGGTGGAATTTCTGTTTCTAGTTTATTGAGTGTGGTTAGTTTTGCTCAAATAGAACATAATACGATAAAAGACAATCGTTATGGAATTACAATTACAGGCGTTACTGCTGGAGGAAATATTATTGGAAACATTATCGAAAATAATAATACTGAAAATCTACCAAATTTAGGAGGTAGTGGAATTTCTATTTCTCAAACAGCAACAACACCGCAAACATCTGTAACAATAAAAGGAAATACAATAAAAGGAAACCTTTGGGGAATTACAATTATCGGTAACGGAACCAATATAGATATGACCAATGGATACAATGTTTTCGAAAACAATGGAAATACAGGTGCAGATTACGCATTGTATAATAATTCGGCAAATAATATAAAGGCGCAAGGTAATTGCTGGGATCCTATTCTAACAGATGAAAGAGTAGAAAATGTTATTTTTCATAAACCAGATAATTCTGCATTAGGTTTAGTGGATTATTCAAATTATGCTTGTCTTTTAAGTACAAATGAAGTAAAATTAGATAAACAAAAGCTTTATCCAAATCCTAATAATGGAACATTTATAGTTGATACAAAAGAGAAATCTCCTTATCAAATTTTAGATATTAATGGACGAACGTTAAAACAAGGTGATTTAAAAATAGGTCAAAATTCTATTCAAACAAATTTACCAAAAGGTATTTACTTTATAAAAACAAACCAAACAACTTCTAAAGTTGTTGTAAAGTAATAATTTTTAATAGATAGTTTTATGAAGGATATTATTTTAAATAATATCCTTCAATTTTATATTCTATAATCATAAAAAATATAATTTTTTACTCCCATTCTATCAACTATTTCCAAAAACATTTTTAAGTTTATAGAAATACTCACACATGAAATCGAAATTTTTATTAACACTAGGTTTAATCTCTACAACCATGAGTTTATCTGCTCAAACTAATCAACAAGTTTTAGACTTGATTAATAAAGAAGTACAACAAAATTCTGAAGCTTATCAACAACTAAAAAAAGCAACCGAAACAATCGGACATCGTGCAACAGGAACAGAAAATGGACAAATAGCAGAAGAATATGCAGCCAATTTGTTGCGTTCGTATGGTTATGATGTGTCTTTTCAAGAGTTTACATTTAGCGGATGGAATCGTAAAAGTTTAGATTTAAAAATCAATAATCAACCTATAAAATCCGTTGCTTTGGCGCATTCGCCAGCAAATGTTAGTCTTTTGGGAGAATTGATTGATTTAGGAAATGGACTTGAAGAAGATCGCGGGTTCAGAAAACTAAT
>DLJQ01000018.1:0-323231 GCA_002484335.1 Flavobacteriales bacterium UBA7612
CAAGAATTAATTTTCTAGTTGCTGTTTTTTTATTTTTAACGATTTATTTGTGTAGATTTTCTATTATAATCTTTGTTAATTATTTATTATTGAATTGAAGTAGAAATTCATCCAATTAGAAAAGGATTTTCACATCAATCCTTAACGCATATTAAATTATAAAAAAGAAAATAACTGAGCACAAACTCTTGCATCAGATAGAGCTTCATGATGATTCAATTCCAAATTAAATTTTCTTGCACAATCTGATAATTTCGTTGGTACAATTCCTTTCAGTTTATAAATTTTATAAGTACATTCCCATTTTTCTGCTAAATTCAATTGAGAATAATTTAAATCATAAAATTCCATTGTCTTACGAAGAACAGATCGATCAAAACTTTCATTATGTGCAACAACAATTTGATTTTGTAATCTTCTTTTTATTTCAAAGAAAACTTCATCAAAAGTAGGAGAGTTTATTGTATCTTCTGGTCGAATCCCGTGCACATTTATATTATGATAACTGTACACATTTTGAGGAGGTTGTATCAGAGTATGAAATTCATCTGTAATAATATTATCAGTAATTGTTACAATTCCAACAGCACAAGCTGAATTTCTGTAATTAGTAGCCGTTTCAAAATCTATTGCGACAAAATTTTTCATTATGAGTTTAGTTTAGAATTTATAAATTCTATAATTGATTGTTCATCTTTTGGAGAAAACCAAGTTACAGTTTTATCTTTTTTGAACCAAGTCATTTGTCTTTTTGCAAAACGACGAGTATTTTTCCTAATTTCTTCTATAGCAAAGTCTAAGCTTATTTTTTCTTCAAAATGATCAAATAATTCTCTATATCCTACAGTTTGTAATGCATTTAATTCTTTTAAATGAAATAAACTTTTTGCTTCTTCAACTAATCCTTCATTTATCATTATATCAACACGTTGGTTGATTCTATCATACATTTCTTCTCTTGGTAATTCTAAACCAATCTTAATTATGTTAAATGTACGTTTATTTAAATTATTATTTCTGAATTTAGAGAAGGGGGAACCGGAACTTCGGTATATTTCTAAAGCTCGAATTACACGTTGTTTATTGTAAATATCAACTTCATTAAAATAATTAGGATCAACTTGTTTTAATTCTTCTTGTAATTTTTCTATCCCAAATTCTTCTAATTCATTATTTAATTGTTCTCTAATTTTAGGATCAACATCAGGAAAATCATCAAATCCAACTGTTATTGCTTTTTCATACAAACCAGATCCGCCCACCATTACACAAATATCATTTTTAATAAAAAAATCTTCAATAAAATTTAAGCCATGACGTTCAAAATCACCAACAGAATATTTTTCATGGATAGATTTATTTTGTATGAAATGGTGTTCAACTTCATTCAATTCTTCATCAGATGGAACAGCAGTTCCTATTTTCATTTCTTTAAAAAATTGTCTACTATCACAAGAAATAATTTCACTGCTATAGTATTTTGCAATTTCAATGGCAAGATGAGTTTTTCCAATTGCGGTTGGGCCAACAATAGAAATGAGTGTTTTTATTTGAGTATGATTTTCCATTTTTTACTTAATCTTTTTCAAGATGATGTGTATTATTTAAATAGAATAGCTTCTATTTATTCAATAGAAGCTATTAAAAAATATATAAATATAATTTATTTAATTAAAGTGGTATAAAAATACAGCATCACCTTTAAAAGCAGGCTTCTTACTGTCTTTTATTTCCAATGTAACTTCTATTACAGTTTTAATTGTCCCTCTTAAATCATTGATTGATTTTAACTTAGTTTTCAATCGAACTTCACTATCAACTGTAACTGCTTGTCCAAATTTTAAGCTTTCTATCCCGTAATTAATTAACATTTTTACGTTACGAACTTCTATAATTTCTCCCCATAAATAAGGGATTAATGATAGTGTTAAATAACCATGTGCAATAGTTTTCTTAAATGGTCCTTCATTTTCAGCTTTCTTAGGATCAGTATGTATCCATTGGTGATCTAATGTAGCATCAGCAAAAAGATTAATTTGATTTTGATCTATTTTATGCCATTCAGACACACCAAGCTCTTTTCCCTCGTAAGTTTTGTATTCTTCGTAACTGTTAATAATTAACATTGTAGATTATTTAATTTATAAATTAATTGTGTGCAAATTTAGTGATTATTAATTAATATCTAATATTAATATAGAGAACAACCATTCTAGAACAGAATGGTTGTTTAAAAATTTATAAGTTATTTTTCAATAGTTCTATAAATAGAATTTAATTGAGATATTTTCCAAGAACTGTATCTTATAATCTCTTTATTCAAAAACTTCATACCTATCATAAAAATCCCAAAATCATCAATCAAACCAAATGGTCCAAATAGAGCTTCAGGAATTATATCTAGGGGAGAAATAATATAAAATAATACAAATAAAGCAATTGCTAAATTAACAACTTTTGGTTTGTATAATCCTTTTCTATAATCATTTAGTAAAGCAAAAAAAGTTTTTACTTTTTCAAAAAAAGATTTGTCTTTTTGTGCTTCAATACTTGCTGCTCCTATGACTTTAAATAATCTTGTCTTTTTCATTAGTAAATACATTTATTTTAATAAGTTAGTCAAAATGTATGCCAATATATTAATCTTATTTTTGTAAATCTTGTTCTATAGAAAATATCCATTCAAATTTTTGGTTTTCTAATTTTCCTTCCGCGATTAAAATTAAAGCTTCTTCAGTTTCTTTGTATTTAGCTTTATCCATTGTCTTTTCATTAAATGGAGGTAATTGCTCTATTTCTACGGTAAAGATTTTAGTAAAACCTTTATAATTTACTTCTCTAGAAATTTCTTTTTTGTTCATATTATTTATACACAAATTGATTATGTAAAGTTACAAATTAATAGAATGTGTTTTTCATCAGTTAAGATAATCTTATCTTTGTTCTAAAGAATTTTTTTATAAAATATAATGAAAGATTTTCAAGATCAATTAAAAAATTTATTTCCAGATCATATTTCAGAACCAGAAGAAATTCAGGAATCAGAACAGAGTAAATTATGGATGCAAAATGATCCTTTGATTTGTAAGTACGAAAAAAGGAAAGGTAAACCTACTACTGTAATTGAGGGGTATACAGGAGCTGATGAAGATTTTAAACAATTAGCTAAAGAAATAAAAGTATTTTTAGGAGTTGGAGGTAGCTTTAAAGAAGAATCCATTATAATCCAAGGTGATTATAGAGATAAAATAATGACTTTTTTGAAAGATAAAGGATTTAAAGTGAAACGAGTAGGTGGTTAATAAAAATAGCATGTATATTAGAAATAATCGCCGTATATTGTGTGTTTATTTTTAATTTTTAAAAGAGATGAGTAAAGCAGCATCAGAATTAGTTTTAAATCCAGACGGAAGTATTTACCATTGTAATATAAAACCAGAACATTTAGCAGATACAATTATTACGGTTGGTGATCCAAATCGTGTTGAGAAAGTTTCGCGTCATTTTGACAGTATAGAGCATAAAGCTTCCAAAAGAGAAATTGTGACTCATACAGGAACTCTTAACGGAAAAAGATTAACTGTAATTTCTACAGGAATGGGAACAGATAATATTGATATTGTATTTTCTGAACTAGATGCATTAGCGAATATTGATTTAGCTACAGGAGAAACAAAAAAAGATTTTAAAAAATTATCTTTTATACGCTTTGGAACTTCAGGTGCCTTACAAGCAGATATCCCTGTAGATAGTTATGTGATTGGTTCTCATGGTTTAGGACTTGATGGATTATTGCATTATTATGTTGGTAGTGAAGCTGTAATGAATAAAGAAATAGAAGATGCTTTTATAAAACATGTAAATTGGTCAGATAATAAGGCTCGTCCTTATTTAGTAAAAGGATCAGAATCTATTTTAAATAAATTATCTTCTGAAAAAACGATTCAAGGTATAACAGCAACAGCTTGTGGATTTTATGGTCCTCAAGGTAGATTTTTGAGATTAGAACCAAATCCAGCAAATATTAATGAGTTATTAACTTCATTTAATTATGAAGGATTAAGAATTTCTAATTTTGAAATGGAAACTTCTGCTATTTATGGTTTAGCTGCTATGATGGGACATGAAGCATTATCAATCAATGCTATTGTTGCAAATAGAATTTTAGGAGAATTTAGCGCAGATTCTTATAAAACAATTGACGCAATGATTGAATATTCATTAGAAAAATTAACTAAATAATTAGTTAATATATAATTATAAAAAAAGCGAGTAAAATATTTTACTCGCTTTTTTTATTGAATATTCATTAACTCTTTTGCCTGATTTAATGCAGCATCAGTTACTTCTGATCCTGAAATCATTTGTGCAATTTCATTTAAACGTTCTTTTGTAGATAATTCTTTTACGTTTGTTTGTGTTGTATCATCAATAATTTCTTTATATACTTTTAATTGATAATTTCCTTTAGAAGCTACTTGAGGAAGATGTGTAATTACTAATAATTGCATATTATCTGCCATTGATTGCATAACTTTACCAGTTTCATTTGCTAATTTACCAGAAATACCTGTATCTATCTCATCTAAAATAAGTGTAGGTAAATGTTGGTGGGTAGCTAAGAGTTTTTTGATAGCTAACATTAGTCGAGAACGTTCACCTCCAGAAACAGATTTTTCAAAAATTCGAGGTTCCATACCTTTATTAGCAGAAAATAAGAAAAGTACTTCATCTTTTCCACTAGCTGTAAAATCAGAGATCTCATTTAACTGAATTGTTAACTGAGAATTCTCCATTCCGAGTTGAGATAATGTATCTAAAATATTTTTTCGGATAATTTCTATTGATGAAATTCTATTCTTTCTAATTCTTGTAGCTTGTTTTTCTAGTTTGTTTACAATTATAGTAAGCTCTTTATTTAGATGAATAATTAAATCACTCAAATTATCAAAACCAGAAGTTTGAGATTCTAATTCATTTAATTTTTCAATTAATTCATTTATTGTGTTAAGATTATGCTTTCTTAATAAAGTATGAATTAAATTATATCTGTCAGTAACTTCTTGTAATCTTTCAGGATTAATTTCTGTAGATTCAATCAAATGAGTCATTTCATTTGAAATATCTTGTAATTCTATTTTTGATGAAATTAACCTTTCATAAATAGAACTATATTGAGAATTAAAATCAGAAATTTTATTTAATTTATTACTTGCTTCATTTAGTTGAGAAATAATTCCCATTTCCGAATGTTCAAGAAATTGATAAGTCTCATTTAGAGTAGATATTATTTCTTCAACATTTGATAATGATTTTATTTCAGCATCTAATTCTTCTAACTCATTGTTTTTTAGAGAAGCATTATTTAGTTCTTCCCAAAGATGTAATTTATATTCTAAATCTTGTGATTGATTTTCTAAAGAATTTTGAGCGTCTTTAATTTTCTTTTTTATAGAAATATAATTGTTATAATCTGATTTATATTGTTTTAATAAATCTTTATTATCACCATAAATATCTAACATAGATAATTGAAAATCTGCTTCAAATATTTTAGGCGTATTAAATTGAGAATGAATATCGATTAATAATTCAGAAAATTCTTGTAAAATAGAAACTTTTACAGGTGTATCATTCACAAATGCTCTTGATTTTCCTGAAGGTAATAATTCTCGTCTTAGAATAGACTCATCTTCATAATCCAAATCGTATTCTTCGAAAAAATCTTTTAATTCTAAATCTTTTATATTAAAAATTGCTTCAATAATACATTTTTCTTCTGTATTTTTTAAAGATTTCAGATCAGCTCGTTCACCTAAAACTAATTTTAAAGCGCCAAGAATAATTGATTTACCAGCTCCAGTTTCTCCAGTAATCGTAGTCATTCCTTTATGAAAATCAATTTCTAATTGATCTATTATGGCAAAATTATTAACACGAAGAGTTTTTAACATTTACTTTTTCATTTTGCTCCAAGACGCATCATTATATTTTGGTGCGACAGAATTTAAAATTTCTTTTAATTTTTCAATGTTTACAGAAGAAATATTTCCTCCCGAAAATACTTGACTAATTTCAGTATTCTTTGCTGTTAGGAAAATTTCTAGAGGATAAAATTGAGAATAATTTCCTCGCTGATAAAATTCTAATTGCATTAAAGAATTTCCTATTGCATTTTTACCTCTTATTTCATTTTCGGACATTACATCTAATCCGTTTCTATGATATTGATAGCTAATATTACGTAATGTAGAATTATCATTTTTTAATATATTATTAATTAATGACATTCTAGATCTTAAACCATCCATTTCGTTCCAGCCAGAATAATTATTACTTGTTTGCGCAAAATCAGCTATTCTTTTTGACATTTTAAAATATTCTGTACCTCCATTTCTAGTAAAGGTATCAGCATCATATCCTAAAACTAAATATACATAATAAGTAATAACATCAGTTAAATTTTTACCACTAAATTTTCTGTCATTAAATATTAATTCTTCAAATTCTTGGTATTGAAAAGAAAAATTATCATCACTTAAATTTAGTATAGGGCTATAATATGTAGAATTAAAAACTGGTCTACGAGATTGAACAAGTATAGATGCTTTAAATTTGTTTCCTTCTCTTTCTTTAATAGTTATTACAAAACTAGCTTCAATTCTTTCATATGTCTTTAGTCGATCAGTACTCCATTTTGTTGAGTTTATAAAATTTGTCAAAGATTTTTGAAGTGTTTGATAAACTTGTATATTGGAGTGTTGTACTAATGAATAGTCAACTTTTACATCAGCTATTAAGTTTTGAGAAAAACTAGTTATAGCAAAGTAAGTAAAAAAGAAAAGAGAGGCTAATTTCTTCATAAATCAATTATAATTTATTTAAAATAACATTTAAAATATCTTTAGCAACATCAGATTTAGATTTTGCACTAAACTCTTGCATAGATAGGTCTTTGTCAATTATTGTGATTTTATTTGTGTTTTTCTGGAAACCTGCATCTTTGTCTTGCATAGAATTTAAAACGATGAAATCTAGATTTTTTTTGATTAATTTTTTCTTAGCATTTTCTTCTTCATTATTTGTTTCTAAAGCAAAACCTACAAGTAGCTGATTTGTTTTTATTTCTCCTAATGATTTTAAAATGTCTGGATTTTTAATTAATTCAATAATCATAATATCATCATTCTCTTTTTTAATTTTCTGTGTAGCAACTTCCTTAGGCCTATAATCAGCAACAGCTGCAGACATAATTACAACATCAGAATTATCAAAATTAGCATGCATAGCGTCATACATATTAGCGGCAGATACAACATCGATCCTATTAATAGAATAACCAGAAATACTTTCTTGACTTGGTCCACTAACTAAAGTTACATTTGCACCTAAATTTGCAGCAGCTTTGGCTATTTCAAATCCCATTTTTCCAGAAGAATAATTACCTATAAAACGAACAGGATCTATATTTTCGTATGTTGGACCAGCAGAAATAAGTATATTTTTTTTGAAAAGAGGGAGAGATGATTGTATATTACTTTCAATAAAAGAAATAATATTTTCTGGTTCAGCCATTCTTCCTTCACCAACTAATCCACTTGCAAGTTCACCTTCTTCAGCCGGAATACATATATTTCCATAAGATTCAAGTAAATCAATATTCTTCAATGTTGTGGGATGTCTGTACATATCAAGGTCCATAGCAGGAGCAAAATATACAGGACATTTTGAAGAAAGATAAGTTGCTAGAACTAAATTATCACATGTACCATCAGCCATATTAGAAAGAGTATTTGCTGTACATGGTGCAATAATCATAAAATCTGCCCAAAGAGCAGACTCAACATGATTATTCCAATCTCCATCTTCACCAAAGAATTTCCATTCGACAGGATGTTTAGATAATGTTGAAAGAGTAAGAGGTGTAATAAAGTTTTGAGCTTCAGGAGTCATGATAACTTTTACTTCTGCTCCTTTCTTGATAAGTCCTCTAACAAGAAAAGCGGCTTTATAGGCCGCTATTCCAGCAGTAACTGCTAAAAGAATTTTTTTTCTATGTAAAACAGACATTATTTATCCTCATTTGGATTTCTGTAATATACGTCGTTGTCTAACCATTCTTTAACCGCAATTGAAGTCGGTTTTGGTAATCTTTCGTAAAATTTTGAAACTTCGATTTGTTCTCTATTTTCAAAAACTTCTTCTAAAGAATCTGTATGTGCAGCAAATTCGTCCAATTTCTGAATTAATTCAGTTTTCATTTCTTGGTTAATTTGTTCCGCTCTTTTACCTATAATAGCTATTGATTCGTATAAGTTTCCTGTTTTCTCATCAATTTTGTTACGATCATAAGTTTTTGTTGTTGGTGCTGCACCTATATCTTTGAAATTCATAATGAAAGAATTAAATGTTTATATTATTATATTTTATTATTATTGAAAAAGGATATTATTCTTTATCAAGATTTTTTCTTGCTTTATCTAAGTCTTTTAATGTAGTTTTAGTTAAATCAATATCTTTATTAATTTTATCAAGTAACTTATCAGCTTCACTTTTAAATTGAGTATCAGGATAATATCTTTTTAATAATAAATATTGAGTTCTAGCTTCTTGTAAACGTAAATCTTTTAATTCTATTCTAGAGAAATTTAGCGCTAATTCCGCTTTTGATCTAAGTGAATACATTAGAGCTTCTTCTCTAAATTTAGAATCAGGATATTCATCAATCATATTATCAAACGTAACAGCAGCTGCTTTATATTTCATCGTTTTATAATATACTTTAGCGATATCAAATGCTTTTAATTCTAATTTTTGTCTAAGTTCTGTAATATAATCATTTGCTTCAGAAATGTGTTTAGAATCAGGATAAGTATTGATAAAACTTTGTAATTCACTAATTCCTGTATACGTACTTGTTTGATCTAAGTCATATTTTGGTGAATCTTTATAATATGAATAGGCAGATTTAAATAATGCTTCTTCAGCTCTACTATCCATAGGGTATGCACCTGCAAATGCTTTAAATTGATGTCCTGCTAATCTAAAATTATTTTCATTAAAATTAGCTTGAGCCATATTATATGCAATATCAGCAGCTTTTTCTGTTCCTACAAATGATGTTGATATTTTTTCATATAATTCGTTAGCTAAATCATATTTACCATTTTCATAAAGCTGTGTAGCTAATTCAAAAATTTCATCTTTATCAGTACTTTTCATAGCTTTATTATACGTCTTATTACAAGACATAACAGAGGCACCGATTAAAACGATTAAACTTAGTTTCTTAAACATTCTGCAAATTTAATAAAAATTGAGGACTAAAGTATAAAAAATATTCTTTAATCCTCTTAATAAAATCTCAAAATTTTATTTATGCTGTTGTCGCTTCTGCACTCATTGTAGCAATATCACGATCAAATAAGTATAATCCTCCTTTATCAGAACCAATCATTTCTAATTTGTCTAAGATATTACGAGCTAATTTTTCTTCTTCAATTTGTTCAGATACATACCATTGTAAGAAATTGTGAGTAGAATAATCAGCATTTTCTAAAGTTAATCCTACGATTTCATTTATAGATTCAGAAACAAAGCACTCATGTTTAAAAATAGCTGTAAAAACTTCTTTTAGAGTAGAAAAATCTTGTTTTGGTTCTTCAATTTGAGGAACATGAGCTTTTCCACCTCTTTCGTTAATAAACTTTATTAATTTTAACATATGTGTACGCTCCTCATCTGCATGAGAGTATAAAAAATTAGCTGTTCCTTCTAATCCAGCAACTTCAGCCCAAGAAGCCATCGCTAAATATAATTGAGAAGAATCTCCTTCTAATTTTATTTGTTTATTAAGAGCTTGTAATACATTGTCTTTTATCATAATAATTTAATTTTAAATATGTGTTAGTAATTGATTAATCTTGTTTTTTAGGCTTTCTGAACCAGCCACTAATGGTAATCGTGTATTTGGTAAACAAATATTTTTATTTTCTAATACAATTTTTATACCAGCTGGATTTCCTTCTTCAAAAATAGCACGAACTAATTCTACAGTTTTGTAATGTTCATTATATGCCTCATCTACATTTTTATTTATAGCTGAGCGAATCATGTTGGAAAATAATTCTGGAATTCCTTGTCCAATTACTGATATAACCCCAGAGCCTCCTGCTAATGTCATAGGAACTGCAAATTCATCATCTCCAGAAATTACAAGAAAATCTTTTCTTGAATTATTTCTAATTATATCTGTTGATTGAAGAAAATTTGGAGAAGCCTCTTTTATTGCTACAATATTTTTAAACTCATTTGCTAATCGTATTGTTGTTTCAGGAGCAATATTAGATCCTGTTCTTCCTGGAACATTGTACAATATTATATTTGCATCAGTACTTTCAGCAATAGCTTTATAGTGTTGGTATATACCTTCTTGATTTGGTTTGTTATAATATGGAGATACTGTAAGTACAGCAATATAATCACTTAAATCAGTTTCTTTATATTCTTTTATTACTTCAGCAGTATTGTTTCCTCCGATACCTAAAACCAATGGAACACGTTTGTTATTTACTTTTTTAATAGTTTCAATAACATTTTGTTTTTCTTCTTTGGTAAGTGTTGCAGATTCTGCAGTTGTTCCTAGAATCACAATATATTCAACACCACCATCAATTGTGTAATTAACAAGTTTTTCTAAACTATTAAAATCTACACTTCCATCTTCGTGAAAAGGAGTAACTAAAGCAACACCAGTTCCAATTAATTCTTTCATTTTTTTGTATATATTATTCAAATAATAAATAATAGGTTAAAATTCCGAATTATATCTTGAATCATCAAATATTTAGATTTATATATAATTAGTCTTAGATAAGATCTAAATTTAGATTTTGATCAAAAATATAATTATTCAAAAATAGTGATTTATTGATATTTATAAAATTTATCTTTTATCTAAAATAAAATAAGATTCGATAATTCGAATCTTATTTTAATCTATTATTTACCTTTTTTTCTTGCTTTTGCCTTTTGTTTTTGCTGACCTCTATTTTTAGGTTTCGATTTTGGTGGTTTTCTTTTTGTTGGACCTCCAAGATTTACCTTTTTATTTTTATCCTTCTTTTCATGAAATGCTGCTCCTCGTTCTTCAATCTTAACAGTTGTCAGCGCTTTCATTTTCACAACATCTTTTTCAAATTCTCTTTTAACAGAGTTTATTTGAACATTTTCAGGGAAAGGTAATTGTTCAATTTCTTTATTCATTAATGCTTCAATAGCATCAAGATTATCAATTTCTTTTTCAGAAAAATAAGAAATGGATTCTCCTTTTTTATCTGCACGTCCTGTACGACCAATTCTGTGTATATATTGTTCTGGAACTTCTGGTATCTCAAAGTTTATTACATGTGAAACATCAGGAATATCTAACCCACGAGCCATAATATCTGTGGTAATGATTCCACGAATTTCTTCTTTCGTAAAAGCTTCCATTGTTCTCAAACGGAAATTTTGAGATTTATTCGAATGGATTACACCAAATTCATCTGGAAAAATTTCATCAATATGATTAAAGATTAAGTCTGCATGTTTTTTGTTATTAGCAAATATTAATACTTTTTCAAATTTTGCTTTATCTTCTAATTGATTAGCAAGTAAATTCAATTTTGTATTAAAATTCTCAACAGGGATTGCGGTCTGATAAATTTTTTCCAATGGTGTTCCAGAACGAGCTAATGAAATCTCCAATGGATTTCTAAAATATTCATTTAACATATCATCAACTTGATCTGTCATCGTAGCAGAAAAAAGAATATTTTGACGTTTATCACTCATCATGGTAAATAAATGAATTAATTGAGCGCGGAATCCTAAACTCAACATTTCATCGAATTCATCAACAACAAGTTTTTTTGTTTCTTTAAATGATAAAACATTATCAATTGCTAAATCTAGAACACGTCCAGGAGTTCCAACTAAAATATCTACACCTTCGTAAACTAATAGTTTTTGAGTGTTTATGTTAACTCCTCCATATATTCCAAGGATACGAACATTTATAAATTCAGTTAAGTTTTCTAAAATTTCAGTAACCTGAACTACTAATTCGCGTGTAGGAACTAAAATTACAATCTTTGGCTGATTGGTTTTAGAATATTGATAATTTTTTAATAATGGTAAAAGATAAGCTAAAGTTTTTCCTGTACCAGTTTGTGCTATCCCCATTATATCTCTACCAGAAAGAATCGGTTTAAACGATTTTTCTTGTATTGGAGTAGGTGATGTTATATTCATCTTTTCTAAAGCAGAATATAATTGTTTTGTTAATTCGAAATCCGCGAATGTAGTTTTCATTTTGCAAAGATAAGTTTTCTTATTGACTTCTTAAAAACTCTCTTATCAATCCTCGATATTTCATGTAAACTTTGTATTTTTGCAGTTCGAAAAGTAATTAGTTAAAAATGAATTTAAAACAACACATCACGAAATACGTTTTAGAGGCGATTCAAAACGTCTATCAAATAAATCCTGAATCTATTGAAATTCAATTTACAAGGAAAGAATTTGAAGGTGATTATACATTAGTTGTTTTTCCATTAATTAGAACTTTAAAAGGTAAACCAGAGGATATTGGAACTAAAATTGGTGAGAATCTGGTTGAAAATAATAAAATTACAGCATTTAATGTTGTAAAAGGTTTCTTGAATATGAGTTTGAATGCTGTAGATTTTCTTCAAAATTTCAGTTCTAACTCTATCAATAAAAATTATGGAATACAAGCTACAGATGAAAATTCGAAAACTGTAATGGTAGAATATTCATCTCCTAATACAAATAAACCTTTGCATTTAGGGCATGTACGAAATAATTTATTAGGTTTTTCTGTAGCACAAATAGTAGAAGCAGCTGGTAATAATGTTATCAAAACACAAATTATTAATGATCGTGGTATACATATTTGTAAATCAATGATTGCTTGGGAAAAATTCGGAAATGGTGAAACTCCAGATTCATCTAACCTAAAAGGAGATCATTTAGTTGGTAAATATTATGTAGAATTTGATAAACGTTATAAAGATCAAATCACAGAATTAGTTTCCAATGGTAAAACTGAAGCGGAAGCTAAAAAAGAAGCTCCAATTTTTGTTGAAGCTCAAGAAATGTTACGTAAATGGGAAGCTCAGGATCCAGAAGTTATTGCACTTTGGCAAAAAATGAATGGTTGGGTTTACGATGGTTTCGCTAAAACTTACAAAAGACTTGGTGTTGCTTTTGATGAATATTTATATGAATCGAATACCTACATCTTAGGAAAAGACATCGTTGAAGAAGGTTTGAACAAAGGTATTTTCTTTAAAAAAGAAGATGGTTCTGTTTGGATTGATTTAACTGAAGATGGTTTAGATGAAAAATTAGTTTTACGTTCAGACGGAACTTCAGTTTATATTACTCAAGATTTAGGTACAGCTGTTGAACGATTCAAAAATAATCCAACTTTATCAGAATTAACATACGTAGTGGGTAATGAGCAAGATTATCATTTTAAGGTTTTATTCTTAATTTTAAAGAAATTAGGATATTCTTGGGCAGATGCTTTACACCATTTATCTTATGGTATGGTAGATTTACCTAATGGTAAAATGAAATCTCGCGAAGGAACTGTAGTTGATGCCGATGAGTTGATGCAAGATGTTTATGAAACAGCAAAAGAAATTTCTGAAGAATTAGGAAAACTTGATGGTTTGTCTGATGAAGAGAAAGCTGAATTGTACGAAACAATTGCAATGGGAGCATTAAAATACTACATTTTGAAAGTAGATCCTAAAAAACGAATTTTATTTGATCCTAAAGAATCTGTAGATTTTAATGGTAATACAGGTCCATTTATACAATATACTTTTGCTCGTATTCAATCTTTATTAAGAAAAGAATCTCCAAAGGATTTTGATTTTAATGCAATTGAATTGAATGGTGCAGAAAAAGAAATTATCAGAGCATTAAATGATTTTCAAGATACTATTGCAAAGGCTTCTACAGAAATGAGCCCAGCATTAGTTGCTAATTATGTATATGAGTTAGTGAAATTATTTAACTCTTTCTATCAAAGTAATCCGATATTGAAAAATGAAGACGAGAATGTTAAAAATTTCCGTTTACATTTATCTCAATGGGTTGCTAATATAATAGAAACATCTTTAAGATTGTTAGGAATTGGTGTTCCACAAAGAATGTAATTAAATAAAAAGATTATATCTTTTTTTAAAAAGAAAATTAAATTGATCGGTAAGTGATATTTCGCTTACCGATTTATTTTAATAAAGAATCAATAATATGAAAATAGGAGATTTATTAAAACAAAAAGATCCAAATGATAAGTTTAATTTAAAACGATTTCATGATGCACAGAGTTTTGTGTACGATGAAGTTTTAATGGAGGTTCATGCAGGAAAAAAACAATCGAATTGGATGGTTTTTATGTTTCCTCAAGTATCTGGCTTAGGTTCTAGTGATTCTTCAAAAGAATTTGCAATATCTTCAAAAGAAGAGGCAAGGGCATTTGTTAAGGATGAAGAGCTTTGGGGAAATTATTTAGAAGTTCTTTCTGTATTACTAATGAAACATAAAGGAACTATTCCTCAATTAATTTTTGGAAAAAATGATGCAATGAAATTAAAATCAAGTTTAACTCTTTTTAATTTTATTGTTCCTAAAGAAAAAATAATAAAAGATGTTTTAAAGTTTTTTTATGCAGATCAAATAGATGCTAAAACACTTAAAATCTTAAAAGGTTTTTCTAAATAAAAATCAAAAAATAAATCGTTAGTTAATTAACGATTTATTTTTTGATTTCATATTCTTTATACAAATTTAAAGAATCCTGTATTTCATTATTTAATATTTTATAAAAAGAAGGTTGATTTATAGTTGTATTGGCAATAGAACTCAGTCTTTTTTGAAAGTTTCTTTGATTAGAGTCGAATTTAGCTTTATAAACCTCTTTTTTAGTTTCTTTTTTCTTTTTTAAATTATCAAATTCTTTTCTAATTTTTCTGGCATATAGTTCAGATAAATCGAATTGTAATTGCATATTTTTTAAGATTTCTTCATGTTGCATAGAAATCCAAGAATTATTTTCATAAAATTTATTGTATACATATAATTCTGGTAATTCTCCATCAAGTTCTGCAATTTGCCAACCAATTCTAGAATCTAACTCGCCTTGTGGTATTTTAGTTTGAAGAGGTTTTTTCTTAAAATTTTCGTAAGTAAGTTTTTTATTACTCCAATTTATAGATTGAGCATTCAATGTGAAAAATGGAAAAAATATCAAAATTAAAAATTTCATTACAATTGATTTATGTTGATCAAATCTAACCTCATCCCATGAGAGCCTTTGATTAGAATATTATCTGTTTTAAGAGGATTATTTAATAAAAAAGATTCAAAATCTGTTCGATTATCAAATTTTAGAACATTTTTATTACTGGTAATAGTTTCATTAAAGTTTTTGCCTAAAATAAAAATTTTATTAAAATTTAATTCTTCAGCAAGGTTCAATATCTTTTGGTGTTCTTTTTTAGATTCTTCACCAAGTTCAAACATATCACCAATAATAATTGATTTAGAGCCTTCAAATTTCGAGAAATTTTTCAATGCTACTTCCATACTACTTGGATTAGCATTGTAAGCATCCATAATTATTTTTATATTATCTTTTTTTATTATTTGGGAACGATTGTTTGTTGGATAGTAATTCTCTATCCCATGTTTAATAGAATCAATTTTTATTCCAAAATGTAATCCAATTGTAATAGCACATGAAATATTGCTAAAGTTATAATCACCAGTTAAATTAGATTGTATTTCTTGATCTAGACAAGAAACAGATAAAAATTCTTGATTATTTTTAATTATCTCTATTTTATAATCAGTATTCTCTTCATCTGAGAATGTAATTCGTTTAATATCATTTGTTTTTTCTACCTGTATTGGATCTTTAAAATTAACAAATGCAGTTTTATTATTTTCTCTTAAGAAATTATAAAGCTCAGATTTTCCTTTTATTACACCTTCAAATCCACCAAATCCTTCTAAATGTGCTTTTCCAAAATTTGTAATATAACCATAATCAGGTTGTGATATTGAAGCTAATAATTCTATTTCTTTTTGATGATTAGCACCCATTTCTATTACAGCAATTTCTGTGTTTTCAGGAATAGATAATATAGTTAATGGAACTCCAATATGGTTATTTAAATTACCATAAGTAAAATGAGTTCTAAACTTTTCTTTAAGTACAGCTGATATTAATTCTTTTGTAGTAGTTTTTCCGTTAGAACCAGTTAAACCAATAAAAGGAATATTAAGATGATTTCTATAACTTCTAGCTAATTCTTGTAAAGTTTCTAAAGAATTATTTACATAAAATATATTAGAAGAAATATTTTCAAATTCTTTTTCATCTACAATTGCTATTGATGCACCTTGATCTATAGCAGCTTTTGCAAAGGTATTTCCGTTAAAATTTTCTCCTTTTAAGGCAAAGAAGATACAGTTTTTAGTTATTTTACGTGTATCTGTTGTAATTTCTTTTGATATTAGAAATTGTTTAAATAGTTCTTCTATACTCATGTAACAAAAATAAAAAATCTCAATAAAATATATTGAGATTTTTTATTTATTATAAAAAGTTTTTTATCCTCTACGTTTACGTTTAGATTCAAAACTACCTGTATATTCTTGTGCAACACGGAAACCAATCCAATTATTTGCTTGAGCTTGGTGTAAGTATCGTCTTTGACCTGGGTCAATCCAATAAATAGGATCTTTCCAAGAACCTCCTTTAACAACTCTTGTTTCATCAGAAATGTCAGAAGTTCTTTTATTATTATCTTTTTCAAGAATAACACGACCTTTTTCGTCAACTCTAAATTTACGTTGAGGAGAATTGTACATATCTTCAGTTGCATTATCTACGCTTTTACCTTCCTCTGCATTTGGATTTAAAGAAGAAGTAGGATCACCATCTCTATAATTAGTTAAATTATGTTCATTTTGTTTAATGTAAGCTCCTGGTAAACCTTTGTAAACTAATCGACCATTATCCAAAGTATCATATTCAATATTAGTCTCGTCATATTTTTCATATTTACCTTGACCATTATCTATATTCTTTTTAAGGATGTTTCCTCTATAATAGTTGAAATCATTTGCTTCCTCATCAATAATAGGACGATATACATCAGAAACCCATTCAGCAACATTACCTAACATACCATATAAACCAAAGTCATTAGAAGGATATTTTTTTACATCATTAGTAATAGAAGATCCATCATTACCAAAACCTCCAATACCAGAATAATCTCCTCGACCTTGTTTAAAATTGTCTAAATATTGACCTCTTTGATTCCCTTTTGTAATACGTAAATTATTTTGAGCAGTTTCTTTACCTTTATATTCATTATATTCACGATTACCAGGTAAAGCTAGTGCTGCATATTCCCATTCTGCTTCTGTTGGTAAGCGGAAAGGCTGAACTTCCAAAGAACCAGTAGCTCTATTTGCTTGTAAGATACGAGAGTTTTGAGTTTTGATTCTATTAGATTTCATAATTCTAGTAGAATCAATTGCTTCATTTACATTAGTATCACCTAATTTGTATTGTTCAGAATTAAAAGTTTTATTACCATAATTGTATTCTTCATTATCATAGTAATCTCTTGATAATATTCCTTTACTAATCAATGCTCTTTCATTCGCACGATCAGTTAACCAATCACAATAATTTACTGCTTGTAACCAAGAAACACCAACAACAGGATAATAACTAAATTCAGGAGAAAATAAGTAATTATCAGTTGAGAAATCATCACGAGATAATTGGTTATTAAAAACACTTTCATCAGGTAATGCTCCGTTATATATTTCTTTATATTGTGTTTCCTCTGGAGGAAATACAACTTTTAGCCAAGTTAAATATTCTTTGTATTCATAATTTGTAACCTCTGTTTCACCAATGAAAAAAGATTTTACCTGCATGCGGACAGGAGAGTTATTCCAATCATGTAATACATCATCTTTTGTGATTCCCATAGTAAAAGAACCTCCCTCGATGAAAACCATTCCTGGCCAAGCTTTTATGTTTTCTTTCTTTTTCCCAGAGAAAAACCAACCTTTACTATCATTTGGTTTCCATCCTGTGCGGCTAGTGAAATTTTTCGTTCCACCACCTTTTTTCTTACCTGAACTGCTTGCGCAACCCATAAATGCATTCATAGCTATAGCCGCAATAGCAAGAGAAAAAATACGTCCTTTATTCATTTTCATAGAAAATTTCGGGTTTTCAAATATTAAATTTAATGCAAATAAAAGCATTTGACACTTATCAAACAACGAAAAAATGCTTTATTTGTTGTATGAAACGTCAGAATTCTAATTTTATTTTATTTTAGAGAAATATATTTAATAAAAAAGCGTTTACTTTTAATGAAAAAATATTTTATTTTATCTTCAGTATTATTTCAATTTACATATTTATTTGGACAGAGTTATAAAATAAATTGGGAAAATAATCAAACTATATTTTTAACGAATGGAAATAAGATTAATTTACCTTATTTTTCCAATAAAGATAATTATAGCATAGGAAGTTACAATATACCAAATTTTATTGTTGAACTTAATTCTAATAATAATTCAGTAGAAATAACAAATGTAACTCAATCTGAGGTTTATAATGGATTAACAGATATTAATATAGATATAATTCCTAATCAATTATCTTATTCTTCATATAAGGTTATTGATACTAATGGTCAAGAAAAATTAGTTGTTAAAATTATTCCATTTTTAAAAAAGGATAATAAGGTTTTTAAGATAGAATCATTTTCAATTTCTCAAAATTCAATTTTAAATAGAAGTTTAATATCTAATAGAACTTCTATAGATAATTCAACAACAAGTGTTTTAGAAAATGGAGAATGGTTTAAAATTAAAGTTTCTAACGATGGTGTTTTTAAATTAGATAAAAATTTCTTCACGAAGAGTGGTATTCCAACAAATTTTAATCCTAAATCATTAAAAATTTATGGAAATGGAGAAGGTCGTCTAATGGAAAACCTAACAAAAGATAGAGTAGGTGCATTACAAGAAATTCCAATTAAATTTATAGGTGAAGATGATAATTCTTTTGACTCTGATGATTACGTTTTATTTTATGCAAAAGGCCCTCATCAATGGTATAGAGATAATTCTACAACACCAGAAAATATAAAATTACGTTATAATTTATATGATAATTATTCATACTATTTTATAACATACAATGGGACAAATGGAAAACGTATTTCTAGTTTTTCACCTTCAGGAAATGCTATTAAAACCTTTAATACATTTGATAATTTACAATATCATAAAAAAGATTCAATTAATTTAAATAGTTTAGGACAAACTTGGGTAGGAGAAAATTTAACATCAAATACAGGTTTTAGTACATCTTTTAAAGCAAATAATATTGATGCCTCAGCAGATGCTTATTTACGTTATTCTATTGTAGGTAAAAATGCTAATAATAATAGTTTTAATTTAAGTATAAATGGACAATTATTTTCTGGGAGTTTAGGAACTTCAGTTTTTTATAATAATGAACAAAACCAGAAAGTTAATTTAAATTCAAATTCAATAGATGTTAATATTAATACAAATGGATCAAACCCTTCTGGTTTAGGTTATTTAAATTTTTTACAACTTAGATTTAAGGATAATTTAATTTATAATAATAATCAATTTTCCTTTAGATTTTTAGAGAATATAAATAATGGTAGTACTGATGGTTTTACGTTAACCAATTCAGCTAATGTTAATGTATGGAATGTTTCAAATATTCACCAAATATCAGAAATATTACCAGAAAATAATTTGTTTAAATTTTCAACAATTAATCAAAATGAATTTGTAGCATTTAAAAATGAAAATATATTTACAAATGTAGAATTAGTAGGCAGAATAGCTAATCAATCAATAAGGAATTTAAGAAATATTGATTATATTGTTATTACACATCCTCGCTATTTAGATCAAGCTAATAGATTGGCAAGTTTTAGAAAAGCAAATAATAAAATAAATACAGCAGTTGTTACAACAGAACAAGTTTATAATGATTTTTCCTCAGGTTCTCAAGATCCAATAGCTATTCGAGATTTTTTAAAATTTTTAAAAGACAATCAAAATTCAAATTTAAAATATGTTGTTCTATTTGGAGCTACAACTTATGATCCAAAAAACAGGATATCTGATTATACAAATTATTTACCAACTTTCATTGATGAGCCTTCAGGAACATTAGAGAATTCTGTATCTACTGATGATTATTTTGCAATGTTAAATGATAATGTAGAAATGTTACAAAATAATGTTGATGGAGTTTATAAATATGATGCTAGATGGTTAGATATTGCTGTCGGAAGAATACCGGCTTCTAATACTTCTGAAGCTAAAGTATTAGTTGATAAAATAATTTCTTATTATGAAAAAGTTCAATCAAAAGGAACATCATATGGAGATTGGAGGACTAAAATAATGGCAGTTACAGATAATGATAATAATGTATATACACCAAATTTTGATCAAGCCTTAGATACTGAATTTAATAAGACACAAAATCAGATTTATACTTTAAATAAAGTTTACACAGGTGCTCATAATCCAGAAAGTACTTCTGCTGGTGTCCGTTATCCTACAGTAAATGAAGCAATAACTAATGGTATTGAATTAGGAACGAATTTTTTGATGTACTATGGACATGGAGGGCCACGAAGTTGGGCACAAGAGAGAATTATTACATTTGAGGAATTAACATCCTTATCTAATTTTAATTCAGTTTATTCTAGATTACCAATTGTAACAACAGTTACATGTGATTTCACTATTTGGGATTTACCTCAATATAATTCTGCCGGTGAAGCTATGTTAAAAAATGCTAATGGAGGAGCATTGTCTATGATAACAACTAATAGACCAATTGGAACAGGTTATGGAGATACAATGAATTCTTATTTGGTAGAAGAGTTTTTTAAGAGAGATGGATTAGAAAATCAATCTATAGGCTATGTATTGAACAATTCAAAGATTAATCATTCAGCAACAAATTCATACCATAAAAGTGTTAGTATACTTGGAGATCCAATGCTAGCGATTCATAGACCTCAGCAAGACATAGAAATTACGAGTATTAAAACAAATAAAGATTTAGATGTACTGAACGGGGGAAAATTACAAGCATTAGATTTTGTTACTATTACAGGAAACATTAGTCAGTTTAATTCAACAACAATAGATGCTAATTTTAATGGTAAAATTGCAATTAGTATGTTTGAAAAAGAACAAGAAAATACTTTGTTGAGCGAGTCTGATTGGGCAGGTAAAATATTTAAAACAGAGAATAAAACTATTTATAAGGGTACTGCTAAAGTTGAAAATGGGAATTTTACAATTCAATTTTATGTTCCTAAAGATATTAATTATGATTTAGGTAATCGTAAATTAAAATTTTATGCATGGGACGAAGATCGTAAAAAAGATGCATCAGGAGTTAGTATTGTTCAATTAGAAGGTATTAATGAGAATGGTTTAAATGATAATGAACGTCCACAAGGAAAGTTGTATATGAATAATCTAAATTTTGCAAATGGAGGCATTACTGATCGTTCACCTTATTTAATAGCTTGTTTAACAGATAATACAGGTATTAATTCTTCTGGATCAAGTATAGGGCATGATATTGTTGCAACTATAGATGGAAAAATACAAGATGCTTATGTATTAAATGACTATTTTGATGGAGGAGATGCAAACCCATGTATAAATAAAAATTTTGAAGATTATCAAAAAGGACAAGTCATGTATCAATTAAAAAATTTAGAATTAGGGCAACACGCTGTGAATCTTAAATTTTGGGATATAAACAATAATTCAAACACAGCTACGTTAGATTTTGTAGTCATGGAAAGTGGAAGTGGACAATTACATATAGATAAGCTTCTAAATTGGCCTAATCCATTTGTAAAAAATACATTTTTTCAATTCGAACATAACTGTTCATCTGAATTAGATGTAATGGTTCAAATTTTCACAATATCAGGTAAACTAGTAAAAACAATTAGACAAACTGTTTCTGCTGAGCCTTTTAGAGAAGGGTATAGGACTGGTAAATATGCAATTGAGTGGGATGGATTAGATGACTTTGGTGATAAAATAGGAAAAGGTGTGTATATTTACAAAGTTAATGTAAGAGGAGTTGATACTTCTGTTTGTAAAGGAACAGCCTCAGCTGTTGAAAAATTAGTTATTTTAAAATAAATACAAAAATATAATCAATTATATATCGAATGAAAAAATTTACCGCAAGCTTATTGATTTTAGCATCGGCTTATTCATTTGCCCAAAATAAGGATAATAATCCAATCTTAACAGGAGCACCATTTCTTAGAATATCTCCTGATGCAAGAGCAGGAGGTCTAGGAGACCAGGGTGTAGCTACATCAGCAGATAATTACTCTCAATACTGGAATGCAGCAAAATATTCTTTTGCACCAGATTATTCTGGAGTTGCATTTTCCTATACTCCATATATGAGTTCTCTTACAAGTGATGTATTCTTACTTAATGCTACTTACTATACTTTTTTAGGTCAGGATGAAAGAAGTACTTTCGGAGCTAGTATTTATTATTTTAATATGGGTGAAATCCAATTGAATAGTTTAAATGCTTCAACTGGATCAATACAAAATGATGGGACATCAAAACCCAATGAATTCTCTATTGACTTATCATATGGTTTAAGATTATCAGATACGTATTCGATGGCAGTTACAGGACGTTTTATTCGTTCAGATTTATTCAATGGAATTAGTGATGGGACTGTACAAGCAGCTAATACATTTGCTGTTGATTTAGCAGGTTACTATCAATCAGAAACAATGAATACCAATAATTTTGATGGAAAATTGCGTGCTGGTTTTCAAATTTCTAATATTGGACCCAAATTAGATTATTCTAATAATGAAGATAACTCTTCATATTTACCTACAACTTTACGTTTAGGTATTGGATATGATTTCAAATTTGATGAATACAATAAAGTAGGTTTAACAACTGAATTTTCAAAATTATTAGTTCCAACTCCAACATGGGAAAAAGATGAAAATGGAGATCCTATTCCTGGAACAGGTTACATTCCAAATAAAGGTGTTGTTTCAGGTATGTTTAGTTCATTTGGAGATGCTCCAGGTGGAGGAAGTGAGGAATTAAAAGAACTTATGTATTCTGTTGGAGCTGAATATTCTTATAATGAAGCATTATTTTTGAGAACTGGATATTTTCACGAAAGTAAAATGAAAGGAGATCGTCAATATTTAACATTGGGGCTTGGACTTAAATATAATTCATTTGCTTTTAATGCGTCTTATTTAATACCTACGTCTAGTACAAACAATGCTTTAGAAAACACTCTACGTTTTGGTATTGCTTGGAATTTTGGTGGAGAAACGGATAATAATTATGATTATTAATCAATATTAATTTTACTCTATAAAATCATCCGAAGAAAGTAAATTTCTTCGGATTTTTTTATTAAAATAGATTAATTAATCTATGATTAATTTAAGTGTTTTTTCTAAACTTATTTCATTAGATTTGTAATGAAACGATATTGAATTACTAAGAAATAAGTAAAAAGATGAAAAAACAATTACTTTTAGCAACTTTTGCATGTACGTCAATTTTGACTATGGCTCAAGAAAAATACCAAGCTATTAATCCAAATTTTATGGACAAATCTGTTCGTCCACAAGATGACTTATACAATTTTGTAAATGGAAATTGGATGAAAATTACAGAAATTCCTTCAGATAGAGCAAGATGGGGAAGTTTTGATGAATTAAGAGAAAATACGGATAAAATTACTTTACAATTAGTAAAGGATTTAATTCAAACAAAACATAAAGAAGGATCTAGCGAACAAAAAATAGCTGATTTGTATGAAGCTTATGTAAATTTAGAAGCTCGTAATAAAACAGGTTTAGCTCCACTTCAAAAATATTTTACAAAGATTGATAAAGTAAAAAATCTTAAAGATTTACAAGATTATTTAACTGAAGCTTCTGCTATTGGAGAAAATCCATTTTATGGAGCTTATGTATACACAGATTTAAAAAGTAGTAAAGAAAACGCAGTTTACTTAAGTAATATTGGCCTTACTTTAGGAAAAACGTATTACCAAAAGGAAGATGCTAAGAATACTGAAACTTTAGGTGAATTATCTAAATTTGTTGATCAATTAATGCCATATACAGGCTCTAAAACAAGAGATTTAAAAGGACCTAAAATTGTAGCTTTCGAAAAAATGATGGCAAAATACATCAAAACAGTAGAAGAAAGTAGAGATCCAAATAAATCATACAATCCAGTTAAATTATCTGAAGTAAAAAATCTTACTAAAAATATAGATATTGAAAAATATGTAAAATCTTTAGGTATTAATCCTGAGACAGTTATTATACGTGAGTTAGATTATTACAAGAACTTAGATAAAATTTTAAATCAAGAGAATTTACCTCTAATTAAAGAGTATTTAAAATTTAAATTAATCAATTCATTTGCAGGATATTCTACAACAGAATTAGATAAAATTAATTTTGAGTTTTACGGAAAAACAATCTCTGGTCAAAAAGAACAAAGATCTTTAGATAAAAGAGGTTTAGCTTTTGTTAATGGAAATGTAGGAGAACTTTTAGGTCAAATTTATGTAAAAGATAATTTTCCTCCTGAAGCAAAAGCAAAAGCTGAAGAATTGATTAGTTACATTTTCAAATCGTTCGATAAGCATATCAACGAATTAGAATGGATGTCTTCTGATACAAAAAAGAAGGCTATTGAAAAATTAAATAAATTTACTGTAAAAATTGGTTATCCTGATAAATGGAAAGATTATTCTGATTTACATATTAAGCCAGCTTCACAAGGAGGTGATTTAATTGATGACATCATGACAATTAGTAAATGGAGAGGAAAAGAAAACCTTAAAGATTATGGTAAACCAGTTGATAAAACTCGTTGGGGAATGTCTCCACAAACAGTTAATGCCTACTTTAATCCAACAAATAACGAAATAGTTTTTCCAGCAGCAATTTTACAAGCACCTTTCTATGATTATAGAGCAGATGCAGCAGTAAATTTTGGAGGAATTGGAGCCGTAATTGGACATGAAATCTCTCATGGATTCGATGATTCAGGAGCTAAATTCGATGGAGATGGAAACTTAGTAAACTGGTGGACAAAAGAGGATCAAGAGAAATTTGCTCAAGCAACAAAAGCTTTAGCAACACAGTACGATGCTTATGAACCGGTAAAAGGTAGTCATGTAAATGGAACATTTACCTCAGGTGAAAACATTGGAGATTTAGGAGGTGCCTCAGTTGCTTTTGATGCTTTACAAATGTATTTAAAAGATAAAGGAACTTATGGAAATATAGATGGATTTACTCCTCAACAACGTTTCTTCTTATCTTGGGCAACTATTTGGAGAACAAAATCTACGGATAAAGCATTAGAAGATCAAGTGAAAACAGATCCTCATTCACCTGCTTATTACCGTGCTTTTGCACCAATCATTAATATTGATGCTTTCCATGATGCTTTCCAAACAAAACCTGGAGATAA
This sequence comes from Flavobacteriales bacterium UBA7612, assembly GCA_002484335.1. Taxonomy (GTDB): domain Bacteria; phylum Bacteroidota; class Bacteroidia; order Flavobacteriales; family Weeksellaceae; genus Empedobacter. The sequence goes on from DLJQ01000018.1 coordinate 25,720, forward strand.
ATTATACAAAGCACCAAAAGAGCGAATTAAAATTTGGTAATCAAAGAAATATAAAACAAATAAAAACCAGTAAAATAAATTTTACTGGTTTTTTTATATTTAAAACTTTACTTTTTTGGGCGTTCCCTTCGGTCGGGCATTTCGTTGCAATCTTTTTCTAAGGAAAAAGGATTTTCACTACATTCCCTAACGCGTTTTATTCTTTGTTTTTTAATGAAGTTAATAAATTATAAGAGCCTTTTCCTACATATATTTTCGATCTATTTGCAGGTGATTTTATTTCTACCATTTTCATCGACGAAATACCTATTTCAACAGGTGTTAAAACATATTTATTTTTATTTACTTGCTCAAAAATATAATTTTTACCATCATACTGTACAATAGCTTCTTCTGGTAAAATATTTGCTCGTAATTGACTTACATTCAATTCTACATTAAAATACATATTTTCTGTTATCTGTATACCATTCAGATTTGTAATTTTAGCATATACATCTATTGTACCGTCTGCGTTTACTTGGTTAGAGATTGCTGTAACTTGTGCATTCAATTTCTGATTTGGATTTGCATTCGTATATGCATCCAAATTCTGACCAATTTGTATACTTCCTAAATCTTTTTCAAATACTTTAATATTCAATAGAGAATTGTTGGGATTTACAATTTCAATCATTGCATTGGCAGGAGAAACATATTGTCCAGTATTTACAAATACTTCATTTATTCTTCCGCTTATAGGTGCATAGATATTAATGGTTCTTTTTATATTATTTAATCTTACTCCAGCAGGATTAATATTTATTAATCTCAATTTTTCTTCCAGAGATTGTTTTTTTACCATCAATGTCTGCTTTGTCGCTTTTGCTTGTTGCATTACTTTATCACTTGCTGCTTGTTCAGCATTCAAATCTCTTTGTCGAATATAATCTTCATTGGCTTGTTCTAATAATGCAATTGTTGTAAGATAATCTTCTTGCATTTGTATGTATTGCGGATCCTCAAGAACAGCAACTACATCTCCTTTTCTTACATTGTTTCCAGGAATTAAAGAAATTCTTTTTACATATCCACCAAATGGATTTGTAATAGACACAGTATTTTGGGGTGTTATTGCAGTTTTAGCATTTAATCGAATTGTTGTCGATAAATTTTTATTCTGGAAAGTAACCGTGTCAATAGGAAAACTTTTTAACTGTTCATCAGATAAATTCAAAATAGTAGAAGAAACAGTAGTTGTTACTTCTTCAATTTCGTCTTTTTTAGTTTCTTTTCCACAACTATTCATTAATAAACTAAAACTAGTACCTAAGGTTATAATTATATATTTTTTCATTTCTTTAATCTGCTTTGTAGTAAGACATTTCCGCAAAAATTAATTCACGCTTATTTTTTGTATCCAAATAATTCGCTTTTACTTCAATAATTTGATTATTCAAAATAACCCAATCTAAAAAGTTAATTTCTCCTTCCAACAATTGTCTATTAATTGTTTTTTGTAAATCTAATGAGGCTGGTAATTGAGTTTTTTCAAAGTCATTAATAACTTCTTTGTATGTTGTAAGCTGATTTTTTAAAATATCAAATTCTTGTTGAATCTTCAATTCTTGTAGAGCAAAATTTTGTTTAGCTATATCAACTTTGACTTTAGATGCCTCAATATTTGAATTAATTGCTTTAGTAAACAATGGTATTCCAACACCAACTTGAAATGAATTATATCTATTTCTGTTTATATCTAAAAAACTTTGATTAGAATAACCAACAGTTAGGGTAGGAGATTTTTTCGATTTTTCTACATCAACCTCTAAATTAGAAGTATTTACATTTTCTTCTGCTAGTTGTAAAAGAGGGTGTTGATTAATGGTTGTAAGTTCTTCAAAATTAAACCAATTAATAGTTTCTTTAGCTGGATAAATCTTAGTTTCAGTATTACATAGATACTGCATTTGTCTTGCTGCATTTTCTAATTCAACATTTACTAATTTAATCTGATTTTCAATTGATTTTAATTGAATAGTTGCTGTAGAAACTTCACTACGATTTGCTTCACCTTTCTTTAAACGTAAAGTAGATTTATCTAGAAATTGCTGATAAATAGATTGATTTTCTTTTAATAAATCTTGCTGAGCTTCCAAATTTTGCATAGCCACATAAATTCTAGCTAAACGTTGTTTTATTTCTAGTTTTGTTAAACTTTCATTTGCTCTAGAAGACGTAATCATTTGCTCATTAAGCACTTTTTGTCTTTTATAAACAACTGGAAATTGAAAGGATTGCGAAACAGAAAACTGATTGTCAAAATCACCTGTATTTAATTGACCAAAATTTGTAGAAATTTCTGTTGGACCAATAGAACGATTAGAAAAAACATTTTTTTCATGATAAACAGTGTTTAATTCTGCTTGTTTTATCTCTAGATTATTTGCATCTGCTAATTGAACTGCTTGTTCAAAATTGATACGTTCTTGTGCTTTTATACTATTTCCAGCTATCGTAAATAGTAGAAATAATAAAATTGTTAGCGATGTTGAATATTTTCGCTTCTTTTTTAAATTAATATGTTCAAACATTACATATAAAATTGGTAAAACAAATAGGGTAAGGAATGTTGCACCCATTAAACCACCTATAACTACAGTAGCTAATGGACGTTGTACTTCTGCACCAGAACCATTACTCAAAGCCATTGGTAAAAAGCCTAAAGAAGCAACAGCAGCAGTCATAAGTACAGGGCGAAGTCTAGTTCTTGTTCCTAAAATTACAATTCTTGTTGTGTTTTTTATTCCATTATTTTTTAATCGGTTATATTCAGAGATTAATACAATTCCATTCAAAACAGCAATACCAAATAAAGCAATGAATCCAACTCCAGCACTTATACTAAAAGGCATTCCTCGACCAGCAAGAAACAATATTCCACCAATAGAAGAAAGAGGAATAGCTGTATAAATTAATAAACTTTCTTTTACTGATTTAAATGCGAAGAATAATAAAACAAATATTAATACTAAAGCTACAGGAACAGCAATTCCTAATCTTGCTTTTGCCTCGTTTAAATTTTCGAATGCACCACCATAAGTAGTATAATAACCAGTAGGTAATTTTATTTTGCTATCTATTTTTTGTTGTAATTCTTCTACAACACTTTCAACATCATGTCCTTTAACATTAAATCCAATAACAATTCTTCTTTTTGCATCTTCTCTTTGTATCTGGTTAGGTGTATTTTTATAATCAACATTTGCAATTTGTTGTAAAGGAATTTGAACTCCTGAAGGCATAGGAATTAATAAGTTTTTTATGTCGTCAATGTTTTCTCTTTTATTTTGAGCTAAACGAACGACTAAATCAAACCGTTTTTCACCTTCGAAAACCATTCCTGTTGATTGTCCAGCAAATGCAATATTAATAATTCTGTTAGCTTCACCAATGGTTAAACCATATTGAGCAAGAAGTGCTCTATTAAATTCTATAACAACTTGAGGAATTCCATTAATCGGTTCAATATATAATTCTTGTGTACCATCAACAGTATTAATAAGTTTACCTACTTTTTGAGCATTAGAAGCTAAACTATCTAAATTTTCACCAAAAATTTTCACAACAACATCTTGTCTCGCACCAGTCATCAACTCATTGAAACGCATTTGTACAGGAAATTGAAATCCTGTAGATAAACCAGAAACACTTTCTAATGCTTTACTCATTTTATCAGAAAGTTCAGGAAAAGTCTTAGCTGAGGTCCATTCTTTTTTAGGTTTTAAAACAATTATTATATCTCCCGCATCCATTGGCATTGGTTCAGTAGGAATTTCTCCACTTCCAATTTTAGTAACAACCATTTGAACTTCTGGAAATTGCTCTTTTAGAATTTTAGCTGCTTTTGTAGTATATTCTATTGTTGTAGATATATTACTTCCTGGTAAAATCCGTGCTTCTACTGCAAAATCACCTTCTTCTAAAGCAGGTATAAATTCTCCACCTAATCGAGACATTATAAAGACAGCAATTGCAAAAAGAGTAAGAACAATAGTTAAAATAATAGTTCTTGCTTTTAAAGCTTTTATTAAGTATTTCTGATGGAATATTTCTACTTTATGCATTACTCGATCAGATAAGTTTGGTTTGATTTTTTTCTTTCGACTTAAAAATAAACTGCTCATCATAGGAACATAAGTAAGCGATAAAATGAAGGCACCAATTAATGCAAAAGCAACTGTTTGAGCCATTGGTTTGAACATTTTACCTTCTATTCCTTGTAAAGAAAAAATCGGTAAATAAACAATTAAAATGATAATTTGACCAAACACAGCAGAATTTACCATTTTCTTCGCAGAAGACGCAACTGTTGCATCCATATCTATTTTTGAAAGCTTATTATTTAAACCAAATTTTTTGCTAAACATTAATTGATGCATAACAGCTTCTACAATAATAACAGCTCCATCTACAATCAAACCAAAATCTAACGCACCTAAACTCATTAGATTTCCTCCAACTCCAAAAAGATTCATCATTATTATGGCGAATAATAAAGCTAAAGGTATAACGGAAGCAACAATAAGACCTGCGCGTAAATTACCTAAGAAGATGACTAAAATAAAAACAACAATTAAAGCACCTTCCATTAGATTAACTTCTACGGTATGAATTGTATTATCAACCATTTTTTTTCTGTCTAAAAACGGTTCTATAACAATTCCCTCTGGTAGTGTTTTTTTGATTTCTTCTATTCGTTGTTGAACATTTTTAATAACATCATTACTATTTGCCCCTTTCAACATCATTACAATAGCTCCGGAAACTTCTCCTTTATCATTGTAGGTCATTGCACCATATCTTGTCGCAAAACCAGTGTTTATTTCTGCAACATCTTTCATTAAAATTGGTGTTCCGCTACCAGAACGCTTTACAGTAATATTTTCAATATCTTCTATTTTACCAATTAAGCCTTCTGATCTTATAAATAATGAAGTTGGTCCCTTTTCTATGTAGGCACCTCCAGTGTTTTGGTTATTTTCACTCAGTGCATCAAATAAATCATTAATTGTAAGGTTAAATGCTTGTAAACGTTGTGGGTCTATACCAATTTCGTATTGTTTTAGTTTTCCTCCAAAACTACTTACATCAGCAACACCAGGTACACCAAGTAATTGTCGTCGGACAATCCAATCTTGTATTGTTCGTAGTTCAGTTTCATCATATCTTTCTTCATAACCTTCCGCTGGACGAACAACATATTGATAAATTTCACCAAGACCCGTAGAAATAGGACCTAATTGTGGTTGTCCTATTCCATTTGGAATATCTTTTTGAACTTGCAATAGCCTTTCACTAACTTGTTGTCTTGCCCAGTAAACATCTGTATCATCATCGAAAACAATTGTGACAAGGGATAGTCCAAATCTGGAGAAACTTCTGATATCTGTTATTCCTCCAATATTTGAGTTAGCTTGCTCGATTGGGAAAGTAACTAATCGCTCTATATCTTCTGCACTAAAGGAAGGAGCAACTGTAATAATTTGAACCTGATTTGATGTAATATCAGGTTGTGCATCAATAGGTAATTTAGCTGCATTGTATATACCAAATACCAACAATGCAAACGTAAATAATCCTATGATAAATTTATTTTTGATTGAGAAATCAATAATCTTATTTAACATCGTAAAATTATATAGATTAATCTATTATACATTCCTTTTTAATGAATTATAAAATAGATATAGATTGAAAATAATGCTAGAAATAATAATTTATAGCAAATGAATAAACTGTTGTAAATAATAGTTATTACAACATTTATTAGAGTTAAAATCTAGAAAAATTACGCTTGTTTTGGTGGTTGCCAAATTGAATTTTGGCAGTAGTTTGATACAAAATCTTTGTAATATAAAGAGATTGGTTTTGTATCTATGTTTTTATCTATTTGAGGAATTTCAAAAACTATAATAGGTAGGTAGCTATGGTCTACGTGTGTAGTTTCTATTTTTATAAAAGGAAGTTTTTGGTCAGTTTGCCAATCTTCATCTTTTTCATGTCCACCATAATGATGCTTTATAAAAAAGACCATTTCTTCACTTATACTACCTAATTTATCTTTTTGTACATGTTCTATGAAATGTGAAACAAATATTGGCAACTTATACAACTGTGAAAATTGAGTTGAAGTTGTGATATATAGAAATATTAATATTTTTATTGCAAAAAGTTTCACTTCACAAAAGTATTGATATTTTTGTTTTAATCAATATTGTTTTCAAAAAAACTCCTTTAACAATTGTTTAAATTTTATAAAATATTCTTATTAAAGAAGTTGTTTAAATGAATTATGTTTTGAATTATTTTTAGTTATAAATTGCAATAGTGATTGAAGCGGCATCCTTTTTTGATTGGATTCATTTCAAAACTAAATCAATCTCCAATCTAAAAAGATACAGCGATAAAGCACGGTGCGAAGCAATTGCCCTATAAATAAACATAATCTTTGTAAGTTTAAACAACTTCAAATTCTATTGAATATTTAGATTTTATGACTATTTATCCGTTTGTTAATTTTAACGAATCTTCATTGTAACGTTCTCCAGTATTAGGATATTTAGCAATAATACTATCAATTGTATTGATATCATTTTTAGATAAAACAATATCAACAGATTTAGCATTTATCTCTAAATATTTTTGTTTTTTTGTTCCAGGTATTGGAATAATATCATCTCCTTGAGCCATCAGCCAAGCCAATGCCATTTGAGCATTTGTTATTCCTTTACTTGTTGAAAATTCTGTAAGTGATTGAACTAATTTTTGATTATTCTCCAAATATGGACTTTGAAAACGGGGTAATTTTAATCTCGAATCACCTTGTTTTAATTGATTAATATCGAAATTTTCAGTTAACATTCCTCTTCCCAAAGGAGAAAATGGAATAAGAGATATATTGTGTTTTCTTACCATTGGTAAAATTTCAGCTTCAATATCTCTTGTAAGTAAAGAATATTCACTTTGCAATGCTGCAATAGGATGCACAGCATTTGCACGCTCAATACTTTTGGCTGATGCTTCGCAAATTCCCAAATAGCGAATTTTTCCTTCTTTTACTAAATTACTCATTGCACCAATACTTTCTTCAATTGGTATATTAGGGTCAATACGATGTAAGTAATACAAATCGATACAATCAATTTCCAAACGCTGTAAACTCAATTCAACAGCTTTTTTCATATACTCTGGAGATCCATCAACATGATTAGAAAATGAAATAGACGATTCATCATATCTAAATCCAAATTTTGTAGCAATAAATACTTTATCTCTATTTGGTTTTAAAACTTTTGAAATTAGTTTTTCATTATTTCCACCACCATAAAAGTCGGCTGTATCCCAAAAATTAATTCCTAAATCCAATGCTTTATGTAAAGTATTTATACTTTCATTATCATCGATGTTTCCATACGCATGAGACATTCCCATGCAACCTAAACCAATTGCAGAAATTTTTTCTCCAGTATTTCCTAATATTTTGTATTTCATAATTATTTATTAAAGTTTAATTTCTATTGGATTGTAATAACTAATAGGATTCCAAAAATATTCATCATCTCTTTTATTAATATAGCCTAATCCTGGCCAAGGTAAATGAGAAGACATTACTAATGTATTATTTATATAACAGTCATTTAAGATTTTGTTCCTTGTTTCAATTCCTTGTTTGAAATTAACATCAAATAAAACACCCCAATCAGGTTCAGAAATCATTAGTGGAGTATGTAGTATATCCACAACATTTTTTATTGATTTATCTTCAGAAGTAATTGTAAAAACTATATGACCAGGAGTATGACCAGGAGCTAATTCTGTTTTAATTAAATTAAATAATGTTTCTCCAGCTTTAAATGTTTTAATTTTAGGACTAACTATTTTTAATAGTTTTTGAATAAAATTTACAGTTCCAGTTATTTGTTCTTGATTTAATTTGCTTTGAGAAAAATCTGGATTTTCTGTCATCCAAAAATCATATTCTTCCTTGGATATATGATAGGTAGCTTCAGGAAAAACAAGTTGATTACTCGTGAATACTAATCCACCAATGTGGTCACGATTAGCATGTGTAATTAGAACATCTGTAATAGTATTTGGTTCAATACCTTCATTAATAAGGCTTTCTAATAATAATCCTTGGTTGTCATTAGAATGTTTACCCAATCCACTATCAATTAAAATTGTTCTGTCTGAGGTTTTTATTAAAATGATATTGATACTTAATTCTGCAACAGATTTTTTGAGATGCAATTGACTAGATTTTTTTTCAAATTCATTTTTTGAAATATCTGATGCAAATACTTTTTCAGGTTGATTAATAATCATTTCTCCATCAGAAAAAATGTAAAAATCAATTTTACCTAATTGTACTTTTATTGGTTTCATACTACGAATAGTTTTTTTGTTATTTTTAATCAAAAACGAATTACTCATTATTGTAGGGAAAGCAAATAAAGCACCAATCATAGAACCTAATTTTATTGCTTTTCTTCTATTTATTTTCACGTTCTTTTTTTCAAAATTATTTACATAGTTTTGAATTTACAAGTACCTACTTTTTTGTACTTTAGTTACCTAAAATAAACTATTATTGAGAATCAGTTTATTAAAAATTATAATTTATGATTAAAAATAATGAAACAGAACCAATGTGTGCTGTTGATTTTGCATTTAGAAGAATTGGAGGAAAATATAAAGGGCGTATACTTTGGTATGTTTCGAAATATGAAGTTTTACGATTTGGTGAATTAAAAAGATTAATGAATGATATTACGACCAAAATGTTAACACAAACATTGCGAGAATTAGAAAATAATGAACTATTGAATAGAAAAGTTTATCACGAAGTTCCTCCAAAAGTCGAATATACACTTACCGAAACAGGTAAAAGTTTGATACCTTTTATAAATTTATTAAGAGATTGGGGGATAAGCCAAATGGAAAAAGAAAATATACCAATCCGTAAGCATCAAGTTTAATTGTTAGGTGTTCCCTTGGAGCGGGCATTTCGTTGCAATCTTTTTCTGAGGAAAAAGGATTTTCACTGCATTCCCTAACGCAATATAGATATTGTATATAAAAATTGTTTCTTAATTAAGAATACTAATATATTTCAAAATAATTTTATCTTTTTTCTTCTTTAAATAAATTTTGGAATTTTATTAAAAAAAACAGCTGATTCTTTAAAAGACTGTAAATTTTTTTTCAGTGATTAAAAAGTTAAACTGTAATCTTTTTTTCTTCAATTTTAGATTCAGTATCTTTTGAATTATTTTCAACAAAAACTTGTCCAACTTTAGAAAAATCTGAAACGATTTCATATAAATACTCAAGTAAATTTTTAATTAATTCAGCATCATTTTTTAAATCATCTGTAGTCATTTCTTCCATAGTTACTGGATGTTCATCAAAAATAATAGTTTTTAATAAATTCTCTGTTTTGTAATTTCCATACATATTAATGTTTTGTAATAACAATTGTAGAATTTTAGTGATTAAACGTATATGCTCAGATGTAAGAATAACCGAATTATTTTTTTTAATAATCTTTACTAAGCCTACAGAATAAGAAACAAATGATTGATTGAAAATGGTGAAACTATTTAGTTCATCAGCATTTTTTTGTTTGTCTTTTGGTTCAGAAATAACTCGCTGAAAAACAGAATTAATGTTTGCCATAGCAATGAAAAGATCTTTACGTGCAATTTTATAATCTGTTGTAGAAACTTCATTGTCAGCTAAACGTTTAAAGACAAGAAAAATAAATTCATAATCGGCTATAAGTGCTTTTTGTATATATTCGTTCATATTATTTTTTTCCCATGTAGGAAATATTAAATAACATGAAATAAATGCCATAAATCCACCTATAATAGTATCCATAAATCGTTCTTCTATGATGGTTATGGTATCAATTTTAGAATAAAAACTAAAAGCAATAAGTACATAAGCTGTTAAATAAAATGTTCCTACAGAATATCTTTGTCTTATAAATGTATATGCAAGAAGCATGAAGAAAAGCATAAGAGTAAATCTAATTCCTTGATCATGAATAAAAAGAACAATTAATAACCCTATAATTCCTCCTGAAATAGTACCTTTTAATCGTTGATAATTTCTTTTCTTTGTAACACTAAAACCAGGTTTTAATATAACAACTGTTGTCATTAAAATCCAATAGCTATGGTAACTTGTAGGTACAATAAATGTAATTGCATAACCAGCAAGCATAACAATTGTAGCTCTTAGCGCATGACGAAATATAGATGATTTTATATTAAAATGATCTCGCATTTTATAAGGTGAGTAATTAACTGTAGGCTGAAAATTCTGTGCATGATCTAATGGATTTTTCTTTTTTTCTGAAAAAGAATCATCATAAAAGAATTTGTGAATAAAGTCTATTTTGTATATTACTTGTTTTATATTAATGTATATTTTTGTAAGAACAATAGGTTTTTTACCCTCATCATACAATTCTTTAATAGCATCATCAATCTTTTTTAATTCTACTTCAAAATCAAAAGTAGGCGATTTAGGTTTTTTGTTAGAATTGATATGGTAAGCAATCATTTTTAATTCATGCGCAAGTTTATTCATCATATTATAAATTTTACGCATAGCTTTAGTATCGCCATATTCTTCTCTGATTTTTTTATAATCGTATTGTGTTGCAGTTATATTTTCAAAAATATCAATTAAGTCAGAATAGATAAATACAATTGATCGTCCAATAGGTGTTTGATCTTTTACTAATCTTTTATTACTAAATACCAACTCACGAACTAAACTTTGTTTTTCGTTAATGATAACATGTTCATCAATTAACTTCTTTATAATATCATCATAATTAGAGTCTCTATCAAACATTGATGCTTTGATACGAATATATTCAGATACATGTATCATAGTGTCAGCAAGATTTTGTTGTGCCATCCTATATGGTCGAAAAGTACTTATAGCAAGACTAAATATAGAATACCAAATAGCACCAGCAGTTATGTAACTTGCAATTTGTAAAGCACTTAGGTCGTCTCTTAAGTCATTCATGTTCATGACCATAGACATCATAATTACCATCCCTAGAGCACTGGCTCTTTGTCCCCAAACAGCAAGCATATTTGAACAAAAAACAATTACAATTAAGAATAATCCCAAAACATATTCTAAATGATTAATTGTTTTAGTAAGAAATGAAATAATAAAAATGAAAAGAACAGATAACCATAGAAAATTTCGTCTTTCTTTAAAAGGTCCAGGTGTATCTGTCATATGTGCTAATACAGCACCAAGGCTCATTGTTACACCAGTATATAATTCTCCAAAATATCCTGCTACAATAGGAGGAATAACAATAGCTATTGAAGTTTTTATTCCATCTGCTAAAGCTTCTCCATAAATGAAATTTTCTAATTTGTTTTTAAATTCCAAATGATGTAAATTTTAATTGTGATTTTGATATCTATAAAATTAATATATCTTTTTTATAAATTCAATAAATACGTGATGTTTTTAAAATATGAAAACCATTCATGCTTTGAGTAAAAATAAGAGTAGTATCTCCACCATCAATAATTTTAAATTTTTTCTTAATACTATCGATTGATTGATTAAAATTTTTAACTAGCATATTTGCCTTCATTTTAGTAATTTCTTTTTTAGGATTTCTTATTTCATGTTCAACTTCATAAATTTTACCTGGAAATTCATTCATAATTTCTGATGAAGTATATAGATGAGTATTTTGATGAAGTTTTGTAAGATTTAATTTTTCTGATACTAATTTAAAAGCTCCTGTTTTTAATATAGATACATTAGGTTCATAGATATATTTTGAAACAGAACCATAACTTGCTATTGCATCTATTTCATCAAAGAAATTAAATTGAAAATTAGTTTGATTACTTTCTAAATTAATAGCTTTTATTATAGGATTTTTTAATGTATTATTTTTATCTAATAAAATTAGAAAATCTTTTACCTCATTTTTTAAAGCAACAATATGTATTTCAGAAATATGTATTATTTGTTCAAGAGTTAAAGAAATATCTAATAATGGAGAAAGTTTTATCATTATTTTATCACTTTTTTCAAAAAAAGTAGGAATCCATTCTAAAATATTAGGTTCTAAATCTTCTAAAATAAATTTTCTTCCACCAGAGTTTCTTCGTGCAGGATCAAGGTAAATAACATCAAATTTTAATTCTGAATGTTGTTCAAAAAAATCTTGAAAAGAGTTAGAATAAACATCTACATTTGGTGTGAGAATTGAAGTATTGTTTTTTACAATCTCACTTAATTCTTTATTTTTCTCTATATGATAAACTTTTGAAAATCTTTTAGCAAAAGCCATTGTATCAATTCCAAATCCAGCAGTTAAATCAATCAATGTTTTCCCCTCAATTATACTACTCTTATAATTTGCTGTAGCTTCAGAACTTGCTTGTTCTAAATTAATTGAAGGAGGAAAGAATATGTTTTTGGTTTTGTATAAAGTAGGGAATTTATATTTAGAAACTTGTAATCCTTTTAATTGTTGGGCAATTTCTGCAGAAGAAATTGATTCAAAAGGAGATTTTTTTAAAACAATTTTTTTAAAATCCTCATGTTCAATTGATTTTAAATAATCTTGAAATTCTGAGGATAAAATAGTATTATTCAATGTTGTAATAGTTTATTAATTAACTAATATGAAATTATTTTTTTTCTTCTTTTTCAGCTAATCTAGTTGGAACAATAGGTAAAAAAATAACTTGTTTTATTACTTTTTCTTTTTTTCTTATATCTCTTTCCTCTAATGAAATTTTATTTTTATTTACACCTATTAGTTGTAAAATTTTTTCATCAAAATCTTTTTGCTCCTTTTTGGCAGTTGTATAAATCAAATCTTGAATAGTTTCATTTTCTATTGATTGTAGAAAACCTCCTGAGTTTTGAATAGTTTTAAATAATTCCAAAGCTTTTTCACCTATTTGATCAGTTAAATTTTCTACATAATAAGAGCCAGAAATATAATCTTCATATTGCAATAAACTATTCATTTCATTTTCTATAACTATTGCATCACTTTTTCCTAATAATGATGCAGATATTTCTAATGATGACCTGATAATATTATTATTTTCATTTAGAGAGGATTTGTTTCTATTAGAAGTTAATGAAACAATATAAGCTTCACTTTTTACATTATATTGTTCTAATATTAATCGCCATAAAAATCTAAAAGCTCTGAGTTTTGCAATTTCAAAAAAATAATTACTACTAATTCCAAATTTAAAATAGATTTTATCAGCAATATCTACCCCAAATTCTTCAATGTATTCTACAGCGTGTGCTAAACTTATAGCTATTTCTTGTATATGATTTGCTCCTGCATTTTGATATATTTCACCTTGAATAGATATACATTTCGTAAAGCATTTTTGTTTTAGGATATGTTTAATTAAATCTCGATCAGCTTTTCGATTTTCTTTTAATCGAAGACCATTCTGTGCATAATAACCATATACATCAAAATCCAAAAATTTTCTTTGGGGTAATTTTTCTAAATTATTAAAATTTAATGTTTCATAATATTGAAAGTGTAAATCATAGCAGGAAGAAATTATTTCTAAATTCTCAATATTATCTTTTTCAATATAATAAGCAGAACTTAATTTATTATCAAATTGGTTATTGTATTTAGAAATAATTTTAGTAGTATTAGAAATAGATTTTAGATTAATGTAATCAACATCATTTTTTATGTACAATGGTTTTACATTAATATGATCATTTGTTCCCCAAACGAGAGTTTTATTATAATCTAAACCCTCTAATTCTACTTGAACTTTATTTTTCCATTGTTTTTCTGAGATAGAAATGATATCGTCAAAAAATTTATCCATTATTTTTTATCTTTTGGTTCTTCAACTCTTTCTTGTTGAATAATGAATATATCTTCATCTTCTTTTTTAAGAAAATGCTGTTCTCTTGCGATACGTTCTATTTCAGCAGGATTATTATTTAGTTCGTTTAATTTTTCTTTTTCTTTATTTAAATTTTGTTCAAAATAGGCTTCATCCATTTCTAATAAACGAATTTGCTTATCTAATTCTCTATGTACAAAAAATGAGTTTTGATCGAAAAAAAACATCCAAATAACAAAAGCAACAGACAGAATAAAATAACGATTCCAAACTATTTTAAATAATCGAGAATCTCTTATTTTCTTTTTAGGAACTTCTGGAGTTAATTCTTCATCTAATATTTCTTTCGATGTATTTTTCATTTATATGGTTACTTGAGAGTTTAACTTTTCTTTGATAACAGTAGAAAGAACTTTTACCGCAACAGAATTTTTCTTTTTCATGTTAGGAATAATTATATCTGCGTAGTTTTTAGAAGGTTCTATAAATTGTTGATGCATTGGTTTTAATGTTTTTTGATAACGAGTTAATACTTCATCTAAATCACGACCTCTTTCTTGTATATCTCTTCGTACACGACGAATTAATCTTTCATCAGAATCTGCATGTACAAAGATTTTAACATCAAATAAATCTCTTAATTCTGGATCTGTTAAAACTAAAATTCCTTCAACAATAATAACACTTTGTGGGTGAGTAAGAATTGTTTCATCTTTTCTGCTGTGAGTAATAAATGAATAAACTGGTTGCTCTATAGAGATACCACTTTTTAATAATGAAACATGTTCTTTTAATAATTCAAAATCAATTGATCTTGGGTGATCAAAATTTATTTTTGAGCGTTCTTCAAAAGATAAATCTAAATGATCTTTATAATAATTATCTTGCGAAATAACAATTACACTTTCGGCGTTTAGGTCTCTCAAAATATTATTAACAACAGTAGTTTTTCCTGAACCTGTTCCACCTGCAATTCCAATTACTAGCATCTTTTTTTTATTATTTTTTAAATTATTAGTTGTTTCCATTGCAAGATCATCCATTAAATTTTATTAAAGATAAAATTTTACTTCCTAATTTTAAAATATTTATGAATGATTCTTGTTTTTTTATTTTTTTAGTATAGAATAGGTTAGGATTAATAAAAAGAGTATGGTTAATCAAATTATTATTTGATTCTAATTTTAATCGACTATTTAGGTATAAATTAATCATTTAAATTTTTTCACACAAAAAAAGTACTTGACAGTACTTTCCTAATTTTATTAATCGCGTGCAAAGGAAAGAAAAAAATGATAATTATTAAGTATTTTTTTTGTAAATTTAAGTAATCAAAACTGTTAAAAACATAAAAAATGAACGAATTATTATCAACAAATTTTCTCTTACCAATACTCATAGGTATTGGTTTAGTAGCTGCAACTGGTTTTAGAATATTCTTACCACTTTTCATTGTAAGTTTATTAACCGATTCAGGAAGTATTGATTTAAATATTTCTGATAATTGGAGTTGGATTGGAACTGATACAACGATGATGATTTTAGGATTATTGGCCGCTGTAGAAATAGTAGTATATTATATTCCTATTTTAGACAATTTTTTAGATAAATTATCTGTGCCCTTAGCTGCAATTGCAGGGATATTTATTTTTAAAATTGTATTACCTGAGTTGATTAATGAATACCTTTCTTGGGTATTAGCTATAGTTATTGGAGGAGGAGTTTCTTTCTTTATTTCTGCAACTATGACAGCAGCAAGAGATGTATCAACAATAACTACAAGAGGAGAGGGGAATTTTGTAATTAGTACAGTAGAAACACTTTGTTCTGTAATTTTGATATTTATGTCAATTTATTTACCAGTGCTTTGTTTCTTCTTTGTATTATTTATATTGTACAGTTGTTATTATGCTTACAGTCATGTAAGTAAAAGAAAAAACAATATATTATTGCATTAAAATTAAAATAATAATAAAAAACCTTGATAACAATTGTTATCAAGGTTTTTTATTAAAAGAAACAAAAAGAAATATTATTAAACAATAGTTAATTTTACTCCAAGGTTATCAATATCTTCTTTTGCTTTTTCCGTAATTCTAGAGTCAGTTATAATATGGTCAATTTCATTAAGATTACATATTTTACCAAAACCTTTTTTTCCGAATTTACTATAATCAGTTAATACAATTGTTTTTTGAGAAGCTTTTATCATAAGATGATTTAAATTGGCTTCGAGTAAATTAGAGGTTGTTAATCCGTAATCTGTATCAATACCATCAATTCCAAGAAATAATTTAGAAAAAGAAAGTTTTTTCAATGTATCTTCAGCATAAGGTCCAACAACAGATGTAGAGTTTGGTCGAACAACACCACCTAATTGTATTACTTCAATATTAGCTTTACCACTAAGAGCTAATGCAACGTTCATTGCAGAAGTTACAACTGTTAACTTTCCATTTGTTACGTTTATAGCCTGAGCAAATTGTAAAACAGTTGTTCCCGAAGCTATTAAAATTGCATCATTTGGTTCAATTAAAGATGCAGCAAATTTTGCTATATCTCTCTTTTGTTCAACATTTAATAAGCTTTTTTCGTTTACATTTATATCTTGTGTATAGGGATTGTTTTTATATATTAAACCATGAGCTTTGTATATTAAGTCCATGTTTTCTAATGTTTTAATGTCTTTTCTGATTGTGACAATAGATACATCAAGTTTTTTTGCTAAATCAGATATTTTAACGACTTCATTTTTCTCTAATTGATCTAAAATATAATTATGTCTTTGCGCCATTGTTTCAAATTCTATCATCATTTATGTTTTAAAATCTACTCAAATTTAATAAAGTTTTTACATATAATTATTTCTTTTTACATTAAAAATAGTTTTTATTTATTTCTTATTTGTTTTTTTTTATTATTTTTGATTTCGAAATGTTTTTATTATGAAAAGAAGCTCTTTATTAAAACAAATAGCATCAACAAAAGATTGGGATGTTATAATAATCGGTGGAGGAGCCACTGGTCTTGGATGTGCAATGGATGCTGCTACTAGAGGATATAAGACTTTATTAGTTGAACAAGCTGATTTTGCAAAAGGGACTTCAAGTAAAGCAACTAAGCTTTTACATGGAGGGGTTCGATATATGGCACAAGGTGATATTGGTTTAGTAAAAGAGGCTTGTCATGAAAGAGGTCTATTATTAAAAAATGCACCTCATCTTACAAGAAATACTTCTTTTGTAATTCCTAATTACTCGTATTTTGATAATATTATGTATACGGTTGGTTTAAAGTTTTATGATTTTTTAGCTGGGAAATTAAGTTTAGGAAAATCAAGATACGTTAATTCAAAAAATACATTGAAATTACTTTCTACAGTAAAACCTAATGGTTTAAAAGGAGGAGTAGTGTATCAAGATGGTCAATTTGATGATTCAAGATTAGCCCTAAATATAGCTCAGACAGCTATAGAAAATGGTGCTTGTGTTTTAAATTATACAAAAGTTGTAGGTCTTTTAAAAGATTCGAAAGGAAAACTTTCTGGAGTAAAAATAAAAACAGAAGATACGGAAGAAGTATATGAATTAAATGCTAAAGCAGTTATTAATGCAACAGGAGTTTATGCTGATAATATTTTGCAATTTGATAAACCTAATTCACCTCATCTAGTAAGACCAAGTCAGGGTGTTCATATAACAATTGACAAAAAATTCTTGCCAGGTAAAAATGCTTTAATGATTCCTAAAACTAGTGATGGTCGTGTATTATTTGCTGTACCATGGTATGATAAATTAATTCTAGGAACAACTGATACGCTTAGAGATCATGCAGAATTAGAACCACGAGCTTTAGATGAAGAAATTAATTTTATCTTAACTACAGCTCAACAATATTTAGTAGGAAAACCGACTAAAGATGATGTGCAAGCTATTTTTGCTGGTTTACGTCCTTTAGCTGCACCACAAGGTGAAGGGAAAAACACTAAAGAGATTTCTCGTAGTCATAAAATCTTAGTTTCTGATAGTGGATTAGTAACAATTATAGGTGGGAAATGGACAACATTTAGAAGAATGGGACAAGATACAATTGATAAAATTATTCAATTGAATAAAGTTCCTTCAGTAAGTTGTAAAACTGAGCAATTAAAAATACATGGATATGAAGAAAATGTCAACTTTGAAAAAGATTTACATTTTTATGGTTCTGATAGATCAGAGATATTGAAATTGGAAAAAGAAAACCCTCAGTATGCTGAAAAATTATTGCCAAAATATGATTACACATATGCTTGTGCTGTTTTTGCTGTAAGAAATGAATTAGCATATAAATTAGAAGATGTTTTAGCTCGTAGACTTCGACTTTTATTATTAGATGCAAAAGGAGCAGTTGAAGTTTCTCATAAAGTAGCAACAATTATGGCTCAAGAGTTAGGTAAAGATGAACAATGGATTCAAAAAGAAGTAAATGAATTTGCTCAATTAGCAAAAATATATCAATTATAAGAAGAAAAAAAAATTAAAAACCACAAAAAATGGAAACACACGAAAAATTTATTCTTGCATTAGATCAAGGTACAACTAGTTCGAGAGCTATTATTTATAATCATGATGGAGAAATTGTGGCGATATCTCAAAAAGATTTTCAGCAAATATTTCCCCAGCCAGGTTGGGTAGAACATGATCCAAATGAAATTTGGTATACACAATCTTCAGTAGCTGCTGAATCTGTAGCTAAATCAGATTTAAATGGAACTAATATCGCAGCTATAGGTATTACAAATCAAAGGGAAACAACTATAGTATGGGATAGGGAAACAGGAGATCCTATTTATAATGCAATTGTTTGGCAAGATAGAAGAACATCAAAATACTGTGACTCATTAAAAGAAAAAGGGTATAAAGATATTATACAAGAAAAGACAGGTCTTGTTATTGATTCATATTTTTGTGCTACAAAGATTAAATGGGTTTTAGATAATGTTGATGGAGCAAGAGAAAAAGCAGAACAAGGGAAATTATGTTTTGGAACTGTAGATAGTTGGCTTGTATGGAAATTTACTAGAGGAAAAATGCATATTACGGATGTTTCTAATGCTTCAAGAACACTTCTTTATAACATTAATACAATGGAGTGGGATGATGAATTGTTAAATTTATTTGATATTCCCAAATCTATGCTACCTGAAGTAAAGAGTAGTAGTGAAATTTATGGAACAACATCAACAACGTTATTTTCAACTAAAATTCCAATTTCTGGTATTGCTGGAGATCAACAAGCTGCATTATTTGGACAAATGTGTGTGGAGGAAGGAATGGCTAAAAATACATACGGAACAGGTTGTTTTTTATTAATGAATATTGGTGAAAAACCAGTTTTTTCAAAAAATAATTTATTAACGACAGTTGCTTGGCAAATAGACGGTAAAACAACTTATGCATTAGAAGGTTCTGTTTTTGTAGGAGGAGCTGTTATTCAGTGGTTGAGAGATGGTCTTAAAATAATTTCATCTGCACCAGAAAGTGAAAGATTATCTGCATCTGTGGAAGATAATGGTGGTGTTTATTTTGTACCAGCTCTTACAGGTCTTGGTGCTCCTTACTGGGATCAATATGCGAGAGGTGCAATTTTTGGAATTACTCGTGGTACGACACAGGCTCATATTGCCAAAGCAGCTATCCAAGGAATTGCATTTCAGGTTGATGATTTAATTAAGAGTATGAAATCTGATGTTGAAGGGGAAATAAAAGAATTAAGAGTAGATGGCGGAGCTTGTGCGAATAATGTATTAATGCAATTTCAAGCTGATTTGATTGAAAATGAAGTTATTCGTCCTAAAGTTTTGGAGACTACATCTCTTGGTGCTGCTTATTTAGCTGGTTTAGCTGTTGGATATTGGAAAAATATTGATGAGATAAAAGTTCAATGGAAGCAGGATAGAATTTTTAAACCAGAGATGAATTCAGATAAAAGAGCTGAGTTATTGAAATTCTGGAATAAGGCTGTAAAAAGAACTCAAAATTGGATTGAAGATTAAATCAATTGAATTATGAATGAATTTTCAGCTGAATTAATAGGAACTGCTGTCCTAATACTTTTAGGTGGTGGTGTTTGTTCAAACGTTGCTTTGAAAAAGACAATTGGTCATGGTTCTGGTTGGATTGTTATTACAACAGGTTGGGCTTTGGCTGTTTTTGCAGGAGTTGTAATTGCAGGTCCTGTGAGTGGTGCTCATTTAAATCCTGCAGTTTCTGTAGGTTTAGCATTAGCAAATAAATTTGAATGGTCTAAAGTACCATTATTTATTCTTGCTCAGTTATTAGGAGCGATGATAGGAGCATTTTTAAATTGGGCAATGTATAAAGATCATTTTGATGCTTCTTCAGATGATCCAAGTTCTCAATTAGGTGTTTTTTCTACAGGGGCAGCAATTCCAAATAATTTTAGAAATGTCCTTTCTGAAATTTTGGGAACATTTGTATTGGTTTTTTGTGTATTTTATTTTTCTGATGCTAAAGGTACTTCGGGTACAGAAGAAGTGAAATTAGGATTAGGATCAGTTGGTGCTTTACCAGTAGCTTTCGTTGTTTGGTCTATTGGATTATCTTTAGGAGGAACAACTGGTTATGCAATTAATCCTGCTCGTGATTTTGGGCCGAGGATTATGCATTCTCTTTTACCAATGAAAGGTAAAGGTTCAAGTAATTGGGGATATGCATGGATTCCAATTTTAGGACCAATTTTAGGAGCTGTTTTTGCAGCGTTATTATTTAACTTTTTGTCTAGTTAATATAATTATTCATTTCAAAACCACACAACATGAATAAAATAACTTCACTAAAAAATATATTACTAACTTTTGTTTTTTTAACTCCAGTTAGTATTTTTTCTCAGTCATATGATGTTGCAGATCTTAAAATAAATGAGGATGAAAAAAGCAAGGTGTCTTTAAATGAAGAATTTCAGCAAGAATTATCTCCATTTTATTTACATGGTCAATTAAAAACAATGCATTTATGGAGAGGTTTAGCTGTTACAAATTCTACCGTTTTTGCTATAGATGCAGGAGTTGGTACGACAGATGGTAAATTAAAAGCAGGAGTTTGGGGAGGATACGGAACAACTGGAGAATATCGAGAGTTTGATTATTATGTAACTTATTCTCCAGTGAAAAATTTAACTTTTGCTCTTTGGGATATTTATAATTATTCCACTAATGCTACATGGAATAATAAAGATTTTTTTGAATATAATGGAGATAAAACAGGTCACTTTTTAGATCTTTCTGTGTCATATACAATTTCTGATAAAATTCCATTAAATTTATATTGGTCTACTGTGATTCATGGTAGAGATAGAGGAATTGAAAATGAGAAAAATCTTTATTCTTCTTATGTACAAGCCTCTTATCCTGTGGTGAAAAGTAAAGTAGTTAATTTAGATTTGTATGCTGCTGGAGCATTTGCTTTATCACCTGAAAAAGAAGATAAAGGAAAAAATTTTTATGGACCTAAATCAGGTTTAGCAAACGTAGGTTTTATTATTGGTAAAACACTTAATTTTGGTAGATATCAATTACCTATAACTGCTACAGCTTCTTGGAGTCCAATTAATGACTCTGGCAATATTCAACTTGCGTTTAATATTTTTTAATATTTTTTATTTAATTATAAAAGGGCCTATTTATTAGTCCCTTTTTTTATTTATTTTCCTGAAAAAAAAGAAAGTTAAATAACTATAATACATAATTGTATAAATTTGAAATACAAATAATTAAAACTTTATGAAAAAAACAATTATTAATTATGATTGCTAGTCTAATTGTGAACATAGCAATTGCAAAGGTTGGTATTAATACTTCAACACCTCAGAAAACATTTCATGTAAATGGTAGTTTACAAGTTACTAATGAATTGAATGTTGGTGGTAATGCTACAAGTCAAGGTAGTGCAGGTACTTTAGTGCAAGTGCTTACATCAAATGGTGTTTCAAATTCACCTGAATGGAAAACAATTGCTGTAGCAACTAATTTAACTGGTGATATTAAGTATAGCCTTATTACTAGTGACCATAATGGTTGGGTTAAATTGGACGGACGTTCAGTAAGTAGTTTAATGTCTACTCAGCAAGGACAAGCTAGTGTTTTAGGTTTTTCTACTAATTTACCTGATGCAACAAATGCTTATTTAGTACAGAATAATACAACGCTTGGGGATTGTCAAATTCTAATACTAAAACTCTTACTAGAGGTCAGCTTCCAAATGTTACTTTATCTGCATCAGGTTCTACAAATGTTGCAGGGTCACATAATCATAATTATACAGATAGGGGAAATACATCTTATGAGATGACAAGAAATGGTAATTTAACAAATATTACAGATGATACTTCAGGTACTTATCAAACATCAAATGCAGGAGATCATAGTCATACAGTTTCTGCTACAACAGAATCTATTAACGGGGGAGTAACACAACAGTCTTTAGATGTTAGACCTTTAAGCATGAGTGTTAATACTTATTTATATTTAGGTCTCTAGTTTTTTAAGAGATTTATTTATTGTAAATTCATTCGTAAATTCAAATTATGATTGATATAGACACAAAAATAAAATTATATAATGGTGTTCATTTACCAATTTTAGGATTGGGCGTTTATAAAACGAATGAAGGTGATGAGGTTATAAATGCTATTCATTCAGCTATAGATGAAGGTTATCGTCTTATAGATACAGCTTCTTATTACGACAATGAAATTGGAGTTGGTAAAGCAATTAATTCTCAAGAAATCAATCGTTCAGAATTATTTATTACTACAAAAGTTTGGATAGATGATATGGGATATTATAAAACAATTAATGCTTTTCATCAATCACTTAAAAACCTGAATTTAGATTATATTGATTTGTATTTAATTCATTGGCCAGTCGCTGATAAATTAATTGAATCTTGGAAAGCTTTAGAATTTTTATATGAAGAAGGTTTAGTAAAATCTATTGGAGTTTCTAACTGTTTGCAACATCATTTAGAAATAATTCAGAAGAATTGCGTTTATAAACCGATGGTTGTTCAGAATGAATTTCATCCAAGGTTGATTCAACAAGAATTGGTTAATTATTGTAAAGATCATCAAATTGCTTATCAAGCTTGGGCTCCATTGATGAGAGGGAGATTGTTAGAAAATGAAATACTAAAAAGTTTATCTAAAAAATATAATAAGTCTGTTGCTCAAATTATTTTAAGATGGGATCTACAAAAAGGGATAGCTACAATTCCAAAAAGTGTAAATCCAGAACGAATAAAAGAAAATTCTTTATTGTTTGACTTTGAACTTTCTTTGGATGATATTCATAAAATTGATTCATTGAATTCAAACGGAAGAACAGGTGCTGATCCAGATAATTTTTTAGATTACTTTGCAAATAAGAAATAATTGATGAAACAAATAACTTATTCAATTGTTTCTAGAGGAGAAATATTAATTAATTATTCTAATCAGACCGTTAATGTTTTTATACGAGTTTCAGGAGAATTACTCTTTCATCCACCAGTATTTTATGTTGATTTATTAATTTTTAAAAATCGTTCTGTATTATTAGAAAATATAAATTAAGAGATTATTGATTTTATTATGCAAGATAGTATAAGTAAAGGAACAAAAATTATTTTTGATTGACTTTGCGTTAGGGATGAAGCGGTATCCTTTTCTAATTGGATGTATTTTTATTTCAGTTAAGTTATCAATTAGAAAAGATATTGAGGAAAACCCGCTCGAACGCCTAAATAAATATAAAACCTCATAATAGTATATTATGAGGTTTTTTTTGATGTATTTATTTTGTTTTTGGTCGAATTAAACCTTCTTGAGCAACACTACAAATTAGCTCACCTGATCTGTTAAATAATTCTCCTTTTGTAAACCCTCTTGTATCCATTGTACTTGGGCAATCTAAGCTCACTAAAATCCAATCTTGTAAATTTGGAGTTCTGTGAAACCAAATGGAGTGATCTAAACTTGCCATTTGAGTGTTACCAAAATGAGCCTTAGAAGCATGAGGTTTTAACGCTGTAGATAATAAATTATAATCAGAGCTGTAAGCGATTAACTGATGAACAACTTGTAAGGGTAAGTTTTCTGGCGTATCATTAAAATTCATCCAAACATTGCTATAACTTTCATAATCTTTTTTTTCTGCAAGGTTTAATGTTTCGACAGGTTTAAAATCTATTGGTCTATCGGCCATTATAAATTGCTTAGTAGCTTTTGGTAAAAAATCTCCGAACATTTCTGCAATTTGTCTCCAGCTGATTAATTCTTCTGGTTGTTTTACATCTGGAATTTCTTCTTGATGCTCGTAACCTTCTTGCTTTAATTGAAATGAACATGCCATTACAAAAATAGCTTCGTTATTTTGTTTTGCTGTTACTACTCTTGTACTGAAACTTCCTCCATCTCTTAAAATAGCAACTTCATAATAGATTGGTTCGTCTAATTGACCAGCTAAAATGAAATATGAATGTAATGAATGACAAAATCTGTCTGTGTCTACTGTTTGGTATGCAGCATTTAATGCTTGTGCTACAACTTGTCCTCCAAAAACATGAGGACTTCCCATAAAAGAACTTTTTCCTTCGAATAGATTATTTTCTAATTTTTTTAGAGAAATTAATTCGATGAGTTCTTGTGTTGTTTTCATTTTATGTTAGATTAAAATTTTAATTTGTTTAAGCGTTGGACATTCTTTTCTAAAGCAGTTTTATATTCATTTTTCATTCTAGTGATTAATTCCTTTACTGTTGGAACATCATGTATACCAGAAACGCCATGACCAGCAGACCAAATATCTTTCCAAGCTTTTTGGTCATCATGATCTATTAGTTTAGAAAAATCCTCTTCTTTTTTATCTTCGATATTAATGTCGGAATGTTTGATACTTTGTTTTAAGAAATTAGCATTAACACCAGAAACACCGTCAGTGTAAATAATATCTTCAAATGATGAATTTACTATCATATCTTTATATTTATTATCTGCAGCTGCTTCTTTTGTAGCTATAAAACGAGTTCCTATGTATGCAAAATCTGCTCCCATTGTTTCTGCGGCTAATATATCATTTCCATTGTTCAATGAACCAGCTAGAATTAAGCAACCGTTGTAAAATGTTCTAATGTCATCGATTAAAGCAAATGGATTAGCAGTTCCTGCGTGTCCACCAGCGCCACCAGCTACAGCAATAATTCCGTCCACACCAGCTTCTACAGCTTTTTCTGCATGACGTTTTTTTATAACATCATGAAAAACGATTCCTCCATAGCTGTGTACAGTGTCTACTAATTCTTTTACTGCTCCCAAAGATGTTATGATTAATGGAACTTTATACTTTACACATAAAGCTAAATCAGTTTCAATTCTTGGATTGGTTCTATTTACAATTAAATTTACTCCAAAAGGTGCTGTTTTTTTTCCAGTTTCTTTTTCGAATTGTTCTAACTGAGTTGTGATGTCAATTAGCATTTGTTCAAAATCTTCTGGTTTTCTACCATTTAATGAAGGAAATGTTCCACAAACACCATTTTTACAAGCTTCTATAACTAATTCTGTTCTAGAAACTAAAAACATGGGCGATGTAATAAGTGGTAATTCTAATTTTTCTTTAAAATCTTCTACTGTCATTTTTTCTATTTTATTGTGGTTTTGTACTTGCAATTTAAATAAAATAAAGCAGGATTTTTACTAAAAAAATTATAAACATTGCCATTTTGTTTTCAATAAAGTTTCAAGTTTTTCTATTTCATTTTGATAGATCGTTTTTTTTCTAGTACCAAAATAAAGAGTATTTTCAACAATTGAATTTCCTTCCCAAATCAGTTTTATTTTTTTATCTTTTATTGCTTCTCCACATAGGAAATCTGGAGCAATAGAATATCCATTGTTATTACTTAAACATCTAATGATGGAGCTGATATTTGGAACAATATAATTTGGACTAAAATCTGGATGTTCTCCAAACTGTTTTTGCCAAAAATTTTTCATGTGTTCCATTTCATTTGTAACACTGTACCATAATTGATTTTTTAGAAATGATGCAATCTCTTTGGTTTTATTTTCTTTAATTAATTGTTTTATTTCTGTAGTATCAGTTTCACTTCCTGCTATAAGTACAATTCTTTCTTTAGAAAATGCTTCATATTTTAAATTCTTTTGATTTCCTGCTCTTGGTGTAACAATAAGATCTAATAAACCATTATCTAAATCTTGTTGCATTTGATTGTAATCTCCAAATTTGATTATAAAATTAAAAGGAAATTTAGATATATATTCTTCTAATGTATATTGAAAAGCTTCGAAACACATACCTACACTTATGGTTGCTCTTTCTTCTTTTGCTCTTTTATGAAAATACTGTTCACCTTTTTCTAATTTTGTTAAAGGATCAATGATATAATTATAGAAAATTTTCCCTTTTTCTGTTGGAACCATTTTTCTAGCTGATCGATCAAATAATTTATATCCTGTAAACGCTTCTAAGGAATTCAAATGTAAGCTAACTCCTGGTTGAGAAATAAATAACTCTTGAGCAGCTGCAGATAAAGTCCCTGTTTCATAAATTGCTTTAAATGTTCTTATCCATTCCAGATTCCAATGCATAGCTATTATATTAATGATACAAATGTATAATTTAAATTATTTTTATAATATGTATTTATATGAGAAATTTGTAGAATAAATTATTAAAAATTAAATAATGAAAGTTTTTATTATAAATGGAGGACAAGTTTTTGCACATTCAGGAGGGGAGTTCAATAATACATTAACAAATTGGACAGTTCAATTTTTAGAAAAAAATAACATAGAATATAAAGTATCAAATATTAATGATGATTATGATGCATTTGAAGAAGTTGAAAATTTTAAATGGGCAGATATTATTATTTATCATACTCCAATTTGGTGGTTTCAGGTACCAAATCGATTAAAAAAATATATTGATGATGTTTTTACAGCTGGTCATAACAATGGTATTTTTAAAAGTGATGGTAGAAGTAGAGTAAATCCAGCAATAAATTATGGAACTGGAGGTTTAATGCATGATAAAAAATATATGGTTACAACTTCTTGGAATGCTCCAGATACAGCTTTCACTTTAGAAGGAGAATTTTTTGATCAAACAAGTGTAGATGATGGTATTTTATTTGGTTTTCATAAAATGAATCAGTTTGTGGCTTTAGAAAGAATTGATGGTTTTCATTTTCACGATTTAGAGAAGAATGTAACACAAGAAAGAATTGATAATTATCAAATAGAATATAGTAAACATTTAGAAAATACTTTTCTTTAATGACAAAAAACCAATGATAAAATTTTATCATTGGTTTTTTATGTATTTATTCTTCTAAATCTTGGTATACACTTCTTATAATACCATCCGAAAGACCAATTTTAGGAACATGTATTATTTTAGCACCTGTCCATTTTAGTACATTTGTATAAATCTCTAATGCATAAACTACAACATCAGCTCTATCTGGTTTCATATTGTATCGTTGCATTCTTTCATCTGTGTCTAAACTTTTTAGAATTTGATAATGTTTTCTCACATAGAAACTTCCCATAGGTCTACCTAGTTTAATTCCAGAATATTTATAAATATGGTTAATATTTCCTCCAGAGCCAATTAATTCTAATTCTGTATCACCAATATTATCTTTTATCCATTTTTGCATTATTTTGAAAGTATCAGGATTTACTTTACCTTCTAGCAAACGAACGGTACCAACCTCGAAAGATTTAGAAACAGAAATTTTATTATCTTTTAATAATGTTAATTCTGTACTTCCTCCACCAACATCAACATACAAATAAGTTTTATCATCTTTTACAAAATTACCTAGCTCTGAATTAAAAAGAAGTTCAGCTTCTGTTTTGCCATCTATGATCTCTATATTAATTCCAGCTTTTTTAAGAATTTTTTTAACGACATCTTTGCCGTTTTTTGATTCTCTCATTGCTGAGGTTGCATACGCTTTGTAAGATTCTATTCCATAAACCTTCATCATAAGAGCATAAGACTGCATGGCGTCACAAATACGATCTATGTTTACATCAGATATTTTTCCATCAGTAAAAACATCTTGTCCAAGTCGTATAGGCATCCTAACGATACTTGCTTTATTAAAAATAGGAGCTTTTCCTTCTTCTTCATAAACATAATTAATCAATAATCGCATTGCGTTAGAACCTATATCTATTGCTCCTAGTTTTCTAATCTTCATTCTCTTTGTTGTTTAATTGCTTAAAATATTCATAAGTAGTGTACTGAGATCTATTAGGTGGTAGGTTATTTTTTTGATAAGTTAAACTTGATTCGGCTGTAATTTTACGACCTTTTACGTTGTCATTGAAACTAAGGTTAAATGTGTCGATGATAATTTGTTTTAAATCTGTATCATAAATTGGGCAAGAAACTTCAACTCTGTGATCAAGATTTCTTCCCATAATATCAGCAGAAGAAATGTATACTTTGTCGTTTCCTCCGTCTTTGAACCAATAAACTCTTGGATGTTCTAAAAATTTATCAATAACACTTACACAATGTATATTTTCAGATAATTTTTCAACGCCAGGAATTAAAGAATTTATCCCTCTTACTACAAGTCGTACTGTAACACCTTTTTGAGATGCTTTATATAATAGATCTATAATTTCTTTATCACTAAGACTATTCAGTTTCATATTAATTTCTGCTGGTAAACCAGCTTGATGATTTTTGATTTCTCGTTTTATCATCTTCACAATTTTTTTTCTTGTACCAAAAGGAGAAACTAATAGATGTTTATAATTTTGGTTGAGGTAATTAACATCAAAGAATTTAAAAACTTGTTCTACATCATTAACAATATTCACATTTGTTGTAAAATAAGTATAATCTGTATAAACTCTTGCTGTTCCTGCATGAAAATTACCCGTGCTTATAAAAACATATTTTTGAGCAAGTTTTCCTTCTGGTTTACGTTCTATATAACCAATTTTTGAATGAACTTTTAGTCCAGGTACGCCAAAAATAACATTAACTCCAGCTTCTTGTAATTTTTTTGACCACATTGCATTGTTTGATTCGTCAAAGCGAGCACGTAATTCTAATACAGCTGTTACTTCTTTCCCATTTAATGCTGCGTTAACAAGCGAGTGCATAATTTGAGAATCTTTTGCGACTCTATAAATTGTTATTTTAATTTTTGTAACCTTTGGATCTATCGCTGCTTCTCGTAAAAATTTTAGTAACAAAGAATAATCATGGTAAGGAGCCATCATTATTTCTTCTTTTTCTGAGAAAGCTTGAAAATAACTACTGTATTTTGTAGGGCTTTTTAAGGTGATAGGTTTTATCTTTTTGTAGACTAAATTAGGAAGATCGAAAGTCGGAAAATTCATCAAATCTTTTTTGTTGTGATATTTTCCACCAGGATTTATACTGTCATATTCATCTAATCTTAATTTCTTTAAAAAGAATTTTAAAGTATCTTCAGCGATATCAGAATCATATACCAATCGGACAGGAATTCCTTTTTTTCTATTTTCTAAACTATGTATTACTTTTTCAAGTAAGCTATGTTCAAGATCATTATCAAAATCTAATTCACTGTCTCTTGTTATTTTAATAGAATGAGCTTCGATTGTTTCAAAATCAAACATTTTGAAGATATCTTTCAAATGATAACGTATGATATCTTCTATGTACATAACATAGGTATTCTCATCTTCTCTTGGTAAAACAATAAATCTAGGAAAAAGATGTGTTGGTACAACTAAAAGTGCGTATTGAACTTTTTCAGCCAACTGCATTTTAATTGCTAAATAAAAAGATCCATCTCTTAATGTGGGAACTAATTTAATATCATCTAGAATAAAAACACCAACGGTATGAATAAATTCTTTGTAAAAATATTCTGATATAAATTCTAAATATTGTTCAGGAATTGTTTTATCATCAATTACATAAATATTATGTTTTTCTAATTCTTTGAACAATTTATTATGTAAATTGTCATAAACAATACGTTGCTCGTTTACAATTTTATTAATTTCTTCTATTAATTCTTCGTTAGATTGACCTGCTATTATATTATCATATACTTGATGTAGATGCTTAAATTGAATTGACCTTAGAATTGTTGAGTATCTTACAGAATAAAACTCATCCAGATTATTAGAAAATATTCCTAAAAAACGAATTCTTTCCAAAAGAGGTACAGTTTCATCTGATGCTTCTTGTAGAACTCTGGCATTAAAAGACAGCCAACTAACATCTCTATTTATATATTTTTTCATTTAATGTCTTTAGGTAAAATTATTTTAATAGTTTTTCCTTTGATGATAGACTTCCAATTTTCAGTGTCAAACTGTAACCAAGCAAATCCAGATGTAGAAAGATTATAAATACTTTCGTCTCCTAATTGATTTACAATTTCAGTGAAAGCAGGATTGTGTCCAAAAATAAGAATATTTTCTAGTTTGTTATCCAATTTTCTTATCCACGAATCAAGTAAAAAACTGGAAAAAGTATACAATTCATCAATCACTTCAATTTTTTGCTCTGGAAATAAAATACTTTGTACAATTTGAGAAGTTTCTTGTGCTCTCACAGCTTTACTTGTATATATTTTATCAAAAGATAAATTAAAGTTGAACTGTATATAGTTTGCAATTAATTCTGTTTTTAGTATTCCTTTATTCGAAATTTTTCTTAATTCATCAGAGATATTTTGATGCCAATCACTTTTTGCATGACGCATTAGAAAAAGATTTTTCATAGGTAGATTTAAAAAGATTAATTATACATTAAAGCTAACCATTATCTATAGATAATGGTTAGTCTATTTCTATTTATTTTCTTAAAATGATTATAAATTGGTATTCGAATTTTCGAAATCCTTTCTTAACCATTCAGGGATTTCAATAGATTTTTTTTCTTTTAAATCAATCATTACTTGTGTGCTTTTTCCCGTACAATGAATAATATCTTCATTTGTGGATGATTTACTTGTAATGATATATTCTAAATCAAAACTTTTATTACCTATTTGTGAGATACGAAGTCCAATTTTAGGTGACTTAGCGCTTGGTTTTAATTCTTTTTTGTAATCAGCCTCTATATGTGCTATGACAAACATATTTTTCGACCAATCCCAATTTTTACTAATATTAGGGAAATAGAATCCTCGTCCTATTTGAAAATATTCAAAGTACATAACATTATTTACATGACCTATTGCATCAAAGTCACTCCATCGTATGTCTAATTCTTTAAAAAATTTAAAATCGTTATTATTCATTTTTTTTGTGGTTTTTAATGATTATATTATTTATCGGATTCAGAATTTATAAATTCATATTTATATAATTTGATTAACCAATAGAATACAGAAAAGAAAATAGGTCCAAATACTATTCCTATAAATCCAAATAAGTTAATTCCAACTATTACACCAAATATTGTAATTAATGGATGAACATCAGCCATTTTCTTTTGTAAAACTAATCTTATTAAGTTATCAGATAATCCTACAATTACAAAACAATATATAAGTAATCCTATTGCATTAGTTGTATCTCCTTTTGCGAGTAAGAAAAGACCTATAGGAACATATATAATTGCTGCTCCAACAATTGGTAACATAGCTGCAAAGACTGTAAGTATAAACCATGTAAAAGAATCTGTAACTCCAAAGATTAAATATCCTATATATGCTATTACAGCTTGAAAAAATGCTGTTAAAGGCATTCCGACAGCATTCGATATAATTAAATCTTTTAAATCAGCATTCATTTTTTTTAGTTGATCTGTTTTTATAGGAATAATTCTATAAAACCATGATTCTAATTTATCATGATTCATTAGCATAAAATATAAAATTAAAAAAGCTACACCTAATTGTACGCTCATATTTACAGAAGCGTTTAATATTTTTTCTAATAATTTACCTGCAACTTGTGTTATTTTCTCAATATTTGTAGCGCTTAAAACATCTATATCAAATTTAGTTTGTATCATTTTTATAATTTGATTTATATCAGATTTTATTTGAGCAGTATCATTAAATGCAACTAATACTTTATTTGTAAGCATTTGTATAAGTAAATACAATGGACCTATAATTAAAATAGCACTTAATAGCATCAGACAAATAACACTCATTAATTTATTCCACTTTTTATTTGTTGTTAACCATTTTAAAGGGTTTAGTAAAAGTGTATAAAGACATAAAGCACCTAGGAATCCAGGAAAAAAGGCTAATAAATTCATTGTTATTAATCCAAAAACGATAAGAATAATGGCAATAAATGTAATTTGTAATATTATGTGGTTTGATATGTAGTTTTTATTTGGCTTCATAAATAATTTATTAGTTATAGATATGATGAATAATTTTATTAAAAATCGTATTTATTTATGAAATTATCATTTTAATTCTAAATTTTTTTTTCTCTTAATAAATTTTTGCAAAATAGTAGGTATTTTTCTTTTATCAAATTCAAATGAAAATTGGAAAAAACAATTTAAAATAAGACATAGTTAGTTATATTTGCCAAAACATAATTTATACAAAAATCAAACTATGTACTCATTTGATAAATTTCACGAATTAGTTACTGAAACGATAGACCGTAATCCTTTTTCTAAAACGCCTGAAGAATTATATGAACCGATGGATTATATTCTTAATATAGGAGGAAAGAGAATACGTCCAATTCTTACTTTACTTGGTACAGATTTGTTTGATGGAAATGTAGAAGATGCTTTAAAACCTTCTTTGGCTATTGAATTTTTTCATAATTTTTCATTAATACATGATGATATTATGGATAATGCTTCTTTACGTAGAAATAAAACAACTGTTCATGAAAAATTTGGTGTAAATACAGCTATACTTTCAGGTGATGCTATGTTGGTTAAAGCTTATCAGTTTTTAGAAGATTTAGAGCCAGAACTATTCAAACGTGCTACAAAGTTATTTTCACAAACTGCTTTGGAAGTTTGTGAAGGTCAACAACTAGATGTTAATTACGAAACTAAATTAAACGTTAGTTATGAAGATTATATAAAAATGATTTCTCTAAAAACTAGTGTTCTTTTAGGTGCTGGTTTGAAATTAGGAGCTATTATAGCAGATTCATCTGATGAAGATGCGGAAAAATTATATCAATTTGGACTTAATTTAGGTATTGCTTATCAATTAAAAGATGATTATTTAGATGTTTTTGGAAGCTTAGAACATTTAGGAAAAAAACATGCTGGAGATATTTATGAGAATAAAAAAACAATACTTTATATCTCTGCTCTAGAAGCAGCTAATGATGCACAAAAAGAAGAATTGTTATATTGGTATAGTTCTAATACAGATAATGTAGATAAAGTATATGCTGTAGAAAAATTATTTAGAGCTCTAAATGTAAATCGCAAACTATCTACATTAATTAGAGAATATACAAATAAAGCAAATGATTATTTGAATGCTATAGATTTACCTGAAGAAAAAAAGGTTTATTTAAGAGAGTTAAGTGAAGTTTTAATTGATCGTCAAGGTTAATATACAATGCAATTTCGTACAACTTTTCAAATTCCAAAATCTAATTATAAGATTTCTCATCAAACAAAAATTCTAACCATTGGTTCTTGTTTTTCTGATGAGATAGGAGAGAAGTTTTATAATTTAAAATATAATTCCCTTATAAATCCATTTGGTGTTGTATTTAATTCTTATTCTATCGCCAATATAATTTCAAGGAGTTTACAAAAAAAATATTATACTGAAACTGATGTACATCAAAATGGAGAACAATTTTTCTGTTTTGATGTACATTCTTCTTTTAATAGAAATTCAGCTCTAGAGCTTTTAACTCATTTAAATCAAAAAATTGATGAAGTTCATGAACGATTATTTACATGTGATGTCTTAATTATTACTTTAGGAACTTCTTGGGTTTATAAGAGAAAAGAAAATGGTGAAATTGTTTCTAATTGTCATAAAATACCTTCTAAACAATTTGATAAAATTTTATTATCTACAGAAGATAATCTAACTTATCTCACAACTTTGATTAATGAATTAAAAAAAGTTAATCCAAATTTACAAGTGATTACAACAGTTAGTCCTGTACGTCATACTAAAGATGGATTTAGAGAAAATAATGTTAGTAAATCACGATTGATAGATGCGTTATATCAATTAGAAAATAATCAGGATAATGTAACGTATTTTCCATCTTATGAATTGATGATTGATGATTTACGTGATTATAGATTTTATAAGAATGATATGATTCATCCATCGCAACAAGCTGTAGATTATATTTGGAATCATTTTAGTGATATCTATTTTGATGAGGTAACTTTATCTATTAATAATAAGATTTATAAAATACAGTCAGCTATTCATCATCGTCCATTTAATGAAGATACAGATTCTTATCAATCATTTTTGAGAAAAACGATTGATATGATGGAAGAATTACAAATAAAAAATAATATATCCTTTCAAGAGGAAATATATAACTTAAGATTAAAAATAAAACCATGTTAATTGATACTCATACACATTTGTATTCAGAACAATTTGAAGATGATATAGATGAGGTTGTGTTACGAGCAAAACAAAACGGAGTAAATAGATTTTATTTACCAGCGATTGATCAATCTTATACAGAAAAAATGTTAAACCTAGAAGCTAAATATCCTAATGATATGTTTGCAATGATGGGGTTACATCCATGTTCTGTTCATCCAGATACATTAGACTTAGAAATGAGTCATGTAAAGGAATGGATTGACAAAAGAAAATTTAAAGCAATAGGAGAGATTGGTATCGACTTATATTGGGAAAAAGCTTATTTAAAAGAACAACAAGATGCTTTTAAAACTCAAATTGAGTGGGCTAAAGAACAAAACTTACCAATTGTTATTCATTGTAGAGATGCTTTTAATGAAGTTTTTGAAGTGCTTGATGAGGTTAAAGATGAAAAATTATTTGGTATTTTTCATTGCTTTTCTGGTACAAAAGAAGATGCACAACGAGCAATTGACTTTAATTTGAAATTAGGTATTGGAGGAGTTGTAACATTTAAAAATGGAAAAATAGATCAATTTTTGAATGAATTTGATATAAAAAATATCGTTCTTGAAACAGATTCGCCTTATTTAGCTCCCGTTCCTTTTAGAGGAAAAAGAAACGAAAGTAGTTATTTGACCTATGTTTGTGAGAAATTAGTAGATGTTTATCACTTACTACCAGAACAAATAGCAGAAATTACAACAAAAAATGCATTAGACGTTTTCGAACGTTATGAAAATTAGAAATAGAAAATTTATATTTGCAAAAGAAAACCTTTTTTAAAATGAAATACAAAAGAATATTACTAAAATTGAGTGGTGAAGCACTAATGGGAGATTTACAATATGGTATAGATCCTGAAATGTTAAAACAATATGCTCAACAAATTAAAGAAGTTGCAGAGCTTGGTTGCGAAATAGCTATTGTAATTGGTGGTGGTAATATTTTTAGAGGTGTACAAGGTGTTGCTTCTGGTATGGATCGCGTACAAGGAGATTATATGGGAATGTTAGCAACAGTTATAAACAGTATGGCATTACAAGGAGCATTAGAAGATGCTGGAGTTGATACACGTTTACAAACTGCAATACGTATGGAACAAATTGCAGAACCGTTTATAAAAAGAAGAGCTACTCGTCATTTAGAAAAAGGAAGAGTTGTTATCTTCGGTGCAGGAACAGGAAATCCTTATTTTACAACAGATACAGCAGCTGTTTTAAGAGCTATTGAAACACAAGCAGATGTTATATTAAAAGGTACTCGTGTAGATGGAATTTATACAGCAGATCCAGAAAAAGATCCTAATGCTGAAAAATTTGATACAATTTCTTATCAAGAAGTATATAACAAAAACTTAAAAGTAATGGATATGACTGCTTTTACTTTGAGTGAAGAAAATAATTTACCTATAATTGTATTTGATATGAATACAGATGGTAATCTTAAAGAATTAATTTTAGGAGGTAACGTAGGTACTCTAGTAACAAATAATTAAATCCAAAATGGAAGAATTAGATTTAATCTTAGAAACAACTAAAGAACAAATGCAAGGATCTGTAGATCATTTAAATGTTGCATTTGACAAATTAAGAGCAGGTAAAGCTACTCCAGCTATGTTAAGCTCTGTTCGTGTTGACTATTATGGAAGTTTAACTCCATTAAGTCAAGTTGCCAATGTAAATACTCCTGATGCAATGACATTGAGTATTCAACCTTGGGAAAAAAACTTAATTTACGAGATAGAAAAAGCTATCGTAAATGCTAATTTAGGTTTTGCTCCTTCAAACAACGGAGATACAATTATTATTAGTATTCCGCCTGTAACGGAAGAACGTAGAAAAGAGTTAGTGAAATTAGCTAAAGCTGATATGGAAACTGCAAAAATTTCTATTCGTAATGCTCGTAAAGATGCCAATACAGCATTAAAAAATGTAAAAGAAGCATCAGAAGATTTAGTTAAAGACTACGAAACTCGTGTTCAAGGTTTAACTGATAAATTTTCTAAAACGTTAGAAGAAGCTTTAACAAAAAAAGAAGCTGAAATAATGAAAGTATAATCATTTATTAAATGATATAAAAGAGTTTGTTTTACATATAAAACAAACTCTTTTTTTATGTTCTTATAGAGTGCATAAAAATTTAAAATAATTAAAATACCTCAATTCACTTGACAAAGGGGTATCTCGTGTCGTATATTTGCAAAAAATTTTACGACTATGAAAATGAAAACGTCTGATTTCGACTTTAATCTACCTGATGAACTTTTAGCTGAACATCCTTCAGAAAATAGAGATGAAGCTAGATTAATGGTTGTTCATCGTGATACTGGAGAAATTGAACATAGACAATTCAAAGATATTATTGATTATTTTGATGAAGGAGATGTAATGATTCGTAACAATACGAAAGTATTTCCTGCAAGATTAATGGGTAATAAAGAAAAAACAGGTGCTCAAATCGAAGTTTTCTTATTAAGAGAATTAGATGCTGAAACTCGTTTATGGGATGTTTTAGTAGATCCAGCTCGTAAAATACGTATTGGGAATAAATTATTCTTTGATAATGATGATACTTTAGTAGCAGAAGTTGTAGATAATACAACATCTAGAGGTCGTACTTTACGTTTCCTTTTTGATGGTTCTTACGAAGAATTCCGTGCTAAATTAAAAGAGTTAGGTGAAACTCCACTTCCAAAATATATCACTCGTGAAGTTGAGCCAGAAGATGCTGAACGTTATCAAACTATTTATGCTAAACATGAAGGTGCTGTTGCAGCTCCTACTGCTGGTTTACATTTCTCTAAACATTTATTAAAACGTTTAGAAATTAAAGGTGTAGATTTTGCAGAGCTTACTTTACATATTGGTTTAGGAACATTCCAAGGAGTAGAAGTAGAAGATTTATCTAAACATAAAATGGAATCTGAGCAAGTTATTATTCCTCAGGAAGCAGCAGATTTAGTAAATAGAGCAATCGACGAAAAGAAAAAAGTTTGTGCGGTTGGTACAACTTCTATGCGTGCTATAGAATCTTCTGTATCAGCAGATGGTCACTTAAATGCTTTTGATAGTTGGACAAATAAATTCATTCATCCACCATATGATTTCTCTATAGCAAATTGTATGATTACGAATTTCCATACGCCAAAATCAACTTTAATAATGATGATTTCTGCTTTTGCTGGTCATGATTTAACAATGAAAGCGTATAACGAAGCTGTAAAAGAAGGATATAAATTCTATTCTTACGGTGATGCAATGTTAATCCTATAATTCAGGTTTGAGTACAACAAAAAAAGATATAAGAAGGCTTACCCAAGCTGAAATTGAAGAATATTTCAAAGAGATTGGAGAAAAATCATTCAGAGCAAAACAAGTTTATGAATGGTTATGGAAAAAGAACGCTCATCAGTTTGATGACATGACAAACATCTCAAAATTATTGAGAGAACGTCTAGGTGAAAATTTTCAAATTCAACCTGTTGAAGTTGATCTTCTACAAAAATCAAACGACGGAACCATCAAGAATGCTGTTAAGCTTCATGATGGTAACGTTGTAGAATCTGTATTAATTCCTA
The DNA here is from genome assembly GCA_002484335.1 of Flavobacteriales bacterium UBA7612. Classification (GTDB taxonomy): domain Bacteria; phylum Bacteroidota; class Bacteroidia; order Flavobacteriales; family Weeksellaceae; genus Empedobacter. Next base: position 63,855 of record DLJQ01000018.1, read on the forward strand.
CAGATACTCGTACAACTGCTTGTGTTTCTTCTCAAGTAGGTTGTAGTTTAGATTGTACGTTTTGTGCAACTGCACAATTAAAACGTATGCGTAATCTTACTGCAGCAGAAATTGTTGATCAAGTTGTGATTATAGACGAAGAAAGTAAACGTTATTTTAATCGCCCATTAAGTAACATAGTTTTTATGGGGATGGGAGAACCTTTGTTAAATTATAATGAAGTTATTTCTGCCATCAAAAAAATTACTTTACCAGAAGGATTAGGAATGTCTCCAAAAAGAATTACAGTTTCTACGTCAGGTATTCCAAAGATGATAGAGAAATTAGCTGATGACGATTTACGTGTAAATCTTGCAGTTTCTTTACATTCCGCTCGAGAAGTTGTTCGTAATGTAATTATGCCATTCACCGTAAAATTTCCATTAACAGACCTTATGGATAGTTTACAGTATTGGTACCAACAAACAGGTTTAAGAATTACTTTTGAATACATCGTTTGGGGAGGAATTAATGACAAGAAAGAAGATATTGATGCTTTGGTAAAGTTTTGTAAAAAAGTACCTTCAAAAGTTAATATTATTGAATACAATTCTATTGACGACGGTATCTATAAACAAGCTTCAGAACAAGCAATAGACAATTATATAAAAGCATTAGAAAGTAATAATATTGTTGTTAATGTTCGTCGCAGTAGAGGAAAAGATATCGATGCTGCATGCGGACAATTAGCCAATAAGACGGGAGATGCATAAAAGTATACAATGAAAAATATAGCCTTATTTTTATTACTTGGTTTATCTAGTATTTCTCATGCACAAGCAGTAGAAAATATAGATACCATATCTATAGATGATTATAAGATGAGAACGTATTATTTACCTTCAAAACTTAATGAAATATCAGCTTTGGAATATGAAATCAAAGATAAAAATAAGGCTACTTTTTGGGGATTGAATGATTCTGGGAATAAACCAGAATTGTATCGTTTTGATGCCAATGATGGTACAATCATCAATACAATTTTTATATCCAATTCGCCAAATGTAGATTGGGAAGAAATTTCTACGGATAAAAATCGTATCTATTTTGCCGATTTTGGGAATAATAATGGAAATCGTAAAGATTTATCCATCTATTTTATCGAAAAAAAAGAAATCGATTATTCAAAACCTTATCAAGAATTAAAAGCCCAAAAAATAGAATTTTATTATCCAGAACAAACACAATTTAATGTTAAAGGATTAAAAACAAATTTTGATGCAGAAGCATTTTTTGTGTACGATAATCAAATTCATATTTTCACAAAAGAATGGTCAAATTTAGCAACAACTCATTATACAATTCCTATTGATACTTCAAAAAAATGGGCTGCTAAAAAAATTGAAACATTCAAAACCAATTACGCTGTAACAGCTGCTTATATTGATTCTGATGTACATAGTTCAACCCAAGGAATTTATTTATTAGGTTACACAAAAGAAGCGTTATCTTTTATCAATTGGTTTGCTTTACCAAAAGATAATAATCATCTATTCTTCTCTTCCGAAGTTAAAAAAATAAGTTTACCTTTGGGATTCACAACGCAATTAGGGCAACTAGAAGGTATTTCTGTATTGCCTACAACAAATGAAATATGTGTAAGCGGAGAGGAGTTTAACTTCAAAGGCTTCTATGTGAAACAAGTTGTGCATTGTATCAATAATTTTACAAAATAAAAAAACAAGATTTTGAGTAATACGGTAGATTTAATTAAAGCTCCAATTGCGGAGGAAATGAAATTATTTGAACATAAATTCTTCGAATCAATGAAGAGTAATGTTTCATTGTTAGATCGTATTACAAATTACATTGTTCGCAGAAAAGGAAAGCAAATGCGTCCAATGTTTGTTTTTCTTACAGCAAAACTAAATGGCGAAGTACAAGAAAAAACTTATCGTGCTGCTTCTTTCATAGAACTTATACATACAGCAACTTTAGTTCATGACGATGTGGTTGATGACAGTACGTTACGTCGTGGTTTTTTCTCATTAAGTGCCATTTGGAAAAATAAAGTTGCCGTATTAGTAGGCGATTATTTTCTTTCTAAAACACTTATTATTTCTACCAAAAATAAGGATTTTGATTTACTAGAAGTTGTTTCTGTTGCAATACAAGAAATTTCCGAAGGAGAATTATTACAAATAGAAAAAGCAAGAAAACTAGACATAACAGAAGATGTTTATTTCGAAATTATCCGAATGAAAACAGCAACTTTAATTGCTGCTTGTTGCGAGGCAGGAGCAAGGTCTGTTGGTTGTAGCGAAGAGATTGCTAAAAAAATGCATCGTTTTGGGGAATTAGTAGGAATAGCCTTCCAAATTAAAGACGATTTATTCGATTATACAACATCAAACGCTATCGGAAAACCTGTCGGGATAGATATCAAAGAACAAAAAATGACTTTGCCCTTAATTTATACAATTAATAAGGCAAACGAAAAAGATAAAAAATGGCTAATCAACTCTGTAAAACGTTATAATAACGATAAAAAACGCGTCAGAGAAGTTATTCAGTTCGTTAAAGATAACGGAGGTATTGAATACACGAAACAAATGATGAAACAATATAGCCAAGAAGCTTTAGATATTTTGTACGAGTTTCCAGAAAGTACTTATAGAACATCGTTAGAAACAATGGTAAAATACGTTATAGAAAGAGAAAAATAAAGTTTTTCTCTTTTTTTTGTTTTTGGGCAATCCCTTCGGGCCATGCTATCCATTACAATCTTTTTTGTTTGATTCTTTTTTAATTCTTATAAATAAGGTAACAAAACAAAAAAGGATTTCCATTGCTATCATTATTGCAGATTTGTGTAAAATAATTATATTTAATAATATAAATAATTTATTTTTAATCATTACCAAATAAAGCTTATAAAATGAAAATCCCAGCAATTCATGGAATTATAGAAAGAAGAATACTTGTAAATTATATAGCAGAACCAAGCGTTGTTCAAAAAATATTACCAAAACCCTTCAAACCAAAATTATTTAAAGGAAAAGCAATTGTTGGAATTTGTTTAATACGATTAAAGAATATTAAACCAAAAGGTTTACATGATTTTATTGGTGTAAATTCTGAAAATGGGGCACATAGAATTGCAGTAGAATGGGAAGAAAATGGAAAAATGAATGAAGGTGTTTTTATTCCAAGAAGAGATACGAATTTAAAATTTAATACAATAGTTGGTGGAAGGATTTTTCCTGGAAAACATTATTTAGCAAAGTTTAATGTAATTGAACAGAATAATAACTATCATTTAGATTTTAAAAGTTCAGATAATACAACTGTAGAGATTGATGCAGAACTATCTGAAAATTTCGATGAAATTTCTATTTTTAAAACAATTGATAATGTTTCGAATTTTTTTGAAAAGGGATCAATTGGTTATTCGCCAAATGGAAAAAAAATTGATGGATTAAAATTAGAAACTTATGAATGGAAAGTAAAACCACTTACGGTTTCCAATGTAAAATCAAGCTTTTTTGAAGATAAAAGTATATTTCCGGATGGTTCAATAAGATTTGATAATGCAATTCTTATGGAAAATATTGAACATGAATGGAAATCATTAAAAACTATTAAGCACTAAACTTAATATTAATCTCACAAATCTTTTTTTAAAACATTAGATAAATTCTAAATAAGAATTATTAAATAAAAATCAAATTATAGAGAAATAAGTAATGTTTTTAATAAAATAAATATTTTTTTGTGTTTTGATGTTATTAATAAATATTATTTAATTGAAAGACAATTTATTCAAAAAATATTAAACATTATGAGCTTTTTATTACATTTTTTTCAAAACTACAAATTTATATATTAACTATATTTTTATAAAAAAAGCAGCGTTAAAAAATGTTAAAATTATCTAGTAAAGATACATTCCAAATTAGTAATTAACTGATTTTGAGTAGTATTTTGCCGTAAATTTAATATAAATTTTAAAACATAATGAAAGTTGCACTTTTTGTACCTTGTTATATAGATCTTATATATCCAGAAGTAGCAATCGCTACTTTAGAGTTATTAGAAAAATATAATGTGGAAGTAGTTGTTCCATTAAACCAAACATGTTGTGGACAACCAACAGCTAATGAAGGGGATCAAGAAAATTCAGCAAAAATGGAAAAAATATTTGCTGAAAATTTTCAAGATTTAGATGTCGATTACATCGTTGGTCCTGCTGGTAGCTGTGTAAAACAAGTAAAACAGCATTTTGATGCTATTCCTCAAACTGATAAAGTAACTGCAATGAGGGCCAAGACAATAGAATTGGTTGAGTTTCTTGTTGATGTTCTTAAGATTAAAGATTTTTCTTCAGTTTCATTCCCACATACAATTGCAATACATAATAGTTGTAGTTCTATAAGAGGACTTGGTATCGCTTCTCGTTCCGAATGGATGGAGCCTAGATTTAATAAGACAGAACAATTATTAGAATCTATAAAAGATATTACAATCAAGCATATTAATAGACCTGATGAATGTTGTGGTTTTGGAGGTACGTTTTGTGTTACAGATGAAGCTGTAAGTTCTAAAATGGGACAAGATAAAGTTGCTGATTATTTACATAATGGTATTGAGTATGTTATTTCTCCAGATATGTCTTGTTTAATGCACCAAAAAGGAATCTCAGATAAGCAAAAAACATCTCTTAAATTTTTGCATGTTGCTCAAGTTTTAAATAATGGTCCTTTTTAATTTTAAAATTTCTTAGAAATGGAAAAAGTAAACGTAGAAAAAAATGCAGCTAAGTTCATCTACCAAGATGATATACATGTAACTGAACATGATAAAAACTTATGGAATGCAAGAACTAAAAGAGATATAGCAGCTTCAAACATTCCAGAATGGGAACAATTAAGAGATTTAGCTTCTGCTATAAAAGAACATTCTCTTACTCATTTAGATCATTATATCGAACAGTTTGCGACAAATGCAGAGAAAAGAGGTATAAAAGTACATTTTGCTAAAGATGCTGCTGAGCATAATGCGATTGCTTATGAAATATTAAGTAGCCATAATGCAAAAAGCTTGATTAAAAGTAAATCAATGTTGCAAGAGGAGTGTGAAATGACTCCTTATCTTGAAGAAAGAGGAATAAGTGTTTTGGAAACTGATTTAGGGGAACGTATTCAACAACTTTCGGATCAAATGCCAAGTCATATTGTAATGCCAGCAATACATCAAACAAAAGAAGATGTAGCAAAGCTATTTGCAGAGAAAATTGGGACTGATCCAAATAATACTGATGCCGCTTCATTAAACGAAGCAATGCGTAACAATGCTCGTCCAAAATTTTTAGCTGCAGATGCAGGGATGACAGGAGGAAACTTTGCCATTGCAGAAACAGGAACTTTTGTTGTTTGTACAAACGAGGGAAATGCCGATTTAACAGCTAGTTTACCACCTTTACACATCGCAAGTATAGGAATAGAAAAAATATTACCTAAAGTAGAAGATTTAGGTGTTTTTATTCGTCTTTTATCTCGTAGTGCTTTAGGAACTCCAGCAACACAATATACATCTCATTTTTCTGGACCAAGAGAAGGTTCAGAAATGCATATTATCCTTACGGATAACGGAAGAAGTGCTCGTTTGGCTTTAGACAAATTTTGGACTTCTTTAAAATGTATTCGTTGTGGAGCTTGTATGAATACTTGTCCAGTTTACAGAAGAAGTAGTGGATTAGCTTATGGAGCAACTTATTCTGGACCAATAGGTATTATTATTGATCCTACTTTTGATGCTTCAAAATATTCAGAATTGCCATTCCATTCATCGTTATGTGGATCATGTTCTGAGGTTTGTCCAGTTCACATCAATATAGCTGAACAAATCATGGATTGGAGAAAAGAAATGATGAAAAATAAAGAGGTAGATTTTAGTCGTCGTATGGCATTTAAGGCTGCAGGAATAATGCTTGGAAATCCAAAATTATTCAGAGCAGTAGAGAAAGTTGCTTACAATGCAATAAATATTCTTCCAAAATCTATCACTGAAAACAAAACATTAGATCCTTGGGCAATTCATAGAGATTTACCAGATGTAAAAAAAGAAACTTTTAGACAGTGGTATATTAAAAACAAAAAAAATGAGCAATAGAGAAGATTTTTTAAAATCTGTAAGAGATAGTTTAGTTAAAAGAACTAAAACAGAATATCCTGAAGTACCAAAATTTCAAAATCCTGCAATTGATTTAAAAGCAACTTTTATAAAGAACGCTAATCTTGCAGCTGTTGATACGTTTGATGTATCTTCTGTCGAGGAAGCGCAGGAAATAATGAAGCAACGATTACCAAACGTAAAAATTACTTGTTCTTCTACGGACGAATGGGTAGGTACAAAAGACATTTCTAAAATTTCTCATCCGCGTGATTTGGATGATGTTGATTTAGGAATTGTTCGTGCCGAGTTTGGTATTGCAGAAATGGGAATGGTTTGGGTAACAGAAAAATCATTGAAAGTTAACGCTATTGGTTTTTTATCTCAGCACATTGCTATTTTACTAGATCCAGATGAAATAACAGAAAATATGCATACAGCCTATTCAAAAGAAGGTTTATTTGATGCTAATTATGGTTGTTTTGTTATGGGACCATCAGCTACTGCAGACATTGGTGCTGTATTAGTTAGAGGGGCACAAGGAGCGAGGTCTTTAACATTATTTTTCTTGAAAAAATAATATTTTACCGTCTTATTTATTTTGAATAAGACGGTTTTTAAATATTATTCATAATAAAATTTATCTGTATAAGAGTAGTGAATATTTTGTCCAGAAATATTTTCATTTAACTCTTTTATTGGTTTTTTGATTTCTTCATCACTTGTTGAGTCTTTAAGTATAATTAAGTTATTATACTGTGTTTTTAACCAATTGAATTTTTCAAAAACTTCAGGATTTTCAAAACTATCATCAAGACCATCAATTATATTTTTTCTAATCTTATTTAAATTTTTTTTCAAAGTTTCTGGTTCCATTTCTGACGAATTACTTGATACTTGATAATAAATCATTTGATGAAAACCTACACAACCATCTTCAAAACGATTTATATATTGATGATATGGATATCTATCTTTTTTATTTTCAATTGGATAATTTAATTCTTTGATGAGTTTATTAGATAAAATAATTCTAGGATATTTTGCGCTTTTTGTTTCAAGTTGATATGCATCTATTAAAGCTTGACCAAATACAATTCCATTTTCTTCATGAATTATATTACCAATTGTAATAGCTCCTCTAAATGATATTCCTTTTTCAAAAAGATTTGCTCCAATGTAAGATAGATTACTAACTAGAGTTGAAATCATTTCATTTACATTATTATCAACTTTAACAGAAACTACAATACTATCAGAAAAAGTAGTAGTATTAGTTTTACCACGAATATCAAAATTGTTTATATTCTTTTTCTGTGCATCTTCTTCTATTTCTATATATTTTAAATCCCATTTTTCTGGAATTTCCCAATTTTTAAGAAAATTCAATGCTGTGTATAATAATTCTATTTTAGAACTGTTTATTTCAGAATTTCTTACTATTTCTTTAAAACCAAGAATGTCTATAAAAGCAACAATTCTTTTTTCGTATTTTTTATTTAGTGATTTCAATATTGATATACTTTAAAATTTTATAAATATAGTTTACTTAAAAAAAAACGCAAAATTGATTGCAATGGAAATCCTTTTTTGTTTGGTTGCATTTATAAAATAGTAAAATAACCAAACAGAAAAGAGTGAAATGGAAAGCAAGGTCCGTAGGATTTGCCCTAATTCTAATCATTGTTATTCTATCTGTGATATTTTATTGGGGCGTTCCCTTCGGTTGGGCTTTTTCGTTCCCAATCTTTGCTAATTGGTCATTGAGGTGAAGTCGAAATGCATCCAATTCCAATTAGTAAAGGATTTCCACTTCAATCCCTAACGCAAAAAGTCTGTATTTATTTAAGAATACAGACTTTTTTAATTATGTTTAATGTGTATTATCCCTCGAAAGAGCGTACAGCATCTAATGTTTTATTGATTTCAGCATCTTTTATCGCATCAGAAGTAAACCAAGTTTCATAACCAGATGGAGCAATATAAACTTCATTCGTTAATAAATGATGAAAGAATTTATTGAATCTTTCGTGGTTACAGTTTGTTACATCTGTAAATGTTCTTATTTCTTGTTGTTCTGTAAAGAAAACAGACATCATAGAACCTAATCGATTTGTATGAACAGGAATTCCTTTTTCATTGAAAATTTTAGTGATTTCTGTGTCTAAGATTTCTGTAGCCTTATCAATACGATTGAATAATTCTCTGTCTTTATCAATAATGTTTAACGTTGTTAAACCAGCACGCATTGCAATAGGATTACCAGATAATGTCCCAGCTTGGTAAACTGGACCAAGAGGAGCAAGGTGACTCATAATTTCTTTGTTCGCAGCAAATGCACCAACAGGAAACCCACCTCCGATAACTTTACCAAATGTTACAATATCAGCTTTGATGTTTAATCGTTCTTGAGCTCCACCCATTGCTTGGCGAAATCCTGTCATTACTTCATCAAAAATAAGTAATGCTCCATTTGCATCACAAATAGCTCTTAAACCTTCCAAGAATCCTTTGTCTGGAACAATACATCCCATGTTACCAGCAATTGGTTCTACAATTATAGCTGCAATTTGGTCTTTGTTTTGCTCAAACAATTCTTTTACAGCATCTAAGTTATTGTATTCAGCTAATAAAGTATCTTTTGCAGTTCCTTGTGTAACACCAGGAGAATTTGGGTTACCAAATGTTGCAGCACCAGAACCAGCTTTTATTAAAAAAGAATCTGAATGTCCATGGTAGCAACCTTCAAATTTTACAATTTTATCTCTATTTGTATATCCTCTTGCTAAACGGATAGCAGACATACAAGCTTCTGTTCCAGAATTTACCATTCTTACCATGTCTATGTTTGGAACAACAGAAGTAATTAATTTTGCTATTTCAGTTTCTAATTCAGTTGGTGTTCCAAAAGAGAAACCATTTTTCATTTGTTCTACTGTGGCATTCAAAACTCGTGGATCTGTATGCCCAATAATCATTGGTCCCCAAGAATTAATGTAATCTACATAAGCACGACCATCTTCATCATAAATATAAGCTCCTTCGGCTTTTTTGATGAAAATTGGTGTTCCACCAACAGATTTAAATGCTCTTACAGGAGAGTTTACACCTCCTGGTATATATTCTTGTGCATCTTTGAATAATGCACTACTTCTTTGATACAACATAATTTTTACAAAAATAGTTTCACAAATTTACAGAATCAAAAATGAATTAAGAAGTAATTTAATCAATTCATAGCTAAAAAGAAATAAAAACAAATTGAAAAATGAATTTTAAATAGATTTTTAGCTGTTTGAAAGAATTTAATCTTACATTTTTTAAAATCAGTGAATCCACCATTAAACAAAAAAAATAATAAAATAGGCATTATGCCTTAGATTGTTAATTTATATACAGATTTGTTTTCTAAATACTCAATCAATGTTTTAATAATTTTATTATCCTTTAAGATGGTTTGATTTCCAACCAAAAATAATTGCTCTTTTGCACGTGTTAAGGCAACATTTAGTTTTCTGTCTACATTTCCTTGGTCATTCATATTAATCAATGCATTTAATTGTGCAGGATGCGTTACAGCAAAGCTGTATAAGATAATATCTCTTTGGCTTCCTTGGTAACGTTCTACAGTATCAACTGTTATTTGTTCGTGGTTTGGAATAGCTGCTAATTCTAACTTCTGTTTGATTAATGCGATTTGATTTCGGAATGGAGCAATGATTCCAATAGTCTTTTTCGAATCAAACTCTTTATCGTTAAGTTGATAAAGGTGAATAATTTCTTTTACAAATTTTACGATTAAATCAGCTTCTTGAATGTTAGTTGACGGTAAATAGGGATTTTCTTCTACATTGATGTAAGAAAAACGATTGTTCACTAAATGGTTATGAATAGTATTGTTTTCGTCATATTGATTGAATTGTAATTCGGCTCTTTGTCGGTTTAAACTCTGTTTAGCTTCTTCATCAAGATTAGGAATGTCAAATGCAACATTTAATTTTCCATCATAGAAATATTGATTAGGAAAATCAGCAATATCAGCGTGCATTCTACCTTGATAAGTTAATTGATCGTACGCATTTTGGATGTTATTTTTTTCGCAAAATTCATATAATCGTTCAAAAATTGAATTTTTACGGTTCCATAAACCAATATTTTCTAATAATTCGTTATTTGTCTTCGCTAATTCTGGATTTTGTAATACAATTGCTGGTAATTGTTTATGATCGCCAATCATTATAAAACGTCTAGTTTTTGGTAAAATTCCTACAATTTGTGGCTCTAAAATCTGTGAAGCTTCATCAATGATAATTGTATCGAATTTCTTTAACTTTAAAATATCACTTTTACTTGATATAGAAGCAACTGTAGAAACAAAAATTCGTTGTTGTTGAATAATATCTTGAATTGTTTTACGAGAAAATTTTTCATTTTTTTCTGTTAATTCATGATCTTTTTGTTCTATGATTCTATTCAATAAATTTTTATGAAATTCGGGCGAAGTAGATAATTCACTTCCAATTCGTATAAATTTTTGCTCAATCTGATCAGAAATAGCACTATGAATAGCTTCGCATAATTCATCTACAGCTCTATTTGTATAGGCTAAAAGTAGAATATTACATTCTTGTTTTTCATAAATTTCTTTCACTAATTCTTTGATGATAATAGATGTTTTCCCTGTACCTGGAGGACCATTTAGTAGAAAATAATCATTTGCAGAAAGAGCTTTTTTCAGTATTCTATTTTGTTCATCAGATAGTTTAGAATTATAGTAATTGTAATCGTTATCATTTTTAGGTTCGATTTGAGTAAGAATTAATTCTTTTTTCACTTTTGGAGCCTGCATAAAACTATATAAATTTCTATACATAGAAGTAAATGAAGCATCCATAAAATCTCTTTCTAAAGCCCATTTTCCACTTTTATCGAACGAATCAAAGAAACGAGTATTTGGCTGTTGATAACGAAAACGTAAAACAATGTATTCTCTCGAAATACTTTTGATTGTACATTTGAAAACTTGATTTGTTAAGACAGAATCTGTTGATTTATTTCGTGGATATAAAATACAAATATCACCTTCTCGGATTGAAATAAAGTCATTTGCAGGATTTGTACGTTTTAATTTTATTTCTCTTTTTATGTCAGAAATATGATTTTCAATAATTTCTAAATCATAAATAATTTCGAAGTTATTATTTTTTTCTTCAAAACTATTTAACCATAAGCTAGCTAAGCCATTATTACTTGTCGATTGGCCAAGCCCAAGTTTTGCCATATATTGTTCTTTCGCAATAAAATTTGTGAAAGAGTAGAAATAGGCTTTTTCTAATGAAGAACTTGTACGAATAGGATAGATAAATTTTTCTATTTGTTCTTCTAATAGCTCTCTAAAACGAGGATTGATTTTTCGTTGTATAAAATTAGTTGGTTTAATGGCGTACAATAAACTTTCAATTTCTTTTTCGGATTGATTCGCTAATTGATTTTCATTAATAATGATTTGATTTCGAAGATCTAGTATACGTTGTACACGAGATAGAGTAGGAACATCAAAACGTAAATTCCCTTGATATACTTTTGAATATAAAATATATCCTTCTGTATTTTTAGTAATGTCTTTAAATTCTAAATCATACAATACAGCAATAATTTGATAATATAAGAAAAGCTGTGCCGCATGATTTGGTTTTATACTTTTTCCATCATCAGGATAAGGAGCTCCACCAGATTTTAATTCAATAATCTTATTTGCTCCATCAGGATTTATATCCAATAAATCCAAACGTCCTTGTATTCCATATTGCTCACATAAAAAAGAAGGTTCTAGCAAAGCTCTATCCAATGAAATTCCATTTTGTAAAAAATCTTCCATCAAGACTTTTTGAAGTCGATTAAAATGACCTTTTGCTTCTGTATAATAATCTTTTAAATCTTGTGGGTTTATCAAATCATTACAAGCTGTATATTCTAAAGGATGATTTTTGAAATCATTTTTAAAAATTTCATTAAAATCAGTTTCTTCAATATTTTCTGTACAAAAATGGTCAACAACTGCATTGGCAAAGTTACCTAAGCGAATATGCTTGCTATTAGGAGCTTGTTCAAATTTCTTTTGAATGAAATGTAATTCAGAAGTTCCATAATCTTGAAAACATTCTGCAATTGCAGAAATATCAACTAAATAGTCAGGTTCTAGAATAACGAAACGAGGATGGTAAATTCCCTCTGTATCTATTGTGGAATTAATTAAATTTAATTGTGCGCCAATCCAAAAATCTTTTGTTGATTTAAAAATTTCATTTACACCATCTTCATCTATTTGTACAGTAATATATTCGTCTGTTTCGTTGTCTTCGTGATCACATATTAAACAATCACGTTTTATCTCGATAACCTGAACACGTAGTTTTTTTATTTTATTTCTTGCGAATGTTTTATTGGTATAATATTCTTTTTCAGGAAAGAAATAAATTATTTCCGAGGGAATTAAAATATCATAAATTGCAGCAATAAATTCAGCAACATATTTTAGATGCGTATAGTATTCATGTTCGGATGGTTGGTATTTATCTTCTGGAGATAGATGCTTTTCATTATCAATTCTTTGTGCTGTTTTTCGAAACGAATGTATCTTTGTGGAAATACTATATTGATTACAAATGAATGATAATTTTGAGAAGAAATTTGAAAATTGAATCGCTTCATTTTTTGTTAATTCAAAAGAAATTATTTCAACTAATCTTTTTAAATCTAAATATTTAGATTCAATTGGCTTAAGTGATTGTTGAATAGTTAATACTTCTTTTAAATAATGATTTCCAAGTTCTTCTTTTGTCATGGCAATTAAATTTATGCGAAATTAAGTAAAACTAAAATAAATTGTATCGTTTAAATTATTTACTTAATCGAGAACGATATTCATTTGGAGTTACACCAAGTAACTTTTTTACATAGCGTGTGAAAAATGAACGACTATTAAAGTTTAATAACAATGCGATCTCTGATATGTTTAGATTTTTGTTGTGTAATAAAACTAAAATATGTTCTTTCGTATAGCGTTGAATCCATTCGGAAGCTGTAATACCTGAATGTGTTTTACATAGATAATTAAGATATTTTGGTGTAATATTTAATAGATTGCTATAATATTTAACTTCACGTTGTTCTGTACAATGCTGCTGTACATATTGAATGAATTTCTCATAGATAGTACCAGTTATTGTGCTATGTTTTATATTTTCATATTCATTTGCAAAAGTATACCACATATCTAGAATAAATAATTCCATTTGTTTCTTTAAAACCTCATCATAAAATAGATGTTCAGTTTCTTGAAATCTATTATTTAATTCATTAAAATTATATAAGATTCTAGTTTTATCTTTTTTTGTTAAATTAGTTTTTATGGGATAAACTCTTGAATGTAATAGTGCATTAATACTCCAGCTTTGATCTGGAATATTGTTCATTAAAAATTCCTTTTCTACAAGTAGAATACTTGCTTTAAAATCCAAAGAACAATTTAATTCTTTTAAATTACTTTCTGCGAACCAAAATAGAAATTGTTCAGCTTTGCAAACCATTTTTTTATCATTAAAAACAAACTTTATGTTTCCACTATGACAATATAAATGAGTATGATATTTAGTTTGAAAATCTTTTGGAAAATCCTTTATATCATTGATTTTTAATAAAATTATCTTTGGTATCTGCATTACATCAATTTAATAGATTAAATATACGTAAAATGTTACATTTATATAGAAATTAGTGTAACAAATGAAATTTTTGTTCTTTTTAACTTTGAATATTCAAAAGAATAGATCAATGGAAAGCTTAAAAACAAAAATATTTGATGAATTAAAAGAAGGAAAAATTATTTCACCAAATCACCCTAAAATAAAGAAATTAAGAGGATAGAAAAATGAAATATAGACAAATAATGATAATGTTTTCAATGTTTTTGTTCTTAACATCATTGATTTCTTGTCAAACAACTAAAAAAATAAATAAAATGAATACAGAAATTCCAAAAATAAGCGAGTTTCCTTTAGGAGAAGAAAATATAGCTTTCGAAAAATATTTCATAGGTAAATCTTATTTAGCTCAAATTACAAAAAATGAAGAGTTGAATGTTCCTATTTATAATGTAACATTTGAACCAGGAGCACGTAATAATTGGCATAGTCATACAGGAGGACAAATTCTGATTGTAGTAGGAGGAGAAGGGTTATATCAAGAAAAAGGCAAAGTAGCACGAAAATTAAAAGTTGGTGATGTTGTAGAAATTGCACCAAATGTTGTGCACTGGCATGGAGCTACAGATAAAAGTTGGTTTTCTCATTTAGCAATTACTTGTAATCCTAAAACGAATGAGAATAAATGGTTTGATAGTGTAAATGAAGAAGATTATAATGAAGCTAATTCCTAACTAAACAATAAAAGCTTGAAATTAATTTCAAGCTTTTATTGTTTTATAAATCATTGAATATTAATCATATATTTTATTTTACTTTAATTAAAAATTTAATTAGATATTTTTAATGGAGAGATAATTACATTAAACCCATCTGGATCTTTTATGGTAACACCATTCAAATTCCAATAAGGATTTTTAGAATTGATGATTGAAATATTACTTTGATTAATACGATGTATAATTTCATCATATTCATTTTTTGTATTTACATAAAATATAAGACAATCATCCTCATCAAAATAATGATTAGCTTGTTCAATTGATGTAGTAAATTCTAAGTGCCAATTTTCATTTTTTTTTACCTACAAAAATTCCATCATAATTATTATGATTTTTAAATTCACCTAAAAGATTAAGTCCTATGATTTTTGTATAAAAATCTAAAATTTTATTTATATCATTCGTGTGCCTTGCAACTCTTAATTCTATTTTATTATTGGTATTTTTTATAAAGATAAATACATAATAGTAATCCAACGAATACCATGAAGCTGCAGAATAGGAATAGTGAATGCATTCCAAATAAACTTATCACTCCACCAACCATTGGTCCAGTAATACCTAAAGAAATATCTATAAATAATCCATAACCTGCTAATGCTGCACCTTTATTACTATCAGATACTAATGAAACAGCTTTTACTCCAAGTGCTGGGAATATTAATGAAAAACCAATACCTGTAATTCCAGCCCCAATAAGAGCTACAAAAGGAGTAGTTGCTAAAAATAAAATGAATAAACCAATGGTTTCAAAAATCATACATACGATACCAACTTTTACGCCTCCATATACGTTAATTGCATTATTAAAAATAAGTCTTCCGATAATAAATAATGCACTAAAGATAGTTAG
The DNA here is from genome assembly GCA_002484335.1 of Flavobacteriales bacterium UBA7612. Classification (GTDB taxonomy): domain Bacteria; phylum Bacteroidota; class Bacteroidia; order Flavobacteriales; family Weeksellaceae; genus Empedobacter. Next base: position 79,343 of record DLJQ01000018.1, read on the forward strand.
ACAAAGTGCTGCATTTTGCCAATGAAAATATTCATAATAAAGCGTAATGAAATTTGATATTCCTCCAAATCCTAATCCTGCAAGCATTAAACAAATACCTAATGGAGCAACAATTTTTAAAACTTTAAGAAATGATTGTTCAACTTTTGCAGCATTACTAATAATATTTTCTTTCTTTTTAGCAAATAAATAGGCTAAAGCAGCACATATAAAAGTCAAAATACCTATAGCTTCTAATCCAAACGATTGATTAATAAATACACCAAGAGGTGCACCTAGAGCTAGTCCTCCATAGCTTGCAACACCATTAAATGATATTGCTTTTGCAGTATGCTCTTTTCCTAATTTTAAAATAGCCCAATTAATAGGACTTGCTCCAACCATTCCTTCTCCACATCCAGTTACTAATCGAGAAATAATTAATATTGAAAGTGATAAGAGTTTATTGGTTTGAAAAAAGTGCGAAAAATAAAATAGTAAGCCACATAGCATAAAGAAAAACATACTTATTAATACAGCTGGTTTGGGACCTTTATCATCAACTATTTTACCAGCATAACCTCTCATTAAAAATGTAGTTATATATTGTAAACTTATAACTATACCTGCTACTAATTCACTATATCCGAGTGATTTTGTTATATATATTGGTAAAATAGCTAAAGGTAAACCTATTAGTGAATAGCCAATAAATGAAAAACAAACATAGCTAATGATTTGTAAATCAACCTTTTTTGAAGTAGTGTTTTTTAGTTTTTCCATGAATTTTTATTGAGTTTACAAAATTATGAAAATATGATGCAGACTTCAATTATTATTCATTTAATTTTAACTATATATATTCTAAATAGTCTATAGGTAAAATAGAGTAAACGTTTATGAAGTATTGTATATATTTCAAAAGAAGGGAGAAGATGATTTGAGAAAAATTAAAATTTTAATTTTTACTTTTTTCATTGGAAAATTATTTTTTTATATTTGATAAAATCGAAATCTACTTAAAAAAGAATATTTATGAAAAAAGTTATTTTATTATCGTTTGGAATTGGAACACTTTTATTTACATCATGTGATAGCAAAAAAGATCAAAAAGATTCTAATCAAAACACTCAAGAGCAAATAGCAAAAGAAGATCAACACTTATTAGGAGGTCAGAAAGATGATCATGGTTGTTTAGCTTCAGCAGGAGAGAATTGGAGTGAATTAAAAAATACATGTATTCAAGTTTTTAATGTAGGAAAAAGACTGAATCCTATCGAAGTAAATAAAGATGAAGCTGTAATTAGTGCTTTTGTAGTATTTAATGATGATAAATCTAAGTTAGAATTATTTTTACCAAGTGATGGCGATCATCATGCAATATTAGATAAAACTGAAGATAATGTTTATAAGGATAAAACATATACTTATAATGATAAAGAATCAGCTTTATATGTTGATGGAGTTAAAAAATTTATTTCAGGTAAATAATCTAATATTATATATTAAAAGAACTTAATCTAGATACATTAAGTTCTTTTCTTTTTTATACTAATTCTATTCATGCATATTTTGTTGATACATTATATATTTTTTAATTTTGTTTTAATATTTTCTCTATAGTTTTTATAGAGAAACTGTAAAGAATATGAAATGAATATATTAAAAGAAATATTAGACAAAATTAATAATTATAAAACGTTAGAAGATAAATTAAATTTCCTTGATAAAAATGTTCAAGGAAAAATTGTTTTTTCTACTAGTTTTGGATTTGAAGATCAAGTAATAACACACGCTATATTTAGTCAAAATTTAAAAAATGTTGATACATTTACATTAGATACAGGTCGAGTATTTCCTGAAACATATACAACTTGGAATAAAACAGAGTTAAAATATCAACAAAAAATAAAAGCATTTTATCCTCCAACTTCCGAGTTAGAAAATTTTATAGATAACAATGGAATTAATCCTTTTTATGATTCTGTAGAATTAAGAAAAGAATGTTGCTTTATAAGAAAAGTAATTCCTTTAAACAGAGCGTTAAAAGATGCAGATGTTTGGATTACAGGTTTAAGAGCAGAACAATCAAATAATAGACATGAAATGTCTGAAATTGAATTTGATGAGTCAAGAAATTTATATAAATTCAATCCATTAATTCATTTTACAAAAGAAGATTGTTTTGAGTATTTAAAAAACAATAGAGTACCTTATAATCCATTGCATGACAAAGGGTTTATAAGTATTGGTTGTGCGCCATGTACTAGAGCAATCAATGAAGGCGAAGATTTTCGTGCTGGTCGATGGTGGTGGGAAGATGAAACTAAAAAAGAATGTGGTTTACATAGTAAATAATTTCTAATAGATTATAAATAAATATCCCAGTTTTTATTAAAAACTGGGATATTTATTTTATATATTGATTATATTTAATGATGGAAATTGAACAAATTTTAAATAAAATATCTTTACTTTCTAAAGATTCTATTCAATTGATAAAAAGTAAGATAAATTTAATTACTTTACCTAAAGGTTCAATATTGTTTGATACTAAAAGAGTTGAAACAAAGGTTTATTTTATAAAAAGAGGAATTGCTAGAGCTTATACTTTAGATAAAGAAAATGAAATAACTTTTTGGTTTGGACAAGAAGGAGATTTTATCATTTCTATTAGAAGTTATGTAGAAAATAAACCTAGCTATGAAATTGTAGAATTATTAGAAGATTGTGAGCTTTATGAGATAAACACCAATGATTTATATAATCTTTATAATTTTAATTTAGAATTTTCTAATTGGGGTAGAAAATTTACAGAGAAGGATTTAATGAGAACAGAAGAAATTTTTATTTTTCATAAATCTAAATCAGCTACAGAACGATATCAAAAATTATTAAAAGATAATCCAAGTTTAATTAATCGTGTGCAATTAGGTTATATTGCATCTTATCTTGGTATTTCTCAAGTTACATTAAGTAGAATTAGAGCAGAGATTTAATTTTTTAACATATGTAAAAAGAAAATAGAATTATTCAGATGATCTTTGTAAAAAAATTATAAAGAACAATGAATTGGATATTTTTAATTATTGCTGGCTTATTTGAAATAGGGTTTACATCATCTTTAGGTAAAGCAAAAGAATCTACAGGATCTACAATGTATTTATGGTATGGTGTTTTTGTTTTTTGTTTGTTTGCAAGTATGTTTTTACTAATGAAGGCTCTTAAAACAATACCATTAGGCACAGCTTATGGTGTTTGGACAGGTATTGGAGCTGTAGGAACTGTTATTGTAGGAATTTTAGTTTTTAAAGAAGTTGCTTCTTTCTGGAGATTATTTTTCATTTTTACTTTAATAGGATCTATTATAGGACTTAAAATGGTTTCAAATTAATATAGAAAACTAAACCTCCAATTTAATACTATTAAATCGGAGGTTTTTTTGGAAAAATTATATAGAAACTGATTCTGTTGTTTTTTCATGTATTGTTGATGCTCTACCTGATGGATCTTCATTTTCTTGCCATTTTGGTATCCATTTTTTTACAGTTTTAGCAGCTGATTCACTAGGAAAATGTTTAGCAAATATTTTTCTCATATACATAGCTTCCTTGGAAGTAGGAGTATTAATAGGGAATAATTCTGCTGCTTTTTCCATTTCTTCATCAGTAATTTGTTCTGCACAATGATTTACTAAGTCATCAATCCAAGAATATCCTACACCATCAGAAAATTGTTCTTTTTGACGCCATAAAATATGTTCTGGTAACCAAGGTGATTGTTTGTCATCAAAAGCTTTACGTAAAATATATTTTTCTATTTTACCTTTTGTACGGTTAGGACGTTTTGCATCTGGTTCAATTTTCATTGCAACATCCAAGAAATTTCTATCTAAAAATGGTACACGTGCTTCTAGAGCCCAAGCCATTGTAGATTTATCAGCTCGTAAACAATCTGCAGTACTTAATAATTTTACACGACGAATTGTTTCTTTTTGAAATTCTTCATCACTTGGTGCATTATGAAAATATAGATAACCACCAAATATTTCATCAGCTCCTTCTCCAGATAAAACAACTTTAATTCCCATATCTGTAATGTATTTTGACATAATATACATTGGAGTAGAAGCACGGATAGATGTAACATCGTATGTTTCTAAATGCCAAACTAATTTATCTATAATAGCTAAACCTTCTTCGAAAGAAAAATGGATTGCATGATGTTTAGTTCCAATAAAATCAGCAACTTCTTTTGCTGCAATAATATCAGGAGCAGTATCGTCAAGACCAATAGAGAATGAATGTAATTCTTTTCCTTCTTCTTTTAGTAATCTAGACGTGATTGATGAAACAAGTGAACTGTCTAATCCTCCTGAAAGTAAAACCCCAACAGGAACATCACTCATTAATCGTTTTTTAGTAGCATCGATTAAGCTGTCTCTTAATACTTCTAAATCTAATTGATCAGTGCATTTTTTATCATCTTCCCATTCTGGTTGATAATATTTTACAAAACCAGTTTCTTTTGTAAAATAATGACCTGGAGGAAAGGCTTCTAATTTTTCAACTTGATCTTCAATAACTTTTAATTCTGATGAAAAATAGTAAGCGCCAGATTTATCTTGTCCATAGTATAAAGGTTTTACTCCAATTGGATCACGTGCAACCATAAATTTGTCACCATCCATTACGATAAATCCAAATACACCATCTAATAAATTACAAAAATCTGTACCATATTTTTCGTATAATTTTACAATAACTTCACTATCACATTTTGTAGCAAAAGAATAATCTTTTAGTTCTGTTGCTTTTAATTTCATGTGATTGTAGATTTCTCCATTATGAACTACATAGGCATTATTTGTTCCTTTTATTGGTTGTTTACCAGTTTGTAAATCTATGATAGCAAGACGTTCGTGAGTGATAATTCCAGTCTTAGATTCATTTAATTCATAATCTTGCTCATCTGGTCCACGATGTCTCATTCTTTTACTTAATTCTTGTACATATTGTACATCTAAGTCTTTTTTGTCAAATATGCCTAATATTCCACACATAATGTTATTGTTTTATTTCGTTTATTATTTCATACAAATGTTGTTATTGTAATTTACAAAATAAACATTTAAACGTTAATTAGTTTAATATTTAAATAAAAATATTCGATTTTGTTAAAATTATCATTAAAATATGACAAAATGTCTATCTTTTTATTTAGAATTTCAATTTGGAGGAGTGGTATTGTTTTTGTTATTTTATTTTAAAATTAAGTTATGGACAACAATAAAGACTATACATTCGAAGAAATTCCAGATAATTCACATAATGAACAAGACTTTTACGCAAAATTTAAAGAAAGATTAGATGATGTACAAAAGTTTCCTAGTGATTATATTTTTAAATTTATATATCCTTCAAGTGAAGAAACTATGAATCAAATAAAAAGTGTATTTGCAGGAACAAATGCAGAATATGATTATAAAGCTTCTGCAAATAGAAAATATACATCTATTACAATTAAATTATATATTATAGATGCTGATACAGTAATTAATTATTATAAAGAAATATCTAAAATAGATGGAGTAATTATGTTATAATACTTCTTTTATAAATAAAAAATGGCTCGAAATATTTCGAGCCATTTTTTATTTATTCATCAACTTCTTCCTTAATAATAGGTTTAGTCGTATTTGGAGTAGTATTATATAAATAACCTAAGTAAACTTTGCTATAGGAATTGAATAATTGTAATAACTTAAAATAATTTACATCATTTAATTGCATATTATTACCATTATTAGCTAAAGCATTATTAATGAAATCTCTTACTTTAAAAGATGGAATTTTTAAATCTTTTGTGAAATAATCTTCACCAAAGTAGTTCTTAATTTTTGTAATTTTATCATATCTATCTTCATAATCAATCAAAGCTTTACGTTGTTTAGCTTTTCCAGAAAAAACATCATATAATCGACCAACATCTAAACGGGTTAAGGTGATATCACCACTAAATAATCCTGCTTTTATAGAAGAAGTATCTTTTATAGGTTTTAAATCAGGATTAACTCCTAAACTTTTATAAAGATTAGTAATAACATCCTGCTTTTTCCCATTTTTAGTATCTTTTTCTAATATACCAGTTAATTTTTGACCTATCAATGCTGTTTGTAATTGAATAGTTTCTACTGCTAAGTGTACAATTATAGATGTTTTATTAAAAAGATTTGGCTTTAATATTATTGATCTATTTTCGTACCAATCTGATTGTATTTTTAAAGTATCATTAACTTTAGCTTCAATAAAAAATGTTCCTGTAAAATTAGAAATTGTTGTATGCTTTGTGCGTAAATTAGTTACATAAATACCTTCAGCGGTATCTTCGGAATTATCAATAATAATATTTCCTTGTATCCATTTTTCTTGAGCAAAGACTAATGGTGACAAAAGTAGAATAAAATACGTGAGTAGTGGTTTCAATAGATATTTATTAATGTGTTAAATTTCAAAACGAAGATATATCTTAAATTGTTATTGGATACAATGTTAACATTAATTAGCTATAATTTAAATTTCTATTAAGAATAGTTATTGATTTTGATTTAACTCTTTTAAATAATCTTTTGCATATGACTCTAAATCAATCATAATCGAACCAAACTGTCTACTAAGAACTTTATCTTTCAAAGGATACCTTGCGTTTACGTAATATAAAAATTCTTCAATTTTATATTCAGGTATATGCAATTGATTAGTATAAAAATCTACAGGATAATAATGTTTTACCTCTTGTATAAGAGATATTTTAGCCTCATAATTTCTAACTTTTCTTTCATTTCTATAAAATCCATTTATATGACCAATTAATCTAACAGGGTTTAAAACATCTAATGGTTTAAATTTTGCTAAATCTCTTTTAGGTTCCAAATCTCTTAATCTTTGGTCTAAACCAATTCTATCATATAAATCAGTTTTATCATCTTTATGAAATTTTGGTTGCAAAGGTCCTTTTCCTAATGTAACATCTCCTAATTCAATTGTTTCAATATCTAAATGTACTTGTAAGTAACCTTTATTATAGATATTTTCATTTACAATAATTTTTCTTGTTGTAACAAAATCTGCTTCATAAGAAATTGTATCACCAATATTTGCTTGAATAGAGTAATATCCATTAGAATTTGTATATGTTCTAGATTCTGTTCTTGAGTTTTCTATACGAACACCTGATACAGCAACTCCATTTTCACTTCCTTCATCTACAACAACAGAACCTGTTATCAGTTTATTTTGAGAATAACTAATAATTGAGAAGAAAACTATAAATATTGAAAACCAATTTCGCATAATTTTAAGCTTTAAATTTTTGTTTCATTTTAGACCAACGGTAATTTCTAATAAATTTCTCTTGATCTTTATTGACCATTTTTTTAGTCTTTTTACTTTTAGCGATTAAGAAGCCACTTAAGTAATAAAAAAGATATGAAAGCCGTCTCTTACGGAAAGCTAATTTTGTAGCAGCAATTAAAGTAATCCAAAAACCATAGCCAAGAATATAATAGGCATTACCCTGTTTATAAAGAGCAGCTTTATTATAACTAGCGCCAGTTGGTTTTAGATGTTTTACGTGAAGAGATTCCACAGTTATAATATCCCATCCGTAATATTTACATAATAATTCGTCTACAGTATCCCATCCCATTTCTGGATGTAAACCTCCTATCTTTTCATAACATTCTTTTCTATAAGCTTTAAATGCTCCTCGTATATGATCTTTGTCTGTTAAATTTTCTAAAATCCAATCTCCTTTTTTTTCAATATACGCAAATCCTCCAACCATAGCAATATTTTTATCTTGATTGAATTTATTTAAAACTACTTCAAAGTAATTGTTAGGTAATTCTAAATCACCATCTAATTTAACAATAATATCGAAATTAATATCTGCTATTTCATATCCTTTCAAAAAAGCCTGTACAACTTTACTTCCTGGTTGATGTTCACTTTTTGATAAAATATTTCTAATTTTTATAAAAGGGTATTTCGCTACATATTGTTCAACAATTTCTTGAGTTCCATCTGTAGAATTATCATTTACGATAATTACTTGATATGGCAATACAGTTTGCTGTACAATAGAATCTAAAGTTATAGCAATAAATTTTTCTTCATTATGTGCAGGTATAACGACAGTATATTTAGTAAGTAAAGTTTTTATTTCTTTCTGCGTAGACAGCATAATATCTTGGTGTAATTCTTCTTAATAATGGTCTAATTCCTAATTTATTTGAAGGATGTGTCCATTTGTGACGATGTATAACATTCCAACCAGCTTTCTCCATTAACATATCAAATTGCCAATCTTCAAATTCATGGTAATGGACATCTCTTGGATCATTCTTATTACGATAGGCTTCAGAAAACCATAATCGCATTGGAATACTTGCTAGTAATTTGTCTCCAGGTAAATTTCTAAGTACTTCCATTGGATTTACTAGGTGTTCTAAAATTTCTAAAGCTGTTACAAAGTTAGCATCATAATTTTGTAATTCTTTGTAATAATAATCTAAATCTTCTCCATTAGTATTTTGCACATTATATCCATTTTCTAACATTACATCAGTAAATGGATTTTTAATTCCTAGATCTAATATTTTATCTGTAGGTTTTGCAAATTTATTTAATAGTGTTAACGTTTCATTATATCGCTTTTGTGGATATATTTTATACATTTTAATATTCTCTTTTTATGGGTTAAATTTAGTCATCTATATTTAATAATAAATATTTAAGCGTTGTTTTTTTTAATTTATTAGATAAAAAGTTTATTTAGTATTAATATATACTTAAAAATGAGTTATTTTTATAAATATCAAATTAATTGAAAATATTTGTTTTATTCAATTTAATATAAAAAAGGCTTAAGTTNNAACTTAAGCCTTTTTTATATTTTAATGTTCAAAGTCATTATTTGAATCTTTATTAGTTTCCTTATTTTGTTTTCGTTTTTGTAAACTATCCAATAATTTTTTAGCTCTTTTAGCTTCATCAGTTCCTTCGTAAGCTGTAGTTACAATTTCAAGAGTTTGTTCAAATTTTTCTTCTCCTTCAGTTTGTTTTACTGCATAAGCATTTAGTAAAGCAAATTTTGCTATAATAATTTCTGTAGGATATTTATTAATAGCTTCTTGAACTTTATTTTTTACCTCAGCATATTTTTCATCTTTATACAAATCATAAGCTATTTTATATGCATCCAAAGCTTCTTTTGTTTCTGGAGTTATAAACTCAACTTCTGGGTTTAATATGTATCCAGCATATATTGTATTAGGATAATTATTAAGAATATCGTTTTTATATTTATCTTCTAGTTTTTGATCTCTATTCTTGTATATACGATATAATTGATAAGACGCTTTCAATTTTACTTCATCTGATTTTGGAGGTGAAGCAATTAAAGCATTTAACTCTTTAGCAGCAAGATCTCGATTATCAAAAACATCAAAATAACCAATTCCTAATGAAAGTTGAGTTGTATCTCTTTCTATTTTTAAATTATTTAAATCGTTTTGAGAAGTTGGGATTTGTTCTAAATAATAATCAATTTCGAATCTTCTTGGATTACCTGCACTTACTTGACCAGTTAATTCTGCTTGACGATCTTCTGTTACTGTATTTATAGCATTAGAGTTTCTCCAATTATCTTTTAATTGTATCCCTCCCCAAACTCGCTTAAATTCCTCTTGTCCAGATGATTTTAAACCTTGATTATAAAAGTAAAATTTACCCTTGTCTGTATTGTTAAAACTATTAGTGAAACTTACACCTTTAGTTTCTAACTGAAAGGTCTCCATTTGAGATTTTTCTTCTTGTATTTGTTTTTCTTCCTTTTTTTTAAGATTCTCTATAAAAGTTGTAAAAAACTTATTCTGATCTTCTCTTGGAAGTTGTGCTAATTTTAAAATAGAATCATTTTTTTGAACTAAATAATGTTTTTCCATTAATTTTTTTAGTCCTTCATTTCTTAATTTTATTCTATCTTGATCTTCTTTTGATTTATAACTTGTTTGTGCAGAATCATAATAGGCAGAAGCATATACATAATCATTTTGCTTAAATTTGATATTTCCAAAATTTTCATAAGCTTTACCTCTTATATAAGGATCAGACATTGGTTCTTTTAAACTAAGTTTAGCATATTCAATAGCTTCATCCGTTTTTCCAGCTCTAAATGCCATTTCAGATATTCCATAATATAATTCATTTTTCTTAGAACTATAAATCCCTTTTTTAGAAATATCTAATAAATTGTTCTTATAATTAGCATAATTATTTGTCTCAGGGTTAAAATTAGCACTTATTGCCAATTGTGATTTGATTTCCATATCAAATCCAGGATTCATTTTAAACACTTTTGTAAAAGCTTCTCCTGCTTCTTGTTGTTTACCTAATATAGAAAAAACTTGTCCCATAACATAGAATAAACGAACTCTTTCATCTTTATTTTTAGAAAAATACTCAGCTTTTTGTAATGGATCTAAAGCTTCCTCATACTTTTTTTGATCAATCAGTAATTGTGCATAACTGCGAGCAATCATGACCTTAAATTCTTTATTTTTATAAGGGTCAGATTCATATAATTTTTCTAATGTATCAACTCCATCAAAATAATTTCCTCCGTAAATTTCTGCAATAGTTTTATAAATATTAGCTTCTTGAGCATATTTCGAGCCTCTAAAATTGTTTATAACATAATTAAGAGGATCTAGAGCATCAAAATATTTTTTTTGATAAAATAAAGATTTTCCAATTAAAAGATAAGCTCTTCCGATCATGCTATTTTCCTCATGTCCTCTAATTTTCATGGAATGATTTTCAATTGCTTTTGTAGCTTTTGCTTCTATTGCTTGAAAACCAGTAGGAGTTTCAACTTTATCACTATTATTATTTGAACTTCCAATGCTACTTTTATTAGAAAAATTACTATTTATTGAATCATAAACAGAATAATATTCTAATCCTATTGGTAAAATTTTAGAATAAATTTCATCATAACCATCTTCTAATTCTACTTTCTTTTTATCTAATAAATCTTCAGCATTGAAAATACCATTAAACCAAGAAGTCATTTTGTGATATTGACGATTTTTGAAGCTATTATTTTGTGTAGAACAGCCAATAAAAATACTCGCTGCAGATAACGTTAGTATAATTTTTTTCATGATTGGAAATAAAAACAAATCTACAATAAAACGCATGATAAAGAAAAATCTTATATAATGATTTAAAATATTCTATAAGTTTTTATAAATGATATATATATGTATGTTTTTTAAAAAATATTATGATTTTGTATATCATAATTTCACATAATTTTATGAATAAATTTCTTAACATTTTAGGTTATTTATTGAGAATAATGCTTTAAATTCGACCAATAATATTGTTTTAAGAAAATCAAATGAAAGCGTTTTTAGCTAAATTTTTTGCAAAGTATATTGTAAATAAAGAACAAAAATGGATAAATAATCCTTTAGAGTTTCAAGATAAGATTCTAAATGAATTAATTACTTCTGCACAAAACACAAAGTTTGGTAAAAATCATCAGTTTGATAAAATTAAATCTTATACTGATTTTAAGCAATATGTTCCAGTTAGAGATTATGAAGCATTGAAAGATTACTTTGAGGATGTTGTAAAAGGTGAATCTGATATTTTGTGGCCAGGTAGACCAATTTATTTAGCAAAAACTTCTGGAACAACTTCTGGAACAAAATATATTCCTTTAACAAAAGAGTCTATACCGACACATATTAACTCAGCAAGAAATGCATTATTATTCTATATTCACGAAACAAATAATTCAAATTTTGTGAATGGAAAAATGATTTTTCTACAAGGAAGTCCAATTCTAGAAGATAAAAATAATTTAAAAGTAGGTAGGTTATCAGGTATTAGTGCACATTTTGTGCCTAATTATTTACAAAAAAATAGACTTCCATCTTATGAAACAAATATTATAGAAGATTGGGAAACTAAAGTTAATGAAATAGTACAAGAAACTGTAAAGGCTGATATGACTTTAATTTCTGGTATTCCTCCTTGGTTAATTATGTATTTTGAACGATTAATTAAAGTTTCCGGAAAAGAAAATATAGCTTCAATTTTTAAAAATTTACAATTAATGGTAACAGGAGGTGTAAATTATGAACCATATAAAGATAAAATTAATCAGCTCATAGGTAAAAATATTGACTGCATACAAACTTATCCTGCTTCTGAAGGTTTTATAGCTTATCAAAATACTCAAGAATCAGATGATCTATTATTGCTATTGAATAATGGAATTTTTTATGAATTTATTCCTGTTGATGAATTTTTTAATGACAATTCAACAAGAATATCTTTAAAAGATGTTGATATTAATAAAGATTATGTAATTATACTTAATACAAATGCAGGTCTTTGGGGTTATAATATTGGAGATACTGTTCGATTTACTTCTCTAAATCCATATAAAATTCTAGTTTCAGGACGAATAAAGCATTATACTTCAGCATTTGGAGAGCATGTAATAGGACATGAAGTGGAACAAGCTTTACAAAAAACAGTAGAAATTTATCCTGCAAATATTATAGAATTTACAGTTGCTCCACAAGTTAATCCAAAAGATGGATTGCCTTATCACGAATGGTTTATAGAATTTGATTCTAAACCTGAAAATTTTGCTGCTTTTAGTATAGAGCTAGATAAGCAAATGAGAAATCAAAATACTTATTATAATGATTTAATCTCAGGAAATATTCTTCGACCTTTGGTTGTTTCTACTATCAAAAAAGGAGGTTTTCAGGATTATATGAAATCTATAGGTAAGTTAGGGGGGCAAAATAAAGTTCCTAGATTATCAAATGATAGAAAAATAGCTGATATATTTTATCAACTTAATTTAATTATAGAATAATTTAATTTTTTTTAAAATGATTTACAAAACGGTAAAAAGTTCAGTTATTACTTTTTCACAATTAATGTTGCCATCACATTCTAATTTTAGTGGTAAAATACACGGAGGATTTATTCTTTCTTTGTTAGATCAAATTGCATTTGCTTGTGCTTCTAAATATTCAGGGAAATATTGTGTTACAGCTTCTGTAGATCGAGTAGATTTTCTATGTCCAGTAGAAGTAGGAGAGCTTTTGACCTTAAAAGCTACAGTAAATTATGTTGGTCGAACTTCAATTGTAGTAGGAATACGTGTAGAAAGTCAAAATATACAAACTGGAGAAGTTAAACATTGTAATTCATCATATTTTACAATGATCTGTAAAGAGGAAAACGGAGAAAAATCAGAGGCTCCTAAATTAATATTAAAAAATACAAATGAAGTAAGAAGGTTCTATAAAGCTTTGCATAGAATAGAAGAGCATAGGAAATTAAAAGGACATATGAAAGAACCAATTGACTACAAATCAAAAGATTTAATTGATTATTTATTGGAGAATCATCCTGTTAAAATAGAAATAGAAAAATAAATTAATAATTATAAAAATATTTAGCCCGATCTGTTAAAAGATTGGGCTTTTTTTATGATAAAAATTATTTTTTTATAAATTTATTTAGAATAATTAAAAATAAATGAAAACTTAAATATATATTTGCCACTATTAAACATTAGACTAATTAAAAATAAGGTTTAATAAATTAATACATGAACACATGAAGAGATATTTTATTCTATTAAGTTGTTTATCTGGATTACAAGTTTTTTCACAAACAAATGATTCAATAAATAAAAATGAATTAATAGAACTAGATCAAACAGTTATTTCGGGGCAATATAATAATCAGTCAGTTAAAAAATCTATTTACGAAGTAAAAGTAATTACAAGAGAAATAATTGATAGACAAGCAGGAAACACACTTGCAGATGTTTTGAATCAAACATTGAATATGAATATTATTCCTAACTCATCTACAGGAAAATCAACAGTTCGTATGTTTGGATTAGATGGTCAATATTTCAAAATATTAGTTGATAATATTCCTTTGGTAAACGACGAAGGGCTTGGAAACAATACAGATTTAACACAAATAAATCTTGATGATATTCAGCAGGTAGAAATCGTGGAAGGAGCAATGGGAGTTGAATATGGAGCAAACTCAATAGCAGGTGTAATTAATATAATTACAAAAAAGGGAGGAAAAAATCTTTATGATATTTTAGCTGTAGTACAAGAAGAAACTGTAAATAACGAGTACAATTGGAAGAATAAAGGAAAACATATACAATCTCTGAAAATCGGACATAAATTTTCAGATAAAATCTACGGTAATTTAAGTTTTTCACGTAATGATTTTCAGGGATTTTTTAATGATAAACAAGGAAAGAATTATGCTTTTAGTGATAAATTAAGAGGTTATGATTGGATTCCTAAATTACAAAATTCAGCAAAAGCATTAGTTCAATACAAAGATGAAAATTTTAGATTGTTCTATAAGTTTGAATATTTTAATGAAGAAACAAAGTACTATAATCCTGAGGTAAAATTGAATCATCAACCTCAAACAGATACAGATAATCCTACAAGTGATGATAGGAGATATACAACAGATAGAATTTATAATCATTTAAATGCATCAGGAAGATTCAAAAACGCAATAAATTATGATATTTCGCTTTCATACCAAGAGCAAAAGCGTAAATTAAAATCATATACTTATGAAATTTTGACTGGTAATGAGAATGATATTAAAAAATATGATTATGAAAGTAGAAAGGTATATTACTCTAAAGGTATGTTTAGTAACTTCATTAATAAAAATGATTATTTTGATTTTCAATTCGGTTATGAGATAGATCAAACTAAAGGTTATGCATCACCAATTTCAATGGAATATAATGCTGATCCAAATAAACCAGTTGAAAGAAGAATAGGAACTTATGATGTTTTTGCTTCATCAGAAATTTCTTTAAATGATAAAATTTCCTTTCGTCCAGGAGCTCGAATTATGTTCTCAGAACAATTTAATACTCAGTATGTGATGAGTTTTAGTGCAAAGTATTCATTTGCAAAAAATTGGGAGCTTCGTGGTATTTTAGGAACTTCACCTAGATTACCTAATTATGATGAAATGTATTCATATATGGTTGATGTGAATCATGATATACGAGGAAATGAAAATTTGAATCCTGAAAAAGGAATTTCTGGATTTTTACATCTTAAGAATAGTTTAAATATAAATTCAATAACGTCATTTGAACAAAAATTATCTATTTGGAAAATTGATTTAAAAGATAAAATTGAACTTGTTCCAATTGCAGGAGATGGTTTACGTTACCTATATGAGAATATAGACAATTATAAAGTTCAGGGAATTACTTATCTTAATCAATACTCATTTGGTAATTTCTTTGCTGGAATTGGAGCTACTATTACTGGTATTAAACAATCAATTGATCAAACAAATGTAGTAGAGAAAGAGGATAATAAATATTTTTATACAGTACAAGCAAATGCTAGTATTTCTTATAAATTCTCAAAATCAAATACAATTGTTTCTGCTTTTTATAAATACAACGGAGAAGAACAACGATATGTTTTAAAAACAAATCCTGATAATACGAAAGAACAATTTCTAGAAAAAGGTAAACAACAAGGATTTAGTTGGTTAGATGCTTCTGTAAGACAATCATTTTTTAAAAATAAATTTGATGTAACTCTAGGAGCTAGAAATTTATTTGATGTAAAAAATCTTAGAAATACTACAAGTTCAGATGGAGCGCATACAGCTGCTGCAACGAGTATAATGTACGGCTATGGACGTTCATATTTTGTAAAACTATCATTCAACTTAGGAATCAATTAAACAAAGGAATAATGAAATTATATACATTAATAATCGTTTTATTTACTTCTTTTATTCTTTTATCGTGTAATGATGATAATAGTCCAGAAGGATTAGATTTTGTTGCTGCATTTAATAATGTAAGTATCGATTTTAGTAAAATAACATCTGAACAAAATATAGAATTTAAATTTTCTAAAACAGCAGAAAGTGATGGCCAAATATATATTAGAATAAAATCAGAAAATGCAAATTATGATACTGATTTTTCAACATTTCCTAGTGCAGTTAATAATGAATTAGTAATTCCTTTTAAAAAAGGACAAAATTCTA
This sequence comes from Flavobacteriales bacterium UBA7612, assembly GCA_002484335.1. Taxonomy (GTDB): domain Bacteria; phylum Bacteroidota; class Bacteroidia; order Flavobacteriales; family Weeksellaceae; genus Empedobacter. The sequence goes on from DLJQ01000018.1 coordinate 95,503, forward strand.
CTAGTTTCCTATTCAGGAATTTAATTTATCCTTTTGATCGCTCAGATAAAAAAATTGAATTTGAAATTACTAAAGTTGATTATCCAGGTGGAGCTGTTATACAAGGTTATACTTCTCTTGTAATATCTTTTGATGTTTCTATTGGAGGTACAATGGCTCCTGAAATTGGAGGTCCCAATGAACCATATCAAGTTTATGTTGATTTAAGTAAAGATGAACAAGTTAAAGTTAAGAGAGATAGCTGGGATTTAGGATTTTATAATGGAACTTATCCTAGAGTAGTTATAAATGGATCTATTTATATGGCCACAAAAGCTTTAGATGAAACGGACTTATCTAAAGTAACAAGATTATCAGTTAGAACCTTTTTAAATACTGTAAGAGTTGGAACTTTTGAAGATTCAAATAAAGATTATGTCGACTATCCTGATGGTGATATTCTTAAAACAGCTATTACTGAGATAAAAGACAATGATGATGATAATCCAGTTTATTTATTAAACTTAGGATATACAGTAGGAACAACTATTCCTGCAGCTGGATCTGTTGCTGTTGCTGGAACAGAGAGAGGATGGAAGAAAATTAAATTTTTAAAAAGAGGAGAAGATTATTTAATTCAATATGCAGATTTGGATGAAACCACTTTTCATGAGAAAAGAATAGTAAAAAATTCAACTCATAATTTTGTTTTCTTTAGTTTCAATACAAATGATGAAGTTAGTGTAGAACCGGAAAAATTAAAATGGGATTTGAATTTTACAGTTTTTACTAATCTTATTACAGGAAGTGGCTCTTATGGTTATACAGACTTTGTAGTTAACAATTTAAAAGCTGGAGTAAAAGCTTATAGAGTAAATGTAGAGAATGATATTACTTACGAAAAATTTGATGCTAGTATGATTGATGAATCAAAATTTTCTAATGATCAACGTGCTATTGGTGACTCTTGGCGTCAAGTTACATCTCCTCAAACATTATATGCAGATCGTTTTTATATATTGAAAGACGGTGAAGGTAATTATTACAAAATAAGAATGCTTGCTTTTCTTAATGATTCGGGTGTTAGAGGATATCCAAGATTTGAATATAAATTAATTAAATAAATACATATGAATAAAAAATTTACTTCTTTTGTGGCAGCTATATTAATTGCTACAACAATCAATGCTCAAGAACTTATAAAGGCAGAAGCAGCTATGGGAACAGGTTATGCAAATGATGTATATTTTAAATTAGAAGATAAAACAGCAATTACTTCTACTAGAGATTGGGATATATCATTTTATAGAAAATCTGAATTTAAAACAGGAATTAGAGTAAATGATACTAAAATTTCAAAAGTTTATGAGGTATCAGATAATTTTGATGACTGGGATAATGTAACTATTGATGGATTATCAACTTTACCAACTTTATATAATAGTGATACTGTTTGGGAAGAAGGAGCATTTAATCAAGCTTCTGCACAATCTGGTTGGGGAAATTATAATTCAATTTCTCATGTGGTAGAAGGTAAAATAATTTTTATACTAGAATATACAGCTGGTGGATATGTTAAGTTCAAAATAAATAGCTTAAAAATAGGAACATATGATTTTACATATTCTAAATATGTAAATGGGGCTTGGGGCGAAGATAAAACATTCTCTTTATCTAAAGATTCTTCTTTAAATAGAATATTTAATTATTTCAATATTACAACGGATTCTGTTGTAACTCCTGAACCTGAAAGTTCTCAGTGGGATCTTAAATTCACTCAATATACTACTGATTACCCTATGGGAAATGAATATGTAAAATATTTAGTGACAGGTCCTTTACAATCAGATAATATATTGGTAGCTGAAATAGAAGGAGATAACAATCCTAAAAATGCTACAGAATATAAATCAGATATAAATACAATAGGTTATGATTGGAAAAAATTAAATGGATTTAGTTATATTTTAAGAGATGTTAGTTATTTTGTAAAAAACATTTCATCAAATAAAATTTATAAACTAGAATTTAATGCAATTCCTTCTAGTTCAGTAGGAACATTAAGTTTTGAGTATAAAGATGTAACAGCTTCTTTAGCTACAAATGATATAGAAAAAACTAAATTTGGTATTTATACAGATGTTAATCAACCAAAGACAATTAGTATTATTTATAATTCACAAGAAGCATCATCATCTAATATAGCTGTTGCTATTTATTCAATCAATGGTCAATTGGTTCATCAAGAAAATTATAAACCTACGGGTTCATTTACAAATAAATCGATTAATTTATCACGATTATCTGCTGGAGTTTATATTGTAAAACTTCAATCAGGAGGTAAGACTGAATCGAAAAAAGTCGTTTTACGTTAAAGTTTCTAAGTTAACTTTATTTTGTCTCTTTGTGTAGGTTGCCCAACAAATTGTTGGGCAACCATTTTTTTATTTTAATTCTGGATTAATATCTAAAATATTTTCTTTACGGTATTTATTGATAAATTCATCTGTGAAATTTTCACTTCCCATCAATTTATTGTCTTGTAATACTTTTTTAATATCAAGTTTTTCATAAGCTTCTAACATTGGTTTAGAAATAGGTTTATAACTAAAATGCCAAGGTTCATATTTAAAGCCTTTTCTTTTGGCATCATTAGTATAAACTAAATAAAAACCATATTTCGATGCATTCTCATCAAGCCAAAGCTTAAATTGGTGCATAGATCCACCTTCATTAAAATGTTTCTCATTTAATGGATCAGCTGGTACTCCACGTGTACCATCAATAATATCCATGTCTGTTCCCCAATGGTGGCGAGAAGTTCCAGGAATAGTAGAATATTCAATAATTCTCTCAACACTTTGTAAAGAAGACATTTTTTTTGCCTTATTTGCTTTGTATTTACGTTCCCATATACCATTTTGATAACCAAATGTTCTATAGCTAGAAACAACGTGAATATTAAACCCTGCTTTTTTAGCTTCAGCTTTCATTAACTCAAACTGTTTAGCAACTTCTGGAAGTAATTTATATTCTTTTCCAACAATGGTAGGATTTCCTTTACCTATAAGTTCTGCTGTGGTAAATGTAGGAGGAGTAACATTCTCAATGCTATCATTTACATTTTCGTTTTCATTATTTTTATCATTGCTACCAAATACACAACTTGTATTTAACATAAAAAAAGGAATAGCTATGTATGTATAATTAATTATTTTTTTAATGTTCATAGTTTCATATTTTATTCGACCCAATCTTTAACAATCATTGCATTTGCAGCTGTTTCATAAAAAAGAATAGCTAATAATTGTAAAAATTCAGCGTGATTTAATTTACCTTTTACAACATCATCAATAGGCGTTTCGTAATATTCTTCAATGATATTTGTGATTAAAGCTTTAAAATCATTCTTAGAAATAGATTTATCTTTTATTTCTTTCAATAAATAATTATCAGAAATTAAAAAATCTGGTCTAGTTCTAGCTATTGGTGATTTTCTAATTTCTAAAGCATTATGTACAGTTTGAGAAATTAAAACTCCACGATCTCCTTCTTCAAATTCCCATTCTTTTCTAACTTTTCTAGGGTTTGGTTCATAAAAAACATGATTATGAAAAGCATGAATGTGTTTTGCTATATCAGTATTTGTATGTAAATATAAAAATTGTAGAATAGAGCTAAATAAATGATTAGCATTCAGATTATTTGGATAATACACATATAGTAATGGATAATGGAATAGAGTAGAGTATAATGGAGAAAAACTATCTATAATATTTAAATTTAAAAGATTAATTCCTTCAAAATCTATTTTTTGATTGGTTTGATAATAATTTATTCCAGCTAAATAGATTTCTTGATAACTTAATTCAAACCCATTTAAATATTCACCTATTTTACTAAAAAAGTAAGTATTTAATTTTTGATTCGTAATTAATTTATAGTCTGAATTTTTAAATAAATCTAAAAATTCTTGATCTATATCTGTAATCAATTCTTGATTGATTATTTTCTCGAAATCAAAATCTTTTTTTCTTATTGTATTAACATACACTTCATTATAAGTGTAGATTATTTCTTTTATTGGTTGTGTATCTAATTCTTCAATAGAGTTGTAAATATTTGTTGGTGTAGCATATAAAGAAAATAAACGTTGAAATTCTTGATGAATTTTTTGTTCTTCAGTAAACATATTCATCAATTGATTTGTGTTAGCTGATATAATACTTTCTCCAAGGAAAAATATAATTCCAGCTTTTAAATTTTCATCAAAACCACATCTTTCTAAAGTTGCATCAAAATATTTTTTAAATGGGTTTTCTATTAATTGGTTCATTTTCGTAGTCTTTATTCTAAATTATAAAAAGTAAAAGTATTGATTTTTTATTGTTAGAGAGGAAAAAAAACGAGCTGTTTTTCGTAATTAGCTGTTTTTAAGAGAAATTAAAATTATTTTAAGATCAATTCTTATTTTTTGTTATAAAAGTTAATTTTATTGTTAATGTTTTGATTATCAAAATATTATTTATAAATTAACTATACATTTAAAAATCTAAAAAAATAGAATTATGAAAAATTTCACTGGTACAATAGATGATTTTATTAATGAGCATGATCATGTTATTAATAAATTAATTTTAGAAAAAATTAGTCAACAAGAAATTATAGAAGAGGAAATTTCTGATATAGATTATAGAAATCAGAAATTGGTTGATATAAAAAATAATATGAAAGATTTTTTCTTTCAAGAATTTGGAGATTGGGAAATTGCATTAGATTTAGAATCTTTTAAAAATAGTTTTGATTATCATTTTCAATTAGTAAATGATGAAGTAGAAGAATATTTAAATTAAAGAAAGGTTTTGTATTATTTTTTCATAAAATCTTCCTCTAACAAATCTTCTAATGGACTTTGTGTTATTGATTTTGGTAAACTTCTAAAAGCAAAGTTTCTTATAGCTATTAAAAATTTATTTTCAATCTGGGCAACTTTTCCAGCTAAGCGAGAAGTATCAATAATGTAATGTGTGCGTTTTAATCGGCGTTGATTATAACCTTCAAAAGCGGATAAAATATCAGTATCTTTTTTGACTAATTCATCAAACAAAACGCATACATCTTCTATAGCCATACAAGCTCCTTGTCCCATGTTAGGAGTTGTTGCATGTGCAGCATCACCAATCAATAAAACACGATTAAATACATAATTATTGATAGGTTTTATATCCATTATTGGTGTTGTTATTATTTTTTCTGGATTTGTTTTTTGTAAAACATTTCTTATTTGACCAGAATAATCTTTAAAATGTTTCTGTATATCGTCAAGTTTGTAATTGTATACAGATGAATTTAAAGGTGTATTAACACAAGCATACCAATATATTTTATTATTAATAAGCGGAGTTAATCCAAATCTACCATTTGCTCCCCATGTTTCTATACTTTTTTTAGATTCATAGGATTTATCTTCTACAATAGAACGCCAACAAATGTAACCCGCATAACGTGGGGTAGAATGTTTTAATAATTGTTGTCTTATTACAGAATTTATTCCATCTGCTGAAATTAAAAAATCTCCTTCTATTGAAGAACCATCAGTAAAATGTAGAACTACTTTTTCATAGCTCTGTTCGAAAAAAGTTACTTTTTTATTCGTTTTTATTTTTGTAGGATTAATTTTAGAAACTAAGAATTCGTGTAAATCTGCACGATGAACAGCAAAGTTTTCATTATTATAATTATTAATTAATCGTTCTGTATCTGCCTTTAAAATTGTTTTACCTTTCCAATCTTGTATCTCAAAATCTTTCAGCATATGCCCAAGAGGAACAACTTCTTCAGATAATCCAAGTATTTCAAAAGCTTTCATAGCATTTGACGCAAGACCAAATCCTGCTCCAATTCCGCGAACTTTTTCTGATGATTCAAATAATTCGAAATCATAATTCAAATCTTGTAAAACTTTAGCTAATGTTAATCCAGCTATTCCTGCACCAGCTATCAAAAATTTTTTAGGCATACATCCAAATAAAGTATAAATTTAATTCTTTAAAGTAAATTTTCTATTATTTCGAAGGTTTTTTATAAAATGACAACTTTAAATCTATTTAGTTTTATATTTTACAATGAATTTATAAAAACACTGTATTATTCTTCGACAAGCTCAGAATGACAATTGATGTGTTTAAAATATAATCTATTTATTTTCTAAAAATGCGTTAGGGATAGAAGTGTAAATCCTTTTTTCTTAGAAAAAGATTGCAGCGGATAGCCCGCCAGAAGGGAACGCCCAAAAATAAAAAAAGCGTGATACAATTATCACGCTTTTCCTGTGTTATATGTTCAGCAAATTATGCTTCTTCATTAAAATATTTGTAGAAATAAGGAATAGTTTCAATTCCTTTGTAGAAATTGAATAAACCATAGTTTTCGTTAGGAGAGTGGATAACATCAGAGTTTAATCCGAATCCCATTAAAACAGATTTCGTTCCTAATTCTTCTTCGAAAAGTGCAACGATAGGAATAGAACCTCCGCCACGTTCTGCTAATGCTTCTTTCTCAAAAGTTTTTGCTAATGCTTTTTTAGCTGCTTGGAAACCTTTGTGGTTTGTAGGTAAAATATAAGGCTTACCTCCGTGATGTGGTTTTATTTTTACCTCTACAGAATCTGGAGCCAACGTTGGGAAATAATCTACAAATTGTTGTGTTACAATATCAGGATTTTGCCCAGGAACCAAACGCATAGAAATTTTTGCGTAAGCATGAGAAGGAATTACAGTTTTTGCACCTTCACCAGTGTAACCTCCCCAAATACCGTTAACATCTAACGTAGGACGGATAGAAGCACGTTCTATAGTAGAAAAACCTTCTTCTCCTTGTATATTCGCAATTCCGATAGATTTTTTGTACTCATCTAAATCGAAAGGAATTTTAGCTAAATCAGCTTTTTCATCCTCGTTTAATTCTAAGATTGTATCATAAAATCCAGGAATAGTAATATGACCTTTTTCGTTGATTAATTTTCCAATCATTGTTGCAAGAACATTAATTGGGTTTGGAACAGCACCTCCGTAAACACCAGAGTGCATATCTCTATTAGCACCTTTAACTTCAACTTCTACATAAGATAAACCACGTAATCCTACAGAAATAGAAGGTTGCTCATTAGAAACCATTGAAGTATCAGAAATTAAAATAACATCGTTTTTTAATTTCTCTTTATTGTTTTTAACGAAATTTACTAAAGACGGAGAACCAACTTCTTCTTCTCCCTCAATCATAAATTTTACGTTACAAGGTAATTCGTTTGTTTTGTTTAAAGCCTCAAATGCTTTTACATGCATAAACATTTGACCTTTGTCATCAGCAGCACCACGAGCAAAAATTGCTCCATCTGGATGGATATCTGTTTTTTTGATAACTGGCTCATATGGACCAGATTCCCATAATTCTAATGGATCTGCAGGTTGTACATCATAATGTCCGTAAACTAATACAGTTGGTTTAGACTCATCTACTATTTTTTCTCCATAGACAACAGGAAAACCTTCTGTTTCGCATACTTCTACATTATCTGCACCAGCATCTTTAAGATATTTAGCAACTAATTCGGCTGCATCGTTTACATCTTGTACATACGCTGGATCTGCACTAACCGATGGTATTTTAAGTAATTCGATTAATTCATCAAGAAAGCGTTGTTTATTTTCTTGTATAAATTGTTGTGTATTGTTCATTTTAAAATGTTATCAATAAGAGGTAAATTTAACTATTATTTTTCTTGTTTTCCCATAGTTTCGTGTAAAAATTTAATTTCTGTTCAGCTAACACAGCTCTTATCACTTATTAATAATTCTTTTTTTGTTTTGGGCAAACCCTTTGAGACCCGCTTTTCATTACAATCTTTGCTCATCGCAAAGGATTTCCATTACAATCGGTTTTGCGGGAAAGATAATTTACTTTAATTTTATTAAAAACACATTTATGAAGATAAAATTTTTCTTCTTTTCATTTTTATTGTTACTGTTTTCTTGTAGTTACGAAAGTTTAGGAAAACGAGAAAAAAATATATGGATAGGAGCATATTTGGACGAAGCAGGTAAATATCCAAATAATATGATTTATAATTCAGATTCAATTTTTACATACAAACAGAATATTATAAAGAAGAAAATAGAAGATAAATCAAAATTTGCAATTATAAATGATTCAATTTCCAAATTTTCTATTAATGTGGGTTTAGATACGATTAATCTCTTTTATAAAAAAGCAAGAAACACAAATTTCAAATTTAGTTTTAAAGACCTTATTATAAGTGGTTGGGAAACTAGGGAAAAAGAAGAAGATGAATCTTTAGAGAAATTAAAAAAATATATTTTTAATAAAGATTCAACGCTTATCATTCAAACAAATTATATTTATAATAATAAGATTCTTTATTCCGAAGTAGAAAATTACAATTATAGATTTATAGCTATAGATAAAACATATATTTTACAGATTTATTCGGACAATAATTTTTCTTATTTTGCTCAAATAATTCAAAAAAGTAAAAAAACATTTACAATAGAGCTTTTAAATTATATAAGACCAAAACAAATTCAATTTTCGCAAACAGATAAGAATATTCCAACGATAGAAAATAAATTTAATTTATGTTTCGAGTATTTTATTTTTGAATATTTTAATAATTATAGAGGAACAAAATTTAAAGGAGGGTTAAAAGAGATAAAGAAAATATTTGCAGATGAATATAATTATTCTACAAATAAAGAAAAACAGAATGGCTATATAAGAATTCGATTTATTGTAAATTGTGATGGAAAAATGGGACATTTTAGTGTAATGGAACTTAATGATAATTATTTACCATATTCTTTTGATTCTGGAATAGTTTTATCGTTATTTAAAATAACAACAACTGATTTGAAAGATGGATGGATACCTGGAACGTCAGATAACAATCCTTCTCAGAAGTATGATAATTACAAACATTTAACCTTTAAAATTAAAGAGGGAAAAATAATAGATATTTTACCATGAAAAAGAACGTCTGTTTTATAATTGTTTTATTTTTTATTTTGTCTTGCTCTAATCATTCTAAATATAAAAAAGAATTAAAGTCTTCTGATTATTATTTTAACCTTGGTAAAAAATATGGAGAGATAAATCAGGGAAATGAAATGGAATTAATCTATTATGATAGTGCTATTCTTGCTAATCCCAATGTAGCTAAAATTTGGTGGGAAAAATCTACGTGGCAAGTAAAAATAGGAAATTATAAAAAATATTTTGAATATATGGATAAAGCTGTAGAGTTAGATCCAGATGTATATATAGGCTGGAGAGGAGTTGTAAAAATGTATTATTTACATGATTTTGATGGAGCTTTAAAAGATTTTTTTGCTCTTCAAAAACTTCATCCAAAAACAAAAAATCTTGCTGCAAGGGGAGAAGATTTAAATTATCTGATAGGGAATGCATATTGGCAAAAGAAAGATTTTCCTAAAGCAGTAGAATATTTTAATAAAAATATAAAAGAAAATGGAGAAAAATCTGTAGATGTTTATAATTTTATTTATTTAGGAATATGTTACTATGAAATGGGTAATAATTCATTGGCAGAGATGCAATTTAATAAAGCACTAAGTTTATCAAAAGAAATAGTTGATGCACATTATTATTTAGCTAAAATTTATTCAGTAGAAAAAAAGCAAAAATTAGCAGAAAAGCATATAAATAAAGCAATTTATTATGCCAACGATGGATACTTGAAAATAGATGGTTATAGAGATGTTTTAGGTCAAATTTATCATTCGGATTTAATAAGTCTAAAAGATTCAATAGTTAATGCTAATTAAAAAGAGGAAATAAATGTTCCAGATATTAGAAATAAAACCTTTGTATATTTGCAAAAATATTAAAGAATGATTTTATATAATACTACATTTATAGTAGAGGAAAAGATACATGATGATTGGTTTGATTGGTTAAAAAATGATCATATCAATGATTATTTAAAATCTTCTTGTTTCTTAGGTGCTCGTTTAGGAAAAATAACGTCACATATAGAACCAGGAGCCGTTTCTTATTCTTTGCAATTATTTGTGAATGATCAATTGACCTTGGATACTTTTAAAGATAATTTCTTAACAGATATTCAACAAAAAAGTTTGCAAAAATTTGGAACAAATGTATTGTCTTTTGCAAGTGAAATGGAGCATATAGGAGATTTTAACTTGTAATAAATTTTAATCAAACAAAAACTCATAAATAGAAAAGCATCACAATTGTGATGCTTTTCTATTTATGTTAGATTTAATATTAAAAATAAACTTCCACTTGCAATTATTACCCATAAAATAATTGCTATTAGTAAAGGTTTGTAGCCAATATTTTTAATCATATTAAATGATAAACTTGTTCCTATTAAAAATAAAGTCAAAGTCAATGCTGATTTTGAAAACATTATTATAATAGGGCTTATCTCATGAATTATAGGTAAATAGGTATTTAGACATATAGCAATAAGAAATAAACCAATAAACCAAGGGATACTAATTTTTTTATTAGAATTTTTAAAAAATAAAAGAGTAATAAAAGAGAGAGGTATTATCCATAATGCTCTTGCTAATTTTACTGTTGTAGCAATTTGTAATGCTTCTTCTCCATATTTACTAGATGCTCCTACAACAGAACTTGTATCATGTATAGCAATAGCACACCATAAACCAAATTCATGCTGTGACATATGAAATAAATGCCCTAATGGAGGAAATATTAATAATGCGATAGAATTTAGTGTGAATACAACAGCCAAAGCAACAGATATTTGACTGTCTTTTGCTTTAGTGATAGGAGATAAAGCAGCAATTGCACTTCCTCCACATATTGCAGTTCCTGCAGCTATTAAATATCCTGTAATTCGATCTATTTTAAATACTTTTGTAAGTATAAAACCTAAAATCATCACACAAGAAATACTTATAATTGTAAATGAAATACCTTCTTTACCAACATGTATTGCAGTAAAAACATTCATCCCAAATCCTAAACCTACAACGGCTACTTTTAATAATAAATTAGATGCTTTTTTAGATAGTTTTTCGTACGGGTTTCCGAATAATTGAGCTATAAGAATTCCAATAATTAATGCAATTGGTGATGATATAAATGGCATTAAACAAAGAATAGTAAAAAAAATAAAAATTACTTTTTGATAATTTATAATATTTATATAATTGTTTTGGTTTGTTATTTTTTTCATTTTTATATTCATTATTTACAAAACAAATTTCCTGTAAATTGAATTTATATAGAAATGAAAAAAAGTAATCTGATATAACTAAAAGTTATAACGCTTAGAGAAATCAATAAACAAATTAACTAGTTTTGATTGTTCTCCTTCTTGAATAATAAAATTAAAATCTCTTTTTATTTCAAAATTCTTAATATCTACAATTTTTAATGATTGATGATTAAGTTCATTTAAAATAGAGTGAACTGATAAAAATGCGAATGAATCGGAAAATAAAAGATAGGATTTTATACTTTCTGTGCTTTCTAATTGTATTTCTATATTTAATTCATTTAGCTTGATTTGATGATTTTTAAAAGCTAAATCTATTGTTTCTAAAGTTCCAGAGCCTGGTTCACGAACAACTAAAGGGATATTTTTTAGTTGTTCTAACTTTAAAAAATTTTTAAGAGAATTTGAATGGCCATTTCTTGTTGTTAAAACGATTTCATCCTTCATTAATGGAACATAGTGAAAGGTTCTATTTTTAATTCGACCTTCTATCAAACCTAAATCAATTTTATTTTGCATTAATAATTCTTCAATTTTTTCTGAGTTTTTAGTAGTTAAACTAATTCTAATATCAGGGAATCTTTTTCTGAAACTAGCCAAAATAGGAGGTAAGACATATTGTGCAATAGTTGTACTTGCTCCGATTTTTAAATGACCATTGTGTAAATTTTTTAACTCTCCAATATCAAATTCAATTTTTTCATAAATAGAAAATATTTGATTGGTATAACTTAATAATATTTCTCCAGCTTTGGTTAATTTTATCTTTGTTCCATTACGTTCAAACAACTTAATGTTTAAATTTAATTCAATTTCTTTAATATGTTTTGTAACAGCAGGTTGAGTTATATTTAATTCATTGGATGCCTTTGTGAAATTTAATCTTTTAGCAACCGTATCAAAAACTTTTAATCTAAAATCGAACATATAAAATTTATATTTTAGTCAATAATTAAATGTTATCTAAAGATAATATTTTTGTGTTACACTAAAATAATTTATCTATTAATGACGTTTTACTTAATAAGTTTATTACTTTTATTCAAGTTAAAATATATTATGAAATATTTATTTTTTATCCTTTCTAGTCTAAGTTTTGCACAAACTTATCAAGTTGTAAACGAAGAAAAACCAGATGTTAGTTATAGAGGATTAGCATTTCAAGATGCTAAGACAATTGTAGTTTCAGGTTCTAAAAATACAATAGGAAAATCGATAGATGCAGGTAAAACATTTACTTGGATAAATCCTAAAATTGTAGAAGGACGAGACTTTAGAGATATAGAAGTTCTAGGTAAAGATAATTATTTAGTTATGGGGATTGATTCTCCTGCGTATATTTTACAAACCAAAGATGGTGGTAAAAATTGGGAGAAGGTTTATGAAAATAAAGAAAAAGGTGTTTTTCTTGATGCAATGTATTTAGATACAAAAACAGGAAAAATAACAGTTGTAGGAGATCCTATGTCTCCAGATAAACCTTTTGTATTAACTTCTTCTATTTCTAATACCAAAGATTGGAAAGTAACAACTAATTTTCATGGTCAACCATTTCGATTAAAAAATCCAAAAGAGGCATTTTTTGCATCAAGTGGGAGCAATTTATATGTAGACAATAATCAAATGTTATTAGTGACAGGAGGTGTTTTATCTAATTTATATTATTATACACCAAAAGGAGGGCAATTATATGCATTAGAAAAAACTAAATCTACAACTTCAGGAATAAATGGATTAGCCTATAATCCAACTTTAAATATAGGTTATCTTGTAGGTGGTGATTATACAAAACCAGAAGACTCTAAATACAATTTATACAAATTTAAAATAGTTTCAGGGAAAATAACTTTTCAAGACTCTTGGTCATATCCAGAAGGATATAAATCAGGCGTTACGATTATAGATAAAGATAAAGTTATGGTTTGTGGCTACAAAGGGGTTGATTATTCAACAGATGGTGGTCATAATTGGAAAAATATAACAAAAGATAGTTATAATACTTGTATTGTTTCACCAGATAAAAAATATGTTATTTTAGTAGGGAATAAAGGTAAAATAGGAAAGGTTATTTTATAATTTTTGTTTTTAATATTTCGAAAGTCTATTTTTATAGAATGGAATTACCTACACTAAAATTTAATAAGTCTGAATGTGGAGTTGATTTTTTACTGAATGTATTATCATGTAAAGATATTAAACAAAGTTATTTTACATCAGATTTTTCTAATACAGATTTTTTTGAAGTACTCTTTTTTAAAAAAGGAAAAGGTTATTTATTTTTAAATCATGAAAAAATAGAAATTAAAGATAATTCTATTGTTTTTATTTCTCCACTTCAAAAAAGAAAATGGCAATTAGATATTAATTATATTCAGTTTGATTTATTAATATTTCAAGAAGATTTTTTAAATGATTTTTTTTCAGATAAACTTTTTACATATCGTTTACTTTATTTTTACCAACTAGAATTTCCTTTAATAATGGATGTTTCTCATCAAAAATTAGAAAAATACCATTACTTATTAATTGAAATGAAATCCGAATTAAATAAAACAAAAATAGATAGTGTTCATATTATTCGATCTTTAATTTATTATTTACTTCAAAAATTAAATAGGGAATATGCAAGTGCAAATAATCTTATTTTAAGTGAAAAACAATCAAATTATGCCTTTACTTTTAAAAAACTTATCGAAATACATATAGAAGATAAACAAAGAGTGAATGATTATCTTCAGTTATTAAAAATAAGTCGAATTTCATTGAATAAATCTGTAAAAAAACAATTTAATATAACTCCAACAGAATTATTAAAAAAACGATTATTAATTCAAATAAAAGATTACTTGATTTATACTGATTTATCCGTTCAGGAAATCTCTCAAAAACTAAACTTTTCAGAGTCAAATCATTTAATGAGATTCTTTAAAAAACTAACAGGTATTACAATTTCAGAATTTGTATTTCGTTATCAAAATGGTCTGATTAAATAGATTTTTGGTAGTTATTCATTTTTTATTGAGAATTAATTTTGCTTTATTAAAAACAAATTCTATGAGTAATAAAGCATTAATTGTTATTGATATTCAAAATGACTATTTTGAATATGGAGCTATTCCACTACACAAACCAATAGAGGCAAGTTTAAATGCCGCTAAAATTATTAATGATTTTAGAGTAAAGAAATTACCTATTGCACATATACAACATATTTCTAGTAATCCTGAATTAATGCCAATTTTTATAGATGGTACAAATGGTGTCGAAATTCATGATAATGTAAAACCATTAGATAATGAAAAGGTTATTAAAAAATTCTATCCAAACAGTTTCAGAGAAACAGATTTATTAAATTATTTGAAATCCAATAATATAGATGAAGTTGTAATTGTTGGTATGATGACACATATGTGTATAGATGCTACAACTAGAGCAGCTTTCGATTTTGGATACAAATGTACAGTTATAGCAGACGCTTGTGCTTCAAAAGATTTAGAAATTAATGGAAATATTGTAAAGGCAAATGATGTCCATAATGCATTTCTTTCTGCACTAGCATTTTTTTATGCAAAAATTGATAATACAGTTCAATTTTTAGAAAATTAAAATAATAAGCGAACTGGATAATTATTATCCAGTTCGTTTTCTTACAATCAAATAGATAACTTATTTTATCTTTGCAGAAAATTAAAATAATTGTTTATTCATTTACGATACAGTTTATCTAAAAAATCTATTTATTTAATCACACTTTTAGTTAGTCTTATAACTTTAGTTGCACTTATTGTTTTAAGTTTTCTACTTACAAAAGAAAGCATAAAAAACAATGAAGAATTTGCACGCAAAAGTTTTTTTAGTAAATATGATGCTATTTATTTTGAATTTGATAAAATGTCAAATTACAAAAAAGTTATTCAGAATGTTGTAAATAAATCGAATAAAGATAACTATAGAGAGCATTTAGGTGTTTTAAATGATTTGAATAGTCAAAATGATTTAAAATTATATAATTGGGCTTTTTTAAATACTTCAGATAAAAATAGTTTTGATTCGTTAAAATTATATTCTAATGCGATTGACAGAGAAATTAGCACATCTGATAATTTTTTTCATAACAAATTAGGTAAACAAAATAATAGCATAATAATTAGATATAAAGGAAATAATTATTGGACGCATTATTTCTTCAAAAAAACGTCTAACTTATATTATGGTTATACATTTAATTTGAATGATTTGCATGATTATTTTGTAAATATAAATGAGAATACATTTAATTATGCTTTTGTTTTTGATAATAAAGGCTATTGTATCACTCACCCAGATGAAAAGTTTATAGGTAAAAATATTTTTGATTTCACAACAATAACTCCAAATGATACCATAACTAGTAATTTAAAATCTGGTTATACAGAAAATAAAGCTATTTCAGAATACTTGACAGAAACAGAAATTACCCGATTTATAAAACCAATGAAAGTAAACGATTTTGATGGTTATGTAGTTGTAGGTCATTTAAATTTTCTGATAGAAGAAAGTGTTTTTCCTACAAAACTATATGTTGCGATAATTTTCTTAACCACAATAATATTAATTAGCTTCATATTTTTACTTTTTAATTTAATAACTAGAAAAGCTTACCAAGAAAATGAAATTGTTATTAAGGATAAAAACAGGCTTTTAATTGAAAATGAAGAAGTTATAAAAGAAAATGCTTTAAATCAATTAAAACAACTAAAAAATCAAATTAATCCACATTTTTTATTTAATTCTCTTAATACATTATATATGATAATTGGATTAGATTCTAAAAAAGCACAACGTTTTACAATGAATTTATCCAAAATTTATAGATATCTTATTGTTCCTCCAAAAGAGAATATTGTTTCTGTAGAGAAAGAATTAGATTTTATAAGTCAATATATGGAATTACAAAAAAATCGTTTTCACGAAGAATTAATTTTCAATTTAGAAATTAAAGATCAAAAAAGTTTGTTAAAATTTATTCCTTATTTAGCTTTGCAATTAGTTGTAGAAAATTGTATAAAACATAATATTGCGACAATAGAAAATCCTTTAACCATAAATATAAGATTAGAAACTGATTATTTAATCGTTAATAATACTTATCAATTGAAAGATACTTTTGAAGAAAATGCTCATTTTGGTCTTGATTATTTAAAAAAAATGTATGATTTTTATAATACTAAATCTTTTAAAACTGAAATCAAAAATGGCTTATTTATCTGTGTACTTCCATTAATTAAATAATAAAATAACCATTCACTCTTAAAAAAAAGCTATTCACTCTATAAAAATTTGTTAATTTTTTAACATGACTTAAGTTTAGAGCATTAATGTAAACATAATGTAAATTAAGTCGAAAATGAGTTTGATGCCAGATAGAAAATACCATTATGCCATTTGTTTAGGATTGGCCCTTTCATCTTCTGTACTTTACGGTCAGAAGACAGAAAAAAAGAAGACAGATAAAGTTGAAAAAACTGAAAAAACCGATTCTATTTCAAAAAAATCAAAAAAAATTGATGAATTAATTAAGAAAGGAACATATAAGAAAGGACTTTTTAATATTATTGAAGTTAAAAATGATATTTATTTTGAGATTCCTGATAGTCTTTTTGGGCGTCAATTTTTAGTTGTTAATAAACTTTCTCAAGTTCCAATGCAAATAAATGAAGCAGGGCTGAACAAAGGAATGAACTATGAAAATAAAATAGTAAGTTTTTATAAAGACGAGAAAGCAAAAAAGATTTGGGTAAAAACATTAAATCCAATTGCTTCTTCACCAAAAGATGATGCAATTACAGCCTCTGTAAAAAATAACTTTTCTGAATCAATTATTGAAGTATTTGATATTGAAGCTCAAAATAGTGACTCAACAAAAATTGCAATTAAAGTAAATAAAATATTTGATGGTAATCAAAAGAGTTTTAATGATGTTTTATCTAATACAGGATTAGGAGGATCAGTAAAATCTAATCTATCATATATAGAGCAAGTAAAAACATTCCCGGAAAATATAGTTGTAAAATCTCAATTATCAACTTCAGTAAACGAAGGTGGAGGGGATTTAGCCGTTACATTGGGTGTTACAAGTAATTTAGTGTTATTACCAGAAACACCTATGCAACCACGCCAATCGGATAATAGAATAGGATATTTTACTGAAAAACATTGGTTTTTTAATGATAAACAACACAAGATGGAAGACCAACGTTTTATTACACGTTGGCGTTTAGAACCAAAAGATATTGATAAAGAAAAATATTTAAGAGGAGAGTTAGTAGAACCTAAAAAACCTATTATTTATTATATAGATCCATCTACACCAAAACAATGGAGACAAAAAATAATTGATGGTGTATATGATTGGCAAGTTGCTTTTGAGCAAGCTGGTTTTAAAAATGCAGTAATAGCTAAAGAAGCAGATCCTAATGACAAAGATTTTGATATTGATGATGTACGTTATTCTGTTATAACCTATGCAGCTTCTCCGAAATCTAACGCTATGGGGCCTTCTGTAGTAGACCCTAGAAGTGGGGAAATTATTGAAGCTGATATTATTTGGTGGCATAATGTAATGACTTCATTGCACGAATGGATGCGTATACAAACAGGGCCAATCGATTCTAAAGCAAGAGCAAATAAATTTAGTGACGACCATATGGGAGAAGCTATCCGCTTTGTTTCTTCTCATGAAGTTGGTCACACGTTTGGACTTAAACATAACATGGGATCATCATTTGCTTATCCAGTAGATTCTTTACGTTCTAAAGAATTTACAGATAAAATGGGAGGGACAGCTCCATCTATTATGGATTATGCACGTTATAATTATGTTGCGCAACCAGAAGATGGTGTAACAGCTATTACTCCTAAAATAGGATTGTATGATAAATATGCAATAGAATGGGGATATCGTTGGTATCCAAATAAAGATGTAGAAAAGAAATCTTTAAATAAAATGTTAGAAATCCATCAAAATGATCCAATTTATTTTTATGGAGAACAACAAGATTATGTTAGTACAATTGATCCTCGTTCACAATCGGAAGATTTAGGTGATGATGCTGTATTAGCGAGTGAATATGGATTAAAGAATTTAAAACGTGTTTCTGATAATATTATAAAATGGACCTACGAAAAAGATAAATCTTATATCGATGCTGGTAAATTATATTTTGGGACAATTGGTCAATGGGATTTATATTCAAATCATGTATTGGCTAACGTAGGTGGAATTTATTTAAATAGTACTGTATTTGGAGATAATAAGAAATCGTATGAAGCTGTTCCAGCAAAAATGCAAATAAAAGCTGTTGATTACCTTATAAAGAATGTTTTTACAATTCCAAAATGGTTATTCTTTAACGAGATTACAGATAAAACATACGCAATTAAAAATTCTCCATTTGGACCATACGAACAAACACCATATACATTAGCAAGAGAAATGCAATATAGTGTTGTTTATTCATTACTTTCTGATGATAGATTATTGAGATTATTAGAAAATGAATTAAATCAAGAAGAAAGAGAATCAAAAGAAAATGTTTTCACAGTTGAAAAACTGTTTGATCAAGTAAGAAATTCAATTTTCGATAAAAAATCTAATCTTTCTATTTTAGAAAGAATGACTCAAAAAAATTATGTTGATGCATTAATTGTTTCTTCAAATAAATTATTCGAAAAAACAACTGTAACAGGAATACAATTAAACCAAAATTTACAATTACCAACCATCTGTAATTATTTGGAAGATGATAAATCTATCCGAAATATTAACTTTTCTTCAATGAAAAGAGTGTCAGAAGTAACTACCTATAAAAGAGCAGAATTACAAAAGTTATTAAGTCTTTTAAACAAAAAGAAAAATAAAGGAAACGAGGCAACAAAAGCCCATTATGCTGACTTAATTTTAAGAATTAACGAAGCTTTAAAGTAATACTAAAATGAAGAAAACACTATTTTTTTTACCTCTTTTAGCTGATAGTTTAGCATTTGCGCAAGAGAATCAGGATAAAAGGGTAATTACCGGTAAAGTTACTGATGACGACACAATGGTTGCTATTGGAGGTGCTTCTGTGAAAATAGAAGCACAATCGATATCTACTAAAACAAATCAGAAAGATGTTATTGAAAGTTTAACGATTGGAACAGTTACTGATGAAAACGGTAATTTTACGTTAGAAATTCCAGCAAATACAAAATCTGTATTAATTAGTTATTTAGGTTATGAATCTAAAAAGATTGACCTTTCTGCAGATGATAAGAATTACACAATTAGTTTAATTCCATCTGATGAATTTATTACGACACCAGGTAATAATGACTTACAAGAGGTTGTAGTTACAGGTTATCAAAAAATAGAAAAACGTAAATTAACATCTGCTGTTGCTACAGTAAAAATGGATGATATTGAACAAGCTGGTGTTGCTAGTGTAGATCAATTATTACAAGGGCAAATAGCAGGTGTTGCTGTAACTCCTGAAACTGGTTCTCCAGGTGGGGCTACAAAAATTAGAATTCGTGGTACAGCTTCTTTATCTGGTTCTCAGGATCCATTATGGGTAATAGATGGTTTACCATTAGAAGGGAGTGATGTGCCTAATTTTAGTGATAAGGATAATATTGATCAGTTACAAAATTTTTCCATTGCAGGTTTAAACCCAAATGACATTGAAGATATAACAATTCTTAAAGACGCCGCTGCAACAGCTATTTATGGTGCAAGAGCTGCAAATGGAGTAATATCTATTACAACAAAAAGAGGTAAAAAAGGTAGAATGCAAATTAACTTTTCTGCAAATACATTTGTAAATACTCGACCAAATTTTGATCGTTTAAATTTATTAAATGCTTCAGAGAAAGTAGATTTAGAATTAATGTTAGCTGGAAGAGATGACTTAACTTATCGTAATACGAAAGGTGAAGTGATGAGAATTTTGCAGCAAAATAATCAATTAGATACGTATAGATCTGGAGGATTATCAGCATTAAATTCTACGACTCTAGGAGAGATAAATGCTCTAAGAGGTAATACAACAGATTGGGGAAAACTATTATATCAAAATGCAATTAATAAGCAGTATGGTTTAAGTATTTCTGGAGGAAATGATTTATCTGATTATTATTTTTCTTTGGGATATTATGATGAAAATGGTACAACTATAGGAACAGGTTTCGAACGTTATAACTTAACATTGAAAAACAATTACAAGTTAACAGATCGTTTATCTGCTGGTATTTCTATTTTTGCGACATCAAGTGATCGTAATTCTTTTTTAACAGATACAGATGCATCTATCAACCCAATTAATTATTCTCGTAATGCTAATCCATATTTATCTCCTTATAATGCTGACGGAAGCTATCGTTATGATAAAGATATAGATGGTTTTGAGGATACTTATATTCCATTCAATTTTATAGAAGAAAGATCAAATTCTCGTTATACTTTAAAGAATAGAGCTTTAAAAGCCATTATGGATCTTGAGTATAAAATAGCTAAAGGGCTTAAGATTACTTCTCAATTTGGAATGCAATATGATAATAACAAAACAGAGAAGTATGCAGGTCAAGAAACTTATTTTACACGTAAATTAAAACAAAATACGCGTTATTATCAATCAGGGTATAAGTACTTTTTACCAGATGGAGATGTAAAACAAAATTGGTTCAATGATTATTTTCAATACAATTGGAAATTACAAGCAACTTATAGTACAACAATAAATGATCGTCATGAGATAGATTTAATGGCTGGTACAGAGCTAAGAAGAACACAAGATAAAACAACTATATCTCGTGCTTTTGGTTATAATCCAATTACTCGTCAAGCAACAACTATTATGTTTCCTAACTCTAGTTCTGCAGCAGATCAACGCTTTAGAACTTATGACGAAACTCCTGAAGTTATTAATGCATATGCTTCTATGTATGCAACTGCAGCTTATACTTACGATAAAAAATATACATTTTTTGGAAGTGTAAGATATGATGGGACAAATTTATTTGGAGTTGATAAAAAATATAAATATCTACCAATATGGGCAGTTTCAGGATCTTGGTTAGTTTCGAGAGAGTCATTTATGGAAAATGTTAATTTTATTTCAGAATTAAGATTGAGAGCCTCTTATGGTCTACAAGGAAATATAGATCGTAATACTTCTCCATTTTTTATAGGAGATTATAAAGATACAACTATACTACCAGGAAGTAAAGAACCTACAATAGTTGTTTCAAATCCACCAAATGGGAAATTACGTTGGGAAAAAACAACAAATGTGAACTTTGGAATGGACTTAGGTTTACTAAAGAATAGAATTAATCTTACTGTTGATGTTTATAACAGAAAAGGGACTGATATGATTAGTATGAGAGAAACTCCATTAGAAACTGGTTTTGCTTATACAATGGTTAACTGGGGAGAAATTACAAATAAAGGTTTTGAAATTGCTCTTACTACAAGAAATATTGATACTAAAAATTTTAAATGGTCAACTACAATTAATTTAGCTCATAATAAAAGTAATGTTTTACAAGAAAATGTAAGTGAGAATAGTACTTTGCCTTCACGAGTTGGATTACCTGTAAATGCTGTGTTTGCATTGAAAACAGCTGGTCTTGATGAAGCTGGAAATCCAATGTTTTGGAAAGGAAAAGAAAAAGTTTCAGCAAAAGATTTCTTTGCATTATATGATTTATATGCAGATTTTCTACCAGGAGAAATAGCAGAGTCTAAGTTAACAAATGCAGAAATGAGAAGTCTGTTTACATATATTGGAGATCGTGATCCAAAGTTTACAGGTGGTATTATAAATACGTTCAAAATAAAAGATTTTGATATTAATGTCTCAGCAGCTTTCAATTACAAACAAACGATCATGAGTACTCCTCCTTACAGAGGAATGGAAGTAGATCCTGGCCGTAATTATTCACAAGCTATATTACAAGCAGGTAATACGTTACCTGGAATTACAAGTCCTGTAATGGGTGATGATGATTCTTGGATGGTTAATAAATGGTTTGCAGGAAATAGAGCAAGCGCATATAATTTATTAGATATATGGGCAAAACAAGTAAGTTATTTACGTATTACAAGCATTAGACTTGGATATAATCTTCCTTCACGTTTTACAGAATCTATTGGTGTAAAAAGCTTAAAACTAAGTATAGAAGGACGTAATCTTTTTGTATTTAGTAATGGATATAAAGGTTATTTTGATCCGGAAACTTATGGAAACATATATGCACAACCAATTGCTAAATCTGTAACAATGGGATTAAATGTCTCTTTTTAAAAATGAAATTAACATGAAAAAAATAATTATATTATTAAGTGTATTTGCAGCTAGTTTTGTTGCTGTAAGTTGCGATAGTTATTTGGATATTGAGCCAGAAGGAAAAATTATACCAAAAACAGTTGATGATTATAGAAAAGTACTTACAACTGCTTACTCAATTTATCCTCAACATAAATCATTAACATCTTTAAGAACAGATGAAGTTTTTTTAGATGAAGAATCTGTTGACTTTGCTTCTTACAGGGAAGTAGCAATGTGGAAGGATACAAACTTGGATCAGTCTACAACGCCATTTCAATGGCAAGCTTTTTATGAAGTGATTTTTTATACAAATCAAATTATAAATGAGGGACAAGGTACAATGGAAACTTCATCTGATAAAAATCAATTATTAGCTGAAGCTTATGCACTACGTGCATATGCATATTTTGATTTAATTAATTTATATGGCAAGCCATATAATGTTTCAACGGTAGATTCTGATAAAGGAGTACCATTAAACTTATCATTAGATTTAGAAAAGACACTTGCTCCATCTACAGTTGGTGAAATTTATTCTCAAATTCATAAAGATTTAGAAGCATCAGCATCATTAATGGTATTAGATCAGCAAGCTTTAGGTATAAATTATCGTTTTTCTAAAATTGCTTTAGCTTCATTCAATGCAAAAGTAGATTTATATCAACAGAATTGGGATTCAGCACTTAATAATGCTAATTTGGCTTTGAGTATAAATAGTAATTTGATTGATTTAAATTCAAATAAAGTTTTACCAAATAGATATGATTCTACAGAATCTATTATGGCATTAGATTACAATTTTACCTCTGCTTTGCAATCTTCAACATTTGCATCAGATGAATTGATAAATAGTTATGATCAAGAAAATGATTTACGTTTCTCTGTTTATTTTGAAAGTAATGATAATAAATACAAAATATTAAAAGGAGGAAGCTCTGATTTTAAATCTACTTTTAGAACAACTGAATTATATTTTATAAAAGCAGAGGCTCTTTTAAAACTTAATCGTTTAGATGAAGCAAAATCAACATTAAATAGTGTATTAAAAAATCGTTACACTACAGAAGGTTATAATTTAATTACAACTGCTGTTTCTTCTATGAATATGGATCAATTTATGTCTTTTATTTTAGATGAGAGAAATAGAGAGTTTGCTTTAGAAGGTCAACGTTGGTTTGATCTTAGAAGAGCAAATCAAAAAGAAATAAAACATACACTAAGTGGGGTGGAATATATTTTACAAAAAAATGATGTAAGATATACGATTGAAATCCCTACTGCTGCAAAATTAAATAATCCAAATTTGTAAAACTCGATAAAAGCCGTTTAGTAATTTATTATTAAGCGGTTTTTATTTAACTTTGCGATTCTATGAAAGTAGCAATTGTAGAGGATGAATTATTAGCTGCAAATTATTTAAAACAGCTATTAGAGCAACAAAATATTATAAACATAGATTATATTAAAGTTTTACGATCTAAGCAAGAAGCTGTTCTGTTTTTTTCGGATAACAATGTTGATCTTATTTTTATGGATATTCAACTTGGCGATGGAAATAGTTTAGAGATTTTTGAAAAAGTTGAAATTAAAAATCCAATCGTTTTTGTAACAGCTTACGATGAATATGCACTAAAAGTATTTAAACACTTTACGATTGATTATATTTTGAAACCTTTTGAAAATGATGAAGTTTTATCAGCTTTAACAAAATATAAAAGCATCTCTACCTCATTTGATATTACTTCAACTTTAGATTCTCTAGTTTCAATAGAAAACCAGACAAAATCAAAAGTCTTAAATAAAATTATGGTTTCTAATGGTAATAAATTGATTGTTTTAGAAGAAGAAGAAATTGCTTATTTTTTCGCTTCTGGGAAGCATCTTTTTATTACAACTATAGACAATAGAACATATATATATAATGATAATTTGAAAGATATTATAGATAAATTAAATTCAAATGTTTTCTTTAAAATAAATCGTAAATATATTGTAAGTAAAGAAGCTATAAAAGAAGTAATAAAACACTCTAGTCAAAAAATAGAAATAATACTTAATCCTTTACCAGAAATAAAAACTGAAATACTAATTAGTAAAATGCAGATTTCTGAATGGAAAAAATGGATGGAAAAATAAAAAGGAGCAATATATTTATTGCTCCTTTTTATTTCGTTTTATATCTTCTGAATTTTAAAACCTGCATCAGTTACAGCTTCTACAACTTCTTCCTCATCTTCGTTGGTTGTAACAGTTAATACTTTTTTCTCGTCGTTGGTATCAACTTTCCAATTGTTTTCACCAACAGCTTCATCCAAAAATGGTTTTACAGATTTTATACAACTATCACAGTTGATATTTGTTTTAAATTTTAATTCTTTCATGGTTTTACAATTTCTTATCAAATTTATAAAGATTTAGTAAGATTAAGAAAATGTTTAAGTAATATTTGATGATGAAATTTAAATAAAAATCAATGAAACGTAATATTGATGTTGTTGTAATTTCGGATGTTCATTTAGGAACTTATGGTTGTAAAGCTAAAGAGCTATTAGCTTATTTGCAGTCGATCAATCCCAAAAAAATCATTTTAAACGGGGATATTATTGATATTTGGAGTTTTAAAAAAAGCTATTTCCCTGAAAGTCATTTACAAATTATCCGTTATATACTTACTCTTTCTGAGCAAGGAATTCCAATAATTTATATAACTGGTAATCATGACGAATTATTGAGAAAATTTTCTACAATGAATTTTGGTCACATTGTTTTAACGGATAAATATCTTTTAAAGCAAGAAAATAAAGTGAGTTGGATTTTTCATGGAGATGTTTTTGACGCTTCTATTCAGCATTCCAAATGGATAGCAAAATTAGGAGGGTGGGGATATGATAAATTAATTCAGTTTAATTATTGTATCAATGTGTGTTTAGAATTTTTTGGAAAAGAACGTTATTCACTATCTAAAAAAATTAAAAACTCTGTAAAAAAAGCAGTAAAACATATTAATGATTTTGAACAAACTGCAGCAGAATTAGCAATAGAAAATAATTATGATAATGTAATTTGTGGACATATACATCAACCACAATTAAGAAAAATAAAGACAGATAAAGGTAATTGTGTTTACATGAATTCTGGAGATTGGATAGAAAATTTATCTTCTTTAGAGTTTACAAATAATAAATGGTCAATTTTTTATTTTGATGAGCATAAAGAAGAACTCATGACAAGTTTCGAAGAGATTGAATTTAATGATTCAATAGATGAACTAATTTTCTCAATTCTAAATCAAAAATAAATGAAAATTCTATATGCACTTCAAGGAACAGGTAATGGACATTTGGCAAGAGCTCAAAAAATGTTACCAATTTTAGAGAATTTTGGAGAATTAGACGTATTTGTTAGTGGAAGTAATTCACAATTATCATTAAAAAATTATAATTACAAACAACATAAAGGTCTTTCGTTATTTTATAATCAAATGGGAAGGGTTTCTTATAAAAAGATTCTTAAAGAAAATAATTTTAAATCTTTCTGGAAAGAAGTAAATGACTATCCTATTGAGAAATATGATTTAATTATTAATGATTTTGAGCCAATAACAGCGCATGCTGCACGAAAAAAAAGAAAAGAAATTATTGGACTAAGTCATCAAGCATCTTTGTTGTTTGAAGAAACGCCAAAAGTAAAAAATAAAGCAGGAGAAATAATTATTAAATATTATGCTCCATCATCAAAAAATTATGGTTTTCATTTCGAACAGTATAACGACTCTATATTTTTACCAATTATTAGAGATAAAATTAGAAATCTAAATCCAAAAGAAAAAGATTATAATTTGGTTTATTTACCAAGTTATCATCCAAAAGAAATTGTAGAAAAATTATCTGTAATAAAAGATAGTAATTGGAAAGTTTTTTCACCTTTTGTTGAACATTCAGTTAAACAATTTAACGTAGAAATATATCCAATTGATGAACGGCTTTTTATAAAAGCGCTAGAGAATTGTTCAGGTGTTTTATGTGGAGCTGGTTTTGAAT
Organism: Flavobacteriales bacterium UBA7612; assembly: GCA_002484335.1. GTDB lineage: Bacteria > Bacteroidota > Bacteroidia > Flavobacteriales > Weeksellaceae > Empedobacter. The sequence continues at coordinate 122,178 of DLJQ01000018.1, forward strand.
TGCCCGCTGAAAGTTTATTTCTTAAGAAAAAATTATTTGTTATACCAATAAAAGGTCAATATGAACAGTTATGCAATTGTGAAGCTTTAAAACAAATTGGTGTAGCATTTTCTTATGATTTAAATTTAGAAAAAATTCAGAGATGGGCAGATTCATTTAAAATAATAGAAAAAGATTTTCCCGATCAATCATATGAAATTGCAAAAAAAATATTTTTATGAAATATTCTTAATGCAATGGTATTTTTTGCGTTAGGGATTGTAGTGAAAATCCTTTTACATTGATGACTGAGCTTTGTTGAAGTCTATTTGTAAAAGATTGTAACGTAAAGCCCGACCAAAGGGAACGCCCGAATATGTATTAGTAATAACTATGTATTTCTCCAAAAAGCAGGAGTAAATAAAATTAATATTGTAAATAATTCTAATCGACCTAAAATCATTAAAAAACTGCATAATAATTTAGCTCCATCTGATAAAGAATTCATTGATGTTCCTGGACCATATTCGCCAATACCTGGACCAATATTTCCTAGTGTTGATGCTGTTATAGTAAGTGATGTAAGGATATTTTGAAAACTCATTGTGACACCATAATTCAATAATCCAAAAAGAATAGAACTAATAATCCAAATAATCATAAACATCACAAAAAATGCCATTACATGAAATACAATTGATTGATGCAAAGATCGTTTGTTATATCTTACAGGAATGATAGCATTAGGATGTAATATTCGTTTAAATTCTACCCAACTATTTTTTAATAAAATGACGTGTCTTATAACTGTTATTCCTCCAGATGTTGAACCTGCTGAACCGCCAATAAAAAATAAAGCAAAGAAAATAAGCGTCGTAACACTTAACCAATTTGTGTAATCTTCCATTGCTAAAGCCGTTGTAGATGCAATAGAAACAACATGAAATAATGAATTTCTAAAAGAATGCTCAAGGTTTGTCCATGAATAAGTTCCTGTTGAGTAATTAGGATAAATAATATAAAAAAGAGCTAGAAAAATAATAAAAGTTGTCATTAGAATTAAACCAACCCACCATCTAAATTCTTCATTGTTCCATATTTTTTTAAATTGACCTTTTATCATTAAATAGATAAGAGCAAAGTTAGTTCCTCCTAAAAACATCATAAAAATGAAAACGTATTGAATAAAAATATTATTATTCCAATACATTACACCTTCGTTTTTTGTAGAAAAACCTGCAGTTGCTATTACACTCATTGCATGGTTTGTTGCGTCGAATAAATTCATTCCTCCAAAATAAAGTAGAGCTGCAAAAAATAAGGTTAAGCCTAGATAAACTAGCCATAAATTTTTTGCTGTTTCTGTAATTCTAGGATGTATTTTATCTGTATGTATTCCTGGAGCTTCTGCCATAAATAATTGTCGACCTCCAATTCCTAAAAAGGGTAATATGGCAATTGTTAGTACAATAATTCCCATTCCTCCAATCCAATTGGTTGTACTTCTCCAAAATAAAATGCTTTTTGGTAGGCTTTCTACATTATCATAGATAGATGTTCCTGTAGCTGTATATCCAGAAACGGTTTCATAAACAATATTTACAACACTAAAATTTTGAGAGATAATATGATCATTGGGGAGAAAAAATAGAGAAGAAACATAGGGAAGACAGCCTGAAAGGATAAGAAAAAGCCAGCCAACACATACAACAATATAACCTTCCCTTTTGCTAATATGTTTTCGTCCGTCTTTTGTGAAGTAAACCATTAATAGCCCACCAATACCAACTAAACAACCAGAGAAAAGGAATGAATAGGAGAGATGATCACCAAAATAAATGCTTACACAAGTTGCTATAAGCATAAATAGAGCGTTCAGTAATAATAGAACACCTGAAAGGTTGAGAATGACTTTAAAATTAAGTGATTTCATTATTTGAAATATTTAGTCACTTTAGAAATTAAATTAGCTTTTGTAAATACAACAACATGATCATTTGGTTGTATCTCAAAATCTAATGTTGGTATAAAACCTTCATTTTTTCTTACAATTCCAGCAATTATGGTTCCATCACTAAATGGGAAATCACTAACTTTTTTATAAGCAATTTCTGAATTATCATGTATTTTAAATTCAAGAACCTCAGCATCTAAATCAGATATACCTGTTACATCTATTACAGAACCTTGACGTATGTAACGAAAAATACTATCAGCTGTTAACAATTTTTTATTAATAAAAGCATTAATACCAACTTCTTGGCTAAGATGTATATAGTCTATGTTTTCAACTAATGCAATTGTCTTTTTTACTCCTCGCGATTTTGCTAATAAACAAGACATAATATTTGTCTCAGAACTTCCTGTAACAGCAATAAATGCATCAGAATCGGATATACCTTCTTCAATTAATAATTCACCATCACGACCATCACCATTAATAATTAGGATATTATTTAATTCATCAGCTAAATCAAAGGCTTTACTTCTATCAATTTCAATTAATTTGACATTATGTTTGTTTTCTTTTAGAATTTTAGATGTTTTTACACCAATACTTCCTCCACCCAAAACAATTATATTTTTGAAATATTCTTGTTTTTTTCCGAGTATTTTATAAATCTCTAAAATTCCTGTTTTTTTAACGATAAAATAAACATGGTCATTGATTCTGAAATCAGTATTATCTTCTGGAATAATAGTTTCGTATTCACCTTTATCATTACTTCTAATAATAGCAATTGGAGTAAAAAGGTTTTCTTTTCCACCTTTTGTCGTTAAATACATATCCTTGAATCGTTTGTCTAATATTCTACAATCTTCATCTAGTACAGTACCTACTAAAAATAATTGACCATTTGCAAAAGGGTGCATAGCATTAAATGCAGATTGCTGAACTAATGAATATATTTCATCTGCAGCAAGTTTCTCTGGACTAATTAATGCATCAATCCCCATTTTATCAATCCAAAATTGATTTTCTTTATATAAAAATTCAGGATTGGAAATACGAGCTAAAGTTCTTTTAGCTCCCATATCTTTTGCTATTGATGCACTTGTTATATTTGTATTTTGTAAATGGGTTACAGATATAAACATATCTGCATTATTGGCTCCAACTTCTCTCAAAGCTTTGAAAGAAGTTATGTCACCACGATAAGCCATTACATCTAATGAGTTTTCGATAAGAGCTAATTTATCTTTATCCATATCCATAATGACAATGTCATTCATTTCATTAGAGAGTAATTTGGCTAAATGAAAACCAACTTCACCAACACCACCAATAATAATTTTCATGAAGATTATTTTTCAGATTTACTTATTTTTTTGTTTCTTTTTGTCCCATTAACATTAAGAAAGCTTTTAAGAAATCATCTATTTCTCCATTCATTACAGCATCCACATTACCTGTTTCGTGTGCTGTTCTTACATCTTTTACCAATTTATAAGGGTGCATTACATAATTACGAATTTGAGAACCCCATTCAATTTTCATTTTGTTTGCCTCAATTTCATTTCGAGCAGCCATTTTTTTGTCTAACTCTATTTTATATAATTCAGATTTTAACATTTCCATCGCTCGTTCACGGTTAGCTAACTGAGAACGTTCTACTTGACAAACAACAACAATTCCTGTAGGTTTGTGAGTTAACTGAACTTTTGTTTCAACTTTATTTACATTTTGTCCTCCAGCTCCACCAGAGCGAGAAGTTTGTAATTCAATGTCAGCAGGATTTATTTCAATTTCTATTGTATCATCCACAATAGGAGAGACGTATACAGAAACAAAACTTGTATGTCGTTTAGCATTACTATCAAAAGGAGAAATACGAACCAATCGATGAACACCATTTTCACCTTTTAAGTATCCAAAAGCAAACTCACCTTCAATTTCTAATGTTACAGTTTTTACACCAGCAACATCTCCAGCTTGGTAGTTTAATTCTTTTACTTTGTATCCATTTTTTTCTGCCCACATTAGGTACATACGCATAAGCATAGATGCCCAATCACAAGATTCAGTTCCTCCAGCTCCAGCAGTTATTTGAAGTACAGCTCCAAGATTATCTCCTTCTTCAGAAAGCATATTTTTGAATTCAATATCTTCTAAAAGTTTAGCTACAATATCGTATTGTTCTTGTACTTCTTCATCGGTAACTTCACCTTCACGGTTAAATTCAGCTAATACTTCAACATCATTTACAGCATTTGCAATTGTTTGGTATTCATCAATCCATTTTTTCTTTCCTCTAAGAATTTTCATGAAACTTTCAGCTTCTTTAGGATTATTCCAAAACTCTGGAGATGCAGCATGTTCTTCTTCATTTTGAACTTCAATTTCTTTTTGTTCAATTTCCAGATATTCGTACAATTCCTGTGTGCGTTTTTGGATGTCTTTTAGTAATTCGTTATTAAACATAAATACAAATGTATAAAATTAGAAGTTAAAAATATTAAGCAGCTATAAAACGGTCATCTTTACCATTCCAAGATAAAACCTTATAAGAAATACCTTCTTCAGTTTTAATATCTTGTTCTTTTAAAACTAAAAATGTATCATCCCAGTCATTATCTTCATAACTAACAACCCAAAATAATTCATTAAAAAATAAACCTTCTAAAATATATAAAAGTTCTTCAACAGAATCAACTTTATATGTTGTATATGAATGTGATGTCTTTATCCAGATTTCATTTTCTTCAGAAGTTTGGATAAAAAAATCTCCAATCTCTGCTTTATATTCATTCTCTATATGAAATTCTAATAAATTAGTATCTTTCTTTTGTAATCCTTCTAAACTAGGGATAACTTCAATGATTTGATTATATATTTTAATTGAAAAATCGTTCATTTTATTTAAAAAATTAGTTTGCAAAAATAGAAGTAATTATCTAATTCTTACATGATATTTGTATTCTATGAACTTAAAAAAATTAAATAGCTTATATTCAAAATCATAACCATAATCTACCGTAGGATTTAAATCTATGCTTACAGCATATAAATCAGGATTATAAGCAAATGGTTGCAAATATCTTTGATTCCATATAATTACATATTGTCTGTTTTGTTGTTTGTAATATTGTTCGGTATAGAAAGTTTTAGGTAATGCAATCGATTTTAAATAAACATCATATTGCGGATCTAAAACGATAATATCGTATTCTCCATCATCGTTAGGTTCAAACTTTAATGAATTTTCTTTTAGAGATGATTCAGCATTTATATTATGTTTATTTGAATAACATGCATTGAATAGTAGAAAAATACTAATAAATAGTAGTAATTTTTTCATCACTTTAAATTTTAATAAATTTACTAAAAATAAAAGAATAATGTATACGATATTACATAACTCAAGATGTGGGAAAAGTAGAGAATCTTTGAAGGTTTTAGAAGATTCTGGAAAAGAATTTCAAATAAGAGAATATTTAAAAGAACCATTATCAAAAGAAGAAATAAAAAATATTTTATCTAAGCTAAAAGTTAATCCGATTGATATTGTTAGAACTAATGAGGAAGATTGGAAAGTAAATTATAAAGGTAAAAAATATCTGATGAAGATATTTTAGATGCACTTGTAAAATTTCCCAAATTAATACAAAGACCAATTGTTATTGATGAAAAAAGTGGAGTAATAGGTAGACCAAAAGAATTGGTGGAAGATTTTATAAAATAATTTATTATTCCAAATAAAACAAAAAACTCCTTTATAAAAGGAGTTTTTTATTGGATTATAAATCTCTTTTCTTTATTAAGAATAACGTTAGCCCTGAAAATAAAATGATATAAAAAATATTTATACCTAAGTAATCCCATTGAATTGTATCTGGAACGAATAATTTTTTATCAGCCATAAAATTAGCTACATCAGTATTTGGATAATCTATGATTTCTCCATTTGATTTAAATGGTAAATATCTACTTAATAGAAATAAATTATTTTCTTTATCTAATGATAAATTTGATAATCTAAAATAGTACTCTATTCCTTTTATAGTTGTTTCTCCAATATTTAAAGCAATTATAGCTAAAATAACAAATGCATTCTTTCTTAATAAAAAAGATAAAAACATTGAAATAATTATAAATGTAAGTACTTCAATAAAATAACCAAATAGGAATTCAATCCCATTAAATATACTCGTATTTTTACTAAAGATAATCCCTAATGAAATAATAATAATTCCTACAATCAATGTTGAAAAAAGAGTAATGATTATATTCATTAAGACTTTTGATTGAAAAAACTCTGTCTTCGTTAATCCATCAATTGTATTTTGTTTAAAAGTTCCAAAAGAATATTCATTTGTAATATTATTAATAACAATGATTGCCAAAAAATACTTTCCAAAACCTACTAACCAAGTTATATTATGCCAAATGACTGGAAATTCTAATGCACCTAAATCAATAAAATTAATATTAAATCCATTTAAATAAGGTTTGAAATTTGGTAAGATAATTCCCATTAAAATTATCATCAAAAAATATAAAATAATAAAGATTCTTGTTCCTTTATTATAAAATATTTTATTCCATTCTATATTAAATAATCGTTTCATTTTAGTGATTTTGTTTCTGAATTAAATCGAAAAATTGTTGTTCTAAAGATTCTTTTCTTTTTACAAGATGACTGAGGATAATGTCTTGATCAAATAAAAGTTTATTAATTTCAGCCGTGTCAATTTCCTGACTTAGAACAGCTATTATTTTTGAATTTTCTTGTGTTACTTTAGCAACGAAAGAGAAACTGTTTAATACGGTTATTAATTTTTCTGAATTATTTGCTGAAAGTTCTATACTTCCAAAATTAGAACTCATCTGATCTACAGAACCAGCATAAAGCATTTTACCTTGATTGAGAACTACGACATGCGAACATACTTTTTCTACCTCATCAAGTAAATGACTTGCTAAAATAATTGTAGTTCCTTGTTCAGCAATTTTTATGATAAGTTCACGTATTTGTATAATTCCTTGAGGATCTAATCCATTTGTAGGCTCATCAAGAATTAAAACTTCGGGATTGTTTAGTAAAGCAGCTGCAATTGCTAAACGTTGTTTCATTCCTAAAGAAAAATGTTGAAACTTGTCTTTTTTACGATGTAGTAAACCAACAAGTTCAAGTTTTTCATCAATTCTTTTATAGTTAACTTCTTTAATGTCTGCAATAATTTCTAAGTTTTTTTGTCCAGATAAATAAGGATAAAACTTAGGACTTTCTATTATAGCACCAATTTTTTTAAGCGAATTGTTATCAGGCTCTTTGTTAAACCATTTCCAGTTGCCATTGGTTGGATTAATTACATTAAGAATTATTCCTAATGTTGTAGATTTTCCACTTCCATTTGGTCCTAATAAACCATATACATTTCCTTTTTCCACTGAAAAACTTATGTCTTCTACAGCAGTGAAATTTCCAAATTTCTTTGTTAGATGATTTATTTCAAGAATTTTATTCATACAAATGAATTTAATTTTTATTATTGGTCAAGTTTTTTGTTTATTTGTTACAATTTAGAATTAATTTAAATAAATAATGAAAAAAGTTATACTTGCATTCATGTTTGCTGCTATATCTGTTGTAAACGCACAAGATCTAAAAAATTATCAAATTTATAATCAAAAAGAAGATAAAGTTAATTTTGATAAAATGATAAAAGAACTTTCTTCTTATGACATTGTTTTATTTGGAGAGCACCATAATGATGCGATAAATCATTGGTTACAATTACAAACGACTAAAGCATTATACAAAGCAAAGGATGGAAAGATTATTCTTGGTGCTGAAATGTTTGAACGTCATCAACAAAAAGATCTAACTGATTATTTAAAAAATAAGATAGAAGATAAGGATTTACAAACAAGAACAACTTTATGGAAAAATTACTCAACAGATTATAAACCTTTGGTTGATTTCGCAAAAGAAAATAAAATTTCATTTATTGCTACAAATGTTACTAGAAAATTTGCTTCATACATTTCAAAAAATGGGTTGTCAAGTTTAGATACAATATCAAATGATGATAAAAAAAATATTGTTAAACTTCCATTTGATATTGATTATAATGCTCCTGGATATCCAGAAATGATAAAGATGATGGGAGAACATGCTGGTTTAAAAGCTAAACAATTTGTTGCAGCTCAAGCAGTAAAAGATGCTACAATGGCTGAATCTATTTTATCTAGTTATAAAGTAGGAGAATTATTTATACATTTTAATGGTGATTATCATTCAAAAAATTACGGAGGTATTTATTGGTATTTGAAACATACAAATCCTAATTTAAGAATAGCTGTTATCGAAATTTTAGAAGCATCAGATAATAAATTAAATATAGAAAAACCAAAAGAAGAAAGTTTTACTCCAACAGAATTTATAATTGTTTTACCAAAAGATTCTCCTAAATCTTATTAAACATTAGGTTATCTGTAGATAAAATATTAAATTCAAATTTTGTAGAATAAAAAATCATGTCTGATAATTTATCATTAGTAATATTAGCAGGAAATATTGGTAAACAATATGAATGGCAAAAACAAATAGATCCAATAGGACCTAATAAAGAAACGTTATTAGAATATTCAATTTTTGATGCACTTGAAATAGGTATAAAACATTTTGTTTTTATTATTAATCAAGATTTTGGACTAGAAACAAAAAAGTATTTTCAGCATATTATTGATAAGAACTTTAGTCAAGTAGAATTTATTTTACAAACAACATATACAGCAGTTCCAAGAAGTATTTATGACTCTATTGAAAATAGAAAACAACCTTGGGGAACAGGTCATGCTTTGCTTATAGCGAAAAGTCATCTTAGTAACCCATTTATTGTCATTGATGCTGATCATTTATATGGAAAGACAACTTTTTATAAAGCAAAAGAATTATTTGTTGAAGGAATAATATTACCAAATAGATATGGTTTAATTACTTATTATTTAGAAAATACTATAGAAAAGCATAATTATGTTACTAGAGGTCTTTGTACAATAAATAAAGATTATCTAGTTCATATTAAAAAATTTAATAATATTCATTTTAATGATAATGAAGAAATTATTTCTGATGAAATAAATGACGATTTAATATTTGATTCTCAAGCATCAACTTCTATTAACTTTTGGATTTTTCATCCATCAATATTTAGATTTTTAGAGGATAAGTTTTCTCAATTTTTAAAGAAAGATTCTTCTGAATTAGAATCAACATTTTCTCTTTATTCAGTAATTAATAATATGATTAAAGAAAATCAATTAGAAGTAATTGTAAGAAAAACTAATGAAAGATGTAGTAGAATATATAATCGAGAGGATAAACAATATCTTATAGAAAGAATTAGAGATCTAATCGAAATGGATATTTATCCAAAAATGTTATGGAAATAAATTAAATAAAATACATGAGTAAAATTCATTTTGAAAAATATAAACCATCAGAATTTAATGAATATTTTAAACTTGTTCAAGATGATGATGTAATGAGGTACATTACTGGTAAAGGAATGACCGAAGAACAAGCTAATCATAAATTTAATTCTATTTTAGAAAAAAGCTCAATTCATGATGATATTGGTTATTTTAAAGTTTATAAAGATGATCAAACAATTGCTGGAGAATGTAAATTAGTATATAACAAACATTTAGAAAATTCTCTTGAAATTGGCTATGTATTAAAAAAAGACTTTTGGAAACAAGGAATAGGTTCTAAAATTTGTGAACACTTAATAACTTTATCAAAAGATAGATTTCCAACTTATGAAATTATAGCTGTTATAGATCCAGATAATACAGCGTCTAGAAAATTATTAGAAAAGTTTAACTTTGTTTCTTATTGGAAAGGAATTGAACACGATGTTCCAACTGAAAAGTTGATTTTGAAAAAATAAAACAATGCAAGTAAAGGATGTAGCAAAAGTAATGGAAGAAATAGCGCCATTAACTTATGCAGAAGATTTTGATAATGTAGGATTATTGGTAGGAGATTATTCTAATAATGTAACAGGAATTTTGGTAACTTTAGATACAACAGAAGAAGTTGTAGAAGAAGCTATTGTAAAAAACTGTAACTTAATTATTAGCTTTCATCCAATCATTTTTTCTGGATTAAAGAAATTGAATGGGAATAATTATGTAGAAAAAGCTGTTTTAAAAGCAATTAAAAATGATATAAGCATTTATGCTACTCATACAGCTTTGGATAATTCTAAAGTTGGAGTTAATTTTAAAATTGCAGAACAATTGAAATTAACAAATACAACTATTTTAATCCCGAAAGATAATACTATTAAACAGTTAATTACTTATGTACCTAAAGTAAATTTAGATCCATTAAAAAATGCTCTTTACGAAGCAGGAGCAGGGAAAATAGGAAATTATGATTCTTGTGGTTTTAGCACAGAGGGAAAAGGAAACTTTCGACCTATAGAAGGTGCTAATCCATATATTGGAGAAAAAGGAAAATTAGAAACTGTAGCTGAAAGTAGAGTAGAAGTTGTAATGCCAAATCATTTGGAAGGAAATATTATGAAAGCATTATTTGATAATCATCCTTACGAAGAAGTCGCTTATTCGGTTATAAATTTAAATAATAAAAATAAATATATCGGAATTGGGATGATTGGTGAATTAGAAAAAGAAATGTCAGAACAAGATTTTTTTAGTTATCTGAAAGAACAAATGAATACACCAATGATTCGTCATTCGAAATTATTAAATAAGAAAATAAAAAAGGTAGCTGTACTTGGAGGATCTGGTGCTTTTGCAATAAAAAATGCAAAAAATGCTGGAGCTGATATTTATATTACTGCAGATTTAAAATATCATGATTTCTTTTCTGCTGAAAATAAGCTTGTTTTGGCAGATATTGGACATTTTGAATCGGAACAGTTTACAAAAAATTTAATAACTTCGTATCTTAAAGAAAAATTTACTAATTTTGTCATCTTTAATTCTGGAATTAATACCAATCCTGTTAATTATTGTTAACTATGTCTGAAACAAAAAATATCAAAGAGCTTAGCGTAGAAGAAAAGCTTCGCGCATTATACGATTTGCAATTAATCGATTCACGTTTAGATGAAATCAGAAACACTAGAGGAGAATTACCTTTGGAGGTTGATGATTTAAGTGATGATGTTGCACAATTAGAAACAAGAATTCAAAAAGTTGTTGACGAAACTAAAGGTTTGGATGAAGATATTAAATTAAAGAAAGAAGCTATTAAAAATGCTGAAACTTTAATTAAAAAATATACAAAGCAACAAGATAACGTACGTAACAACAGAGAGTTTGATGCTTTAGCTAAAGAAATCGAATACCAAGGATTAGAAATCGAATTATCTGAAAAACGTATTCGTGAATTTACAATTAAAATTCAACAAAAAAATTCTCAAATTGAAGATTTCAATACAAAATTAGTTTCAATGAAAGAGCATTTGTCTCATAAACAAGCTCAATTGGATACTATTGTAAAAGATACTGAAAAAGAAGAAGCTGTTTTATTAAAGTTATCTACAGAATATGCAGATAAAATAGAAAAACGTTTATTTGATGCTTATAGTAGAATTAGATCTTCTGTAAAAAATGGATTAGCTGTTGTTCCTGTAGAACGTGGAGCATCTGCTGGATCTTTCTTTACAATTCCACCACAAAGACAAATGGATATCGCACAACGTAAAAAAATTATTACTGATGAGCATTCTGGCCGTATTTTGGTTGATTTAGAATTAGCTTTAGAAGAGCAAGAAAAAATGGAATATGTTATCAAAGGATAATTTTATCTTTTAATAATTTAAAATATATAATTAAGGCATTTATAATTTATAAATGCCTTAATTTTTATTTTTTAGAAACTAATCCTGAAATAAGATTTCTAATATAATCAGCATTAATATTAAAAAAGTTATTTGTAATATCATCTGCTTGTGATAAATTTTGATTTTTAGAGTTTTCACTATCATAACCTAAACAGAATAAATCTGCATTTTTTGCAGCTATCACTCCATTTGTACTATCTTCTATAACAATACAAAATTCTTTTTTTGAAGTCGCTAAATTTGCAGCATGAATAAATATAGCTGGATCAGGTTTTGATTTTGGAAATTCTTCTCCAGAAACTTTATGTACAAAATATTGATTTAGATTAAAACGATCAAATACTTTGTTGATTGTAGATTTAGAAGCAGAAGAAGCTAAAATTAATTCGAAATTATTTTGATACAAATCCTTAATTAATTGTTCTACTCCAGGAATCAATTCTAAATCTTCTTTTGTATCAAACGAATCATTAAAAATTGTACGTTTACGTAAAACTAAATCATTTACATCTTCTTTTAAATTGAATTTATCTTTCAAATTTTGATATACATTTTTTGTAGATTGCCCAGTAAAAGATTCAAATAATTCATCAGAAACATCAATGTTTAATTCGTTGTAATGATTGAAGTAAGCATATTTATGTAATGGTTCAGTATCTACGATTACTCCATCCATATCAAAAATGACTGTCATGATTTTTTAATTTTTATGTTTTAACTCTGCTGAAATTATAGCAAATCTAGCTTTTCCTATTCTTGAGGATATGTTTTCATTTTTATGGGTTTTTATATATTCTCTAGCATTTTTAGAATTTTTATCATTTGAAAGATATTTTTCATTAACATAAACTAATTTTCCAAAATCACTTTGTAAAATACCTTGATAAATTCCGTCTGAAATATAGTTAATAATAAAAAAAAACTCAGCTTTTTCATTTTTCACATAATTAGGTGAATTTTTAATCAATGCTTCTTCAGACGATATATAATATCTTCCATTTTTTATTATTTTATTTAAATAAATTTCATATTCAATTAAAGATTTTTCTTGAGCATAGCTAAATTGTAAATTACAACTAATGATAGTGAAAATTAATAATAAAAATCTCATATTTTAAATTTAAAATAAAAATAGTTAAAAAATCAAATATAATTGTTAGAAATAAGTATATGTTCTTCATAATAAATTACAAGGTTATTGATATTCTGTTAATTATTTTTTTGCGAATAATAAAAATGAACAATACAATTTAATATGATTGTTCTAAAAATAATATTTTTTATAAAAAAATAGATTATTAACCATTTTATAATCAATTAAATGATGATTTTTGTTAGTTTTTTTTTATGATTTTTTATTCTTTAACAAAAAATTTGCACGCTTTTTGTAATATTTAAGACTCAATAAAAAAAATATAAAATTTAGAAATGAAAAAATTATTATTAGCCGCTGTTTTAGTACTTGGAATTACGGAAGTAAATGCTCAGGACTATAATAATTCATTGGGTTTAGTTGTAGATTTTGGTAATGGAGAATCATTATTCGGACCACAATTTAAACATTCTTTTGATGGTAGAAATGCAGGTAATGTACAAGTTATGTTTGGTGACAACATTACTGTTTTAGGTGCAGATTATACATACAATGAATCTATTGCTGGAGCAAATGGGTTAAATTGGTATGTTGGTGTTGGTCCACAATTATCTTTTGTAGATCGCGGTAGCAGTGATAAAACTTACTTTGGAATTCGTCCACAAGCTGGTTTAGAATATAAAATACCAAGTGTTCCTTTAGCTTTTCATTTCGATTGGAAACCTTGGTGGAATATTTCTGATGATTCTAATTTTAAAGCAGGAAGATTTTCTTTAGGATTTAAGTATGTATTAAACTAATCATTTTTTTGATTAATCAAAAAAATAGGGTAAATGAAAAAATCATTTACCCTATTTTTTTTAAAGAACTTTTACTTCGAAAACTTTTTCATTTTCTATAAATCCTTCAAGAATATCTTTTGAATTTATTTTTGCTACACCAGCTGGAGTTCCAGTATAAATTAAATCACCTTTTTTAAGAGTAAAATATCTTGAACAATCAGCGATAAGTGTATTAATATCAAAAATCATTTGATTTGTATTTCCTTCTTGTGCAATAGTTTGATTTCTTTCTAATTTGAAATTAAGATTCGTTAAATCAAATTTTTCTTTCGGAAAAAAATCAGAAACAAATGCTGAACCATCAAAAGCTTTAGCCTTTTCCCAAGGAAAACGTTTATCTTTTAATTCTTGTTGTACATCTCTTGCTGTAAAATCTATTCCAAGACCTATTTCAGAAAAATAGCGATCAGCAAACTGAGGTTGAATCATTTTCCCAACTCGATCTATTTTTATCACCAATTCTGTTTCGAAATGAACTTCGTTTGTAAAACTTGGAATTACAAATGGAAATCCTTTTCTTAATATTGCTGAATCTGGTTTCATAAAAAACATAGGAGAATCAGGAACATCATTATTCAATTCCTTTGCATGATCTACATAATTTCTACCAACACATATAATTTTCATAACTTAAAATCCGTTTTGTAGTTTTATTTTTGTGAATATTTTTTTTGTATAAAGAGGAAAATCTGCATTTTGTAACCAAGTATAATATCCTGGATCTTTTGCAAAAACATCAGAAACAATTTGTCCTTTATATTTACCAAAAGATATTACTTCATTTCCTTTGTCATCAACTTGTATAAATCCAGCTAAATCTACTGTTTTGCGTTGAGAAGAAAATTCACTCAAAAATTTGTTATCATTTTCTATTTCATCGTATTTTTCAATTTGTGCCATTAACACTTCATACGTTGCTAAAGTATCTGCTTCAGCAGAATGCGCATCAACTAAATCTTTACCACAGTAATATTTATAAGCAGCACCTAAATTTCTTGGTTCCATTTTATGATAAATAACTTGTGCATCGATAGGGCGATGTTTCGCTAAATCAAAATCGAAACCGTTGCGTAATAATTCTTCAGCTAATAATGGAATATCAAAACGATTTGAATTGAAGCCTGCTAAATCAGAATCTTTAATCATTTCTATAATTGTTGGCGCTAATTCTTTAAAACTAGGAGCATCTTTTACATCTTCATCAGAGATACCATGTATCAAAGTAGTTTCTGGAGGAATCGGAATACCTGGATTTACTTTCCAAGATTTAACTTCTTTAGATCCATCAGTAAAAGCTTTTACAATAGCAATTTCTACAATACGATCTTTTGACACGTTAATTCCTGTTGTTTCCAAATCAAAGAAACAAATATTTTTACTTAATTTCATTTTATAATTTCTTTTCTAAAAATAATAGAGATAATAATATATAATAATATAATTAATGGAATTGCACTTACTTGTAATAATGCAATCAAAACCAATGTAATAATTAAAAATATATATTTATAATAATTCTCTTTCCAACCTAATCCTTTAAATTTTAAGGCAAATAAAGGTAAATCAATAATTAATAATATACTAAAAACTACAGAAATAACTATCAATAAAAATGGATCTATTTCAGTATTAATTATTTCTCCTTTTGTATAATAAATTGAGAAAATTGAAAATATAAAAAGAGTATTTGATGGTGTTGCTAATCCTTTAAAATATGTAGCTTGATCTTCATCTAAATTAAATTTAGCCAAACGTAATGCAGAAAATGCAGGTACAAGAAAAGCGAATAATGAAATAGCAGCTATTTTTAAATTTTCATTTTCATAAATAAAATTTGTAGAAAAATGATTAAATATTTCAAATAACATCAATCCTGGAACAACACCAAATGAAACACAGTCAGCCAGAGAATCAAGTTCTTTACCTATTGGACTTCCAATTTTCATTAATCGAGCAACCATTCCATCTAAGAAATCAGCAATTAAAGAGATAACCATTAATATCAAAACAATTGTAATTGTTTCAGCTGATACGTTTCCATTGCTCGAAATAAGAAATATTGAGGATAAAACTCCACAAGAAAGGTTAAGAAGTGTAAGTAAATTAGGTATTGTTATTAATTTCATAAATGAATTTTTCTAAACAAAAATACAAACAAATATTAATCCTTATCCTTTTTACATACAATAAAACAGCTATTTTTGTGTTTTTATACTCGTAATCAAATTATTTTGAAAAAATCTATTTTCTTTTTATCATTTATCACCAGTCAATTTGTATTCTCTCAAGCAATTAGAAAATATTCTAATGAATTTTTGAGTATTGGTGCAGATGCTCGTTCTTTTGCAATGGGAAATGCTGTTGTAGCAAATATTGGTAATGCAAATGCTGCTTATTGGAATCCAGCTGGTTTAACTGAGGTAAATTATGATTGGGAAGCTGCAGCAATGCACGCGGAATATTTTCAGTCAATTGCAAAATTTGATTATGCTGCAGTTGCTATTCCTCTTAGAGAAAGTAATTCAACAATTGCATTTTCTTTGATGCGTTTTGGAGTAGATGATATTTTAAATACAACAGAATTAATAGATAAGCAAGGTAATGTTAATTATGATAAAATATCAAAATTTTCAACTGCAGATTATGCTTTAACAATGTCTTATGCTGGAAATGTATTCAATAATAAAAATATACAATTTGGTGCTAATGCAAAATTTGTGTACAGACATATTGGTAAATTTGCACAAGGAGTTGGGTTTGGAATAGATTTAGGTTTGCAGTATCGTACAGATAATCAGATGTATTTTGGTGTTATGGCAAGAGATATCACAACTACTTTTAATGCCTGGAGTATAAATAAAAATAAAGTAAAAGAAATAGAAGTTGATGAACCAAATGTTGATGGTCCTCCTATGATTTTGAATGATTTACCTGCAGAAAATATAGAGCTTACTTTGCCAAAAGTGCAATTTGGTATTGGTAAAAAATATGATTTTAATGATAGAGTTTCTCTCTTAGGAGAAATAGATATGAACGTAGAATTTCAACAAACTAACTCTATTATTTCAGGAAAAGGTTTTTCTATTTCACCACAAATAGGTTTTGAATTATCTTATGATGAAATGATTTTTGTACGTGGAGGATTCAATAATGCTCAAAAAATTGAACAATTTGATGGTAAACAGAAAACACAAATTCAGCCAAATGCTGGAGTAGGTTTCAAATATAAAGGAATATCAATAGATTATGCTTTAACAAATTTCGGAAATAGTGGGTTAGGTTTATACTCAAATATCTTTTCTGTTCGTTTCGAAATGGATAAATGGAGATAACATTTATTATTTTTTATAAATTTTAATTGGGCGTTTCCTTTCAGGTCAGGCTTTTCGTTACAATCTTTTTTATTGGTAATTTATTTTTTTTCAGATGAAAATTTATAAAAAGAATTACCAATAAAAAAGGATTTAAACTTCAATCCTTAACGCAAATACGAATAAAATAGGAACTATTCAATTCTTTATTTTTAAGAAGAATTATTCTTATGTCATAATTGCTTATTTACTAATTGGTAAATTTTCATCAGCACCCCATTCAGACCAAGAACCATCGTAAACTTTTACTTTATCGTAACCAATAAAGTTTGCTGCCAAGGCTAGGATAGAAGCAGTAACACCAGAACCACAACTAAAAATATTTTCCTTTTCGTTGTTGGTAATAGAATTAAAAATAATTTCTAATTCTTGTTTAGGTTTTAGTTTATCTCCTTCTAAAACATTTTCAAAAAATAAATTTTTCGAATTTGGAATATTTCCACTTCTCAAACCTTTTCTTGGTTCTGGATCAATTCCTCTGAAACGACCTTCTGATCGTGCATCTATTATAGTTTTCGAAAAGTCATGAATTGAATTTAACATAATTTCTTTGTCTGCATACCAATCATATTGAAAATCAGCTGTAAAATTTCCTTTTTTATTTTCTAAAATATAGTTATTTGTAATCAAATAATTTTCTTGTTTCCAACTTGGTAAACCTCCATTTAGCACAAACACATTATTGAATCCCATCACTTTAAATATCCACCAAACTCTAGGGCTAGAATAAACTCCCCATCTATCATAACAAATTAGAATTGAATCATTATTAATTCCTAAATTTTGTGCTTCTCTAGTAAAATCATTTTCATTAATAAGCGTATGTGGTAAATTAATAGCACGATCAGAAAATTTACCTTCTAAATCAAAGAATTTAGAATTGGGGATTAATTCTAAATTTTCTGAATACATTTTTTGTCCAACTTTATTGATTGTACAATCTAACAATATCAAAGATGGATTATTAATATTTTCTTTTAGTTCTTGTACAGATATTATTGGTTGATTGAAATACATAAGTAATAATTTTTATTGAAATAGAAACTTCAGTAATATATGATGACATTTTCTAATGGTAATAAATTTATAAAATTATTTTTGATGAATCATTTTGTAACTAAACCATTTTTTTTAATTTTTATTTTTAGATCTTGATTAAAACAGAAATACTAGGAGAAGAGTTATCTATTTAAAAAAAAGTTATAATTTTTCACTTTTATTTAATTGTAAAATATTTTCAAATTATCTCTAAAACGTCCTATTAATGGGGTTTTAATTAAAATTAAAAACTGAATTTAACATAATTTAGCCTAATAAATGGAAGTGATTGATAACCAACTATAAATTTCTATTTTATTGCGAAATTATTCTTGTTTTCTCATAAAAATTAGATTTATATATTTTATTAATTTAATTAAATTACTGAAAATTAAATAGTTAATATTTTAAATTATTGTAAAATACTTTTAAAGTATTTACGAAAAAGATAGTTTCTGAATCCTTATTATATTCATCTAAAACAAAAAAATCATAATTAATTCAATATAAATAGTTTATAATTAAAAGTAGTTTTAATAATTATAAGATTTGTACTTTGAAAAAAATAAATGAAAAGCATTATCACATAAATTATAGTTCATAAAATATTTTGATGAAGCATTTTGTAAATTTTGTTTTTAGAACTTGATTAAAACAGAAATACTAGGAGAGAAGTTATTTATTATTAAAAAGGAATATTTTTTACTTTTATTTAATTGTAAAATATTTGTAAATTATCCCTAAAACGTCCAATTAATGGGGTTTTAATTAAAATTAAAAACTGAATTTAACATAATTTAGCTCTATTCAATGAAAGTGATTGGTAATCAACTATAAAGTTTTGTTATATTGTAAAATTATTCTTCTTTTCTAAGAAAAATTAGATTTATATAATTTATTACTTCAGTTAAATAAATAAAAATCAAATACTTAACACTATAAATTATTAAGAAATAATTTTAAAGAATTTACAAAAAAGATAAATTCTACTTACATAATTTATTCATATAAAAAAAATAAATTTAATAACTTGTATATCAATACATTATAATTAATGTAGTTTTAGTAATTATCAATTTAAACTTAAAAATATCTTTGTACGAAGTTTATTGAAATTCATTTATAAAAATAATGAAAAATAAAAAAGCGCTATCAAATAAATGATAACGCTATTATAATTATAATAGTTTTATAAAATTATTTTTGTTGAAGTACTTCTGTAACAGGAGAACCAATATTACCATTTGGCTCTTCGATATGTAATAAAGCTGAAATAGTAGGAGCAATGTCTGTCATAAAAACACGGTTGTTGTTTGCACCATGTTTTATTCCCCAACCCATTAATACAAAAGGAATGTGAGAATCATAAGAACCCCAAGTTCCATGAGTTGTACCTCCAGAATTTTGTTTTCCTCCATACCATTGTGGTTCTAAAATATAAGTGATTGCACCGCTTCTTTTTCTATTGTAACCATTAACCATACGTTCTTTTATGATTGCTGGTATTGGAGTAGAGTCAATTTTATCCATATCAGCAACAAAAGAAACACCTTCAACTTTTTGCATAAAGTTTACGATTTCAGTTTTTACATCATCAACATTCAAATTATTTTGCTCAATTGTTTGATAATTTAAATGAATTTGATAATTAGCAAATGAACGAACAAGATTATCAACTTTAAATTTTGCAACTAGTTTTTCATTCAATGATTTTTTTACATCACTTGTTGGAAAATATCCTGCATTACCTTTTTTATCTTGAAAATATTTAGGATTATGAGCTCCTCCATGATCAGCAGTTAAGAAAACTAAATATTCTCCTTTACCAACTTTTTGATCTAAGTGATTGAATAAAGTTTCTAAATCTTTATCTAAACGTAAATAAGTATCTTCCGTTTCTATTGTATTTGGAGAAAACTGATGACCTACATAATCTGTAGAAGAAAAACTAACTGCTAAAAAGTCAGTAATTCCTTTTTCATTTTGTCCTAATTTTTCGTTATCAATTGCCTCAATAGCAATATCTTTTGTTAAAGAATTTCCAAATGGAGTACTACGAATTAATCCTAATCCATTTTCTTTTTTCAAGTTATTTAGATTATAAGGAAATTGCATTTTATCTAAACCTTTATAATTTTGACGGTACGGATTTCCATCTTTCTCACTTTGTACATAAGTATTAATTGGGTATAAAGTGTTCCAAGTATCTAAATATTTTTCTGCAAGTTTTTTATTATTGAAATTTTGAACCCATTTTGGTAATTCTTTCATATAAAATGAACTAGAAATCCAATTCCCTGATTCTCCATCAAACCAAAAAGCAGCATTAGCAAAATGACCAGCAGGTAAAATAGCTCCTCTATCTTTTAAAGAAATACCAATTACCTTTGAACGAAAATTTGTAGCTAATCTTAATTGATCTGTAACAGTAGAAACTAATAAATTTTTAGGAGACATTTTTCCAGCTTTAGAAGTAGCTCCAACGCCAGTAACACTATCATCTTGTGTACAGTACATTTCTTGTCCTGTTGCTTGAATAATAAAATCGTTTCCAGCAATACCATGAATTGCAGGAACAGAACCAGTATAAATACTACTATGACCTATTGCTGTAACTGTTGGAATATAAGGGATATATGTATTTTCGTTGCTAAATCCTTCATTTAAAAGTCGTTTAAAACCTCCATTACTATAACGATCTTGATAACGATATAAATAATCCCATCTCATTTGATCAACTACAATTCCTACGACTAATTTAGGACGATTAACTTCCTGTTGGGCATATAAAGATAAACCAGCAAAAAGTCCTAATACACTTAAAAAAGTTTTATTAAATTTCATTTTTTATAATTTACGATAACAAATGTAGCAATAAAATAAAGTCTATAACTTTTAAATTTACGTTATAAATATACTTATGATTAGAATAGATTTATATTTATAGATAATTAATTGAATATAAACTTATAAATTATGTTCAGTCTTATAAATAAAATTAAAAATTCTATTTATGTTTACTTACATATAAGTTATGTTATAATTAAACCAAAATAAATAACTTTAATAAGTATCTAAAATTATTTTATAAGATGAATATTCAAGAATATTTTAAAAGAATAAATTTCACATCAAAAGTATCACCAACTAAAGAAGTTTTATTTGAACTACAAAGTAATCATTTGGAAAACATCCCTTTTGAAAATTTAGATATTCATTATGGATCTAAAATCGAACTCAATCTAGATAAAATTTTTGATAAGATTGTTACTCGAAAAAGAGGTGGATTTTGTTATGAACTAAATTCAATATTTAATGAATTATTAATAAAAATAGGTTTCAAAACATTTTTAATTTCAGCAAGAGTATATAATAAAAATGGAACTTATGGTCAAGAATTTGATCATATGGCAATAATAGTTGAAATAGATACTAAATTATTTTTAGTAGATGTTGGATTTGGAAAATTTACTTTCGAACCACTTGAATTAATAATTAATCAATCTCAATTAGATAAGTATGGGAATTTTATGATTGATAAATGGAACAATAAATATTACAGAGTAAATAGATTAGAACATAATAAAATAATACCAGAATATATTTTTGAATTCAATGAAAAACAACTTATAGAGTTTGAAGAAATGTGTAAATTTCATCAATCAAATCATGAATCTCATTTTACTAAAAATAAGGTTATTTCAATATCAAAACCTAATGGACGAATTACTCTTACAAATACAAATCTGAAAATTACAGAAGGTGATGAAACAAAAATAGTTAATTTTAATGAATTAGAATTTGATAGATATTTATATAAATATTTTAATATACGAATAGAAAAATAAAAGAATATTTATCCTAAAATAGGGTTTATTGTTAAAAATTTCAATAAAAAAAGGAACCTTCGTCAAAGTTCCTTTTTAATTTTTTTTCTGTATAATTTTATTTCTTGAATAAAACTGTAACTCCGTCTTGATTTGGTAAAATAGGACGAACTTCTTCTGCTGTAATAATACCAGCTTTTTCTTTTTTAAGATTAGCAAGCCATAATGGTATCCAAGAAATTGCCATCGTTGCAAAGAAGATGATTCCCCAAAAACCACATAAAGCGACTACTAAAAATAATAAGAAACCTAAAAATTGAATCATGATTTTATTTTTATGTATACAAAAATAGCATTTTTTTTTTATTGAATAACTAATAATAATCAGTTTCTTTCATCTTAACATTTACCAATGATTTGCTAAATTTGTAAGACAACTAAAAAATAAAACTTAGAAAGATGGAATACAGAATTGAGAAAGATACAATGGGGGAAGTTAAAGTTCCTGCAGATAAATATTGGGGAGCTCAAACAGAACGTTCACGAAATAATTTTAAAATCGGTGCTCCAGCATCAATGCCAAAAGAAATCATAGAAGGATTTGCTTATTTAAAAAAAGCAGCAGCTTTTGCTAATACAGAATTAGGTGTTTTACCAGTTGAAAAACGTGATGCTATAGCAGCTGTTTGTGATGAAATCTTAGCTGGAAAATTAGATGACCAATTCCCTTTAGTAATTTGGCAAACAGGTTCAGGTACACAATCTAACATGAATGTAAATGAGGTTGTTGCAAATAGAGCACAAGTTTTAGCTGGATTCAAAATTGGAGAGGGAGATCCAGTATTAAAAGCAAATGATGATGTAAATAAATCTCAATCATCAAATGATACTTTCCCTACAGGAATGCATATAGCAGCTTACAAAGCAGTTGTTGAAGTAACAATTCCTGGAGTAGAAAAATTACGTGATACTTTAGCTAAAAAATCAGCTGAATTCATGAATGTTGTAAAAATTGGTCGTACGCACTTAATGGATGCAACTCCACTTACTTTAGGACAAGAAATTTCTGGTTATGTAGCTCAATTAAATCATGGTTTAAGAGCATTACGCCATACTTTAGATCATTTATCAGAATTAGCTTTAGGAGGAACTGCTGTAGGTACAGGATTAAATACTCCAAAAGGTTATGATGTTTTAGTAGCAAAATATATTGCTGATTTTACAGGGCATCCATTTGTAACTGCAGAAAATAAATTTGAAGCTTTAGCTGCACATGACGCAATTGTAGAAACACATGGAGCTTTAAAACAATTAGCTGTTTCATTAAACAAAATTGCGAATGATATTAGAATGATGGCTTCTGGTCCTCGTTCAGGTATTGGTGAAATTTTAATTCCAGAAAATGAACCAGGTTCTTCAATCATGCCAGGTAAAGTAAATCCAACACAATGTGAAGCTCTTACAATGGTTGCTGCACAAGTAATTGGAAATGATGTTGCTATTTCTGTAGGAGGAACACAAGGTCATTATGAATTGAATGTATTTAAACCAGTTATGGCAGCTAATTTCTTACAATCAGCTCGTTTAATTGGTGATGCATGTGTTTCTTTTGACGAACATTGTGCACAAGGTATTGAGCCTAATCATGCTCGTATTAATGAATTAGTAAATAATTCTTTAATGCTTGTTACAGCTTTAAATACTAAAATTGGGTACTATAAGGCAGCTGAAATCGCTCAAACTGCACATAAAAATAATTCAACATTAAAAGAAACAGCTATTTCATTAGGATATGTAACTGCTGAAGAATTTGATGAGTGGGTTAAACCAGAAGACATGGTAGGTTCTTTAAAATAATTCAAAGAATAGTATTATATAAAAAAGGTCTCGTATTACGAGACCTTTTTTATATAAATTTAAACAACTTTGAAATATAAAATTTTATTTTTTAAATTCTTCTGCTGTCTTTCTAATTATTGAAAGACATTCATGTAATTGTTCTTCAGTTATAACTAAAGGAGGAGCGAAACGAATAATATTTCCATGTGTAGGTTTTGCTAATAATCCGTTATCCTTTAATGCAACACAGAAATTCCAAGCTGTTTCAGACTCAGGTGTATCATTGATTAAAATAGCATTTAATAAACCTTTACCACGAACAGATTTAAATAATTCAAATTCTTCGGCCATTTTAGTAATTTCATTTCTAAAAATTTGACCTAATTTTTCTGAATTCTCAGCTAGTTTTTCATCTAAAACAACTTCTAAAGCTTCTTTTGCCACTGCAGCAGCTAAAGGATTTCCTCCATAAGTTGATCCATGTTGACCAGGTTTTATAACATTCATTACCTCATCATTAGCTAAAACAGCAGATACTGGATATGCTCCACCAGAAACAGCTTTACCTAAAATTAATAAGTCTGCATCAATATTTTCATGATCAATTGCTAACATTTTCCCAGTTCTTGCTATACCAGTTTGTATTTCATCAGCAATAAATAAAACATTGTGTTTTTTACATAATTCTTCACAAGCTTTTAAGTATCCTTCTGAAGGAACATTTACACCAGCTTCACCTTGAATAGGTTCAACTAGGAAACCACAAATTTTATCAGCTTTTTCTTCTAATAATATTTTTAATGCATCAACATTATTATATTCTATTGCTTCAAAACCACTTGTATATGGATTAAAGTTTTTTCTAGCTTCATCATCATTAGAAAAAGAGATAATAGTTGTTGTACGTCCGTGGAAATTATCTTTACATACAACAATTATTGCTTCTCCATTTGGAATTCTTTTCTTTTCATATCCCCATTTACGAGCTATTTTAAGAGCAGTTTCTACAGCTTCTGCTCCTGTATTCATTGGTAATATTTTATCAAAACCAAAAAGTTCTGTAATATATTTTTCAAATTTTCCTAGTTCAGCATTATAAAATGCACGAGAAGTTAAAGTAAGTTTTTCTGCTTGTTCTTTTAACTTATTTATAATTCTTGGATGGCAATGTCCTTGATTAACAGCTGAATACGCAGAAAGAAAATCAAAATATTGTTTTCCATCTACATCCCAAACATAAACACCTTTTCCTTTTTCTAAAACAACTGGAAGTGGGTGATAATTATGTGCACCGTACTTATTTTCTAATTCGATTAATTCTACTGATTTTTCCATTGTATTTTGTATTTGTTTGTTATTTTTTTAATCTTCTAAACTTTTTTCAATTAGCTGAATATCTTTTCCAAATAATCTTTTTGTTGTTTTTACAATACTATCTGTAGTATATGAAATATAAAATAAATATTCTGATTTAGCATCTTTTGGAGCTAATTTTCCATTTTTGGATAGTAAATAAATAATATGATTAACAACAATTAATGGTGAATTAACGATATTAACTTTTTTATTAAAAAGTTGATTTATTTCTCTTTCTAGATGAGTATAATGTGTACAACCAAGGATAAGAGAATCTATTCCTTCTAATTTTTTATTATATAAATAAGTTTCTAAAACAACTTTAGAAATAGGTGTATTTACAAATCCTTCTTCAATAACAGGAACTAGGAGAGGAGTTGCTAATTCTATAACGTTTATATGTTTGTTACGTTTACGAATTGCTTTTTTGTATGCACCAGACTTTATTGTAGTTTTGGTTGCAATAACTCCAATTTTTTCTCGAAGTTCGAAAGATATTTTTTCTGCAACTGGAGAGATTACATCAATTACAATGATATCTTTTCCAGCAATTTTTTTTATTTCTTTTAAAGCGCTTGCTGTAGCAGAATTACAAGCAATTAATATAGCTTTACAATTATTGTTTTTTAAAAATTGAGTTATACTTACAGAAAATTTTGTAATATCTTCATTAGATTTATCTCCATAAGGTAAATTCTTTGTATCACCAAAATAGATTATACTTTCATTAGGTAATAATCTCTTTATTTCTTTGACAAACATCAAACCTCCAACTCCAGAATCAAAAACACCAATAGGTCTGTTATCACTCATAATTACAAAAATAATAAATTATTTGATGTAGAATAGCCTTGAAGCAATACCATCTGCAAAAAAATATGATTCTGGTGTTAAGATGATTTTTCCATTTAATTGTTGAATGATTTTTTCTGATTCTAATATTTTAATTTCTGAATTAAAATAATTGACTAATTCTTGTGAAAATTCTTTGCTTATTCGTTTAATATCAATACCATAAATGGTTCTAAGGCCAATCATAATCATTTCATTAAATCTATCTATTTCGCTAAGTGTTTCTATTTCTTGCGGCAAAATATTTTCATTAATGTTTTTTATATATTTAGAATTATTAGCAATATTCCAAGCTCTTTGTTTTCCGTTATAAGAATGAGCTGAAGGACCAATTCCTAAATAAGGAATACCTTTCCAATAATTTGAATTATGTACAGAAAAATAATCTTTTTTTCCAAAATTTGAAATCTCGTATTGTATAAAATCATTTTTAGATAAAGTCTCAACTAATAATTGAAATTGTTCATTTTGTTGATTATCATCAGTAGGTTTGGTTATTCCTTTTTTTATTTGATAATCCAAAACTGTTTTTTCTTCTACAGTTAACGCATAAGAAGAGATATGAGGAACATTCAGTTCTATTGCTTTAGAAAGATTTTTTTTCCACATATTATTTGTTGTTGTAGAAGATCCATAAATTAAGTCAATAGTTATATTATCAAACCCATAATCTTGTACTAATTTTATAGATTTTTCTGCTTCAACTGAATTATGAGCTCTATTCATTAATCGTAAGTCTTCTTCAAAAAAAGACTGTATTCCAATCGAAAAACGATTAATTGGAGTTGATTTTAAATAATCTAATTTAACTTTCGAAATATCATCAGGATTAGCTTCTAATGTTATTTCTTTTATTTGAGAAGTATTATAATGTTTATAAATTGTATCAAATATATTTTGTAATTCTACTTCTGTTAAAATAGATGGAGTTCCTCCTCCAAAATAAATAGTTTCAAGAGGATCTTTTATTTCATTTTTTCTAAGAATCAGTTCTTTATTAATGCTATCTATTAACATAGATTTAGAATCTAAGTTTGTAGAAAAATGAAAATCACAATAACTACATTTTTGTTTACAATAAGGTATATGAATGTAAATTCCTGACAAATTATTATTATTTTCAGCAAAAGTACTTTTTAATAACTTAGGGAGAAAACTATTTTAAATTTTTTCAAAAAAAATTATATTTTATTGAAATATAAAATATATCTTTATAACGTAAATAAAAATACTATGAATAAAGGAACTGTAAAATTCTTTAATGAAGAAAAAGGATACGGATTTATTAAAGATGATGAATCAGGAAAAGAGTACTTCGTACATATTTCTGGTTTAACAGACAAAGTAGCTCAAGATGATAAAGTATCATTTGATCTAGAACAAGGAAAAAAAGGTATCAATGCCGTTAATGTTAAAGTGATATAATTAAATATTTTCAACATATTTCTTGTAAAAGCGACCATATTGGTCGCTTTTTTTATTTCATTATTTTTAGTTTTAATTTTCGTGATTTTCATAAAAATCAGCAGCATTTAAAACTATATTTACAAAATGATATAATCTTCCTAATTGATATTTAGCTAAATGATGTCCATATAAACTTGCGAAATATGTTCCCATAGCTAGTAAAATAGAAAAAGGAATAGACCAAATCCATACACTTTCATTTTTTACAATATATTCAGAAAGTGTATAGGAACCTAAAGTAATAAATATAGCTCCACTTAAGCCATATAAAAATGCAAAAAATGTCCATATACTTGGCTTGGGTCCTATAATTCCTCGTACAACGAGATAATTAGAATTATCTTCTTCATCTTCTTCAATTCTTATTTGTAATTGCGGATGCCAATACTTATCCTTACCTTTTCTAACTCGAATCATTGCAACTTCTTTATTTACATATCCTCCATATTCTTCGGAATTTTGATCTAAATATTTTTTAATTAGTTTAATAAATTCATTTTTAGATAAATTTGTATAAACCTTAAATCGAGGTCGACTCAATAATGATTTGATAGGAACTTTTTGTGTCATGACTTTGTGGTTTATTTTAAATTTACAAAAAAAACTTTTATATGACAAATGTCATCTCTGAAACTTATCAAAAGATATATGAAATTGTAAAAATGATTCCAGAAGGAAAAGTTTCTACTTATGGATTAATTGCACAGAAAATTGGAGCTAAATTTTCGGCTAGGGTTGTAGGTTATGCTCTTAACCATTCACATTTACTAGATGATATTCCTGCTCATAGAGTTGTTAATAGAAATGGATTGTTAACAGGGAAACATCATTTTAATCCACCAAGTCTTATGCAAAAATTATTAGAAAATGAAGGTTTGATTATTCAAAATGATCAAATAATTGATTTTAAGAAGCATTTATGGAATCCAAATGAAATTCATTAGAAAGAATGATATTTTCTATTTTCTTCTTATTAATTTTACAATTCAAATTATTACATGATGGAATTTCTATTGCAAGCAGAAGGCTTAACAAGAAAGTATAAAGATAAAGTAGCTTTAAATAATTTTAGTATTAATATACCACAAGGATCAATTTATGGTCTTTTAGGACCAAATGGAGCTGGTAAAACTACTTTTATTCGTATTGTTAATCAAATTACTGCACCAGATAGTGGAACAATTCTTTTGAATGGTGAACCATTGACAAAAAAGTCTATTGGACAAGTTGGTTATATGCCAGAAGAAAGGGGTTTGTATAAGAATATGAAGGTTGGAGAACAAGCTATTTACTTTGCTCGACTTAAAGGTTTATCTCCATTAGAAGCTAAAAAAAGAACAGAATATTGGTTTGATAAACTTGGAATGATGTCTTGGTGGAATAAGAAACTGAGTGAATTATCTAAGGGAATGGGCCAAAAAGTACAGTTTGTAATTACAGTAATTCATAATCCTTCTTTACTAATTTTTGATGAACCATTTAGTGGTTTTGATCCTGTAAATGCACAATTAATTGCTAACGAAATATTAGAATTAAGAGATAAAGGAACAACGATAATTTTTTCTACTCATAGAATGGAATCAGTAGAAGAAATGTGTGATCATGTAGCTTTAATTAATCAATCTAATAAAGTATTAGATGGAACAATAGAAGATGTTCGCAATCAATTCAAAACTGGTAAATTTCAGGTTCAATTAAAAGAAGTTACTTCTGATGTTTTAAATAGCTTACATCATGAATTTAATATTTCTGATATTAAAGAAGCTAATCATAGATTAGATTTTAATTTACTTTATGATAAAAATAAAAATACGAACGAAATTTTACAAAAACTAATGAATTATAGTCAAGTTTATCAGTTCAATGAAATTA
The DNA here is from genome assembly GCA_002484335.1 of Flavobacteriales bacterium UBA7612. Taxonomy (GTDB): domain Bacteria; phylum Bacteroidota; class Bacteroidia; order Flavobacteriales; family Weeksellaceae; genus Empedobacter. The sequence continues at coordinate 151,543 of DLJQ01000018.1, forward strand.
TACCTTCTATGAATGATGTTTTTCTAGAAGCAGTAAAACAAAGTTCAAGCCCTAATATTTAAATTAAAAAATGAAAAATATATTTTTAATTGCTCAACGTGATTTTTTATCTCAAGTAAAAAATAAAGCGTTTATTATAATGACATTTCTTTCTCCTTTATTAATTGCTGGGGCAGGAGCAGTCATATTTTTTTTAAGTACAGCAAATAATTCAGAAGTAAAAAATATAGCAATTGTTGATGAAAGTTCAAAATTTATAACATCATTTAAATCATCTAAACAGATGATGTTTAGTATTTACACTCCACAAGAATTACAAGCTATAAAAGATACATTAAAAGATAGTAAATATTTGAATGCTATTTTACATATTCCTAAAATTACAAATGATGATTATTCTTCAATTGAAAAAAATACAGAATTAATAACAAATGGTAATTTAGGTATAACTGATCGAGAAAAATTGTCATCAATTATTAGTGATAAAATACAAAAGGAAAAACAATTAAAATTAGGTGTTAATCAAGAAGCTTTAGATGCTACTAAAGCAAGAGTTAAGCTTAATGTTTTTAATATTTCTGATGGAAAACAAGATAAAGGAATGGAATTAAAAATTGCTTTATCTATGTTTTTAACTTACATCATATTTATGTTTGTGATGATATATGGTGTAAAAGTTATGCGTTCTGTTGTTGAAGAAAAAAATAATAGAGTTGTAGAAATTATTATTTCCTCTGTGAAACCATTTGAATTGATGATGGGTAAGATTCTAGGAACTACAATGGTTGCTGTTACTCAATTTGCAATTTGGATTGGTATGACAATGAGTTTGTTAGTTCTTTTTCCTACAATTGCTGCTTCTCGTATGGATATGTCTCAACAAATGCTAAGTCAAGCACAAGTTACAGATATACATCCTGATACAATGGAGAAAATAACTGAAATAAGTGAAGTATTATTGACATTTAATTACCCTTTAATTATTTTTTCTTTTATTGCTTATTTTATTTTAGGTTATTTATTCTACAGTTCAATCTTTGCAGCAATTGGTTCTGCAGTTGATAATGATACAGATACACAACAATTCACATATTTTCCATTAATTCCTATGATGATTGGTTTATATGGAAGTATGACAACTTTTCAAAATCCAGATGGTCCTGTTGCTTTTTGGTTATCAATGATTCCACTTACATCACCAATATCCATGATAACAAGAATACCATTTGATGTTCCTATTTGGCAATTAGTATTATCTTTATTGATACTATTGTTTAGTTCTATTTTTATGGTATATGTAGCTTCTAAAATTTATAGAATTGGTATTTTGATTTATGGTAAAAAACCTACGATAAAAGAAATGATTAAATGGATTAATTATAAAAACTAGTTAATTAATTTTATATCAATATATTATAAACTTATTTTTCAGCTTTAAAATCATTCAAGGGGTATTTTGTGTTTTTTTAAAGAACAACTATGTACAGTAACAAAATATCCTTTTGAGTCATACTAAATTTGTTTATTTTTTTTTATTATTTGGATGAGAGTGTGTTATTCTCTTATTCAGGAGTAAAAATTTAGAAATATCTATATTATATTTGGTTCAAAAATTTATATAAAAAACTCAATTATAATAGAAATGAATATTAAACATAACGATATTAAAATAGATAGTGAATATCCATTTATTAATTGTAAACTTGGTCGTGAAAAATATGCTAATGTTTTAACTAGTATAGTTGCTAATTACGGAGATGGGTTTGTTTTAGCATTAAACAATAAATGGGGTGCAGGTAAAACAACATTTGTTAAGATGTGGGAGCAAATGTTAATTAATAAAGAATATCAAACTATTTATTTCAATGCCTGGGAAAATGATTTTGAAGATAACCCTTTAACAGCTCTAGTAGGTGAACTTAATATAATTAAGAAAGGTAATGATAAAACTTTTAATAATGTTATTAGTAGTGCTGCGAAATTGTCAAAGAATATATTACCAGCTATAGCAAAAGGGGTTCTTAATAAATATGTTGATTCGGAAATTATAATTGATGTTATTAATGAATCTATTAAAACAGCTACAGAAATCTTTGAAGCAGATGTAAATGATTATGTTAAAAGAAAAGATTCGATAAAAGATTTTAGAAAAAATTTAGGAGAGTTTGTAGCGAATAATTTTGATGGAAAGCCATTAATATTTTTTATAGATGAACTTGATCGTTGTAGACCAAATTATTCAGTTTCTTTGTTAGAGCAGGTCAAACATTTTTTTAATGTACCAAATATTATTTTCGTGTTATCTATAGATAAAAAACAATTAAGTCATGCTATTTGTGGTGTTTATGGTTCAGAAAAGATTGATACTAATCAATATTTAAAAAGATTTATTGATATTGAATACACAATACCTCAACCTGATAGTGAAAGATTTTTCGAATACCTTTACGACTATTATAATTTTGATTCTTTTTTAAATCTTTATCAGAGATCAATTAGTCGTGAATTAAAATATGATAGAGATAATTTTAAAAAATATTTAAAAGTATTTATTGGAGTATTGAGTTTACGTGAACAAGAAAAAATAATGTCCCACATTAGAGTTACATTTAGAACATTAAATGTAAATAATTATTTGATTCCTGAGTTTTTATGTTTTATGGCGTATTGTAAATTTATCCATTATGATTTTTATCAAAGTATTTCAAACAAAAATTTAAAAATTGATGAAGCTCAAACAAAAGTGTTTGAAATTTTAACTGATTTGAATTTTGATATAAGAGATTGTATAAAAATTGAAGCTTATTTTTTAAATTACTATATTAAATATTTTAATAATGATTATAGAGAGACAGTATATAGTTACAATAACGAGACTTCAGAATATCAGTTAAATATTGATTCTAAGTTTAGTAATATTGAATTAATGAAATTTTACAAATATTCTATAAATAATAATAATCTAGGTGATTTAGGTTTACGTTTAGATTATTTTATAAACCTCATAGATTTAACATATAGCCCTATTCATGAAAACTAAAATATTAATATTTAAAACTATTTGTAAAAGGCGACTTAAATGTTGCTTTTTTATGAAAAATGAATTAATCAAAATAACTTAAATAAATATTATTTTTTAGCTATGTATATTAGTTTACCAGTCCCTTTATTCTTATTTATTTTATCGTAAGTACTTTCTTTATATACTTTTTTTTCCGTTTTTTTAATTAACGAATTTTGTTCTTGGAGTCTATATCTTTTAATAAAAAAATCAGTTAAATATTTAATATTATCACCAATTTTTGAGTTAAAGTCAATTTCATTTATTTTAAGCTTACTTAAATGAGATTTCAAAGCATTTTCATTAAAGTTTAATTCAATAGAAGCTTCTTTAAGAGTCATTTTCTTATACTTATTTTTAAAACCTGTTAAACTGAATTTTTTAACTGGTTGAATTTCTTCTTTAATTTTAGGATGATAAATATATTTTCTAAAATTGTTTTTCAACTCCTTTTTAATTAATCCAATACTTATGTCATCAACTAAAAATTTAATATGAATACTTTGTTTAGGTACAATTATAGCTATTGGTAACACAAGATCATCTTCTTGAAAATCTAGATCATCAATAAAGTTTGTGATTGAAAATTTTAAAAATTCTACATCTTTTGAAATTATGAGTTCTTTATTTTCATTTTTATGTATTTCACCAAGTCTTTTTATCTCAAATTGAATTTTCATAATTATAATGTTTTAGGTAGATTATTTTGCTTATAAATTGGAATATCATCTATATTATGTTTCACTAGTTTCTTAAATCGTTCTTTGTTTTACATATCCTTACAATTATTACATAATTATAGTCTTCAAGAGGTAATAAGGCGTGTATTTTTACTTAAAATTATTTTATAAATTTCCAAAATAATAATGCTATAATTATTACGTTTTAATGTTAAATGTAATAAATTTTAGTTTCTTTTAAACATATTAAAACTATAAGAAGGTTCTTTACCACCATCGTCATACTTAATGATATTGTCACAAAATTGCATCAAATAATTAGTTGAAATATATTCATATTTCTTTCCGTATAAAGTTAATCCAGTATCACCAGTTATGAATTATTATCAAAACCTATTTTGGTGTTTAAATTATAAAATGGATTAATTATAAAAATTAAAAATTATTCTACTATAAAAAAAGAGANNTCTCTTTTTTTATAGTAGAATTTAGGTTGATAGATTGGTTAGTAACCTAAATAAGTAGTTTAGTTGTTGTCAATTTTATTCTTTTACAAACTTATATATTAAAAATTATTAAAAATTACGGTTTTCCATAAGGTTAATTACTTTTTACGACAGTATAGAAAATTTAACATTTTATTGGTGATAAATAAAAAAATTACATTTTTCTTTTTTCTCGAATTTGTAATGCAACAATACCTAATATATTTATTTCATCATATTCATTTATTTTTATACAATTTTTATAATCTGGGTTGATTGCAATTAATTGTTTTTTATTTTTATCATAGCGCTTTAATGTATACTCACTTTTATTTACACTTACAATTATGTCATCCAAATGGTTAGGTCTTATATCTGATCGTATAACTAATATATCATTCTTTAAATATTCTGGAAACATAGATTCACCATCAACTTCTACAATAAACGTAGATTCGGGATGAGTAAGAAATCGTTCATCAAGACTAAGTCTATTTTCTATAAAATCTTCTGCAGGAGAGGGAAAACCTGCACTTACTTTTCCGTAATGTTGAATAAAAGTTCTATTATTCTCTATTTTTACATTGTATATTCTTAGTTTCACTTTATTCGATTTTACTAGATTTATTTTAGTTTTTTTATTAATAAACATTTTGTTTAGTTTTTAATCAATTAACTTTTAAAATATCTTTCCAACAAGTCGTATACTTAGGAGATAATCGTTCCTGTTTCATTTTCCAAGTTTTCTTGAGGTCTTGAGATCCTAATTTTACTTTATTTCCTCTGATTTTTTTATTTAGATGATCTATGGTGTTCATCAACAATTCGTGTTTAGGATTTTCTTCATTGAATAAATTTAATTGACGTTCATTACTTGGTATTATTGCACTTACCATAACTCCAGCTCTTTTGTATTTATATTTATCTAAAGCAATTTTATCAAGTATTTTCAATGAATTTTTAGATAAAACAATGGAGGAATTAGTATAAAAAGGTAATTGAGCAGAAAGTGTTTTTGAATAATAAGGTTTTTCCTTATCAAATCTATTTGTAGCAATATAAACTGTGATGATATTACATTTAGAATTTTCTTTTCTTAATTTTTCTGCACAACTCACAGCAAAAGTTGAAATTCTTTCTTTTAAATATTCATAATCACTCACATCATACTCAAAGCTCCTTGTCGTTACAATACTTTTTTTTCTTTTAACATCTTCTAATTTTAATACAGATTCTCCTAAAAGTTCTTTTTTTAATTTTAATTCTAATACACTAAAATTCTTTTGAATATATTCATCTGTTAAATTTGTAAAATCCCACGCTGTTTTTATACCAATGGAAAGCAAGCGTTTACTTAATCGACGTCCTATTCCCCAAACATCTTCTATTTTTAACCATTTTATAGCTTTATTTATTTTTTCGAAAGAATTTATACTGTAAACACCTTGGTGATGTTCTTTAAATTTTTTTGCAATTCTATTTGCTGCTTTAGCTAATACTTTTGTAGGAGCTATTCCTATACAAACAGGTATTTTTGTGAAATCATAAATAGACTGTTTTAAATTATCACAATAATTTTTTAAATTATATTTTTCAAATCCATCAAAGAATAAAAAAGATTCATCAATAGAGTAAACTTCGATTGTTGGGCAATATGTTCTAATAACATTTGTTACACGATTACTCATGTCAGCATAAAGAGAATAATTAGAAGAAAAAACATGAATAGATTTTTTCTTAAATATTTCTTCATATTTAAATGCTGGAGCTCCCATAGGAATTCCTATGTTTTTAGCTTCTTCTGAACGGGCTATTACACAACCGTCATTATTAGAAAGAACAACAATTGGTTTTCCATTTAATGAAGGAGCAAAAACTCTTTCACACGAAGCATAAAAATTATTACAATCGACTAAAGCGTACATAGTGTCTATTTATGAATACAAATTAATAATATCTAAACGCTATTATATGTCGTTTAAAAAAATATTTTATGATTATATTTTTGTAAAAATTAAAAAAGTAATCAAATATTAATGTTCATTTTTATAAATCATACAACAAACTTCTCTGTTTACTTTATTTCGCGTATTTTTGTAAAAATTTTATTTCCTTGGAAAATTTCAGAATGATAGCGAAAACCTTTTTTGGTTTCGAAGAGATATTAGCGCAAGAATTAAAAGCGTTGGGAGCAGCAGATGTAAAAATCCAAAATCGTATGGTCGAGTTTTATGGAGATTTAGGCTTTATGTATAAAGCTAATTATAGCTTACGTACGGCATTGAGAATACAGAAACCAATCCTTTCATTTTCTGCGAAAACAGATGGGCAATTGTACGAAAAATTCAAGAAATTCCATTGGGAAAACTATTTGGATGTTAATCAAACTTTCATGATTGATCCTACAGTACATTCAGACTATTTTACACATTCACATTATGCTGCATTAAAAGTAAAAGATGCTATTGTAGATCGTTTTAAAGAGAAAAATGGAAAAAGACCTAGTATAGATAAGGATTTTCCTGATGTTCGATTTAACTTACATATCTCTCATGATAAAGTTACGCTATCTTTAGATTCTTCGGGAGATTCTTTACATAAACGTGGTTATAGAGATGAAACTGGACCTGCACCAATCAATGAAGTTTTGGCGGCTGGTTTATTGCATATAGCAGGTTATGATGGTAAAGGAAATTATTTGGACCCTATGTGTGGTTCGGGAACAATGTTAATAGAAGCAGCAATGATTGCTAACAATATTCCTCCACAAATCCATAGAAAAAGTTTTGCGTTTCAAAACTGGCCAGATTACGATGAAACATTATTTACTCAAATCAGAAATACACGTTTAAATCGTATCAAAGAATCTGAATATAAAATTGTAGGATATGAAATATCTCCTATGATGGTAAAAATTGCTCAAATCAATATAAAATCTGCTGATTTAGAAGATTTCATAGAAGTTAGACATCAAGATTTCTTTACTTCTAAAAAAGAAATGTTCCCTGTATTATTAGTTTTTAATCCTCCGTATGATGAGCGAATAGAAAATAATAATGTAGAATTTTATAAAGAAATAGGAAATACATTAAAATCAAGTTATCCAAATACATTAGCTTGGTTTATTACATCAGATCTACAAGCAAAAAAATATGTAGGATTGCGTCCATCTCGTAAAGTAAAAGTATTTAACGGTAAATTAGAATGTGATTTTTTACAGTACGAAATGTACGAAGGAAGTAAAAAATCAAAAAATCAAAAAGAAGAAGTATAGTGAATCAATTTATAAAAGAAATTTGTCAAGAAAAAAAAGTTTATTTATTAACGTCCGAGGAAGGATTTGCGATTTCATATTCAGAAGAATTCGAATATGAAGACGGAAGTAATTTAGAGGTGATTTGTTTTTGGTCGAATATAGATTTAGCTGAAAAAGCTAAAAACAACCAATGGAAAAACAATACGACAGATACTATTGAATTAAATACTTTCTTGGAAGAATGGCTTTTTGGAATGATTGAAGAAGTTTCTTTGGTTGGAATTAATTTTGATGAAACCTCAAAAGGAGAGGAGCAAAGTCCTCTTGATGTTATTTTGGCTATTGTTCATCAATTAAAAATATCTAATCAAACTATTGAGTTGAATCATTTCAAAGATTTAAATGAAATTCAGAAAGTAACATTAGAATTAAAAGAATCTTTTAATCAATAATATAATTTTTGATTTTGAATACTGAAGATTTAAAACTTTCAATCATTATTGCCGTTTATGAGCGTCAAGATGAATTAACAGAACTATTATTAAGTTTAACAAAACAAACTGATATTGATTTTGAGATTATTATTGTAGATGATGGATCTAAAAATAAATTAGATTCAATTTGTGCTAAGTTTCAAGATAAATTAAATCTTCATTATTATTACAAAACAAATTCAGGTCCAGGAAAATCTAGAAATTTTGGAATCGAAAAAGCGAACGGTAATTACTATATTTTCTTGGATTCTGATACTATAATTCCATCAAATTATATTTCATCTGTCAGAAAAGAATTAAATTCTAATTATGTAGATGCATTTGGTGGCCCTGATGATGCTGATGATTCATTTACCGATTTACAAAAAGCAATTACATTCTCTATGACTTCATTCCTTACAACGGGTGGCATAAGAGGAGGAAAAAAGCAAATTGGTAAATTTCAGCCACGTAGTTTTAATATGGGAATCTCTAGAAATGCTTATTTAAAAACGGGTGGTTTTGCTGATTTACGAGTTGGTGAAGATCCTGATTTATCCATGCGTTTATGGGAAAATGGTTTTGACACACGACTTTTTCAAGATTCTAAAGTGATACATAAACGTAGAACATCCTTAAAAAAATTTGCTAAACAAGTCTATCAGTTTGGTGTTGCAAGACCAATACTTAACCAAAGACACCCTAAATATATAAAACCAACGTTTTGGTTTCCGAGTTTATTTTTTTTAGGAACAGTATTTTCATTTTTGTTTCTTATTGTAAGTTTTATATGTAAAGAATATCAATTTATTTTACAAATTCCATTTGTATTGTGGTTGATATATATGTTCTTTATATTTATTTTTTCTACGATTAGATTCAAATCAGCAGTTGTAGGATTACTTTCAATCCAAACCACATTAATTCAGTTTTTTAATTATGGTTATGGTTTTTTGGAAAGCCAATTTAAATTGAATGTCTTAAAACAAAATCCAAAGAAAGCTTTTCCAAGTCATTTTCATGTGGATTAGAAATGATAAAATAACTGAATGATTTTTTATTTATTCGATTGAAATTTATGATTTAATCATTACTTTTGTGCAAACGTAACACAAGCGAATAATGAAATTTTTTATTGATACAGCAAATTTAGCTGATATAAAAGAAGCACAAGATTTAGGTGTTTTAGATGGAGTAACTACAAACCCATCTTTAATGGCAAAAGAAGGTATTACTGGAGAAGAAAATATCATCAACCATTATAAAGCTATTTGCGAATTAGTAGATGGTGATGTTTCTGCAGAAGTTATTTCTACTGATTTCGAAGGAATGGTAAAAGAAGGGGAAGCATTAGCAGCCTTAAATCCACAAATTGTTGTAAAAATACCTATGACAAAAGAAGGAGTGAAAGCATGTAAATATTTTTCTAACAAAGGAATCAGAACAAATGTAACTTTAGTATTTTCTGTTGGACAAGCTATTTTAGCTGCAAAAGCAGGAGCTACTTATGTTTCTCCATTTATTGGACGTTTAGATGATATTTCTACAGATGGATTAAACTTAATCGAGGAAATTCGTTTAGTTTATGATAACTATTTATGTGAAACTCAGATTCTTGCAGCTTCAGTACGTAACACAATGCATATTGTAAACTGTGCAAAAATTGGTGCTGATGTTATGACAGGACCATTATCTTCAATTTTAGGATTATTAAAACACCCTTTAACAGACTCTGGTTTAGCTCAGTTTTTAGCTGACTACAACAAAGGAAATAAATAAGAATTTAATTCTTTTTTAAAAATATAATCGCTTCATTTTTCAATGAAGCGATTTTTTTATCTATCACCAGGATTTGTAAGACCAGTATCAGTCCCAGGAATATTATTTCCACCACCACCAATCGGTACTGCGTAAAGAAAATATAATCCACTAGCTCCTGTACATTTAACTGAAATAGCATTACCAATTTGTTTTATTTGACGATCAATAGCCTTACTATTGCATAGAAGAGAACTTTGCTCTTCAGGGGACGGAACTAAATCTTCAACAGTTTCTGAAGATGTACTAGGTACAGATTGTGCAAAACTTAAACTAGATAAAGTTATAGCACTTAAAAAAAATAATTTTTTCATTAATTTATATATTAGTAGTTAATTAGATTAAAGATAAACTTTAAATAAATAAAAAGAAAATTTAAAAACTTAAAATATTTTTTATATTATCCTGTTTTTAAAACACTTAATAAGTATTTTAAAATTATTAACTATTGCTTAGAATTTTTGGCATAGAAATAGTATTAGCAAAATTATATAACTATTAAAGAGTTTATAATATGAAGAAGATACGAATTGCACTTTTGGGATTTACTTTTGTAACTTTATTTGTTACGAATAGTTTTGCTCAAGATAGAGGAGTACGAGGAAGAGATAATAGAGAAACTCGTGCAAGAAGTGAAAGAAATGAAATCGCTAGAAATGATAATAGATTTGAAAAAAAATCGGACAATAGACCAAATTTCGAAGAAAGATCTAATAAAATAGGTAATGATAGACATAAGTCTAACAATAATTTCAATAATAGAAGTTCTACAAACCCTATTTATATTAATTCTAATAATGTTAATAGAAGTAATCGTCCTGTCACTAATTTGAATACAAGAAATTATAAGAAATACTCACATAATAATTATAATTTTTATGGAAATAATGGGATTTATTATAGAAAATCGAATAATAATTATATAAGATTTTCACCATCTGTTGGTTTTAGAATAAATATTTTACCTTCAGGTTATCTTACAATAAATATTGGTAATAGGAATCCATATTATTTTTATGAAGGCACTTATTATCGACCAGTTAACAATTACTACGAAGTAGTTCAAGCACCTATAGGAGCAATAGTATATGCTTTACCTGCAGGTTACGAAAGAGTAAATTATGGAGGAGAGTATTTATATGAATTTGGAGGAACTTTGTATCAAAGAATTAATAATAGAAATGGATTAGCATATCAAGTAGTTGGTTACTTAGATTGATTATAATTTAAATAAAAACCTCCAAAATAATATTATTTTGGAGGTTTTGTAGCGAAGAGCAGAATCGAACTGCCGACCTCAGGGTTATGAATCCTGCGCTCTAACCATCTGAGCTACCTCGCCTTATTTAAAAGTTTTGCAAAGATAATTTTTTTTGAATTTTATTGCAAAACTTTTTTTATTTTTCTTTGGTAGATTCAATTCATTTTATATCTTGCGACTTCAATTATTAAGAATTATGCCGAAAAAGAAATATCATATAGAATTTTCTATAAAGTCTTCACCATCGCTATTATACAACTATATTTCAAGTCCTTCAGGTTTATCTGAGTGGTTTGCTGATAATGTAAATTCTCGTGGTGAAAAATATACTTTTATCTGGGATGGACATGAAGAATCTGCTTTTTTAATGAAATCTAAACAAGATGGATATGTTCGTTTTCAATGGGAATATGATGAAGATACTAAGTATTTCTTCGAATTGACTATTGTTGAAGATGATTTAACAAATGATGTTTCATTAGTTATTACAGATTTTGCTGACGAGGATGAAGTAGAAGAATCTAAACAATTATGGGAAAGTCAAATAGAAGATCTTAAAAAAATATTAGGATCGGTTTAAAAACTACAGTTTTGAAAATTAATTTAGGAGGCATTATTGTCAATGAAAAAGATGCTTTAATTCATATTGAAAATAAAGCCTTTAGAAATGGTGATGCTGTAAGAGAAATATTAAGATTTGTTGATGGAGAAATAATAGATTGGGAAGATCATTATTTTAATTTGATGGCTTCAATGAGAATATACCGTATGAATATTCCTTTGGATTTTACGCCTGAATTTTTTCAAGATCAGATCAATCTTTTAGTTAAAGAAAATCAAACAAAATCAGGAAAAGTAGAATTTTTTGTTTTTCGTAATGATGATAAAGATTTTTTAAACGCTTCAATCAATTTTACTGTTACAATTGAAAATAGTAACAATAATTGGGAATTTTTAAATTCTGAAAATGAAATTGATGTTTATAAAGATTATACTGTAAATACTTCTTTCTATTCTTTGGTAAATACACAGAAACCAGAAGAAAACATTGCTGAGATTTATCGTTTAGAAAATGATTATGCAGATATCATTTTATTAAATGCGAATAAAAGGATGGCAAGATCATTAAAGGGGAATATATTTGTTATTAACGATACAACAATTAGAACTCCTAGAAAAGAAGAAGGTGTTATTACAAGTGTTCTTAGAAATAACTTTATTACGAAAGTAAACAAAGCTGAAGAATTTAAAATAGAAGAAGTTGATATTTTTCCTTTTGAAATTCAAAAAGCAGAGGAAGTTTTTATTTTAATTGATGGTATAGGAATTATGCCTATTACCAAAAATAGAAAAAAAGAATATTCTATAGAAAAAACACAATTGATATTTAATTCTTTATAATATCAATTCATAGATGGATCAGCAGGGGTGTTAACCCAAAGAAGATTTTCACCTCCAAGCTGTTTCATTAATATTTTCCAAAGATCAGAATCCCAACGTTCAAATATATCAAAATTAAGATCTATAATTTCCCAAGAATTATTATTTAATTCATTTACAATTTGTTTGGGAGACCAACCACAATAACCAATCATAAATTTTATTTCATCAGGTTTTATTAGTTGTGAATTCACTGCTTTTTTTACATCTTCATAAGCACCTGACCAATAAATATCACCAATAATTTTTTCACTATTTTTAATTAGATCTGGTCTTTTATGTATGTAATATACATTTTCTTTATCAACAGGTCCACCTTCATATACAATAGTATCAGCTTCTAATTCTGATACAAAAATATTTATAGGCAAATTCGTTGATCTATTCAATATAAAACCTATACTTCCAGATTCTATATGATCTGTAATTAAAACAACACTACGCTGAAAAATATCGTTAGTTAATGTTGGTTTTGCAATTAAAATAGTTCCTTTTTTTATACTTTTGAAATACATTTAGAAAATTTTTTGGTTATCAGTTTTATCTAAATAATCACATTGTTTTTCTAAAAATAAAAATAAATTATTAATGAAACAAGACTTAAGTTATAAAAGAAAAACTTACGAGAAGCAATCTATGAATTTTGATTCGTTGAGAGATAATCCTATGGAGCAATTTAGAGATTGGTTTTTACAAGCAGAGGAGTCTGATGGAGTTGACGAAGCTAATGCTATGTCTATAGCTACTGTAGATGAAAATGGATTTCCTAGAACAAGAGTTGTCTTATTAAAAAGATATACTGATGAAGGTTTTATATTTTATACAAATTATAATAGCCAAAAAGGTAAAGCATTAGAAAATAATCCTAATATATGTTTATCTTTTTTCTGGCCGTTTTTAGAAAGACAGATCATCATAAAAGGTATAGCAGAAAAAACGTCTGACAATAATTCTGATGGATATTTTGAAACACGTCCACGTAGTAGTCAATTAGGTGCGTGGATTTCTGCACAAAGTTCTGTTATTGAAGAACATCAAGATTTAGCAGCTGAAGAGTTGGAATTGGAAAAAAAATACGAAGGAAAAGAAATTCCTCGCCCAGCGCATTGGGGAGGATATTTGGTACGTCCTTTAGAAATTGAATTTTGGCAGGGTAGACCAAGTCGATTACATGACAGAGTTCGTTATGTATTACAAGAAGATTATGATTGGAAAAAAGAACGTTTAGCTCCATAATTTTTTATGTTAGAAATTCTATATCAAGATGAATATCTTGTTGCAATTAATAAACCAAGTGGCTTATTGGTTCATAAATCTTATTATGCTAGAGATGCTAAGGTTTTTGCTGTTCAGGAACTAAGAAATCAGTTAGGAGGACAGCACGTTTACCCAATCCACCGGTTAGATAGAAAAACATCTGGAGTCTTACTTTTTGCTTTAAGTAAAGATGTTCTAAAGATTATGAATGAGCAATTTGCGACTAGAAATGTTGAGAAGAAATATTTATCCATTTTAAGAGGTTGGTCTCCAGATAATGATACAATTGATTATGATTTGACAAATGATGATGGCATAAAACAAAATGCGATAACACGTTATAAACGTTTACAAAAAGCTGAAATAGATTTGAAATATAATAATCATTCAACATCAAGATATTGTCTTGTAGAAGCAATTCCTGAAACAGGACGAATGCATCAGTTACGTAAACATTTTCGTCACATTTTTCATCCTATTTTAGGAAGTCGTCCACATGGTTGTAATAAGCAAAATAAATTGTGGTTAGAAACCTATGGATTAAAAGGAATGATGTTACATGCGCATGAGTTGAGTTTTAATCATCCTATTACAAAAGGAAAAGTTACTTTAAATGCTAAAATAAATGAAGAATTTAAACAAGTAGGAGAGATTTTAAATTTAGATTTAAAATTGTATTCATAAATGATTTATATTTAATTATTTTAGTCAAATATTAATCAACAATCTTATTTATGAACTATAAATTTTTTACTTTTTTTACAACTTGTATCTTAGGATCAGTAATTGGATTTGCTCAAAATGCAAACGAAAATATAAAAGTTACTTACAAGACAGATTTTATTATAGATTTTGAAAAAATAAAAGATGGTATTCCCGCAGATCAAAGAGCAATATTTAAGCAGGAAATAGATGAAGGAATTTCTCTTGATTTCCAACTTGAAAGTAACGGTAAAATGTCTGTTTTTAAGCCTGAATTAAAAGTAAATAATTCTCAAGGAAATGTAGGTTTGATTAAGCAAATGATTATTGAATCGGAGGCAAATCCACTTTATAAAGATTATCAAAATAATTTATATTATAATCAAAAAGAGTTTGGTGGTAAAACTTTCTTAATTAAAGATAACTTATATAATTATAACTGGAAGTTAACCAAAGAAACAGAGGATATAAAAGGTTTTCCAGCAGTAAAAGCTACTGGAGTAGATGAAGATGGAGCAATTATTACTGCATGGTATTCTAAGTCTTTGCATTACAAAGATGGGCCTTATAAATTTTCTAATTTACCTGGTTTAATTGTTAAAGCTGAATTTGAAACGAATGGAATGAAAGCAATTTTTACGTTGAAAGATATTCAAGTTTTAGACAAAGAGTTGATAGTCAAATTACCATCTAAAGGACAGGTTGTATCTATAGATGAATTTATGTTAGAAGCTAAAAAATTAAATAAAAAATATAGCGAAGCTAATCAAAGCGTTGATACTTCTAAATAAATAAAAAAAGCTGTATTCAGTAAATGAATACAGCTTTTTTATTTTGCGTTAGGGATTGAAGTGGAAATCCTTTACTAATTGGTTGCTTTTTTAACTTCAACTAATAATCAATTAGGAAAGATTGCAACGAAAAGCCCGCCCGAACGCCCTAATTTTAATGAGCATGTGTATGCATTGATACAATAAAATAAGCAAGTACGAAACCTATTAATATTGATATAAATTTTTTGATATTGAAGTGATGACCTTCATTGGTTTCGAATAAAATTACGGTTGAAATATGTAAAAATATTCCTGATACAATAGCACTCATTTCTAATGAATAATTTGATATTAGCGTATGTTTACCTAAAAAATAACCCATTGGAGCAGCAAGAGCAAATAACAACATAAAAATAAATCGTTTTGTATTTGATGCTGTATGCTGAGAAAGTGCACTAAATAATATCATAGATACAGGAATATTGTGTACAAAAATTGCCCACATAAAATTATGTGATTCTGCATTTGCAACGGGAATCCCTTCTATGATAGAGTGTAAAAACAAACCTCCGAAAATTCCAATAGGAAATGATTCATTTTTATGTAAATGGATATGTCCGTGTTCTACACCTTTACTAATTGTCTCTAGAATATATTGTATAACTACTCCAAATAAAACAAATAATCCAATAGTATGATTTGTATGATCTGTACTAGGATGACCATATACTTGTGGTAGAATTTCTAGGACAGTCATAGCTAAGAAAAATGCACCACTAAATGTTAATAATAATTTAGAATTGTGTTTATTTTTTAGAAATAATTTTGAACAAATTACTCCTAAAACAACACTACAAATTAAGATTAAACTTTCTATCATTTTTCGAGAATTAATATTAAACGATCAGATTCTTCTTCATTAAATTCTCCCAACATATAATTTCCAAATACTTCTTTTAATCTAAAAACTTCTTTTTCATAGATTTCTTTAAAATCTTTATAGTAAATTAAACGAACATACTCTTCGAAATGAAAAGTTTCTCCTTTATCTTCAAAATCTATTTCTTTCTTAATGAAACCATTTTCTACAGATTTTGTTATTTTAAATAAAATACCATCAATTTCTTTTTCTTCGTAAGGAATCATCTGAGAAACAACTTTTTCTGCATTTAAATAATCAAAAACAAAAATACCTGTTGATTTTAATTGTTCTTTTACGGCTTCAAATACTTTAAAATTATCTTCATATTTTTCGAAGTAACCGAAACTTGTAAATAAATTAAAAACTGCATCAAATTCATTTTTATGATAAACATCTCTCATATCATGAACTTCAAATTTCAACGTATCATTCTCGAATTGTTTTGCATATTCTATACTTGCTTCTGCTAAATCTATTCCTAATACATCAAATCCTAATTTGTTTAATGTAATTGAATGTCTACCTTTCCCACAAGCTAAATCTAGTATTTTGGTGTTTTTTGGGAATTCTAGAAAAGTAGTAATTTTTTTTATAAAATCTTCTGCTTCTGTAAGGCTTCTATTTTTATAAAGTATATGATAATATGGTGAATTAAACCATTTCACGAACCATTGTAAATCCATAGTATTTATTTTTGACACGTTTTACAAACGCCTGTAATTACACAATTACAACCTTTTAATGTATAACCTTCTGGTAAATTAATATTTATTTTATCTTCTAAACAAATTAATTGATTACATTCTGTGCACCGAAAATGAAAGTGATCGTGTTTTAAATGATCACAACAATTTTTACACATTGCAAAATAATTTATTCCATCATCAGCAACAATTTTATGCATAACTCCATCTTTACAAAAATTGTTTAGAATACGATATATTGTAGCTCTATCCATTTTTTCACGAAGTTGGCACTCAATTTGTTCTTGATTTAATGCTGTAGAACAAGATTCAAACAAATCTAAAACAGCCTGTTTAGTTGGCGTATTTCGTCTTTTCATTTCTTATTGCAAATGCTTTGCAATAGTACGACATATTTATAAGATTAAAAAATAATAAGAATTATAAAAGAGTTTATTATAGATAACATCGTGTAAAATAAAATGCTATAAATTGTAAATAATACAGTTTATAGCATTTTTAGATTTTATATAATGTAAATAATAATTAGTCAGTAAATGAATCTAACAAATCTAAACTAGGGACAAAATATAAAGAACCGGTTTTAGCAGTACTAAAATCTAATATTCTATCGTAATTACCTTTTGGTTCTCCAATAAACATACGTTCTAGCATTTCGTTTACAGTAGCAAATGTACTTGCATAAGAAATAAAATAAGTACCCATTTCATTGGTAGAAGGATTACCAAAAGGCATGTTGTCCCTTACAATCTTCTTATCATCACCAACATTGGCAAGAGCAGAATGAGAATTACTTGGTTTTTCATCATCATCCATTTCTATATCATCGGCTTTAGAACGACCAATTACTTTTTCCTGTTCATGAATAGGAAGATTTCTCCAAGCATTCATATCATGTATATATTTTTGTACAAAAAGATAGCTACCGTTTAGGTATTCCTCATCTTCATTTCCTACCAAAGCAAAATGAGAACGTTCATCATCTCCTTCAGGATTTTCTGTACCATCAACAAAACCTAATATACTTCTACCGTCCCAATAACGAAAACCATGAACTTCTTCTATACAATTAGCTACATCTTTTAATACATCAGCAATATTTGCAGCAATATCAATACATAGACTTTTTTCTGTAGAACGGATATGAAAATGTAAATCACCTGGAGTAGAAACTGCAGTGTGTTTATCACCTTTAATTTCTTTAAAATTTTCTAATTCTTTTGGTAAAGGTTTTGGTAAATTAAGCTTTAACCAAGCATCATGTCCAATTCCTAAAACTACACTTGATTTTGATTCAGGAAAACGTGTAGAAATTGAGTGATTTATATTTGTTACCAAAGAACAAACTTTTTTAAATTGCTCCTCAACAGAAGGATTATTATTGAAACTCCAAACTGTAAATATGGTATTTGTATTTGGAGCATCGATAACATTTTGATAATTTGCCATAATAATTATTCATCTAGATTTTTATGCAATTTAAAGAATAAATAAATTTTAATTGTGATTATAAACGAATAATTCAAGAAAGTATATTCATTCTAAAAAAGTATTTTTTAGAGAATGATTACAAAGTTTATTTTAAATTATTATTTATAATATTTTCGTTTATAAAGTAATATTTACATACAAAAACAGCAGATTAAAAAGTTATTTAACCTGCTGTTTTTATTTATTTTAATATTGTGATTTTACTATTCTGCAACTAATTTATCTAAAAGAGTATTAATTTCTTTATCATTCCAATCTCTTGTTTTTGTTTCTTTTAAAACAATTTCTCCTTTTTTATTTAAAATATACGTCGTAGGAAAAACTCTAGGTAACATATTATTAGAAATAGGACTATTAGGCTCATAGACAGGCATTGTGTAACCATTTTTTTCTAAAAAAGCATTAAAAACCTTCGGTTTATCTTGAATTGCAACTAATACAAATTTTACTTTTTGTCCTTTTGCCTCATATAATTTTTGAATTGTAGGCATTTCAGAAACACATGGAGGACACCAGCTTCCCCAAAAGTTAAGGAAAATAACTTCACCACTATTTTTGAAATCTAACAAATTACTATTTTTAGCACCATTATGTCCTATCAAATCAATATCATAATCACTATCCTTTAAATCAACTTCCATTCCAGCAATATGGCTATCATCTTGTACTTTACTTTTTACAAAAGTACCAATAGGAGTAAACATAATTGCTATTAAACCAAAGACAATAACTAAAGCTATAATTACTTGTTTATTTTTTTTCATTTTAATACACCTGAATTTTCTTAAATAAAAATAAGATTTTAAAAAATTAAAATAATTTATTCAGCCAAACTTTCGTCAACTAAATTTAATAATTCGTTTAAGATATCTTCTCCTTTGTTTGTATTGTAATACTTTTGAATATCGTCATGAAATTCTTCATTTGTATAGATATCCGGATCTTTTTTGAATTTTGCTAATAATTCCATTCCATAAGCTGGGCGAGGACCAAATCGGAATAATTCTTCTCCTTCTTCAGAAACACCAATAATAATTGGAATAGAAAGAGCTCCGTTTGTTTTATAATTTTCCATTAAATCTAAATGTTGATCTCTCAAAATATATTTAGATTCTACCTTTAAAGCTTCAGCAATTTTTTCTACAACAGGAACAATTTGTGAACCATCACCACACCAACCTTCAGTAATCGTTAATAATTTAAAATTATTTTTGGTATTCTTTAAACGATTTTCTTGAACTGGAGTAAATTTAAAAGTTTTAGAAATACGATTCATTCTTTGTAAACCTAAAGCATAGTATTTTACAAATTCTTTAGGATCATCATTCTCAATTTCATTTTCTAATTGATCTTCAACTTCTGTAATATATTCAGTATATGTATAACCGTTTTTGATGTAATCTAATAAACTCATTGTTTTTTAATTTTTACAAATATAATGTATTTCTACGAGCTTATTTTGTAACATAAGTAACATATTCTTGTGCATTTTTTTTAAATTGCGACAATCATTACATTCAAGATGTACCAAAATCCATTAAAAAAAACAATAGAATATTTAAAAGGAACTGGACCTGAGCGCGCAAAACTTTTACAAAGCGAATTTGGTATATTTCGTTATGAAGATTTGTTGCAACATTTTCCGTTTCGATATGTCGATAAATCTAAATTTTATAAAATATCTGAAATTTCTTCTACTGATGCAGAAATACAATTAAAAGGACAAATTGTACAGATAGAAGAAGTAAATCAGGGAAAAGTAAAACGTTTAAAAGGTAAATTCCAAGATGGATCAGGAACTTTAGAATTGGTATGGTTTAAAGTTTCTCCTTGGCAAAAAGATAAATTAAAAACAGATTTATTTAAAGAAGTAGTTATCTATGGTAAACCTTCTGTTTTTAATGGAAATTACAGTATTACTCATCCTGAAATAGAATTGGTTGAAGATTCTAAAACTATACCTTTAGGCTTATTTCCTGTTTATCCAAGTACAGAAAAATTAACAAAAAGAGGAGTTACAAATCGAGTGATGCAAAAAATGATGATGAATCTTTTTGCTGAAAATATTACTATTTCTGAAAATTTACCAGATAATGTTTTACAGCATTATAAGTTAATTTCTAGACTAGATGCACTAAAGGCAATTCATTTTCCTAAAGATCTGAATGAATTAAATGCAGCTATAAGAAGATTGAAATTTGAAGAATTCTTTTTTCTAAACTTAGCTAATTTATCCCAGAAAGCAGTTAATAAACAAAAAAATAGGAGTAATCCTTTCCCAATTATTGGTCATTATTTCAATACATTTTATAATGAACATTTACCATTCGAATTAACAAATGCTCAGAAAAGAGTGATTAAAGAAATTCGTTCAGATTTAAAACAACCTGCTCAGATGAACAGACTTTTACAAGGAGATGTAGGTTCTGGTAAAACAATGGTTGCTTTATTATCTATGTTGATTGCTGTAGATAATGGCTTTCAAGCTGCTTTAATTGCTCCAACCGAAATTTTAGCTCAACAGCATTACGATAGTATTAAAGAGTTAGTTAATGATTTAGATATTTCTGTAGAATTACTTACCGGATCTATTACAAAGAAAAATAGAAAACCCATTTTAGAAAATTTAGAAAATGGTAATTTAAAAATAATTATTGGTACACATGCATTATTAGAAGATAATGTGATTTTTAATAATCTTGGATTATCTGTTATTGATGAACAACACCGTTTTGGAGTAGCACAGCGAGCTAAATTTTGGAGAAAAGCAAAACTTCCTCCTCATATTTTAGTGATGACTGCTACACCAATACCAAGAACTCTTTCTATGACAATGTATGGAGATTTAGATGTTTCTGTAATTGATGAATTACCAAAAGGGAGAAAACCAATAAAAACAATTCACAAAACTGATGCTCATCGATTAAGTGTTTTCAAATTTATGAAAGATGAAATTGATAAAGGGCGACAAGTTTATGTTGTATATCCATTGATTGAAGAATCTGCAAAGCTTGAATTGAAAGATTTAATGGATGGTTACGAGAGTATTTCTCGTGCATTTCCTTTGCCTAATTATGCAATTAGCATTGTTCATGGAAGACAAAAGCCAGCAGATAAAGAATTTGAAATGACTCGTTTTAAGAATAATGAAACACAAATTTTAGTAGCAACTACAGTAATAGAAGTTGGAGTAAATGTTCCTAATGCTTCTGTAATGATTATAGAAAATTCTGAACGATTTGGTCTTTCTCAATTGCATCAATTAAGAGGACGTGTTGGACGAGGAGCAGAGCAATCTTATTGTATTTTGATGACTGGAGGTAAACTAAACGATGTTTCTAAACGAAGAATACAGACAATGTGCGAAACAAATGATGGTTTTAAAGTTGCAGAAGTTGATTTGGAACTTAGAGGACCAGGAGATATGATGGGAACACAACAAAGTGGAGTTTTAAATTTTAAAATAGCAGATTTAGCAAAAGATAAAGAAATTTTATATGCTGCAAGAAAATGTGTAGAAATGATTTTATCACAAGATGAAACTTTATCTCATCCTATAAATTTAGCTACAAAACAATTCTTTTTAGAAAACCATAAAGACAAGGTTGGGTGGAGTAAAATCTCATAAAAAAAATAACCATAATATGTAAGCATAAAATAATGGCATGGTTTATGATTTATTGATTAATGTAACGTATTTATTTACTATCAATTAAAATAATAGATAATTATAAGCACAATTAACATTTTTATTAATCTAAAAAACTTTTATTATGGAGTACACAAATTTAACAGTTGTAAAGACACAACATGGAATTGAAGTAGAAGGTAATTCAGTTTGGAGATTTAATCAACATTTGAATTTAATGGTTTTGGTTGGTGATGAATCAATTAGAATTAAACCTAACATGTTTTTCGAAAGAGTAATTAAATTATCATAAAAATAATTTATACACAAAAAGTCTATAAAATCTTATAGACTTTTTGTGTATATATAAACTATTGATTAGGAAGAAAAACTTCTGCCATCATACAACGAGCACTTCCTCCACCTAATTTTTCTATTAAATCTATCTTAACAGGTAAAATAGGATTATATTTTTCAATCTTATTTTTTTGATCTTCTAACAAAGAATTATATGCTGTTTGAGACATAACTAAATAAGATTGTCCTAAACCACCAATTTGTAGCATATTTCCAGCAAATTGATGCATTTGATCTTCTGTTATAGGAATAATTTCTTTCTCTGATTCTAAAAGATATTCACAAACATTCTTTTTTTCTTTTTTATCATCAATAGAGTCTAAGCAAACTATAGCATATTTATCTGCAATACACATCATAACATTTGTATGATAAATAGGCTTTCTATCACCATTTACAGTTTGATTTGCATGAAATATTACTGGAGTATATTCTAATTCTTCACAAAATTCAATCAATAAATCTTCATCAGTTCTCTGAGAAATACAAGCATAAGCCAATTCATTCTCTCTATCAAGAATAATACTTCCTGTACCTTCTAAAAAAACTTCATCATCTTCTGCGGAAGTAAAATCAATCACATCATTGATTAGAAATCCTTTCTCTTCTAATAAACTAAGTACATCCTCTTCTCGGCGTTCATTTCTTCTGTTTTTTGCAAACATAGGATATAGAACAACATTCCCATTTGCATGAAAAGAAATCCAGTTATTTGGAAAAATAGAATCTGGCGTGTGTGGAGTAGGTGTGTCTTTTAATGTTATTACATTTACTCCTTTTGAACGCAAATCAGAAACCATTTGATTAAATTCTTTTAAAGCTTCAGCTTGAATATCTTCTTTAGAATCATTTGTTTCTGTTTGAAAAAAATTATTTACAGCAGTTTCAGGATTGTAATAAAATGCTGTAGGTTCAATCATTAAAATAGTTGATGTATATTGTTTATTCTTCATGTTATTCTCTTATTAATGGCATTGTAGAACATCTTAATAATCCTCCCATTTTAGAAATATTATTATAATTAATTCTTTCTACTTTTATATTCCAGTTGTTTTCTAAATGATTATTTAATCGAGTAAAGTTTTTTTCAGAAACAACAATTTCAGGAGAAATAGAAAAAACATTTGGTGCCATAATATACATTTCATCTTTTGTAACTTCAAACAAATTCTCCTTTCCAAATATATCTACAATTTTCTGGTATTCATTTTCATGTAAAAAACCATCTTTATAAATAATGGCTTTATCTTTTCCTACAGGATTGAAAGTACAATCCATGTGTAAAATACCTTCATATGGATTTTGATCATTTTTATTTAATTCAAAATCTAAAACAATTTTATTAGGAAACTTAGATTTAATATAATCTACAAATTCAACATTCGTTCTAGCTGTTTTATAATCTTTGAAATCCTTTTGTTTATAAGTACCTACAAAAATATAATCATTATATAAAACAACATCGCCTCCTTCTACAAAAACTTCTTCAGGTAAAGAATTAATTTTTGAAATATCTATTTTACTTTTTATTGTTTTATATGCTTCTAATTCTTCTAAACGATCGGGAATTATATTTGATATAAAAAATTGATCTTCTATTACAAAACCTACATCTCTTGAAAAAATTTGATTACAATTTTCAATTAAATTAGGTCTGAGAACTTCTATATTATGTTTTTTAAAAATTTTTTCAAATTCAGAAATTTCATTTATTGCATTTTGTTCAGTAGGATAATCATTATTTTTTACTGCTTCATAAGATTTAGCATCAAAAGTTTCCTCAAGTGTTGGAATTGTACCATTAGAATTTGCAATCCCTAAAACTACTGTTTTTAGTTGTGCTGTTTCATTTTGTACATTTAATCGCATTGATTTCATGATTTAAAATTTTATATTTCAAAAAAAATCCCGCCTTAGCGAGATTTAATTTTGTATAAATATACATTTTATTTTTGAATTCCTAATGCTTTTAAGCCATTTATTGTTGCTATATTAGAAAGTTGTTCTACATCATAAAAATGACAAGATTCTAGCATTACTCGTAACTCCGTTAGTAAGTGACCATCAGAAAATGGTTTATATATATCATTAATGTTGTCTGTACCAAATGCTACATTAATTCCTTTTGGTATCATTTCATCAACAGGAGTAATAGAATTATGAGAAGGAGCTAAACGCTCTGTTCTATTATGATCAATCCAAGCTGTAGGACAAGAAATAATGTGCATATCAGCTTTTTTAATTAATTCATATAATTCATAACGATATTTTCTAGGGTGAGCTGCAACAGAAATAGAGTGTACGGCAGAAACTTTACCTTCCATACCATGTTCTATTGTTTTCTGAGCTAATAACTCAGTCTCAGCTTCTTCATCAGTATTAAACTGATCTACATGAACATGAACTAATTTATTTTTAGCTTTAGCTGTAGACAATAAAATATCTAAATGTTCTTCTTCTTTTCCAAAATCTTTTGCTGGTAAACCTCCAATAATATCTACAAAATCAGAAGATAAATCAAACCATTCACGAGCTTTAGGATCAATTACACCTTTTAAAACTTGATTTGCAAAACGAATCTCTAAATCTTTTCCGTAATTATCTTTTAATCTTTGTGCAGCACGTATACTACGATCTTCTATAACTTCATCACAGTCAATAAAAGAACCTATTGCTTGACAATCCTGCTCTAACATGAAATTAATTGCTTTTTCCATACGAAAATAGATATCATCGACAGAAGAATTACGCTTCATATCATCTACAAGATGCCATTTTTCCTTTAAAAATGAATTAGATAATGAAAATGTATCCGAAGTCAAAGAATATGCTCTATCTAAATGTGAATGTGCATTAACCCAGCCTCCTTTTTGTTTGATGAGATGTAGAACTTCTTCGATTGGGTTGAAATTTTTGTTGTTCATCGTGTATATGTTTGATTTCGGGTTGTAAAATTAGTGCGATTATTCAAGAGAAATGACCAGATATTATCTAAAAGATTTATGTACCTTTGTTTTTTATTTCTAATTTTTACTAGAACTTTAGTTAAGTTTTTAATATTTAGCATTATAATTTTTTTGTTTTAAAAAATCTGACTATTTATTTTCTAATCAAAGAAAATAAGTAAAAAATATTCTTCTAAATAGTCATTTTCCTTTTATTTATCTTTTAAATTTGCAAATGATTCTGTATTTAGAGAATCAAAATAATATTTTTAATAATGATAATAGAAACAGAAGAAGAGTTAATTGGTATGAAAAAAGTCAGCGAAGCTGTTGCCATTACTCTAAAAGAGATGAAAGATTTTGTAAAACCAGGAATATCTACAAAAGAATTAGATAATTATGGTGCTACAATTATGAAAAAATTCAACTGTAATTCTGCTCCATACGAAACGTATAAATTTCCTGGATACACTTGTTTAAGTGTGAACGAAGAAATTTGTCATGGGATTCCATCAGAAACTAAAATTTTAAAAGAAGGCGATGTTATTAATATTGATGTTTCTGGAGAATTAAATGGTTTTTGGGCAGATAATGGAGGTTCTATTGTTGTTGGTGAAGATGTAAACGGATATCAAAAAATTGTTGATGCTTCAATTTCTGCTCTCCAAAAAGCTATTTCTGCAGTAAAATCTGGAGTAAAAATAGCTGATATAGGAGGAATAATAGAAAAAGAAGCTAAAAAACATCATTATAAAGTTATAGAGAATTTGACAGGACATGGAGTAGGTCGTTCTTTACATGAAGAACCATTAGACTTATTAAATTTTAGAGATGTTGATGATAAAAGAAGATTTAGAAAAAACTCTGTAATTGCATTAGAAACTTTTATTTCAGAAAATTCTCATGAAGCAATAGAACAAGCTGATGGGTGGACAATGATAGGAAATAAACCAGGTGTTTTCGCTCAACATGAACATACTGTTTTAGTTACTTCAGAAGGTCCGATGATTTTAACACTAATGAATGGTAATTGGTAAAATTGAATATGAAGAAAAACGAATATATTAAAGTTGATAGAGAAGTTATTAAAAAAATGAGTGATGATATTCAAGCTTATTTAATTGAAAACAATCTTGAACGAGTAAAAACAAAGGATATGATGCCTTTTCTTATTGAAAAAGGGTATTTTCCTCACGATAGAAAAAAAGGATATCCATTAAGACAAATTCTTAATGATTTGAAAAAATCAGATGAATTACACTTATTACCACAAGCAGCTCCTGAGTTTTTAGAAGTAGAAAATAAAAAAACATCGACATATTGGTACTTTACACCAATAAAGTAATGATAAAAAACATCTTATATAAAGATGTTTTTTTTATTTACAATAAATGATTGATTATAAGTCTAGTAATTTAAAATGAATATATCCCATTATTAAACATTTTACTTAATTATAAGATTTTAAATACTTTATAAC
Organism: Flavobacteriales bacterium UBA7612; assembly: GCA_002484335.1. GTDB lineage: Bacteria > Bacteroidota > Bacteroidia > Flavobacteriales > Weeksellaceae > Empedobacter. Next base: position 178,276 of record DLJQ01000018.1, read on the forward strand.
TCTATTAATTTAGTAGAAAAATAAATGTTTTTTTTCTTTTATATTTCATTTTATTCATTGTATATTTGGTTTCGAATTAAAGAGGAAAGATTTGACTGATTGCTACCTCATAAAATAAATGCTAAAACAGGTCTTCAGTCTTAACTTTGCTTTATACTTTTATAAAATATAAAATATAATGTCATATTTATTTACATCAGAATCTGTTTCTGAAGGGCACCCAGATAAAATTGCCGATCAAATATCTGATTCAATTTTAGATCATTTCTTAGCTTTTGACTCTAAAAGTAAAGTTGCTTGTGAAACATTAGTAACAACAGGTCAAGTTGTACTAGCAGGAGAAGTAAAATCTAATTCTTATATAGATTTACAACGTGTAGCTAGAGAAACTATTGCTCAAATAGGTTACACTAAAAGTGAGTATATGTTTGATGCTAATTCTTGTGGAATTTTATCTGCAATTCACGAACAATCTCCTGAAATTAATCAAGGAGTAGAGCGTTCTTCTGATGAAGAACAAGGAGCAGGAGATCAAGGTATGATGTTTGGTTATGCAACTAACGAAACAGAAAATTATATGCCTTTAGCATTAGATTTATCTCATAAATTATTAATTGAGTTATCTAACATTCGTAAAAATGAAATTGAATTAATGCCATATTTACGTCCAGACGCTAAATCTCAGGTTACTATTGAATACGATGATGATAACAAACCGGTTCGTATTGATACAATTGTAATTTCTATTCAACATGATGATTTTGCTACAGAAGAAGCAATGAGAAATAAAATCACAAACGATATAATTAATATTCTTATTCCTCGTGTGAAATCTACGTTACCAGATCACATCCGTAGTTTATTTACAGAAGATATTACTTACCATATTAATCCAACAGGAAAATTTGTAATTGGTGGACCTCACGGTGATACAGGATTAACTGGTCGTAAGATTATTGTTGATACTTATGGAGGAAAAGGAGCACACGGAGGTGGGGCATTTTCTGGAAAAGATCCATCAAAAGTAGACCGTTCTGCAGCTTATGCAGCTCGTCATATTGCTAAGAATTTAGTTGCTGCTGGTGTTGCTGAAGAAGTTTTAGTTCAAGTTTCTTATGCAATTGGTGTTGCAGCACCTGTATCATTATTAGTAAATACTTTTGGTACAGAAAAAGTTGATTTAACAGAAGGTCAAATTTCTAAGAAAGTTTCTGAAATTTTTGATATGAAACCTTTTGCTATTGAACAACGACTTAAATTAAGAAATCCTATTTATAAAGAAACTGCTTCTTATGGACATTTAGGTAGAGAACCTAAAATTGTTAAAAAACATTTTGAATCTGCAAATGGACAAGATGTTGTTGAATTAGAAGTTGAATTATTTACATGGGAAAAATTAGATTTTGTTGATCAAGTAAAAGAAGCTTTTGATCTTTAATGATCTAAAAATATAATATTTAAAAGGACGAGTTAATTTTCGTCCTTTTTTTATACAATTGATTTTCAATTGTAGTATCTTTATTTTAAAGTAATTTTTTAATTGTAACAAAAATAATTTCATTTCTTAACTTACATCAATGTCCATGTTTTAATACAGCAGTAATTTTGACCTATAAATAAAAACAAATTATGAAAAAATTATTATTCGGATTAATATTATCTACAGCTTCAATTTCTGCATTTGCACAAAATTATACAAATGATCCTATGCACTCTAAATTAGGATTTTCTGTATCTCACATGACAATTTCTAATGTAGAAGGAAATTTTAATGATTTTACAGTTCATTTAAATAACTTTACTAAAGAAGATTTAACGAATGCTAAATTTCATGTAACTGCAAATGTAAGTTCAATTAATACAGGAGTAGAAGCAAGAGATAATCACTTAAAATCTGCTGATTTTTTTGATGCAACAACAAATTCAAAATTAGAATTCATGTCAAAAGGAATTACTAAAATCAAAAAAAATCAATATAAATTAATCGGTGATTTAACATTACATGGTATTACTAAACCAGTTGTATTAAATTTAACTTACAATGGAAGTGTTGATAACAATGGAGTTAAAACTTACGGTTTTACAGTTAAAGGAGATATCAAAAGAAGTGAATTTAATTTAGGAAGCAAATTCCCAGAAGCTATGGTTGGTGATGTTGTTACGCTTACATCTAACTTAGAATTTCCTACTAAATAAGTATTAAAAAAAATAAAAACCATAAAATCATGAATTTTGATGAATTAAAAACAATTAGTTCTCATTTTAGTACAACAGAAAAAATGCCTGTTTTATTTTTAGGTCATGGTTCTCCTATGAATGCTATTGAGGAAAATATTTTTGTAGAAGGTTGGAGAAGTATAGGAAAAACAATTCCTAAACCAAATGCAATTATATGTATTTCTGCTCACTGGGAAACAAGAGGAACTAAAGTTACAGCATTAGAAAAACCTAAAACAATTCATGATTTTTATGGTTTTCCAAAAGCATTATTCGATGTAGAATATCCAGCTCCAGGAAGTCCAGAACTAGCAGAGGAATTACAATATATTATAAAATCTACTGATGTAGATTTAGATAAAATGTGGGGTTTTGATCATGGTTCTTGGAGTGTAATAAAATTTTTATATCCAAATGCAGATATTCCTATGATAGAATTAAGTCTTGATGTGTATAAAACTCCTCAGCAACATTATGAATTAGCAAAAGAGTTAAATGCATTAAGAAGAAAAGGAATTTTAATCATAGGAAGTGGAAATATAGTGCATAATTTAAGAGCTTTAAATTGGCACGAACCAAACGCTGGTTACGAATGGGCTTATGAAGTGAATGATACATTCAAAAATATTATAACTTCTGGAAATCATTTACAATTATTTAATTTACAAGAAAAAGGAGAAGCTTTTAATTTAGCTATTCCTTCTATGGAACATTATCTTCCATCTATATATGCTTTGGCATTACAAGAAAAAGATGAAGAAATAACATTATTTAATGATCAAATGGTTTATGGTTCACTAAGTATGTTATCATTCAAAATAGGTTAAGAAAACAATTCAAACAATAATAAAAACAAAAATTATGGCAACATGGAATTTAGATGCTTCTCATTCAGAAGTACAATTTAAAGTAAAACATATGGTAATTTCTACAGTTACAGGAAATTTTGATAATTTCGGTGCAACAGTAGAATCTAATGATGATAATTTTTCTGATGCTAAATTTAGCTTTACTGCTCAAGTTGGTTCAGTTAATACTAAAAATGCTGATCGTGATAATCATTTAAAATCAGATGATTTTTTTGCAGCTGATAAATTTCCAGAATTAAAATTTGAAAGTACTTCTGGTATTAATAATGGAAAAATTGAAGGTACATTAGAAATTCGTGGAGAGAAAAAATCTATTTCTCTAGATGCAGATTTCGGTGGAATTATTAATGATCCATTTGGGTTTGTACGTGCTGGGTTTGAATTTTCAGGAGAATTAAATCGTAAAGATTTTGGCCTTGAATGGAGCCAAGTAACAGAAGCAGGAGGATTAGTTGTTTCTGATAAAGTAAAATTAATTGTAAACTTAGAGTTTACAAAAGCTTAAATAATTAACTAAATTTAAAATCCCAATAGACATTTTGTTTATTGGGATTTTTTTTATTTTCTTTTTTCTAATAAATCAGGTCTGCGTTCTTTTGTACGTTGTACAGCTTGTTCATGTAACCATTCTTCAATTTTTGGAAAATTTCCAGATAATAAAACATCAGGAACTTTATGTCCTTTATAATCGGATGGACGAGTATAAATTGGAGGAGCCAATAAATCGTCCTGAAAAGAATCGGAAAGGGCAGAAGTCTCATCTCCAATAACACCTGGTAGCAAGCGAATAATTGAATCAGCCAATATAATTGCACCAAATTCACCTCCAGATAAAACATAATCTCCAATAGAAATTTCTCTTGTTACATGCATATCTCGAATACGTTGATCTATTCCTTTGTAATGCCCACAAATCATCATTAAATTACCTTTTAATGATAAATCATTCGCAATATTTTGATTAAGAGTTTCACCATCAGGAGTTAGATAAATAATTTCATCATAAGCTCTTTCATCTTTCAACTTAGAAATCATCTTGTCCAATGGTTCACACATAATTACCATACCAGAAGTTCCTCCATACGGATAATCATCGACATGTCTGTAACGACCTTTTCCATATTCTCTCAAATCATGTACATGAATCTCTGCCAATCCTTTGTCTTGAGCTCTTTTCATAATGGAAGCAGAAAAAGGACTTACCAACAATTCTGGTAAAACTGTAATTATATCTATTCGCATTTTGCAAAGATATTTGTAAAATTTTGTTTATAAAAGAATCTTTTCATTATTCCTTTCAACATCAAAAAACCTTCGTGCAATAGATATTATAATAAAATTAAAAATTTCAGATAATTTTATAAGAATTATTGATATTATTCAGTGAATTAATCAAACTAAAAAAAGTAAATTTGTGTCAAAATTTTATAACAATGCATCTATATAACAGACACAGAAGATTAAGAAAAAACGAATCTATTCGTAGTTTGATTCGTGAAAATTCTTTAACTCCAAATGATTTTATTTTACCTATTTTTCTTGCTGAAGGACAAGGAGTAAAAGAAGAAATTACATCAATGCCAGGAATCTATCGCCAATCGTTAGATAATACAATAAAAGAAGTAAAAGAAATCTGGGATTTAGGAATAAAAGCTGTAAATATATATTGTAAGGTAAGTGATAACTTAAAAGATAATACAGGAAAAGAATCTTGGAATCCGAATGGATTGATGCAAAATACTATAAAAGCAATTAAGGATGCTGTTCCAGAAATGATTGTTATGCCTGATGTAGCTTTAGATCCTTATTCAGTTTACGGACACGATGGAATTATAAAAAATGGTGAAGTTATAAATGACGAAACTGTTGATGCTTTAGTCAAAATGACTTTATCTCATGCAGAGGCAGGAGCAGATTTCGTGGCACCATCAGACATGATGGATGGTCGAATAGGAGCTATGCGTATGGCTTTAGAAGAAAACGGATTTCATAATGTAGGAATTATGACATATGCTGCAAAATATGCATCATCATTCTACGGGCCATTCCGTTCTGCATTAGATTCTGCACCAGTTGATGGAGAAAATATTCCACAAGACAAAAAAACATACCAAATGGATTACCATAATTCAGAAGAAGCTCTTCGCGAAGCAATTGCTGATGTAGAAGAAGGTGCTGATATCTTAATGGTAAAACCAGGTATGGCTTATTTGGATATTGTAAAATTAGTGAAAGATAATTTACAAGTTCCTGTTTCTGTTTACCAAGTTTCTGGTGAATATGCAATGATAAAAGCTGCTGTAGAAAAAGGATGGTTAGATAATGATAAGGTTATTTTAGAATCGCTTACAGCTTTTAAAAGAGCAGGAGCAGATCTTATTTCTACTTATTTTGCTAAAGAAGCAGCACGATTATTAAATAAATAATTACCATAAAAAAATAGAATTTTAGAATCTCTATTTTTTGATTCTAAAATTCTATTCTAATTTAAAATTTGGGCGTTCGGGCGGGCTTTCCATTACATTTTTTTTTTAGATTAGTCTTTATAATTACATTAAAAATGTATCCAATCTAAAAAAGGATTTTCATTTCAATCCCTAACGCAAGAAATATTATTCAGAATAATTATTTCATCTAATAAACTTCCTCTTTTTTCAAGAAAACAGTATCATTATCTTTTCGAAATCGTAGTTCTGTATATCGAGCTGTATAATTATCTATTGTACTATATGTTTCTAAAATATAATTATTCTTGAAACGATAATTTCTATTTGTTTTATATTGAATTTTACCTACAGTTTCTGCTTTTAAATTCAATATTTTTGGTGAAATTACATATTTAGGATCAGATTCTATTCTTTGTACTATTTTATTGATATCAGAAGTATCCATAATCAAAACAGTTTCTTGTTTCATATTTTTAATACCTGAAATATCATTATTTATAATTCGTACAGAATTCTTAAATCCAACTCCTGCACTATGCAAATCGTTTTTTAAATCATCATTACTATACATTTGGCTACGATAACTATATTTTACCATTGGGATAATAACAATGAAGAATATAGATAAAGAAACAATAAATGCAAGTTTATTATAACCAGCCATTTTTAAACCATAAAAAATAAAAGGAGTAAGAATTAATAAAACAATTCCAAAAATTATTACAGCAATTAATCCTGATTCCATTAGTTGTTTATCATAGTTAAAAATTCATCTTCTGTAAGTACAATTACAGTTCCTAAGTCTTCAGCTTTTTTTAATTTACTACCAGCTTTTTCTCCAGCTATTAAATAATTAAGGTTTTTAGAAACAGCTGAGATATTTTTTCCTCCATGATCTTCCACCATTTTCTGAGCTTCTGTTCTTGTAAATTTAGTTAAACTACCTGTAAATAAGAATGTTTTTCCTTCTAATGAATCTGATAAAGGCTTTGCATCTTCACTTATTTCAAAATTTAATCCATAATCACGTAATCGCTGAATCATAGCTTGATGCTGCTCTATTTTAAAATATTCTTGTAAGGAAATAGCTATTTTTTCACCAACATCAGTCACAGCAACTAATTCTTCTGTTGTAGCATTCATTAAATTATCTATTGTCTGAAAATGTTTAACTAATTTTTTAGCGACAGTTTCACCAACATGACGAATCCCAATCGCATAAAGTACTTTTTCAAAAGGTTGTTTTTTTGAATTTTCAACAGAGTTAATGATATTTTGGGCTGATTTTTCTGCCATTCTTTCTAATGGTAATATATCTTCTTTATGTAAAGTATAAAAATCAGCTACATTGTTTACTAATCCTGCTTTGTGTAGTAACACAGCTGTTTCTCCACCAATACTTTCTATATCCATTGCTTTACGAGATACAAAATGTTCTAGTTTACCAATAATTTGTGGTTCACATCCATTTTCATTGGGGCAGTAATGTTGTGCTTCACCTTCTTTTCGAATTAATTCTGTACCACAAGAAGGACAATTTTTTATGAATTCGATTTCTTTTGTTTCAGGTTGACGAACATCAGTATTTACACCGACAATTTTAGGAATAATTTCTCCACCTTTTTCTACATAAACAATATCACCGATACGAATATCTAGTTTCTTGATTATATCTTCGTTGTGTACTGAAGCTCTTTTTACAATTGTACCAGCTAATGAAACAGGTTCAAGGTTAGCAACAGGAGTTATTGCTCCAGTTCGACCAACTTGATAATCAATACTCAATAATTCTGTTTCTGCAGCTTCTGCTTTAAACTTGTATGCCATAGCCCAACGAGGAGATTTTGCTGTAAATCCTAACTCATCTTGTTGAGAAAATGAGTTAACTTTTATTACAATTCCATCTGTCTCATAAGGTAAATTTTTACGTTCTGTATCCCAATAGTCCACAAATGCTAATACTTCTTCTAAAGAGCTACATAATTTTGATGTATGAGGAATTTTAAAGCCTAATTCATTAGCAGCTTGTAGCATTTCCCATTGTGTAGCATAAGGCAAATTATTTCCAACAAAATAGTAAGGAAAACATTGTAAACCACGTTTAGCAACTTCACTGTTATCTTGTAATTTAAGAGAACCAGATGCCGTATTCCTAGGGTTTGCATAAAGATCTAATCCATTATTTGCACGTTCTTCATTTATAGATGCGAATGTGTTTAATGGAATCGTTATTTCACCTCTCATATAGAAACGTTCAGGAAAATTTCCTTTTAGTTTCAGAGGAACAGATTGTATGGTACGAATATTATTTGTAATTTCATCTCCTTGTGTTCCATCACCACGAGTTACAGCTTGTGTAAGTTCACCATTTTCATATAAAATAGAAATAGAAGCTCCATCGTATTTTAATTCACAAACAAATTCTATTTTTTCTCCAAGAGATTTTTCAATTCTTTTTTCCCAATCTTTTAAATCTTCAATAGAATAAGAATTATCTAAAGAATACATTCTAAATTCGTGTACAATGGTAGGGAATTTTTTTGTAATCATTCCACCAACACGTTGAGTAGGAGAGTTGATATCAAAAAAATCAGGGTTTTCATCTTCTAAACGTTTTAGTTCTTTTAATTTCAAATCAAATTCAAAATCTGAAACAGTAGGATTATCTAGTACATAATAGTTATAATTATGCTGATTAAGTTCTTCTCTTAAGTTTAAAATTTTATTTTGAATATCCATAAATTTCTTTGTTACTGAACAAAGATATACACTAGAATTTATTCGTACAATTTTTAAAAGTCTACGATTTTAATTATATTTATGATTACTTAAAATTCAATCATATATAAAAACATAAATTATGAATAATTTACTTGACGCTATTGATACAAAGTCAAAAAAGTTCGAAAATACAGTTTCTATAGTTACTACAGGAGCTGCAGCAGGTATAGCAATTTCTAAAGCAATACGAAAAAATGAAAAAATAGGAGCTGCTTTGGGAGTTGGAGTTGGATTATTAATCTATACAATGTTTGGTGCTGAAAATGAATTAAAAAAAGAAAATAAAAAATTAGAAAAAAAGCTACATCGTTTAGAAAATAATCATGAATTATGATGTATTACTCAATAATACAAATACCGAGTTTTCTTATTTTGTAATAATTACATATAAATTATTTATATTTGCGATATAAAATTTACTTAAAATGTTCCAAAATCTTCAGGATAAATTAGATAAAGCTTTACATACATTAAAAGGAAAAGGACAAATTACAGAAATTAACGTTGCTGAAACTGTAAAAGAGGTGCGTAGAGCACTTGTTGATGCCGATGTTAGTTTTAAAGTTGCAAAAGATTTTACAAATACTGTAAAAGAAAAAGCACTTGGTGAAAATGTAATTACGTCTTTGAATCCTGGACAATTAATGGTAAAAATTGTTCATGATGAATTAGCAAAATTAATGGGAGGTGAGGCTACCGAATTAAAAATAGAAGCTAATCCTACAATTATATTAGTTGCTGGTTTACAAGGTTCTGGTAAAACAACGTTCTCTGGTAAATTGGCAAGTTTCTTAAAAACTAAAAAGAATAAAAAAGTATTATTAGTTGCTGGTGATGTTTATCGTCCTGCAGCCATCAATCAATTACAAGTTCTTGGAGAACAAATTGGTGTTGATGTATATGCTGATTTAGAAAATAAAAATCCTGTAACAATTGCACAAGCTGCAATTGCACAAGCTAAACAAAATGGTAATAATGTAATTATTGTCGATACTGCTGGTCGTTTAGCAATTGATGAACAAATGATGGAAGAAATTCGTCAAGTACATCAAACAATAAACCCTACAGAGACTTTATTTGTTGTAGATTCTATGACAGGTCAAGATGCTGTAAACACAGCAAAAGCTTTTAATGATGTATTAGATTATAATGGAGTTGTATTAACGAAATTAGACGGTGATACACGTGGTGGAGCTGCTTTAACAATACGTACTGTTGTAGATAAACCAATTAAGTTTATTTCTACTGGAGAGAAAATGGAAGCCTTAGATGTTTTCTATCCAGAGCGTATGGCTGATCGTATTTTAGGAATGGGAGACGTTGTATCTTTAGTAGAACGTGCACAAGAACAATTTGACGAAGAAGAAGCTAAACGTTTACAAAAGAAAATTGCAAAAAATAATTTTGACTTTGAAGATTTCTTAAAACAAATACAACAAATCAAACGTATGGGAAATATGAAAGATTTAGTTGGAATGTTACCAGGTGCTGGTAAAGCTTTAAAAGATGTTGATATTAATGACAATGCTTTTAAAGGTGTTGAAGCAATTATTCATTCAATGACAATTAAAGAACGTCAGAATCCAAAACTTATAGATAATTCTCGTAAAAAAAGAATTGCTGCTGGATCTGGAACATCTTTACAAGAAGTGAATCAATTATTAAAACAATTTTCTGAAATGGGAAAAATGATGAAGTTCATGAATTCTGCTGGTGGTAAAAAGATGATGGAAACAATGTCTAAAAATATGCCTGCTGGTGGTTTCCCTGGAATGCCAAAGATGTAATTATATATTATTAATTAAATTATATTTTAAAGACTTAATGAAAATCATTAAGTCTTTTTTGTTTTGAGTATAATCTTATTAATAGAGGATTATTTATTTTCTTATTTAACATAATAAATCTTATTAATATAATATTTCTTTGAAATATTATTATTATAATATATATTATGTTAAATAGATGTTTTTTTATTAATACATCTAATAACTTCTCCAATTTTCATTAAAATATATTTTTAATTTCTCTTTTCAATTTTAGTTTTAGGTCTTGTCCACAATCAAAAATCATTTGTTCGTTTGAAGGAAATGGAATAACTCTATTATCTAACATTTTTAAATAATCTTTATCTAGAGCTCTTTTATCACCAGTATAATTTCCAACGTAGTTTGAAAACACAAAATTACTTGACAATTCCTTAGAAATTACTTGTTCATCTTTATTATTATTGATTAAATAATATCTTGCTAAAATTATAGCTTCTTTAACTCTATATATTTCTTCAAATTTACTTTTCACGGTTATATATTTATCAACCATTATAACTTTACCATTCTCATCTTTTACTTTTTCTCCATTTTTAATTAATTCTGTTTGTCCATCAACAATTTCTTTTTCAAATTTATGTACTTCTACTTTTTCCTTTTCTGGAGAAACAAATACTCTTTCAAAACTTAGTTGAATTGTATAATCATATGCATAATTAGGATTCCTTGTATAAAATTCAGCCCACTGCTTATCTAATCCATAAGAATTAAAATTTAATAAATCTCTTTCGAGCATTATAGGGATAACGACATTTGTATTGTTTGATAATTGAACAAAAACCTTATATGTTCCTTGCTCTTTAGCAACATTTATTAAATTACGAGTATCCTTATAATTAGGGTAAATTGATTCTAATTTTTTGAATCTATAATATGCATCTTGACCACCATTTTTATCATTCAAGGCAAGAAAAGATTGTCCTTCATTATATAAAAAATCAGCATATTTTTCTTGAATTTCTTTAAATGCAAGAGAATAATCTTTTAAATTAAAATTAATTCTTTTCCCATTTATAGATTTTCCATCTATACCTACAATACATTTTTGACGATCTTGTAAGTTATTAATAAGAATATAGGCCTCCTCATATTTAGAAGGATTGCTTAAATTCTGTATTTCTTTTAAACGTGCTTCATCAGCTTTTTGAGCTTTACTATATGAATCATATATAAGAGGTAAAAATTTAATTCCATTTTTTTCCGTAGGACTTTTTATGTATTTATTATAAGATAAAGTAAATGCATTATGAAAATCTCCTGAAACTAAAGATGAGTTTGCATCTTTATAAGTACTACAATTCGTTAAAATAAAAAATATGAATGGCAGAAAGTAAAATTTTAATTTCATTTAAGTTAAATAAATTTAATTGTTTTATTCAAATTGATTCTAAATATATAATATTATTATCAAATTATGTAAATGAATAACACATATAATTTACGAAATTTGTTATAGAAAAATAACGATATGAATGATACTATAAATATTCCCATTTTAAATTTAGATTCAGAAGAACAAAATTTAAAGCTAGATAAATTTTTATCTGAATTAGATTTGTTGGATAGTTATTCCATTCATCCAAATGAGATTTCTATTACAGCAAAAAAACTTCCTAAAGCTTCTTTAAAAGTTTATGAATTTTTAAAACAAAATAATTTTAAAATAAATTCTATAGAAAAATCATATCCTGTACTTAACATGACATGTGCTTCTTGTGCAAGTAGTTCTCAAGCAAACCTTAAAAGACAATATGGTGTTGTGAATGCTGATGTTAATTATGGTAATGGTATTGGAAAAATAGAGTTTATTCCTTCATTAACTAATCCAGAAAAGTTAAAAAATTCTCTTATTTCTGTTGGTTATGATTTGGTAATTGATGAATCAAAAAATCAAGATGCTGAATTAGAAGAATTGAAAGATAATCATTTAAAGCTCCTAAAAAGAAATGTAATTTATTCACTTATTTTTGGTATCCCACTTTTTATTATAGGAATGTTCTTTATGGATATGCCTTATGCAAATTATATTATGTGGGCTTTGTCCACTCCTATTCTATTTCTATTTGGTCAGCAATTTTATATCGGAGCGTGGAAACAATTAAAAAATAAGTCAGCTAATATGGATACACTTGTTGCTCTTAGCACGAGTGTTGCCTATTTATTTAGTGTGTTTAATACTTTATTTCCATCTTATTGGTATAGCAAAGGGTTACATCCACATCCTTATTTTGAGGCTGCAGGATTAATTATTGTTTTTATTTTGATTGGAAAATTAATGGAAGAGAATGCTAAAGGAAATACTTCCGAAGCTATAAAGAAATTAATTGGATTACAACCAAAAACTGTTCAAATTATATCTGAAGGTAAACAAAAAGAAATTGCAATAGAAAATGTAAATATTGGAGATATTATATTGGCAAAAGCAGGAGAAAAAATAGCTGTAGATGGAATTATTGTAGATGGAAATTCATTTGTAAACGAAAGTTCTTTGACTGGTGAACCTATTCCTATTGAGAAAAAAATAGATTCTAAAGTTTTCTCTGGAACTGTTAATCAAAACTCTCCTATTCAATATAAAGCATTAAAAGTTGGAAATGAGACATTACTAGCTCAAATCATACAATCCGTTAAAAATGCACAAGGAAGTAAAGCTCCAGTACAAAAATTGGTCGATAAGATTGCAGGAGTATTCGTACCAACTGTAATTATAATTGCTTTACTAACTTTTATAACTTGGATTGTACTTGGTCAAGAAAATTCTTTTACAATGGCACTATTATCTATGATAACAGTTCTTGTTATAGCTTGTCCTTGTGCTTTAGGTTTAGCGACACCTACAGCTATTATGGTTGGTATGGGTAAAGGTGCTGAACAAGGAATTTTAATTAAAAATGCAGAAAGTTTAGAATTAGCAAAAAAAATAAATACAATTATTCTTGATAAAACAGGTACAATAACTGAGGGAAAACCAAAAGTACAAGAGATTGTTTGGTTTGATGAAAACCCATCTATCAATATACTTTATACAATAGAAAAAAATACGACGCATCCACTCGCAAATGCTATTGCAGATTATTTAGGAGAATATGATATTTTACCTGAATTAAAAATTGAAGAAATAGCAGGAAAAGGTTTGAAATGTAGTTATTTAAATAATGAATATTATATTGGTAAAATTAATTGGTTAGATGAATTAAATATTCCTAAATCTAAAGAATTTGATGAATCAGTAACTAATTTTTTAAATGAAAATTATACCATTTCTTTTTTTGCAAGTAATGATAAAATTATAGGTTTAATTGGTATCTCTGATGAATTAAAAAGTAACTCAATAGAAGCTATTCAAACTTTACACGAGCATAATATAGAAGTTTACATGGTTACAGGAGATAATGAATCTTCTGCAAAAGCAATTGGTGAAAAAGTAAAAATAGATAAAATAGTTGCTAATGCTTTACCAACTGATAAAATGAATATTATTAAAGATTTACAACAGCAAGGTAAAATTGTTGCTATGGTTGGTGATGGAATTAATGATAGTGCAGCCTTAGCACAAGCAGATGTTTCTATTGCAATGGGGAATGGTTCAGATATTGCAATTGATGTAGCTCAAATTACACTAATTGGTGGAGATTTAATAAAAGTAAATAAAGCAATCAATTTATCTACACAGACAGTAAAAACAATTCATCAAAATTTATTCTGGGCATTTATTTACAATGTTATTGGAATACCAATTGCAGCGGGTATCCTCTATCCTATTAATGGCTTTTTGTTAAATCCTATGTTAGCTGGTGCAGCAATGGCTTTAAGTAGTGTAAGTGTTGTTACTAATAGCTTGTTTTTAAAATATAAAAAGATTTAATTAGAAAACTATTTAATACAAAAAATGCCACTCAATTGAGTGGCATTTAATTTTTTATAATAATTTAATTAATCTATTACTTTAGCAATTAAATCAAATTCATATGCTTCTGTAATCTCTACATTTACAAAATCACCAATAGGTAAATAAGTATCAATTGCAGAAATTAAAACTTCATTATCAACATCAGGAGAATCATGCTCAGTACGACCTATAAAATTATCTCCTTCTTTTCTATCAATCATTACTTTAAATTGTTTACCAATTTTTTCTTGATTCAAATCGTAAGAAATCTGAGATTGAATTTCCATAATCTCTTCTACTCGTCTTTGCTTTACTTCTTCAGGAACATCATCTTCTAAATTGTAAGCATGTGTATTTTCTTCATGAGAATATGTAAAACATCCTAAACGATCAAATTTTTGTTCTTGTACCCAAGCTTTCATTTCTTGGAAATCTTCCTCAGTTTCACCAGGATAACCACAAATTAGCGTTGTACGAATAGTCATATTAGGAACTTTCTCTCTAAACTGAGCTAATAAAGCATCTGTTTTTTCGTGAGTAGTACCACGACGCATTGATTTTAAAATTTTAGATGAAATATGTTGTAAAGGAATATCAATGTAATTACAAACCTTTGGTTCTTCTCTAATTACGTCTAATACATCTTCTGGAAAACCAGAAGGAAAAGCATAATGTAAACGAATCCACTCTATACCTTCAACTTTTACTAACTCTTTTAATAAAGAAGCTAATTCACGTTTTTTATATAAATCTAAACCATAATAGGTTAAATCTTGTGCAATTAAAATTAATTCTTTTGTCCCATTTTTGGCTAAGTTAGTTGCTTCTTTAACTAATTCTTCAATAGGACGAGAAATATTCCCTCCTCTCATTAATGGAATAGCACAAAAAGAACATGGTCTATCACATCCTTCAGCTATTTTTAAATAAGCATAATGGCGTGGTGTTGTTGTTAAACGTTCTCCAACTAACTCATGTTTATAATCAGCACCCAATGCTTTTAATAATAAAGGTAGTTCTCTTGTACCAAAGTATTGATCAACATCAGGAATTTGTTCTATTAAATCTGGTTTATAGCGTTCCGATAAACATCCAGTAACAAATACTTTTTCCACTAAACCATCTTCTTTACGTTGAACATAATCTAATATAGTATCTATACTTTCTTCTTTTGCATTATCAATGAAACCACAAGTATTAATCACAACAATATCTCCTGATTGTTCATGTACAACATCTTTACCATTAGCTTTCAGTTGACCCATTAACACTTCAGAATCATATACGTTTTTAGAACAACCTAATGTAATAACATTAATTTTCTTTTTTCCTACCGATTTAGTACGCATTCCTTTAATTTAAGTTTGCAAAATTACAAAATATCTGAGAGATATAATCTATTGTATTGTTTGGATTCATTATAAATAACTACTGTCTAACTTTACTAGATGAAATAACTTTTTATTTAAAATTATTCTAAATAAAATTGGACAAATGAATCTTTTTGTTAATATTTGTACTTTATTTAGACTTAATAAAAATGAAAAAACTATTCATCACTTCGGCAATCTTAGCAATTCTTGTAAGTTGCAATAATAAAGAATCAGATAAACAAGCTGTTTCTGAAACCAAAACTGAAAATGCTATTTCAAATGAGAAAATCGTTTCATTGAATGGAGCTATAACTGAAACATTAGCAGATTTAGGATATGAAAATAATTTAGTTGGTGTAGATGTAACAAGTACTTATCCTACTTCTGTAAAGCAAAAAGCTAAGGACTTAGGACATGTACGTTCTTTATCTATTGAGTCTTTATTAGCTTTAAAACCTACTAAAGTTTTCGCTACAGATAAAGATATAACTCCAGAACAAATATCTCAATTAGAAAATGCTGGAATATCAGTCGAAATAATTAAACAAGATTATTCTATTGATGGAACAAAAAATTTAATAAAATCTGTTGCTACAACATTAAATAATACAAATTATGAATCATTAGATAATAAGATAGATAGTGATTTAAAAAATTTAAAATCAATTAGTACAAAACCTAAAGTATTATTTATATATGCTCGTGGAGCTGGAAACCTTATGGTAGCTGGAAAAAATACTCCAATGGAAAAAATAATTAGCATTGCTGGAGGTGAAAATGCAATTACTGAATTTGACGACTTTAAACCTCTTACTCCAGAAGCTGTAGTAAAAAGTAACCCAGATTATATTTTAATGTTCGACAGTGGTTTACAAAGTATTGGAGGTGTTGATGGTGTTTTAAAAATAGAAGGAATAGCTTCTACAAATGCCGGAAAAAATAAAAAAATAATAGCAATGGATGGACAATTGGTTTCTGGTTTTGGACCAAGAGTTGGTGAAGCTGCAATACAGTTAAACGAATTATTACAAAAATAAATTCTAAAACAATAATGTATCCGCAAATCAGAATACATGTTTCTCTATTAACATTTTTTATTTTAATAGTAGCTATTATCGCTTTATTTTTAGGTGTTTACAAATTTAATGATTCAATTTTTTCAATTATTATTAATGCATTTAAAAATAGGACAGCAATAGATTCTAGTGATTTTTATGTACTTTTCGAATTAAGATTACCTCGTATAATTATGGCTATTCTTGTTGGCTCTGGATTAGCTGTGGCAGGAACTTGTTTACAAGGAATTTTTAAAAACCCATTAGCATCACCAGATTTAATAGGAATAACATCAGGTAGTACTCTATTTGCAGCGATTACAATTGTATTAGGAGCATACATAAAGAATTTTGTCCCAGAAATTATCCATTTTTCATTACTTAGTTTAATGGCTTTTATAGGTGCTATGTGTTCAACAGTTTTTGTTTATAAAATTTCTTCACACCACAGTAAAACAAATGTTACAATATTATTATTGGCCGGCGTTGCAATTTCTGCTTTATGTGGATCTGCAACGGGATTACTAACTTACCTATCGACAGAAGAAGAATTAAGAAACTTAACTTTTTGGACACTTGGAAGTATTGCAAGTGCAAACTGGGACAAAATTATAATTCTTACCTTTATTATTATAATAAGTTTTTTCTTTTTAATAAGAAAAGGGAAAACTTTAAATGCAATGATGTTAGGAGAAAAAGAAGCTGAACATCTTGGAATTAATGTAGAAAAAACAAAAAGACAGATTATAGTTTTTTCGGCTTTATTAGTTGGAACAATTGTATCTTTTTGTGGAACAATTGGATTTGTAGGTCTTATAGTTCCATATATTTTACGATTAGTTTTTAAATCAAACTATGTTATTATTTTACCACTGTCTGCCTTTTTAGGTGCTATTCTTGTAATTATAGCTGACACAATAAGTAGAACATTAGTGGCTCCTTCTGAAATTCCAATTGGAATATTAACCTCATTAATGGGAGCTCCTGTATTTATATCAATATTAATGAATTATAAAAAATCATTGTGATGTTAAAGGCTGACAAAATAAATCTTGAGTATAAATCCTTTAAAATACTCAAAAATCTTTCATTTGAATCAGAATCAGGAAGGATGTTAGCTATTGTTGGACCAAATGGAGCAGGAAAATCATCATTATTAAGTTATATTGCTAATGAAATTAATCCTAAATATAATTTAATTAAACTAAAAAATATTCAATTAAAAGATTGGGAAAAAGAAGAATTAACACAACATAAAGCAAAATTTTCTCAACATCAAGCGAATGATATTACACTTACAGTTGAAGAAATAGTTTTAATGGGTCGTTATCCATATTTTAATCATCAACCACAAAAAAATGATATTGAATCCATAGAGTATTGGATGAAAAAAACTAATATTCAACATTTAAAATCAAGAGAATACAATCACTTATCTGGAGGAGAAAAACAAAGAGTTCATCTTGCACGTATTTTTTCTCAGTTAGATAATGAGAATAAGCATAAATTGATTCTATTGGATGAACCTTTAAATAATTTAGATGTTTCTCATCAATTTAATCTTCTTGAAATATTAAAAGAATTTACATCAAAAGGAGATTTAGTAATTTTAGTAATACATGATCTTAATTTAGCTTCACAATTTGCAGATGAAATTATCTTAATGAATAAAGGTGAAATTGTTGCTCAAAATTCACCAGAAATGATATTTAAACAAGACATAATATCAGAAGTATATCAATTTCCTTGTACAATTTGTGAAAATCCTATAGATCATAAACCCTTAATTTTATTCGGCAAAAAAACAAAAATTATGAATACTACAAAAGATTTAAAAAAATTATGGAATGATTTAAAAATAAATCAACCAAAAATAAGAATACGTAATGCAGCCAAAGAATTAGGTGTTAGTGAAATGGAATTATTAGCAACTGATTTAAATGAGAATGTTACTAAACTTAAACCTGAATTTGCAGAAATATTACAAGACATAGAGTCGTTAGGAAAAGTTATGGCCTTAACTCGTAATAATGAATGTGTACATGAACGTAAAGGAATATATTTAAATCCTGATTTTTCATCACCTTATGCTCAATTATTTGTAGGAGAAGATATTGATATGAGAATTTTTTTAAATCATTGGAAATCTGCTTTTTCTGTAATAGAAAAATCTGAACATGGAGAGCGTAAAAGTTTACAATTCTTTGGTAAAGATGGAGAGGCTATTCATAAAATATATTTAATTCCTCAAAGTGATGATGTAGCTTTCAAATCTTTAGTTGAAAAGTATAAAGATGAAAACCAAACAGATATACCTTTAATTGAAAAAGTAGAAACTATTATTAATGAAAAACCTGATAGTGAAATTGATGTAGAAGGATTTCATCAATCTTGGATTGACTTAAAGGATACACATAATTTCTTTACAATGCTAAGAAAATTTGGAGTTTCAAGAACACAAGCACTTCGCTTAGCTCCTACTGATTATCATGCTAAAAAAATTGAAAAAGAATCAATTGTAAAAATGCTAGAAAAAGCAGCTGATACTGAAACTCCTATTATGGTTTTTACTGGAAACAAAGGAAATATACAAATACATACAGGAAATATAAAACGAACAATGTGGCATGAAAACTGGTTTAATATTCTTGACCCAGATTTTAATATGCATCTTGATATGAATGGAATTACTGAGTCTTGGATTGTTAGAAAACCTACTGAAGATGGAATTGTTACAGCTATAGAAGTTTTTAATGATAAAGGAGAAATTATTGTTCAATTCTTTGGTAAAAGAAAACCTGGAATTCCAGAACTAGAACAATGGAGAACTATTTGTGCTGAATTAAACTAATATCAATTATAACCTCATTTTTTTATACATTTTACAACAAAAAAATCTTGGTCAAATGACCAAGATTTTTTTATTTATATAATTCTAATAATTATGCTAATCCGATTAAACTAATCCATGCAGTACCAATTACTAGGTAAATGAATAATAATAAAACACCTATTATTAAACCATATTTCCACCATGTTTTTAATTCTACATAACCACTACCAAAAAATACTGGAGCTGGTCCGTGACCATAGTGAGTTAATGTTCCATATACAGATCCCATAAAACCTAACATAAGAGCTAAAAGTCCTGGAGGAACTCCTAATGAAACACCTACACCTAACAAAGCAGCATACATTGCAGCAACATGAGCTGTAGCACTTGCAAAAATGTAGTGACTAAGGAAATAAATGATAATGATAAGAGGATAAGCATAATGCCAACTCATACCACCCATTTCTCCTTTAACCAAGTTACTGAACCATCCTATGAAGCCTAAATCGTTTAAAGAACTTGCCATCATTACTAAAACAGCAAACCATACGATAGTATCCCAAGCACCTTTTTCAGATTTTACATCATCCCATGTAAGTACAGAAGTAAGTAATAGAATTGATAAACCTAAGAAAGCTGTTGTTGTTGCATCAATTTTAAATAAATCACCAGTAATCCATAAAGCTAGTAAAATGAAGAAAGTAATTAACATCAAAATTTCAGGTTTTGATAATTTCCCCATTTCTTTTAATTTTTGAGATGCTACACGAGGAGCGTCTTCAGTCTTTTTTAGTTCGGGTGGGTAGATTTTATATAATACAAATGGTGTTACTATAAATGCTATTACACCTGGAACTAAACCAGCTGCAGCCCATGACATCCAAGATATATTTATCCCTAAATCAGCAGCAAATTTTTGACACATGGGATTACTTGCTGTACCAGTTAAGAACATAGAAGAAGCAATTAAGTTCATGTAATAACAATTTAATGTTAAGAATGATCCTAATTTTCTATTTGTCTCTGGTTTAGAAGCATCAGAATCAAAGCTTAAAGCCATAGATTTCATGATAGGATAGATAATTCCACCACCTCTAGCTGTATTACTAGGGATAGCAGGAGCTAAAACTAAATCAGCAAGTCCTAAACCATAAGCAAGTCCTAAAGTACTTTTACCAAAAATTTTAATGAAAATAAATGCAATTCTATTACCTAAGCCAGTTTTTATAAAACCACGAGCAATGAAAAAAGATATACCTATTAGCCAAATAACTTTGTCTCCAAATCCTCTTAAGCTTAATGTGATAGATTTACTTGCATCTCCAGGAGCTAATAATTGAAAAAAGGAAATAAAAGCAACTGCAAGCATACACATTACTCCCATAGGAGCAGCTTTTAAAATAATTCCTAAAATTGTACTAACGAAAATTGCAAATAAATGCCATGCTTCGGGTGTAACTCCTTCAGGAATTGGAATAAACCATATTGCTAATCCTACAACAAATGTAATAATTAGACTTTTTACATCAATATCTTTCATAAAAAGATGTTTTAAATATTTGTTTTAATTATTTTAACTTAGAATCTACAATTGTTATTATAGAAATGCCAAATTAGAGTTTTAGTTGTTATATAGGTTTTTTAAATTCAATTGGTTATACCTTCTTTGTTCAATCAATTATTTAATTTATATTTTCAAAAATTCCTCCAAATTATAATAATTTGGAGGAAATATACTACAATTAAAGGTTTAAGCTTTAATACTTTAAATATTTGTATATTAAAACATTAATACAGTTTAAACGATTAATCATTTATTTTATTTTTTCTTAAATTTCAATAGATTTGATCTATTAAATTCATAATTCATATGAGCAATATTTAATACTGAAACTCCCTGAGGGCATTCAACTTCACAAGCTTCGGTATTGGTACAATGACCAAAACCTTCCTGATCCATTTGATTAATCATATTCAGTACTCTACTCTCTCTCTCCTTCTCAGATTGAGGCAGAATAGCCAATTGGGTAACTTTTGCAGAAACAAATAAAGCAGCACTACCGTTTTTACATGTTGCAACACATGCACCACATCCAATACATGCAGCAGAATCAAAAGCAGCTTCTGCAACTTCGTGTGATACTGGAATTGTATTAGCTTCTGGAGCTTGCCCTGTATTTACTGAAACATAACCGCCTGATGAAATTATTCGATCAAATGCACTTCTATCTACTTTTAAATCTTTTTTAATAGGAAATCCTCCTGCTCTAAAAGGTTCAATATAAATAGTTTCACCGTCTTTAAATTCTCTCATGTGTAATTGACAAGTTGTCGTATGTTCTATTGGTCCATGTGCATTACCATTAATTACTAATCCACATTGGCCGCATATCCCCTCTCTACAATCATGATCAAACTCTACAGGTTCTTCATTTTTTGATATTAGTTGATTATTTAATGTATCTAACATTTCCAAGAAAGACATGTGTGTATTAACATTGTCTATTGTGTAATTCACTAATTTACCTTGTGCACTACGGTTTTCTTGTCTCCATATTTTAAGATGTAATTTCATAATATAATTATTTATAACTACGTATAGTTGGTTTTAAATATTCAAAAGTTAGTTCTTCTTTGTGTAGAATTGGTCTTGTATCAATATTCCCTGGCCATTCCCAAGCAGATATAAATTGATATTCTTCATCATTTCTTTTTGCTTCACCATCTTCAGTTTGATATTCTTCTCTGAAATGTGTTCCACAAGATTCATTTCTTGTTAATGCATCATAACACATAAGTACACCAATTTCAAAGTAATCTGCTACACGCCCAGCTTTTTCTAATTCTGAATTAATAGAATCAGTTTTACCTGTAACATTTACTTGTTCATAAAACTCTTTACGAAGTTTATTGATTTCGACAATAGCAAACTCTAAACCTTCTTTTGTTCTTGCTAAACCACAATAATCATATAATAATTTTCCTAATTTCTTATGAAAATAATCAACAGTTTTGTTTCCCTTAATGTTTAATAACTCCTCTAATTTTTTCTTTGTTTCTAATTCAGCAATATCAAACTCTGGATGAGTTGTAGATACTTTTTCAGTTTTCAATTCTCCCGCTAAATAATTAGCAATCGTATAAGGTGCAATAAAATATCCATCAACAGATGCTTGTAAAAGAGAGTTAGCCCCTAAACGATTTGCTCCATGATCAGCAAAATTTGCTTCACCTAATGCAAATAAACCAGGAATTGTTGTCATTAATTCGTAATCTACCCATAAACCACCCATTGAAAAGTGAGCTGCTGGAGAAATCATCATTGGTTCTTTGTATGCGTCTATCCCTGTAATCTTCTGATACATAGTAAATAGATTCCCATACTTCTCTTTTATTTTGTCTTTTCCTTGCTCTCTGATTGCCTTAGAAAAGTCCAAATATACGGCATTTTTTAGAGCTCCAATACCAAAACCAGCATCAATTCTTTCTTTTGCTGCTCTTGAAGATATATCACGAGGAGCTAAATTACCAAATGCAGGGTATCTTCTTTCTAAATAATAATCTCTTTCTTCTTCGGGAATATCGTTAGCTATTCTAGTTTCGTTTTCTTTTAAAGGAACCCAAATTCGACCATCATTTCTAAGAGATTCAGACATTAAAGTTAATTTTGATTGATAATCTCCTGATTGAGGTAATGATGTTGGGTGAATTTGTGTCCAACTTGGAGAAGCGAAATAAGCACCTTTTTTATGAGCTCTCCAGATAGCTGATCCATTGCATCCCATTGCTAAAGTCGATAAGTAATATATTTTACCAAAACCTCCAGTTGCAAGTATTACAGCATTTGCAGCATATCTTTCAATTTCTCCTGTTTCTAGATTTCTAACAATTACACCTTTTGCTTTGCCATCAACTAAAACTAAATCTAGCATTTCATGATAGGTAAAAAGTTGAACTGTTTTCTTTTCAACTTGACGCATCAAGGCTTGATATGCTCCTAGTAGTAGTTGTTGTCCCGTTTGTCCTCTTGCATAAAAAGTTCTAGATACTTGTACTCCACCAAAAGATCTATTATTTAAATATCCTCCGTATTCTCTACCAAAAGGCACACCTTGAGCAACAGCTTGATCGATTAAATTTGTAGAACATTCTGCTAAACGATATACATTAGCTTCTCTTGCTCTAAAGTCTCCTCCTTTTAATGTATCTACAAACATTCTGTAAATACTATCGCCATCATTTTTATAATTTTTAGCTGCATTTACACCTCCTTGAGCTGCAACAGAGTGTGCTCTTCTTGGTGAATCTTGAAAACAAAACGTTTTTATATTGTATCCCATTTCTCCTAAAGAAGCAGAAATTGAGCTACCAGCTAAACCAGTTCCTATTACAATCACATCAAGCTTTTTTCTATTTGCTGGATTAACTAGTTTTGCTGTTTTTTTATAATTTGACCATTTATCTTCTAGTGGTCCTTGTGGTATTTTTGCATCTAATTTCATAAGTAGTAATAATTAATGAGTGATATATATATAAATTGGCATTAAGGCAAAACCTACACAAATAATAACTGAATAAACAATACCAAATACTGCTACCCAACGTACATATTTTGGATGAAATAATCCTAATGTTCTAATTCCACTAGATAATCCATGAATTAAATGATAGAATAATGCTATCATAGCAATAACATATACAATAACAATCCATAATTGTTGAAAAGCAGTTACAACTACTGTATACAAATCTTTATTACCAGATGGATCTAACCCTATATTACCAAATTTATATACATACCAAAAATTTTGAAAGTGCATAACTAAAAACAGTAAAATAATTGTTCCTAATATGCCCATGTTTCTTTTATACCATTTACTAGCTCTACCTCGATTATCTTTATTGTAATTTCCAGATGATTTTTTATTTTGCACTGTAATAATTAATGCGTAAACGACATGTGCAATTATAGATAAATACAAAACATAAGAAACTATTTTTATCAAAGGGTTACCTGAGAGAAAATGAGAATATGCATTAAAATTATGTTGAGCTGTTTGTTCATCTAAAAATAGCTGTGTATTTCCTAAGAAATGTATTAATAGGAAGAACGAAAGAAATAACCCTGTAGAGGCCATTAAAATTTTCCTAGTGAGTGTATTCATTGGTTAATAATTTTTAATTAATTTATCATTTTAAATTTACAAATTTCTGAAGGAAAAATTATTAATCAAACTTATTAATAAGACAAATTAATCCTAATTTAAAATAGTTCTATTTAAAAGGGTTAAAGAAGTAATTATTTAAAATATTATTAATCAATTAAGATTTATTGATTATTAGTTTTATATATAAAAAAACAGAGCAATTAATTGCTCTGTTTTTTTTATATCATATCAAGTTTAAATTAATCTAAAACTTCCATATCAAAATATAATGTAGCATTTGGTGGAATTACACCACCAGCTCCTTGTGCACCATATCCTAATTGAGAAGGAATAATTAAAAATACTTTTGTTCCTTTATTAAACATAGTTAAAGCTTCCATCCATCCTTGAATTAACCCTGTAACACCTACAGTAACATCTAATGGTTGATTTCTATCATAAGAAGAATCTAATTTTTCTCCATCATTCAAACGTAATGAATAATGCACTTTAATAGCATCCCCATGAACAGGCTTTTCACCTTTACCCTCTTCAATAATCACGTATTTTAATCCAGAAGGAGTTACTTCAGCTTTTGCTTCTAATTCTTTTTGACGAGCAATTTCAGCATCTTTTTCAGCTTTTTCTTTTGCTTCTAATTCAGCTTGTTTTTTAGCATGATTTGCTTTTGCATCATCGAAAGCCTTAGCTCCATCATAATTTTTATATTTATCACCTTTACGAGCGATTTCAACTTTTTCTATTACTACAGGAACAACAGGTTTGTCATCTCTTGTTTTTTCCACAGCTGCTATAGAATCAACTACATCTAAACCTTCTATAACTTGTCCAAAAATTGTATGACGATTATCTAACCAAGGGGTAGGCACCTCTGTAATAAAAAATTGAGAACCATTTGTAGCAGGTCCAGAATTTGCCATAGATAAAACACCTTTTTTATCATGTTTTAAACTTGGATCAAATTCATCTTCGAAATCATAACCAGGACCTCCTGTTCCTCTACCATCAGGATCACCCCCTTGTATCATAAAATCTTTAATTACACGGTGAAAAATGATTCCATCATAAAAAGGAACACCTTTAGCTTTAGCTTTATTTTCTTTTTTTCCTTCTGCTAAACCAACAAAGTTAGCAACAGTCATAGGTGCTTCTTCTTCGTATAATTTGATTGTCATTGCTCCGTGATTTGTCGTCATTTTTGCATACAATCCTTCTTCTAAATTTTTAAATTCTTCTTTGCTCATCGATTTTGGAATTTTAACGCCACAACTAATTAATGTAGTAATGACTGTTAAGATTAATAATATTTTTTTCATTTTATAGGCTTAAGTATTAATTGTATTAGTGTTTCTTTATTTTTTTTATTTTTAAATCTACAATTATTGGTTCATCAGGAGCAATTTTACTTTGATCTCCATAACCTCCATAAGCTAAAAATGAAGGTAATAATAGTTTAGCGCTTTCTCCTTCAGGTATTAATTGTAAAGCAGAATTTACTCCTCTTGTTAAATCTGATTTTCCTATTACAACTCTTTGTGTTTTATTATCTTCAAAAGAATAAATGATATTATCTTTT
Organism: Flavobacteriales bacterium UBA7612; assembly: GCA_002484335.1. Taxonomy (GTDB): domain Bacteria; phylum Bacteroidota; class Bacteroidia; order Flavobacteriales; family Weeksellaceae; genus Empedobacter. The sequence goes on from DLJQ01000018.1 coordinate 204,313, forward strand.
AAATCTGATACTTGATATTCAAATTCAATATAATCACCTGTATTTGCAGTAGATTCTGTTCTTTTTCCATCATTGGAGATCCAGAAACCAGAACTAGTTTTTACAAATTTTTGATTATTTTTTTTTATATAATTATCAAACCATTGTAATTCTTCCTGATGTATTTTTTTTGCTCTTTCTTTAGAACGTTGCATGAAATCATCATTACTATAAGAAACAGGGTATTGAATAACCTTTTGATCACAACTAAAAATTGTTATTAAAACAAATAAAGTAAAAACTATTTTCTTCATCTAAATAATAATATTTGTAAGTTGATCTTTATAATCAGGTAAAATACTTTGTAAATAAGTTATTGTTTCTTCCATATTTAAGTCAGATCTTCCACCTGCAGCATTCATATGTCCTCCTCCATTAAAATGTTTTCTAGAGAATTCATTAACATCAAAATCTCCTTTAGAACGTAGAGAAATTTTTATAAAATTATGTTGAGTATCTTCAATAAAAATTATAGAAAAGATATAATTATCAACACTTAATCCATAATTTACAAAACCTTCTGTATCTCCTTTCTGAAAACCATTTTTTAACAAATCTTCTCTTGTTAAATACATAAATGCAGTACGATATTCTGATAAAAAAGTTAAATTATTAAGTGTTAATGCTAATAATTTCAATCTTCCTTGTGTCTGAGAATCATTAACATAAGATGTTACTTTATCAACTTCTACACCTTTATCTATTAGTTCAGCAACAATTCTATGAGTATTTGCAGATGTATTTCTAAATCGAAAACCTCCTGTATCAGTCATTATACCGGTATAGATACATTCTGCAATTTCTTTATCAATTTTATCAAGATCATTCATTGCTTCAATAAAATTATAAACCATTTGACATGTTGCTGGCATTTCTATATCAGAGTACATATAATCAAATGTATCTGGTTCTCTATGGTGATCTATTAATATTTTTGGAGATGTGGAACGTTCTACCCAAGCTCCTAAATCATCAATTCTTTTAACAGTATTAAAATCTAAAATAAAAATTAAATCAGCTTGATGAATTATTGCTTCTGCTACTTTAGGCTTATAATCTGCAATAACAATATCTTTTGCAGATGGCATCCATTTTAAAAATTTTGGAAAATCATTTGGAGCAACTACATTACAAAAATGGCCTAATTTTCTTAAGTAATGAAACATTGCTAATGTTGAACCAATTGCATCACCATCAGGATTTTTATGTGGTAATATTGCAATTTTTTTTGGTGTTGATTTTAAAAGAACTTTTAGTTCCTCGAAATTTGTCATTTGCATAGTTGCAAATATAGCAAAACAACTGAAAAAATAGAACTTAATACCTAATAAAAAAGTCGTCTATTTTTAAATAAATGACGACTTTTTATTGAATTTAAATTATTTTATTTTGCTAAAGGTATTGAAACAAAATCTGTGTTATCTTTGAACTGATCAAATGTGAATTTTTCATAGTTTAAAGATCCATACATTCTTATATAAAATTCAGCACGAGATAAATCAGACAAAACGGTCCATACTGTAAATTCTGTCATGTATTGATTATTTGCAGATTTTTCTCCTTCTCCACTTGTATCTTTAGTAATATTTTTAGGACGATCAAAATTATTCATTATATGACCTAATTCAGCAATTTGTTCATTAGGGTTATCTACAGAATTTGCAAAAGAAGAATAATAAAATGCTCTAATAAAACGTCCTACAGATGTTGACGATGATGGTAATGCTGAGGTTGCTATTCCACTATCTGGTTGAATTAAAGTTAAATTACCAATCTTTGAGGCACTAGCGTCTATATTTGATAAATGAGAATAATTATTTAAATTTTCCAAATGCCAAGGAAATTCTGGACCATTTGTTAATACACCTGTTGGATTATCATAAACATTAAGATTATTGTTTGAAATCTCAATAACAATACTTCCTCCATTTTTATCATAAATAGCAAAATGGAAAGGAGATTTAAGATTACCTAGCATAGATAAACTTTCTGACCAAAAAACTACATTACCTTTCAAACCTTCTTTTAATTCCTCTATAGTTGAAAAATTAGCCAATGCCCATTCTCCTATATTCATAAAAGGAACTGTTTTACTATAATCTTTAGGGTCTGGATCTGGTAAGCCAGTATTATGAATCATATTTAAACTAAAAGCTAAGCCAGCTTGATTAATACCTTCTGTAGCTCCTCTAGGATTTTCTTCACTAACAGGATCAGTAATTGCAATAATTGGATATTTTGCAACATATTTTAAACCAAGACTTTTATCTGGAGCATAATGTTGAAATACATGATCTTTGGGATAATATGTAAGACTTGAGGTAATTAAATCTGTTGTAAATTCCATTCCTCTTCCATGATATACATTCCCTTTTTTATCTTTTATAATTAGAGATGTACATGCAAAAGGAACTACAGGTTTTAAATCTTTTTCAGGAATTTGTTCTATTTCGTTGAAAATAACTTTATTATCTCTTAAATTATTAGACTCAACATTTGATTTTTTTAGTATCATTATTTAGGTTATTTGATTTTTTAAAATATTCTACAAATTACACAATGTTTTCATATTAATAATAGTACTAAGAAAATTATTAATCAATTTAAATAAAGTAGAAAACTTATTCTATCATTTTTTGAATAGATTTGCATTTAATTAAAGCAAAAAATATGCTTAAAATGTATTTATATTTATTTATTATAAATTTTATATCTTTTATACTTTTTGGAATAGATAAATATTTAGCAAAGAATAAAAAAAATAGAATTCCAGAAAACACATTATTTCTTTTTTCTTTATTAGGAGGAAGTTTAGGATCTATTTTATCTATGATAATTTTTCATCATAAAACAAAAAAAACATCATTCAAGTTGAAGATGTTTTTTGTTCTATTAATTCAATTATTAATTGTTTATTGCTATTTTAATGAATTTTAAAATTTCATTCTACGATTTTCTTTTTTTTCTGCTTGTTGTTTCTTCTGATTTAATCTTTTCTGTTTAGAAGCTTTAGTTGGTTTAGTTTGCTTCCTTGCTTTCTGTACAAGTAGAGCTTTATCTACTAAATTTAATAGTTTATTTATAGCAGTCATCTTATTGTCTAATTGTGAACGAGATTCTTGAGAAGAAACTTGAAGATAACCTTCTGTATTAATTTTATTTTTTAGCTTCTCTAATATTAAATTCTTTTCTTCTTCAGAAAAAAAATGTGAACTAAGTACATTCCATTTTGCAGTAACCAACGTTTCTACTTTATTCACATTTTGCCCACCTGAACCACTGCTTCTTGCAGTTTTATAAATTACTTCTGAAGAAAAATTTTTCATTTATTTTTGATTTTTTGTGAAAATTACATGAGATACAAAACACAGAATTGTAAAGACAACTCCAACAGCAATAACGCCATTCCATTGAAATTTTTCCCAAGCACTTGCTGCTATATATGTTCCTAAAGAACCACCAATAAAATAACTAGTCATATAAACTGTATTTAATCTATTTGTTGCTGTCGGATTTAACGCAAATATTTGTGTTTGATTACAAACGTGCATAGATTGTAATCCCAAATCAATTAAAATAACTCCTATTATCAATCCCCAATATGTGAATCCGAATTGATAAAAGAAACCCCATGCAAATAACATGATAATAATTGAGTAAAATATTATTCTCTTTAGTGATAAATATTTATTTACTTTCCCTACTAATGCAGCTGCCAGAGCTCCTACAGCTCCTATTAAACCAAATGCTCCTGCAATTCCACTTCCCGCATGAAATGGAGCTTGTTCTAAATGAAAAACTAAAGTAGTCCAAAATGCACTAAATGCAGCAAAACCTGTTGCTCCTCTAAATGCAGCTAATCTTAGTACAGGTTCATTTTTTATAAGTTGAGTTATAGATTTCATTAAACCAGAATATGAACCTTTGTAATTAGGTTGTATTTCTGGTAAAAAAATGTAAATTAATATCCAAAGAATAAACATAATGACCGAACCAATTAAATAAACTGCTCGCCAACCTAAATATTCACCTATAAAACCACTTAATACACGAGATAGTAAAATTCCTACTAATAAACCACTCATAACCATTCCTATTGCTTGAGATTTTTTAGCAGGATCTGCCAATTCTGAAGCCATTGGAACAAAAATTTGAGGTACTACAGAAGTGAAACCTATTAAAAAACTAAGAGGAAATAACCAAATTAAGGATGGTGAAAAATACATTCCTAATAATGATAAAATTATAAAAATAAAATCTATAAGAATTAATTTTTTCCTCTTTAATAAGTCTCCTAAAGGGATGATGAATAACAAACCAAAAGCATAACCTATTTGTGTTAACATAGCAATTGTTGATACTTTACTTTCAGGAACTTTAAATTCTTTAGAAATTAAAGATAATAATGGTTGATTGTAGTAATTATTTGCAACAACTAATCCACTACCAATTATCATTATCCATAAAATGATAGGTGTTAGTTTAGGTTTTGTTATATTATTTTCCATTTATTATATTAATAAGTACTAGCTTCGTTTAAAATTGCTAAATCTTCTTCAGATAAATTTAATTGAACAGCATCAATAAAAGAATCAATATGATTTTCTTTTGTTGCACTTGCAATTGGTGCTACTACTGTTTGTTGCTTTAATAGCCAAGCTAATGAAATAGCAGAATAAGAAACATTGTACTTTAAAGATAATTGAGATAAAGCATCCAAAATTTTAAATCCTTTTTCATTTAGGTATTTTTTTACTTTATCTTTTCTTGCACTATTCTCTAAATCTTCTTCTGATTTATATTTTCCAGATAAAAATCCACTTGCTAAACTATAATATGGAATTACAGCTAAATTATATTTTTCTGCTACTGGACGTAAAAATTCTTCAAAATGCTGTCTATCATATAAATTATATTCTGGTTGTAGAGTTTTGTATGCAGGCAAATTAAACAAAGATGATTTATCCAAAGAACAAATTAATCTTTCTGAAGAAAAATTAGAAGCTCCAATAAACCTTACTTTACCTTCTTTTATAATTTGATTATATGCTGATAATGTTTCCTCTACAGGTGTTTTTGTATCGTCATAATGTGTTTGATATAGATCGATGTAATCTGTTTGTAAACGGATCAAAGATTCATCTATTTCTTTTAAAATATGTGCTTTTGTAGTATTAGGTTTATCTTGTACAAGATTTCTACCTCCTACTTTTGTTGCTAGAACTATTTTATCTCTTAAATTTCTTTCTTTTAACCATTTTCCAATAATTTTTTCTGACTCAGTTCCTACATTTCCAGAAACCCAATGAGAATAATTATTTGACGTATCAATTGTATTGAAACCTCTATCAATAAAAATATCTAAAATTCTAAATGATTCTTCTTCATTTAATGTCCAACCAAAAACATTTCCTCCGAAAATAATTGGTGCTATCTGTAAATCCGTATTTCCTAATTGTACATTTTCCATGATGTAAATATAAAAAAAGCTACTTTTCTAGTAGCTTTTTATTCTAATAAGTTATTACTAAATTTACTGTAGATTTAAAAATTGTTATTCTATAGGTTCTATTTCAAAACCAACTTCTTCTATTGTATCAATAATTTTTTCATCAGAAAGTTTTGTTTTTATAGTTAATATCTTATTCTCATTTGTTGTATCAACTTGCCAGGAGTCAGTATTTTCAAGTTTATCTAAAAAAGGTTTTACTTTACTAACACAACCACTACAATTTATATTTGTTTTAAATTTTAATTCTTTTGTTTCCATAATAAATTTGATTTTTGGTTAGGTAAATTTCTGAAATAACCTATTATAAAACCTTATACAATTCTAATAAATACTTACATTATTTATAGATTTTCAATTAGTTTTACAAAACAAACAAAATATATAACTTCAATACTTAGATATGAGTCTAAAGAAAAATCAAAAAATTATCTTGGCCATCAATGAGAAACCAAAATTAGGACAAGGTGTTTTACTTAGTATACAACACCTTTTTGCTATGTTTGGCGCAACTGTTCTTGTTCCTTCACTAACAGGCATGAGTCCATCTATCGCGCTTATATCAAGCGGAATTGGAACATTGGTTTTTATATTGATTACAAAAGGTAAAGTTCCATCTTATTTAGGTTCATCATTTGCTTTTATTAATCCTATTATTGTTATGAAAGCTATGGAAGCAAAACCTGATAGTGGTGTAGTTTTTGGAAGTTTCTTAGTTGGAAGTTTTTTGGTCGGAGTTACTTATTCTTTAGTTGCTTTATTAATTGCAAAAGCCGGTACTAAATGGCTTATGAAATTACTTCCTCCCATTGTTGTTGGACCTGTAATTATGGTTATAGGATTAGGACTTGCTTCTACTGCAATAAAAATGGTTATGAATAACCCTACGGGAAATTATGATTTAACATATGTTACAATTGGTTTTGTTACTTTAATCATTACAATTATCACTGCTATATTTAGTCGTGGTTTTTTGAGTGTAATTCCTGTACTAGTTGGTATTATTGGTGGGTATTTATTTTCTATAATTATGGGGGTTGTTGATTTAGATCCTGTATTAAATGCAAAATGGTTTTTGATTCCTGAATTTACTCTTCCATTTATAGACTATACTCCTTCACTATCATGGTATGTGATATTTCTTATGATTCCTGTTACTATAGTTCCTATCGCGGAACATATTGGTCATCAATTAGTTTTGAGTAAAGTTGTAGAAAAAGATTTAATAGAAGATCCTGGTTTAGATCGTTCTATGCTTGGAGATGGTGTTGCTACAATGATTGCTGCGTGTTTAGGTGGTCCTCCAAGTACAACATATGGAGAAAATATTGGAGTTCTAGCTATTACAAGGGCTTTTAGTATTTATGTATTTATTGGTGCAGCATGTTTCGCTATTTTATTTGGTTTTTGTGGAAAAATTTCAGCTCTATTAACAACTATACCAACTCCAGTAATGGGTGGAGTATCTATCTTATTATTTGGAATCATTGCATCAAGTGGTTTAAGAATGTTAATCGAAAATAAAGTAGATTTTAAAATAAAACGAAATCTTATTATTTCATCTGTTATTTTAATAATAGGGATTGGTGGAGCAGCAATTCATATTGGTGACTTATTTTCTTTAGAAGGAATGGCATTAGCTTCAATCATAGGTGTTATTCTAAACTTAATTCTTCCTGGGAGAGAGTTTGTTTCATTTAAAGAAATGTTTGATGAAGATTAAATATATTTATTTAAAATTTTATAAAGCAACAAAAATGTTGTATATTTAGAACAAAATTACTGCTATGCCTACAGAAGTAAAAAATATACAACGCTTTAATACTAAACGAAGTATTAATAAAGCTCGTACAAAAGGAGCTTTAGATAAATCTTGGAAACTAGAATCTGATAATAAAATTTATACTTGGAATAATAAGTTAGAACGTGTAAATATCATTAGAGAAGGTATTCCTTATCAATCTATTGAAGTCATTAGTGAACGTTTAAATAAACCTGTAAAATCAATACTAAAAATAATTGGTGTTCCACAAACTACGTATAATAAAAAGAAAGTAGAACATTCGTTATTGGATAGTAGAGATAGTGAATTAATTATATTAATTTCTGAATTAATAGATTACGGAACAGAAGTTTTTAACAATGAAATTGATAAATTTCAACGATGGTTATACAAATCTAATGTTTCATTAGGTGGATCAACGCCAGAGAGTCTTTTAGATACTGTTACAGGAATTAATGAAGTAAAATACAGTCTTAATCGATTAGAATACGGAAACCTTGCTTAATGATTGTATATAGGATTGAAAGAGAAAAATATCTAAAAGATACATTAAAAGGTATTGGTGCATCGCTTTCTCCTGGTTTCAGATGGAACAGCTTAAACACAAGATTAGTTTACACAGCAGATAGTAGAGCTCTTTCTACTTTAGAAGTTTCAGTCCATTTAGATTTGATTGAAGATTTACCAAATGATAGATATATGGTAGAAATAGAGATTCCTGATAATATTTTAATCTTAGAAGTTGCTCTAGAAGATTTACCTAAAAATTGGGATGCAAAACCACCTATTTTATCTACACAAACAATTGGTGACGATTTTGTTTTAGAAAATAATGCTGCAATTCTAAAAGTTCCAAGTAGTATAATCTCACAAGAGTATAATTATCTTATAAATCCTTTACACCATGATATAAAACGAATAAAAGTAGCAAAAAAATATCCTTTCTTATTTGATCCTAGATTAAGTGCAAATAAAAAGTAATTAGGCTTTGTTGAAAATAACAAAGCCTAAGTTTTTATATTTATTTCAGACGTTTGAGCATGTTTTTAGTTATATCTTTTATTCGCTAATAAGTTTCTTAAAACAAATAACGCAAACAAAAAATCAATAAAAAAATTCTACTTCAATTTAGAATTTAATAAAGGATCAGGAAGAGGAACATAGTCATCTTTATCTGTAGGAATAATAGGAAATTTATGATTAATCCAATCATTCTTAGCTTTTTCTATAACTTCTTTATCAGAACTTACAAAGTTCCAAAAAATAAAATGTTCTTCTGGTAATTTTTCTCCACCAAATATATAGATTACTGAATTAGCTTTTACTTCAAATTGGCATAAAGTAGAATCTTCAGCAACTAGTAATTGTTTTGTTCCATAACTTGTATCACCATCTTTTATTTCACCTTCTAGAATATAAAGAGCACTCTCACCATATAAATCTTTCGTATTAGAAAAAGTAAAATCTTTTTTTGCTCTTATTTCAATTAAATATAAAGGAGAATAAACAGGAACTTTAGATTTATAGCCAGCAAACTCACCAGCAATCAACTTAAAATCTGCATCATCAGTCGACCACTCTGGTAATTTATTAGATTCAACATGAACAAAACTAGGTTCTGTGTGCTCTAACTCTTTTGGTAAAGCAATCCATATCTGCAATCCATGCAAAACCTTATCTGTTGTTCTTAAATATTCAGGTGTTCGCTCCGAATGTACTACTCCTTTACCAGCTGTCATCCAATTTACAGCTCCAGGTTTTATTTCTAATTCTGTACCTAAACTATCACGATGCATTATAGCTCCTTCAAATAAATATGTCAAAGTTGACAAACCAATATGCGGATGAGGGCCAACATCTAAATTCTGATAATCTTTTAATTTTGTAGGTCCCATATGATCAATAAAAACAAATGGTCCTACATGTCTTTTTTGCTTAAAAGGCAATAATCTTCCAACTAAAAAATTACCTATATTTGCCGCTTTTTCTTCTATTATTAATCCAACATTAGACATTATTTTATTATTTAAGTATTTACTAAAAGTAAGAAATAAATGAAAGAATTAATATAAAATACTAAAAAAAAGCATAATACTAAAGGTAAAATATTTAGATGAAATTTAATTTTTTTATATAGCTAATCAATTATAAGCGAACATATATCCATTTAAACAAAATGCTTTAAAAAATATAAATAATTAAATAATAAACTTTTATCCATTTTTAAGTATTTGTAAATATTTACAAATACTTAAAAATGGATAAAAGTACAGATCAAAATATAACTTAACATTTATACATTAATGTTATACTTTAATTAAGCTTTAAATTTCCTTTTAATTATAATTTTTCTTCTTTGCTTCTTAAAAATAATACGAATAAGACGATAACCATAGGTTACTTTTTTATTTTTCGTAATAATAGGAAATGCCATTGTACACATTAAAGAAATACATGCAGTTGTTCCTAAAGCTCCACCATAACCAGTAAATAACTTACTTGTAAAATGTAATAAAACAGAAAAAAGAATTGGTGAAAATAATAGAGAAAAATAACTAATATTAATTGTAGATGAAACCATTCCAATGAAAGTTCCTCCAATTACATACAAAGGAATATTTTGTGTATATAGAGTAGAAAAAATTGTAGGAAAAAAATGAAAAAATCCTCCTACGAATAATGCTATTAAAGCTGATGCTCTTACTGGTCCTTGCTTTAAATGAATATTTAAAACATAAGTAACTAATGTTGCTAATATTGATGAGGTTGTAAAAATTATAAACTCTACTAACATATCAACCAAAAATTAATTTAAACAATAGCATACTTAGTAATACACCAACGAAAGCTAATGTACCAAGCTTACCTCCTACACCAACAAAAAGAGATTTTGTTGCGAAAAATAAGATTGCAGTTATAATACCTGCAGTCATAATCATAAAATAAACATATTTAAATTCTAATGAGGTCATTCCTATAAACGCACCACAATATATAGGTCCAGCTAGTTGTTTTAAATACTCTGATCTAGGATTTAATTTTGTCAAATAAGAACCTAAAGTTCCTACAATTCCTGCAGAAAAAACTCCTCCAAGAGCAAACTGATTGTTTAATATATAAGTTATTATAGCTGCAATAGGAATCCAAAAAACTAATGATTTTTTATCAAATGAGTATTCTTGATGATGTAAAGGAAATTTTTTATAAACAACAAGTAAAAGAAGTAACATAATAACAATAATATATGGTACTGCATAATGTTTTATTCTTTCATTGAGTATTGCAAATAAAAATAAAAACTGTATAACAAATATGATTAATATTGTTATAAATTTTATAATGCGCTTGTTAATCAAAACTGGCTATTTTATTTGCAAAATTAAAAATTTTAAACTTCAAATAAAATATATTACAATAATACTTAAATTACTTTATATATTTTATTCGCTCTTCTTCTAAATCAATTTGATGAATTTGTTGACGAATCAAATCTTCATCAATTTCAGGATCTTTATTTAATTCACTTAAATAAATACGTTGTAGCTCAAAAATTTCAATTAAAACATCTTTTATATCTTCATCAATCCACTTTGTTTCTTGTGCTTTAGATTGATCTTCCCAATATTTCAAAATTCTTTGCATAACAAGATTTTCTTTTAAATCACAATTTTCATATTTAATTTTAAGTTGCTCATAAATATGAGTTTTTAAACCTAACTTTATTTTTGTTCTAGAAATTTCTGTATTTTCATCTAGATTTCTAAATGGTTTCATTTTTCTAATTATAAAAGGTAATGTTAATCCTTGAATAACTAAAGTCAATAATATCACAACAAAAGTTATAAATAAAATTAAATCTCGTTGAGGAAATATTTCTCCATTTTCTAAATATAGAGGAATTGATAATGCTGCAGCTAAAGAAACAACTCCTCTCATTCCTGTCCAACCAAGTACTAGAGGTCCTCTAAAATTTCTAATTGTTAAATTCATTTTTGAAGCTATATTTGGTCTAAAAATAATTGTTGCAAGCATTCCTGCAAATGAACTTATAATTCTAGAGATGATCAATATAACTGTAACAATAACTCCATACCATATTGCTGTTGTTATAGATATTCCTTTAGAATGAATACCAGTAACAATTTCTGGTAACTCTAAGCCTATTATAAAAAACACAATTCCGTTTAATAAAAAAGAAAAAGCCTCCCAAAAACTAATACTTTTCAATCTTGTAGTACTGTTCATAAATGTCATTTTCATTTGAGACATATATAATCCTCCTGCTACAACTGCCAAAACACCAGAACATTCCATTTTTTCTGCTATAAAATACATAATATATGGTTCTATTACAGTTAATATAATTGAAGAAGATGTATCTGTAGAAAAACGTTTATGAAATTGTATAAATAAAAAAGCTATTATTAAACCTACAGTAACACCTCCAATTATCATCCATAAAAATTCTGATATAGCATGAGAAATTATAAATTGCCCTGTTCCAACAGCCACTAAAGCAAATCTTAAAATGATAAGTGAAGAGGCATCATTTAATAAACTTTCTCCTTCTAAAATAGCTGAAGTTGATTTAGGTATTTTTACAAATTTTGTTATAGCTGCTATACTAACTGCATCAGGAGGAGAAACAATTCCTCCAAGAACAAAACCTAAAGCAATTGTAAAACCAGGAATAATATAATTAGAAGCAATAGCTACCAAAAATGCAGAGAATAAAACAACTAAAAATGCAAAACTACCAATCATTCTCCACCATTTTTTCATTTCTTTTAAAGAAGCATTCCAAGATGCTTCAAATAGTAATGGAGGTAAAAAAATAAAGAAAATCCAATCTGGATCAACTTTTACAACAGGTAAATTTGGAATAAAACTAATAGCTAACCCTACTAAAACAAGTAAAATGGGATAAGCTATTTTTAATTTATTAGCAATAATATTTAATAATACAATTAGAAATATTATTGCTAATAGAAAAGGTAAGTAGTTCATTAGTTTAGGTTTTTAATTTGTTGAAAAAATAAAACAATCAGTTAAATAAATAATATATAACTGATTGTAAAATAATTTTTTAAATATATTTTAATAAATATTTAATTTAAGTCATCTAGAACTGATTTTAATATATTACATCCTTTAATTATATCTTCATCAGAAATATTAATTGGAGGTGTTATACGTAAAGTTTCAATACTATACATCAACCAAAAAATAATTAATCCTCTATTCATACATTCAGCTGCAACTCGTAAAGCATAATCTACATCTTTAACTTCTGGAGCAAGCATTAATCCTTTACCATGAATCTTTTTAATTTTTGGATGCTGAAGATGTTCTCTAAATAATGTTTCTTTTCTATCAATATCCTCCATTAGTTTTTCATCTTCTAATACATTTAATAATTCTAATGAAGCCGCAGCAATAACAGGATTACCACCAAAAGTTGTAATATGTCCTAATTGAGGATTTTGTTTCAATGAAGCCATAATTTCATTTGATGTCATAAAAGCTCCTACTGGTAAACCACTTGCCATACCTTTTCCCATTGCAACAATATCAGGTACAATTCCAAAATGTTCGAAACCAAACAATTTACCTGTTCTTCCAAAACCAGGTTGTATTTCGTCCATAATTAATAAAGCACCTACATCTTCACAACGTTTTTTTAATTTTATAAAAAAATCATTTTCTGGTAAACGAAAACCTGATGCACCACGAATACTTTCTACAATAACACCTGCTGTTTCTGTTGTTATTTTTTGTAAATCATCCTCATTATTAAAATCTATGAAATATACTTCTGGTAATAAAGGTCTGAAAGCTGCTTTTTTTCTTTCGTCACCAGAAACACTTAAAGAACCATGTGTATTTCCATGATAAGCATTTCTAAAAGATATTAATTGTCTTCGTCCAGTAAACCTTTTAGCAAGCTTTAAAGAAGCTTCTATTGCTTCTGTACCTGAATTAACTAAATAAACTTGCTCTAAACCCTCTGGTGTTAATTCAACTAAACGTTTACAAAGCTCAACAGGATTTTCTTGTGCATACTCACCATAAACAGCAACATGCATATATTTATTTACTTGATTAATTATAGCTTGATTAATACGAGGATGACTATGTCCTAATGTATTTACCGAAACTCCTGCTACAAAATCAAGATAGGCTCTTCCATCTTTACCGTAGATATAAGAGCCCTTTGCGTAATCAACTTCAAAACCAGAAGCAAAATTTGTTGTTTGTGCTTGGTATTTAAAAAATTCGTCTTTTAATATTCCCATTCTTATTTTAATAATAGAAAAATTCCAATTCCTCCCAGAGCATAGGCTGCTACAGTAAGAGCATCAGATTTTCCTTTTGAAAATTTTCTAATTTTTACATCTTTAATTTCATCCTTATGAAATTTTAATTCTTCTTTTGTTCCCTTCTTAATAGCATATAATGTATCAGCTTTCCATTGTTTAGCTTCTATTTTATAGTATTTATTATTTACATCAATTTTATAAAACTGATTTATTTTTATAATATCTGTTATTTTAACTTTAGAAAGATCTAGTTCGACTGGTGAAGTTTTGGGTTTTTCTTTATTTTTTGTATTTGAAATATCTTCTTCATTAAGAACTTGAACATTTGTATTTCTAACATTTTTTAATTTATTTCCAACTAAATTTGTGTTTTCATTTGAATTATTATTTAATGATTCAATATTTTCAGGTTCAAAAGCTACATAACTATAGCAGCTAGATAAAATTAATGTAAAGACAAATACAATTAATGTTTTTTTCATAAATTAAGATGTTTAAGTAGTAACGAATAAAAATTAAAAAGATTTTATTTTGACTCCACAAAAATATCTTTCCATGTATTTAGACGCTCACCTATCCTCCATTTAAAATCAGGTAAGTAACGAAGTTCTTCAGGAAATTTAGACAAAGGATACATTTTTCCATCAGATTTCACACGACAAGCAATTAACTCAACTTCATTTCCAACAACATCTGCTTCAATAATTCCACAATAAGAAATGTTCACTCCATAACGTTCTTTTTGTTTGGTTTTTTCATCAGTATCATCCATATATGTTAATGCAACAGCATTTTCTTCGACATTAACAAAATCAATTTTATCATCATGAAATAATACTGTTAAATATTTTCCTTTTATCTGATGGTATTCATTTTCTACCAAAGAATCAACTTTAGCAATTACAAATGCATTATTAAAAACTTTCATGGAATCAATTTTTTCAGTTTTAGCATTTGTATAAGCTTCCATAAAATTACCTGTAACTTGACTATCTCCAGACCACATAATTGGATCTTTATAAAATTGCATTACTCCTTTTGTTTGATTGTAAATCAAAGAATCAGCTTTTCCATTTGCATTAGATTTATAAAATCTAGCTTTATGAAATGCTTTTACAATAGATGTAGAATCTACATCATGTCTTTTTACTGCTAATAATGTGTCAGCACTAATATAAAGTGAATCTTGATCAAAAGACTTGATTGCATATGCATTTTTTGTAACATAAGCAGAATCCAAATAACGATAAGCTTCTCCATAATCACCTTTCAGAATTCGTTTTTCTAAAGGATCATCTAATACAACATTCTTCTCTCCTCTACCAAATCCTGTTTTATCATTAAAATAGAGTTTTTCAGCTGATAATATTTTATTTTGATAATAAACTTTTGAATTATTTCTTAACCAAGCTTCTCCTGTTTTTTTATTAAAATCACCATCTGATGTAATTATATACTGAGAAGGATCGTCACGTCTTGTTATTTTTGAGTAATCTCTAAAAGTTGTTATTCCAGTAATATCATTTGTTGTCATTTTTCTTGAATAAATCGTATAGTCTTTATTTGTAATAAAAACTTCTGAACCAAATGTTGTCGATTTTTCTTTAACATTGTAAATAACATTTTTACCTTCTACCATTGTTCCGTCAGAACCAATTGTTCTATAAGTATCATTAACAATAATATTTCCTGTTAATCGCTCATAAATCATTTTATCTGCATATATCTGTTGTGTAGGAGTTTTAACATCAACATTACCTATACCTATTGCTATTTCTGTTGTACGATTATATTCCATATAATCTGATAATATTCTAGAACTTGGGTCAGTTAAAACAACATTTTCAAAAGCTTTTGCAATAGTAGTTTGTCCATCATACTCCATCTTTTTTGCTGTTATTGTTTTGTCTTTACTAACAAGTTTAGCATTAGACCAAGCTACAGCTAAATTTTTATCTTGATAAAGCACTGCACTATCAGCATAAATCATATCTCCCTTATACTCAATAGCAACATTACCAGTAAGAAATTGATTTCCTTCAAATCTATCAGGATTTCTGGTTATAAAATCTGCATGTTTCAAATTTGCTTTAGCCTTTTTGGGCTTTTGTTGGGCAAACAAAAAAGAACTAAACATTAATAACACAAAGAAAAAAACTTTAATAAATAATTGATTATCAAAGCTAAATGGTTTTATTTTTTTAAAATTATATTCTGTCATTCTATCAACTAAAAACGTTCAAAATTAGTGTTATTTTTTTCTACTCAAAAATATTTTCTTCATAAGTATATGTATATAATTAAAATCAACAATTATTTAAAAAGAAAAAAAGGAAATTGACAAGTCTAAGTTTTTCTTTCAATTTGAATATTAACAATAATAATTAAACGTTAATCCTATTATACCTATAGACTATTTAGGATTTATATACTAAATAATTATAATATTTATTTTCATTGAGCTTTGTAATTTGTACCTTCGAGTTTTAATAGAAATTACTATAAATAAAATTACAATGGACACAATTAAGGATAGACTTTCTGCTTTAAGGGATACTATGAAAAAAAATGGAATAAGTGCAACTATAATACCTGGTACGGATCCACATGGAAGTGAGTATTTACCAAATAAATGGAAAGAGCGTCAGTGGATTTCAGGGTTCAATGGGTCAGCTGGAACAGCTGTTGTAACTTTAGATAAAGCAGCACTATGGACAGATTCAAGATATTTTATTCAGGCTGAAGAACAATTGAAAGATACTACATTTGAATTAATGAAAATGAAGTTGCCAGAAACTCCAAGTATTAATGATTGGATAATAAATCAATTAAAAAAAGGAGAAATTGTAGGTTTAAACCCTCAGATGTTTTCTCATAATTCATTTTTAGATAGCTATAACGATTTTAATTTTAATGAAATTAATGTAAAATCTATAGATTTAATTGATGAAGCTTGGTCTGATAGAGAAGGTTTACCAAAAAATGAAATATTTTTATTTGAAAAAAAATATGCAGGAAAATCTGCTTCAGAAAAAATAATTGAAGTAAGAAATGAAATGCAAAAAAACAAAACTAATGTATACATATTAAATTCATTAGATGAAATTGCATGGTTATTCAATATTCGTGGAAATGATGTTAATTACAATCCATTAGCAATTTCTTATGCAGTTGTAGATAATGATAAAGCATATTTATTTATAGACGAAGAAAAAGTAAAAAAAGAAGTAAAAACAGAATTAGAAAAAGAAGGTATATACATTCTACCATATTTAGCAATATATGACTATCTAAAAGAGTTAACTAAAAACGCTCATGTTCTAATTGATGGAAATCGAATTAATCAATCTTTATTTGAAGCAGTTCCTACTGAAAGTACAATAAAGTTATGTGCTTCTCCAGCAACTTATTTGAAAGCTGTAAAAAATGAAATTGAATTAGAAGGTTTTAGAAAAGCAATGGTAAAAGACGGTGTTGCATTGACTAAATTTTTTATTTGGTTAGAGGAGAATGTTGATACTAATGAAATAAATGAAGTTACAATTGAAAAGAAATTAATTGAATTTCGTGCTCAACAAGAAAATTTTAAGGGTGCTAGCTTTGGAACCATTTGTGGATATGCGGATCATGGAGCTATAAATCACTATTCTGCAACTGAAGAATCAGCATATACAATTCGTAGAGATAATATGTTACTTATTGATTCTGGAGCTCAATTTCTAGAAGGAACAACTGATATTACTCGTACTCTAATTTTAGGAGAACCCACTGCTCAACAAAAAATAGATTATACGCTAGTTCTTAAAGGAAATATTAATTTATCTGAAGCTATATTTCCTGTAAACACTCGTGGTTCACAAATAGATGTATTAGCTCGTAAATCATTATGGGAAAATGGAATGAACTTTGGGCACGGAACTGGTCATGGTGTTGGTCATTATCTATGTGTGCATGAAGGTCCACAAAGTATTCGTACTGAAGAAAATTCTGTAACATTACAACCAGGAATGATACTTTCTAACGAACCTGGATTATATAGAGACGGTAAATATGGTATTCGTATAGAAAATTTAATAATCGTTCAACCTGATGAAAAAACTGAATTTGGAGAATTCTATAAATTTGAGGTAATTACATTATCACACATTGATAAAACATTAATTGATATTAACTTACTTACAAGAGACGAGATTAATTGGTTAAATAATTATCATCAATTAGTTTTTGATAAAATAAGTCCTTTCTTAAATGAAAAAGAAACTGCTTGGTTAAAAGAAAAATGTGAATCAATATAAATACAATTTCATAAATAAAAAAAACTCCTATTATTTAGGAGTTTTTTTATTTATAACTAGTTTGTAAAATTATTTCTTTTCTCTTGTCCCATAAAAATATAACGAATGATTATCTATTTTTATATCAAAAACTTCTTCAATCGTTTGTTTTATAATTTGAATACGAGGATCACAAAATTCTAATACTTCTCCTGTATCAGTTAATATGATATGATCATGATTTTTATCAAAATAAGATTTTTCGTAATGAGCTTGTTGATCACCAAATTGATGTTTACGTACCAATTTTGCTTCCATTAATAATTCTATTGTATTATATAATGTTGCACGACTTACTCGATATTTTTTATTTTTCATTTTGATATACAACATATCTATATCAAAATGATCATCTGTAAAATAAATTTCCTCTAAAATAGCATAACGCTCAGGTGTTTTACGATGTCCATGTTCTTCTAAGAAATTCGTAAACACTTGTTTTACTACTTCATAATTACTAGATTTTACTGATTCGTCTGTCATATAAAAAATTTGTGTAAATATACAATATTATACTTTATTATTAAAGTAATTCATTAATGAATTATGTATTTTTTAACTTAAAACATAATATTATTTTAAAAATATTTAATCCCAATAACCTTAACTCAAACCTGTAATTAATCCATTTTCATCAATATCCATTAATTCAGATGCAGGGAAACTTGGAAGTCCAGGCATTCTCATCATATCACCTAAAATAGGAATAACAAAACCAGCTCCTGCAGCAAATTCAAATTCTCTTACAGTAATTTCAAAATCTTTCGGTCTTCCAATTTTTTTATCGTCATCGCTTAATGACTTTTGAGTTTTAGCAATACAAATAGGTAACTTATCTAATCCTAAATTATTAATTATTTTGAGTTCATTTAATGCTTTTTTACTATAATTAACACTTGAAGCTCCATAAATCTCTTTAGCTATTTTTTCAATTTTATTTTCTATAGTATCATTTATACTATATAGAGGAAGAAAATCATTTTTATATTCTTCAATTGATTTTAAAACTTCTTGAGCTAGATCTTTCATCCCTTCTCCTCCATTTGTAAATTCATCAGCAACAACTGCAATAACATTTAATTTTTCACATCTAGATTTAACATAATTAATTTCTTCTTCTGAATCATTATAAAAATGATTGATAGCTATAATGGGTTTTAATTGATATTTGAATGAATTTTCTATATGTTTTTCTAAATTTTCAAAGCCTTTCTTAAGAGCTTCTATATTAGAATTTTCGAATTCTCCTGATTTGGCACCTCCATGGTATCTTAAAGCTCTGATAGTTGTAACAATAACGTAAGAATCAGGTTTTAAATCTCCATAAAAACATTTAATATTCATAAATTTTTCGGCTCCTAAATCAGCTCCAAATCCAGCCTCAGTCACAACGTAATCTGCCAAAGAAAGGCCCATTTTAGTTGCGATAATAGAATTTGTTCCTTGTGCTATATTTGCAAATGGACCACCATGTAAAATAACAGGATTATTTTCTAAAGTTTGAACTAAATTAGGCTTAATTGCATCTTTCAATAAAATTGCCATTGCTCCTTCTGCCTTTAAATCTCGTGCATATATAGGCTCTTTTTGAAGTGTATAACCAATAAAAATATTACTTAAACGATTTTTTAAATCATTAAAATCTTTACTTAAACATAAAATTGCCATTACTTCGGAAGCTGGAGTTATGTTAAACCCATCTTCTCTCATAATACCATTACTCTTACCTCCTACACCAATTATTATATTTCTTAAGCTACGATCATTCATATCCATCACTCGTTTCCATACAATAGTCTTTGGGTCTATATTTAAGTTATTCTTTTTATTTTGTAAATTATTATCTATCAATGCAGATAAAAGATTGTTTGCTTTTTCTATTGCTGCAAAATCACCTGTAAAATGAAGATTAATGTCAACCATTGGAATTACTTGAGCATAACCACCTCCTGCTGCTCCCCCTTTTATCCCAAAAACAGGTCCTAAACTTGGTTCTCTTAAAACAGCAATTGCATTTTTTCCAATTTTATTTAAACCATCATTCAAACCAACAGAAACTGTTGTTTTTCCTTCTCCAGCAGGTGTAGGATTTATAGCTGTAACTAATATTAATTTTGATTTTTTAATTTTTTGTTCATCTATATAATCCAATGGAATTTTAGCTTTATATTTTCCATAATTTTCTAAATCATCTCTACTTATATTTAATTTAGTTGCAATTTGCTCGATAGGTTTTATAGTTGCAGATTGTGCAATCTCTAAATCAGTTGGAAAACTCATAATTTAAAAAATTAATATTATTCTATAAAAATACTATTAAAATCCATCTTTACTATTTCATCTAAGAATGAATTTTATCATTATAAATATTGAGATTATTTTAAATTTTATATCAAGAAAAAATTAGAAGATAATATTCTATTATTCCTACTGTTTTTTTTACATCTTATTTTTAATAAATAGAAATGGTGAATTTTAATTCAAGATAAACAAGAAGTTTAATTCACTATAATATTTGTTATCTAAATTAAACAGGTATTTTCTTTTAACAATGAATTTGCAATAGCGATTGAAGTGGAAATCCTTTTCTAATTGGTCATTGAGCCTCTCGAAATGCAATGACCAAATTAGAAAAGATTGAGAACGAGAAAGCGAGTCCCGAAGGGATTGCCCAAAAACACTTTTCATAAAATAAAAAATAGTCCTTTGTTTTTATTATTATAAACATGAATTATTAAAAAAATTTTATCCTTTACCTTACATCAATTAACTTTGCATACAATGGAAGAAAATTATTTAGAGAAGTTGAATGAACCACAGCGCTTAGCTGTTGAAGCAACTGAAGGGCCAGTAATGGTAATTGCAGGTGCTGGTTCTGGAAAAACGAGAGTATTAACATATCGTATTGCACATCTACTTAATAAAGGAGTGGATGCTTTTAATATTTTATCCCTAACCTTTACTAACAAAGCTGCACGTGAAATGAAAGAACGTATAGGACAAGTTGTTGGTGAAGGAAATGCTAAATCTCTTTGGATGGGAACTTTTCACTCTGTTTTTGCAAGAATTTTACGTGTTGAAGCTCCTTTATTAGGCTATCCATCTGATTTTACAATTTACGATCAACAAGATGCTATTTCTGTAATGACTAAAATCATTAAGGAAATGAATTTAGATAAAGATATATATAAAGCAAAGCAAGTTTTAGGAAGAATCTCTCAGTTCAAAAATAATTTAATTACCGTAAAAGCTTATCATAATAATCAATCGCTTATTGAAGCTGATAATGAAGCTATGCGACCTAGAATGGGTGATATTTATAGAGCTTATGTAGATCGTTGTTTTAAATCTGGAGCAATGGATTTTGATGATTTATTATTAAGAACCAATGAAATATTAACGCGTTTTCCTGAAGTATTAGCAAAATACCAAGAACGATTTAAGTATATTATGGTTGATGAGTACCAAGATACCAATCACTCACAATATTTAATTGTGAAAGCATTGGCTTCTAGGTATGAAAACCTTTGTGTTGTTGGAGATGATGCACAATCTATTTATGCTTTTCGTGGAGCGAATATCCGTAATATTCTATCTTTTAAACAAGATTATCCTGATGCAAAATTATATCCATTAGAACAAAATTATCGTTCTACACAAATGATTGTTGAGGCTGCTAATCAGATTATAAAACAAAATCAAGATCAATTAGAAAAAAATGTTTGGACTGCAAATGAATCTGGAGAAAAAATAGCTGTTTATCGTGGTCTTTCTGATGCTGATGAAGCACGATATATTGCTTCTCAAATTTGGGAAAGACAAATTAATGAACATTTACAACCAAAAGATTTTGCTATCTTATATAGAACAAATGCTCAATCTCGTGCTTTAGAAGAAGCTCTAAGAAAAAGAGGTATACAATACCGTGTCTTTGGAGGAACTTCTTTTTACCAAAGAAAAGAGATAAAAGATATGGTTGCTTATATGCGTTTATTAATCAATCAGAATGATGAAGAAGCATTATTGCGTACCATTAATTATCCTGCGAGAGGAATTGGACAAACTACGATTACAAAATTATTAGTTGCTGCAGATCAACAACAAATAAGTTTATTCCAATTGATAGAAAATATTTCTATGTATGCTCCTTTAATTGGTATAAATGCTGGAACATCAAATAAATTGAATGATTTTGCTTTGATGATAAAACGTTTCCAAGTTATGTTAAAATCTCATGATGTTTATGAGGTTACAATGGAAATGGCAAAAACTACTCAATTAATTAATGCTTTAAAAGAAGATTCTACTCCAGAAGGTGTTTCTCGTTTAGAGAATGTACAAGAGTTATTAAACTCTATACAAGGTTATGTAGAAGAACAACGACAATTGGAAGATGGCGATGCTTCTCTTGGTGGTTTTCTTGAAAACATTGCTTTAGCAACTGATGCTGATAACGAAGAAGAAGATGATAATAAAGTAAATCTTATGACTGTTCACCTTGCAAAAGGTTTAGAATTTCCTGTTGTATTTATTGCTGGTTTAGAAGAGAATTTATTCCCTTCTATGATGAGTGTAAATACTAGAGCTGAGTTAGAAGAAGAACGTCGCCTTTTTTATGTTGCCCTTACACGTGCAGAAAAAATTGCCTATATGACTTATTCTGTATCTCGTTTTCGTTGGGGTAAAATTATTGATTGTGAACCTTCTCGATTTTTAGAAGAAATTGATGATGAATTTCTTGATTGGAAAAACCTTAACATTCCTGTTAGAAATAGCAACAATAGTGGGTTATCTGCTGATATTTTTGGAGATGAACCAAATATACAAAATTACAAACCTAGAGAAAAGTCTGTCGCTAGAACAAAACCAAATCAACAACCAAAAATAAATGTTCAGCCAAGACCAAATTTCAAACCAGTAAACCAAACAAAAACAACTTCTAGTTCTACTGAAAATGCTTTAGGATTAAAAATAGGTCAGGTTGTTGTTCATGATAGATTTGGACGAGGTGTAGTTAAAGATTTACAAGGTGAACCAAATGATATGAAGGCTATTATATTCTTTGATAATGCTGGAGAAAAGAAACTGTTATTGAATTTTGCAAAACTTAAAATAATTAGATAAGTTACTTTTATATATTTATAAATCTATACAAAATTTACTAAATAAATTTGAATGTATCTTAAATAAAAAATGTCAGTGAATATTCACTGACATTTTTTTTGGGAAAAAAGAATATAAAAAAGCTGCCTCATAAGAAGCAGCTTTAATTGGTATAAAAAAAATTATTTATTAGGAACAAAGAAATCTTCTTTACCATCCACGATAGGTACATATAATCTTACCCATTCGTTGTCATCTTCATCTTCCATTTCCCAACTATGTCCTTTACCAGTAGTATCTTCAGCTAATAAAACTGTACCCGGTTTTACAATAAATGTAGATCCATCAGTTACTTTAAATTTGATACGTCCTTTTAATGTAATTACGTATTGTCTTCTCGGAGCTTTATGAGTATCTTTCTCCCAATCTTCTACAGAATTACTGAACCAAAGATTAGCTGTATTTAAATGTTGTAATGTTTTGATTGTTCCAACTTCATAAGATGATGAACCATCAGCTTTACTTACTAAACGAATAGCACGAATTGAACCTTCTTCTTTATCTGCGTTTGCATTTTCTGTTTGAGCAACTTTTTTAATTGGATCCACGTGATCATTTGCTTTTGCATTGAATGAAGCTACCATAACAATAGCAACCATTGCACTTTGTACGAATTTTTTCATTTTGAATGAATTATAAATATTGTTTAATATTTTTTATTGATTATAAACGGTATCTTGTACCAACATTTTCTCAAAATATGGTTTATATTTTGCTACCAAAGCTAAATGAGCTGGTAATTGACCATATTTTTCTAATTCTTCTAAAGAATCAAACTCCATTGAAGCATTGTAAGTATATGTTTTATCTAAAACACTTCTTGGTGTTGAATCTGCTGGAGTACCATATCTTAAATTTTTTTGATAAGGTAATTGTTTTAACCCCTCAAAGAAATTTGTAAATTCAGCTACTTGCTCTTTTGATAAATCTGGTTTTAACCAAAAAACTAAATAATGAAAATAAACTGGTTTATCTTTATGATTATGCTTTTTAGACTGTCCAAATACAGCACTTGAACATAAAAGAGTCATTAATCCTACTAAAGCTAAGCTTCTTAATTTTTTAGTTGTTGTCATAATAATTTGTTTTTAACTGATGTCTATTCTATATTTTAGTACGAACTGCCATTTTCTATCAGTTGCAACAGCATTTCCTCCTTCATTGGTGAAAATAGGTCTGTTTTGAGCATCAAATGTTAGTCTAGAAGACATTTTATTGAATAACAATGATATACCTGCATCATAAATAACTGCATTATCTTTTAATCCTTTTAAATCAGATAATTGTATAGAACCAGCAGGTTGTAATTGCAAAGTACTTTTCTCTTTATTAAAATATGGAAGAGTTCCTCCAACCTGTAAATAATATGTATTTCCTGTCCCTATGATAGGCATTGCATTACCTGCTCCATTAAGACTTCCATTTGCTGCATTTACACCTGTAGCAGGATTATTTGTACCTACATAACGTACATAATTTGGACCATAATCATTGTGCATTGCCATTGCATAAGCACTAATAGATGTTCCTTTATCTTTGTTTATTGGGGCATCATAAAATACATCAACTGCAAAATTTTTCATATCATCATTTTGTGTTGTTCCTGTATCATCTTTATGCCACATTAAGTTATGAATATAATCAAAACCAGCACCTATACTTAATACTTTCTTACTACCATTGTAAGTACCTGAATTAAATGGTGAAGAAATATTTTCTGTATCAAAAAATGCATATCTAAAATATCCTGAATAATCTTTATTTGTAGCATTTCTACTAACTGTAGCTACATTTAATTTAGGATCAGCCATTAAGTTTGTATAAGGATCAGCAATAATAACACGGTAATCAAATTTACCTACTTGACCTTTAACGTACGCGCTTAATTCACGAACTGTTGCATCTGTAATACCTGCATTAGATGTTGCATAGGCAGGAAGATCATATAATAAAGTATTTAAAGGTCCTGTTGTAAAACGAGATAAACCTCTCCAAGTTGAAC
This sequence comes from Flavobacteriales bacterium UBA7612, assembly GCA_002484335.1. GTDB lineage: Bacteria > Bacteroidota > Bacteroidia > Flavobacteriales > Weeksellaceae > Empedobacter. The sequence continues at coordinate 229,463 of DLJQ01000018.1, forward strand.
GACCAGCACCTATTTGGATTGCATCAGAAAATTTATATTCTCCATAAGCATCTAATAATTCAAAATTATTAACTCCTTTTTGGTTTGAATTGACATTAGTTGCTCCACCTTGTAAAACAAATGTTAATTTTTCAGTAGGCTTATAAGTCAATTTTAAACGAATCCTTCTTAATGATAAATCAGATGTTTCAGATTTTTCTTGGTCATTAATCATACTTCCAGGATTTAACTGTGTATATCTTGCCCAAGCCTCTGCATAACCACTTAATGATATTGATCTTGTATGTTCATCATTTAAATAATGAGTTAAAGGAGGATTTCCAAAGTCATTTTTCTTAACTTTCTGTTGTGCACTTAAATTTCCTAGACCTAGGAAAGTAAATAAAACAACAGTACCAATTTTTAAATATTTCTTTTTCATAACTCTTAACCTGTAAATAGATTTTTTGTTCTTTTTACATGACAAATGTATTTTCAAAATCAAAAGCCAAGTATTAGAAAACTGTTAGAATTTTTATATAAATTTTAATAAATATAATACAATAAAATCACAAATAAATGTATATCAATTATTTAAACTTTATTAAGTGTGTTAAAATTTTTAATGAAATTTGACCATTTATTTTTATTTGTTAAATCTAATAAATGAAACTCTATCTTTGTACTACTAATAACAACTATAATAAGCATCTTATGAAAATAATGGTCGTAGAAGATAATGATCGAGTAGCAGCGCTTATAAAAAAAGGTTTACAAAGTCAAGGTTATGATGTTAGCTCCTTTATGGATGCTGAAACTGCTTATTTTGAAATTAGTAATAATCTTTATGATTTAGTTATTACTGATATTATGTTACCACATATGAATGGTATAAACCTTAGTAAAAAAATAAAACACTTATATCCACAATTACCAATTTTAATGTTAACTGCATTAGGTTCAACCGATGAAAAAATAAATGGTTTTGACGCAGGAGCTGATGATTATATGGTAAAACCATTTGATATGAGAGAACTTTACGTTCGTGTAAAAGTTATTCTTAATAGATCAATATCAACACAAGTCGAACATTCATTAAATTATGATAAACTATTTATTGATCTTGATACAAAAGATGTATTTAGAGATAATCAAAAAATAGAACTTACTCCTAAAGAATTTAAATTACTCCATTTTTTAATGCAACATCCAGAAAGAGTACTCACAAGAGATGAAATTGCAGAAAATGTTTGGGGAAATTTATTTGATACAGGAACAAATTATATTGATGTCTATATTGCTTATTTGAGAAAAAAAATAGATAAAAATTTTGATCAAAAATTAATTCACACAAAAGCTGGTATAGGCTTTATTTTAACTAATCATTTATGAAAATAGCTATAAGAACAGCGTTAACTTATGGTATACTTACAGCTGGGATTCTTTTTGTTTTTGCTTATGGTGTTATTTGGGTTTCTAAAGAAAATCAAAATGAAGAATTTTTCGATCGTTTAGGATATAAAATCACTTGGAGAGCTGAATTTTATTTTGATGCAGGTATAGATGAAAATATGGTTCATTTTTTACATATTCGTAATCAAAAAATATTAAATGAAGCTGATATTAGTATTTATAATTCTGATAAAAAATTAATATTTTCTGACATTAACCTTTCTCTAGATAATAATATAGCATGGAAAAAACTAGATAAAGGAATAACTGCAAAATGGACTCAAGATCATCAACAATATATGGGAGTTGTATATACTCATAAAAATAAAAAATATTATATTTTTGGTCGAGCTAAAGATGTTACAGGTGAATTTTACATGCATAGACTTATCCATCATATAAAAATTATATATGTAATTTCTGTTCTTGTGGTTTTTGGTATTGGTTTTATATTCTCTTATTATACATTAAAACCATTAAAAGGAATTATTAATCAAATTAGAGATATTTCTGAACATCAACTTAGTCATCGCTTAAAACTCCCCAAAACAAAAGATGAAATTTATGAACTTTCTGAAACATTCAATATAACTTTCAATCGATTAGAGAAATCTTTCAATACGCACAAGAATTTTGTCTCTACAATTTCTCATGAATTAAGAACTCCTCTATCTGCATTAATCGCTGAACTACAATTAGCAAAAGAATTAAATGTAACATTAGATGAATATAAACAATCTATTGATAATGCGCTTTCTGATGCCGAAAAAGCTACAAACTTATCAACTGCCCTGCTTGACTTAGCAAGAGCTAATTATGATATTTCGCAAGTTAGTTTTGTAAAAGTCCGTTTAGATGAAATTCTAATTGATGCTAAACTTTATATTCTAAACAAAAATCATGATTATAAAGTTAATGTTAGTTATGATAATCTTGATTTAAGTGAATTTTCAAATGATTTCGAATTCATTGGCAATCAATATCTACTATATATTGCTTTTGCAAATTTAATAGAAAATGCGTGCAAATATTCAAGCGATAGATCTTGTAAAGTTTCTCTTTCTAATAAAGATAATCTTTTAACATTAGAGTTTACAGATAATGGTATAGGGATTCCAAAAGATGAACAGGAAAAAGTTTTTGATTTATTTTTTAGAGGAAAAAATAAAAGTTTTAATCAAGGAAATGGAATTGGATTAAGTATTGTTCAGCAAATTATAAACTTACACAAAGGAAGTATTGAACTTATTTCTGAAGAAAATATAGGAAGTTCTTTCATTATTAAATTTAAAAAAGAACATAATATTTCTGAATAAAAAATGGATTGTATCTTTTCAAAATACAATCCATTTTTTATTTATTTAGCAATTAAATCTTGAGATAAAATCCCAGATTCAATTTCAATTGGTTCTTTATCCTGATTAAAAATACGAGCAGTTAACTCCCCTTTTAATTCAATTTTACCATTTTCCACTCTCAACCAACTACCTTCTCTCAAACCTACTACAGTTTGTTTATTAAATTGATGAAATTCATTGATTCTTGTTTCTCTCGTTTCACCTTTATGCTTTGAATTTGGATCCGGATCAAGATAATGAGGATTAATATTAAAAGGTAAAAACTGTAAAGCATCAAAGCTTGGTGGATATACAATAGGCATATCATTTGTTGTTCCTATAGTTAAACCTGTCATATTGCTGCCTGCACTACTTCCCATATATGGTATACCATTAGCAACAACATCTTTAATAGATTGAACTAAATCTAGTTCATACAATGTTTTTAATAACAAAAATGTATTTCCTCCACCAATGAAAATTGCTTTTGCATTTTTTATCGCTTCCTTAGGATTTTCATAAGAATGTAAACCTGTTACATTTATTCCGAATGGATGCAATGCATTCATTACATTATTTGTATAATCATCATGACTGATACCTGATGGACGTGCAAATGGTACAAAAAGTAATTCATCAGTTTGTAAGAAATCTAAAATTTCTTCTCTAATATATTCTAAATATCCACTACCATAAATTGTACTTGTGCTAATTACAAGTAAACGATAATTGGTATTAATCATAATTCTAATTTTTATTAATAATAATAAGTTTTTATATATTTTACTTAGTAATTCAAATATACTACTATCTATCAAAATTTAGTTTTAACAACCCAAAAAGATTTGTATAGATTTTATTAATGAGTACTTTTGTAAATGAGAAATCCAGAACAATGATTGACGTTAAAAATGCATATATCGCTTTTATAAGCTTACAAAAAGTTGGACATAAAGTACGAGAAGAAGCAAATATTTTTGCTGATAAAACGCTAGATTATGATGAATCAAAAGAAGAACAATTAGTTCCTTTTTTATTGAATCCATTCAAAAAATCATTAGAAATCAATCATTTTACTCATTATACTGAGAAATTAGAATTTAATATCCTATATAATCATTGCAAACAAATGTTTGATGAAGAGGTTGACTTTATCGATTTTTCTCAAGAAGTCTTAAGCCATTTATATGAAAAATCATTACATCCTCAAATAAAAAGTGGTGAAGTCTTTATTACTGTTTTTGAAAATATGATGTTTGATGGAATTCCATGCAAAGGAATTGGAATTTATAAATTAGAAAATAAAAAGAAATTTTTACGATTTGATGAATCAAAGGGATTAGATTATAACATTTGGAAAGGGTACAAACTTGAAGGAATAGACAAAGCCACACTTATTCTTGATGTACATAGAGATGAAGGTTTTCGAGTTTATTCAATAGATGATAAAAATGTTGAATCTGAATACTGGAAAAAAAACTTTTTAGAAATTGATTTAATTAAAGATAATAATTACCATACAAAAAAATACATGGAGTTAATTACTGACTTTTCTAATGATTTTCTTTTAGAAAAATCAGATAAAAAACAACAAGCAGAATTTATTTCTAACTCAATTAACGTATTAAATTCAAATGAATTTATAACAAATGAAATTATTGAAGAACAAGTTATTAAACCATTTGAATTAATTGATGAGTTTAAAGATTATAAAAAAGATTATAGTGAAAATAATCGTGTTGAATTTGTTGAATCTTTTGAGGTTTCTGTTCCTACTTTAATGAAAGAATCGAAAAAAATTAAAAGTGAAATCAAATTAGATACAAAGATTAATATAAAATTAGATTTAACTAATCCTGATACCGCTGAAGAATATTTGGAAAGGGGTTTTGATGAAGAAAAGAAAATGTATTATTATAAAGTATTTTTTAATACAGAGCAATAAAAAAGAGGTAATTTTAATTACCTCTTTTTATTTTTTAACTACTTTTTGAGTAGATGTTTTTCCATTAGAAGTTGTTTTTAAAATGTAAATTCCTTTTACTAAATTAGAAACATTTACAGTTTGTATTCCTTTAACTTCAAAAGTTTTATCATCTGCCCATTAATATTATAGATTTCTACAATTGTTTTATCTTTAACATTGAATGTTGCTTCATTAGTCCATAAAGTATTTGAAATAGGTTTTGATACAGTCAAATCATATGTATTCATTGTTTCATCCCATAACTCAAAATTATCAACATCAATAGAATAAACTCCTTCTCTTCCTATTTTTAAAGCAAAAAAACTTGAATTTAAATTAGAAATATTTAAATCAGCTTTATTTGTTAAATCTAGTGTAACTTTTACCCATTGACCATTTGTATTAATAGAGCCTGTATATTGATTATTTGTAGCTGATTGAAATTTACTATTTGTAGTTAGATTCTCTAAATTTATAGCTATAATAAGTTCCATCTAGCTTATATACATTCAAAGAGATAGATTTTCCATTTGCAGTACCATTTATCCAAAAAGAGATTTCTTTAGGTTTTGCAGAAACTACACTTCCAAGATTTGCTGTAAAAACATAATCATTACCTATTGCAGTAGTTGTTATGTTTAAAGAATTAGAGCCATTTACTCCTTTTCCTTTTCCTTGTGTTGCATAAACTTGTAGTCCATATTGATTTAAGTTTGATTGAAAAGCATCAAAATCCTCAAAATCAGACCCTACAAAAACATTATTTTGAGCAAAAGATGTTACCAATAAGTAAAGTAAATATAGCTAATAAAAAATAGATTTTTCTCATATTTATATTTTTTTATAAATTATGAAACAAATCTAAAAAGGAGTTAACGTTTTGTTAAAGATTTATTAATCTCTAGTTAAAAAAAGAGATGGTTAAAAAACCATCTCTTAATTATGATAAAATTATATTTTATTCTTAGATATGAATAGAATGACCATATGCATCTTCTACAGCCTCCATAATAGCTTCTGCCATTGTAGGATGAGCATGTACAGATTTCATAATTTCATGAGCTGTAGTTTCTAATTTACGAGCAACAACCGCTTCAGCAATCATTTCTGTAACTCCATCACCAATCATGTGACAACCTAACCATTCTCCATATTTAGCATCAAAAACAACTTTTACGAAACCATCAGCAGCTCCATTCGCAACAGCTTTACCGTTTGCAGAAAATGGGAATTTACCAACTTTAACTTCGTAACCAGCCTCTTTAGCTTTAGCTTCTGTAAGACCAACAGATGCAATTTCTGGAGAACAATATGTACAACCAGGAATATTTCCGTAATCAATTGGTTCAACTTTTTCACCAGCAATATGCTCAACACATAAAATACCTTGTGCAGATGCTAAGTGAGCTAAATCAGCTCCTTTAACAACATCTCCAATTGCAAAATATCCTTTTACAGATGTTTCACAGAAATCATTAATCACAATTTTACCTCTTTCTGTAGCTATTCCAACTTCTTCTAAACCTATATTTTCAGTGTTTGGAACAACTCCAGCAGCAGATAAAACAACATCAGCTTCTAAAACTTCTTCTCCTTTAGCAGTTTTAATTGTTGCTTTTACACCTTCTCCAGATGTATCAACACCAGTAACTTCTGCATTAGTTAAGATATTAATTCCTGATTTTTTAAGAGATAATAATAATTGTTTAGAAATATCTTCATCCTCTACAGGAACAATACGTGGTAAATACTCTACAATAGTAACTTTTGTTCCTAAAGTATTGTAGAAGTGAGCAAACTCAACTCCAATTGCACCAGAACCAACAACAATCATAGATTTTGGTTGTTTTTCCATTGCTAAAGCTCCTCTATAACCAATTACTTTTTTACCATCTTGTGGTAAAGCTGGTAATGATCTTGAACGAGCTCCTGTTGCGATAATAATATTTTGAGATGATAATTCAGTAACTGAACCATCAGCAGCAGTAACTTTTACTTTTTTACCTGGTAAAACTTTAGCTTCACCTTGAATCACATCAATTTTGTTCTTTTTCATTAAGAACTGAACTCCTTTACTCATGCGATCTGCTACTCCTCTACTACGAGCAACGACATTCCCAAATTCAAAAGATATATCAGAAGGTAAATTGATACCAAAATCTTCTGCATGATTTAAATACTTAAATACTTGCGCAGATTTTAATAATGCTTTCGTTGGGATGCACCCCCAGTTTAAACAAATTCCTCCTAATTCAGCTTTTTCTACAATTGCTACTTTTTTACCTAATTGTGCTGCTCTGATGGCTGCAACGTACCCACCAGGACCACTTCCAATAACTATAATGTCGTAACTCATTTTTTCCATAATTTGATGCTAATTTAATAATTAAAAAGGGAAATAAAAGCAATTATAGAAAATAGATTAAAATTTATTATTTTTGCAATGTGAAAATATTCTTTGAAAATTACGCTGATGACTTATTAGTCGAAACTGAATTACCTTTGGAAGGTAGTTTAGAACAAGCCATTGAGATTTTTCATAACCTTCCTGATTATGATGGAAGTTATATTGGATTTGTAAATCGAGATGGAAATACTATTCAAATATCCAAATACGATCGTTTTTTATTTTTAGTTGAAATACCTATTTATAATGAACAAGGCTCGTACAGTATACTTTTTACTTATTATCAAGTAAAACAATTAATAGAGAATATATACAAAGGATTTGATCCTTACAATATACAGGGATTGAAGTTTGAATACTATGTAAAAGAAAACGCAACAAAGTAATTTGTTGCGTTTTTTATTATTTATATTCTATTGTAAATATCTAAAAGTAAATTGTCAAAAATTACATCTAAAAATTAAAAATTCTTCGACACGCTAAGAATGACATTGTAATTAAATTAAGACTGTACAATTTCATAGCTATAAATACCGTTTTTATTTATAACTTAAAAAATAGTTTGAGGAATTAAAACTGATAAAACAAATGTTATAAATATTATGATGATAACTGATAGAATGAATCCTAATTTTTGTTTTAATGTCTTTAGATTTGTAACTGTTTTAAAACCTATATATAAATAATAAAACATCAAAACCATAACTAGCAATGCTAAAATTGCAATTATCATAATTACAACCATTACAGAAGAATCCTGAAAAACAACCAAGTTATTTGTCTGAACACTTTTTGTTACAAGATTCATTTTTTCTTTTACGATTGGAATAAAATCTGTCAATAAAATTAGATAATAGGGTATTCTTGCAATCAAAACTACATTACAAATATCAATAAAACGTGTTTTAGAATTTATTCTTCTCCCACATATAAATAAAATTATACAAGCTATAATTACATTTCTCGAATTTTGATATAAAATATCTAAAAAAGAAAAGTTAATTATTGTTTTTTGTATACTAATAAAATCAGGAAAATAATAATTAAAATAATACGCAATAAATATAAAAAATAAATGTGCTATAAATCCAATTATCAATAATTTAACATCATTTATATAAGCAAAAGGATTAAGTAATTTTTTTGTCATTTTTTATTGTATTTATTAAGTGAATAAATTCTTCTGGTTGATCACAACTAATTAAGTATTTCTTATTTGCTAATTGAATACCAATCAATTTTTTTGTATCTTTTATATTACAATAATATCCATCCATTGTATAACCTATTAAACCAAAAATCCATCTCCAACCGAATATTGGAAATATGTTTTGTTGAGATTTTTTACTTACAGATTCTATTTCATTAATTGGAATCGTAAAGGTTTTAATTTTAGTCACTAAATAGATATTATTTTGATCTATTTTTATGATAGTCAACGAAACCAAATAGCAACTTATTATAATAGGAATTACTATTGCATTGTATATATAACCTGGATATTTTTCCTCTTGCTGTATTATAATTACATTGCCTATTAGTAATAATAAAGTGATAAGAGATATTGTCGTAAACAATTGAAATTTTGACAACGAAACTGAAAATTCTTTATTCATCTGATAAGATTTTTATTTTATTAATTAAATCATCTACTCTATTTCTCATTGTTGGATAACTTACGTCCATTTGTTTCGACATGTCTTTTAAACTTCCTGAACTGATAAAAAACTGCATGATAAACTCTTGCTCATCATTGGTTAATTTTAAAAATAATGGTAATTTATAGTTTCCTACAACTTGAGTTTCACATGAATTACAAATTAATTTTTCAACGACTAATTCATTTGCACAACTAGGACATATAACTGGCAATTTTTTATCCATAAGTTTACTTTTATTGATTATTAATTTAATAAAGTTAAATATAATTTTAATAATATTAAAACAATATATATATTTAATCAACTTGTTTTTAATAAATTAAACTAAATTATAGGTTTTATGAGTATTAATAAATCTATTTAATTAAAAAACCGTTTTGTATTTTGACTTTAAAATTCGTCAGTGCGAATAATATTTCGAATTAAAATGTAGAAAAATTGTATCGAGAATATAATTTTATCTTCAAAACCTTTTTTTTCGATACAGAATTCTTCTATAAATGACGGTTTTGTTAATTAAATAAACTAAATGCACAACAGGTTATATATTGCTTTTTACTAAGCATTTGCAATAGCGATTGAAGTGAAAATCCTTTTCTAATTGGTTACTTTTTGAAAACAGAATAATACCAATTAGAAAAGATTGGGAACGAAAAAGCGCGGCCCGAACGGATTGCCAAAAAATAAATTATTAAAAGTATAATCACAAAAAAAGCAACACTATAATAATGTTGCTTTTTTCTATAAATTTTAGAACTTATTTCCTTTTTAAATAAAAAACATCGTTCATTATTTCTGCTTTGACATAATCTAAATCTTCTTGCTCTTTTAATCGATCAGTAAATAGTGTTCCTAATAAATGGTCATATTCATGCTGAAAAATAACGGCTGTAAAACCTTCTACTGTTTCGTCATGAAACTCTCCTTTTAAATCATAATATTCTAATCGAATAATAAGGCTTCTGTAAACTTTTCCAAAAATATCTGGAATAGATAAACAGCCTTCTCTACCATGACGAACAATGTCCGAATACCATGTTATTTTTGGATTAATAATAAATTCGAAAGGTTCATTTTTTTTATCAAATCGTTGCACCCAAACAGCATTTCTATTAATTCCTATTTGTGGAGCAGCTATACCAACTCCTTTACTAGCCTCGTCTTGGACAGTTGCATACATTCTGTCAGCCAATAATTTTATAGAAGGATCTTTAGGATCAATATCTTCTGAAATTGATTTTAAAATTTTAGTATCCCTTTTAGAAGTTGTAAGTAAAACACGAAAAGGATCTAATGCATTTTTTTCGTTAATTAATTTGGTTTCTTTTACTGATAAAGGTTTATATGTATTCATAGTTTTAGTTTGTGCAAATAGTGAAATTGAACAAAATAATAATAAATTAGGTAAAATTGTTTTTATCATTTTTTTAATAGTAATTTATCAACTGAATACTTTCCTGCACCTGATAAAAATATAACGATATAATTAATTAAATAAAAATAAGCCAATTCTTTATGTCCAAAATCATCTGTTTTATGTACAATAAAAATAATAACTAACATTGTTATAATCAATGGGGCTGCCATAAAACGAGTAAATAAACCTATAACAATAAAAAAAGCACAAATAATTTCAGCAAAAACTGTCAAAATCAACGAGGCTTCTGGTCCTACACCCAAAGGATCAGCAAATGTAAAATCGCCATTGATTAATTTTTGTAATTTACCTAATCCATGTGATAAAATAAATCCTCCTGCTAAAATTCTAATTAATAATAATGATAAATCAACTAAAGCAGGTTTTGTACTTAAAAGTTTTAATTTTGAACTCATATTTTTTTAATTTAGATCAAATATAAGTTCTAGTTTTAAGTTTTAACTTAAAAACAGATTAAAATCATAATAATTTTTTATTTATTTGTCGTAAATATTGAAGTTATTTAAACTTTATAGTAAATTACAGTTATGCAAAAAACCTTATTAGTGATGGCATTAGTTTTATCATCTTATAATTTTGCCCAAGATAAATCGATAAAAAATAGTCCTAAATTTATTGAAGAATCTATGCAAAAAGCAGGAATTAGAATGGATCAAATTACTGGATATAGTTTAGAATATCATATAAAATCTGATTATAAAAATGATAACCTTATAAAAAGAGAATCATTTGCTGAAAATGGAGATTTAGTTTCTACAGAAATAATCTCTTACAATGATAAGAATGAAATACTTTCAAGAGAAGTAAAAAATAATGATGATAGTTTAATCATTTTATATACCTATGAATATTCTCATGAAGGTTACGTTGTTACAAAATCAGAAAATGATGTAATAATAACTAAAACTGAATATATATTAGATTCATCTAAAAATATAATATCAGAAAAAGAGAACAACTTGTTAGAAGAAGGAAATTTATTTATTGAAAAAACAAATGAGTATAAAAATAATTTTCTGATAAAAACGAATGTTAAATACAACAATGGAAACTACTCTATTGTCTATAAAAATGATGATAAAGGAAATCCTATTGAAGAAGAATATTTGAACAATGGTAAAAAACTAATCAATAAGTTTTTACGAAAATATGACGTAAATAATAATTTAATTGAAGAAACTACTTTTGATGCAAATAGTAAGGTTCAAAATATTACTAAAATTTTATACGAATACGATACACATAAAAATTGGACAAAAAGAACGCAATATGCTTCAAAATTTGAAATGCCTATTTCTAATACTATAAGAACGATCAGATATAACTAAAATAGATATAAACCTCATCAAAAAAAGCACAANNTTGTGCTTTTTTTGATGAGGTAAACTTATTTATATCAAACAATAAGTATTTTTTACTATTATTTATTTTGGTTGATATTGTTTATCTATTTCTTTTTGAATTATTCTCCAATCATATAATTGAAACGTTTTTCCGTTACTCATTGCAATAAAAAAACCTTTTGGAAAAGTTGAATTAAAATTGAAATTGATAGCATCAGCTCCATCGCATTCTATCGTAGAAACAGGTATTTTTGCAATAATTTCGTGTTTATTTGGATTGTTCGTGTCTCCTTCTCTTTTATAAACATTAAAATAATTGGCCTGTTGATCAGAAATTAAAATATATCCATCAGTCGAAGATGTTTTATATATAGCAATTCCTTCGTGATCTCTTTTAAAATCTTTTTGTCCAAAAAACGATAATTCATCGTTTCCTTTAGAAGGATCTGCATAATATTTTCTTACACCAGCAGTTTCATCACAATAATAAATAAATCCAAGTTCTTGATCTACAGCAATTGCTTCAATTTCTTTTTTACCAGAATATTTTCCAAATTTACGAACTAACTTAGCTTCGATTTTTCCATTGTTATCTTCTAATAAATATTGAAATAGATAATTTTCTGATGGACCAGATTTACGACCAACAATTGCATAAATTTTATCACCTAGCTTATAAGTTGCAATTCCCATTGGATCACGAAATTCCTCATTCGCAAAAACCTCAACACCTCCATTATCAATTAATTTAAAATCAGGTAAAGAAACAATTCGAATTTTATTATTACCTCTTTCTGTTGTTATAGCAATATCAATTTGTTTACCTTGATAATTGAACCCATAAGCAATATCCACATTATTAGGACGATTAAGAGGTACAATTTTATTAATGATTTCTCCTTTTAAATTATAAGCATATAAACCTCCATTTTCTTTAAACTTATCTGTTCCAACGATTATTGATTCATCAGGATTATTTTTATTAACCCAAACAGCCGGATCATCCGTATCATTAGGAGTTTGTTGAGTAACAATTGTAGGCTGTATAGCATCTTTAGGAATTGGAGCTAATCCAGGTTTAGAACAAGCAATAAAAAGAATAACTGAAGATATTGTAAGTATTATTTTTTTCATGAAATTATTTATTATACAAATGGTCAGCAAAATAACTGACCATTTTTTTAATTATATTAGATCGATTTTAAAAATCAAATTTTAGGCCCATGTTAAATCGAGGTTGATAATACTCAACTTGTTTCAAACGATCAGAAACACCTTGATAATAACGTAATGGCTGATTTGTTAAATTATTTGCTTCAACAAAAATACGTAAATATTTATTGAATTTATAAGATGCATTAGCATCAACAAATAATTGTTTATCATAATATGTATCTTCATCAGCATTTCCTCCAACCTCATCAAGATATGAAGATGTATAGTTCATAGAAACACGAGCAGTAAAGTTTTTATTCTCCCAAGCCAATGATGCATTAAACATATGAGGTGCAGCTTTAGGTAAATTTAAATCATTTCTTACATCACCATCTTCATTTGTTATTCCTTTAGCTTTAGATTTTGTGTAAGTATAATTAAGGTAAACACCAAGATGTTTAAAAAATTCTCCTGGTATAAAGTCTAATTGTCTTTGAAAAGCAACTTCGAATCCCCAAACATTAACATGATCTCCATTTCTAGCTTGTTTATATTGCCAAGTTTCACCTTCAGGAATTGGATTAGCTAAATTTGGATGTAATTGAGCAAAATCATTTGATGAAAAATTATTATTTCTATATGTATAAATAAAATTATTCAATCTTTTATAAAAGAAACCTCCAGAAACAATTCCAATTTTATCAAAATAATTTTCAGCCATAATATCATAATTATAAGCATAAGTTGCTTTTAAATCTGGATTACCTTCTGCTATTTCATAATTTTCTTGAACAACATTTACATAAGGAACTAATGCATAATAGTTAGGACGTGCAATTCCAGTAGTAAAAGCTGCTCTAAGTATAAAGTCTTTTGTAAAATTATGTTTTAATGTAATACTAGGTAAAACATTCAAATAATCATTTTTATTAGAGATTTGACTTACTAAATCTTCTTCATTCTCAACATAATTCCCTGTATAATCAATATTTGTATTCTCAAATCTTACCCCTGTAATAATTGATGTATTTTCTGATAAGTCTTGATCCCAACGGATGTATCCTGCTGTAATTCTTTCTTTAGCTTTATAATTTCCTGATAAATATTCTGAAGGATCTAAAGTTTCTTTAAATAATGAAGGATTACTTAAATCCAAACCTCCTAAATAAGAATTTGAAGCAAATGTCCCAGGCACATATTTTGAGCCAGGATTATATCCATTTCCAGTATAATATGATGTAGGTATGTTTGCTAAATTACCTAAACTATTAACTGGTTTATATGAATAAAAAATATCATTTCTTTCTTTTTCTTTAATACGTAAACGTCCTCCAAATCTCAATCTACCTTTTTGATTAGAAATAAGACTAAAAGGAACTCTAAAATTAATTTTAGCTCCAAATTCAGATTCATCAGTATATCTTTTACTTTCTGTTATTTTCCCTAATGAATAATTGGCTGGATTATCATCTCCTACAGTAGTAACTAAAGGATAATTTCCGTCTGATAAATCTTCATTTAAATTTACATTTTTCTGACGATAATCAATATAACGTTCATGTGGTCTATCTTCACTTGCCTTAGAATACGATACTCCCCAATCCATATCAAGAGAAGAAGAAAGTAAATGTTCTCCTCTTAAAGAAAGATTATAAACTCTTTGATCTTCTAAACGAGCATTTTTATTTCTGTTATTATCAATACCTCCTTTAGTCTCTCTACGAATTTCTCCTGTATAACCTACAACATTACCATTATCATCAAATACTTGTTTTATTCCATTATATCGTGTTCTATATCTATTTTCTCTATCATCTCTCCAATTATACATTGCAGTAAAATCAATACGATTATTTTTATTAAATTTATAATCAGAAGATAAAGAAACACTTCTTCTTATACGTTGTACATCATATTTACGTACATCCATTTGTGATACATAGAAATCATTATTATCACCTTTTTTCCAAACAGATTCTATATTATCAGAACCATAATTCTGTTGCTGATAACTTCCAGAAGCTACAATACCAAGTTTATTATTAAAAAATCGATTTCCATATATAAATGCAGTATTATATAAACCTTTATTTCTAATTGGGGCAAATCCTCCAGATGCTGTTAAAGAAATACGTTCTTTATTTGGTACAGCACGAGTAATTAAATTTACAGCTCCTCCAATTGCATCACCATCCATATCTGGAGTTAATGTTTTATTCACTTCTATCGTAGAAATCATATCAGAAGGAATCAGATCCATTTGTACGTTACGATTATCTCCTTCTGCAGAAGGGATACGATCCCCATTTAACATAACAGAATTTAATTCAGGAGATAAACCTCTAATAATTATATTTCTTGCTTCACCTTGATCATTTTGCATAGTAATTCCAGGAACACGCTTTAAAGCATCACCTACATTAGCATCTGGAAAACGACCTACTTGATCAGAAGATATTATATTTGTAATATTGCCATTACTCTTTTGTTGATTTAATGCTTTAGCTTGTCCTTTTAAATAATCACCTAAAATAACAACTTCATTTAACTCTTGTAAACCACTCGAAAGAGAAAAATCGATAACAGTATTATTATGTTCAGTAACTTCTATTTGTTGTGATGTTGTTTCGTACCCTAAGTAATCAATATATACAGTATATACACCAGGTTTCAAATCCAAAAACTGATAATTACCATTTTTATCAGATACTGTATATTTATTAGAATTTTCTATACGTAATGTAGCTCCTGGTAAAGAGAAATGATCATTTTGATCTAATACTTTTCCAGATATAACTCCACTTTGGGCAAGTGCAATTGGACCTAGAATAAATAAAGAAAGTTTTAATAGATGTTTCATGTGTTTGTAAATTATGCCACAAAAGTAGATTCCCTATATTACTTAAAGGTTAATTATATATTATGATAACTTTAACCATTTGTATAAAACTCAATATGTTTTTTGATATAATATCTATTATATATTTTTTACTTTTGTGCTCTTTATTTTAAACATCAAAAATGATCTTATCTCAAATAGCCCAAATAAAAAAAATAAATCTAAAAAATGAAGTTCTAGCTGGATTTACAGTTGCTATGACAATGATTCCTGAATCGTTATCATTTGCAATTCTAGCAGGATTATCTCCACTTATAGGTCTATATGGTGCTTTTATAATGGGAATAATAACTGCTATTTTTGGTGGAAGACCAGGTATGGTTTCAGGTGGAGCTGGTGCAACAGTTATTACTCTTATAGCTTTATATGTAACCCATGGACAAGAATATATTTTTGCTGCAGTAGCATTAGCTGGTTTATTCCAAATTCTTGTAGGTATTTTCAAATTAGGGAAATTTGTACGATTAATACCTCAACCAGTAATGTTTGGATTTCTTAATGGTTTAGCAATTGTAATCTTTATGTCACAATTAGAACAATTTAAAATCAGTTCGAATGGAATTACAGAATGGTTAACTGGTAATTCTCTTTACACTATGCTAGGTTTAACATTACTAACTGTACTAATTGTAAATATATTTCCTAGAATAACAAAAGTAATACCTTCATCTTTGGTAGCAATAATTATTGTATTTTTAGTAGTTTTCGGATTTAATATTGACACAAAAACTGTTGGAGACATTGCAAGTATAAAAGGAGGTTTACCATCTTTCCATATTCCGAATATTCCTATAGATATAGAAACTTTTAAAATTATATTACCTTATTCAATAATAATGGGATCTGTTGGATTAATAGAAACATTATTAACATTAACATTAGTCGATGAAATTACAGAAACTCGTGGTTCATCAAACAAAGAATGTATTGCACAAGGAACAGCTAACATAGCAAATGGTTTTTTTGGTGGTATGGGAGGTTGTGCAATGATTGCACAAACATTTGTTAATTTAGAAGCTGGTTCAAGGAGTAGAATTGGCCCTGCTATTGGTGCCATAACAATTCTTATCATAATTTTAATAGGTTCTCCTGTTATAGAGAAAATTCCAATGGCTGCATTAGTTGGAGTAATGATGATGGTTGCTATTTCTACTTTCAAATGGGGATTTTTTAAACTCATTACAAAAATGCCTTTATCTGATATAATTATAAGTATTTTAGTTGCTGGTATAACTGTTATTTTACATAATTTAGCTTTAGCTGTTTTTATTGGTGTAATAATATCTGCACTTATATTTGCTTGGGATAATGCAAAACGTATTAGAGCAAGAAAATCAATCGATGAAAAAGGTCGTAATTTATATGAGATTTATGGACCGTTATTTTTTGGTTCTACAACTGCATTTTTGGAAAAATTTAATATAAAAGAAGATTCTGACGAGATCATAATAGACTTTAAAGATAGTCGTATTGTCGATATGAGTGCAATCAATGCATTAAATACAATTACTTCTAAATATGCACAGCAAAATAAAAAAGTTATTTTAAGACATTTAAGTCAAGATTCTATAAATTTATTACATAAAGCAAAAACTGTAATAGAAATTAATTTAGAAGAAGACCCTACTTATAAAGTGTTATCTAAATAAAATTAATGAAAAAAAAAGGATTAATTATTGGAAAAGGTTGGTTAGGTAGTCGTATAGAAAATTATCTTTCTGATAAATATGATTTTATTACCACAAAACGTAAAGCTGATAAAGAGAATTGTATTTCTATTAATTTTGATGAACAAGTTGATAAAATCAATTTAAGCGATTTTGAATTTATCATAATTACTATACCATTTGGTAAAAGACAAAATTTAGAGGTATTAAATAATAAATTCAGTAACCTTATAAATTTCATTTCTGGTTATCAAAAACAAATTATAATAATTAGTAGCACTGGAATATATCCAGAATCTGATAATATAATTAACGAAAATTCATATACTAATGAAGAATTAAATGAAAACTACATATTCATAGAACAAAAAATACAAAAAGTATTCCCTCAAATTGTTATTCTTAGATTAGGTGGCTTAATGGGAGATGATCGATATTTATCAAGATATTTAAATTTAGAAAAATCTAATTTAAATACAGTTGTTAATCATGTCCACTATTTAGATGTTTGTCAATCAATAGAACATATATTAGACAAGCAAATATATAAAGAAACATATAATGTTGTTGCCCCATTACATCCAACTAAAGAAGAAATATTAGAATATCAAATTAATAAAAAAATTATGTATTCTAATTATAAAATAGGTAAAATAGTTTCCTCTAATAAATTAATTGAACGATTTAAGTTTGAATTTATTTATAATAATCCAATATTGATCCAATAATTTATTTTCTAACTTTTTTATTTTTATTCTGAAATACAAAATAAAATATTAAAATTGCAAGAACAGTTATTAAAATTGTATCCCAGTTATTCTTTACAAAAAAAATAATATTATCTAACATTTTTCTTCTTTTTGTAAATATAATAAAATATAGCAAGCTATACAACTAAACAAAAATCTAAGTAAAATACGAGATAAAAGAAATACCGATTATAAAACCGTTAAAAAAATAGATAATTAAAAGATTTGTAGGTAGATAAAAAATAGAGAGAAGATATTATAATTTAACAAATGAGGAGAAATTAATCTTCTCTCGTATTCTTAGTTTTAAAAATGTATGCAAATTTAATAAATTCTGAATTATATTCGGCTATATAGGTAATAATATTATGTTAAATCATAAAAAAAAGACAAAATGCTAATTTTATTAAGTAAATAAGAGTATTTATTTAATAAAATTAACTGAATTTTACTTAATGACACTTTTAAGTCAAAAAATTTATCAAATTCGAAATTTATCATAGAAAATAACTATCAATTTTTATGATAATTTTTAGAATAGATCTAAATGTTGGTTATATTTTTGTTGTGCAAATAACTATCATGCAAACAAACATAAAAATAGAGTCGTTAAGAAATGTTGATATTAATGAATTATCAGCATTATACAATTTGTCCTATAAGAATTACTATATACCAATTCATCTAAATGTAGATCAATTTCAGAAAAAACTGAAGATGGAAGACATTGATTTAGAATTTTCTATTGGTGCTTTTATAGATGATGTTTTAGTTGGATTTTTATTATATGGAATAAGAATTCAAAACAATCAAAAAGTAAGTTATATTGGTGGAACTGGTGTGTCACCTGAATTTAGAGGAAATAGAATAACACAACAAATGCTTGATTATAGTTTTTCTGAATTAAAGGCTATAAATGTAAAAAGTATTTATTTAGATGTGAACACTAAAAATGATTTTGCAATAAAAGCATATGAAACATGTGGTTTTGTAAAAACTAGAACTCTTAATAGTTACAAAGGTATTCCAATTTTAGTTGTAAACCCATTACATGAAATTAAGACTTTTTCAGATTTAAATTTAATTACAGAAAACTTTTGGGATATAAAACCTACATGGAAAAATGATATCCAAAGTATTAAAAATATCATTGATGATTGTTTAATTACAGGTATTTTTGAAGGTAATAATTTAGTTGCTTACAAAATCATTAATAAAAAGAATACTCGTATTTATGAATTTGGTGTTCATCATGAATATAGAAATAGATACTTAGCTTCTATTCTATTTAGTGATTTAAAAAATAAAGAAATCAAAATGATAAATATTGATGAAAATGAATTGACTACGAACAATTTCATCAAATCTCTTGGATTATCTATGTATGATAATCAATACGAAATGATTAAAACATTATAATAATAAAAAAAGAACTTCAAATGAAGTTCTTTTTTTATTACATATTCAATTAATTTTTATCTTCTTTCCTAAAAATTTTGGCTGTATACCAAACCAATTATCAATAAAAA
The DNA here is from genome assembly GCA_002484335.1 of Flavobacteriales bacterium UBA7612. Classification (GTDB taxonomy): domain Bacteria; phylum Bacteroidota; class Bacteroidia; order Flavobacteriales; family Weeksellaceae; genus Empedobacter. The sequence continues at coordinate 249,045 of DLJQ01000018.1, forward strand.
CTTTTGTTCTAGCGAAAAACTCTCTTACATTTGTTTTTAATCCTGCTTGTTTATTAACATCTTTAGCATTATACCCATAAGCATCAATCCCATTTTGTTTACCAATAAATATAGCTCGTTGATTATGAAATTTCTGAGAAACAACTATAAATTTTGATTGTCCAAATATTTCTTTTGCGCGAATCATTGAATCTAACGTTCTAAAACCAGCATAATCTAAATAAATAACATTCTCTGGAATACCTTTTTCTATTAATGCTTTTTTCATTGTTTCTGGCTCATTATAATCTTTTCGTCCATGATCTCCACTTAAAATAAAATGAGTCACTTTACCTGATTTGTATAGCTCATCGGCAGCAATAATTCTATAAGTAAAATAATAATTTTGGTAACCATTAACCAAATTAGGTGCTGTACCTAGAACCAAAGCAACTTTTGTTTCTGGCAATTCATTTACATTATATGTAACAAAATCTTTTGTCGATTTCTCTATTTTATAATTAGCATAAAAACTAAAAAGAACAACCACTAATAGTAGAAGTAGGAAATAAATAATTGTCTTTTTAAAAAATTTCTTCATAGGAAGCTATTTGGATTTTTGAAATGTAATCGAAAATAAAACTTTTTTTTTATTCTTTTCTATAAACCCAATCAAAACCATCATTATGATATCTAGGAAATAAGTGAACATGTAAATGCCCTATATCATTAAAATCTCCTCCATTTTGCATAATTGTATATCCATCTAAATTATATTCTTTTTTCAATTGAATTAATATTTTTTTAGAAAGTAAAGTTAATTTCAACAGTAAAGAATCCTCTAATTCATCAAAATCTAACACATCAATTTTAGGTATTATAGGTAAATGACCTTTATTTATAGATCAATATCCAAAAAAGCTAAAAAATTTTCATCTTCATAACTAAGTTATTATAAGTTATTGTTTTATAATATTTTACAAGAAAATACAATTTTGTTTAAATTTTTAATTAAAAATACTTATCTTAAACAAAATACTACCAAATGAAAAAAATTATATTATTACTATCTTGTGCTTCTATCTGTTCTTTTACTTTTAGTTGTAGTAGTGATGATGACACCGATTCTAGTGTTCTATCATATGAAAAATTGTTAAAAGAATCTGAAGAAAATTCTAAAATTCTAAATGACTTAAACCAAAATTTTATAACTACTAATGAAAATATCAGATTAAAGCCTCTTGAAATTAATACTAGCCCTTGGGATAATAGACCAATTTTTCAAACCTTGGGCACAAGAACTATCACTAAAAATCCTGCTAATAAAAAAGGTTATTATTCTTTTGTTTTCAAACCTGATATTGCAAAAAAATATGGTATACCTCCTGGACCTTATTGGTGTGAATTCTGGACTATTTCAGCAAGAGCTGAGTTGCCTGTAAACACACTAGCTTCAAGAGCTTTAGACACAGACCTAAAAGGATACTTAGCATTTAAACCACACAATAACAAAGAGGAACTTGGTGTAAGATATTCTACAACTGCAAATGGGTCATATCAAACTATAACCATGAGTACAAATTATTTTGTAATAGCTACTGATAGATCTGGATTGCTGTAAACAAAACAATTCCTCATGAATCTTTTAGAAATGGAGAATTTAGATTCTCTTATCAATATATTCAATGGTAAAACCATTCTAAAATAATTTTATACCTTTTAAAATTAAGGCAATAACAACTATAAAAATTTAAATAAAATTAATTAAAAATACTTTTTCTAAAAAACAATCGATATTTAGAATAAAATTCTAAACTGAGACAAATTATAAATTAAAAATCAATTGAATTAAGATGTATTATTAACTTAGTTTTTTGTCTTATAAATAATTCTTCATTTCACTGATTATCATTTTTTTATTATAAATAGAATAAATAATTTTGCATAACGCTTTATGACGAAAGATTGAGGGAATAGGCCCTATGAAATCTTAGCAACCCAAAGTAAGTTGGGTGCTACATCCTACTCTTTTTTAAAAAGAGAAATATGAAGAAATATGAGAACAACTTCCACTTTCGTTATACAGTCAAATTTTTATACAAAATGACATTAAACGATATATTAAAAGAACGAATTGTTATTCTTGATGGTGCTATGGGAACTATGATACAAAAGCACAATTTACAAGAAGAAGATTACAGAGGAGAAAGATTTAAGGATTTTCATACTTCGCTAAAAGGAAATAATGATTTATTGGTTCTTACACAACCAAAAATAATAAAAGACATTCATAGAGAATATTTAGAAGCTGGTGCTGATTTGTTAGAAACTAACACATTCAATGCTAATATAATTTCTATGGTTGATTATGACATGGTTGATTTAGTTGATGAATTAAACTATGAAGCAGTACGTTTAGCAAAAGAAGCTTGTATAGAATATTCTACACCTGATAAACCTCGTTTTGTTGTTGGCTCACTAGGTCCTACGAATAAAACTGCATCTATATCTCCACAAGTTAACGATCCTAGTTATAGAGATATAGACTTTGATACATTAGCCAATGTTTATTATCGACAAGCTAAAACAATGCTAGAAGCTGGTGCTGACGCCTTACTTGTAGAAACTATTTTTGATACTTTAAATGCCAAAGCTGCATTTTTTGGAATACAAGATGCTATTGATGAAACAGGAATAAATGTACCATTAATGGCTTCTGGAACAATAACAGATAAATCTGGTCGTACATTATCTGGACAAACAACAGAAGCATTTCTTATTTCATTAGAACATATCGATTTACTTTCTATTGGACTAAATTGTGCTTTAGGAGCATCAGATTTAATTCCTTATTTAGAAGTTCTTGCAGAAAAAGCTCCTTTCTATGTAAGCGCCTATCCAAATGCAGGATTACCAAATGCATTTGGTGGATATGATGAGACAGCAGAAATGATGCTAGATAATATACGTCCTTTTTTAGACAAAAAATTAGTGAATATAATTGGAGGTTGTTGTGGTTCAACTCCTAATCATATAAAACTGATGGCTGATTTAGCAAAACAATATGAACCAAGAAAAATAGATGAACGATGTCAGGTATAAAAATTCAACTTTCTGGATTAGAACCACTAATTATTCGAGAAAATTCCAATTTTGTAAATGTTGGAGAGCGTACAAACGTAACAGGTTCTAAACGTTTTTTACGATTAATAAAAGAAGAAAAATTTGAAGAAGCACTTCAAGTTGCTCGCGACCAGGTTGAAGGTGGTGCACAAGTCATTGATATCAACATGGATGAGGGAATGATTGATGGTGTTGCTTCTATGGTTAAATATTTACGATTAGTTGCCTCTGAACCAGATATTTCTAGAGTTCCTATTATGATAGATTCTTCTAAATGGGAAATTATAGAAGCTGGTTTAAAAAATGTTCAAGGAAAAGCAATTGTGAATTCTATTTCTCTGAAAGAAGGAGAACAACTTTTCATAGAACATGCAAAAAAAATAAAACGTTATGGTGCAGCTGCTATTATTATGGCTTTTGATGAAAAAGGACAAGCTGACAACTACGAACGTAGAATAGAAATTGTAAAACGATCTTATTATATCTTGGTTAATGAAGTAAAATTCAACCCAAGAAATATAATATTTGATATTAATATATTTCCTGTTGCAACAGGAATGGAAGAACATCGTAGAAATGCAATCGACTTTTTTAATGCGACAAAATGGATCAAAGAAAATTTACCTCATGCAATGGTTTCTGGTGGTGTTTCGAATGTTTCGTTTTCTTTTAGAGGAAACAATGCTGTTCGTGAAGCAATGCACACTGTTTTTCTATATCATGCCATAAAAAATGGAATGGATATGGGAATTGTAAATCCCGAAATGATTGAGATTTATGATGATATTCCAAAAGATTTACTAGAACATGTAGAAGATGTCCTTTTAGATAGACGAGATGATGCTACAGAGCGTTTAATTGACTTTGCCGAAGGATTAAAAGGTATTACAAAAGAAAAGAAAAAAGATGATGCTTGGCGAGAATTACCTTTAGAAAAGCGAATAGAGATAGCTTTAGTAAAAGGTATTACTGAATTTATTGACCAAGATACGGCTGAGGCTTTAGAAAAAATAGAATCACCATTACGAGTAATTGAAGGTCCTTTGATGGATGGAATGAATGTCGTTGGTGACTTATTTGGAAGCGGAAAAATGTTTTTACCACAAGTTGTAAAATCTGCTCGTGTAATGAAAAAAGCTGTGGCATATTTAACTCCTTATTTGGAAGAAGAAAAACTTAGAAATAAATCGGATAAAGAACCTGCTAAAATTTTAATCGCTACTGTAAAAGGTGATGTGCACGATATTGGTAAAAATATTGTTTCAGTTGTTTTGAGTTGTAATGGTTTCGAAATGATAGATCTTGGTGTGATGGTTTCTTGCGAAACTATTCTTGAAGAAGCTAAAAAACAAAAAGTTGATGTCATTGGACTTTCTGGCTTAATAACTCCTTCCCTAGACGAAATGGTACATGTTGCCAAAGAAATGAAACGACTTAATTTTGATATTCCTTTAATGATTGGTGGAGCAACTACTTCTAAAGCACATACAGCTGTTAAAATAGCACCTGAATATGATAAAGCTATTCATGTTTTAGATGCTTCTCGTTCTGTTACTGTATGTACTAAATTATTAGGAGAGCAACAACATGAATTATTTTCAGAAACTGAAGCTGAATACACAAAAATTAGAGAAGGCTTTTTAAACAGAGCAGTTTCAAAAGAATATTTATCCATTGAAGATGCTAGAAAAAATAAATTAAGAGTTGATTTTAAAGAAAATAAACCTTTTAAACCAAATCAATTGGGTGTTTACACTCATCATGCAGATGTGTCTGATCTAAAAGAGTTTATTGATTGGACTCCTTTTTTCAAAACATGGGATTTACATGGAAAATTTCCTGCAATATTAGAAGATGAAGTTGTAGGAGAAAATGCAAAAGAATTGTATGTTGATGCATTGGCAATGCTAAATAGAATTGAACAAGAAAATCTTGCAAAACCAAAAGGTATTTTTGGACTATTCAAAGCAAATACTGTTAATGATGATACAATAGAATTACTAGATGAAAATGACAACAAAATAGATAATTTCTACACGATTCGTCAACAAGCTAAAAAATCTAAAAACGCTCCTAACCTATCGATTGCAGATTTTATTGCTGAAAAAGATTCTGGAATACAAGATTATATTGGTGCCTTTGCTGTTACAGCAGGAACGGAAATAGAAGATTTTGCTAAAGAATATCAAGACAATCTAGATGATTATAATTCGATTATGGTAAAAGCTATTGCTGATAGATTAGCTGAAGCTTATGCAGAATATTTACATAAATACGTAAGAACTGAAGCATGGGGATATGCAAAAGATGAAACATTGTCGAATACCGAATTGATTGCAGAAAAGTATAAAGGAATTCGTCCTGCTCCTGGATATCCTGCTTGTCCAGATCATTTAGAAAAAGAAACTATTTTCAAGATTTTGGATGTTGAAAATAATATTGATATTCATTTAACAAGTTCTTTGGCTATGTATCCTGTCTCTTCGGTTTCTGGTTATTATTTTGGAAATCCACAAGCTAAATATTTTGGGGTTGGAAAAATAAAGATGGATCAGATAGAAGATTTTGCAAAACGAAAAAATATTCCTGTTGATTTAGCTGAACGTTGGTTAGCACCGAATTTGGCTGATTAAATTTTAGAGAAAGTTAAATAAAGTGTTTTATTCATTTGAAAAATAATAAATAAAACAGATAATAAATGCGACAGGGATTGAAGTGGAAATCCTTTTTTCTTAGAAAAAGATTGTAACGGAAAGCCAGCCCGGTCGCCCAAATAAAAAAAATAAAAGTTCTCAAAATGAAATTTGAACTTTATTAAACGAAAAATAAATTAATGAAAGTTACTGAACATATAAAACGTGCAAATGGAAAAACATTATTTTCCATAGAAATTTTACCTCCTTTGAAAGGGCAAGATGTAAATTGTACCTTTAAAACATTGGATCCTTTAGTGGAATTAAAACCTGCTTTTATAGACGTTACTTACCATAGAGAAGAATTTATTTATAAGGAAAGAGAAAAAGGTTTATTGAAAAGATATCAGGTAAGAAAACGACCTGGAACAGTTGCCATTTGTGCAGCAATACAAAATCATTACAAAATAGATGCGATCCCTCATTTGATTTGTGGAGGATTTACAAAAGAAGACACAGAAGATGCTTTGATAGATTTTAATTTCTTAGGAATTGACAATGTTTTGGCTCTTCGTGGTGACCCTATAAAATCTGAAAAAACATTTGTTCCTAAAATTGATGGACATGCTTATGCTTCTGAGCTTATAGAGCAAGTGAGTGATTTGAATAAAGGAAAATATTTGGATGAAGATTTACAGGAACCTCATAAAATGGATTTTTGTATTGGTGTTGCTGGTTATCCAGAGAAACATTTTGAATCTCCAAATTTGGCAATGGATATGCATTATTTAAAAAAGAAAGTAGAATTAGGAGCTGAATATATTGTAACACAGATGTTTTTTGATAATCAGAAATATTTTGATTTTGTAAAAAAATGTAGAGAAATGGATATTAATGTTCCTATAATACCAGGGATAAAGCCTTTAACAATATTAAATCAATTAACATCTATACCTCAACATTTTTATCTTGATTTACCTGAAGATTTATCTACAGAAGTAATGAAAGCTAAAACAAAGGAAGCGATAAAAGAAGTTGGAATGGAATGGTGTATTAATCAATGTAAAGAATTAATTGACTTTGGCATTCCTAGTTTACATTTTTATACGATGAGTAATTCGGCAAATACAAAACGAATTGCTGAAGCTGTTTTTTAAAAAAAAATCTAAAATAAAAAATTTGATCAACCCAATATTTTTTTGATAAATAAATGTTGGGTTTTTTGATATATTTGTATTAACGAATTTTATTATTAAATTACTGTAATAATAATTTTATCTATAAACACAAATCAATTTTACTATGGAAGTCATTAATAAATGGCCTTTTTATTTAAAACTAGCATGCTCATTGCTAATTATTATTTGTTTATCTATTATATCAATCATAGGTAAACAAATTCTTGTTCCACTTATTTTAGGTTTTTTGATATCCATACTATTAACACCTCTTTGTGATTTTTTCGAGAAGTTTTTATTTATTCCAAGAGCTATTGCAAGTATTATAACAACATTATTATTTGCATCATTGATATTAGGAATTATTTATTTAATAGTATTACAACTAGCTGAAATGGCAAATGAATGGCCTACGTTTCAAAAACAAATTATAGATGCTTTTAATTCTATACAAAGATGGATACATCATAATTTCGGAGTTAATTCTCGCACTCAATTAGATTATCTTAGTCAGAATATAAAATCAACTATTGAAACAAGTACAGTGGTAATTGAAAAAGTTATTTCTATTGTTAGTTCAGCAGCAATCACTACTGTATTTACATTTTTATATGTTGTATTTCTATTAATTTACAGAAGACATTTAGTTAAATTTTTATATTATGTATTTGATTCTACAAAGCATGATCAAGTTTTTAATGTAATAACAGCTATACAAAAAGTTGTAAAACAATACTTAATAGGTTTATTTCTACAAATGATTATTGTATCTGTATTAGCATTTATAGCGTTTACTATTCTTGGACTAAAATACTCTTTTATATTAGCTCTTTTAACTGGTGTCCTGAATATTATTCCATACGTTGGGATAACAATTTCATTGATTATTACTACGATTATAACATTTGCAACAATGTCTTCTGCAAAAGTTTTTTTCATACTAATAGCCTTTGCAGTAGTACATGCTATTGATGGAAATATAATTATGCCACAAATTGTAGGTTCTAAAGTAAAAGTAAATTCTCTTGTAGTTGTAATAGGTTTAGTTATTGGAGAAATGGCTTGGGGAATTATGGGAATGTTTTTATCAATTCCTATCCTTGCTCTTATGAAGATTGTCTTTGATAATATTGATGACTTAAAACCTTGGGGCTATTTAATTGGTGATGTAGAAGAAACTGAAATTGATGAAAGCCTAAATGAATTTCTTGCAAGAAAAAGGAAAGAAAAAAAGAAGAAAGGTTTTAGAAGATTTTTTAAAAAGAAATAAGAATACACTTGTTATTTTAAATCCTTTTTACAAAACTATAATTAAATTAAAAAAGATTAATTTCTATATTTAATTTAATTATAGTTTTTTTCATAACGTGAGATTATAAAAATCTATCAAAATTGTACTACAGGATTTTTAAGATCATGATAAAATAATATTTCCCAACTATTATTTTTTGCTTCTTTTTCCCATTCAATCCTATATTCCATTGCTTCTTTTCCATTATAATCACTTTTATAAGCTAAATGATATTTAAAATATGCTTCTAATGGTAAATTATCAGAACCATAAAATACTGTTTTATTATCCTCATTTATCCAAAAAGATTGTAAATATGGCGTATGTCCAGGAGTTACTTTATATTGAATTTTATTGTTAATTTCTCCTTCATCATCTATTAACCAATTTATATTAGAATTTTTAATAATATAATCTAAAATTTTAAAATCAAACGAATGACTTTCATTTTGGCTTAATGCAAACTCATATTCTCTTTTCTGAATAAATATTTCAGCTTGAGGAAAAATTAATTCTAACTCCTCAGAACTTGTATTAACTAAACCATTGATATGATCCTTGTGTAAATGAGAAATTAATATTTTCGAAATATCTTTTGGCTGAAGATTAATATTCTTAAGGTTTTTAATTATTTTTGGTTGATTATTGTCTAACCATCCCAATCCTATATCAAACAAAATATTTTCATTATTAATTTGAATTAAGAAAGGTTGTATTGCCATTTTAAGACCTTTACTATTTTTATTAAGAATTGAAAAATCTTTATTTTTATCTACAGAGAAATGACCTTCTATTAAGGGATAAACTTTCATTATTTACTTTAAATATTTTATAAAATTAACTCAAAAGTTAGCACAACAAACTTTATTAACTTAAGAACTACAAATTTCTTTTTTTTATATAAATTTGAAAAACACTTTATTTCGATTAAATCAATCGATAAAACCAATTAACAAAAATGGAATTAAGACAAATAAAATACTTCCTCAAAGCTAAAGAATTATTGAATTTTACTGCCGCAGCAGAGTATCTACACATTAGTCAAAGTACATTATCTCAGCAAATAAAACAATTAGAAATTGAATTAGGAATTCCCTTATTTGATCGAATTGGAAAAAGAATTGTATTAACTGAAGCTGGTGAAAATTTTTCTATTTATGCAAAAAAAAGTTTAGACAAATCTAATGAAGGTTTTCTCGCAATGCAAGATTTGAAAAATCTAAAAAGTGGAGAATTAAGAATTGGTGTCTCTTACGGTTTACGATTAACTTTAGTTACAGCATTAAAAGATTTTACTAAAAATTTTCCTTCAATAAAAATAAAAATATCCTTTAATACTACACAAAATTTAATTCATTTATTAGATGATTCTAAATTAGATTTTATTTTAAGTTTTAAAGATGATGTAAATACTCCTAATTTAGCATATATTAAACTATTCTCATCAAAAATGTCTTTTGTTACTTCTAAACAAAATGTTTTAAAAATGAAAGAAATAAATTTAAAAGATATTATTAATTATCGTCTTATAATGCCTTCTAATGAATATAGTACTACACATTTTATTATTGAAAGATTGAAAAAAGAAAATATAAAACCTATATTTTCAATTGAAATAAATGACATTCCTACTTTATTAGAAATGGTAAAAACTGGAGATTGGAGTACCATTCTTGCGCAAACAACTGTTTCAAGTGAAAAAGACTTACAAAGTATTCCCATAAAAGGGGATAAAATGATAAGAGAAGCTGGTATTATTTATCAAAAAGAAGCTTACAAAACAATTGCGATGCAAAAATTTCTCGAAACATTAAATAACATATAAATAAAAATTNNAATTTTTATTTATATGTTATTAACTATAATTAATTAACTTTGAGTTATTAAAACTTTATTACATGAAAAATAAATTTTATTTAATCCTTACAATAACAACACTAATTTTTGCTCTTCAATCTTGTGAACATAAAAAACAAGCTGATACAAAAATTACTGATAGTATAGTATACGAAAATGCACTTGATGTACCAGTAGAAAAATTAGCTGTTTCAATAAATGTAGATACCATAAGTTTCTCTGGTAATAAATCTAAAGAATCAAACATAAAGATTAATAATCAATTACTAGACATAAATAAAAATTTTAATATAAATAAAGACATTAATGATACTTCTGTTAAGATATTAAATGACAATCATTATAATTATGAAATTATAAATAATTTAAATAAAAATATATTACCAAACGGTTTGGTGACAAAAGATAATTTAAATGAAATTGATTTCAATCAATTAAAAAACATAACCTCTTTAAATGATTTATTATTAATAAACGTTAAGCCAGTAATTAGTTATAATGAAGATAACAAAAATGAATATGTTGCTAAAACTTATTTATATATCAATATTATAGATCTTAAAAATAAAACTTTAAAGTATAGTGAAACTGCTGGAGGAACGAAATATTTTGATAAAGATATTAATAAAATTACAACTGATTATTTACAAAAAATGATAAAAGAATCTTTAAATGAAACAATAAATCTTATTGATAAAAAATATTAAAATATATTGAACTATGCTACCTTTTATAGGTATTTTTTGGAAGTCCTAGCTTTATTTTTAAAACTAGGATTTTTTTTATTTCTTTTTGTTTTTTTTTATTTCTTTTAATTGGTCTAGTTTTTGTTATAAAAGATTTAAAAAAAATAATTATATGTTAAAAAATTTATTTTGGAGTTTTTTTTCAAGTATAACTTTAAGTCAAATTAGTTATGCTCAAAATATAATAAACCAACAACTTAGAACTCCTATTATTAACGCTATTGAAACAAATTATGGCATTAAAAATAAGTTTTTAGAAATAGAAAAAAATAAATTCCAAATGGAAGAAATAAAAGGAAAATTAAAACCTGATGTCTCTGCCTTAGCACTTGGAAGTTTTTTCTATTCAAATGGAACAATAGATATACCTACAAAATCATTAGATCACTTAGGAATTACACTTTTTGAAGGAAATCAAAACTTTAACACTTCTATGTTTATTGGATCTATTGGTGTAAATGCTAAACAAGTTATATTTTCTGGTTTACAAATACCAAATGCTATAAAAGCAATTGAAGAAAAAAATGTAGCTTTTGATTATTTAGCAGAATCAGAAAAAGAAAGTATAGCTAAAGATGTTATACAAACTTTTGATCAAATCATGTTGTTAGATAAAATACAAGAATTAATAAATAGTTCTTCTAAAAGGTTAAATAAAGAACATTTAAAAGTTCAAAAAGCAATACAAAATGGATTAGCAATACCTTATGATAGAGAAAAAATAAAACTTGCTTTATTAGAATTAGAAACTAAACAAATAGAGTTAAACGGAACAAAAAAATTATTGTATGATAAATTAACTACTTTAACTCATCTTCCTACAGATAATTTAGAAATCATCCATTATAACTTATCTCCAATTGATTTATTTTCTAATGAATATTCACTAGAAAATAAACAAGAAATAAAAGCTCTAGAACATTCTATAAAAGCTTATGAGTTTCTATACAAAAAGGAAAAAGGAGCTCATCTACCTCAAGTTTTTGCATTTGCAAATAGTAATTACTCCTCTATTTTTGGACAAAGAATGAATCTAAGAAACGTTGGCGAAAACAATAAGGATGTAAACTTAAAAGTTAATCAATTAACTTTTTTTCCAAATATTCTTGTAGGTGTTGGAGCAAAATGGGAAATATTTGATGGAGGACAACATAAAAATAAACTTTATCAAGTAAAATCTGATATAAAAATCAATGAAAATAAACTTGAAGACACTAAAGAAAAGTTAAACCTTCTTCTAAATAAAAATAAAATTGATTATGAAACTTCTAATGAAAAACTTAAAGTAAATGAACAGCAAAATACTGTTGCAACAAACAATCTTGATATTGCATCTAAAAGATTTGAACAAGGATTAATTGATGTAACAGAAAGATTATCTGCTGAGAATGATTATTACAAAGCTAATTTAGGTTATTACTCACAAATTTTAGATCAACGATCAAAAACATACGAGATATTACATACATCAGGCGAATTATTGAATAAAATTTTAAACTAACATGAAAACTATTTTACCTTATATATATACAATTACTGGAATTTTATTATTATCAAATTGTAAATCTTCAGATACTACTACAGAACAATCTATTTTTCAAGGAAAAGTAGAAAGAGATCAAATTTCTGTTGTCACTAAAATTCCTGGAAGAATAAAAGAATCTTTAATACATGAAGGTGATCAAGTAAAAGAAGGACAAACTCTATTTATTCTGGAACTTCCTGAAGTTGATGCTAAAAAAAGTCAAGCTGAAGGAGCTGTATACTCTGCAGATGCACAATATAATATGGCAAAAAAAGGCGCTACAAACAATCAAATCAAACAATTGAGAGCTAAGGTTAATGCCTTAAGAGAACAATTAGACTTTGCAGAAAAATCTAATAAACGTCTTAAAAATATGCTTAGAGATAGTTTAGTTCCTCAGCAAACTTATGATGAAGTTTACACTAAATATCAAGGAGCTAAAAATCAATATATAGCAGCAGTTGCTGAATTAACTGAAGCTGAAGATGGAGCTCGTATAGAACAACAGCATATGGCTTTAGGACAAAAAGAAAGAGCATTAGGAGCATTAAAAGAAGTTGGTGTTGCTGATGATGAAAAAAATGTCAAAGCTCAACAAGATATGACAATTGAAACAATTAACTTAAGAGTTGGTGAATTGGCATCTGCTGGATATGCAATTGCAAGTGGAATATTAGATCAAACAACTTTTTTCCGTTTTTCTATTCCAGAAAACTTAGCTGGAAAAGTAAAAAAAGACCAAATAGTTACAATAACTGTTCCTTATAAAAACAATCTTAAATTAAAAGGAAAAATTGTATATATAAAAGCTTTAAGCTCTTATGCAAATATTAATACACCTTATCCTGATGTTAATCAACAACAATCATTATATGAAATTAAAGTTGTGCCAACTGATGTAAAAGCAGCTGCTCAATTATTTACTCAAGCTAATGTATTGTTAGATTTAACTACAAAATAGAAAAAAGATGAAAAATATATTTCATTTAATTATTCGAGAATTCAAACTTTTTTTTAAAAATCCTGTTCTCCCTGTTCTATTCATTGGAGCGCCAATATTATATGGTGTATTAATAGGAAATGTATATAAAAAAGGGAGTGTAACTAATTTACCAATTGTTATTGTTGATGAAGACAATACAACAACTAGTCAAAAGGTTATACAAATGATTGATGATAATGAATCATTAAAGGTAGCTGAAATATTACCTTCCACATTCAATACCAAAGATATTGCATTAAAAAATGGTGCAGATGTTGTTCTTGTTATTCCTAGAAATTTTCAATCAGACATACTACAACAGAAAAATCCTGAAATTGTATATTTTGTTAATGCTTCTAATACATTAACATCAAATACCGCTTCTATTGCAGTAGCAACAGTATTAGGAACAATGAAAGCTGGTATAACAATTCAATCACTACAGAAAAAAGGCGTTCCTGAATTTGCAGCAGCTCAAAATTATGAGCCATTTAAATCAACAATGATAAGACAAAATATACGAAGTGGAAACTACTTGTATTTCATGCTTCCTGGAGTTTTATTAACTGTATTTCAACAAGTTTTATTATTAGGCTTAGCATTGTCATTTGCTCAAGAATTTGAAACAGGCACTTTTAAAGAATTAGTTTCTAAAGCATCAAATCCATTCAAAATACTATTTGTAAAAACGTTTCCTTATGTTTTTATGTCAATATTCATTTATCTTTTATATTATGGATTTGGGATGTTTTATGATATGAAACTAGAAACGGAACTTTGGCCATTTATATATTCTGGTTTAATTTTCATTCTAGCTGTTTGTTTTATGGGATTCCTAGTAAGTATTTTGTTACCAAACCAATTAAAGGCAACAGAAGTATTAATGGTTGTTGCTACTCCTAGCTTTATCTTGAGTGGTTTTACATGGCCATTGAGTCAAATGCCAAAATGGATACAAGCAATATCAGATTGTATTCCTTTAACACATTACCTTAAAATTTTTAGAATATTATTCATAGAGAAAGGAGATCCTTCACTCATACAACCACATTTAAATAATTTGATTATGATTGGAAGTATTTGTTTTGTATTATCTTTGATCATTCTAACGATAAAAGTGAATAAAGCTAAACGTGAATTACGAGAAGAAGTTGAAGCGGATGAAGTATAAAAAATTCACTTTTAGTATTTTAAAAATAAATATATAAAATGAATTTTCTTACAGTCGAAAATCTTACAAAATCATACGGAATAAGAACATTGTTTAAAGATGTTAACTTTCATGTAAACGAAGGCGATCAAATCGCCTTTGTTGCTAAAAATGGAAGTGGAAAATCTACTTTATTAAAAATATTAGCAGGATTAGAAACTCCAGATTCTGGCGAAGCTAGAATTGGTAAAGGAGTAAAAATTCTAATGCTAGACCAAAGTGATGATTTCGATGAAAATTTAAAAGGAGAAGAATATATCTTTAATCATTCTAATGAAGTTTTAGATGTTGTTCATCAATATGATAACTTGATAGAAAATGACCCAACAAATCCAGAACTTGTAGATTTAATGGGTAAAATGGATCTTTTAGATGCTTGGAAAGTTGAGCCAACTATTAAAGAAATCCTTTCTAAATTAAAAATTGATTTTCTTGATCAAAAAATAGGAAAATTATCTGGTGGTCAAAGAAAACGTATTTCTTTAGCTAAATTTCTAATTGATCTTAGTTTCGAGAATGGTTATGTTCTCCTAATTTTAGATGAGCCTACCAATCATTTGGATATAGAAATGGTAGAGTGGTTAGAATATTTCTTAAATAAAGAAAACAAAACATTAATTCTTGTTACACACGACCGCTATTTCTTAGATGCTATTTGTACTAAAATACTAGAGATGGAAGATCAAACCATGTATGTACACTCTGGAAATTATGAAACATATATTACAAATAAGGCATCGAGAATAGAAAACCAAAACGCAACAATTGATAAAGCTAAAAATCTTTACCGAAAAGAAATTGAATGGATGAGAAGACAGCCAAAGGCTCGTACTACAAAATCTAAATCGCGTATTGATGACTTTTACGATACAGAAAAAGCTGCAAAACATAGAATTGTAGACCAAAAAGTAAAGTTAGAAATGGTAATGACTCGATTAGGTCAAAAAATTATCGAGATGGAGCATGTTTCTAAGGCTTTTGGGACAAAAAAAATTGTTGATGATTTTTCTTATATTTTTGCTCGTGGTGGTAAAATAGGATTAGTTGGTAAAAATGGTGTTGGTAAAACTACTTTTCTAAAAATGCTAGAAGGCATAGAAAATGCTGATGCTGGAAATATAGAAAGAGGAGAAACATTAAATATTGGGCATTTTAAACAAGAAGGAATCACATTCAAAGAAGATGAACGTGTAATAGATTTTGTGAAGGATATTGCAGACTATTTTCCATTGGCAAGTGGAAAAGAAATGAGAGCTGAACAATTCTTGGAAATGTTTTTATTTTCTCCAGAACAACAACATACATTTATATCTCGATTAAGTGGAGGTGAGAAAAAACGATTACAATTGTTATCTATTCTATTCAAGAATCCTAACTTTTTAATTTTAGATGAACCTACAAACGATTTAGATTTACCTACATTAACAGTTTTAGAAAGTTTTCTAGAAGATTACCAAGGATGTCTTTTGGTTGTTTCTCATGATCGTTACTTCATGGATAAAGTTGTTGATGAATTAATGATTTTTGAAGGCGAAGGTAAAATATCTCGTTATATGGGAACATACACAGAATATTACATCGAAAACAAAAATCGTCCTGAAATTACAACAGAAGATAAAAAAGTTGAAAAGAAAATTACGACGGAAATAAAAACAGAGGTAAAAGAAAATAAAGTTGAAAATAAACCTAAAAAACTTTCTTTTAACGAAAAACGTGAATTAGAACAAATCAATAAAGATTTACCTTTATTAGAAGCCAAGAAAAAAGAACTAACTAATTTACTATCTGATCCTAATTTGGCTTATGATAAAATTGCTACAATTGGTGATGAATTACAAAAAATTGTAGATGAATTAGAAGAAAAAGAATTTCGTTGGTTAGAATTATCTGAATAAAAATCATTTACTAATATAAAAATAGAAAACAACTCTTCTTTGAGTTGTTTTTTTATTTTTGAATTAAAACGTAACATTACTGTTGCTCATCGCCCGAGTTGTTATCTCAAAGTACTCAATAAAAACAACTTTACAAGATTGTTATCATTGGCTAAATCAGGTCTCTGAAAAACAAGTTCTTTTTCTAAGGACTACAAGTTTGATTATCGACAAATAAATAGCAATAGCGATTGTAGCGGAAATCCTTTTTACGGAGCGTCCTAGCGAAGTAAAAAGATTGAGAGCGAGAAAGCGCGACCCAAAGGGATTGCCCCAAAAAAAGAAATGAGGTTTAATCTATTAAACCTCACTCTTATTATAATCTATTTTTTTCTGAACTACTTTTTGATTCTACAATTTCAAATTTCTTTCCGAAATTATATGTTAATCCAATTCTGTAATTACGTACAGATTGCCCTGTGTATACAGTTTTATTATTATTACTGTACGTAACACTTTGAAAAGCTCTGTTTTGAAATACATTATTTACATTAAACGAAAGTTGTAATTTTTTATTTAGAAACAACGTTCTTACACCAAGAGACGAATACCACAATGAACGCGTATCATCAAGCCCATCATTTCCTCTTGCAGTAAAATTTGTTGTATGATTAAATAATATTGTTTTAGATTTATTTAACTCTAGGTTATTTGTTAAACCAAACTGTCCGTTGAAACCATCTAATATATAATTAAATGCAGGAATGATTCCTTTTGTTTTTCTATAAAACAAATCTATAGAACCGTTAACCTTCCACCATTTAAAAAGTTTAAAATTCAAATTTTCACTTAAACCATAACTTTCTGTATTTGCATAATTATAAGGCATCCAGTTTTGACTTGTATTTTCTTCATCAACTATAATCAACTGTGTTACTTCACTTTTAGATTTCCTATAATATAATGTAGTAATTGCTAAATCTTTGTATCCATATTCTAGTTCGTAATTATAAGAATATGATGGTCTTAACTTTGGATTTCCTTGTGCAAAAGAATAAGGTGAATAAACTGTACGAAAAGGATTTAGTTGAGACATTGATGGACGATCTATTCTTTTTCCAAAATTTATACTAAGAGAATGATTTTCTGAAGGTTTATAAAGTAAATATGCTGTAGGAAAAAATCCTTCGTATTTATATATATCTTTCTGATCTTCTTGCGGAGAATATCCATTAGCATTTGTATTCTCATACCTCAACCCTATTTTTGCAGATAATTTTTCAGTAATTTCTTTGTCTAAAGATGTATAAATTGCAAAAATATTTTCTTTATAATAAAAACTGTTACTCTTATTTAAATCAAAAATTGGATTACCACTTGTTGTATCATAAAACAGATTATCACTGTTATTTTTTGTAAAACTGTATCGAGTACCATAGTTTAATTTCCAAGATTCTATTGGGTGCTCCATGTCTATATTAACACTGTAATTATTAGCTTTTTGGTCTGAAAGACTTTTATTTCCTACATATTCATTATTATTCTCTTCATTTTTATTATTATAAAATCTATTTGATGCTATGTCAATCTTGTTATTGTTATAATTTACCCAATCGAAATCAACAGTAAGTTTTTTTCCAATAGAATCCATTTTATAAATAAAATGATAATTCAAGGTATTGTATTTTATGTCACTATTCCCGCCTTTTCTATCATTAATAATTGTATTTTTTAAATCATTTGTATCAATCGCTCTTACATAAGTATATGTTTTACCAACAATATTATCTTTTCCATCGTATATATCAACATTAAAACCTGTGGTTATTTTATTAGAAATTTGATAATCTATACCTAGTTTACCACCAATATTTTTAAAATTATTTTTATATATCTCTCTTTCTGTCCATAATTCATTTTTCTCTTTAAAAAAAATATCAGATTGCCCTATAGATTCGTACTGTCCAAAACCTTGAAAAATATTAGAAACTATTGTCCATTTATCTTTTCTATAATTAAATGTTGCTCCATTCCTTAAATTCGGTTTATTATAATGACCAAATGTTGAAGTAACAGTTCCATTCCAAGAATCATTTTTCCCATTTTTTAGAACTATATTCAAAATTCCACTATTTCCAGCAGCTTGATATTTTGCAGGAGGATTTGTAATCACTTCAACTTTTTCTATTTCATCTGCACGAAGTGATTTTAAATAATTTATTAACTGATCACCTGTTATTTGTAATAAACGATCATTTACCATGACAAGTAAATTACTTTTTCCTATAATTGAAATTACATCATTTTCAACTTTTACTCTTGGAGCTAGTTTCAATAAACCTAATGCATCTCCTCCTCTAGCTCCTTCAGCCATATCTGCATTAAAAATTATTCTATCAACTTTTTTTTCAACTAACTTTTTCTGACTAGTGATAACAGTTTCTCCAAGGGAAATATTTTCATTTTGTGAAGTAACTAATAAATTAATTTCTTTATCATTTTCGAAGTATATTGACTGAGAATTAAGTAAAATTCCTGCTTCTTCTATCTTTATAATATAATTTCCTTTCTCTAAAACAACTAAAAATTCTCCTTTTTCATCCGTTGATAGTTCTTTTAACACTTTATTATCTTTTATAATAATAATATCAACATATGATATAGGAAATTTATCTTCATTTTTTATTTTAACTCTATACTCATCTTGTGAATAACCAAATGTAGCTGATAAACAAAACAGTATATTAAAAAAAAACTTATTCATAGTATTAGTTAATTATTGTAATCACCTATAAGACGTAGGTTGTAGTTAAAAGTTACAAAAAAAATAAATTAACATTATTTTATTATTTGTAGAATTTTTTTTACTTTTCTGAAAAATTAATTTAGAATTATTTTATCAATTAAAATTATTAATGAATGGATTTTAATGAGTTCAAAAAACAATTAACTCTATCTACCAAACAAGCATTTTTAGAAATCTATAATCAAAACCCAAATGAGGAAATTTATTCCTTCGCATTATGTAACAATGACTCTAAAATTTCTATACATCCTTCATCAAATTCTTTAGAATATTTTAAAGAAGTATCTGATGATGATGACTTTTACTATTATAAATACGAACCTTCTGAATGGAAATATGAATATAAAGGTGCAGAAGAATTATTTAACGCAATTAATGATAATTGTAAATTAATAGTTGAAACACATGATGATGACGAAGATTGGTTTTACAATTTTCAACAGCAAATAAATGAAAAATGTATTGAAGTCTTAGAAGAATTAAAAAATGATGAATTCTTTAAAAGAGAAACGGGAAAAGAAATTTTTCTTAATTTCTCTGTCATTGATGAAGATTTAAATAAAGAAAAGCAAAAAACTATTATCGAAAAATTAAATAACAACCATTATAAAGATGATTATTTAAATTGGATGAAGTCTTGGGATAAAAGACGTAAAGTTTTATAATACAAAAAAGACTTGCTTCTTAGGCAAGTCTTTTTGTATTATAAAGAAATAAATTTAAATAAAATCATAATGCTTTAATGCATTCCAAACACCATGTTCATCAACAGAACTTGTTATGTGATCTGCTATTTCTTTTACATTTTTATTTGCATTTCCCATTGCAACTCCAATTTTACAACCTTCTAACATTTTTATATCATTACCTCCATCTCCAAAAGACATTGTTTTACTAAGATCTAAATTATCACGTTTGGCAATTCTTTTTATACCTTCCATCTTATTTACGTCTTTAGGATTAATGTCTGCAAAATATTCTATCCACCTTGTTCCTACACTATTTTTTAGAACATTCTCTAATAAAAATCTTTCTTCCTCTTCATTTACAAAAAGGTTCATTTGTATAATATTATCATTCGGTAGATCTCTTGGATTTATAACTTCTGGAACCTTTAATCCAAAATGATTAAAAGATTTTTCAATATTTTCATTTACTCGGTTTATACTAAATGGATTTTTTGTTGTCATATAAGAAAATGCAACAGGATTTTTTTTATCATATTCAAGCAAAGCTTTTATATCATCTGAATGAATATATTCAGTAAAAAATGTATTTCTATTAGCATCAGAACACATTCCGCCATTATTATTAATATATCCATTGAAACCAATTTCAAATATACTTTCTGGCATATCTGATAAATTACGTCCTGTAGCTATATATATTTTCTTATTATTCTGTTTTAATTTATGAAGTGCTTCAATTGTAGACTCAGAAAGTTCATGGTTTTCAAACCCTTGTAACGTTCCATCAAAATCAAAGAAAAAAGACTCTATCATAATATTTTTTATTTTTTATGGTTATTACTACAAAATTAATACCTCTATTTTGAATTACTATTCTATTATTTAAAAAACTATAACTAGTTAAAAATAATATTTTGAATAATATCCTAAATAGCGTACTTTAGTCTAATACAAAATACTTATACAATCTCTATAAAACAAAATGAAAATCAAATCATTATTTTTCACTTTTTGGATTTT
Source organism: Flavobacteriales bacterium UBA7612 (assembly GCA_002484335.1). Taxonomy (GTDB): domain Bacteria; phylum Bacteroidota; class Bacteroidia; order Flavobacteriales; family Weeksellaceae; genus Empedobacter. The sequence goes on from DLJQ01000018.1 coordinate 269,958, forward strand.
AGTAATTCATATTCATGCTCAAGACACTTACTTAATTAGTTATGAAAAATATTCAAATGAAAAAAAAGTTGAAGAAAAAAATAAAATAAAAGTTGCTTCTAATATAAATGAAACAATTATAGGAACAGAAAATAATTTTAGTCAAAAAAAATCTTTTCCAAATGAAATTTCATATTTCAACAAAAAAAATCCAACTATATTAACTTATATTACTCAATTTGATTCTATTCATTCTATAACTAGTAATGATTCATTAATAATTAATAAACCCATTTTTAAAATAACAAAAGAAACAAAAAGAATTTTAGGATTACGCTGTCAAAAAGCTACTACTACTATTAATTCTAATAAAATTGATATTTGGTTCGTAAATAATATTGGAATTAATGCAGCTCCTACTCCATTAGGAATAAATCTAGGTTTAGTATTAGAAATGACTAGAAATAATAATTTTACTATAAAAGCTTCAAAAATTGAAAATTTAAAAAATATTGAACCTAGTCTATATATAAAAAAAGAAATTAATCAAGAAGCTGTAGATTTATTAACATATAAAGATATAATTTGGAAAAATAAATTCGTAGAAATTCCCTTATTAATTAATCAACAAATTAATTTCAGTTCAGAAATTGAATCAAATGATTCTATTTTAAGATTTTCTAACGGTACAGTTGTAGTTAGAAAAATTAAATTACCAATTATAAAAGAAGGAAGTCAGCTTTTTATAGATGTCAAAGAAAAATCTAACGGAGATGCTTATGACAGAACAGGTTCTATCTTCTTAATCCCTACTAATAATTCAATTAATTTTTTAGATGCGTTAAAAAAAGGTATAAACAAATTACCTATTTATACAAATGGTGATGGTAAAAAATATCAAGGATATTTTTCAACAGAAAATTATAGTTCTAATATTGAATTGATGAGATTTTTTACTCCTTTTGGAATAAATAAATTTAATCACATTCCTATTAAAAATATAAATTGGCAGAATGAAGTTGATTATCGCCAAGAAATCTCTGAATTTCAAACATTGTTATCTAATCAAGAAGTTTATATAGGCTATTTCATTGGTAATTATGATGGAGGAGGACATATTATTTCATCTAATTTAACAATTCATCCTCCATCAAAGATTACGCTGCCAATACAAAAAACATTTCCAATATTTAATACAGTAAATGTAATGGAAATGTCAGGGCAAGAATATTCAACACTTTTTTCAGATAATAATGGTTTACAAGTTGAGTTTACTTTAAATGAGGATTATAACAATGCTAAACTTCGTTTTATAACAACTGGACATGGAGGTTGGGAAAATGGAGATGAGTTTGTTCCAAAAGAAAATACTATATTTGTTGACAACCAAAAGGTTTTTAATATCATTCCTTGGCGACAAGATTGTGCATCTTATAGGACATACAATCCTGCCTCGGGTAATTTTGACAATGGTTTGTCTTCTTCAGATTATAGCCGATCAAATTGGTGTCCAGGAACCATTACAAATCCATATTATATAGATTTAGGTAATTTAAAAGCTGGTAAGCATACAATTCAAGTCAAAATTCCACAGGGAAAACCAGAAGGGAACAGTTTTAGTTATTGGAATATTTCTGGCGTTATTATTGGTGATTAATTAAATGAAAAATTATTAGTCTAAACCTTATATAACACCTAATAATTAGAATATAAATTCATAAATTTGCAACATACATAGTATAAACTTATAATGGAATATAATACACTTCGTTCACAACTAATTATTCCAGAATATGGACGTCATATTCAAGAAATGGTAGATTATTGTAAAACAATCACAGACGAAAAAGAACGTAACGGATTCGCGGAAATTATTATTGAAGTAATGGGAGAATTAAATCCTCATTTACGCGATGTACCAGATTTTCAACATAAACTTTGGGATCAACTTTTTATTATGGCAGAATTTGATTTGGATGTTAAATCTCCTTATCCTATTCCTACTAAAAAAGATACTGTAAACAGTAAACCAAATAAAGTAGACTATCCTCAGAGTATCTATAAATACAGATATTATGGAAATAATATACGTAAAATGATTGATGTTGCTGTTACTTGGGAAGAAGGAGAAAAAAGAGAAGGTTTATATTTTGCCATAGCTAACCATATGAAAAAATGTTACTTGCTTTGGAATAAAGATACAGTTGACGATTATGTTATATTTGATCATCTATATGATTTATCTGATGGTAAAATTGATTTAAGAAAAGTTGAAGATCAATTAGTTTCTCCTGAAAAAATGAATAGTAATAACAACTATCAAACAAACAGAAACTATCAGAACAACAATAGAAATAATCAAAACTCTAATAATAGAAATAATAATCACCAGAACAATAATAGAAATAATCAAAACTCTAATAATAGAAATAATAATCACCAAAATAATCGTAACCAGAACGTTCGAAATAATAAAGGGTAAAAAAACTATATATTAAGCAAAAAAATGGCTACATTTCAAATTACAGGAGGTAAACCTTTAAAAGGTGAAATAACTCCACAAGGTGCAAAAAATGAAGTTTTACAAATTTTATGTGCTGTTTTATTAACAAATGAACAAGTCCGTGTAAAAAATATACCAGATATACAAGATGTTAATCGTTTGATTGAAATTTTGGGTGATCTTGGGGTTAAAACACAAAAAAATGGAAAAGGTGATTATACTTTCCAATCTGATGAATTAAGATTAGATTATTTAAAAAGTGATCAATTTCGTAGAGATGGTGCTGCATTACGTGGTTCTATCATGCTAATGGGACCTTTATTAGCTCGTTTTGGTGAAGCATACATGCCAAAACCTGGTGGAGATAAAATTGGACGTAGAAGATTAGATACTCATTTTGAAGGATTTTTTGCTTTAGGAGCTAAATATAGATTTAATCCTGATGAGGATTTTTATGGTGTTGAAGTAGATGAAAATGGTCTACAAGGTTCTTTTATGTTATTAGAGGAAGCTTCTGTTACAGGTACAGCAAATATTATAATGGCTGCTGTTCTAGCAAAAGGAACCACAACTATTTACAATGCTGCTTGTGAACCTTATATACAACAATTATGTAAAATGTTGAATCGTATGGGAGCTAAAATTTCTGGAATATCATCTAACCTTTTAACTATTGAAGGTGTAGAGTCTTTAGGAGGAACAGAACATACTTGTTTACCTGATATGATAGAAATTGGTTCTTGGATTGGTTTAGCAGTTATGACAAAATCTGAATTAACAATCAAAAACGTATCTTGGGAAAATCTTGGTGTTATTCCAGATGTTTTTAGAAAACTTGGTGTTAAATTAGAAAAAGTAAATGATGATATATACATCCCTGCTCAAGAACATTACCAAATAGAAAGATTTATTGATGGATCTATTCTTACAATTTCTGATGCGCCTTGGCCTGGATTTACTCCAGATTTACTTTCAATTATACTTGTTATTGCTACACAAGCAAAAGGAAGTGTATTAATTCATCAAAAAATGTTTGAATCTAGATTATTCTTCGTCGATAAATTAATAGAAATGGGAGCCCAAATTATATTATGTGACCCACATAGAGCTACAGTAATTGGTCTTAACCAAGAAATACCATTAAAGGGAGCTAAATTAACTTCTCCTGATATTCGTGCTGGTATGTCTCTATTAATTGCTGCTCTTTCTGCTAAAGGAAAAACCGTGATTGATAATATCGATCAAATTGATCGTGGATACGAAGATATTGATGTTCGTCTTAGAGCAATTGGTGCTGATATAATAAGAGCCTAAAAAAATACCAAATGCAATCTATAATAGAATTTATCACCAATTTTGTACAGCGTCCAGATAAAGTTTTAATGGACATTATTAATAACTACGGTTATTGGATATATGTCGTATTATTCTTAATTATTTTTGCTGAAACTGGACTTATTGTTATGTCTTTCATTATGCCATTTTTACCTGGAGATGCTTTAATATTCTCTGTAGGAATGATTGCTGCTAACGAAAGTCAAAGTCATTTGCATATAGAATATATCATTCCTTTTCTTATGTTAGCTGCAATTCTTGGAGATAATTTAAACTATTATATTGGTCGAAAATTTGGAGGTTGGGTTCTTGGTAGAAAAGATTCATTTTTTCTTAAAAAGAAACATATAGAAAAAGCAACCTTTTTCTTTAATGAAAATGGTAAAAAAGCAATTATTATTGCTCGTTTTATGCCAGTTGTCCGCACAATAATTCCTTTTATTTGTGGTGTAACTCATGTCAATTATAAAACTTTTATTACATATAGTTTTATTGGTGCTGTATTATGGGTTGGTGTAATCTCTTTACTTGGATATACACTAGGACAATTTGATATTGTAAAACATAATTTAGAAAAATTTATTTTTGGTATTATTATATTAGCTAATATGCCATTAATTATAAGAATCATTAAAGGTCAATTTAACAAAGAAAATAAACAAGAATGATACAATTTGGATTAATTGGTAGAAATATCTCTTATTCATTTTCAAAATCTTATTTCGCTGATAAATTTAAAAAAGAAAACATTGTAGACGCTGTCTACAATGTTTTTGATTTAAATACGATAGATGAAGTTGAAAATGTATTTAAAGAAGAAGGTTTAGTTGGATTTAATGTAACTATTCCATATAAACAAGAAATTATACAATATTTAGATGAATTATCTCCAGAAGCTAAAGAAATAGGCGCTGTAAATACTGTATTAATTAAAAATGGAAAAAAAATAGGCTATAATACAGATTGTTATGGATTCCTTCATTCAATACAACCATTATTAACACCTAAACATCAAAAAGCATTGGTTCTAGGAAATGGTGGTGCTGCAAAAGCCGTTTATTATATATTAAACCAATTAAATATTGATTATAAAATAGTTTCAAGAAATTATTTAGAAAATCATTTTACTTATCAGGATATCAATGAAAATATATTGAATGAATATCAAATCATTATAAATTCATCACCCGTAGGTACTTTTCCTAATATAGAAAACGCGCCTCTTCTTCCCTATGATTTAATTACTAATAACCATTTATTATATGATTTAATCTATAATCCGCCATTAACTAAATTCTTAGAAAATGGACAAAATAAAGGTTCCATCATAAAAAATGGACATGAAATGTTAGTACTACAAGCAGAAAAAGCTTGGGAAATATGGAATAAAGTAGAATAATTCTCTTGATTTTGTTCTTTAAATTTATTAGATTTGAGAAACAAAACATAATTAATTATGAGTACTGAAATGGATAACCTGCACAATGCAGATGGAGAAAATCAATCAAAACCTATCTCTACAAGCAATTCTGAGAATGAATCTTATAAGACAGAAGAAACAAATAGCAATGAAAAAGAAAGTCAAATTTCATTAAAAGATTATGAGACTTTTAGTTTTGATGTTTTAATTAATGAGGCTAAAACTCTTTTAAGTAAATATCCTGTTCAAGAAATTCGCGAACATTTTAATCAAATAAGAGATGCTTTCAAAAACAAACTTGAAACAGAAGAAGCTATTAAGAAAAAAGCTTTCTTAGAAGAAGGTGGAAATGAATTAGACTTCAGATATGAAACTTCATACCGTGAGAAATTCAATACTGTCTATAGTGATTACAAAAATCAATTAGCTATTTATCACAAACAAAATGAAAAAAAAGAAGGTGATAATTTAACTGAACGTTTAGCAATTATTGATGAACTAAAAGCATTGTATCAAGAACCAAGTGATTCTAGTGCTGGTATGTTCAAAAAATTTCGTGAATTAAAAACTAGATGGCATAATGCAGGAAGAATTCCTAGTAAAGATGCCGAAAATATATTTAAAAATTATTTCTTTCATCTAGATAATTTCTATACTTATCTGGATATGAATAAAGAATTACAGACTTTAGATTATGCTCATAATCTAGAAGTTCGTTATTCTATTATAAAACGTGCAGAAGAGTTAATTAATGAACCGAATGTACAAAAAGCCTTAAACGAATTACAATATTTACATCGTTTATGGAAAGAAGAAGCTGTTCCTGTACAAGAAGACCTTCGCGAACCTACTTGGCAGCAATTTAAAGAACTTACTAATAAAATTCACGATAGAAAAAGTGAGTTAAATGAAAGAATAAAAAAAGAACAAGTAGAAAATTTAGAAAGAAAAGTAGAAATTATTGCAAGAATAAATGAAATTACTGCAAAATCTAATTCTAAATCTCATGGCGATTGGCAAAAGTCTATTGCTGAAGTAAATTCTCTTCGTGAGAGTTTTATTTCTCTTGGTCGAGTTTCTAAAGATAAAAATGCAAAAACTTGGGATGACTTTAAAGAAGCAACTCGTGCATTTAATCATGTTAAAAATGATTTCTACAAAAATTTAAAAACTGAACAACAAGTAAATTTAGAAAAGAAACTTGCTTTACTAGAAATAGCTAAAGAACATGCTGAAAGTACTGATTGGAATCATTCTGTTTCTGTTATTAAAAAAATTCAGAATGATTGGAAACACATCGGTCATGTACCTAGAAAAAATTCTGATAAAATTTGGAAGGAATTTAAAGAAACTTGTAATAAATTTTTCGACCGTTACAAAAAACGTCACGAACAAGACAATGAAGAATTAGAAAATAATTATGCTAAAAAAGTATATTTTATTAGTGAATTCAAAAAAATAACTATTTCTGACGATAAAGAAATTGCATTAAAAGAATTACAAGATTACAAGAATCAATGGAATGGAATAGGAAAAGTTCCAGCAGATAAATCAGATATTAGCCAAGAATTCAATACAATATACAATTCTTTTTTAAGCAACTTAAACCTATCTAAATCAGAATTGAATGATTACGAAGTTCAAGCATTTGTAAACAAAGTAAAATCTCAAGGAAACGGAGGAAACTTATTAGATGAGGAAATTAAAAAGACTCGAAAAGTTATTGACGATTTAGAAAAAGAAATCAATCAATTAGATAACAATGTTCATTTCTTTTCAAATGCCGATAAAAATAGTCCTTTACTAAAAGACGTTTACAAACAAATTGATGAAAAACGCAAAAAATTAACTGAAGCTGAAATAAAACTTAAAGCTTTATTTAATGTTGATCTTAATGATTAATTCTTAGCATGAAACAACAAACTATAGATGAGATGTTTATGTCTCGTTGTATACAAATAGCAACAAACGGATTAGGAACTACGTATCCTAATCCGTTTGTTGGTTCTATAATTGTACATAATAATAAAATTATAGGAGAAGGTTTTACTTCAGTATATGGAGGTCCACATGCAGAAGTAAATGCAATAAATTCCGTTAAAAATAAAGAATTATTAAAAGAAAGTACTATTTATGTTACTTTAGAGCCTTGTTCTCACTTCGGAAAAACTCCACCTTGTGCCAATTTAATTATAGAAAAAGAAATTCCAAAAGTTGTAATCGGAACCTTAGATCCTTTTGCTAAAGTAAATGGCGAAGGTTATTTACGTTTATTAAAAAATGGTGTTGACGTAACATTGGGTGTTTTAGAAAATGAATGCTTAAAACTTAATAGAAGATTTATTACATTTCATGAAAAAAAACGTCCTTACATCATTTTAAAATGGGCACAAACTGAAGATGGTTATATTGGTAGAGATGATATACAAAAATGGATTACAAACAATTATAGTAAACAATTAGTACATAAATGGAGAACTGAAGAACAATCAATTCTTGTAGGTAAAAATACTGCTTTGATTGATAATCCTCAACTAAATTCTAGATTGTGGGATGGAAATAATCCTTTACGAATTGTAATTGATAAAAACCTTGCTATTCCTAGAAATTTTCATGTTTTTGATAGAAATCAACCTACAATTATCTTTAATTCTATTGAAAATTCTGACGAAGAAAATTTAAAATTTATCCAATTAGATTTTTCTCAAGAAATTATTCCTGCTATTCTTAAACATCTATATGAATTAAATATTCAATCACTGATTATAGAAGGAGGATCTGATACAATTAAGCATTTTATAAACCTTAATTTATGGGATGAAGCACGTGTTTTAAGTTCGGATACGATTTGGAATGAAGGAATTCCTGCTCCTAAATTAAAAGGAACTAGAACCGAGAAATATAGATTTCTAAATGATGAATTATCTATCTTTGAAAATAGACTTTAATAATTAAATTATTAATGCAATAGCGATAGTAACGACATCCTTTTACTAAAACTCTTTTTTTTGTAAAAGACACAGTGTATAGCGCGACACGAATTGATTGCCCTAAATAAAAAAGTGAAAAATATAGTTTAGAATATTTTTCACTTTTTTATTGTTTTTAAATTAATTGATAAGCTGTATCGTCCTTTACATCTCCAATTACGAAAATACTATGCGAATTACCAATAACATTAATTTTAGTTAATTTATTAATCATAAAATCCCTGTATTCATCCATGCTTTCGAAAGCCATTTTTACGATATAATCATAATCACCACTAACATGAAAACAAGATTGAACTTCTTTTAAATTCTGAATTTCTTTTTCAAAAAATTGTATATTCTCTGTAGAGTGTTGTTGTAGTTTTATGTGACTAAAAACCAAAAGATCTTTATTGATAATTCTTCTATTAACTAGCGCAACATATTTTGAAATAATTCCAGATTTCTCTAATTTTTTTATCCTTTCGTGAATTGCAGTAGATGATAAACTTAGTTTATCTGATAATTCCTTATATGTTATCTTACTATTTTCTTGTAAATACATTAACAATTGTCTATCAATCGCATCAAACTTCATATTTAATTAATTTTTTTCTAAAGTATAAATATTTTTTTGAATAATAATCTATTTTAAATCAAAAAACACAAATTTATCAGAAAAAATACCCTATTCATCTTCTTCGTCATCAAAAGTTAATTCTAAATCTATAAATTGCGTCACAACTTCACAAATCTCATTATTTTCGTCAAAACCAAAATATACAGGATATACTCCATCACCAAAACCAGTTTGAATCATTGGTACATATAATTCTGTATTAGGAATTTTAAAATTAATCCAATCCCCTGTTTCTCTTTGATATTTTGGATTATCAATTGCATTTTGTTTAAATTGATCAGCGAAATAATTATCATAAATATTTGATTCAGGATTTTTTACTATCCAATTTTCAACAAAATTACAATAAGCATCTTTCGTTGAAACATCTACTATTGTTGCTAAACCTGCATCTACATTAAATCCAAAATACTCTCCTTCTTTAAAGTTAACTAAATCTTCATTCCCTAATAATGCTTCTTTATGTTTTATTGCTTTTGTATCTTTAGTTTTCAACCTTGTAGCTACATATCTAAAATAATCTTCTTCAAGTTCTACTACTAATAATGTTAATGGATGATTCCCATTTGGAATAGATTCTAGATATGGTGTTTCATTTTTTTGTAAATAAACCAATGGATCTCTCACTAATAATTCTCCTGTTGGAAAAGGTAACTCTCCTATTTCTATTTTATGCAAAGGTTTATCAAACATTTCTTTCAAAGAAAAATATTCATTAAAGTCACTTACAGAAGATAAAATATCTTGTTTAGATTCGTACAAATTTAACCATTCTTGGGTTGGAATTATTTTTGACATAATTTTTTACTTTTTATAAAACAATAAAAATACAATTTGAAAATAATTGAAACGAATAAATATAAATTATTTTCTCTATATACTGACCAAAATCTTATCAATGAAAATAATTTGAAAAGTATTTCACCTTTCTTAAAAATTTATTCTTTTAACTCTTTTAAATAATAAAATATTTATAATGAAAAGATTATTTATTATCATAAAGAAACTTCCTCATAATATATACATACTACATCTTCATTTTGACGCTGTAATAATTTTATATTAATATCAAACATTTCGTTTATAATTGGTTTTGTTATTACCTCATTTGGTAGCCCACTTTTTATTAATTCTCCGTTATTCAATGCTATAATATGTTCAAAAAAATTATAAGCAAACCCTATATCATGGATACTCATAACAACCGTAATGGGGAGATCTTTTAATTTGTTCAGCAACTGAAGCTGATATTTAATGTCAAGATGATTAGTAGGTTCATCAAGAATCAAACATTTCGGTTGCTGCACCAAAGCTCTCGCAATAACCATTCTTTGCTTTTCGCCTCCTGATAAACTTGAAATCTTTCGTGTTACATAGCCCCTCATATCCATAAAATCGAGTACTTGATAAACAATATCATAATCACTCTTGTTCATTCTTTCGTAATTTGTTTTATGTGGGTAACGTCCCATGATCACAAATTCTAACACCGAATAGTCAAGTTCTGTATAGTTAAATTGACCTACTACTGCAATTTCTTTGGCTAATTCTGCAAAAGAGATTTGGTGAATATTTTTTTTGTTGATGAATATATCTCCTGAAGATGGTTTTATAATTTTATAAATACTTTTGAGCAAAGTGGATTTTCCACTCCCATTAGCACCGATTACTGCAACAAATTGCCCTGGCAAAATCTTAAATGAAATATCTTTAAGAATATATTTATTATTTAATTTTACTGTTAATTTTTTGACTTCAATCATGACGTTTATTTCCTTTGGATAAATATTAATAAAAAAATCGGAGCACCTATTAATGAAGTAATAATACCGATAGGAATCTCTTGATTAGGAATAATACTTCGCGAGAATGTATCTACCAGCAACATGAAGATACTACCCCCCAGTAATAAAATTGGAAGAATACTACTATTTGACGTGCGACAAATAAAACGTACTGAATGAGGAACGACAAGTCCAACAAAACCTATGATACCACATTGATAAACAATAACTCCCGTAAGAAAAGTAATAATGAGAAGATATAATTTACGTTTTTTCTGTACATCTATTCCTAGTGTTGCAGCCGGTTCATCTCCCAAGCTTATTAAGTTGAGAGAACGGGATTGTGTTATAAAGTATAATACGACAAAAATGAGAATAAAGGCTAATACAAACACCTGAATCCAATGAACGTCAGACAAGCTTCCCATTGTCCAAAATGTAATATCCCTAGCTCCTTCCAAGTCCTTTGTAAAGTAGATCAAAAGGTTGGTAACAGCAATGCAGAATGAATTGATAATAACGCCAGATAGGATCAACCGTATTATGGTAGATTTATTCCTAAAATTTGAAATTAGATTTACCAATAACATTGCGGATAAAGCTCCTATAAAGGCAAAAATAGAAATCCATATTTCATTTATTATAATACCTTTTAAAGAAAAACGAATTGAAATCGCTACTGCTGCACCTAAGGAAGCTCCTGATGAAATCCCCAAGATATAAGGATCCGCAAGTGGATTCTGAATTGTTGACTGCATAACATATCCGCACAACGAAAGTCCTGCTCCAACCAAAATAGCAAATACTATCCGAGGAAGGCGAAGATTGAGAATAATATCATTTAACAATTCGTTCTGATTCGACTTTGTTAAAGCTGTCCATATGTCTACGTAAGAAATTGGAATCTGTCCAAGTTTTAAAGTAAATAAAAAAGATAAAAAAAGAATTATAATTAAAAAGAGGATTATACCTCTACGTTTCTGAATCATAGCTTGAGAAAATTTGAGATTGAAAAATAAAGAGGCTCCATATCATAAGTACCTCTAATCGCTTGGGTATAATCAACTTCAATGATCTGTTTATTTTTTATAGCCTTTAGATGTTTTAGAAAGGGATCACTATAAAGTTTTTTGGTGATATCAATCTTTTCCTGTTTTCTAAACCAAGTAATAATAATCTTGTCAGGATCTGCTTGGATAATAGTTTCTAAAGGGAGTATAAAATAATTTGGTCCCAAATTGATATACTCTCCACCACAGTCTGTGATAATTTCATCTATCAAGCACATTGTTGGTGGATAGTAATAGTATTTATTAGCTGTACCTGTGTATGACAAGTGCAAGACACGTTTCGAAGTACCTTTTTTTATTTGAGCATATTTTCGACTTATATCCCTACTTTTCTGAATCAGGGGTTTTATCTTTGATTCAATTCTAAATAAATTACCAGTTTTTTCTAGATCAGCTCTCAAGTTTTCAAGATTTTTATCAATCTTGTAATTATCTATCAAACATGTATGTACACCTCTATCTTCCCAAAAATGAACATCACCTATTTTATTAGATCGAAATGAAGATTCAAGACCAAAAATCAAATCAGGTTTAAGTAAAAGAATACTTTCTTTATCAGGCCATCCTATTGACATTATAGGTAAATCAGAAAAATCTTTTAAAACTTCAGGCTGATCAAGGTATCCTATGCCTACAATTTTATCTCTATATCCCAATTTTAATAATATATCCAACGGTGCCTGCCCCAATACTACTATTCTATTAAAATCCTGATCATGTTTTTGTTTTTGAGGAGTCAAACAGCAACTAAAAATAAAAACCAGAATAAGAAGTACTATATTATATTTTTTTATTTTGTTTTACAAGAGGTATAGCTATAAAAAATGCAATGATAAGCATGGCGATAACAATCATCAGAGATATTTGAAAAGCATAGGTATGATTACTGCTTTTGCATAATGAGAAAAAGACACTTCCAATAACTGCAACTCCAATAGCAGAACCTATCTGTAATGAAGAATTAACAATTCCTGATGCAAGTCCACTATATTCAAAAGGAATTCCTTTCAAAGAAATACGCACAAGTGAAGACAAAATAAGCCCCATCCCTGCTCCAGCGAGTATAAGACCTATTATAAATAGATACGATGTTGGATCAGAAAGTGAAATACTATAGATAATACATCCGAAACCTAAAGCTTTAAAAAAAATCCCAACATTAAGAACATAACCTCCTATCTGTTTTGCAAGTATGGGTGAAAGCAGAGAAGAAATCAAAAAAGCTATTCCAAAGGGTATGATAATACTACCAGCTTTCAAAGCATCCCATCCTTGCCCTGATTGAAGATAAATACTTAATGCCAAATAAAATATACCACTAGTATAAAAAAGGAATGCTATGATACTACCCAGTGTCAGGTTTTTGTACTTAAATAAATTCATATCAACTAATGGAATTTTTCCTTTATGCATAATCTTTTTTTCGTAGACTATAAAAAAAAACATTAAAATCGCACTGCTTACCAACATTAATCCTGTAAAAACATTAAACCCTTTTTCAGAGATCAGGGTTAAAGGATAAATTATGAATCCCAAAGATAGAGAGAGCAGAATCATCCCTAAAATATCAATATATTCACCAGAGGTCTTATTCATCTTAGGTAAAAGATATATTGATCCTATCCAAGCTATAAGCCCTATAGGAATATTCATTAGAAATATAACCCGCCAGCCAAGACCAAATATATTATATGACATCAGTATTCCACCAATATATTGTCCCAATACTGCTGCCATACCAAATGTAAAGCTATAAAGAGCCATTACTATTGTTTTTTCTTTTTCACTAAATGTAATATGAATAATAGCAAGAATCTGAGGTGCCATTACAGCACCTGATATCCCTTGTAGTATTCTACCTATAATAATCACATTTGGACTACCAGCACAACCACATATTGCTGAAGACAAAATAAAACCCATCAATCCGATAAGAAAAATTTTTTTTCGACCTACCAAATCACCTAATCTCCCTGCTGTAATTTGGAAAACCGCATATGCAAAGGTATAAAAAGACACAATCATCTGTAATTGTCCGGAGGAAGTGTTCAATCCTTTTTGAATAGGTATCAATGCGAGATTAATGATATAAAAATCAAGTGGTGATAATATTGCGGCCATTAAAAGAATAACCAAAACAATTCTTTTTTGTATATTATTTTTCATAAAATCAAAAATTATAAGTAATATTTAATCTAAAGTTTCGAGGTGCCTCTGGACGCCAATAATACCAACCACTGGAATGATAGGCTCCGTTATAAAGGTATTTGTCTAAAATATTATAAATATTCAAATGGATACTGAATTTTTCAGAACTCCATGATAAAGCACCATCTAACCGAAAATAATTGGGCAAACTTTCTCCCTCATAATTTCCATTCCACCAAGTTGCTCTATCGAGCATATAACTAATTCCTGTAGAAATAGCTAAATTCTTAAATTCACCTTCTTGGATTTTATAATTCAGCCAAGTATTAATATTGTGTTTGGCATATCCAGGTACCAACATTCCTTTTTCATATTTATTAGTTGATTTAGTAATTATAGATTCAGTGAAAGCATAATTAGCCATAAGATTCATCCCTTGAAAAATTTCACCCTTAATATCAAACTCAATCCCCTGTGTTTTAGTTTCTCCAAATTGAAGAACATAATTTTCTCCACTGACATTATCAGGATCCTTAGATACCTGATTATTTTTCATAATCCTATACAATGATAGTGTAGTATTCCATTTGCCTTTCAACCAATCTTTTTTAAGTCCAATTTCCAAATTATTACCTGTCATTGGCTTAATTTGTCCACCACTACGCAGTTTTCCAGTTTGTGGTACGAAATTTTGATCATACAAAGCGTACACATTTGTATATTTATTCAGTGAATAGCTTAGACCAACCCTTGGTATTAACCGTTTATTTTCATATACCAATCCATGATTATTGTCCTTCAGATAAGTATAACGGCTTGCCAAAGTAAGATGCAACCTATCTCTGAAAAAAGTTAATTCATCTTGCAAATAAATACTTGTAATGCGTGATTCTAGTAGAAATCCATTACCTACACGTTCTTTTAAAGGAACCGTTCTATCAAATTTTCCTATACCATAATAAGGTTTCTGATAATAATCACGATTAATATTAAAAGTCCCGATACTGTCCAACAAATTACTTTGACTAAAATCTGCTATATAGCTCTTATTGCTAACATCAACTCCTACAAGTAAAGTATGTTTTAATTTACCTGTTCTGAATTTACCGTTAACGAATGCTTGTCCAAATGTCATTTCATTTTTTGCATCCCATATATAATGTATCCTCTGAATGTTTCCGATATTATCAATATTTTTTATCCAAATAAAAGACCCTTTCTGATTATAGTCAAAATAGGAAAGTTGTGCTGTTAGCTTCCAATTTTCATTAAATAAATGTTCCAGATTTACTGTTATATTTTGGTCATTCACGACAGTAGGTTCTATACCTGGATCAGCTAAAGTTTTCTTACGATCTATCGTTCCATATCCTGTTTTTGAAAATAAATAACCAACTCCCAAGTCTGGTAATTTAGCGTGTTGTAAGATATACTCCAATGTTAAAATACTCTTATTATCGATTCGATATTGTAATACCGGAGCAATATTGATTCTACGTGTTGATTCGTATTCCCGAAAGGAATTATTACTCTGTGCAGAAATATTCAATCTATATTGAAGTGAATGATTCTTATTTAAAACTCCATCCAAATCCAGTGATGATCTATACAAACCATAGCTTCCTAGTCCAAAGGCGAAATTTCCTTTGTTTTGACCTGTAGGTCTTTTGGTTACAACATTATATATTCCACTAGGTTCTCCATTTGACATCATAAATCCTGCTGGACCTTTTACAAATTCTATACGATCTACAAAACTCATATCCTCTGACAAAATACCATACGTAAATGCTGTATTCATACCATTTCTAAAAGAAGCAGCTCTTGTTCCTCTCATTGTAATATAAGTGTACATATCTCCCCATTCTTCAATTCTAGCAGCACCACTTACATTCTTGGCTATCCCATCAGACATAGAATAAATCTGCTGATCTGCTATTAGCTGACTGTCAAGAACCTGAATATTCTGTGGAATTTCCAATAAATTACCTTCAAGACGCAATGAAGAAGAAGGCTTATCTATTTTATACTTATTTTTAAGGCTATTGATAATAACTTCTTCTAATACTTGTTCCTTTGATAATGTATCTATTTTCACTTTTAGGTGTGTATTTTGTGCTTTTAAACTTGATATTGAAATCAAGAAAATTGAAGGCACCAATAATTTAATATTATACATTACTGTTATTTTTATTTATAATAATTATAAATTACTATCTATCTTTGTGCAAAGATGAATACTATAATAGTTGGAAACTATACGAGAATGGATGAATTAATAACGCAATAAGAAGTATTATGGAATATAAGATGACGATGGATGCCAAGAACTATTATATTAAGGACAATTTCAAACATTCAGGAATTTTTGAAAGAAAGGATAATCTATCTGATAATAATGGATTTGATATCACGTTGAATAATATTTTTCTAGAAGGAATTCACTTAAAATGGGGACAATATAAATCCAAAGGAGTTAAAAGCTATTCCGTAACTCCTGAAAAAGAAACGATAGTTGCACATTTCTGCCTTCAAGGATCCTGTATAAGCGAATCTAAAAATGCACTTAATATCAATAGAGGAGAATCTATGTTATTTAAGGAAGAAAAAAATGAATATTTATTTCATATGGATGTAGATAATGGGATAGGTGAATTTTTTGAAATTTCTTTCAGTCCTGAATTTTACACTGCCAATTATTGTGAAGATCATATAACCGATGAAGTGCTAAATGGAAAAGAATTATTTACTTCTTTAACTAAAGATCCTCTTATGTGGAAAATAATTAAAGAAATGCATCAACGAAAAGATAATTATACTGGTAAGTTAAAACGAGTATATCTAGAATCTAAAGCATCAGAATTATTATTGACTCAAATAAGTTGCTTTAGTAAAAAAAACAAATACAACAGAAATCCAAAACTTCAAAAAAATGATGTTGAAGCCATTCACTATGTAAAAGAAATGATCAGTAAAGACTTTAATCATTTAACTATTCCCAATCTGGCTTTATCTGCTGGAATAAACCAAACCAAGTTAAAAACAGGCTTTAAGGAAATATTTGGTCAGACTATTTTTGGATTTTTATTAGATTTGAGAATGAATAAAGCCAAAGAGCTTTTGATTTCTACTGATATTACCATCTCAGAAATAGCAACTATAGTAGGGTACAATTATTCCCAACATTTTGTCCATGCTTTTAAACGATATTTCGATTGTACTCCTGGTGAATTTAGAAAATAATTTTTAATATAAAATATCCGTAAAATTTTTAACTAAAAAGAACTATAAACTGTACATACCTATCAAAAATAAGAGTCATAATGGAAATCAAACAACTAAATTACAACTTTGCCCCTTTTTTATAAACCGCTCTATAGTAAAGGTCTTAATCATTTTACCTATTTTTGTATTTATAAATATTTTTTTATAAAAAAACAATGAACCATTACCATTCTATAGAAGAAAACTTAACAAATCAACATTCCATTTTAAAATCAAAAAAAAGTAAAATAAGCACCATAAGACTTATCACCTTCATTATTTCAATTATTTTATTTACATATTATATATTAACTAGCAATAACTTACCGTTATACATTTCAAGTATTACTTTCATTATATTTATCATCTTAGTCATCAAAGCTTCTAAACTAAGTACAGATTTAAATTATATAGAGCAAGCATTAGAAATTATAAAAGAAATAAAAGCAGATACAACAATAGATTTATATACAGAAGATAATATTTCCTATAACAATGTCTACAATAAAGATTTGGATATATTAGAAGGAAACTCTCTTTTTAATAGAATAAATAAAACCCAAACAAAAATTGGAAATTCTAAATTAAAAGATTTCTTATCAAATTTAGTTTTAAATAAAACTGAAATTACAGAACGACAACAATCATTTTCAGAAATTGGTAAAAAACATGAGTGGATTGTAAAATTTCTTACGTTTACAAAACGTTTGAATATGAACCAAGAAAATCTTTTTGTGTTCGAAAATCGTGTATTTCATAACCAATCCATCAAATACATTCCAATCGTAATCAGTACAATTAACATTATTATTTTTATTGGTTTAGCTTGTATTGGTTTTCCAAAAGAACTTGTTTTCTATTGGATTATAGGTGCTGTAATTATTGGTTTTATCATAGGACAAATCTTTGGTAAACAATTGGCAAAAGTAAGTGCTTATACAAATTTGAAAGCTGATGAATTAAGTAATCTATATGAAGTTTTTAATCATATTGAGAACGAAAAATTTGAGACAAAAAACAATACAAATATCCAAGATGTATTTACAAAGCCACTTATAGCATCTAAACTTGTAAAAACAATATCTAGCAGTAAAGAAACCTTAGATGCTTCTACATTTCCCATTGTTGGATTTTTATTAAACACCTTCTTTTTATGGCGATTATATTATTCATTACAATTCGAAAATGAAGTACAAAAAACTGTTCATCTAATACAACCTTGGTTAAATGAACTTGCCAAACTAGAAGCTTATGTTTCATTTGCAATTTTTAATGACAAACATGAACATTTTACATTTCCAGAAATCAATAACAATCCTTATCATTTGGCAATTATCAACGGTTTTCATCCTTTATTAGATGAAAAAATAGCTGTAAAAAATAGTTTTGAAAATAATAGACCAAATAATATCGCAATTATTACAGGAGCAAACATGGCTGGTAAAAGTACTTTTCTACGAACTGTTGGTTGCAATCTTGTTCTTGCTATGAATGGTGCAAAGGTAAGTGCAGAAAAAATGTCTTTTTTCCCGATGGATTTATTTACAAGTATTAGAACGGTAGATAATCTTTCTTCGGGTGATTCCTATTTTAAAAATGAAATTAATAAATTAAAAATTCTAATTGACCGATTAGAAAATGATAAACCACAATACATTATTCTTGATGAAATTTTAAAAGGAACAAACTCTCAAGATAAATTAATTGGTTCTCAAAAATTTTTAGAAAAATTGATAAAAAATTCAACGAAATTAATTGGTTTTATCGCTACACACGATTTAGAATTGACTAAAATGGAAGAAGAATTTCCAGAAAATATTATAAACTATTCTTTTGAACTAAAAAACAAAGACAACAACTATTATTCTGATTATAAATTAAGAAAAGGAACCACAAAAATGATGAATGCTATATTTCTAATGAAACAATTCAGAATTATAGATTAATTAATTATTTTTTTGGGCGTTTCCTTTCAGGTCGGGCTTTTCGTTGCAATCTTTTTCTGAAGAAAAAAGGATTTCCACTTCAATCCCTAACGCAAATAGCGTTATTAAAAAAAAGCCTTGAACTATAAATTCAAGGCTATATTTTTTTATTTTTTAGATGGCATATCTTTCGCCGCATTGTAAATAATAGAGTCTCTTTGATCTTGAGTTAAATCATATTTATAATTAAACATTGCCGATTCCCAATCTCCATAACCAACATTTGGTAAAACAATAAAACGTTTTCCAAATTCAGCTTTCAATGTTTCAACTGCTGCAGCTCTCTCCTTTTCTGATTTATGATTATCAAATAAAGATGAAAAATCTGTTAAACTATCACCTAGAAGTAAAACAATGTCGAAGTTTTTAGCAATATCCTGACGACGATTTTCTTTACTACTTTCTTTACTTCTTAAAATTAAATGATCATCTCCTTGTAATGGATAATTGTATTTTTTAAGATTAGCTAAAGTCCCTGCTCTTTCTTCGTTAAAACGATTCGTTACATAAAAAATATTTACACCTTTACTCGCTGCATAATTAAAGAAATCTAATGAACCTGCTAATGGAGTTGCAACACCTTTAGCTGTCCAATTAGACCAACTTTCTTGTGTCCACATTTTTCCTTGTTTTGCCATTTCTACAGCATAATAAGAATTATCTAAAAATGTTTCATCTATATCTGTTACAATTGCAAGTGGTTTATCTCCTTTTTTTGAAATAGCTTCATCTAAACGGAATTTTGCAATATTAAAAGCCTGTTGACTTAATGCTTGATACTCTGCTGCATGTTGCTGATAAAATGCTGAATAAATTTTACCATCTGCTTGCACATTATGATAAGATTTTGTATTCGATTGATTTTCTGTAGCAACTTTTGGAGTTTGACATGCTGTAAATCCAAAAAGGATTAAGCCTCCAAGCATCATGTGTATATTTTTCATAAAAACTTAAATTCTGAAGTGCAAAACTAAGCATAAGATATTAAACCCGAAATTTTAATTATTAAATTGATAAAAATATCTTATTAATTCATTTGATATTTACAGATTACTTATGAAATAAATTATTTTTGAGAATAATGATATAAAGTATAAATTTGATTAAATATTATAAATCACATGAAAAGTATCTTATCTTTAATTTTACTTGCTACATTATCTACTTCTAATGCACAAGATGTTAGCGATTACAAATATGTTATCGTTCCTCAAGAATTCCCTGATTTTAAAAAAAATGATTTCAATTTGCCTCCACGATTAAAAACATTTTTAAGAAGAAAAAAATACGAAATTATAGTTGAGGATAACAGTAACAATCGTCCATTAGAATTACAAAATAATCCTTGTTTAGCTACAAAAGTAGATTTACAAAATGTAAAAAGTACTTTTAAAAACAAGTTAAAAGTTGTTTTTACAGATTGTAATCATTCAGTTGTTGGTGATTTTGAAGGAGTTTCTTCTATTAAAGAATTCGAAAAAGGTTATCAAGAAGCTTTACAAGTTGCCATGAATCAAGTAAAAACTCAAAGTGCAAAAAATACACCTGTTATTCAAAACTCAAATAACATAATTTCTACAACAACAGATCAAACAGTAACTAATCAAACATCAGCTAATCAAAATATTAATCCATATTATAAATTAGATGGTAAAAATTATGAAGTAGCAACAACATCAAATGGTAATTTTGTTTTAATCAATCAAGAAAACTCACAAATTGTTGCTCAGTTTTACCCTTCAACACAAAAAAATATTTACCACGTAAATATAATTGTTCCAGAAGGAAATTATCAAACAATAGGATATGTTAATGGAAATAATATTATGATTGAATACAGAACAGCTTTGAATTCTTGGGAGCTTAAAACTTATACAAAATAAGTTTTATATACATTTGCACTAGAAAATAAAATATATGCAAGCACCTATTGCTAAAAAAATAGAAAAAAAATTAGAGAAACACGGAGATATCAGAATTGATAATTATTATTGGCTGAATGAGCGTGAAAATCCTGAAGTAATTAAGTACTTAGAAGAAGAAAATAAATATACTGAAAGCATTTTAAAATCTACAGAAGAATTTCAAGCAAAATTATTCGAAGAAATGAAATCTCGAATAAAAGAAGATGATTCGTCTGTTCCATATAAATTAAATGGTTACTGGTATTTAACAGAATTTCAAAAAGGAAAAGAATATCCAATTCATAAACGCAGAAAGGATACATTAGATAATAAGGATGAAATATTATTTGATGTTAATCTTATGGCAGAAGGGCATGTTTATTATAATTTAGGTGGAATTTCTGTTTCTCCAGACAACACTTTGTGTTCTTTTGGAGTTGACAATGTGTCTCGACGTATTTATACAATTCAAATTAAAGATCTAAAAACAGGTCAATTATTAGATGATAAAATAGAAAATACTACTGGAGGTTCTGTTTGGTCTGCTGATAATGAAACTCTTTTTTATACTAGAAAAGATGATACTTTACGTGCATACCAGATTTGGAAACATAAATTAGGAACTTCATCTTCTGATGATGTTTTAGTTTTTGAAGAAAAAGATGATACATTTTCAGTTTATATCTATAAATCAAAATCTAGAGATTATATCATTATAGGTTCTTCTTCTACTGTTTCTGATGAATATCGTTTTATTCCATCAAATGAACCAGATACTGAATTTAAAATTTTTCAGAAGCGTGAACGTGATTTAGAATATTCTATCGAACATTTTGGAGATAAATTTTATATTCAGACCAATAAAGATGATGCTTTTAATTTCAAATTAATGAAAACATCAATCAATACTACAGAACAAAATAATTGGACAGAAGTTATTCCACATCGTGAAGAAGTATTTATTGAAGGTTTTGAGATATTTAAAAATTATTTAGTTGTAGAAGAACGTACAAATGGATTAATCCAAATGAATATTAAAGCTTGGAATAATTCTCAAGATTATTATTTACCGTTTAGCGAAGAAACATATACTGCTGGTTCTGGAACAAATCCAGATTTTGATACAGACATTTTACGTTATGGTTATACTTCATTAACAACACCAACTTCTGTAATAGATTTTGATATGAAAAATCAAACTTCCGAAGTTAAAAAAGAACAAATTGTTTTAGGTGATTTTAATAAAGAAAATTATACATCCGAAAGAATTTGGGCCGAAGCAAGAGATGGAGAAAAAGTTGCAATTTCTTTAGTACATCATAAAGATACTAAATTAAGTAAAGATACTCCTCTTCTACTATATGCTTATGGTTCTTATGGATATACTATAGAACCTAATTTTAGTTCTGTACGATTAAGTTTATTGGATAGAGGTTTTGTTTATGCAATCGCACATATTCGTGGAGGACAATATTTAGGTAGAGAATGGTACGAAGATGGTAAAATGTTAGATAAGAAAAATACTTTTTTCGATTACATTGATGTTGCAAAGCATCTTATAAATATAAAATATACTTCTTCTGCTCATTTATACGGAATGGGTGGTTCTGCTGGAGGGTTATTAATGGGAGCTGTAATAAACTATGAACCAACATTATTTAATGGTATTGTTGCTCAGGTTCCTTTTGTTGATGTTGTTACAACAATGTTAGATGATACAATTCCTTTAACTACAGGTGAATATGATGAATGGGGAAATCCTAATGATAAAGAATATTATTTTTATATGAAAGAATATTCTCCATATGACAATGTAGAAGAAAAAGCTTATCCAAACTTATATATTTCTACTGGTTTACATGATTCTCAAGTACAATATTGGGAACCTGCAAAATGGGTTGCTAAATTAAGAGAGCTAAAAACAGATGATAATATTTTACTTTTAGATACTAATATGGACACAGGTCATGGAGGAGCATCTGGACGATTTGAGTCACTAAAAGAAGATGCAAAAGAAGATGCTTTCTTATTCATGTTAGAAGGAATAACAAAATAATTAAAAAGGCTATCTAATTAATTAGATAGCCTTTTATAATCTTAAAAGAAAAATTTAAGCTTGCTTAACTTCTTCTTCCTCCTTATTTCTATTTTTTGGAAAACGTCTGTATTCCTTTATATTAAATCTAAAATCTTTTTTAGTTGGACGAACAATTATACGTAATGAAGAATCATTTGTAAAATATGTTTGAGCCCAGTTTAAGAAAATAGCTAGTTTATTTCTTACTGTTAAAATTAACATTAAATGTAAAAACATCCATGTAAACCAAGCAAATCTTCCCGAAAAAGAAAATTTAGGTAAATCTACAACAGCTTTTCTTTTACCAATAGTAGCCATAGATCCTGGATCATCATATTCAAATAAAGTTAATTTATCTTCAGAAACTCCATTTCCTATTTTTTCAAAATTCTTAGCTAATTGTACAGCTTGATCACCAGCTACACGAGCTAATTGAGGATGACCATGTGGATATTTAGGTGTTTCCATTGATGCAATATCACCAATTGCAAAAATATTTTTACTACCTACAACTTTAGAAGTTCTGTCAACTTTTAGACGATTACCACGTTGTAATTCCTCTCTTGTAACAACACCTTCAGGAACATTACCCATTACACCAGCAGCCCAAATAATATTACGTGTATTAATTGAACGACCATCAGCTAAAGATAATTTTTTTCCATCATAATCAGTAACTCGTCCATCTGTCCAAACATTTACTCCCATATTCGTCAAATATTCATAAGACTTTTTATGAGCTAAATCAGACATTGGCCCTAGTAAATTTGGACTTCCCTCAATTAAATAAATGTTTAATTTAGAAAAATCTAAATCTGGATAATCCTTAGGAAGGATAAATTTTTTCATTTGCGAAATCGCACCTGAAAGTTCAACACCTGTTGGTCCTCCACCTACAATCACAATATTCATGATTTCTTCCAACTCTTCAGGAGTTTGTGCAGTGTATGCACTCTCAAAATTAGTTAACAAACGATTTTTAAGCGTTAAAGCTTCGTTTGTTGACTTCATCGGGAATGATAGTTCCTCAATTTGTTTGTTGCCAAAGAAATTTGTGGTACATCCCATTGCAACAACTAAATAGTCATAAGAAAAATCTCCAATTGTAGTTTCAACTTCATTTTTTTCTTGATTAATTCCTGTAACTTCTGCCAAACGTACGCTTACATTTTTACTGTTTTGAAAAACTTTACGTATTGGGAATGAAATATCACTCGCATTAATTGCTGCAGTTGCTACCTGATAAAAAAGAGGTTGAAATTGATGGTAATTATAGCGATCAATAAGTGTAACAGAAAAGTGTGGGTTATTATTTAATTTACGGGCTAATTTAAGTCCGGCAAATCCAGCACCTAAAATGACAATCTTTTTCTTTTCCAAAATTCACTTTTTTGTAAAAGTACGAACAAACACGTAATTTCTAAAAATTAGTTTACAATTTATCTAAAATGCTAACTATTTTCTAACATATCGAACTGATTATTAGATTTTTTTAAAAACATGATTTATATCATGTTTAATAAATCCTAATATAAATCATTGATTAATCTAATTATTCTATTATTTTAACTTATAATCATTACTGTAATACATAATTATAAATGATAATTTATTACAAACCAATATTCAAAATAATATTTTATACAAATACATTGTAATCTATAAAATACTCTTAATTTTGCATTCTTTATTTCTTTTTTTTAAGAAAAACTA
Organism: Flavobacteriales bacterium UBA7612; assembly: GCA_002484335.1. GTDB lineage: Bacteria > Bacteroidota > Bacteroidia > Flavobacteriales > Weeksellaceae > Empedobacter. The sequence continues at coordinate 294,749 of DLJQ01000018.1, forward strand.
ATTAAATTATTACAATTAATAAATTCTCGTGCTAAAATGAAAATTTATTAATTAGTAAACAAAAACAATAAAAATGGTTAAGAAAAGTTTATTAGCACTTGCAATGGGAGGATTAGCTATCGGAATGACAGAATTTTCGATGATGGGTGTTTTAGAAGAATTTGCTAAGGATTTAAAAATTAGTATACCAGAAGCTGGTCATTTTATATCAATATATGCTATAGGTGTAATGGTTGGTGCTCCTACCCTTATTATGGCAACAAATAAGTTTCCGCCTAAAAAAGTTCTTATCTTTTTTATGTTCTTATTCACTGTATTCAATTTTCTATTTGTTATAGCTCCAAATTATTATACTTTAATGATTGCTAGATTTATGTCAGGACTTCCACATGGTGCATTTTTTGGCGTTGGATCTGTAGTTGCTGCAAAATTAAGTGAGAAAGGAAAAGAAGCTCAAGCAATATCAATCATGTTTGCTGGTCTTACCTTAGCAAATCTAGCTGGTGTTCCATTTGGTACAAAGTTAGCTCAAGTCTATTCTTGGAATTTAACATTTGGAATTATATCGAGTTTAGGATTATTAACAATGTTAGCAATTTATTTATGGGTTCCTAATATAGAAAATGAAAATAAAACAAGTTTAGTTCAACAATTAAGTTTCTTTAAAAAATGGGAAGCATGGGTTTTAATTTTAATGATTTCTATTGGTACATCTGGATTATTTGCTTGGATAAGTTATATATCTCCATTAATGACAGAAGTAGCACAATTACCTAAATCGCAAATACCTATTATCATGACACTAGTTGGTTTGGGAATGTTTATAGGTAATTTTATTGGAGGTAAATTAGCTGATTCTATTTCTCCTAACAAAGCTGCAATTTTAGCTTTTTCTGCTATGGCAGTTTGTTTAATGGTTGTATATTTTACTTCTCATATACAAATTGTTGCATATTTTATGTCTTTTGTAACTGGTTTAATCGCATTTACAATTGGGTCACCTATCCAAATGATATTAATAAATAATGCGAAAGGATCTGAAACTTTGGCTGCTGCTGCTGGACAAGCAAGTTTTAATATTGGTAATGCATTAGGAGCATTTTTAGGAGGAATTCCTATTGCTTTGGGATATGGATTCAACTCACAATTATGGGTTGGTTTCTTAATGGCTTCAATTGGAGCAATTATTGGTACTATATTTTTAAAATTAAAATCTAAAGAAAAAGTAAATTAAAACAAATACTATCCAATAAATTTAGAAATTGATATAATTTTTATATTATTTATTAAAATCTTAATTAAACTTATGTTTTTTTTATGTATTTCATAATTTATAATCCGTAGTTTTGCAAACTGAAAAAAGTTTATAATTATGAAAACCGTTGCTGAGCACAGAAAATTACTTGGAGTAGATAAAACTGCTACATTAAAAGACTTAAAAACAATTTACAGAAATACGATGAAAGATTCTCATCCTGATAAATTTGTGAATGATGAAGCTGGAAAGCTTGAAGCTGAAGAAAAAAGTAAAATAGTGATCGAAGCATACCATTTTTTAGTGAGTATTAATCCTGAAACTCATAAAAAAAATGAGGAAGAGTATATTATAACAACAACAAAATCTAACATTCATGACTTTTATATGGATGAAAGAATTTTGAAAGTAGAACATTTAGATGGAAATCATTACGAATATTTCGGAGTTCCTAAAAATACATATATTAAAATGGTAAATTCTGATTCTCCAAGTCGCTTCGCAAGAAGACATATCTATGGTAAATTTACACATAGAAAGGCTGGTGAAGCAATGAAGGATTAATTATAATAGATATAAAAAAAACCACTTCAATTGAAGTGTTTTTTTTTATATCTAATTTTTATAAGAATCTATTAATGTCCTAAAATATAGCTAAAGATTAAAGGAGCAACGATTGTTGCATCAGATTCAATCATAAATTTAGGTGTATCAATATCTAATTTACCCCATGTAATTTTCTCATTTGGAACTGCTCCTGAATAAGAACCATAAGATGTAGTTGAATCAGATATTTGACAGAAATAAGACCAAAAAGGAACATCTTCCCACTCTAAATCTTGGTACATCATTGGAACAACACAAATTGGGAAATCTCCAGAAATACCTCCAGCAATTTGGAAGAAACCTACTCCTTTTCCTTCTGAATTAGCACGGTACCATTCTGTAAGGTAAATCATATATTCAATTCCTGATTTTACTGTAGATGCTTGTAATTTTCCTTTGATAACATTAGCAGCAAAAATATTTCCTGTTGTAGAATCTTCCCATCCTGGACAAACGATTGGTAAATTTTTCTCAGCAGCAGCAACAATCCATGAATCTTTTGGATCGATTTCGTAATATTGCTCTAAAACACCAGAATTTACCACTTGGTACAAGAATTCGTGTGGTAAATAACGTTCTCCTTTAGCCTCAGCAGCATGCCAAACATCTTCTAAATGTTGTTGTAAACGACGAAATGCTTCTTCTTCTGGAATACAAGTATCTGTTACACGATTGTAATGAGTATCTAATAATTCTCTTTCTTGCTCTGGAGTTAAATCGCGATAATTTGGAATTCTTTTATAATGAGAATGTGCAACTAAATTCATTACATCTTCTTCTAAATTAGCTCCTGTACAAGATATAATTTGAACTTTGTCTTGACGAATCATTTCTGCAAGAGAAACTCCTAACTCAGCAGTAGACATTGCTCCTCCTAAAGAAATAAGCATTTTACCACCTTCTAATAAATGTTGCTCATATCCTTTTGCAGCATCAACTAAAGCAGCAGCGTTAAAGTGTCTATAATTATGTTCAATGAATTGACTAATTGGTCCTTTACTCATCTTATTATTTTTTTATTTTTAAATTTATTTTTTATTTATATCCTAATGTATCTAATACATTTTGATGTGTTTGCTCTTCTGAGTAAACTTTTGTGTTATAATTCTCATCAATCAAAATATATTTTGGTTGTGGAATTAAACAATGGTTTATACCTCCAAAACCACTGATGTTATCTTGATATGCACCTGTATTGAAAAACCCAATATATAATGGTTTAGCAGAATCGTATTTTGGTAAATAAATTGCATTCACATGTTGTTCTGAATTATAATAATCATCAGAATCACAAGTTAACCCTCCTAATAAAACTCGCTCGTATTTGTCATACCATCTATTGACAGGCAACATAACAAAACGTTTTGAAATTGCCCAAGCATCAGGTAATGTTGTCATAAAAGAAGAATCAATCATATCCCAATATTCTTTATCATTTTGTTTCTTTTGATAAAGAATTTTATAGATAACTCCTCCACTTTCTCCTACAGTAAATGATCCAAATTCTGTGAAAATATTTGGAACAGGAATTCCTTCCTCATCACAAATAGCTTTTATTTGTAATAGGATTTCCTTTGCCATATATTCATAATCATAAGAAAAATTTAGAGAATTCTTAATTGGGAACCCTCCTCCAATATTAAGACTATCTAATTCAGGACAAACCTTTTTCAAGTTGACGTAAACGCGTAAACACTTTGTTAACTCATTCCAATAATAAGAATTATCTTTTATTCCTGTATTAATAAAGAAATGGAGCATTTTAAGTTTTATACGTTCATTCGGTTTAACCATCGTTTGGTAAAAAGGTACAATATCTTTATATCCTATTCCTAAACGAGAAGTATAAAATTCAAATTTTGGTTCTTCCTCAGAAGCAATACGGATACCAATTTCAAAATCCCCTTCAATTTCTTTAGAGAATAAGTCAACCTCTTCATAATTATCAATAACCGTAATAGTTTTACGATGACCATTATTAATTAATCGAGCAATATTTTCTACATATTCTTCTCGTTTAAAACCATTGCATACGATATATTGATTGTCTTTTATTAATCCTTCTTTAATAAGATTTTCTACAATATTTATATCAAATGCTGAAGATGTTTCTATATGGATATCATTTTTTAATGCTTCGCCTAAAATATGACGAAAATGGGAACTTTTTGTACAATAACAATAGTTATAAGATCCCTCATAGTTTAACTCCTCACGGGCTTTTTCAAACCAACCTTTTGCTTTCTGTATGTTTTCAGAAATTTTTGGTAAATAAGTAAATTTTAATGGTGTCCCATGTTCTTCTACGATTGATTTTAAATCAATTCCATTAAATTTTAAGTGTTCTCCATCCAACTCAAACTCATCTTGAGGGAAATCAAAAGATTGTGTTATTAAATCTATGTATTTTGTTTTCATTATGCTTTTATAAATGTTACGTGTGTATTAATACTAAAAAAAATTTGGGTAAAAATTTCTAGTATTACAGACGTATTACATAATTTACACTACGTAGTAATAATGGAAAAGAATAAATCTTTGTTTCTATTCTATTCATTAAAACTTTCGCGTTGAAGTTTTTCTCTTTTTCAACGCTTTTGAATAAAAGGTTAAAATTCATCAACTTTTTTCTTAAAAAAAATTACAAAATGTTCGATGCAAATATAAGTTTTTTAATTGTGTAATATTTATAAATAATTCTAAAATTTATACCTTTTTACATTGTTTATTATGTAAGTTTTTAGAAAAAAAATAAAAATGTTGAAAATTTTATTTTTTCTTTAAGGTTTAGAAATACTAATTATTGTATTTTTGAATTCGTTTTGAACGTAAATTATGGGTAAAATAATTGCTATTGCTAATCAAAAAGGTGGTGTAGGAAAAACGACAACTTCGTTAAATCTTGCAGCTTCTTTAGGTGTTCTAGAAAAAAAAGTTTTATTAATTGATGCTGATCCTCAGGCTAATGCTACATCTGGATTAGGATTTGATTTAGATGAAATTGAAGCTGGTACTTATGAGGTTTTAGAAAATGAAATAGCTGCAAGTGAAGCTATTTTAAAGTCTGAATCTCCAAATTTAGACTTAATGCCTGCTCATTTAGATTTAGTAGCTGCTGAGATAGAAATTGTTGATTATGAAAATCGTGAATATATGCTGAAAGGAGCTTTGAACGAAATCAAAGATAATTACGATTATATCATAATTGATTGTGCTCCGTCTTTAGGTTTAATAACCTTAAATGCACTTACAGCAGCTGATTCTGTTATTATTCCTATACAATGTGAATATTTTGCTTTAGAAGGTTTAGGTAAATTATTAAATACAATTAAAGGTATTCAACAACATCATAATAAAGAATTAGACATTGAGGGATTACTATTAACAATGTATGATTCTCGTTTACGTTTATCAAACCAAGTATTGGATGAAGTAAATAATCACTTCCCTAAAATGGTTTTTAAAACAATAATTACTCGTAATGTAAGACTATCTGAGGCTCCAAGTTTTGGAGAAACAATTATTCAATACGATGCAGCGAGTAAGGGTGCAGAAAATTATTTAAATTTAGCACGTGAATTTTTAATCAATAACAACGATACAGTTTAAAAAGAATGGCAAAGCCAAATAAAAATAATCGCTTAGGACGTGGATTATCTGCACTATTAAAAGATGAGCCAACAGTTAAAACTGCACAAGATGAAGGTGCTAAGAAACTTGTTGGAAATATTTTAGAAGTAGATTTAGAAAAAATAACTGCTAATCCTTGGCAACCTCGTACTAATTTTGATAAAAAAGCTTTAGAAGAATTAGTTTCATCTATTGCAACTCTAGGTGTAATTCAACCTATAACAATCCGTAAAAAAATATCAGGTGAATATGAATTAATTTCTGGTGAAAGACGTTTTAGAGCTTCACAAATAGCTGGAAAAAAAACAATTCCTGCTTATGTACGCTTAGCAAACGATCAAGAAATGCTAGAAATGGCTTTAGTTGAAAATATTCAACGACAGGATTTAGATGCAATAGAAATAGCACTTTCTTACAAACAATTAATTGATGAAATAAAATTAACACAAGAAGAATTAAGTAAAAGAGTTGGTAAAGATCGAACATCAATTACGAATCACTTGCGTCTTCTTAAGTTAGATCCTATTATACAAACTGGTATTAGAGATGGTATGATTTCTATGGGACATGGACGTGCTCTAATGGCAATTGATGATTCTGATTTACAATTTGATATTTACGAAAAAATTGTAAAAAATAATTTATCTGTTCGTGATACAGAAAAAATTATCAAATCATTAAAAGATGGTGATAATCAAACTGCAAAAAAAGTCATTGAACTTCCTCAACAATATAAAGAAGCATTAAGTTCTATTTCAAATTCACTAAAAACGAAAGTTGAGATAAAACGAGCAAAAAATGGAAAAGGTAAAATAATATTAAATTTTACTTCTGATGATGAATTTGATCGATTAAGTAAGTTTTTAAATGAAAATTAAGATTTTAATTATTGGTCTAATGCTTACTTCTACGTTTTCATTAGCTCAATTAAAAACAGAAACTGGTAACGGAACTGAAGTTATAACAAAAGATTCTGTTCAGATAAGTAGTGAAACTTTAATGGAAAAAAGTCCTATTAGAGCTTCTCTTTATTCTGCTATATTACCCGGGGCAGGACAATTATATAATAAAAAATGGATAAAAGCTCCTATAGCATTAGGATTAGTAGCTACAGGAACAGGTTTCACTATTTATTATAATAATTTATACAGAAGATATAGAAAAGCATTTATTGCTGTTCAAGAAGGTTCTCCAAGTGAATTTTCTAATTTGACTGCAGAACAGTTAGCTGTAATTCAAGATGATTATAAAAGAAAACGTGATTATAGTGTTGCATTAACTGCATTAGCATATTTATTAAATATTGTTGATGCAACTGTTGATGCTCATTTATATACTATACGTAAAGATAAAGAAATGACATTAAAACCAACAGTATTGCAAAGTGAAATGTCTATTGAGCCTGTTTTAGGATTGGCTTTTAATTTTAAATTTTAATAAAAATGAAAATAGCTTTAGTAGGATACGGTAAAATGGGTAAAGCCATAGAAGAAATATTAATACAAAGAGGACATGATGTTGTTCTTAAAATCTCTCGTACTCCTCTTCCTGAAGAATTAAAAAATGTAGAAGTTGCAATAGAATTTTCTAGACCAGAATATGCTTTTGACAACCTTAAAGTATTACTTGAAAATAAAATCCCAACAATATGTGGAACAACTGGTTGGTTAGATAAACAAGATGAAATAAATAAATTTACTTTAGAAAATAATACTGGATTTATTTATGCTTCTAATTTTAGTTTAGGAGTCAATCTATTTTTTGATTTAAATGAAAAACTTGCAAAAATGATGAGCAAGTATCGTAATGAATATCAAATTAATTTAGAAGAAATACACCATACTCAAAAATTAGATGCTCCTTCGGGAACAGCTATTACAATTGCTGAAGGAATTATAGAACAAACTTCATATACTTCTTGGTCTTTAGATCAAAAAGCTGATGATATTATTCCAATTGAAGCAAAAAGAATTGAAAATGTACCTGGTACTCATATCGTTCAATACAATTCAGAAATTGATACAATAGAAATATCTCATACTGCACATTCTCGAAAAGGATTTGCATTAGGTGCTGTAATTGCTGCTGAATGGATTTTCGATAAAAAAGGTATATTTTCTATGAAAGATGTACTTGAACTAAACTAATTTAAAATATTTAATATCAATTTCTTATGAATATATTAATCTATTGGCTTATTGGATATATTTTTGCCAATCTAATCTTTGGAGTTGCTACATGGAAACTTTATAAAAATGCTGGAAAACAGGCTTGGCAAGCTTATATTCCTTTCATTAATATCTGGCAAGGACTTTCTATCATACATAGACCAAAATGGTGGATTGTATTATTTTATATCCCTATTGTTGGTCCAATTTTTTGGTTAGTTTTCTTTGTAGATTTAGGGGATGCCTACGGAAAAATTGAAACTAAGGATAAAATTATTATGGTTTTAACTTTAGGTCTTTACATTTTTGCAGTTAACTACTCTGATAATCCCAAATATTTAGGTCCAGAACAACGTAAACCTACTTTTATTTCATCACTATTATTTGCATTAGTTCTTGCAACTTTAGTACACAATTGGTTTATACAACCTATGATTGTACCAACAGGTTCTATGGAAAATACTATAAAAATTGGTGATGCGCTATTTGTAGAAAAAATTAGTCACGGAGCCAGAGTTCCTATGACTCCTATTGGTATTCCTTTTTCTGAATTTATTTATCGTGATGGATTTATTGATAAAGCTAGATTACCATACATGCGCTTACCTGGTTGGAGAGCATTAAAATCTAATGATATTGTAGTATTTAACTATCCAACAGATTCTGTATATTCTGCAATTGATCGTAAAGATGCATACGTAAAACGTTTAGTTGGTCTACCAGGCCAAACTGTACAAGTAAGAAATGGAATTTTATATGTTGACGGAAAAAAATTCATCCCTAAAAAAGATGCTCAAGTTCAACATGCTTATATGGTGATTACTAAAACACCATTCAGTGATAAGTTATTGTATGAAAACTTCGGAATTAATCCTACAGGAAGTGATTTCCAAAAAAATGATTATTTTGTTCAAAAAAATGAAGATGGAAATTTAGCTTACTATTTCAAAGCTCTTACTGATGCTCATGTAGCAGCAATGAAATCTAATACCAATGTAATTTCTGTAGAACCAATTTTAGATCCTGTTGGACAAAAAACTGAACATATTGTTAATGGAAAAATTGATAGTACAAATACTATTTTCCCTGTTAATAAAAATTGGAATCCTGATCAATACGGACCATTATATATACCTAAAAAAGGAGATAATGTTGAAATTACAAAAGAATCTTTACCTCAATTCATTAATATTTTACGTAAATATGAACATAATAATCTACGTATAGATTCAGCAAATGGAAAATTTGATGTTTATATTAATGATCAAAAAACAAACAAATACCAAATTAAACAAGATTATTATTTTATGATGGGTGATAATAGAAATCAATCATTAGATGCTCGTTTCTTTGGTTACGTTGGTGAAGATCACATTATAGGAAGACCAATTATGATTTGGGCTAATATGAATGGAATGTTTGAGCCAACAGCTCCTAAAAAGTTCATTTGGAACCGTTTCTTTACATCAATAAATAATGATGATCCAAATAAAACATCATATGGTATATATGTTTTAATCGCTTTAATTGCTTGGATTGGTTATGATATTGTAAAAGCAAGAAAAGAAAAAAAGAAAAATAAATACTAAGAAAATTAAACTCTTAGATAATAAATAACAATCAAAATTGTGCATTATAACTCATCTTATAATGCACAATTTTATATCATAGAAATAATATAATTAAAATGAAAAATACATTTTCAGCTTTTTATTTTGGGCCGATTGATTATTATGCAGAAATGCTAAAAAGCGAGAATTTATCGATTGAAGTTTTTGAAAATTTTCAAAAACAAACTTACCGTAATCGTATGAATATCTTAGGTGCAAATGGAAAATTAATGCTTAATATTCCTATTCTTCATAACGGAACTAGATTATTTAAAGATTTACAACCTTCATATGAATATGATTGGCAAAAAGAACATTTCAAATCAATAAAATCAGCTTATCGTAGTTCTCCATATTTTGAATATTACGAAGATGATATTGCTCCATTTTATGAACAGAAAGAAAAATATCTTTTAGATTTTAATCTAAAAACAATTGATTTTATCAATCAAAAGTTAAAATTAGATTTAGCTATTGATAAAACTGAAAATTTCGAAAAAATAAATATAGAAAACGACTTCAGAAATCAATTTTCTGCTAAAAAAGAACCTCAGTACAAATTACCTGAATATGCTCAAGTTTTTGATGAGAAATTTGGTTTCATTGAAGGTTTAAGTATCTTAGACTTATTATTTAGTGAAGGTCCTAGTACTGCTATTTATTTAAAAAACATACTAAAATAACAACATGAGAAAATTATTTATTGCTTTAGGATTTGCATTTACTTTAGGATTTGCTCAAGCACAAACTGCTGAAGTTCCTAAAGAAAAATGGTACCATGCAGGTATTGAACAAACTGGAATTTATGGTGTAAATACAGATCAAGCTTTAGACTTTTTAAAACAACACAAACGTAAAGCAAATACAATTATAGTTGGTGTTTTAGATAGTGGTGTAGAAAATTTCCATGAAGATTTAAAAGCTAATATGTGGAAAAATCCAAAGGAGATTCCAGGTAATGGTATTGATGATGATAAGAATGGATATATAGATGATGTTTACGGTTGGTCTTTTTTAGGTACAGCTAAAGGGATAAGCTATAATGATGATACAACCGAAGTAACAAGAGTTTACAAACATTTAGCTGAAAAATATGATACTTATAATCAGAAAAAAAATCAATTAGCTATATCAAATAATCCTTCTGAATATGCAGAATTTCAACGTGTACAAAAAGATTATTTAACTGCTGTTGGAAAAGCTAAATATAACCAACAAGTTGGTCAAGCTAGGTTAAATGCTATTGAAGGAGGAATCAATAAAATGGTTTTAGAATTTGGTGATACTAAATTATCAAAAGATATCTTAAATAATTATCAACCTACAGATTCTCAAATCTTAGAATCACTATGGATTTTTGGAGAACTTAAAGAAGAGCAATGGATAGGTAAAACAATGCAAGAAGTTGCTAATTTTTATTTAGCTTCAGCTCGTCGTGCTGCTAAGGGTGATGCATTAACTTCTCATCTTAATTTAAACTTAGTTGATCGAAAAGATGTAGATAATCCAAGCGATAAAACAGAACGTTTTTATGGAAATAACGACTCAAATGGACCAGAATCAACTCATGGTACACATGTTGCAGGAATTATTGGTGCTGTAAGAGGAAATAACATTGGTTCTGAAGGTACTGCTGGAGGTAACAATGTAAAAATAATGTCTGTCCGTACCGTTCCAAATGGTGATGAACGTGATAAAGATGTTGCTAATGCAATTCGCTATGCTGTAGACAATGGAGCTAAAATATTAAATATGTCATTTGGTAAAACTTTTTCTCCTGATAAAGAATTAGTTTGGGATGCATTTAAATATGCTTCTGACAAAGGTGTTTTAATTGTTAAAGCAGCTGGTAATAGCAATGAAAATATTGATATAGATATTCACTACCCTACAAATTTTAAAAATAATCAACCAGTATCTAAATCTGTTCTTACTGTTGGTGCATCTACTAAGGATCCAAATGCATTAAAAGCTCGTTTTTCTAATTATGGTAAAAAATCTGTTGATGTTTTTGGCCCTGGTCAAGAAATATATGCAACTTACCCTGGAGTAGACCAATATAGATTTTTAAACGGTACTTCTATGGCTTCTCCTGCTGTTGCTGGTGTTGCTGCATTAGTTTGGTCACATTATCCTAAACTAACTGCAGAAGATATTCGATCAATTTTAATGGAAACTGTAAATAAAAATGATCAATTAAAAGATATTTCTGTTTCTGGTGGTGTTATTGATTCTTATAAAGCTGTTCAAAAAGCTGAGGAAATTTATAAGCAACGTAAATTAAAATAATTATTTAACACAATATTATAAAAAGGCTCCTATTTTTGGAGTCTTTTTTGTGTAATCTCAAAACATTAATATAAAACTATTTTATAATAGTTACAATAAAAACAAGTATGAAAAAATTCTTATTAAGTATATCTGTTGCTATGTTTATTGGTGTAACATCTTTTGCACAAGAAACAGCTACAGTACAAACTCCAAAAATAGATCAAAAACAATGGCAACATGCTTCAATTGAAAAAGATAGTATATATGGTGTTGATACAAAAGATGCTATTCAATTCTTAAAAGCAAATAAACGTAAGCCTTCACAAATTATAGTTGGTGTATTAGATTCTGGAGTAGAAATTACTCATCCTGATCTTAGAGATAATATCTGGATAAATGCAAAAGAAGTGGCAGGTAATGGAAAAGATGATGACAAAAATGGTTACATTGACGATGTAAACGGTTGGAATTTCATTGGTGGAAAAGATGGAAAAAATGTTGATGGTGATACATTAGAACTTACAAGATTATATGTAAAATATACCAACCTTTTCGAAAAAAGTGCTGATAAAGAACAAAACAAATCTAAATTTCCTGAACAATTTGCAGAATATCAGAAAGTAAAAAATGAATTCGAAAATAAATTAGCTGAAGCTAAACAAGGTGCTGCACAATATGGACAATTATCAGAAGTTTTTACTGCTGCATTTCCTACTTTAATTAAAGAATGGGGTGATAAAGAATTAAATCAAAAAAATATGATGTCTTTTCAACCTCAATCACAAGAAGCTAAACAAGGTATGTCTATTTTTGCTATGTTACCACAAGAAGCTTGGGAAGGAAAAACTATGAAAGAATTTACTGATTCTGTACTAAAAGAAGTAAATGAGGGGCTTAAATACTATAAAGAGCAAGTAGACACAAACTTAAATATTAATTTAGATCCAAGACCTATTGTAGGTGATAACTATGATGACCTTACAGAACGTTTCTATGGAAATAATGATGTTGATGGACCTGATGCATTACATGGAACTCACGTTTCTGGAATTATTGCTGCAAAAACGGGTAATGGAATCGGTATGGATGGTATAGCTGGTGATGGTTATGTAAAAATCATGTCAGTAAGAACTGTTCCAAATGGTGATGAACGTGATAAAGATATAGCAAATGCAATTCGTTATGCAGTTGATAATGGAGCTAAAATATTAAACATGTCTTTTGGGAAAGCATATTCTCCAGATAAAAAAGTTGTTTGGGAAGCATTCAAATATGCTGAGAAAAAAGGAGTTTTATTAATAAAAGCTGCAGGTAATGACAATGTAAATATAGATGAAGATATACACTTCCCTACTGTATATGATACAAATGGTAATGTAGTTTCTAATAATGTAATTACTGTTGGTGCAAACACAATGGATAATAACAACCTAAGAGCAAGCTTTTCTAATTACGGTAAAAAATCTGTTGATGTTTTTGCTCCTGGAGCAGCTATTTATTCAACTGTACCTAATAAAGATGGAGAATATAAAGATTTGGATGGAACATCTATGGCATCTCCAGTTGTAGCTGGTGTTGCAGCATTAGTATGGTCTCATTATCCAAAACTTTCAGTTCAACAAATCAGACAAGTCATTGTAGACTCAGTAAATAAAAATGATCAATTAAAAGACATATCTGTTACTGGTGGTGTTGTTGATGCATACAAAGCTGTACAATTAGCTGAAAAAATATATAAAGAAAATAAATTGAAATAAATAATTACTTCAATTAATGTGATTTTTATTAATAAAAAAGGGTTAGATTACTAAAGTAATTTAACCCTTTTGATTATAAATTAATTTATTTAGATACAACAATATTAATAGATTCTCTTTCAACCTCATCTCCTGATTTACTTATTACATTTTCTGTAAAACTGTCAATTTCTTCTATTTTAAAATTTGATAGTTTTAATAAATTAATTACTTCATTCTCAGAATAAAGTTTAAAACCAAATTCAGTAAAAGGTAATGTTTTCATAAAACTAGAAGTAGAAAAAGTTAAAGAAAATAAACCATTAAATTTTAATACCCTATAAATTTCTTTTAAAAAAGATTCAGGATTTTCCCAAAAATAAATTGTATTTACTGTAAAGATTTTATCAAATCTTTTTTCATGAAAATGAATTTTATTTCCATCAAAAAGTTCAAATCTTATATCTGTTTTTAAAAAATGTATATTATTATCTAATGCATTACTTTTCATTATCTCCGAAACTTCTAAACCAATATAACCTAGAAAGTCTGCTTGTTTTAAAACATAGTCTAAATGCTTACAATTCCCATGACCTAACTCTAGTAATTGGTCTTTATTTTTTATTTGTAATGAATCTATTGCTTTTTTAGTCATACCAAAGTTATTGGTATTCATAATTTCGCCAATTTCTTTTCCATAATCGCCAGTTGGACAACTTAATTGCCTGGCTAACTCTTGTAAATCAATGCCATTACTCATGTTAATTCATATTAATTAGAACGTTTCTAAATTAAGTATTTATTTTTTAAAAATTAATGAGTTAAGTCAGTTTACTATTCTTTAAATTTGTGTATTAAAATTAAAATAATGAGTGATATTTCTATAATTGATGAGATTGATGATTTCAAAATTTTTTGTTTAGAAGGAGTTGAAAATATAGAAGTTGAAAATGACACTATATTAATTGATTTCTTACATAAACTAGCTAAAAAATTCGAAATTACAAGTATGTACAAAACTTGTGATAGTATAGAGAGTTTTGAAGAAAGTATTAGTAACCTTTTATATCATGATAGAGATTTTAAAGATTATAAAATTATTTATTTAGTATTTCAAGGGGATGAAAATCAAATACAAATAGATGATTATTATTATAGTTTAGAAGAAATCGCAGAGTTTTTCCAAGGTAAATTAACTGATAAAATAGTTCATTTCTCTAATATAAAAAATCTAGATTTAGAAGATGAATCTTTTCAGTATTTTTTAGATGTCACAGGAGCAAAAGCTTTATCAGGATATATTAACCCCTCACCTATTTTAAGTACTGTATTAGATCAATATTATTTTTCTATTGCAAGAGAAACAGATGATGTTGTAGAATTAGTTCACCTGCTTTTCGAAAAATACTCATCAATGTGTACTACATTAGGATTTCGATTATATCATTAGAAAAATGATATAATCGAAATTATATTTTTTTAAATTTTATCTTTAAGAAATTGAGCAGTATAAGATGCTTCTATTTTTATAATATCTTCAGGAATTCCTTCCGCTACTAAATATCCACCTTTCTTACCTCCTTCTGGACCTAAATCAATTATCCAATCTGCAACTTTTATGATATCCATATTGTGTTCTATCACAAAAACTGAATGACCCAAATCTATTAATGCTCGTAATGCTTTTATTAATTTCTGAATATCATGAAAATGTAATCCAGTAGAAGGTTCATCGAAAATAAATAAAGTTTTATTTGTAGTTTCTCCTTTTGTTAAAAAATAAGCAAGTTTAACACGTTGTGCTTCCCCACCAGAAAGTGTATTTGATGATTGTCCTAATTTTACATAACCAAGACCAACATCTTGAAGTGGTTTTAATTTATCTACAATCTTTTTTTGATTAAACTCTCCAAAAAATTCTATCGCATCATCAATTGTTAAATTTAAAATGTCTGAAATTGATTTACCTTCAAATTTAACTTCTAAAACCTCTTTCTTAAAACGCTCTCCATGACAATCTTCACATAACAATTCAACATCAGCCATAAACTGCATCTCAATTGTAATCGTTCCTTCTCCTTTACATGTATCACATCTTCCTCCATCAACATTAAAAGAAAAGTGTTTGGCTTGGAATCCCATTACTTTACTTGCTTTTTGTGAAGCAAATAAATTACGAATATCATCGTAAGCTTTTACATAAGTAACAGGATTAGAACGAGAGGATTTACCAATAGGATTCTGATCGATTAATTCAATTCCTTCTAATTGACGTAAATCACCTACCAATTCATCAAAATCTCCGATTTTATTTCCAAAAATTTCAAAATGTCGCTGTACTGCAGGTGCAAGAATATCTTTCATTAATGTTGACTTACCTGAACCAGAAACTCCTGTAATTACAGTTAATGCATTCAAAGGAAATTTAACATCAATATTTTTTAAATTATTTTCTCTTGCTCCTATAATTTTTAAATAATTGGAAGATTTTAAACGATGTTTTGGGATTTCAATTTCCATTTTACCGTTTAAATATTGTGATGTAAGTGTATTAGCTTTCAGTAATTCTTTATATGTTCCTTCAAAAACAACTTCACCTCCATGTGTTCCAGCTTCAGGACCAATATCTATAATATAATCTGCAGCTTTCATAATATCTTCATCATGCTCCACTACAATAACTGTATTACCTAGATCACGTAAACGATGTAAAATTGTAATAAATTTCTCTGTATCACGAGAATGTAATCCAATTGATGGTTCATCTAACACATACATAGAACCTACTAAACTACTTCCTAAAGATGTAGCTAAATTTATTCTTTGTGATTCTCCTCCAGACAAAGTATTTGATGCTCTATTTAACGTTAAATACTCCAAACCTACATCTAATAAGAACGTAAGACGTGAATTAATTTCATAAATAATTCGTCCAGCAATCTGTTTATCATAATCATTAAATTCTATAGTAGAAAAGAAATCATGTAATTCATTTAAAGGTAAATCGACTAAATCATTGATTGATTTATCAGCTATTTTTACATAATTTGTTTCTTTTCTAAGACGCTTACCTTTACAAGTAGGACAAATAGTTTTTCCTCGGTAACGAGAAAGCATTACACGGTATTGAATTTTATAGGTATTTTCTTCAACCATTTTAAAGAATCCATTAATACCTTCCCAATTAGAATCACCTTGCCACAAATAATCTTTTTGTTCGTCTGTTAATTCGAAATAAGGTTTGTGTATAGGAAAATCTTTTTGCTGAGCTTGTTTTATAAAATGCATTTTCCACTCGCTCATCTTCTCACCTTTCCAAGCTACAATTGCATCTTCATAAATAGATAAAGATTTATTAGGTACAACCAAATTTTCTTCTATTCCAATCACTTTTCCATAACCTTCACAAGAAGGACAAGCTCCATAAGGATTATTGAAACTAAAGAAATGTATATTAGGTTCATTAAAAATTAATCCATCAGCTTCAAACTTATTAGAAAAATATTTATATGAATCATTTTCTATATTAACAATAATAATTTCTCCTTTCCCTTCGAAAAAAGCAGTTTCTATAGAATCAGCCAAACGATGATAAAATGATTCTTCATCTTCTGTTGGTAAAGCAATACGATCTATAATAAGATGTATTTCATTTTCTGGCTGTGGCTCAAAATTAAAAGATATTAAATCTTCTATTTTCACTTGTTTACCATCTACACTTAAACGTGTAAAACCTTGTTGTTGTAATATGGTAAGATGCTCAGGAAATGTACGTTCTTCAGGAACAACTAATTTTATTTGTAGAATAAACTTCGTTTCGGGCTGAAACGATTTAAGATAATCAACAACATCAGTTACAGAATCTTTTTGAACTAATTCTCCTGTAATTGGCGAATATGTTTTTCCAATTCGTGCATAAAGCAATTTTAGATAATCATAAACTTCCGTTGTTGTACCGACAGTTGAACGAGGATTAGTAGAATTTACTTTTTGCTGAATTGCAATGGCTGGAGCAATTCCTTTTATATAATCTACTTGTGGTTTATCTAATTTTCCTAAAAACTGTCTTGCATATGAAGATAAACTTTCTACATAACGACGTTGTCCTTCTGCATACAATGTATCGAAAGCCAAAGTTGATTTTCCAGAACCAGACATTCCGGTAATTACAACAAGTTTATTTTTGGGAATTGCTAAATCTATGTTTTTCAGATTATGCAATTTTGCTCCTTTTATCAGAATAAATTCCTTTGGATCGAGTTGATTGATATCTTTTTTCATTTGGATAACAAAGATAACTCTTTTTAAAAAAATTATATTATGTAATATGGCAATAATATTTTATTTCATCTATTACTAAATTATTTAATTTGCAAAAGCGATTGAAGTGGAAATCCTTTTTTTGAAGCAATAAAGCGAAGAAAAAAGATTATGAACGAGAAAGCGCGGCCTGAAAGGTTTGCCCAAAAAATTAATATAATCGGTTTATCTTTGTAAAAAATTATATAATGACATTAGCTGAATTAAAACAAATTTTTACTTCAAAACTCGAACAATGTTATGACAAAGATGAAATAGAACAACTATTTTTAATCTATATAGAAGATAAATTAAATTTAACTTACATTCCTTCCTTTATTATTGAAAATAACGATGATATTGAAAAAGATATTAGTCAATTACAAGAAAATAAACCAATACAGCATATTACTGGAAAAGCTTTCTTTTATGATAATTTCTATAAAGTAAATGAGTTTACATTGATTCCAAGACCAGAAACAGAAGAATTAATCGAATTAATTAGAACGAATCATTTAGAAAATGATTCGTTATCAATCATTGATTTAGGTACTGGAACTGGATGTATTCCTATTACATTAAAAAAAATATTTCATAATGCTGATGTTTCTGCAATAGATATTTCTAAAGAAGCGTTAATAGTTGCGAAAACAAATGCTGAAAATATTATAAAAAATGAAATCTCATTTTATGAAAAAGATTTATTAAAGGATATTAATTTAAATAAAAAATTTGATATTATTATTTCTAATCCTCCATATATAAGAGAATTAGAAAAACAAGAAATGCATAAAAATGTTTTAGATTTCGAACCTCATCTTGCACTTTTCGTTGATAATAATGACCCTCTCATTTTTTATAAAAGAATTATTGAATTCGCTAAAAAACATTTGAAAAATCAAGGTTTCATTTATTGCGAAATTAATCAATACTTACCTTATGAAACAAAAGAATTATTTGAAGAATATTACAGTAATGTAAAATTAATAAAAGATATTTCTGGTAATTATAGGATGATAAGTGCAAATTAATTATTATATTTAACTTGAATTATTATTCTTTATAACATCATTTAAGAAATGAAAATGGCATTATAATTGTAACACTAAACTATTATTAAAACAATTAAAAAAACATAACTATGAAAAAATTATTCGTATTAGCAGCAGTTGCATCATTATCTTTTGCTACTTCTTGTAAAAAAGAAGCTGATAAGACAGTTGAAACTGAAGTAACAGTTGATTCTCTAGCAAATGATTCTACAATTGTAACAACTACTACAATTACTGAAACTGAAGCTAAATCAAAATTAGATCAAGCAAAAGCTGATTTAGAAGCTGCAAAAGCAAAAGGAGATAAAGCTGCTGAAGAGGCTGCACAAAAAGCATATGATGATGCTAACAAAGCTTGGGAAGATACAAAAGCTGCCGCTAAAGATGCTGCAACAGATGTAAAAGATGCTGCTAAAGAAGCTGGTCAAAAAATTGATGAAAAAGCTGATAAAGCAAAAGCAGACATCAAAGATGCTGCTAAAGATGCAAAAGAAGATGTTTCTAAAGCTGCAACAGATGTAAAAGATGCTGCTAAAGAAGCTGGTGATAAAGCAAAAGAATCTTATAACAATACTTTAGATAAATTAAAAACAAAATAATTAACTTAAGTTAATTAATAAATAATTTAGCCTTGAGTTTATCAAGGCTTTTTTTATGGAAAATATTAGACAAGCAACTCAAGAAGATTCTAAACAAATTGCTGAAATCATGATTTTAGCAATTGATGAGATTATTTATAGTTTTATTGGAGAAGAGGATTTAGAAAAATCAATTTCATTTTTAGAGCAATTAATCAAACAAAAAAATAATCAATACAGCTATACAAATACAATTGTCGTAG
Organism: Flavobacteriales bacterium UBA7612; assembly: GCA_002484335.1. Taxonomy (GTDB): domain Bacteria; phylum Bacteroidota; class Bacteroidia; order Flavobacteriales; family Weeksellaceae; genus Empedobacter. The sequence goes on from DLJQ01000018.1 coordinate 314,217, forward strand.
AAATTGATAATAAAATTGTTGGAACTTCAACTTATTATGATGGAGATGACTTATATAAATTAAGACTTCCTGTATTACAATTATTAGAAAGTAAGTATAATAGAAAAATTAATCCTGAAGATGAAACAGGAAAAGGTGAAATATATATTGATACAATTGCTATTTCTCAAGATTATCAAGGAAAAGGTTTAGGATCTAAAATTCTTGATTATTTAATTGAAGAAATAGTTCATAAAGAAAAAAAGACATTGGGATTATTGGTTGATTTAAGAAAACCATCAGCTAAAAAACTATATGAAAGAAAAGGTTTTACAGTTGTAGGTAAAAAATCACTAACTGATATTGAACATGAGCACATGCAAAAAATACCAAAATAAAAAAAGAGATGATNNATCATCTCTTTTTTTATTTTGAATTAATTAGCTCTTAGCATTATTTCTTCTTTTCTTTTTAATTCTATTTGTTTGAACTAATTTTTTATGATTTGGACTTTTCAATTTTTCTACCAATTCTTGTAAATGATTTTGTTCTTTTGTTGCCATGTTTTTATATTTTTATACTATTAAATTAAACATATTTCTTTTAGAATAAAAAATTAAACAATGGATTATCATTTATTTAACATTTATTTCTTTGGTTTAGAACCCATATAAAATTTAATTTTCCCACCATTTATAATATCCTGATGTTTCAAATTATAAAAATCGTACACTTTGCCATTCAATTCAATTTTTTGAATGTAAATATTCTTTTTGCTTTGATTTTCAACATCTATTATAAAATGTTTTCCATTTTCTAAATTTATAACTGCATTATCCACTAATGGACTACCAATAGCATAACTATCAGATCCTTGTTGAACTGGATAAAAACCCAAAGCACTAAAAATATACCAAGCACTCATTTGTCCTGTATCATCATTTCCTCCTAGTCCATCTGGAGTAGGTTTATATTGCATTTCCAAAATCATACGTATTTTTTCTTGGGTTTTCCATGGCTGATTAACCCAATTATATAAATAAGCTACATGATGAGCTGGCTCATTTCCATGAACATATCCTCCTAAAATACCTTCTCTTGTAATATCTTCTGTATTTTCAAAATATTCATCTGGTAAATGCATACTAAATAATTCATCTAATTTTGCTCCAAATTTCTTTTCACCTCCCATTACATTAATCAATTCATTAGGATTATGGGGAACAAAGAAGCTATAATTCCAAGAATTACCTTCAATAAATCCTTGCCCATGAGTATCTAAAACATCAAATTCCTTTTTAAATGTTCCATTAGCTAATTTAGGTCTCATAAATCCGATTGATATATCATAATTATTTTTCCAATTTTCAGAACGTTTCATATATTCTTTATAAACATCCATTTTATTCAATTTCTTAGCTATTTGAGCAATCGACCAATCATCAAAAGCATATTCTAAAGTATTAGAAACAGAAGTACTGTTGTTTTCAGCAGCAATATAACCTTTCTCTATATACTCTCCTATTCCTTCGTAATCCCTTTTATTTGATGTTACAATACATGCTTCTAACGCTTGATTCGCATCTCCAGTATAAACTCCTTTTACAATAGCATCTGCTAATACAGATACTGAATGATAACCACTCATACACCAATTTTCATTTGCATAATGTGACCATATAGGTAACATTTTTATAGGATTTTGTTCGTAATGCTTCATCATTGATTTTACGATATCATTATTACGAGTTGGTTGAATTAAATTAAAAAAAGGATGTAAAGCTCTATAAGTATCCCATAAAGAAAATGTTGTATAGTTTACAAAGCCATTCGCTTGGTGAACCTCTTGATCTAAACCTTTGTATTCTCCATTGACATCCACATAAGTGGTTGGATTAATAAATGTATGATACATAGCTGTATAGAAGTTTACTTTGTCATTCTTTGAAGCATTAATCTGAATACGATTTAATTCTTTATTCCAATTCTCTTTGGCTTGCTTACGAACCTCTTCAAAATTCCAATCAGGAATTTCTGTTTGTAGATTTTGTAATGCATTTTTTTGACTAACTGGAGAAATTGCAAATTTTATTTTAATCTTTTCATTTTCACTGGTATCAAAATCAAAATACATTTTTATTTTTTTACCTTCAATCAATGGAAAATTCTCATTTTCGTTCCATTTTCTCCAAAAACCTTTATAGTCCAAATTTTGTTCTTCGTTCTTTTGACCATAATTCTTAAATGGTTTAGAAAAAGTCATTGCAAAATAAACTGTTCTGTTTCTAGCCCAACCCCTTGTTTGTCTATAACCTGTAACCAATGTATCATTTATAACTTTTACATAAGTCCAAGTGTTTTTATCATCATAATTGTAAATATTAGAATTTAAATCAAAAATGATATGAGAGTTTGTTGATTGGGGAAAAGTATATTGATGAAATCCTACACGAATTGTTGCTGTCATTTCTGCTACAATATTATAATCATCTAGTTTTACTTTATAATATCCTGCCTCAGCTTGTTCATTTTCATGAGAAAAGTGTGAACGATAACCTGTTTTTGTATCTTCCACTACTCCTACATTCAGTTGTAATTGACCAACCGTTGGCATAATTAAAAAATCACCCAAATCGGAATGCCCAACTCCATTAAAATGTGTATGACTAAATCCTATGATTGTTTTATCTTCATACCTATAACCTGAACAATAATCGTAAGTTTTAGGATTGTATTTATGATTTATAGAATAAGGAACATTATCTGTTTCTGGACTTAGCTGCACAGAACCAAAAGGAACTGTAGCGCCAGGAAAAGTATGCCCCATTTTCTCTGTACCAATAATAGGATTTACATATTTAGTTAAATCTTGTTGTTGTGCATAAATAAGATTAATCCCTGCAATAAATAATGTAAAAAAAACTTTATTTGTCATTCTATATGTTAATTGAATAACTAATTTAATAGAAAACAATTAACATTAAAAGAAAAGCTACAATTAAAAATTACTTTGCAATAAATACTGGTATTTTTACTTTGTGACGAAGTTTATTTACTGTTTCTCCAAAAATAATGTCTTTGAACGTATTATGACCATGAGAACCAACAATCAATAAATCTGCATTTTGCTGTCTACAAACATCTGCAATAGCTTGTACCCTGTTGTTATAACCTAATTCAACACGAATATTATCATACAAAGGTTTCAGCATTTCTGCATATTCTTCTAAACATTTCAAATCAGATTTAGATTCAGAATCATCTGTTTTTTCTCCCATATATTTGGTTGCAGGACTTTCTACAACATGAACTAGAGTAATTTTAGACTCTTTATTTCCTAATTTAGTTACATAATTAAGAACTTTTTCATCGATTATAGAGAAGTCTAAAGCAACTACAATTCTACTAAATGATTGCTGAGGAACTTTATCTACTGAAAATATTTTCAATGGTTGATGAATTTGTCCTTTTTCTATATTATTTTTCTTTTTACTAATGATAGGATAGAAAAAAGTTAATAACAATAAAATTAAAAGTAGAATACCAAATATTACCAATGTAATATTCAGTGTAACAGAATTTCCTTCTTTCATCCAGTTATTAAATTCATCATAAACTAATTGTGCATTTAAAAAAGAAATTACAAATGCAATTATCCATGCAAAAACTTTAGTTGTCGTGTTAATTGCAAAATTTCCCATTTTTGATTTATCACTTACAAAATGAATCAAAGGAATTACAGCAAAAGCCAATTGCATACTAAGAATAACTTGGCTAAATATAAGTAAAGACCCAACTTTACTCTCTCCAGAAAATAGAATAACTAATACAGCTGGAACAACTGCAAGTAAACGTGTTAAAATTCTACGCAACATTGGATTTATACGAAGATGTAAATAACCTTCCATTACAATTTGTCCTGCCAATGTTCCTGTTACGGTAGAACTTTGTCCTGCAAGAATTAATGCTACAGCAAATAATTTTGGAGCTAAGTCTGTTCCTAATGTTATTCCTAATAGATGATAAGCATCCTCTAACTCTGCAACTTGATGATAACCATTCTTATGAAAAACAGAAGCTGCTAAAATAAGAATCGCAGCATTTACAAAAAATGCTAAATTAAGTGCTATAGCACTATCCCAAAAATTATATTTGAGTGCTTTTTTTATAGATTTTTCATCTCTATCAATACGTCTTGTTTGTACCAAGGCCGAGTGTAAATAAAGATTATGTGGCATTACAGTTGCTCCAATAATTCCTATACTTATATACAATGCAGCACTATTAGGTATTGACGGAATAAAACCCTTTGCAACTTCTCCAAAATCTGGTTTTGCAAGAAACATTTCTGTTAGGAAACAAAGTCCAATTAATGTTATAAGCCCTACAATAAAAACTTCCATTTTTCGCATTCCCAAACGTTGCAAATACAACAAAAGAAATGTATCTAAAAAACTAATTAAAACACCATAAATAAGATCTATTCCGAATAATAAATTAAGTCCAATTGCCATCCCCAATATTTCAGCTAAATCACATGCTGCAATTGCTATTTCAGCTAAAACATACAATACAAAATTCAGACCTTTAGGATAAGTTTCTCTATTACATTGTGCTAAATCTTTCCCTCTAACAATTCCCAAACGAGTACATAAACTTTGTAATAACAAAGCCATAATATTACTCATCAATAAAACCCAAATTAATGTATATCCGAACTGGCTACCTCCTGCCAAATCTGTTGCCCAATTTCCAGGATCCATATAACCAACACTTATTAAATAAGCTGGACCAAAAAAACTAAGTATTTTTTTGAATTTTCCTTTTTTTACTTCTACACTCTCGTGTACATCTTCTAGGGATTTACCTTGTTGAGACATTCATATTAATTTAGTATTTCAAATTTAACATAAAAATTGAGCTTTAAATAGATATTTTATCATTTATAAGAAGTTTTATGAAATTATAAAAACAATTTATTTATTGAATTCCAAAATAAATATATATCATTTGTTAACTAATTATTTTTAATTAAAACGCAACATAAATATTGCTCTTTGCACGAGTTGATAATTCAAAATACCCAACAAAAACAACTTTACAAGGTTATTTTATTGGGTAAATAAGTCTATGATAAACACTTTTTTTAGGATAACTACAAGCTTGTTTATTTTTATTCTATTGCTAAAAAGTAACTATTTTTCTGCAATAAGGATTGAAGTGTAAATCCTTTTTCCTCGGAAAAAGATTGCAACGTAAAGCCTGCCCCAAAGGGATTGCCCAAATAAAAAGCATATTGCTATTTGTATAAAGTATTCTGTGCAAGCTATTGTTATTTATCGCTAAAATGTTAGTATTTTTGCAGCATGCAAATGGATTTACTTTATAAAAATTTAGGAATTAAGGACATGAACGCAATGCAAAGATCTGCATTCAAAATGTCTGAAAATGAAAGAGATTTAGTTTTATTATCTCCTACAGGATCTGGAAAAACATTGGCTTTTTTATTTCCTGTCGTTAGAGATTTAAAACCTGACGCAAAAGGCGTACAATGTCTTATTCTGGTTCCAGCTAGAGAATTAGCTTTACAAATAGAAACTGTTTTTAAATCGATGAAAACAGATTATAAAGTTTCTTGTTGCTATGGAGGACATAATACAAAAATAGAGCAAAATAATTTGTTAGAAGCTCCTGCTGTGTTAATTGGAACACCTGGTAGAATTGCATATCATTTACGTAACGAAAATTTTGATCCTTCAACTGTAAATACATTAGTTTTAGATGAGTTTGATAAAGCTTTGGAATTAGGTTTCCAAGAAGATATGAGTTTTATTGTAGAACAACTTTCTGGATTGAAACAACGTATTTTAACTTCTGCAACAGAAATGGTTGATATTCCTGCTTTTGTTGGATTGCAAGATGAAAAGATTGTTAGCTATTTAAAAAATATTGAGGTAAAACCTGATTTACAAATGAAATTGGTGAATACAATTTCTGAAGAAAAATTGGATACTTTATTTAACCTTATTTGTAAAATAGGGAATAAAAGAATGCTTATTTTCTGTAATCACCGAGATGCTGTGGATAGAATAAGTAATTTGCTACATGAAAAAGGAATTGCAAGAGAGAGTTTTCATGGTGGGATGGAGCAAGATGAACGTGAAAGAGCTTTACTAAAGTTTCGAAATGATTCAGTTCGAGTTTTAATCACAACTGATTTAGCAGCTAGAGGATTAGATATTCCTGAGGTTGATTCTATTATTCACTATCAATTACCTCCCAAAGAAGCTGCATTTATTCATAGAAATGGAAGAACAGCTCGTATGAATGCGAAAGGTTTTGTTTACTTAATTATAAGTAATGAAGAACATTTCCCATTTGTGAAAGAAAATTTATTAGTAGAAAACTTAAATGGAACTTATAAAATTCCTGAAAGAACACCATACCAAACAATTTACATTTCGGCAGGTAAAAAAGATAAAGTTAATAAAGTTGATATTGTTGGTTTCTTATTTAAAAAAGGAAACTTGGAAAAGAACGATGTTGGGCTAATTGAAGTAAAAGATACGACTTCTTATGTAGCTATCAACAGAAAAAAAGTACCTGAAATTTTAAAGAAATTAAATGGTCAGAAAATAAAAACGAAAAAAGTTAAAATGCAAATTGCTTACTAATTTGTAAAAAATACATTTAAATATTGTTATAAATAATTTAATAGAAAAAGCTCCTATTTGGAGCTTTCCTATTTATGAAAATTTTATCATTTATTAAGGATTTTTAAAGTTGATTAAGCGAAAAGAAAAAGTTATATTTGTTATACAACTTTCAATTAAAATAATTGATATTTTTTAAAAAATATTTTAATTGAAAATTTAATTGAATGGATTTAAAAAATTAATTATTAATTACTTACAAAAAACAAAAACAATGTTAGCACATCACGTATTATTTTGGTTAAAAGACGATATTACAGAAGCTGAATATAAAGAATTTGAAACAGCTGCTAGAAATTTAGAAAATATAAATCTAGCTAAATTTTTTCACGTAGGAACACCAGCAGATATTGTAAGAGACGTTGTAGATGGATCTTACTCATTTTCTCTTTTTGGAGCTTTTGAAACAATGGAAGAATTCCAAGCTTATCAAAAACATCCGCAACATGTCGAATTTTTAAATGGCCCAAACAAATATGCTAAAAAAGTGGTTATCTACGATGCCGACTAATCAATAACAATATTTCATAGCTTTTAACAGAATAAAGCATCAAACAATAAAATATTTTATTGTTTGATGCTTTATTTCTTTTTATATAAAAGACTACAGAAATATATTTTTAACTTTGTTGCACTTTTGTAAATGCCAAAATAAAAATGACTGATAGTTACCAAACGATTGAAAAACCTATAGAAGATGTCATTTTCAAAGAACTAGGAAGTAAGTTTATCAATTATGCTTATCCTGTAGAAAATGAAGATGAGATAAAAATGTATTTGGAAAATTTATACGAAATTCATCCTGATGCTAACCATCATTGTTATGCTTATATTCTTGGAATCGATAAAAAAAATTATCGTGCTAATGACGATGGTGAACCAAGTGGTTCTGCAGGTTTACCAATTTATAATCAATTATTATCAGCTGAAATTACCAATATTCTTGTGGTTTCCGTTCGCTATTTCGGAGGAACAAAACTTGGAATTCCTGGACTTGTAAAGGCTTATAAATATGCTGCGCAAGTTGTTTTAGAAGAAGCTAAAATTGTAGAGCGATTTGTATCCAAACGCATAAAAATGATTTTCAATTACGACCAACAAGGAATTGTTGAACGAAATGTTGAACGAATGGATGGAACAGTAAAAGATAAACATTTTTCCGATAAATGTATGTTTACTATTTCTGTTCGTGAAAGTAAATTAAATGAATTTATACATATGTTTGATGAATATTATCAAATGGAAATCAAAGTTTTAGACTAATGCTAAAAAGTTTAACTTCCTTACGTTTCTTCTTTGCTCTTGCTGTTTTTTTAAGTCATTTGACATTTGTAAAAACAAATTTAGTTTGGTATAATTGGCTAAAAAATAATGTGTTTTTTGAAGGTTATTTAGGTGTTGGTTTCTTTTTCATTCTTAGTGGTTTTGTATTGGCACTTAATTATGAAAGAAAAATTATAGACAATCCTGATTTCAATAAAAAGAAATTTTACATTGCTCGTGTGGCTAGAATTTATCCTTTACATGTACTTACATTTATAATTATGTTACCTTTTGTTATAATTAACGTTTGGAAAGGTTACATACATTGGGATATTCCTATTCTTAATTTATTTTTATTACAATCCTATATTCCTATTAAAGATTATTACTTTTCTATTAATAATGTTTCTTGGAGTATTTCTACAGAATTTTTCTTTTACATTATGTTTCCATTCTTTGTAATATGGTTACATAAATTTCCTAAATTAAAATATTTACTATTATTAATTATTCCTGCTATTTTTATTACTGAACCATATTTTCGTTCAGATTTAGCACTAGAAAAAGGGATATTTTATATTAATCCAATTGTCAGAAGTTTTGATTTTATTCTTGGAATAATTACTTTTCAAATCTATGATAAAATTAAAAATTATAAAATAGATACAATTAAAGGAAATTTACTCGAAATAGCATCTATTTTAATTTTAGGTATTTTTTTCTATTTCCATTTAGATATACAAAGAGCATTTCGTTACGGGATATATTACTGGATTCCAATGGTTGCTATTGTTCTTACTTTTGCTTTACAAAAAGGATTTATTTCTAAAATTTTACAACATAAAATTTTTGTATACCTTGGTGAAATTAGTTTTTCATTTTACATGATACATATGATTATTATAAAATATGGCAATCAATATCTTCCAAAAATAAATGATTTCACAAAAATTGCTATTTATTTTGTTGTTGCTCTTTTTTTGAGTGCTATTATTTTCGAATATTTTGAAAAACCAATTGCAAAATGGATAAAAAAACGGTTTAGCGTTTAGCGTTTAGC
>DLJQ01000018.1:323327-358344 GCA_002484335.1 Flavobacteriales bacterium UBA7612
GTTTAGCGTTTAGCGTTTAGCAAAATTAATTTTTTATAAATTGTATCAATAAGAAATTCAATAAAAAACACATAGTTAAATAATTGATTCTCCATTTTCATCGGTAGTTAAAACCTCAGTCATGTAATCAAAAAATGGAGTTAAAACAGTTATTGCTTCTGTAAATTTCTTTGGGAAATCATCTGCGAGAATTTCAGCGTCAGAAATATGCTTAGTAAATAAAAATTGTTTTTTTCTTAGTAATTCAACACGCTCATGGTTTTTATCAAAACCTTTTGGTGCGGTTTTTAACTCATCACCTTCCAATTGCCCAAAAGTTGATTTTAAAACTTTGTTATCAAGTATTTTAACTAATTCATCAGATATTTCTATGTCTTTTCGAATACGTAACAAATCATCTCGTTCTGGCCCCCAAAAACCAGCTCCGATAAAAGAATTATTTGGTTGAATATGAATATAAATCCCTCCTCTTTTGTAGGGCTTTTTTCTTCCCATTATGGCAGAAAAATGGATTTTATATGGTGTTTTATCTAAAGAAAAACGAATATCTCTATTTATTCTATAAATTTTAAGCGGTTCTAATTCTTCTTTTGAACTAAGTTGATTATAAGCATCTTCAAAAATTACTCTTGCTTGGTTTTTAGCTTCAGTAAATTCTTCTTTATGTTCATTGAACCACTCACGATTATTATTTTTTTCTAATTGTTTTAAAAAACTAAATATTTTAGACATTGTATAGATAATATACCAATAAATGTAGCTATTTTAGATTAGATTTAAAAATATATATATCATAAATTAGCATTAAATAAATAAACACACATGAAGATTCCTAAGATAAAAGTAACTGCAATTATCAGTTTTTCTCTACTCGGTTCTATTGTTTTTTCACAAGATACAAAAGCAGATTCTATCTATGTAAGAGAGCATTACGAGAAAATAGAACAACTGATTCCGATGCGAGATGGAACTAAATTATTTACATCTATTTATATTCCAAAAGATAAATCACAGAACTATCCTGTTCTTCTAAATAGAACTCCTTATACAGTTGCCCCTTATGGTACTGATTACAAAAAATCATTAGGAAACTTTCCTGCTGAAATGAGAGAAGGTTTTATTTTTGTGTACCAAGATGTACGTGGAAAATGGATGAGCGAGGGTGTTTTTGAAGATGTACGACCTACAAATAAAAGCAAAAATAAAAAAGCCTTTGATGAAAGTACAGACACCTATGATACATTGGAATGGCTATCTAAAAACTTAAAAAATTACAATAAGAAAGCTGGAATTTATGGAATTTCTTATCCTGGCTTCTACTCTACTGTAAGTTTAATAAATTCACATCCAACATTAAAAGCTGTTTCGGCACAAGCACCAGTTACAGATTGGTTTATTGGTGATGATTTTCATAGAAATGGGGTTTTATATTTGAATGATTCTTTTCGATTTATGTCTACTTTTGGAGTAAACAGACCTCATCCTATTACTCCTGATCAAGGACCAAAACCAATTAATTATCCAATAAAAGATATTTATCGTTTTAATTTGGAGGCTGGTTCTGTAAAAGAATTAAAAGACAAATATTTTCAAAATAACATTAAGTTTTACAATGATATCTTTGCTCATCCAAATTATGATGAATTTTGGCAAGAAAGAAATCCTTTAGCTAACTTAACAGATGTAAAACCTGCGGTAATGACTGTTGCTGGTTTCTTTGATGCAGAAGATGCTTGGGGAGCATTTGCGACTTATAAAGCAATAGAAAAACAAAATCCTAAAGCAAATAACGTTTTAGTTGCTGGACCATGGTTTCATGGAGGCTGGGTTCGTAGCAAAGGAGATACATTTGGTGATATGCAATTTGATAATCCAACAGGTGAATATTACCAACAAAATATTGAGTTACCTTTCTTCAACTATTACTTAAAAGGCAAAGGTGACTATAAACCAACTGAAGCAAATATTTTTATATCAGGATCAAATGAATGGAAACAATTTGAATCTTGGCCTCCAAAAAATACAACATCTAAAAAAATGTATTTACAAGAGAATGGAAAAATAACTTTTGATCAACCAAAAGCTCCAAATTCTTTTGATGAATATGTTGCTGATCCTAACAATCCTGTTCCATTCCAAGGTGGTGTCCTTGAAACACGTTCTAGAGAATATATGGTAGATGATCAACGATTTGCTTCTACTCGACCAGATGTTATGGTTTACCAAACAGATGTTTTAGATAGCGATATAACACTTACAGGACCAATTATCAATCATTTATTTGTTTCTTCGACAGGAACAGACGCAGATTATCTTGTTAAATTAATTGATGTTTACCCTGAAGATACGCCAAAATTTAATGGGAAATTAATGGGTGGTTATCAAAACTTGATTCGTGGAGAAATTATGCGAGGAAAATATAGAAACAGCTATGAAAAGCCTGACGCATTAATTCCAAATGAAAAAACTTCTGTAACTTATTCAATGCCTGATGTCGGACACACATTCAAAAAAGGACATCGAATAATGATACAAGTTCAAAACTCTTGGTATCCGTTAGCAGATCGTAATCCACAACAATTTATGAATGTTTACGAAGCTACAGCAAAAGATTTCTTGAAACAAACACAGCGTATTTATCACGATTCTTATATTGAAGTACCAGTTTTGAATAACTAATAGATAAAGTTCAGTAAAATTTACTGGACTTTATTTTTATCAAAAATTATTGAAATAATGATATAATCAATATTTTTACTGTATGAAGAATACTATTTTTAAATCAATCACTTTTTTATTATTAATGGTTGTATCATCTGCTCTATATGCACAAACATATACCTTAAAATTTAAAACAAATTATGGTAAGTTTGATGTATTACTTTACGATTTTACTCCTAAACATCGCGATTTAATTCTAAGCCAAATAAAAAAAGGAACATATACAAATGCTCAATTTAATAGAGTTATTAAAGATTTTGTTATTCAAGGTGGAGAATTAGATGATCCTATTTTAGCTAGAGAAGCTAAACATCCTGAAGAAAAACCTATTCGACTTGCTCCTGAGTTTTCTCCGAAAGCTTTTCACAAAATAGGTGCACTAGGAGCAGGAAGAGATAGCAATAAAGAAAAAGCTTCTTATTACAATCAAATTTATTTTGTGGTAGGTAAAAAAATAACAGAAAGTGAATTGAATGATTTAGAAATAAAGAAAGGTATAAAATTCACTCCACAACAGAGAGTAGAATATTTAAAAAATGGTGGCCAACCTAGATTAGATAATGATTTTACTGTATTTGGTGAAGTAACAAAAGGATTAAAAAATGTAATTAAAATTAGTACTGTAGATACAAAAAATGAACTACCTACTACTCCTGTTATATTTTCTATCACAGTAAAGAAAAATAAACCTAAATTTTATAAAAAAACTAGTTTATCTGCAGGAATATCTGCAGTGAATTATTAAGTAATTATTCTATCTCTTAATATCTGATAACTTGCCCACAATAAAAAGTATGATGAATAAGTTCTACTCGTTTAGTAAATTCAAATTTCAAATCACAAACTACTTTTTGCAATAGCGATTGAAGAGGAAATCCTTTTTGCGAAGCGATCTAGCGAAGTAAAAAGATTGGTATCGAGAAAGCGCAGTCCGTAGGAATTGCCCAACAAAAAAATTATGATATTTACAAGTCTTTTTAGACTCTAAAAATTCAGTTGATTTTTGGTGTAAAAATACATTTAATTAATGTCTATTTTAAATAAAATAAGTATTTATTATCGAAAAATGAATTAATAAACAGTAATTTAAACAAAATATTAGCATTTGGAGTATTGTGGACACTATATTTTCTTACTACTTTGACCGACACAAAATATAAACTATATATTATGAGTCATCAAAACACATTTTACAGCAAAGAAAATCATGGTAATTATGAATTAATCTCTTTAGGAGAATTTCACCTTGCAGAAGGAGGCGTAATACCAAATTTAGAACTTGCTGTTAAAACACAAGGAACATTAAACCAAGATAAAAGCAATGCTATATTAATTACAACTTGGTATTCTGGAACAACTAAGATTTGGGAAGATGCCTATTTAGGAGAAAATAGAGCTTTGGATCCATCTAAATATTTTATTATTTTAGTTAATCAGATAGGAAATGGGTTGTCTACTTCTGCCAATAACAGTGAAAGTCCTATAGATAAAGCTAATTTTCCAAAAGTAAGAATAGAAGATGATGTTATTGCACAGCACAAATTACTTACAGAACATTTTGGAATAGAGCAATTAGAATTAGTTGTTGGAGGTTCTATGGGGGCACAACAAACTTATGAATGGATTGTAAGATTCCCTGATTTTATGCGTAAAGCTGCTCCTATTGCAGGTTATGCAAAAAATAGTGAACATGATTTTATTTTTACTAAAACACTGAATGATACTTTTTTATTCGATCCTAATTTTAACAATGGGGATTATGAACATACAAGTATGATTCCTGCCTTAAAAAGACAAGCAAATTTATGGGATGTAATGGGATATTCTACAGAAATGTTTCGTCAAAAGGCTTATCAATCAATAGGATTTGAAACAGCTCTAGATTTTTCTGAAGGTTTTACTGAACAATATTTTTCTGCACTTGATCCAAATGTTTTACTTACATGTGCATGGAAATGGCAAAGAGGTGATGTTAGTAGAAATACAGGTGGAGACCTAAAAGCTGCATTGGGAAGAGTAAAAGCAAAAGTATTTGTGATGCCTATAGATACTGATATGTTTTTTATTGAAAGCGAATGTAAACTAGAGCAAGAACAAATTCCAAATAGTGAGTTTAGACCTATAAAATCGATATGGGGACATCTTGCTTTATTTGGAATGGACAAAGATTATTTAAACCAAGTCGATGAACATTTAAAAGAATTATTAAATTCATAAATTTTATTGAACAAAGCTCTTTTATTCATAAAATAGAAGAGTTTTGTTTTTAGCACTATACAATACTATAAAATTATATGTATTTTAGATACTAAATTTTTCTAGAATGCTAAGAACAATAAAAACATATAATAACGAGGCTGAAGCGCATATTGCTTTATCAATTTTGGAAACTTATTCAATCAAAGGATTTATTTTCAATGCATATAGTACAACTATTTATCCTATTTTCTTTGGTGGAGTTGAATTGAGAGTTGAGGAAAGTGATTTTGAAAAGGCAACTGAAATTTTAGGATGATTTTTCAATATATTTTTTTATCAAATAACTAGGCACCAATTATTTTTGGTTTTTATTTATTATTTATATAAATTTGATACATCATCAGGAGATTTTGCAGTAGCAAAACACCAACCGAGTATTACCTACTACGGTGGTTTAGAATGAGGACGACTTGTCAAAAATAAAGGTTATTCATTTCTAATCCTGTTGTTTTAATTATTAATTTAAATTTTAGAACAATGGAAAATTATTTAAAAATTTTTGAAAAAAGATTTTCAAATCTAGCAGATTATGAGCTAATTCAGTCTTTTAATCATGAAGTACGTCAAATAAATTGGGGCGATTTTAGACAATATTACTTAGAAGCCTTGAAAAAAGAATTCTTTAAAAGAGGTTTCGATACAAGTTTAATTATAGAAGGGAGCACAATTTTATTATCAGAAAAAGTTTATTTAGATGGTAAAACTATTCGAACAATTGGTAGTTAAATACAAATCATAAAAATTAAATAGAGATTTTAAATTGGTTCAAAATCTCTATTTTTTATATTATAAAAATGATCGTTTATTACAATTATTCTTTTTAAAGTAAATAATGTAATTTTGTATTATGACCCTGAATGATAGATTGAAAGCTTTAGTTGATATAGTTCCAAAAAATATATGTGGTATATATTATTTATTGAATAATAATGATGAAATTATCTATATAGGGAAAAGTATTAACATCAAACAACGATTAATACAACACTTTAAATCAACAGATAAAAAAGAAATAAAACTTCAACATTTCACCTATAAAGTAAACATAGAAAGCACAGGAAATGAATTAATTGCCTTATTAAGAGAATCTGAATTAATAAAATCACATTTACCTATTTTCAACAGAGCACAACGAAAAGTTAATTTTTTTTATGCGTTGTACAAAGAAAAAAATGAAAAAGGATATGAAGCCTTAACTATTAAAAAAATAGAGAATTCTGGAGAAGAATTATTAGCGTTTACCTCATTAAACGAAGCGAAAGATTTTCTTTTTTCTACAACAGAAAAATATATGCTTTGTCAAAAAATTAATGGATTATACAAATCAAAATCAGCTTGTTTTCAATATTCTCTAAAAGAATGTTATGGTGCTTGTATAAATAATGAAGAACCAAAGGAATATAATAAAAGAGTACAAAAGTTTATAAAATCAATTCAATTACCAAAAAAAGATTTTTTATTCGAACTTGATGGAAGAACTAACTCAGAAAAAGGAATTGTTTTAATTGAAAAAGGGATTTATAAAGGCTTTGGTTTCTGCCCTATTACAATTGATTCACATGATGAAATTATAAATTATATTTCTGTAAAACAAGATAATAAAGATGTAAGAAGAATTTTATTTCGTTATATAAAAAATCAATTAAAATTTAAATGATTATTGCGTTAGGGAAAGTAATGGAAATCCTTTGCGATGAGCAAAGATTGAAGTGAATTGCCCGACCGAAGGGAACGCCCAAATAAAAAATTATTCCTATTTTCGTTCGCTAATTGAAGTATAAAAACTATGTATCATCAATTCTCTGATAATAAACAAGTAAAAACTGTTTCCTCATTTTCTGAACTTATTACAACTAATTTCCAAGGAGAAGCAAATGCGATTTGTTGGGAAAGAAATTTGGATGGAGATTTTTTTGAAATTGTATCTCAACTAGAATTAAAAGACAATATTACAGAGATTACAATTGATGATTTACAACAATTAAATTTATCTGAAAAAGGAAATTTAGCCAGAAAAATTATAATAAATGACATGAATTATCTGACTGATTTTGGTGCTATGCCTTCTCTCAATTTATTAAAGAAATATGAGCGCGATGATGAATTTGATTTTATTTCTACAGATGTTTACTCTTTTCATGTAGACCGCTCTTCTATTAGCACAGACACATATTTATGTACGTATTACGGCGCTGCGAGTGATATAATTCCAAACAATGAAGTTGAACAAAAAATATTAATTCCAGAAATTAGAACTGAACTTAAGAAATTACACCATGATGCTAATGAAGATTTTGAATCGTTTTTAAAAGACAATTTTTTCGATCTTCATTATCAACCAAAACCTGATGCACAACCATTAAATTTGGGATTAGGTAATCTTTGGCGATTGGCTGTAGATCATCCTAATCAGAATGTTTTACCTTGTGTTCATAGAGCTCCGAAAGAAAATGATAACGAATACCGTTTACTATTAATTTGTTAGTTTTTTATAATTTTTAGATTTGCATAACGTAAAATAGATATGACTGTAGAAAATTTAATAGGAAGTTATTTTATAGAAGGAAGTAATCAAGATGAAAGCAATGCAACTTATCATGGTATTCTGAATTTATCTCTTGATGAAAATAACCGTATTGTTGCTGAATGGATAATTGGTGATGCTATACAAAATGGAACAGGTTTTTATAAAGATCAAATTTTAGTTATCAACTTCAATTATATAACAGAAGATGATCAAATTTATAAAGGTGTTGCTGTTTATCGTTGTCTTAGTAAAGATATTCTTGATGGTTTCTGGTCAGAAAAGCATGGGAATCCTCTTTACTTAGGTTCAGAATTTTGTACTCGTATAAAGAATAATGAATTGTTAGATTAGCAAGTATACTTTCTAATTATTTTGGGCGTTCCCTTCGGGCGGGCTTTCCGTTACAATCTTTTCTAATTGGTCATTGAGCGAAGTCAAAATACAATGACCAATCTAAAAAGGATTTCCTCTACAATCCCTAACGCAGTAAAATATTAGATAAAAATAGAAAATATGAAAACTTTTCAAGAACTAGAAAACTTAATCGCTCTTAAAGTAGATTGATTAATAAAGAAATTTTTTTTTTTTAAATAATTAAACCCAGATTCTAAAGTAAAAGTAAAACCTCCTCCTGTTCCGAAAGAAAAAGAGAAAGCAAAAGATGACGGTAACGATGTACCTCCATTTATAGTTTTAGCTTCAGCTTTTGAAATTCCCACCAATACTAAGTTTTTCAAATACAGGTTATTAATATTTTTTTTTGTTTAAGTTAATACTATTATAAAACTAAACATTTTTTATAATTTAATTATAAAAAATGAACAATAATATATTACAGTATTGGTAATATTTTTATGTATTTATATATAGCAATTATTACTTTTAAAAACTATAAAAATTATTTGAGTGCAAAATGATATCTATTCATCTTTATGTATTCTTAGTATCTTATTTGCAATAGCAATTGTAGCGGAAATCCTTTTTGCGAAGCGTTCTAGCGAAGTAAAAAGATTGGGAGCGATAAAGTGCGACCGAAGGGGTTGCCCAAAAAAACATTATTTTTTAGTTAAAAAAATATACTTAATCTTTACTTACTTCTCGATATTAGTATACAAAAAATAGATATTGATTATAATAAGAGATTTATAATTTAATGGGGTTCTGTAAGACTTGAACTACTACCCTATAGTAATTATACAATATGTCGTTTTAAAAATTTATATTTAGAAAAAATTAAATAATGAAAATTGCTTTCCTATTAAATCTTTTATGTATTCCTGTTTTAGGAACTGCTCAACTACAAGCTATATTTCAAAATAAAATAGATTCTATTTTTGAAAAAAATAAAAACGCAATTGGAATTATTGTACATGTAGAATCACCAAAAAAAAATATTTCTTGGAGCTATGCTAAAGGTGTCACAAATATAAAAACAGATGAATTGCTAAACAATCAACAACCTGTTCTAATTGCGAGTAATACGAAACCTTATGTTGCTGCTGCATTACTAAGATTGGTTGAAAATAATGAAATATCTATTGAGCAACCTATCAAAAAATTGTTATCAAAAAAGACTCGTAAATTATTTCAGAAAGCTGGTTATGGTCTAAATACAATTACAGTAAAACATTTGTTATCGCATACATCTGGAATTCAAGATTATGTGAATGATGATTATTTTGAATTTGTAAATCAACATCCTCTACATGAATGGAAAAAAGAAGAGCAAATTAAAAGAACAATTGACATAGGAAACCCTGAGAAAGCTGGAGAAAAATTTAGTTATGGTGATATAAATTATTTACTTCTAACCGAAATAATTGAACAAAAAACAAAACAACCATTTTATACTGCTATTAGAGATTTACTAAAATACAAGGAATTAGGATTAAGTAAAACATGGTTTATTAATTTAGAAGAATATCCAGAAAATACTTTGCCTCTTGCACATCAGTATACAGATAAATACAACTTGGATTCTTATGATATTAATCCGTCATGGGATTTGTATGGAGGTGGAGGAATTGCTTCTACAGCAAAAGAATCTGCACTTTTTTTTCAATATTTATTTGATGGTAAAATCATTAAAAATAAAAATATTTTGGAAGCTATGTATTCTTATGTTTTACCTCTGGAACAATCTAAATATTGTTTAGGAATTTATCACTTTAATTTAGGGTTCAATGCTTATTATCATGGTGGATGGTGGGGAACTGATGTTATATATTCTCCAGAAACTGATGCTACTGTTACTGTTTTTACATTACAAAAAAGCTTTCAACATATTATCAATCCATTCATAGGAAAGGAATTTCAAAATTTATTAATGAATAAGTCTAATTTGTAAGTAATTTATATTTCTATTAAAAATTAGGATTAATTATTTTCGATACAGAAAGTAAAACAATCACATTTTAACAGAGATTTCTTATTATGTTGTATATAGATTAGTAATTACCAATATTAGGTATACTTTATAATAAATTCATCCGAATTAATTAAAGTCTCTTCCAAAATACTTTTATAATAATTGTAGCCAAATTCTTTTTTATTAGATTTTATTTGATCCAAAATAGATTCTTTAATATCGAGAATGCTTAATTTATTTTTAAAAGATTTAATTTGATAAATAAGTTCTGATATTATTTCATTAGAGTTAGTATTAAATCTATTTAAAAGATTTAATTTACTATAATGAGAGCATATTAGATTAAACAATGTTGAATTTATTCCGTTAATATTTTCAAGTTTAAATTTAATTTCGATCTGATTTGTATTAAAAATCAAATCAACAAATAAATATTGTTCATCTGGTAAAATGTCGGTATATAAGTTTAAAAATAATCTATTACCACCTTTTTTCCAATATTTTCCTTTGTAACTGTTGCATTCTGAACATGCAGGCAGTAAATTTAAAGGATTAACAGCGAATTCAGAATATTCTTCTTTTGGAACAATATGATCTAAAGTATTACAAGAATTTATAGTACAATATTGACAAATCTTTTTAATTCTATTATCATAAACAGTCGTTCTTGAATATTTAAATTCAATTAATTTTTTATCTTTTGAAGAATATAATTTTAATAGATCATTTTTATTTTGATTATCAGATATTGATGGACTTAGACTTAAATGATTATTGATGTTGTGAGCATTAATATAGTCATTATAATAAAGTTTTACATTAGGAATAAGAACATTTAATCTGATTCTATAATTAGGATCCTTTTTAGAGTATCGTTTAGTTTTTATAATATCATCTAAAAAACTACAAGGATCATCGTTATAAGGATTAAGATTTTTCATTCATAATACTTTTTAATAACATATTTGCATTTAGACTAAGAGGAATATTATCCGATTTTAGTAGATTAATTATTTCTTCATATGAATATCCTTTATTTACTAACTTTTCTAAAATACTTTTAAATTGTTTTGGTATATCTCTATTTCCAAAAATTTCTTCTGTAATAATTGTAAGGTTCTCTCCGAAAGTTTCTATTAATGGTCTTCTTACTACTAAAATGTCATGTTCTTTTTCTAATATATATACATTTTTTGATAGAAGCTCTCTGACTATTAAAGGTGAATGAGTTGCAATAATACAAAATGAGTTAAATTGATTTGTTAATTGATAGATAACATTCATTAATTGAGATATAGCATTTGGATGCAAATGAGTTTCAGGCTCATCGTATATTATTAAAGAATCATATCTTATATTGGCAACTATTTCTGTTATTATATATAAAAATATACTTTGTCCAGAACTAAGCTTTTTAGATATACTACTAAACGATTTTACATTTACAGTAAAAGAATCAGAATCATTATTATCTTCAATAATTAATTCCTCAACTAAATCATCATCTAAAAACAATGGTAATAATCTAATCCATTTATCAAATCTATTTTTTGATTTAATTTTCTTCCATGAATTATGAAATCTATTTTTTAATCCTTTTTCTGAATATAATTCTCCATTACTTTCTTTTAAACCACAATAGATATAATTAAAATTTGAATCTTTTTTAGGAATTTCAAAATTGTCAAATACACTATATGATACAGCTATTACTTTACTAAATAAAGGAGTTTTAGGAATGAAGTTTTCATTCTTTTTGTTTGAAATATCTAAAGGTAAAGTTGAAGTTAATTGAGTTTTTCCTGTTCCGTTTTTTCCAATTAAAGCGTAAATTCTATTAGAAATTATAGTATTATTGTCAAAATGAAACTCTATGTCAATACTATTTTCAGAATATTTAGGTTTAAAATTATACTTGAAACTATATAAATTCTTTAGATCATAGTCATAGATAATGTATTTAATATTTCTTAGTAATTGTTCTTGTAAGTCAAATCTAATTAATGAATTTTTAAAGTAATATTCATTTTCAAAATTTTCCTGAATATCAGTGAAAAAAGCAGCGTCTTTTAAAGCCCATAATATTGAAAGGAAATCATTTTCAAATTCTCTTTTTATATTTTTATAATAATTTTCATTTGTTCCAAGAGAGCAATATTCATCTGATAAAATTTCAAATGATTCTTCAATAAACTCAGGTGTACTATCACATTGTTTTTTTATTATTTTTGTTCTTCCTATATCTATATAGTCTTCAACAGTTTTAAAATATATCAAATCATAACCTGAGCGATTACCGTAATCATTCCAACCATTGTTGTTGTAAAGTCCAAAAGAAGGAAAGTTTTTAGGACGTAAATCATAATGTGAAACGTTTGTTTTTTTTTCAGATTTATGGAAAACGTAAAATTTAATTTTGTTTGGAATAATATCTTTTGGGTAATCATTATTCCCTTTTTTTCCTATTTTGTATATTGATAAATTCTCATCAGAATGATCTGTTAATATGAATGTAAGTTCATCTTTTTCTATATAAGGAGTAATGATTAAATAATATTTCATAATATCATCTCCATTTCTCCTTAAGTTCGGACTTATGATTAAATTTAAAAAACTGATAAAATATTCATCATTTTCATTTAGTTTAAATCTTTTTTGAAGTAAAAATTCTATATCCCAATCATCGTTTGCAACAAAGTGTTGATAGGCATCTTCATAGGCGTTATCGTACCTACTATCTTCAGAAGGAAGAGAGTATAAATCAAATATTGAATTTATCTCATTTATAATTTCTTCTTCAGAGAGTTTTCCAAATAAATCATTTTGCTCTAAAAGAACCTTTAATAGTTCTTTTTTTACTTTATCAGTTAATCTATACATAATCTAAAAAAATAGATAAAAATTATTTATAAGATATAAAGATTCTACTATTTTTTCTCTATTAACGATTCATATAACTTTTCTCTCCAATAATCTCGTGAAACAACATCTTCATTATCAAATAATTCTTCGATTTCTCTAAAAATCTCAAAAAGAGTAAATGTATTTTCAGTAGTTACTCTCATTAATTTATTATAAACAGATTCTTTGTATTTTTTAAATTCCACATTTTTTGCATATTTTACTTTATTTGCTAAATGAAGTTTTACATCCTTTGTATTTTTTATGTTTGATATTTTCAAAGCATCCTCAGAAACTTGTTTTATAAAAAAGTCAATTAATTCAGGTAAATCTTTTATCTTTTCAAATACTTTTTCTACACTTCCACTATGTTTATATGTTAATAAGTCTACTGGATAAGAAGCTTCATCTCTTTTTAGACCTTTAGGTTTTAAAAAGATATCACTACTTTTTTCTTTGTCTTTCAGAGTTAATTTAAAAACACCATTGAAAGTCACAGGTTTTCTTTTAATTTCGTCATTTTCTAAAATAAGATTAAATGATAAAATTAAGTTATCTCCAATGTTTTTTGAATTATTAAAACTAAATGAAACATAGATTTCTGAATCATTTACTACATAATTATCAATATATATATTTGTTTCTGTTTTTTCTTTATAGAGATTTAATGCAATTAGAGCAACAAAAACAGAGAAGTTAATACCAAAGTTCTTATAAACATCTTTAGAAGTAACAGCTCTTAAATAATATTTTTTATCTTCTTTTTTATATACTAATCTTAAACTTCTTTCATCTTCATTGTCTATATTCATTTGTTTAAGATAATCTTTAATATGATTAATTAGACTTTCATATTCAAAATCACGACAGTAATTAGCAAATTTACTTAAGCTATAATAGTCTAAAATATCTTGTTTTGCAGAATAAGCTGTTTCAACTGAAAGTAAGTCAGATTTATTTTTTTTTAGAATCGATTCATTCGTAATTTTGGCAATTTCAAAGACCGCTTTTTCTTTTTCCAACATTTTCTTCAATTCGATTTTATTTATTTTGGAATCGATATCTTCTTTTTCACATTGAGAATCGAGAAAAAAAATAGAATCTAATAATGATTTTGAATTACCAATTTGAATTACTTTGTTAGTAGATTCATCAATTTTAAATAATTTAACTAACTCGTCTTTAAAATGTTCTTGTTCTTCAAGTACTTTTAATAATTTATTAATAGTAACATAACTATCAGTTGTAAAACTATCAAACTTTTTACTTTGTTTTTCTAATATCATAAGTTGTATTTTAAAAATAATTTATTCATAATATTCATTTCAAAATTCTTGCCTATTGATATATAATAGTTTAATTGTCATATTTTATCCTTTTAAAATACTTTTATGTCATGTTGTCATAAATATTTGATATAAAAAAATCCTCATAAAGATGAGGATTATATAGTTTTTTGTAAAATTGTCAGTTATAACTAAAAAAGAGATTATAATAAACTTCGCATAATTGAGTATGATGATTTTAAAAGGAATTTATTTAATACTGAATTGTCTTTCTTTAATTCTTCAAAATTAACTATTAAGTCTTCTTTTCCCATTACGTTTATGTAAATATATCCAATTAGATAATTTCCTTTTTTTTGTTGTTGCATTTTAGATTTTATTTCGTTTTCAATATTTTTCTCTAAAATGGAAGAGTCTTCTAAAATAAATTGTTTTTTCTTAATCTTTGCAAATACATAACCTTTTTTGTAAATCGTTCTAATACTATCAATAGTTAGTTCTGTCATGATTTCTTTTCCATTTTCAGTAAAGGTTGGTATACTGATTTGATTAATGTTTATCAATTTTGATTCTTTATCACTTCCCTCTAAGTTTTCAAAATTATTTATTTGTTGAATATTATTACTACCAGCATAAACTACTTTTTCCGTAGTTACAGTTGGACGACTATAATCGTTTTTTTTGTAACTAACTTTATATGTGTTATCGAAATTATATATGCTCATTTTATCACTTATCATCTTTTGATAAATAGGAATTTCCAATTTAAATTTTAATTGATTCTCATTCGTATTTTTTAAATATTCAAAAATCTTATTTTTTTGCTCTTCAACTAATTCATTATATAGATTTATATCCTTCTCTTTAATATTATATGATTTAGAAATTTCTGTCTCTTTTTCGACTATTACTTTTTCTTTAGTAATATCTTTTTTATTAGTTTGATTAAACTTTTCTTCTAAATAATCTGTTAATTTAGAAGCGTTTTCAGCTTTCATACCAATACTATGAAATTGCATAAATATCATATCTCTATTTCCTCCAAAAGAATATACTATTTTAAAAAATTCATTTTGAAGTTTAGTATTGTAGCAAATGTTTTCAGCTGATCCAACTAATTCTTCTAAAGTATTTGCACCAATGTTTCTAACAGCCATATTCATTACAGCTTTAAATGTGTCATTTCCATATTTGTATTGAAATAAAGCATTCTTACAGAAATCGTTTCTGATTTGCTTTGATATAGTTTGTGAATAGCATTTGAATGAGAATATTATTAATAATAATATTAGTTTTGTTTTCATATATTATGATTCAGTAATTTTTTTGTATTTTAATATTGTTTTTTAATTCCAACAACCTAAGTTTATTTCTGTAAGTTCTCTAAATTTATTAGTTGATATAATAGCGAAACCAAAAGGAGATTCGTTTAAAACAGAAGTTCTATTATTCATTAAGTAATTCATGTTATTTGACACTACACATTTACTATTTGTAGTTATTACATTTGATTTTACTTTATAGGTTCTCAGTTTAGGATTAACATTAACAATTTCATAATCATATTTTTCATTAGGAGTATATTCTATTGAAACTATATCTAAAACAATGTATAATTCGTTTTGAACCATTTTTAGTTCTTTAATGATAGCAGTCTCCGAATTATAAACATCTTTACTTAGATCAAGTTTATTATCATTATTAACTAATATAGGTTTTCCTATGAATTCATTCCATTGATTTGTAACATCTTTTTCAATTATAAATTCTTCGTTTACTCTATCTATCAAATTTTCTGCTTTTATTTTAATAATTGCTTTTACTTTTTTTATTGGGTAACTTTCTAAATCAATTGGTATATAATGAGAAGTTAAATCTTTTATTTCTGAATTATGATTTGGTTGCCAATTATGATTTGTTACGCCAATATTAGTAGAAAAAATATTTTCTGAATTAAAATCTTTTTCAGTTAATATATTTCCATTTTCTAATTCAAATTCAATGTTCATATATATTTTAACCTTTTTATATATTGACTTACTATTATTTTTTAGTTCTCCATTGTATACTGCTTTTATATGATATTTTTCTAAGAATTTTATATCACCCTCTCTAATCTCAACAAAATTTGTTTGACTACTAATCTGATTATTTTTGTCTATTTCAGTTTCAGATATAATACCATCATAATAGTTTTTAATTCTAATAAAAGCTATTATTGAATATATAAGAGCTAATATAAAACCGATAATTTTTAATATTTTCTGAATTTTGATTATTTCATTTTTATTAACTATTTCAGAGTTATTTAAAATTATTAAAATAACTGTAAAAATGATATTAAAAAATAATAGACAAATATTTATATCAAATCCTATTAATATTAATTTACCAAGATTACTGTATTCAATGTCAAAATAATTAATGATAGTATTTATCGTCATTATTATACATAATATTAATATATAATAGTAAAGACTTTTATCATTTCTACCAATTGATTTATAATATAATGCAATACAGAAAATATATAATGGAAATGTAACAAATCCTGAAAATGTAAAAAGTCCAATTTCTTCATAATTATTTATTTCAACCCAACCTAATAAATTTGTAAATAATCCTAAAAAAGAACAAATAAGTCCTAATATTTTTAAAATTCTCATAATATTACTGAATTTTAGTTAGAATAATTGAGTTGTTAATTCTAAGATTTCCGTTTTGAAGAACTTCAATAATTTTTTTAGAACCATCTTTTTCTTTATATTCAATATAATTTGGAAATTGTTTGCAATCAACTTTTGAAATTCCAGTTAAATTATTATTTACGGTTATTACATTTCCATTAATACTCCATGTTACATCAAAAAAGAATATATCACCTTGATATTGACCATCATGATAATGATTTGCAATTAAAGAACAACTTATCAAAGTGATTAATAGAGAACTGTAAATGAATAGTTTTGTTTTCATAGTATAATTTAAAAAGTTTTTAATATTATAACTCTTTTTGAAAAGTTCCTTATGGAAAACCATAGTCAATTTTTGAAAACAAAAAAGCTTGGAACTATAACAATACCCGTCCTTGTGGGAGTCGAAGCCCAGTGTA
This sequence comes from Flavobacteriales bacterium UBA7612, assembly GCA_002484335.1. GTDB lineage: Bacteria > Bacteroidota > Bacteroidia > Flavobacteriales > Weeksellaceae > Empedobacter. The sequence goes on from DLJQ01000018.1 coordinate 340,502, forward strand.
ACAAAGTAAAGCATAGCCCAAGCCGTAACTCGAGCATCTGCTAAAACTTTTTCTGTTACACATTTGAATTTTCGACTTTTCAAGGACAGAAATCATTTTGCAAAATGCAGTTATATTTTAATAGATATTTATTTTGTTATCTTCTTATATCAATAGATTATTTGTTACAAAAATAGTCAATATTCAATTGGAAGAAAACAATTACACTATTTTTTTATTGTCGAGATAATTTTCAATAAAATTTAATAAGAAATCAAAAGCTTCATCTTTTCCATTTTCAGATAAATCTATATCCATTTTTAAATTAATACTATTTTTGTTAATTGATATTAAATAATTAGAATCGTCTTTTTTATTTAGAATTTTATTTCTACCATACTTATCATTTACACCAAAAAAATCTTTATTTTTCTGATATGCACTATTAATAGTTCGTTTTATCTCATCAATTTCAAAATCAACTTCTATATATTTAAAACAACAATATTCAATTACTTCATCTTTATTATATCCCATTTTACAACAATTAGTAGCTAAAAGAAACATATACTTATTTCTATTACCTCTTTTAAATTGAGCTTTTTTATTCGTAAAACTGACTGTTTTTATTATTTTATCAAAGGATTTACTGTAAACGTTATCTTTTTTATTGTTTTCAATTGTAAATTCTTTAGCTTTTAAGTTGAGATAAGCATTTGAATCGTAAGAAAAATAACATAATCTAACAGCATCTTTAGTGTTATCATCTAATTTTTCGTTTGTGAACTCTTTATAATATTGTTGAACCTGATTATAAGCAGATTTATGGTTCTCCGAATTGTAATTATTTGTTTTAACTAAAACTTTTAAACCATTTCCTGATGGAGAGATAAAACACATTACAGTATATTCAGATTGAATTATTTTATCTTTTGTTTTTTTTACGTTAATTAATTTATCAAAGTCGAGAATTATGAAAGATGTATATTCTTCTATATTTTCAGTTCTACGACTATTATCTCCACAATTTGCTGAAAATGTTATTCCGTCCAATTGTTTTTTTAATTCATTATTATTTGATTTTCGAATGATTTCAATTACTTTCTTATAACTACCATCTTTAATTTTAGAATAAATTTGTTCAATAGAATCAAAACCTAAATTGTTTGTATGGTTACTCCATACATTAAATAATTGCTTCTCCATATCTTAAAATTTGTTGTACTTATTATTAATTAAGTTTTGAATTTCCATTTCTGTATTATCTCGTTTTAAAACTTGATTTAACATTATGAATCGTTCTACATCTTCTAATAGATAATGAACTCGTTTACCCATTTTAAAATATGGAATTTTCTTTTCTTGATTCCATTTGTAGATTGTATTTCTACTAACTTTGAATTTCTCAGATAACTCGGAAATTGTAAGGAAATTTAAACCTCTTTCTTTTATTGTTTGCATGATTATAAATTTTAATGATGCAAATATTCGTACTAAAAAGGACGGATAAAAGATGGAAAAAATACGATATGAAATTTATTTATAGTTATAGATTAATACTCTGATTTACAGTAGGTAATTTCATCTTTTTTTATTTTTTCAAATAAAGAATCTACAGATTTAATATAACCTTTTGCAAAATTTTTATGAGGGTTTGGTATTTTTTCACCCTTTTTTATATCAAATTTGATTGATTTTAAAAATATATTAATGATTTTCTTGTTATAGGTTTTCTTCCAATCTAATTCATTGAATTCAATTATAGATTGAATAATTTCAAATAAAGGAGGTATGATGAAACCAGAATCAGTAGAATTTCTATATGTCCATATCAAATTAACATTTTCAATTCTTTCATTTGAGAATAGTTTTATAAATTCTTCTTTTTGATTTTGATTTTTACTAAAATGTTTTTTAACTTCTTTGTTTTCAAAAATATTTCCTAATTGTACTTCATTAAGATTGGATCTAAAGGTTCTATTATTTAATAACTTATTATTTTTTGAAACAATTAGACTATTTTCAATTGAATAGATTGCCTCTAATTCATTTTGTAGAAAAGCAAATTTTATAGCTAATGTATATATGGAATCCATTGTTTTAAATATTTTATCAATTTTCAAATCAATGAGAGAAAAATTACCCAATTTATATTTTAAATATTTTTCATAAAGATTATCATCAATGAATCCAAGTTTGTAGTATATACTTTCAATAATTTCTTCTTTTGAATATAGATAAACTAAATCGCCTATTTCAGTTGTTTTGAAGTCAAAAGCTCTCTTATATTTATTGTAAATAATATCATTTAAGTAATTGACTAACCATTTAATATATTCTACTTTTTTATCTTCACTATTAGGAAATATTGAAAGTACAGGTTGTTTATGAAAATTTTCAATTGTAAAGTAATATTGAGTTTCAAAAGGAGATAATTCTTCATCTCTCCATAATTGAAGTTTCTCAATATACCTCACAATTGTACTTTTAGAAGAATCTTCACTAATAGTACGAAATTTGTCGTCTATTTTAATTTTTTTATTATTATTTGGTGGACTATATATATCACAAATAGTCTGAATAAATAGTTTTTCGTTAAATTTATCAATTGGTAAACCAATTATTTTTAAAAGTTCTGTATTATCAATCATTCAAAAATATTTGGTATCGAAGATACAGCATCTATTTTTTTCTTATCAATTACTTTCGCATAAATTTCAGTTGTTTTTAAATGTCGATGTCCTAAAAGTTTACTAACCGTATAAATATCTGTATTCATAGTCAATTGTAAAGTAGCAAATGAGTGACGCGCACAATGAAACGTAATATATTTTTTGATTCCAGCTTCTTCAACCCATCTTCTAAGAATAGTATTGTAATGAGCATTATATTTCAAATTTGTAAAAACTAAGTCGTTATCATCTTTAGAATCAATATCAATAATCGTAATCGCATTTTCAGAGATTGGAAGTATTTCAGCTCCTTTTGTTTTTTGTTGAGTAAATTTTATCGACCAACCATTTATTTCATCATAAGAAATATCCTTTTTTCTTAAATTTTGGATGTCCGAAAATCTTAGTCCAGTTAACGCACTGAATAAAAAAGCATCTTTGTATTGAGGATAATGACATTCTGTTTTTTGTAGTTTTTTCAATTCTTCCAAAGTTAAATATTGTCTCAATGTTTCTTCTTCTTTTATCGCTTTTACTCTCAAACACGGATTTTCGACTATAACTTTTTGTCTATGAGCTTCTCTGATAGTCGCTCTAAATTTATTAAAATACGACTGCGCAGAATTTTTCGACAATCTATCTCCATGAGAAGATATTTTACCTTTTAGTAAATAGTCCTTAAAATTCTCTATAAAAGTTTCGTCGACATTTTTTATTTCGATGTCACGATTTTTACAAAAGTTCTTCAAATGTTTGAATGTACTAAACCAATTTCCATAAGTTCCGTCGACTTCTCTACGTTTTTCAGCAGTTTGTTCAAAAAAATCTAATAGTCCAATACTACCTTTTGATTTACTAACGAATCCATGATTAGTATTTTGAAGCTCTAAAAGCTTTTTTGCTCTGATTTTTTCAGCTAATAATCGAGTTTCTTTATTATGGTCCTTCTGAATATGACTTTTAGGTTTATCAAAAACATATAAATCAAGAAACATATATTCTCTCTTTTTTGTTTTTGGATTATCAAAATATAAGAATAGACTATTTTTTCTTTGTTTTCCTAAAGCTTCGTTTTTTTCAGATAGCTGTCCTTTTCTTTCTCCTAAATGTAAGTTCATTTTTTACTGATTTGGTTACTAATATTTTGTAACATTCATCCGAATAATGAATTTAGACAACAGTCTACTGCTATTAATCACCTCTTATGATTTTTAGGTTTTTAGTCGGTTACTTTCTATATGAGAAAGTACACAGATTTTTAACGGTAATTTTAAGATTGAAGTTTAGACTTTCTTTCAAATAGATATTTCAATCATATTATGATTAAAATTCGTAGAAGACTTTTTATATATTAGTTGAACAAAAAATAGAAGAAGATTCTGCGAATAGATTTTAAAAATCTATTTATCTAATTAAGAAGAAATAAAAAACTAATAATTTATTTTGATTTTTCAAATACTTATATATATTATACTTTATATATACTATTATTATTTATATATTTTGTCTTATATAATAAAGTATAATATATAGGAGTTATTCGTTTTTCAAAATAATTTGAAAGAAATTTTTAATAGAAAAAAATAGTAATTCTGATTATTAAAAGCTCATAATCAAAACTACTATTAATTTAACGTAGAATAGTTTTTTGGAATGTTCTACATATTTATTTGAAGTTTGAATACAATTACAAATAAGAAGTTTTTAAATCAATACAACAGTCTAAAATCAAATTCATTTAAAATTTAGTCGATAAATAATTTTACTTCAAAAGTTACATTGATTTCAATTTGAAAATAATCAAAAAGATAAAATCGCACCAAATTCTAACTTCTAATCATTACGATTGAATTAAAAAGTATGTTGAACAGATTTTAAGATTGTTCTATACATTTAAAGATTCTTCTAATAGTATTTTAGGGATAACATACTTATTTCCAATTCTAATCGCTTTAATTAAATTTTTCTTAATTGCTCTACGAATAGTCGTTTCAGAAATTGGATAAAGTAAAGCAGCTTCTTTAATAGTTAAATAACTTTTAGTCGAAATTTCTTCAATAGTCGGAATTATTTTGATTTTAGGAGATTTAATTTGTTCAGAATTTTTAGTCCTATTGTATTCTCTTTTATAACATTTTTTAGAACAGTAAACAGACGAAATAGTTTTTGCTATAAAATCTTCGTTACATTCTTTACATTTTCTATTGATTCTAATCAAACTCATTTTACTTTTTATTTCAGTTACTACAAAAAATAGTACCGCAGAAAACCTTATCAGTTGTGGTCAATTCTTATCAACTTTGGTCATTTTAGTACTATAGTAACCGAATTTCTTACCTTTTTAGTTCGAATCCAACATCGTACATTAATTAGTAAATATATAAAGGCAAACAACGGCAGATAACGATGAATAATGCGTAATAAAAAAGCGATAAACTTAAAAAGAATATCGCTTATTAATTGATTATATAATTAACAATCAGTATTTTATATTTTTAAAATTTACTTTCCGATACAAAATCTACCAAACTATTTAAATTGAATGATTTACAACTAAAAAGATGTAGTTTTGATGGAGTTAATTTATTAAAATTTTAACATTATTTCATAAAAATTAATAGATTTTACCCTTACTTTTTTAGGTACTCAAAAGATATTAAAACTACATTGTGATACTCCAATCATAGAATTACACCAAGTAAGGAAAGTAACAAAATTTGACCAAAAGAAAAAATTGTAAAATCATCAAAATAAAAAACTGGGAACATAAGCTAAAAGTAAAGGGGAACTATTGGTTCTCCTTATTGCACTACTATCTCAGTTTGAAACAGTTTTTCCAGAACCCTAAAAAACAAAAAAATGTTTTGCAGAAATTTGGTTACTTTGTTTATTTTTCAATAAATCTATTTAATAAAAAAAAATAAATAATTTTAATTATTAAAATGAAGTTGTTTAAACTTTTATTTTTCTGCTTAGTAGTACAATAAAAGCGATATAATGTAGATTTTTCCAGTTTATAGCGGAAGTTTCAAATCTGATGAGTAATGATTTAAATGAATCAATCCATGCATTGGCTTTCTCTATTTTGAATCTTCTTTTGTATAATTTGTCATCAAAATAATATTCTTTATTTATTGATTTTGAATTCCTTGTATTTATTTTTATGTTAGCTATTATTTCATTTTTGTCTAATAAATTTCTAAAATCATCACTATCAAATCCAGCATCAGCGTTTAAAAATAGACCTTTGTGAGGAATATCACTTTGTTCTAATTGAGCGATAATTTCATCGAAAACGTCTTCTATTTCAAAAAAATCATGATGTGAACCACTTTTAACTGAACTCATTGCAAGCATTTGACCTTGATTATCGCACAGAAAAATAATATTACTGGTTTTACATTTTTTTCTTCCTTGATAATCAACTGCTTCACCTCCCAATCGTGCTCGAGTATGACTACCATCAAGTTGAACACTGGACATATCCAATAGTTTTTTATTTTTAGATAATAAATTTGTCCAAACCTTGTAAAATGAACCATCTTTGCTCCATTTATTGAAATAGTAGTACACAATTTGCCAACTTATAGCATCAGAAAAATATTCTTTTACACTTAATTCTCGCCATTGACAACCTGTTTTTAAACGTTTTAATATCAGTTGTACTATTTTTATTAAATCAAATTTACTTTTAAATCCTCGTTTTCCTCGGCTTAAATGAGGTAAAATAAATTCCTTTATCTTATATTCGCTAATGAGTTCCAGATGATTACTTATTTTTTTTTGCAATCCAAATTTGATGATTTTCTCGGAACTTTATTTATTTAATTAGTTTAAACAACTTCAAATATAAACCTTATTACTTAAATGAGCCAAAAAGATATATGGAGAGAATTTATTACTGCTCAATCTAAAATTTTAGAATATAAATCTAGACCATTTAGAATTGATTTTAATAGTATAGATTTTCAGAAATCTAAAGAAATTTCTGTTGCAATAGATCAAGAAGTCTTTAAAAATACTTTTAAAAAAGAAGTGGAATCTGTTTTCAAAATGAAAAATTTTGATTTCAATAATGGATATATTCTCGCAGATTCTAAAGTTGCAGATAAAATTACTCAAGAAGAATTAAATGGGTTGAGTAAATTTGCTGAAATTTGTTATGTTGATTTTAACGTAAACCCAGTGATAGATGGATTTATTTATAATAAAAATGCAAATATCGATGAAAAATTAGAGGAGGTTATTGGTGAATTATCAAGGAATTATGGTTTTAAAAAATATGGTCAAATTTTTCTAACACATAATCAAAAAGAACAATTAAGTAAGCTTGAAGAAATCTCATTTACTAATAAAGCTGCTGCTATTTTTCAAATAAAACCATCAATTCCCTATATAATTTCTACATTTTACAAATCTATTAATTCAACTCAAAATAATAATAGAATTGCAGTAGAAGGTGAATTACACCATGATGTAATTGAATTTTTAAATCAATATTATAATTTAATGATGACAAGTCAAATTCTCAAATTTAAATTTGAGAATGAAGAAGATTTATTATTAAATATAGAAAAACTAGAAAAAAAAGGTGTTGAATTTTCAAAAAATGAAATTCCTTATTTAAAAATAAAATATACTCCGGTTGATTATGAAAAATATGGTACAGATTTAAATTTTGAATATAATCGATTAAGAAGGGATTTAAAGAAATATTTACCAAGTAATAATTTTACATTTTCATATACAACAAAATATTTATTATTAAAAAATAACAATGAAAAAGATATTAATCTCTCAACCATAAGTGAAGACTCATTTTGGTCAAAATTATATTCTGAAATTCACGGCGATAAGTATCAAATAAGCAAAGAAAATAGAACTATTTCATTTGAATTTGAAAGTGAAGAAGAATACAATGAAAAATTACTTGAGATTAAAACTATTCCTTATTTGGATGTTTATGATCGAAGAGAAAATCAAAAATGTAAATATGTAATAAAAGTTAATTCTGGATTACATGAATTACAGAAAGAATTAGCGAAAAAATTTCCTAGCCTATCTACAAAATTAGTTGCGAATGGTGAAAAATTAATTTTTAGAAATTTTTACAAGAGATCGAATAAAACGGAGATTTTATCACGATTATCAAATAAATTAGATGAAATTATTGATGAGAGTACATTCAATTTTACAATTAATGAAACTTTTCAAGAAAAATATTTATGTGAAGAAAATTTCGAATTAAAAGTTGAACAGGAAGAAGAAAAGTTATCAAATTTATTGAAAGAAGAGTTTTATTTCGAGTTTGAAAAAAAGAAATATTATTTAGGTAAATTACATAAAGTAAATTACCCCGAAGTTACTTTTATTGTTGAAGAGGATAAACAAGAGGAAGTGAAAAATAATATTAAGAATGTTAAATTTGAATATATTGTACCTGATCTTAAAGGTGAAAAAGATAAAGTAAAAAGATTAGAGGACACTGTACTTAAATTAGAATCTGATTTTAAACTCCCTAATGATAATGCTAAAGAATTTTTATATGATTCTTCAAAAGCTAAACCTATAAATGATATTGAAAACCTTCTGAATAAGTTCAGTGATCAATGGAAATTATTTGAAGATAATTTATTTTCAAAATCATTAAATGACTCGCAAAGAGAAGCTGTTTTTAAAGCTCTTTACTCAGAAGAACTTGCAATAATTCAAGGACCACCAGGTACTGGTAAATCTACAGCTATTGCAGAAATTATTTGGCAACATATAAGACTTAATCAAAATCAAAAAATATTATTGACATCTGAAACAAATTTGGCTGTAGATAATGCTATTGATAGATTAAAAAATAATAAAAACAATTTAGTAAAACCTGTAAGATTTGGTAACTCTGAAAATTTAGAATCGGAAGGATATTTCTATTCACTTGATGCAATGAAAAAATGGAAAGAAGGTAAATCTACTCAAGGGAATGCTGTATCTCATTGGCTAGAAAACATATCAAATAGAATTGATAATCAAGAATCTTCAATTGTTAATGATAAGCTATTACTTTGGAAAAAACATTTATTAAATCCATCTTCTGAAACTAAAGATTTATTTTTTGATAAGTATTTAAAATTTACAAATTTAATAGGTGCGACAGGTAGTTCAATAGGTAAATTAAATTCTGAAAATAAGTGGACTTCATTTTTTCGAGCTTACTTAAATGTATTTTATAAAAATGATTATGAAAATAATGATTTTAAAAACTGCAATAAAGTAAATATTGATTTTGATACGATTATAATGGATGAAGCTAGTAAAGCTACTCCACCAGAGCTTGCATTACCTGTTTTGTTTGGTAAAAAATCTATAATAGTTGGTGATCATAGACAGTTACCTCCAATGGTAGATGGGGAAAAAATAAAAGATGTATTAAAATCTATAGATGAAAACAAATTAGCTGATACTTTATCTAACAAAGTTTTTGAAACTTCACAGTTTGAACGTTTATTTGAAAATATTGATCAAAGTTTAAAAGGTACATTTAATACTCAATATCGTATGCATCCTGATATAAATGATGTTATCGCTCAATTTTATGTTGAAGATGGAGGGTTGTTTTGTGGATTACCTTTAGATAAAGCAGAACATAATGATTTTAATAAATGGAATTCTAGATATCATGGATTATCATTTAAAAATTTTATATCCCCTGATACACATACTATTTGGGTAAATATTAATTCACCAGAGATTAAAGAAGGAACTTCAAGGATTAATATTGGTGAAATCAAAGCTATTAATAATGTTTTAAAAGCAATTAAATTTAGTGATGGTAAAGGTGAATTTGATAATTGGTTAGAAAAATTCCCAATAGAAGAAAGACAAATAGGTGTAGTAAGCTTTTATGGTAAACAGATTCAGTTAATAAATAAAATGATTAAGGAAAATCATAGTGATTTGCCTATCAGATTAAGTACAGTTGATAAATTTCAAGGAATGGAAAGAAATATTATGATAGTATCAATGGTACGTAGTAATAAGTTAGCTCAAAATATTTATCAATCTGAAGACTTTGATCTTTACCCTGAATTAGGTTTCGAACAGCAATCGAGTTTAGGTTTCGCTGAATCTCCAAATAGACTAAATGTAGCTTTATCTCGTGCAAGAAGATTACTAATAATTGTAGGTAATGCTGAACACTTTTGTAAGAAAGAAATTTATAAAAATGTTTATGATACAATTGCTAATAAAGGTAAAATAATTGATGCCGAACTATTAAACTATGAAATTGAAAGGTATGAGCAGTAATCTTAAAGTTTTAGATTCTCAATTCAGTTTTGATTGGGTAATTAAATCAACGCCATATATAATAAAATATCGAATAGCATTCAAAATAGAAGAAATTGATGATATATTTTGTAATATTTTGAAATCATATAATGGAAGTTTATTATATGAGGAATTTGGTTCTATATTAGGTTTTAATTTAATAGACAGTGCAGAAAAAGAGATATATGATATTTATTTAACTAAACTTAAAGAGTATAGTTTGATTAATTCAGAAGCTAATCAAATAAATTTATTAGATTCAGGTTATGAGGCAATAATAACAGGTTTGAAATATAAAAATTTTCAAGCAGAAACTATAGTATTTACAAATGATATGGTTACTGATGATTATTTGTACTTTTCATTTAGTAATTCTTTTAATCTGAAAAATAGAATAAATAATACAAGTAAAATTCCTAATGAGTCAATTAAAGATATTAACTTAATCAATAAACTTCAATTTCAAATTTTTGAAGATAATATATTTAATGGTGAAATTTTAGATATTTATCTATCATCTGAAAGAATCGATTTTACAAATATTGAATTAAATTGTAAGTCTTTATTTGTTAATAATATTTTTAATGTAAAATTCTATTATCAAGATTTACAAATTTCAACATTAGAGGAGTTAATTAATAAACCAGAAAATACACCTTTAAAAGAAGATATTTACCATAAGGCAATGCAAAATCATATCTTATTGAATCAAGATTTGATTCGTTTTGAAGATATTGTTAATTATAAAGATTTATGGAATTGGAATGATATAGATTTTATTCAAAAGATTGATTGGAATGATCAAAGAGTTCTTCCAGTATTTGAGAAATTTGCTGAAGGGAGTACATGGTATATTCTTTCGCAAAATATTTCAAATGATAGCTTAATTAAGAATATCGTTAAGTTTAAAAATTTTTGGTATTGGCCTACATTAACCAAAAGAATTGATAATGAATTCTTACTTTCAAATTTTGAAGATTTCCCTTGGGATTTTGAAGAACTTTCATACAAAGAATCTCAATTAGTAATTCATCTGTTATCTAATTATTACGAAGAGAATCAAAACTGGGATTGGTTGTATTTATCTGAAAATTTGCCTGATAGATTTATCCAAGATAATATAGAGAAATTTCCGTGGGATTATTTTTCTATAACAAAGTCTAAAAATGAAATATTTAGAAATACTTTTATTAAGTTCAAGGATAACCTAGAGTTATTAGTTAACAAAAATTGGGATTGGAAATATATTTCTGAAAATATAAACATTAATTTTCTTTATAAAAATCTTGATAAACTAGCCTCTATATTAAATTGGGAATTAGTATTATATCGATTCTTTAATAATGAAGAATTAATTGATAGGTATATTAATGAATCAATTTTACATGAAACTGTAAAGGTACATTTACCAAATAATTTTATTATAGCACATCAAAATTATATATGGTCACTTGATGTAATAGATTTTTTCGAGAAATTAGAATTAATTAACTGGGAAACAACTTCTTATTCAGATGGTTTTGATACGAATGAATATGTAAATTGGAGTCTTGATATTTTTGAAAAATATAATCACAAAATAATTTCAGAAAAAGGATTATATAACATAAGTTCATTGATTTCTGATATAGAAATAATTAAACGATTTAAAGATTTTAATTGGGATCCAAAGGGTTTATCTAATAATAAATACTTAGTTAATAATATAAAATTTGTAGGTAATTCGTTCGTTGGGAGCTTTAGTTTTTCGGATAAATTGCAATGGGGTACTATAATAAAAAAATCATCATTAGGGTTAGATTTTTGGAATACTTATTTAAATCGATTTACTAATTCTTTTAGTACTGAAAATCAAATAGATTTTTGGAAGGCGCTTACTTTAAAAAATAACAAAGAATTTATTTTTAGTAATATTCATTTTCCTTGGGATTGGGATTATTTAACGTTAAACGCTTCATTAGATGAAATAATTGAATCATTAGACGATGAAAATGTTACAGAAAAATGGAATTGGAATATAGCTACAACTAAATTTGATACAGAAGCTATTTTAGATAACTTAGAAGATATAAGTTTTTATGTAGATTGGAAGTATGTATTTTCTAATCTGTTTTCTGTTGATAAAAATCTACGTTTTGATAACCAGTTAATTAGAGTAGCAACTTGTTTATTTCTACTTGATAATGATTATAAAAAGGATATGTGGTCTATTTTAACAAGAAAATATTCTTTTGAAGATTTATTCAATCTAATAGAAACTACAGATGAAATAGATATATTTCAATGGGATTGGGATTATATATCAGGTCATAATTTATTTCCTACCGATGTAAGAAATATAAAAAGCTTTATTAATAAAATTAACTGGTCTATATTCTCGGAATCTCCTTCTATTATTGAAAAATTCACATTTAGCAATTGGGATACACCAAAAGATTATTATGCTACATTAAACAAATATTTATTAAGCTTTAGAGATAACTGGAATTGGAATAAACTTTCTTTAATTGCAGACATCAATTTTAATAGAAAAATTATATTAGAATTTAAAGATCAAGATTGGGATTGGCAATATATATCAGAATTTGGAGGACTTTTAAAGAAAACTAAAAAAGATGATGAGGATTATCTGAAAAACTTATTATCTGATCTACCTAAAATAGAGTTAGCATTAATTTCTAAACGTACTGATATTGTTATTAATAATGGTGTTATTCTATCATTATTAAATAAAGATTGGGATTGGGATGCTTTATCCACAAATAAACATATTGTTTTTGACTCTGAATTTATTGAAAAAACACAAGATAAACCATGGAATTGGAGATTATTAGCAGAAAATCCAAAATTTGAAATTTCAAATGATTTAATTTTAAATTTTATTAATAAGCCTTGGGATTGGGGAAGTCTTTCAATGAATTCTAATCTTAAATTTAATAAGGAGTTTATTGAAGCAACAATAGATCAAGATTGGAATTGGAAACTTATTTCTAAACACAAATCATTCATACCTTCATACGAAATATTAACTCTCTTAAAAAATAGGGACATTGATTGGGACACTGTTTCATCTCACAAGTGTTTTGAACCTTCTATAAAACTATTAGCAAAATTTGAAGATAAATTAAATTGGAAATTTATAACCTACAACGATAAATTAATTTTTGATATCAATTTATTAAATCGTTTTATTGATAAGTGGGATTGGGATTACATATGTAAATCAGGAAGTTTTAAACTTGATAATGAAACACTTAATAAGTATAGTGATTATTTAAATTGGAATTATATATCATCTAATACGAGCATCCAATTTTCTGAGGAATTAATTAATTCATTTGAAGATTTCTGGAATTGGACATTATTAAAAAATAATATAGCGATGAGGAAATCACTAAAATCTTTTGTTTTAAATAAAATTAACAACTCATCGATTTTAAAATTTTTAGATAAAATCGAAGAACAATCATCATATTGGAAAGGTTATATTTATCATTTTTCACATATTGATAATGCTGTTGAGATTATAAAATCAAGAAAAATACAATCTAGAAATTTAGCATCGATAAAAGGTGATGCTGCAGGTAGCATAGTACATAGAAGAGATGAGGCACATAATTATGCAAGGTTTTATTTTAGACCTCAAACGCCAACTCAATTTTATAATGAATTTTTAGGTAAAAATACGAATGATAGATATTATCAAACTGCTAATAAATTGGGTAATCCTAAATGTCCAATCCCAATATTTTTTAAATTCTCTTTGAAGGAAGTATTAAGTAGTAAATTTGAAAAATGTTGTTTGAGTAATGGAAATATGCAAAAGAATTATACTCGTTTTGATTCAGTTGATAAGATGTTTGATATTTTTAATTTCGATCATTTATATACAAATATCAATGAAAATTATGAAATGTATAAAGAGTATTCTCAACAAGAATTTCTTGTTAAAGACGAATTTTCATTTGACGATATACTTGATTTCGAAATTATTTGTCCAACAGAGAATGATAGAAATCTTTTGATAAATTTATTAGATGATCATACAGATGATATTTTGAATAAAATTGTTGTAGATGGTAGTTATTATAATAATGAAAATCCGAGAGTTTTAGTAGAAGAAAATGAAAATGAAATTCATATTAAGAATAAATTTAATGGAGATGGATATTTCGAACTTATTGGGGATAAACTTAATGAAATAGAAATATTGGCTGGAGATGTAAAACGTTTATCAGCTAATAATATTTTATTTGATTCGTATATTTCAATTAAAAATATTAGAAACAAAATCAAATTATGTTTTATTGATGAAAGTAAACGTAATTGGTTTATCTATTCTAATTAATATAAAAAATAATGGCAATTAAACATATAAAAGGAAACATATTCAATACAAAGTGCCAAACAATAGTAAACACTGTTAATTGTGTTGGTGTAATGGGTAAAGGTATAGCTTTAGTTCATAAGTTAAGATATCCAAAAATGTATGAAGAATATAAAGATCACTGTAAAAATAAATTAATTAAAACAGGTTCTTTATGGTTATATACAAAACAAGAAAATGCCCCTTGGATTTTAAATTTTCCAACAAAACAGCATTGGAAATATCCAAGTAAAATAGAATGGATAGAACAAGGATTACAAAAATTTGTTGATACTTATGAAAAAAAAGGTATCAAGTCTATTGCATTTCCTTTATTAGGTACTCATAATGGTGGATTAGAAACGTTACAGGTTAAACAATTAATGGATTTTTATTTAAGTAAATGTGATTGTGAAATTGAAATATATGACTATGATCCAAATGCACCTGACGATTTGTATAACACATTTAAAAACACTTGGTTGCCATTAGATGATAAAACAATTAAGGAAAAAACAAAAATACAAGCTCAGTATGCTAAAAAAATTACTGATATTATAAGTTCCGGAGAAATTAATTCTATGATAGGCTTAGCAAATTACGAAGGTATTGGAGAAAAAACATTAGAAAAAGCTTTTCAGTATGTTCTAAATACAAGAGATGAAGGAGGTATGGATAAACAAATAAAATTATTATGAGTTTTGAGATTCAATTAGACCAAATTTGTACTAAAGTACCTTCGTTTGTACCATTGTATAACGCTAGAGTTCGACATAATATAATTAAGGATCATATAAGAAACGTATATAATCAATTTGAAAAATATTTTTCTGAAGATTTTAATCATAATGATATTAATTGGTTTAGAATTTTTTTACTTCTACATGACATAGGGAAATCACCTGCATTTAAGGCAGGAAATAGGGAGAAACAATATGAAGAATCAATTATATTATTGGATAATTTTAAATCTCAATTAAATATATCAGATATTCATTATAAAATTTATAAATGTTTTTTAGAATGTAATTCATTAGGTAAATATATGGAGTCGAAGGTTTCATTGGATATTGCTTTCAACGAAATTACGAGTAAGTATATTGAAACAGGACTAGAACTAAATAAAATTTTTTATTATTTAAGTATATATTATCAATGTGACGTGGCTAGTTATACGAAAGATGCAGGAGGATTACCTTTTCTAGAACATTTATTTGAATATTATAATGGTGAAAAAAAATATAATAAAGAAACGAAATTATTGCAGTTTTCTGCAACATATTTTCTAAAATATAAATTACTTTTTGATAAAGTTTCTGAATATTCAAAGACTACAAAGGAATCTAAGAATCATACGATAGAAACTAAAAATCTTCAAGTTAAAGTCATTGATAAGATTGATTTAAGTACATTTAGTAAAAAGAAAAAGGAAATAGTAAATGATAAAAAGAACATTTATATAATTGATACAAACGTGTTTGTTGATTATCCTGAAATTATTAATAAAATAGACAATCAATACCAAATAGTTCTATCTGCAAAAGTGATTGATGAACTTGATAATTTAAAAATTAAATTATCGCAAGATCAACAAAAAAATGTACAAAAAGCACTTAGCTCAATTAATAGAAATATAGATATAAAAGATTTAAAAATGGTTACTGCTGATTTAAGCTTATTACCTGCTGATTTCGATAAAAGATCTCCAGATAATTTTATTCTATCAGTTGCACTACAATTTCATAATGATAATCCAATAATGCTTACTTCTGATAATGGATTACAGATTAAGTCTAAAGGATTAGGTATAACAACGATTTCTTTAAAAGAGTTTTTAAAGCAGAATAAATATTAATTTAAATGTTCTCACTTTAAATTTTTAGTCTAATAAATTTAAAAAATGAAGAGTAGCGAAATCAAGGATTATTCACCATTTGAACTATATCAATTCTTTGCCGATGGGTAGTGTATTAGATGTGTTGGTAACTCGTAAAAAACACAAAAAAAATGTCTTAACAATAAAATAATTTTACCTAATGGTAGACGATTCTCTACTATTGGGTATTTTTATACACTTAAACATCGCTTATCTCACTACAATAAATTATAATATTGTTCAACTAACAAAAGAAGGTTTGGGAATAAGAAGTACAGCTAGCTAGTTACTTAAAAATCTCTACAACCACACTACTTAAACGAATTTTATAAATCGCTTCAAAAATAATCCCACCGAAACTAACCATAGAAGATAGGGGAAATTTCAAGTCGATGAATTGAGAACCTTCCACAAAAAACGCTTAAACCCCATTTGTATTACCTATACCTTTTCACTTAAAACCAGAAAAATATATGCTTTTCATGTTGGCTATCGAACAATAGAAATTTTCAACAAATTACTTACTCCTATTATAAAAACCAAACCAAAAATTATTTACACTGATAAACTCAATACATATAGTTCAGTAATTCCTTCAGAATTTCATTCAACACGATTTAGTTCAATCATCATATCTAACGGAATCATCTCAGTTTACGAACTCATTTGAAACGATTAAACCGCAAAACAATTTGCTATTCCAAAAATATGAATGTCTTATCAGCTATTCTAACTATTTATTTCTGGAGTTAGATACTTAAAATATTTTTAAAGTTGAATTCAAAGGAAGTATTTGGCTTTTTGTTGCGATACAAAATCTATCAAACAACTTAAATACAACTATTTACAATTAAAAAGATGTAGTTTTGGTGGAGTGAATTTATTAAAATTTTAACATTATTTCATAGAAATTAATAGAAAATATTCTTAAATCTGTTATTAACTATTTCTTGATATTCTAGTTTAACATCATCGTTTAAAAAACTTAGTTGAATAAATTCATCCCATTTTGGTTTTACCTTGATAAATTTTTTATAAATAGATTCTAAAGATTTCTCCGAGATTTTAAGTGATTTTGCTAATTTATCAAAATCTTCAATTTTTAGTCTATTTTTCTTCCCATTAATTGTTAATGCTGTTTCTTCTTTATCATCTGGAATAAGGATTAGTGTATTTAATAAATCATAAGCTGGAGATAGTTCATATTCATTAAATTCATTTTCATTTTCAATTAATGAATAATTCTTGAGATGCATATCTGCATTAGCTACTAAATAATTGAATAGTACTATTTCAAATAATCTTTGAGCTTCTAATCCACTGTTTTTAGTATATTGATAGATCAATTTGCCTATTATTTACTTATACCTTATAGGGTATAAATAATATTAAATAGTTTTATTCATACCCTAAAGGGTATATTATTATAAAAATATAAATATAAATATATTATCTGTTTAGTGCATTATAATGCACTAATTTTGCTTTTCGATACTTTAAAATTACAATACCATCTTAAAAGTGCTTTTTATTGCACTTTTCTTGTTTAATATCAAATTTATTTCTAAATTTACTTTAAAAGTGCATTATATGACACTATCAATAATTAATGAAATCAAAGAAAGACGTAAAG
>DLJQ01000012.1 GCA_002484335.1 Flavobacteriales bacterium UBA7612
TTCTCATTTCAAGCAAACCCTTTCGTGATTTGCGATTGCAAAGGTAATCATTATTCTTAAACTACAAAATTTATTTTTAAAAATTTTTGAAAGTTTTATTTTTTCTCACTATTTCAACTCAAACAACACTACTCGCCTTTCGTATTGAGAGTGCAAATATACCACCCTTATTTTAACTTTTCCAAATCTACTTTACAATTATTTTACTTTTTAAACCTAACTAACTACTAATCTGAATAATATTTTTTAATCTTTTTTACTTTTTCATCATTTTTACAGGAAAACAGAGAGTTTTTCAGTTCTTAGTTGTGAGTTGTGAGTTCTTAGTTGTGAGTTGTTAGTCTTAAGTTATAAGTGATATGATTAACTTAATAACTGAAACACTGAAGAACTTGAACACTACAAAGCTCAAAGATTCTTCGAAAAGCTATGAATGACAGTTCATAAGTTATTAGTCTTAAGCTATAAGTGATATACCTAACTTAATAACTGAAACACTTAAACACTGAAGAACTTGAACACTGGAAAAAAATAGTTATTCTCCATACTAACGATGTTAAACCATGGCATGATTAGCGAGTAACAGCTACCTTGAAAAGTTGATGTTGCTAGCTACTTTGAGATATAGACTCGTGAAAAAGTAAACTGAAAGGTTACTATTCAATCCAAAAATATTATAAAAAAATCCTCAAGAAGTTCTTGAGGATTTTGTATTATTTTATTTAATTTTTTACTTATTAATATAAGTTTTCTGGCGATGTTACTCGAATTAATTTAGCATTTACAAATTCGTAAATAGCAGCTGGTGATTGTTCGCGTCCATAACCAGAACGTTTAGTACCACCAAATGGTAATTCAGGAGCAATACCAGTTACGTGATTAATATAAACCATTCCAGTATCTATTTTACGAGCAACTTCTTTTGCTTTTGGAATATCATTTCCAAAAACTGAACCTCCTAATCCAAATGTTGTAGCATTTGCTAATTCAATTGCGTCCTCTATTGTTTTATAAGTATAGATAACTACAACTGGTCCAAAAATTTCTTCGAAAAAAATAGGGTTTTCAGCAGTAATACCAGTCAATAAAGTTGGCTCTAAAAAAGCTCCAGGTCTATCAATACGTTTACCTCCTAATTCTACTTTAGCTCCATTTGCAACAGCTTTTTCTACTTGTCCAGCTACATCTTGAGCTGCTTTTTCGCTACTCAAAGGTGCAACTACTGTATCATCCTCTAATGGATTACCAACCTTTAAAGAAGCTAAAAGAGTTTTTGCTTTTTGAATAAAATTCTCAGCAATAGTTTCAGGGACAATAATTCTCTTAGGAGAAACACATACTTGACCAGCATTCCACATACGCCCCAAAATAGCAGTTTCTACAGCTTTATCAATATCTACATCTTCTAAAACTATAAAAGGATCACTACCTCCAAGCTCTAATGTCGATTTTTTAATGTTTTTACCTGCTGCAGCTGCAATACTTCCTCCTGCAGCTTCACTACCTGTAAGAGCAACAGCTTTAATTTTTGGATTATCTACAATACGTTCAACACTTCCTCCTGGAACAAATAAATTTGTATACACACCTTTAGGCAAACCTGCTTCATGAAAAATATCTTCCATAATTTGGGCACATTGAGGAACATTAGAAGCATGTTTCAATACCATAGTATTACCTGCCATTAATGCAGATGCTGCAGAACGTGTAATTTGGTAATATGGAAAATTCCAAGGTTGTACACTTAATAAAACTCCTATTGGTTCATAACTTAAAAAAGCTTCACCTAATTCAGTTTCTAATGGATGATCTGATAAAAATTTCGATGCATTATCAGCATAATAATCAAAAATATTAGCGCTTAATTCTACTTCATAAATACTTTCTCGAAGTAATTTACCCATTTCTAAAGTTGCTAATTTCCCTAATTCTTGTTTTCTATCACGCATGATAGAAGCTACTTTATGTATAATTTTTGCTCTTTCGTCAAAAGAAGTATTTTTCCATGATTTAAAAGCTTCATCTGCTTTATCTACAATTTGATCAACTTGATCGTTACTCATTATTTCGAATTCTTTTACCAATTCATTATTAAAAGGATTAATTGATTTGATATAAGATTTTTTTAATGTTTCCATTTTATATTTTTTTAATTAAAAATCAGTTAAGAGAAACTATCCTTGTTTCTGTAACTAAGTTACAAAATCTTATTGTTAAAAAAATAAAAAACTACGTTAAATTTATAATCGATATAAATAATATTAAAAACTAAATTACCTATTATTCTTCTTTATTAGTTGTAGCTTTATTAAGATCTGTATTCCATATTTTTATTTTATCTGTCTTTTTTAATCCAGATTTAACTTGAACATTTACACCATCTGTAATACCAAGTATTATATATTTTTTTTCATATTTAGCATCTTGACCTTTACCAAAGGTTAAAATTTCCACATAAGGTTTTTGATTTTCATCGTAACGAAGATGAGCTGATTTTATCAATAATACATTTTTAGCTTCTTGTGTCACAACTTCTGCGTTGGCTGAATAACCTGCTCTGATAAAATTATCTGATGTTAACTGAATAGGAGCTTTAATCTCGAACTGAACAACACCGTTGCTTGTAACACCCTGAGGAGAGATAAAATCTAAAACAGCTGTAAATGTTTTATTTGCTATAGCACCAATTGATACATTAATTTTCATACCTTCTTTTAATTTACCTACTTCAGCTTCATCAACTTTTCCTTGAAATATCATTTTATTAACATCTGCCATTGTTGCAATTGTTGTTCCCGTTGAAAAATTATTAATCTGCTGTACCATATTCCCAACCTCAACAGGTATACTTAAAATCATTCCTGAAGTAGTTGCCAAAATTCTAGTTGTTGCATATTTTTCCAATCCAGGAGCAATACCAGTTTGTGCAACTTTATAATCATACTGAGCAGTTTTTAATTGTTGTTGAGCAGACAGATAAGTAGCTCTAGAATTATCATAATCTTCACGTGGTAGAACACCTTCGTTATATAATGTATTTGTTCGATTAAAATTACGTCTTTCTTGATCTACTTTTATTTCTGCAGCAGTTATAGATTGGCGAGCACTATTTAGAGATTCAACATTTGGAACGACTCTTAATTCACAAATTAATTGTCCTTTTTCTACACGTTCTCCCTCAGCAACATTAATAGATTTTATTACACCAGAGATATTGGGTTTAATCTCTATCGTTTCTAAAGGTTTTACCTCTCCTGTAGCAACAGCTTTTACTTCAATATTTCCTATAAAAGGAGTTGTAGTTTCATAGGTATCTATAGATTGACTATTCTTCTTACCGAAGTAAGATATGACTCCGACTATTGCACCTATAAATACGACAACAAGTAAAATTTTTATAAATTTCTTCATTATATCTATGTGTTAAATATTGTTTTTTTATTAAATTATTCATCTCTTAATGCATCGATTGGTTTTATTTGAATTGCTCGTTGAGCAGGAATTAAACCAGCTAAAGTTGCCATAATTACCATGATAGCTAAGGCTGAAAATAATGTTGGTAAATCTATGGAAGCATTATATAATGGTATGTTTTTATTTCCTGGTATTAATATCTCATTTAAAAACATTAAAATTAAAGCAGCTGAAATAATTCCGATAAAACCAGCGATAAGAGTTAATATAACTGATTCTAAAAGAATTTGTCCTCTTATTTGGGATGGAATAGCACCAAGGGCTCTTCTAATTCCAAATTCTTTTGTTCTTTCTGAAACAGTAATTAGTAAAATACTTGCAATTGCAATAACACCTGAAAAAAGAGTCATTGCTCCTACAACTACAGCTAAAAATTGCATTCCTTTTACAAACTTTAGTACTTTACCTAACATTTCACCTAAATTGAATCCACCAATAGCTTGGTCATCATCAGGAGAAATATTTTTAATTTCTTTTAAATATGATTTTAATTGTTTTTCAAAACCTTTAATATCATAACTATTCGGTAAACTAAGACTCAAATAATTAATTGTTTCACCTTGATTGTATACTTTTTGAAAAGTAGTGAATGGAATAAAAACTTCATTTTTACCTTCTACAGGTGATGAAGGAGAATCATAAATACCTACAATCGTATAATAACTATCACTAATTCTTATTTGTTTTCCTAATGGCTTAGGATCATCTCCAAAAAAATCTTCTGCGACTTCAATTCCTAAAACGCAAACTTTTGATTCTGTTTTTATATCATCTTCATTAATAAAACGTCCTTGTATAATATCTTTTCCAAACATTCTATTTTGATCAGGATAATCTCCATTTACAGTATAAAAATTATATTTAGAACCATAAGCGATAATTGTACTAGATTTTGAATTTCTAGGAGCTAAAAGTGATATTTGAGGAAATTGTGCTTGAATTTTTTTTACATCACTCATCTTTAATTCTATCGTTCGGCCTTTCTGAAAACCTTGATATGGAATTGAAGTTTTTCCTCCCCACACAAATAAGGAATTGGTAGCAGAATTAGCTAAATTACGATCAAAACCATTTTGTAATCCTTTTGTTACACCCAATAGAAGTACAAATAAAAACATACCCCATGCAACACCAATCATCGTAAGAATTGTACGTAACTTATTCTTACGAATAGCTGCATAAACCTCGCTCCAAGCATCTACATCAAAAATAAATTTTATAAAGTTCATTATTCGTCTCTTAAAGCATCAATTGGTTTTATTCTCGCAGCACTTAAAGCAGGTATTAATCCTGAAATTGTTCCAGACACAAAAAGAATTACGGAAGCAACTATTAAGGATTTCATTTCTACTCCTGGATTAAAAATAAAATATTCTTCTAAACTATCTCCTATATTTTCTACAACTAAAGAAGCTAATGCTATTCCTAAAATTCCAAAAATTATAGTTATAAGAATTGCTTCTTGTAAAATAAGACTTAAAACATTAAATGGTGTTGCCCCCAATGCTTTTCGTATACCTATTTCTTTTGTTCTTTCTTTTACACTAAAAATCATAATATTCCCAATACTTACAATTCCTGCTATTAAACTACCTCCACCAATTACAAGAACAATAACTGTCAATATTACAAAAAACTGATTTGTTTGCTCCATATCTTTAGCGGCATTCCTCACCCATAAACCAGAATAATCAGATGCAGCAACATTATGTCTAATTCTCATATTATATTCAATTGTTTTGGCCAAATCTGATATTTCGGATAAACCAAGATTATCTTTTGGGGTTACAATAATTGAAGAAACCTTATCTGTCGCATAAATAATTTTAAAGGTAGAAAAAGGAGTATATAAAGCTCTTTCTGCATTGTCGCCTCCATCATTACTTTTAAAAACACCTACTACCTGATACATCGCATTACCAACTTGTAAATATTTTCCAAGAGGAATTTGATTTGGAAAAAAATCTTGAGCAACTAAACGTCCTATAACAATAGATTTTGCCTGATTATCCATATCCTTTTGATTAATAAATCGACCAGAAGTAACTTCTTCATTAATCATATTTTCATATTGTGGATATACACCAGTAATTGAATAACTACCTGAATTAACTTCGTTTCTTATTGTATCAGTTTTTGCAATAGTACTCACAACGCTTTTAATTTGATCAGGAAAAGATTTTTCTATAAAATTAAAATCATTTAAATCCAATTCAATTGTTCTTCCTTGCTTATAACCATTATAAGGAACACTCGTAGTTCCTCCACTTAAAGTAATATTTAATGAATTTGCTTTAAAAAATTGTTTCTGAAAACCATTTTGTAAACCATTTCCCAATCCATATAATGTAATAAAAACAAAAAGAGCCAATGCTATTGTTAATCCAGACAAAGCTGTACGTAGTTTATTACTTGAAATGGATGACCAAATTTCTCTCCAACGATCGATATCAAACATAAAATTTAATAATTATTATAATTAAACTCGAACTTGGTTAACTTTCTCATCACTTACAATAACCCCATCCTTTAATCGAACTATGCGTTTACACATATTTGCAATATCATCTTCGTGAGTTACCATTACAATAGTTTTCCCCTCATCATTTATTTCTTGAATAAGATGCATAACTTCTTGAGACGTTTTTGTATCCAATGCACCTGTTGGTTCATCTGCTAATAATAATTTAGGTTTAGCTGCCAAAGCTCTTGCGATAGCAACGCGTTGTTTTTGTCCACCAGAAAGTTCATTAGGCATATGTGAAGCCCAAGGAGCTAATCCTACTCTATCTAAATAACTTTTTGCTACTTTATTTCGCTCAGATCTTTTTACTTTTTGATAATATAATGGTAGGGCTACATTTTCTAAAACATTTTTAAAACTAATTAAATTATAGGATTGAAAAATAAATCCTAGAAATTTATTTCTATAATTTGCTGCTTTCGTTTCATTTAATTTTTCAATTCTCACACCATCTAATTCATAAATTCCAGTATCATGTTCATCCAACATACCTATTATATTCAGTAATGTTGATTTTCCTGAACCAGAAGATCCCATAATAGCAACAAATTCCCCTTCATCAATTTCAAGGTTAATTCCTTTTAAAACATGAAGTTTATTTTTACCCATTTTATAGGATTTATTTAAATCACGAATAGATATCATAAATTGAAAAAAATATTTTTTTTATAAATGTATTTTATATGTCGTTATAATTAAAGAAAATGTTACAATTAGTTAAATCTAATCATCATTAATTTTCATAAAAAAAGTCATGTATAAAATATACATGACTTTTTACTATTTATTTTTTACAATTAGTTTTTTACTTTGTAAACTTTGTTTTGAAAATACCAAGCTGCAAATGATAAAATAAACATTCCTACAGCTGTTGCTGGTACCCAAAAAGGAATTGGAACTGGATCACCTGCTGCATAAGAGTGTAATCCTGATAAATAATAATTTACACCAAAATAAGTCATAATTACAGACCAAACAGCCCATAAAGCCGCAACATT
The DNA here is from genome assembly GCA_002484335.1 of Flavobacteriales bacterium UBA7612. GTDB lineage: Bacteria > Bacteroidota > Bacteroidia > Flavobacteriales > Weeksellaceae > Empedobacter. The sequence continues at coordinate 6,997 of DLJQ01000012.1, forward strand.
AAATGCAAATTTACCTCTTAAACCTGGAACTAAACGCATATGTAATACAACAGCATATATAATTACAGAAACAAAAGCCCAAGTTTCTTTTGGATCCCAAGACCAATAACGTCCCCAAGATTCATTAGCCCACATACCCCCTAAAAATGTACCAACTGTTAAAAGATAAATACCTATAGTCAATGACATTTCTGAAACATAAGTCATTTCTTTCAATGAAATTTCAATTTTCTTGTTTGGTTTAATTAGCATAATAATCAAAGAGAAAACAGCTAAGATAGCACCGAGACCAAAGAATCCATAAGAAGATACAATAATAGCTACATGTACAATTAACCAGTATGATTTAAGTACTGGTACCAATGGAGTAATTTGCGGATCTAACATTGAACCTCCATGAGCAAATCCCATCATAATTACAGCTACCATTGCACCTGTTGTTGGTATAAATGCATTTCTGTTTTTATATAACAACATTCCTGCTAACACACTAACCCATGAAATAAATACAATTGCTTCATATCCATTTGACCAAGGAGCGTGCCCTGTTAAATACCATCTAATTCCAAGACCGGCTGCTTGAATTAGGAAAATAATGAGTATTAACCCTAAACAAATATTAATAATTGTATGTAGAATTTTACTTTCTGAAAACAACTGTATGAATGATAAAATCATTAAAATTCCACCTATCATCGCATAACAAATCATTACGTAAAAGAAAACATTAAATTTATTATATAATACCTCTACTTCTACTTTTGTAGGAGAAGGAACTACATTCTTACCCCATTTCTGTTGATATTTACTAATATAATCAACTGCATTATCCGCTGGAGTCCAATTTCCGTTCTCTAAACCTTTTGATACCATATTAAAATATACACTTACCATACCAAGTGCTAAAGTATCAATCTCTACAGGATTATTTTGTGTTTGATAAATCCATGATGTCCATCTTTCTGAAGGATCATTTTGTACTGGAATTATTTTTAACTGATAACCTTTTGCCGTCTGATCAAGAATATTAAATCTTTCTGTTACAGCAATCACTTCTTCATCAAACTTAGATCTCTCAGATGGCTTTTTTGAAAATGCTTCATTATATGCTTTATCCAATTTAAAACGCGTCGTTTTAGGATCAATCAAATTCATTAAAGATGTATAACCATCTTCATTTGCACTTGTCATTTTTTGAAGTTGATCTCCTCCTTTTGTTCCAATTTTAATCATTGGAGCATTTACCCAATATGCAGGATCTAATTGTAAAGATATAAACCATTTATCTGACGACAAACCATGAAAATTATCTTTTTTATATACTTTTCTTAAAATTTCTAATGATTGTGTATTTACTGGTTTTATACGTCCTTCTATATCTTGAATTAAAAGATGTCCAAATTTTTCTGCGTGTTCATCAGGAATTTTTACATTTTTCGCTAACTCATCACCATCAGCCATTTTGGTAGAAAAAGCTCCCAAATGTTCAGAGGAATGAGCTTTATCTGTAGAAGTATTCGTTTCTATTTTTTGATGAGTTGATTTATTGCCATCTGTAGTTGTAGGATTTTGAGAAAATACTAAACTTGACAATAAAAATAATGGAATTAAAACATTTAATTTCTTTGTATGTAAACCTTTTAATAAAGAGTTTAATTGCATAAAACGAGTTCCTTTCCAAAATAATGAAACAAACATACCAACGAACAACATAAAATAACCTAAATAAGTGATGTTAGTTCCCCACCAATCTTGATTAACAGATAATATAGTACCATTTTCTGTTGGAAAATAACTTGATTGAAAAAATCTATATCCTTTATAATCCATTACATTATTCATATAAATATGATGTTTTTGCTCTTTTCCTTCATCTATTACAGTTATGTTTGACTCGAAAGAAGATGGATTTGATGAACCAGGATAACGATCTAAAACAAAATCATCTAAACGTAAACTAAAAGGTATTTTAACCATTTTTGAACCGTAACCTAAAGAAATATTCATTCCATCAATAGTAACATCAGCTGTATAATTTGTTTGACCTTTTCCTCCAACAATAGTTACTGTATCTCTTTTATCACCAACGATAACCTCAGCTTTGATAGCTCCTGGTAATCTTTTTTCAGTTTCTTTAAATTTAGATCCTTGACGATAAAGAATTTCTCCTTTAAACGCAGGATTAGGAATTACAAATTGAGCTCCATTAATTGTATATAAAGAGCGTAACTTTAATTGAGTTGGAACATTAAATTCAACTTTTCCAGCACCTTCTTGCAATTTTTGCATATCTGTAATCTGTCCAACTTTTTGTCCAGCCATTTGTACATATTCACCTTCAAAAGGAGATTTAATTGTTAAATTCTCCCCTTCACCAGTAATTTGTATTGTACCATCCATTGGCCTATTGTAAGCTACTAAAGTTCCATTTATACTTTTTATTTCACCATTTCTAATAAATATAGTATTTCTTCCTCCTTGGCCAACAGAAACCAATTCTAAGACATTTATCCCATTCGCTTTTCTTACAACTGTATCAAGAGCGTGTGGAATATAATCAAATGTTCTAAGTTTTATTAATTTATTCTTGAATTGATATTCACCTTCAAATTGTCTATAAAGAAGAGAATTTGTACTGTCTTTTCTATCAAAGTATGTCATGTTGTATTGATGATTATCATAAGCTAAACGCTGTGTACCATCATCAACAATCATTTTGAAATAAGATTTAGAAGAAGTAATTTCATTGCTTGTTTCTCCTTCTGGGATTGGCATTTCGCCTTCGAAACTAATATAACGAGTGATTCCTCCTCCAATAAAAATAAACAAAAAAGCCAAGTGAAAAACTAATAAAGGTAATTTTTCCTTTGACCATAATTTATATCGTTTTATGTTCATTAGAAACAAAACGATTAACCAAACCATCAAAACCTCAAACCACTTCGCTTCATAAATTACAGCTTTAGCAGTAGCTGTATCATAATCATTCTCAATAAAAGTGGCATACCCCATCGATATTGCATAAATAAATAACAATACTGTCATGGTTCTGGTAGAAAATAAATATTTTTCTATTTTACTCATTACTTAAAATTGAGCTACAAAAATAGTCGAGTTTATCTGAATAGCATTAAAATTTAATTGATTTTTATTATAAATAACAAGTTAATAGAATGTTAAATTCAATTTTATCAATATAGTCTAATAATGATATGCAACTTATATAGACTAAAGATTATTTTAAATTTAATCTTATTTAAAATAAATGTAAATTTTATATAAAATTTTACATAATATATAAATGCAAAGATTTCAAATATTTATAAATTGTAGACTAATATTTTAACAAAAATAAGCAATGAGTAAATTATTCGAATCAATAAAAATAAATGAATCAATTATTTTAAAAAATAAAATTATAATGTCACCTATGTGTCAATATTCTGCAGAAGATGGTTTTCCAAATGATTGGCACTTTCAACATTATGTTTCTCGTGCTGTAGGAGGTGTTTCTGCTATTATACAAGAAGCAACTGCTATAGTTCCTGAAGGAAGAATATCTTATGGGGATTTAGGGATTTGGAAAGATGAACAAGTTGAACATTATAAAAATTTAACTTCACAAATAAAAAAATATAATTGCATTCCTGGTATACAATTGGCACATGCAGGAAGAAAAGCAAGTGTAGAAAAACCTTGGGAAGGAAATAAACAATTAAGTCCAAATGATAAAAATGGCTGGCAAACTGTTTCAAGTTCAACTATTCCATTTCATGAAAATGATCATAAACCAATTTCTTTATCATTAAACGAAATAAAAGACTTAATTAAAAATTGGGGAAAAGCAACTGAAAGAGCCATAAAATCTGGCTTTGAAATTTTAGAAATTCATGGAGCTCATGGTTATTTAGTTCATCAATTTTTATCTCCATTAATCAATGAAAGAACAGATGAATATGGTGGAAGTTTTGAAAATAGAATTCGTTTGTTATTAGAAATAATTGATGAAATGAAGAAATATATTTCAACACAGTCTATTTGGGTACGACTTTCTGCAACTGATTGGGTTGAAAATGGATGGAATTTAGAAGAAACGATTAAATTATGTAAAATATTAAAAGATAACAATGTTGATGTAGTTGATATTTCATCTGGAGGAGGTGTAAGTGAACAAAAAATTGAAGTTAAAAAAAATTATCAAGTTCCGTTTGCTAAGGAAGTTAAAAACAATGTTGATATAATTACTGGAACAGTAGGTTTAATCTTTGAAGCAGAACAAGCTGAAGAGATATTGCAAAATAATGAAGCAGATTTAATCTTTTTAGCTAGAGAATTACTTCGTCACCCTTATTTCGCTTTAGATGCTGCTAAAAAATTAGGTGAAGATATTAACTGGCCACCACAATATGACAGAGCTAAAAATAATCATTATGCTTAAGTAAGTAAAATAAATAGGTTAATTATAAAAATCTAACCTATTTATTTTATTAGTTAACATTAACACCAAATAAATGTCCAATTAATGCTGTTATTCCCATTGCGATAGTTCCCCAAAAACAAATTCTAATCATCGCTTTCCAAATACTAGCACCTCCTGTTTTAGCAGAAATTGCGCCTAAAATCATTAAAAATATAATAGAAAATGAATATTGCCAATAAACCATATTACTTACTGGAGCAATAACAGATATTATCAGTGGTAAAGAAGCTCCTGCTAAAAATGAAAAAAACGAAGAAATAGATGCTTGAAAAGGTTTTGCTGTAGTTATCTCATTAATCCCTAATTCATCTTTTGCATGTGCTTCCAAGGCGTTATGTTCTGAAAGTTCTATTGCAACCTGAAGTGCTGTTTGTTTGCTAACACCTCTTTTTACATATATCTTAGCAAGTTCCTGTAATTCAAATTCAGGCATTTCTTCTAACTCTTTTTTTTCTCTCTCTAAATCAGCATTTTCAGTATCTGCTTGAGAACTAACTGAAACATATTCTCCTGCTGCCATTGACATTGCGCCTGCAATAGTCCCAGCTAATGCCGTAAGGACTATAGAATGTCTATCTGAACTTGCCGCTGCAACACCAATTACAATACTAGTAGTTGATAAAAGCCCATCATTAGCTCCTAAGACGGCTGCTCTAAGCCAACCAATCCTATTAACATAATGTTTTTCTAAATGATGTTTCATTCTATAAATTTAGATTTTTTTTAATAAAAAATAGTAGTTTATTTATTTTAAAGTTAATTAAATCATAACAATAATAGTTTAATAGTTAAAATTTATATAATTTATTATTTTTATTTATTCTAATTTAATTTAAATTTGTCGCCTAAAATTTACTAATTACTTATTTATCATGAAAAACAAAAAAAATTTGGTGAAATTATCTTTACCACTCCTCTTTTTAGGTGCAAATAATATTGTACAAGCACAAAATGTAGAAAAAAAAGACACAATTGAGACTCTAGAAACAATTGAAATTACAGGTAGAAAAGAAAAAGGATATAAAAATACAAGTAGTTTTAGTGGTACAAAAACAAATACAAATTTAATGGATATACCACAATCCATTAATTATGTAACAAAAGAAACTCTTGAAGATCAGGTTGCTTTTAAAACAAGTGATGCCATAAAAAATATAAGCGGTGTCAATCAAAGTTCATATAATAACAATGATTTTGTTTTAAGAGGATTTAGAGCAAATAATACATTAATTAATGGGCAAAGAATATCTACAAGAGGTTGGGCTCAAAACTTAACACCTTATGTAGAAAGAATAGAAGTAATAAAAGGTCCTGCTTCTGCATTATTTGCAAATACAGATCCTGGAGGAACAATAAATACAATTACAAAAAAACCTTTAAAAGAAAAACGAAATGCTGTTAATTTCTCTACAGGAAGTTTTAATACAAATCGATTAACAGGAGATTTTACAGGTCCTATCAATGAAAAAAAAACATTATTATATCGACTTAATTTAGCTTACCAAAACACAAAAACGTTTCGTATTCTTCAGGATCAAAAAGCATTAGTTATTGCTCCTTCATTCTCATTTATACCAAATGAAAAAACAAGTGTAAATTTTGATTTCGTCTATCAGAACACAGATGGAAGATTAGATCGTGGACAACCAATATTTGGAGGAACAAAAGGTTCTGACATATATTCTGTTCCTACATCTTTTGCTATTGGTAAAAAAAATGATTACCAAAAAGAAACAAGTATTTTTACAACTATTGCATTACAACATAAATTTACTGAACATATAACTTTTAACGCATCTTATCTACGATCTATGTATGATGAAGATTTATTAGAACATCGCACTTCCAATAGTTTTGCTGTTGATGTAGATGGAAATCAAATCCCAACATTGATGGGAATGCAAACTATAAAAAGAATTAGACAAAATTATATTGATAATTTCTCTGGTTATTTTACCTTCGATTATAAAACTGGAGAATTTGAACATAAAACTCTCGTTGGTTATGATCATATACAAGAAACTTTTCCTAAAGGTAATTCAACCTACAATGCTTCTGGTTTTCTTTCTGCAGATGGAAAAAGTGTTATTGCTAAATATGACCCAAAACATCCAGAAAAATATATGATAAAAGATGGAATGCCTGTACCTAATGTTCCTTATTTTGATTTAGAAAATCCTGATTATTCTATTTCTGATATTTCTAATTATATAAATAAAAGTCAGGAAGAAACCCCTTCAAAATACTACTTAAACGGAGTATACTTACAACATCAAATTTCTTGGAGAAAATGGAAAGCTCTTTTAGGAATAAGACAAGAATATTACACTGATGTACAAAATTATACTAAAAACAATGAAAGAAACATACAACAGCATGCATTTACTCCTAGAATTGGTTTAGTATTCGAACCATCTACAAACACAAGTTTGTATGCTACATATAACCAAGGTTATCAACCACAAAGTGCCGGAACGATCGGAAGTCCTGAAATTTATGGAGGTCCCTTTGATCCTTTAAAAAGTAAAATGTTTGAAGTTGGAGCTAAATTTGAATTTTTTCATAAAAGACTTTCGCTTACTACATCTACTTATTACATCGAACAAAATAATATTTTAATTAATGCATCTGATCCAAATAATCCTGATCTTTTAAGACAAGTTGGTCAGCAACAATCAAAAGGTTTTGAATTTGATATCAATGGTCATATTACAAATAATTTGAGTATTACTGCTGCTTTTTCTTTAAATGAAACAAAGGTAACAGAAAGTGATAATCCTGATGAAATAGGAAGAATTGTACCAAATGCTCCTAAAAGTCAAGGAAATATTTGGGTAAAATATAATTTCAGAAAAACTTCTTTCTTAAATGGGATTGGTTTAGCTGGAGGAATGAATTATGCTACTAAACGTCATACAAATGAGTTAACGCTTGATTTACCTGGATATACAGTAAGTAATGCTGCTATATTTTATCAGTTCGATCATTTCCGAATGGCACTTAACGTAAATAATGTATTCGACAAAACATATTGGGTTGGTGGATACAATTATGCCAGATTATTCCCTGGAGCTCCTAGAAACTTTATGGTTTCTGTAGGATATAGTTTCTAAAAATAATCATAAAAAAGAGAGCTTTTTATCGCTCTCTTTTTTTTATAACCATTATACTGGATCCACATCAATATCTATTCTTACAGAGCGAAATGCAGCTATTGTATGTAACTGATTAATTTTAGCAAGAATTAAATCTTTTATTTTTTGTGGTGATTGTGTTGGTCTTATTTTTATTAAAACATCTGTGATATACAAATTATTTATTCTACCTATCGATGGAGATTCTGGACCTAATAAACAACGAGAATCAAAGCTAGACTTTAATAAAATAACCAATTGTTCAGCTGTTTTATCTAAACGTTCTTTACTCTTATGTTTAAAACGCAATTTTATTAATCTTGCAAAAGGTGGATATAAAAATTCTTTGCGTTCATATAAAATATCTTTCATCGTTGGAGCATAACTATATGTTGTAACATTTTGTAGTATCTGATGCTCTGGTTGAAAAGATTGTATCAATACTTTGCCTTGTTCTTGTCTTCGTCCAGCACGTCCAGCAACTTGAGTTAATAATTGAAAAGCTTTTTCATGTGCACGAAAATCAGGGAAATTAAGTAAAGAATCTGCACGAATAACTCCAACAAAATCTACATTATCAAAATCAAAACCCTTTGTGATCATCTGTGTACCAATCAAAATATCAATTTCTTTGTTTTGAAAATCTTCAATTAATTTTTCATAAGCAAATTTTCCCCTCATTGCATCCACATCCATACGTTTAACTCTTGCTTCAGGAAAAATATTTTGTATTTGCTGTTCTATTTGCTCGGTTCCAATTCCTTTTGTATTTAATTCATGAGAACCACAGCTAGGACAACGCATAGGTTTTGCTTGAGCATAACCACAATAATGACATTTTAGTTGATTAGAAAATTTATGATAAGTTAAACTTACATCACAATTAGGACATTCTGGTGTATGTCCACATGTATTACATTCCATAATCGGAGCATATCCTCTCCTATTCTGAAATAATATTACTTGTTTTTTATGATTTAATTGTTCAAAAATTTCATCACGGAGAATGTTAGAAATATCTTCTGTTATTTCTTTTTGCTTTTGTGCTTTTTTTAAATCAATTAAATTAATTTCTGGTAATTTAATTTGTCCATAACGTTCATTTAATACAACATAACCATATTTTTTCTGAGTTGCATTGTAATAACTTTCTGCTGAAGGTGTTGCCGAGCCTAAAAGAACTTTAGCATTCATCATTCCACCTAACAGCATAGACATATCTCTCGCATGGAAAAATGGTTTCGTATCCATTTGTTTATAAGAAGATTCATGTTCTTCATCAACGATAATCATTCCTAAATTATCGAAAGGTAAAAAAAGTGCAGAACGAGGACCTATAATAATATCAAAATCACCAATTAATGTTTTTTGCCATAATTCAACTCTTTCATTTTGATTGAATTTAGAATGATAAACACCAACTTTATCTCCAAAATTCTTTTTGATACGATGAACTATTTGTGTTGTTACAGAGATTTCTGGTAATAAATAAAGAATTTTATTTCCTTTAGCAATTACTTGTTGCATTAATTTTAGATAAATTTCTGTTTTTCCACTTGATGTTACTCCATGCAATAACACCGTAGATTTATCTTTGAATTGCTCTTTTATTTGATGAAAAGCTTCTTCTTGTTTTAACGTTAATTCTGATACATTTTCTGTTTCCTCAATTCCATTATCAACTCGAGAAGTTTGATTCTGATAAATTTCTACAGCTCCTTTTTCTGCTAAAGATTTTATTACTGCATTTGTTGCTCCTTGTTTCACAAAATCGGCAACTTTTAAAGGTTTATCTTGTAATTGAGTTTCTAGAGTAATTAACTGTAGTAAAGCTTCTCTTTGTTTTGGAGCTTTTGCTAACTGATTTAAAACCTCCATAAACTGATGTTCATTTCCTTTTAAATCTGAATGTAAACGGACATAATTATCAATTTTTGGTGTATATTTTTCGTTTAATTTTTCATCTAAACATATAATTCCCTTATCTATTAAAAGTTTTAAAGTTGGAATTGCTGATTTTTCATCAACAATAAGCGCAGCTTCTTCTACAGAAATTATTTCTCTTAATTTTAATGCTTCAAAAACTAGAAATTCGTAATCATTTAACTCTTCAATTGTATCGTAATTTGGATTAATTAATCGAACAAACGTTTGAGATTCTAATTTTAAAGCAGAAGGAAATGCATTTCTAAACACATCTCCCAAAGAACACATATAATAATTAGCAATCCATTCCCAGAATTTTATTTGTGTTACAGTAACTAAAGGCTCATTATCTAAAAAAGCATGAATTCCTTTTGTTTTATATAATTCTGGAGCATTCTCATGAATAGAATGTACAATTCCTGTATATAATTTTTGAGTTCCAAATGGAACAGATACACGTTGACCTATTTTTATTTGCTGTAAATCTTTTTCGGTTAAATGATATGTAAACGTTCCATCTAAAGAAAGAGGTAAAATAATTTCAGCAAAAAAAGATGTTTTCATTCTATTTGGATTGAAAGGGCAAGTTAGTAAAAGGGTTGATTGTTTTCAAACAATTCATTCTACAAATTTATATCATCAACAAAAAAACCACTCAAATTGAGTGGTTTATATTTAAAAAATTTAAAATTTTTATTTTGATTTTTTACGGCGTTCTAATTCTTTTTCTATGAGAGATAATTCGCGACCTGTTTGTCCTGCGACAGAAGTATTTTCTTGTGCTCTACGAATAAGGTATGGCATAACTTCTTTTATAGGTCCATATGGTAAATATTTAGCAATATTATAACCTAAATGCGCAATATTAAAAGAAATATTATCACTCATTCCAAATAATTGACCAAACCAATAATTAGGATTATTTTTCTCTATTCCGTTCTCTTCCATTAGTTTGATTAATAATTCGCAACTTTCTTCGTTGTGAGAACCTGCAAATAATCCGAAACGTTCTTTGTGTTGAACAATAAATTCTAAAGCTAGATTATAATCTCTATCAGATGCTTCTTTATCTGGTTGAATTGGAGATGGATAATTTTCTGCCTCGGCACGAGCTCTTTCTTTTTCCATGTAGGCTCCACGAACAATTTTATAACCTAAATAATAACCTTCTTTTTCTGCTTTTGCAAAAATCTCCTTTAAATACGCTAAACGATCATGGCGATACATTTGTAATGTATTCCAAACAAGCGCACGATTTTTATTGAATTTAACCATCATTTCATCAGTTAAATCATCTGCAGAATCTTGCATCCAAGTTTCTTCTGCATCAATCATGATGTTTACATCTAAATCGTAACCTTTTTGACAAACTGCTTCAAAACGTTGTCGAGTATTTTCCCATGCCTTTTTTTCATCTTCTGTAAGTTCTTGTTTTTTACCTACTTTTTCGAATAATTCTATTCTACCGAAAGCGGTTGGTTTAAAAACTACAAAAGGAATTGATGGATTTTCTTTAGCTAAATCAACTAGATGTAACATAACATCACGCACTTCATCAAATTGACTTTCTTCTGTCAATCCTTCGATTGAGTAGTCCAAAATAGAACTTACATGATATTTATACAGTTTGTTTGCAACAATAACGCCTTGTTCTGCTGTTTCTCCTCCTACAAATTGTTTATAAATTGTTTCTCGGATTAATGGCTTAACAAATGGTAAATCGACAGCAATTGGGAACTTAAAAAAGTGTGTTCCAAATTTAGTTAAAGAAGGACTACCTATTAACTTGTAAAGGTAGTAAGCTTTTTTTAAATCTTTATCAGATTTAGATTCAAAAGCGAACTGAGTATTGTCGAATAAGGACATTTAAGCTAACTAATATTAAATTATTTCAAAACTGTACAAATTTAAACTTAAAACTGAATTAAACTAAAAAACCTACAAGAAATTCTTGTAGGTTTTAAAAATATTTTATGTGTAATTATTAAATTGTAATAATTATCCTTTTTTAGCGTATTTGCTTCTAAATTTATCAATACGTCCTGCAGTATCAACTAATTTAGTTTTTCCTGTATAGAAAGGGTGAGAAGAAGAAGAAATCTCCATTTTGATTAATGGGTATTCAACTCCGTCAACAACTAATGTATCTCTAGTATCAGCACAAGATTTAGTGATAAATACTTCTTCATTAGACATATCTTTAAATGCTACTAAACGGTAATTCGTTGGGTGGATATCTTTTTTCATTTTCTAAAATCTTCTTTATTAACTTTAATTGGAGCGCAAAGATAATATAATTTAAGAATGATACAATTTATTTTATAAAAAAATCATTCATAAAGAATATGTTAAGTTATTATAATTTCGAGTGTAATGGACTTCTTAAAATTAAAATAACACTTCTTTGAGCAGTTTTTCGTGGTGCAAATATAAACATTTTGATAATTTTTACAAATATTTTATGAGATAATAATAACAATATTTCGCTTTTTAAAATCTTTATTTATCAATCATTTATTAATGTTTTTTTCTTTTACAAAAAGCACTTGAGATAAAAATTCTTTACTAGTTTAGTATTTAGACTTTTTATACAAATTTTATCTAGTAAAATTAAGAAGGTGAAAGTATCACTTTCATAAAGTAATATGTTTTATTAATAATTTTAAAAAGCTATATATTTGTTGTATTGACAATAAATTTTATTTTTTATTGTTTTCTAAATTATAGTACAGCTTTTTTTAATGTTATGAATATAAAAACATTTCTGATTGGACTAACTCTTATTTCAATAGTTAGTTTTTTTTCTTGTCGAGATGATTTTGACTATGATCCTTTGACTTCCGATTTAAGATATAGTAGAGATACAATTTCTGTAGATACTGTATATAATTTTTCTAAATCTGAAACTTATGTATTGAAAATATATAATCCTGAAAATGATAATAGAGTTATTCCGAAAATATATTTATCAAAAGGAGATAAATCATTTTTTAATATAAATGTTGATGGAAAAGCAGGAAGTAGTTTTGAGAATGTTCCTATTCGCAAAAAAGATAGTTTATATATATTTATAGAAATTGCAGCCCAAGAAGCTACAACAAATCCACTGTATGATGATGAAATAAATTTTGAAACAAAAAGTTCTACAAAAAAAATAAAATTATTATCATGGATTGAAAAAGCTAAAGTCCATGAAAAAGATGCCACAATTTCATCTGAAAACTGGAATTCTAATGAAGCACAAGTAATAGATGGAAATTTAACTATTACAAGTGATTTAACAATAAATAAAGGTACTACTGTTTATTTTAAGAAAGGAGCAAGTCTTACAATTGCTGATAATGCGAAATTAATAGTTAATGGTGCATTAAATAATGAAGTAAAATTTAGATCTGCACGTCATGATAATAAATATGATTCAATTCCTGACCAATGGAAAAAAATTGAATTAAGTCCTAACAGCTATTCTACAATTAATTATGCTAAAATTATTGGTGGAGATACTGGATTGAATGTTAATAATGCATCTCTAGAAATAAGTAATACAAAAATAGTAAATAATCAATCTTATGGTATACTAGCAAATAATTCTACTATAAAAGGTTATAATTTAATTTTAAACAATAGTAATCTTGCAAGTTTAGCTATAGAATCTGGTGGTAATTACGAATTTTATCATTCTACTTTTGCTAATTATTTTAATTTTAATACATCTGTAGGACCTGCATATTCAGTTTATTTAAGTAATACAGATTCAAATCAAAATATACACCCATTGACAAAAGCTATTTTTGGAAATTGTATAATTTACAACCAAAGAACTCCAAATGCCTTAGTTTTTAGTAAACAAGATGGAGTTACTTTTAATTATTTATTTGATAATAATATTATTCATAATACTGACATAAGTATTTTAAATGTATTAAATAATAACAATTTCTTATCAAATAATATAAAAGACCCCGAATTTATAAATCCTAATTATAATGCAAATAGATTATCAGTAAAAGAGACTTCACCAGCAAAGAACTCTGGTAAAGCTGAATATGCTAATTTATTCCCTACAGATTACAATGGTAATAACCGACAAATATCCCCTACAATAGGAGCGTTTCAATAAAAAAAGAAAAAGTCGAACAAAAATGTTCGACTTTTTTATATTCTAAAAAAATAGTATTATTTGATACTAGGTACCTCTACTAATTCATTTGTATCAGCTTCGTAGTTGATATCATCATAATTAAATCCAAATAATTGGAAAAATTCATCACGGTAACCTTTGATATCTGAAATTTCGTTAATATTATCAGAATTGATTATTTTCCATAAATCATCTACTTCTTTCTGAACATCATCTCTCATTTCTAAATCATCTACTCTAATTCTTCCTTCATCATCTAAAGGTATAATTCCATCTTTTGTATAAAGACGTTCAGTAAATAATCTTTCCATTTGTTCTATAGTCCCTTCATGAATACCTTTCTCTTTCATCACTTTATATAATAAAGAAACGTATAGTGGAACAACAGGAATAGCAGAGCTAGATTGTGTAACTAAAGCTTTATTTACAGATACATAAGAAACTCCGTTTAAATCAGCTAAAATATCATTAATTACAGGAACAGTATTTTCTAAATCTTTTTTAGCCATACCAATTGTTCCTTCTTTATAAATTCTATGTGTAAGTTCTGGTCCAATGTAAGAATAAGCTACAGTTTTTACACCATCAGCTAAAACACCAGCTTCTTTAAGATCTTCAATCCAAAACTTCCAATCTTCCCCCCCCATAACTGCAACAGTATTATCTATATCTTCTTGAGATTCGATTGGGTTAATTGTAATTTCTGATACATTTGCTGTATGAAAATCTACCGTTTTATTTGTAAAAGGTTCTCCGATAGGTTTTAATACAGAAGAATGAGCAACACCAGTTTTAGGATGAGTTCTACGAGGAGAAGCCAAACTATAAACAACTAAATCTACTTGACCTAAATCCTTTTTAATTAAATCTATTGTTTGTTGTTTTACTTCATCAGAAAAAGCATCTCCATTTATACTTTTTGCATATAAACCAGCTTCTAAAGCTTCTTTTTCAAAAGCTGCTGTATTGTACCAACCTGCAGTACCAGGTTTATTTGGCGCTGCTGGTTTTTCGAAAAATACTCCTATAGTAGCAGCGTTATATCCGAAAGCGGCTGTAATACGAGAAGATAATCCAAAACCTGTTGAAGCTCCTATAACTAATACTTTTTTAGGACCTTGAGTCGTAATATTTTTTGATTTTACGTACTCAATTTGGTTATGAACATTTTTTGCAGTACCCTCTGGATGAGTTGTAATACATATAAAACCTCTTGTTCTTGGTTGAATAATCATTATGCTATATTTAATTGGATAAAATTATGAAATAAATTCTAAATAAGAAAAATTAGGAATTAAGTAATAAAATAAAAATAAACAATAATGGTTAAAGTTTACTATATTTATATTTATTTAATCGAAATGAAAAATATCCACATTGGTTTTCTTATAAAAACAAGAGTATCTGAATTAAACATAGATATTAAAAGAATTATCAAATTTTTTAAAAATAAATATACTGAAGAACAAATTTTAGAACAATATGAAAAACCATCAATTGATTCTGATGATCTACTTAAATGGTCTAAGTTACTAGAATATGATTTTTTTAGAATCTATACGCAACACATAATATTATTTTCACCTCTGAATAAAGAAATAAATAGAAACTATGAGAAAGATTCTAAACTTCCTCAATTCAAAAAAAATATATATACAATAGAAATAATAGATTTTATTTTAGAACTTTTTACTAAAGAAAATAAATCTATACAAGAAATATCTGAAGAATATAATATCCCAAAAAACACTATAAGAAACTGGACTAAAAAATATCTTTAATAAAAACCAAAAAAATGCAAAAACCTAACTACAAAAAAATCTATGAAGAAATTTTGAAACGTAAAAAAATCAAAAAAAAAATAAATGATAAAATGAGTATAAAAGACGTTTTAAAAATATCTAAAATAATTAATCCAAATAACCAAGATAAAAATCAAAAACATAAATCTTATGATTTAGATTATATTAATTATGTATTAAATGATCAATTAAAACATAATTACACAAATACTGAAGTTGCAAATAAATATAATTTAAGTAGAAATACAATTACAAAATGGAAGAAAAATTTCAATTTATAATTATTTATTACTTATTTTTTTATGTACAGCTAAAGTAGCAAATGGAATAAAAGAATACATAATAAAGAAGATAAAATCTTCATCATCAAAATTATAAATTTTTCTTACTTTAACAAGTAAAACTAAATATGCCGTAAACCAGAATCCATGAAAACATCCTGCAAATGGCATGGGTAAAATGTAACCAAATTGATATTTTATTGGCATAGCTACTAAAAATAAAAGGACACAGCTTACTGTTTCCCATACACAAGCTATACTAAACCATTTTTTTAATTTATATTCTGGTACATTTATCATTTTGCAAATTTATATTTTATTAATTATTTAAAGTAAAATTATATTTAAAATTTAATTAGAATATTTAATTTAATTATTTGAAATAACTATAATGTTATGTATAAATAATCAACAAAAGTTATTATTTTTGTGTAAAACATTAAACCATAATTAAATGCACGTAAATAATTTTATATCTAGAAAATTAAATTTATCCTTGCCTTATTGGGCTATTATATGCCCTTTACTTGCCATATCTACTCTAACAATTGCTGATGATTTTAAAGATCACTCATGGTTTACAGCTTTATTAGGATTTATACTTATTAGTGCTGTACTTGCTGCTGTTCATCACGCTGAAGTTGTTGCTCATAAAGTTGGAGAGCCTTTTGGAACAATAATTTTAGCATTAGCCATAACAGTTATAGAAGTATCTCTAATTGTATCTCTAATGATGTCAGAACCGACAGATGGACCATCTGTTTTGGCTAGAGATACTGTATTTGCTGCTACAATGATTATTCTTACTGGAATAATTGGTATATGTTTATTAGCAGGAGGTGTAAGATATAGAGAACAAAACTTTATAAAACAAGGCGTTTCTACAGCACTTATAACATTAGTTGCTATTTCTATTCTAACACTTATATTACCTAATTATTTAACTACTGAACCTGGTGGAAGATTTTCTTCAAGTCAATTAATTTTTGTTGCTATTATTTCATTAATACTCTATGGAGGATTTATCTCTGTACAAACAATACGTCATAGAAATTATTTTTTACCTCAAACATCAGAAACGGTTTCAGAAATTCATGTAGAAAAACCTAATTCATTAACTTCTATTTTTAGTTTAATTTTACTTTTAATTGCATTAGCAGCTGTGGTATTATTATCTAAAAAATTATCACCAACAATAGAAGATATGGTAATACAATTGGGTGCTCCGAAATCTTTAGTAGGAATAATAATAGCTACCGTGATATTACTTCCTGAAGGTTTAGCTGCTTATAAAGCAGCAAAGCAAGATAGATTACAAACAAGTTTAAATTTAGCATTAGGTTCTGCGTTAGCATCAATTGGATTAACAATCCCTGCTGTTGCAATTGTATGTTATTTTGCTGATTTAAAAGTTTCTTTAGGAATAGACGCTAAGTCATCAATATTACTTGTTCTATCTTTATTTACAGTTTATTTATCTTTGAATTCTGGAAGAAGTAATATACAACAAGGTATTGTTTTATTAACATTATTTCTAACTTACTTATTTACAACAATAGTTCCGTAAACAATCAAGGCCTTAAATAAGGCCTTGATTGTTTTTATAATGAATAATTAAAAATATTCCTATTAATATTGTAAATCCCCATAATGAACTACCTCCATAACTGAAGAAAGGTAAAGGTATTCCTACTGTAGGAAATAACCCTACAACCATTGCTATATTAATAAAGAAGTGAAAGAAAAGAATTGAAGCAACAGCGTATCCATAAAAACGAGCAAAACGATTTCCTTGTTTTTCTGCAATGTAATATAGTCTAGCTATAAAAATAGCATATATTAATACGAGTGCTGTACTCCCTAAAAATCCCCATTCTTCGCCAACAGCTGTAAAAATATAATCTGTTTGCTGTTCGGGAACAAATCTACCTTTTTTTATAGTTCCTTGTTGGTAACCTTTTCCATATAATTCTCCTGATCCTATAGCTGTTTTAGCATATAGAAGATTATATCCTGAAGTATCTCTATACTTTGCTTCCCCTTCATATAATACAATTACACGCTCCTTCTGATGCTTAGGTAATTTTTCGAAAACTATAGGAGAAATAAAACTTATTGAACTAGCTATAAGTAAAATTACAAACGAAACTATTATACTTAAACTAAAAACATTTGCAATTAAACCTGACTGTTTTTTGAATGGAGAACTACTTGTTTCTTTTTGCTGAGTTAATTTATTAATAAGAACAGGTATTATAGAAATAAAGAAACCAAATAATCCAAAAAATACTGTATTAAAAAATATAGGTTCAGAAAAAAATAATGATCTCATAGGAAAAAGATAACCAAAAGATTCTCTCATTTTTTCTGGAAGATTTTCTACTAAATAACATGATAATATTAATAATAGGAAAAAAACAGATAGACCTACTAAGCTACCATACATTGAGTCTTTAACTTCTCTATTATTAGTGGAAACTAGTATTAATAATACGACCAATAGTAATATAAATCCGAAAAATAAAAGTACATAGAAAGGAATTTGCACAATTGAAATTAAAAAAATCACTAATAAAACTATTGGAGAAATTATTATCCATGGATTTAAACCTTCTCTATAAAAAGCTATACTTAAAGAACAAAATATTATTACAGAACCTAAATCTGGTTGTAATAATATAAGCATTATAGGAATTATTATAACTATAAGAAGTTTCCCTAAGAAATTAAAGTCTTTAAAACTAGCATTAAAATGATTAATTAAATTAGCTAGTAACAAAGATGTTCCAATTTTTGCAAATTCAGCAGGTTGTAAACTAAAAGAACCAAATCTATACCAAGCCTTTGCACCATTTATTTCTTTTCCTACGAGTAAAACACCTACGAGTAAAATAATAGATATAATATAAAAAACTGGACTATAAACTTCAAAGAAATTTCTGTTATTTCCACTCATTATCATTAGAGCTAGAACCATAACCAAACCTAACCCAAACCAAATAATTTGCTTTATTCCTAAATCTTGATTAACACTGTAAACATTCATTATTCCAAAAGCGACAATCATTAAGCCAAGAATTAAAACTAGCCAATCTACACCTTTTAATAATCTATTTTGGCTCATCCTTTTAATGTTACAATTTTTTCTTTTTGAGGTTCAACATATAAACCTTTTCGTTTAAGATAATCGATCCACTGACGACGATATTCTCCTTGTAAATTTCCAGATTTCATTCTTTCTAATAAAGCTGGTCTTTTTATAGTATCTGTTATATATAGTTCAGCTACTAAACTAGACATTGGACCTGCCCATGTCGTTCCCCAAGATCCGTTTTCTACTATTGCTGCTACTGCTATCTTTGGCTTATCAGCGGGTGCTATTAAAATAAATAACGAATGATCTTGTCCATGTGAATTCTGAGCTGTTCCTGTTTTACCCATTTGAGTAAATGAACTAGTATCAAAACTACGAGCTGTCCCCATTGTGAAAACATTTCTCATTCCTCGTAATACAATATCAAAATGACTAGGATCAACTAATGTATTCTTCTTAACCATGTAAGTTGAATCTGTAAGAGGTTTACCATCTATTTGATGAACAATATGTGGTGTATAGAAAAATCCCTTATTAGCAATTGCTGCTGTAAAATTAGCCATTTGAAGAGGTGTTGTATTGATATCACCTTGTCCCATACCATTAAAAATTATACGATAGGGATTCCATACTCCTTCTCCAAAACGTTTATCATAAAAATCTGAATTAGGTATAAGTCCCTTACTACCAACAGGAAGATCAGTCCCCATAAATTTACCTAAACCAAAACTATTCATAATACTTGCCCATTGATTCATTCCAACACTATAATCATTAGGGTCTTTACGAACAATATCTCTATAAGCTTCAGAAAAGAAATTATTACATGATTTACCAATTGCATGTTCTAAACCTTGAGGTACATAATACATACCACAGTGACAACCTATATGCATACGACCATATCTAAAACCGTGTTTACATACATATGTTGTTTGCTCTGTCATTGTTCCCATTTGTAAACCAGCTAAAGCAGTCATCATTTTAAATGTTGATCCAGGAGGGTAAGCCCCTTGTAAAGCTCTATCAAAAGTGGGTTTAGAAATAGAATCTCTAATTAATTCATTTCTTAATTTTGAATTTAAATAATCATTTGGATTAATTGTTGGAGCAGATGCTAAAGCTAATATTTCTCCATTATTAGGGTCTATTGCAACAATAGCTCCCCTTTTATTACTTAACATTTGCTCTGCTAATTCTTGTAAACGATAATCTATTGTTAGATTAACTGTTTTTCCACTTTTTACTGGACGATCATAATCTCCATTTTTATATGGTCCTACTACACTCATTGTTCTATCAACAATAAGGTTTTTAACCCCTTTTACTCCTCTTAAATCTTTCTCGTATGATTTCTCTACACCAGCAATTCCTACTAGATCTCCAGGTTGGTAATAAGTAGAGTCTGACTTAATATAAGAAGGGTTTGCTTCATTTATATAACCTAATATGTTACCTGCAGTATTTACCATATATTTACGTTCAGGTCTTTTTATTATGCTAAAAGCCGGATATAAATATAATTGCTCTTGCATACGAGCGAAATCTTCTCTAGATATATTTTTTAAAAAAGGATAAGGAGATAATTTTTTATAATCTTTAGCACTAGTAATCTTAGAAATGATAGAGTCAAATTTTAAAGTAGATATACCTACCATTTTAGAAAATTTTTCTTTATCAAAATCATTTACGGGATCTCCTGATTTATCAATCACTCTACTTGCTATAACATCTAATTCATAAGAAAATGTATTACTAACTAATAATTTTCCATTTCTATCCAATATATCTCCTCGATTAGGATAAACAATTTCTTGTTTTATAGATGTATTAAAAGCATTTAATGTATATCGATCTGTTAACAATTGTAAATAAGCTAAACGACCTATAAATAAACAAACTATTGATAGAATTAATACATAAACAATCATCAATTTTTTCATACTCAAATCTTGTTTTTAAATAAAATTTTATAAATAAAAACGAATACTAATGTTAAAGCTGAATTTATTAAAGCTCTTATCATTAGAGGTGTTAACCCTTGAATTTTAAAGTTTTCTAAAAAGAATAATATAAAATTGTGAAGTAATATTAAAATCACTAAATAAAATAACCATTGTATAAAACTAAAAGATTTGAAATTAAAAAATTCCATTTCATAATCTTGTTTACCTGCTAAAACTTTTATTATTCCTCCTCTAAAAAAAGCTATAAATGTTAAAGCAAAAGCATGTATTCCTCCTGTATATTCTAATGTATCGATAATTAAACCTAATAAAAATGCTAAAAATAGTAATGCATATTTATTTTGATTAGGAGAATAAAATAATACAAAAGCTATATAAACATAAGGCTGATAACTTTCTAGAAAATTAATATGATTAAAAACAAAAACTTGTAGTAAAGCTAAAACTATAATTTTTATAAGATTGATTAAAAAGTCTTTATTGAACATTATTAGGGTTTGTTATATCTCCGTTTTTTTCTACTTTATTTATTTCTATCTTATCAAGATTGGTAATTATGTAACCATATGATAAATTACCAAAGTCTTGTTTTAATTTAACTTGAATTTTTAATTCTCCAGTTTCATCAATTTCTTTACTAATAACTTTTCCTATAACAATTCCTTCAGGAAAAACAGGAGATTTACCATCAGTCTCTATTACATCTCCTTTATTTACTTTAATAAATTTAGGAATTTCTAATAATTGAACATAACGAGGGTCTTTTCCATCCCATTTGATTGTTCCAAAATACTGATTGCCTTTTATTCTTGCATTAACGCTAATATCCTTATTTAATAGGGATATTGCTCTCGAATAATTTTTATTAGCATAAATTACAATTCCAATAACTCCATTATTTGTTACAATACCATCACCTTTTTCTACTCCATCATTAATTCCTTTATTTAAAGTAATTAAATTCTGAGTTTTTGTAATAGAATTGTTAATAATTTCTGTAGGGATAAAAGTAAATTTTTGATTATACTTTAAGCTATCTAAATCAGAAGTTATATTATTACTATTCTGACGATTTAAATCTTTATATTTTATAAGATTTTTTCTTAAACTAGCATTTTCTTCCAATAACTCTTGATTAACTTGCGGTAAATTCAAGAATTTGGTAACTTTTATAATTTTATCATCAATATAACCTGTAAATTCTGTACTTACAGAGGCTAATATCGTCTCATGATATATATTTCTTTTAAATACAAGAAAC
Organism: Flavobacteriales bacterium UBA7612; assembly: GCA_002484335.1. Classification (GTDB taxonomy): domain Bacteria; phylum Bacteroidota; class Bacteroidia; order Flavobacteriales; family Weeksellaceae; genus Empedobacter. The sequence continues at coordinate 29,083 of DLJQ01000012.1, forward strand.
AATGCAATCAATTCTAAAAAAATAAAAATTAATAGCATTCCATTTCTTCTAATTAAACTCAGAATGTATTGCATTGTTTCCTACTTTCTTATTTCATTAAAAAAGTGAATTTATCAATATTTTTCAAAGCTATTCCTGTTCCTCGAACTACAGCTCGTAAAGGATCATCAGCTAAGAATACTGGTAAACCAGTTTTTTTAGAAATACGTTGATCTAATCCCCTAAGCATAGCTCCTCCACCAGCCATGTATATTCCTGTATTGTATATATCAGCAGCTAATTCTGGAGGTGTTTGAGATAAAGTTTCCATAACACCATCCTCTATACGCAAAATAGATTTATCTAAAGCTCTAGCAATTTCTCTATAATTTACTGTAATTTCTTTAGGTTTTCCAGTAATCAAATCTCTTCCTTGCACTGGCATATCTTCTGGTGCATGTTCTAATTCTTCTACTGCTGCTCCTACTTCAATTTTAACTCTCTCTGCAGTTCTTTCTCCAATATATAAATTATGATGTGTTCTTAAATAATAAGCAATATCGTTTGTAAATACATCTCCAGCAATTTTAACTGATTTATCACAAACAATACCTCCTAAGGCTACAACAGCAATTTCAGTAGTTCCTCCTCCTATATCAATAATCATATTACCTTTAGGTTGAGTAATATCAATACCAACTCCAATCGCAGCTGCCATTGGTTCATATATTAATCTAACATCTTTAGCATTAACTCTTGCACAAGAATCTTTAACGGCTCTTTTTTCAACTTCCGTAATACCTGATGGGATACAGATAACCATTCTTAGAGAAGGTGAAAATAATTTTCCTTGAATTCCTGGTATTTTTTTTATAAATTCTGTTAGCATAAATTCTGAAGCTTCAAAATCAGCTATAACTCCATCCTTTAATGGACGAATTGTTTTTATATCATCATGCGTTTTCCCTTGCATGTGTTTAGCTTGCTCTCCTACAGCAATAACTTTGTTTGTTCTTCTATGAATAGCGACTATAGAAGGACTATCTACAACTACTTTATTATTGTGTATTATTAAAGTATTCGCAGTCCCTAAGTCAATCGCAATTTCTTGCGTGAAAAAATCGAATAATCCCATGGTTGATTATGTCTCAATATTGTTTTAAAAATGAATGTACAAAAATATGATAAATTTTAGATGATAAGAAAAAGACAATATATTTTTTTTCTTCAACTAATTTTTTACTAAATTAATAAGAAATTAACAATAAAAAAGGGTTAATATTAATTTAACCCTTTTTTTATGATTTTTTTTAGATTAATTACTAAATATTAATAATTAATTAATTTGAATGTCATAAGGAAGTCTTAATTGAACACCTTTTTGTTCATTAATCATTTTTATTTCTTTGTAAATTTTCATACCATCAGTCCCTAATTCTTTTTGCAAAGAAGCTTCTACACTTCCTCCTTGAAATTTATTTAAAAACTCTTCAAAAGAATCTTTTCTTTTAGGGTAAGAAACTGTCGAATATTTTTCAATCTTAGCCATTTTAGCTGCTGCTGCTATAGCATTATTTAAATTTCCAAAATCATCTACTAAACCAATTTCTTTAGCTCTCTTTCCAGACCAAACTCTACCTTCACCAATTTTATCAACTTGTTCGAAAGTCAATTTACGATTTTGTGATACATGATTTACAAATTTGTTATATGTTAATACTATTGATTTATATATTGTGTTTTTAGCTGTATTTGACAAAGGAGTTGTCAAGCTTTTTAATTGATCAGAATTTGCATTTGTACTTACTTCATCAAAATCAAAGCCTAAATTATTAAATAATTTTTTCCCATTTGGTATCATTCCAAAAACTCCAATAGAACCAGTAATTGTATTTGGTTGTGCATAAATCTTATCTGAAGCTTGAGCTATATAATATCCTCCAGAAGCTGCAACATCTCCAAAAGAAACAATAATTGGCATTTTTTTCTTTAACTCTTGCAATTCATATAGGATTTCCTCTGATGCATTTGCACTACCTCCAGGCGAATTTATTCTTAAAACAAGAGCCTTAATATTATCTTTACTCGATATCTCTCTAATTGCATCAACATATGTCTTAGATTGAATCCCGTCAAAACCATCTCCCTCAACAATAGTACCTGATGCATATAAGACAGCTATTTTTTCTTTGTTTGTATCTGGTTTCAAAGTTTGATTATAATCATCAATGTTTATTGTATGCTCTTCAAGAATTTCAAAATCTGATTTATTTTTATCATTTGATAAATCTAATTTTTTAAATAACATTTTTTGATAATCATTCTCTTGTGCTAATACGTCGTATATTTTATTTTCCTTTCCAAGTTCTGGAATAAAAGCATAAAGACTATCAGTAATTAATCTAAAATTTTGATCGTTTATTTTTCTAGATTTAGTTATTGAAGCTGACATATTGCCCCATAAATCATTTAATAATTCTGACAATTGTAAACGATTAGCGTCAGACATCGAAGTTCTCATAAAAGGTTCTACAGCACTTTTGAACTGACCATGTCTTATTACCTGAAAATCAACACCGTATTTATCTCCTGCATTTTTATAAAACATAACATTAGAACTTAAACCTTGTAATAAAGTCCCTCCTAAAGGATTTTGATAAATTTTATCTGCTACAGAACTTATATAATAAGACAATTGACTTCCTGTATTTGAATAAGAATAAATAAATTTACCTGATTTCTTAAAATCTTCTAGAGCATGACGTAAATCTTCTGCTTGAGTTGCTCCACAAGAAATTCCATCTAATTTTAAACTTATTCCTTTTATATTATCATCTGTTTTAGCATTTTCAATAGAATTAATAATATCTAATAAATATACTTTCGACTGTTTAGATAGATCAAACAATGAAACTGATTGGTCCATTTCACTCTCCATAACAATATTATTAAATGACAATTCAAGAACAGAATTATTATTTACACTTTTAGATGGAGTAGATAGTATAGATACAAATACTAAAACTACTATAAAAAAAATAAAAACACTTAATGTTAATATATTACCTACTATAGTTGAGAACACTCTCCCAAAAAAATTTTTCATTTTTTTTAAATTATTAATAATTTTGTTTTAATATATGTCGCAAAATAAAGCCATTTTGTTACTAGGAACAAATCTAGGTAACAAAAATAAAAATTTAGAATTAGCCAAATTTCTTATAAGTAAAGAAATTGGTATTGTAATAAAAGAATCTAATATATTAAAAAATGAAGCTATAGGATTCACTACTAACAATTTATTTCTCAACCAAAAGATTGAATTGGTTACTGAATTATCACCTTTTAATTTATTAAAAATAATTAAAGAAATAGAACAAAAAATGGGTCGTATGTATACCAAACCTTTAATTAATGAGATCTATGTTGATCGTATAATTGATATTGATATATTATTTTTCAACTCTATTACATTAGATAGCAATCGTTTAAAAATACCGCATCATCAAGTTTATACGAGAGAATTTATCAAAAGTTTAATGTTTTTTTAAGATATTAATTATTAATTCATTAGTTTTGTAAAATAAAATTATTACAATTTTGAAAAAGAAATAATTCTAACCTATGAAAAAACTTTTATATTTACTATTTTTGAGTTCAGTTACTTATACATCTGCTCAAATAGATAACAAAAATCTGGCTAAGGAAAGAGAATTTAATAGCTGGTCTGTATCAGTATTTGGAGGAGGAAATCTAATGCAAAATTCTGATTTAAATTCATTTGACAAAGGATACTTTACTCCTGGATATGATCTTCAATTTCAAGTTAATAAACAGATAACTCATGCATTTGGTGTAATTGCTCAATTTCAAATGGGACAAACCAGACAAGCTTCTACAATTTATGATAATACTCCTTGGGGAAATTCATTTACTGGTAGAGTTCATGGTAAAACACAATATCATGGAGTCTCATTATTAGCAGATATTAATGCTTCTAATTTACTTAGAAGAGTTGATAGTAAACATGAATTTAAATGGGCTATACATTTATATGGAGGAGTAGGTATTTTAGGATACAAAGCTAAAAGAAATAACTGGTATGGTTCTGGAGAAAATTACGAAGTTACTCTTGATCAAAAAATGGATGAAAAATCTGTCTATTCTCAAGTAGGTGCTGGTTTAAGATATAAACTTAACAAAAACTTTGATTTTGAGTTAAGAGCTATGTATGTAATGACAGGAGATGAAGATTTTGATGCTTCTGGTAAAGTTGCTCCTGGTTATACTACTGCAGCAGATACACATCCTACATATGGAGGTGATAATATGTTAACAGTATCATTAGGTTTACATTATAAAATAGGAAAGCATAAAGAGGCTGTACAGTGGGTTTCTCCATTATATAGACCATTAGCTGCTCCTGCGCCATTTGAGTGTGTAGATGAAGATAATGATGGGGTATGTGATCAATGGGATAAATGCCCTGGTACTCCTGAAGGTGTTAAAGTTGACGGATCAGGTTGTCCTTTAGATTCTGATGGAGATGGAGTTCCTGATTCTGAAGATAAGTGTCCTACAATTCCAGGTCCTATTACAAATGGAGGATGTCCTGAAAAAATATTAAGAATTAGTGGTGATGATGTTGCTACTAAAATTAATACATATTTAGAAGGAATCGAATTTGAATACAATTCTGATAAAATTAGAGAACAATCTTATGATAAATTAAATCATGCTGTAGAAGTTCTAGTTGCTAATCCTGATTATAAATTTATTGTAGAGGGACATACTGACGCAGCTGGAAATGCAGAATATAATCAAAAATTATCTGAAAGAAGAGCAAATTCAGTAATTAGATATTTCGCAAATAAAGGTGTTAGTACTGATAGATTAACAGCTGTTGGTAAAGGTAAATCTGACTTAAAATGGCCAGAATGTAATCCTGTAACTAGTTGTCCAGCTTGGAAAAACTTAGAAAACAGACGTGTTATTTTCAAAGAAGTAAAGTAAAACATACATTATAAATAAAAAAAGTCGGTTAATTAACCGACTTTTTTTATTTAAAAATCAATACCTTAAAATTTAATAATTTGATTTTTATTTTTTGAAATTTTATATAAATAATATTTTAACATATTTTTTATTTCTTCTGTTTCTTGAATTTGAACTAAAATATTATGAATTTTTTCTAACGTTTTTATTTGATGATGATATTCAAAATAACCGAAACCTTTAAATATATTATCTTCAATTAAATAAAAAGATTTCTCAATTCCATTTCTACCTTTATCAATAATCAAAAATGTGTTTGAAGGGTATTTTGTTGTCGAAATAAAATCTTCTATCCTTTTATTATAAATTTCTCTTAGTTCCTTTTTAATACAAGCACCATTACATTCATCAACTTTATATTTAAAGCAAGATTTTATTTCTTTAATCCCATCATTAACTTGTTGACAAAGTTGGTATTCATTAATAATTTTTTCTAGAACAACCTTCGCTCGTTCTTTTGTTTTAAATTTGAGTACAGGCTCTGCCTTTCTTGTTTTACCTATTTCTAAACGAGAATAACCTCTTTTGGATTCTAAATAATACAACCCAAATGGATAAACTTTATCTTCAACTAAAGGTTGATTATACATTGGTTGATTACTAACAATTTCGTTATGTTCTTTTATTGCCGCTAAAAATCCACTACCAGTTTCCTCAAATTTTATAGATTTTGTAAAACGCTTTAACTTACTTGATTTAAATGATTTCGAAGTAAAAATTTTAGTGACAGATAATAATATATTATTACTTCTACTGATGTATATTAATTGTTTTCTACTATTATAAAGATAAAATACGCCAATAGTATTAGGTAAACCTTCTAATAATTTCGAATATTTAGAATTAACTTTTTTAGGTTGTTTTAATCCCGTTTTTTTAGTAATAACCTTATTGATATCTTTATCTAAAAGTATTTTAAAAAGTGCAACTGTAGCTCTAGCATCTCCAGAAGCTCGATGTCTATCTGTAACAACTATACCAAGAGATTCACATAATTTACCTAAAGAATAAGAAGGTAAATCTGGTAGTAATTTTTCACTATATTCAAATGTATCAATCCATTCTTTATCATAATTATAACCAAGTCGTTCAAATTCTTGTTTTAGCATACGATAATCAAACATAACATTATGCCCAACCAAAGTACAATCATCAGTAATTTCTACTATTCTCTTTGCAACTTCTTGAAATTTAGGTGCTGTTAACACCATTTTATCGGTAATATTTGTTAATTTTTGAACATATTGATCGATTTTTCTATTGGGATTTACCAAAGAAATAAATTGATCTATAATTTCTCTACCATCAAATTTATAGATAGCAATCTCAATAATAGATTCCTCACCTACCTTTCCTCCTGTCGCTTCAATATCTAAAATTGCGTACACTATATTATTTTTTTCCTTTAAGATAACCTGTTAATAATTTCATTCCCCAATCAATAATTTTTCTTGTTGCTGTTCTACTAACATCCCTTACCATAGGATTATCTGTCCAATCTTTTTCTTTTACAACTTTTTTTCTTGATGATTGAGTTACTTCTTTATTATCGTTATTATTTTCTACAGGTTTATTTAATTCATTATTTATTTTTTGAGATAAAATATTATTTGCTGATTCTTTTTTTATCTCTTGCGAATATTTTCCTACTAATTGCGAAGATGAATTAATATTATTTATCTCATCTTGTGTTAAGATATCCATTCTAGAGTTTGGTGCTCTCATATAAGTATATGCCAAAGGAGTTGGAATACCTTTTTCATCTAAAGCTGTTATAAAAGCTTCTCCAATTCCTAATTGAGTTATTACTTCATCAGCCTTATAATAAGTAGTCGTAGGATAATTTTCTATTGCTTTTTTAATTTCTTTTCTATCCTTTGCTGTAAAACCTCTTAATGCATGTTGAACTTTTAATCCTAATTGACTTAAAACACTATCTGGAACATCTCCTGGAACTTGTGTAACAAAATACAATCCTACTCCTTTTGATCGGATTAATTTCACCATAGTTTCAATCTGATTTAATAAAGCTTTAGTAGCTTCTTTAAAAATTAAATGAGCTTCATCAATAAAAATAACCAATTTAGGTTTATCAGAATCACCAGATTCTGGAAATTGAGAATAAATTTTATTCAGCAAGCTCAACATAAAAGTAGAAAATAAATTTGGTTGATTTTGTATATCAATCAAACGTATAATATTTACAATACCTTCTCCATCTTTAGTTTTTAACAAATCTTGAACATCAAAACTTGGTTCTCCAAAAAATTTGGCAGCTCCTTGTTGTTCTAAACTTACAATTTTCCTAAGAATTGCCCCTAACGAAGCTGGAGAAATAGTTCCATAATTTGAATTTAATTCTTTTTTACCTTTATCAGATTCAGTTACATATTGCAGAACTTTTCTGATATCTTCTAAATCAATTAATGGTAAATTATTATCCTTACTATATTTAAAAATAATTGAAATTATACTTTCTTGTGTTTCATTTAATTCTAAAATTTTACTAAATAATATTGGGCCAAAATCTTCTACAGTAGCTCTTAATCTTACACCAGGCTCATCTGATATTGATAGTAATTCAACATTAGAAGCTTTGGGGTGAAATGGTAACTGTAAAGCCTCCATTCTTTCTATCGCATTCTTATCATTAGAGTTTGCTGCAGCTCCTATACCAGATAAATCTCCTTTAATATCCATCAATAAAGTTGGAATTCCTTTTAAAGATAATTGTTCTGCAATAATCTGAAGAGATTTTGTTTTTCCTGTACCTGTAGCCCCTCCAATAAGTCCATGACGATTCATTGTTTTTAAAGCAATAGAAATTTCTGCTTCTTCAACTATTTCTCCATCAAGCTTTGCCTTACCTAGAATAATCTTATCATTTTTATAAGAATATCGGCTTTGAATTTCTTGAATAAAGTTTTCTTTTTGATTCATGATACTTTAATTTAGAGATGGATAAATGTATAATAAAATTTATTTTTCTAATTTATAATTAACAATAACAGGGTAATGATCCGAGAATCTTTTTCTGATTATTAATGAATTAGTTGGTATTAACTCTTTAGAATTAAATAAATAATCAATTCTAATAGGAAATTTAAATCCATGAAAAGTTGTAGCTATTCCACTTTTTCCTGAATTAATATAAGAGTCTATTAATAATTTATTGATTTGATTATATTCATAAGAAAGTGGAGTTGAGTTTAAATCGGATCCTAAAATAATAGGATGTTTAGATGCTTTTATATAAGGCTTAACCTCTTCTAATTGAGAAACATGAGATTGCATTCCTTTTACAAGTTTTAACTCAACTTTTTTACTATTTTCTTCTACTTGTTGCTGATTATCTGATTTTATAATATCTTTTACTAAATCTTTATCGATATACATTGGTTCTAAATAAAGATTTATAATCCTGATAGTATCGTTTCCTAAATCAATATCAACATAAGCTGCAGCGCCATTAAAATCATTATTTTTTGTAAAGATCTCTTTTGTCTGTATTATTGGGTATTTACTATAAATCGTAAGTAATCCATAAAATTCTGAATAATAATCTTTAAACTCTTGATTTTTTAATAATTTTTGCTGACTTTCTCTTGCTTCTTGCAAGATCATAATATCAGCTTTATTTTCAATTAAAAATTCCTTTGTCCCTTCATCTTTAAAACCATGAACATTATAAGTCAAAACAGAAAAATCTTTTTTAACATTATTTTTTTTACTAAAGTTAATTAATGGATAGGACAGATATATAGGATAAACTAAACCTAAAGACAAAATAAAAACTAAAATAAAATGCTTCCAACTAAATAACAACCAATAAATTAAAAAAAATAAATTGACTATAAAAATAACCGGAAAACCTATTGATAAAAAATTAAAATAAGGTATTTCTTTAGGAGAAAAGAATAAATTTAAATACACACAATAAGCCACTAACAAGAAAAATATATTTATTGTCAGTATTAATCGATTAAAATAATTTAATTTAAACTTATTGGTAAAACCCATTTATTATCTCCCCTCTTTAAAAAGAAAATCTTTTTCTTCTTTTGATAAACTTTCATAACCTGAACGAGAAATTTTATCTAGAATATTATCTATTTTCTTTTGTTTTTCTACTTTTTGATGATTGTAATCATAATCATTTCTAGGTACATCATTCCTAGAAAAATCTGATGATTTATTCTTATACGTTTTAAACGTTGTTTTATTTTCTTTCTTCTTAAAAAGATTCTCTATTCTAAAAATAAAGTTACCTAAAAAATCATTCCCTTTTTCAAATTGTTTCATATAAAGATAACCAAAAACAGCTCCTCCGAGATGTGAAATACTTCCGCCAGCATTTTGATCTGTAATAATATTATAAACATCAAAAGCTATAAATACATAACCAACATATTGTAATGGAAATGATGATGGTATAAACATTAAACGTACTGGCATTTTAGGATTATAGGATACTAATGCAAAAAATAACGTATAAACTGAAGCTGATGCCCCTACTAATAAGTGTGAATAATTAAATACTGATTGAAACAATATAAAAAATATACCTCCTACGATACCACCAAAAATATAAAATGTAATAAGATTTTTATTTTGAAATTGTTGTAAAAATAATTGTCCAACAAAGTAAAGTAAAACCATATTCATTACTAAATGCAATAAATTACCATGTAACCATGAATAAGTAAATAATTGCCATGGTTTATATATTAATTCTTGAGCTGATGCTAATGCAAAAAAATCGGTAGTTGTGTAATATGTTAATCCTATCGTCTTAATTAAAAAATCTACAATCAATAATGTGAAAAATATGACTACATTAATGTATATTAATTTAATTACACTATCTCCCGATGAATATTTTATTTTTAATTCGTCTACAATATTTTTTGCCATTGATTAGTTTCTTCTATATAAATTCTTTTTCCAATATCTTGCCAAAATAAAACCTACTATTCCTCCACCCAAATGAGCGAAATGAGCAATATTACCTATATTTTTGTAACCCATGTAGAATTCTACTAATACCATTATTGGAATGAAATATTTTGCTTTTATCGGAACAGGAAAAAATATTAACATTAATTTTTCATCAGGATATAAAACTGCAAAAGCTAATAATAAGCCATAAATAGCACCTGATGCACCAACCATTGGAGTTCTATATGCATTTATAAGCTCAATCCCTTGTTCAGATGATCTGAAATTTTCAGGTAAATTATATAAAACTCCTTGAAAATTTAATTTTGAATAATTGTATAATTCTTGAACAGATATTCCTTGTGAATGTACTATTTCTTTAAGTTGCTCTACTTGAAAATAGTTTGTTAAATTAAACAATAAAAAACCTGCTAAACCTGCTAAAAAATATAAGGTTAAAAATTTTCTAGGTCCAAACGTATATTCTACTACAGAACCAAACATCCAAAGAGCAAACATATTAAATAGTATGTGTGAGATTTCTGGAAAACTTGCATGCATAAACATATGCGTTAAAATCTGCCAGAATTTAAAATTTGGTGATTCAGGGTAAAAAGCTCCTAAAAAAACACTCAAATCTATTCCTTTTACACTAAATACGATACTTGCTAAATAGAATAAAACATTAATAATGATTAAATTTTTAGTAATTGGTGGTATTGATTGTCTCATATAATTTTAATCTAATGTTTTTTTGATATCATCTGTATTTACTTGAACAAAAATTGGACGTCCATAAGGTGTAAAATTTGGATTAGGTAACTTTAACAATTCTTCCACTAATGTCTGCATTTGTTCAACTTTTAAACCAATTCCTTTTTTTACAGCAGCATTTTTAGCCAAAACTTTTGCAAAAGTTTGGTTCAATTCTATTGTATCATGATAATCTAATTCTTCAATAAAATCCATAAATACAGAAACAACATCTTCTTGCTGTACATCAACCGGAATTGCATTAATTTGTATTACTTCTTCATCCAATGAAATATCAAAACCAAAACTAATTAATTGACTTTCTACATTAATTAATTTTTGTCTATCATTTGGAGATAACTCTATTTCTATAGGAAATAACATTTGTTGAACCAAAGCATTTTCATGATTAGAACGTACAAATTTTTCAAATAATATTTTTTGATGAGCTCTGTGCTGATCAATAATCAAAAGTTCACCTCTGTATTCTACAACTAAAAATTGATTCATCCATTGAATAACTTCAAATTTATCTGGTTGTATTTCTTCTGATTCAAATAACTGATGAGCATGATTATTCTCAATTTCTAGTTCTACAGCATCATTATAAAAATCAAAGTTAGCCTTTATATCCGAAGGTTTTGGTGCTCTTGATTGATGATGTTCAAAAGGATTAAAACTAGAATCAACAGAAATTTCTGGCATTTTAATTTCATCTTCTTCAGAAGCAGAAGGTATAAAAGCCCAGTTAGGATCTTGTTCAAAATCCAAAGATGGAGTTACATTAAACTGTCCTAAAGCATGTTTTACAGCTGCTCTTAAAATCGTAAAAATTAATGCTTCATCTTCAAACTTTATTTCTGTTTTTGTTGGATGAATATTAATATCAATTTTAGAAGGATCTATATCCAAATACAAAAAATAAGACGGATTATAACCTGAAGGCAACAAACTTTCGAATGCATTAACAATTGCATTATGTAAGTATCCACTTTTTATAAAGCGATTATTGACAAAGAAAAACTGTTCTCCTCTTGATTTTTTTGCTGCATCAGGTTTACCAACAAATCCTTTTATTTTTACAATCTCAGTATCTTCTTCAACAGATATAATTTGTGAACTCAGTTTTTTACCAAAAATCTGAGAAATTCTTTGTTTTAAATTCCCAGCTTTAAGATGATAAATTTCTGAATCATTATGATGTAAAAAGAAACTAATGTTTTCATGAGCCATTGCTACTCGTTGAAATTCATCTTGAATATGACGAAATTCTACTTGATTCGATTTCAAAAAATTTCTTCGAGCTGGAACATTAAAAAATAAATTTTTAACAGAAATAGAAGTTCCTATAGGACAAACAACAGGATCTTGACCTTTAACTTCTCCACCTTCTATTATTAATTGTGTTCCTACTTCATTATCTTCTTTTCTTGTTTTAGTTTCTATCTGAGCTACTGCAGCAATAGATGCTAAAGCCTCTCCACGAAAACCTTTAGTATGAATATTATATATATCTTCTGTCGTTCTAATTTTAGAAGTTGCATGACGTTCAAATGCCATTCTGGTATCTGTAACGCTCATCCCACAACCATTATCAATTACTTGAACTAGGCTTCTACCAGCATCCTTTACTATAACTTGGATAGAAGTTGCACCAGAATCCACTGCATTTTCAATCAACTCTTTTATCACAGAAGCAGGTCTTTGAACAACTTCACCTGCAGCGATTTGATTAGCTACATGATCTGGTAATAATTGGATAATATCAGTCATTTTTTAGTATAAATTGATTTATATTTTTGATTATTTTTTAACCAAACGATACAAATATACAAAGAAATCTCCCTTTTTTAATTATTCTAAAGAAGGGAAATTATCAACAAAAATTATAAGTTTTTCTTAAAGATTAATCATTTTTTAAAATTGATTTAACTTCTTCAAACTCTTGATCTATTTGTTTATTTGATTTTTGTGTCAATAAAGATACTATTACAATTGCAATAATTGATGATACAAAACCAGGAATAATCTCGTACCAATCTTTATATGGATGATTTGTATACACCCATAATAAAACAACTATACCACCTGTTAACATACCTGCTAAAGCACCTTGCCAAGATGTCTTTTTCCAGAATAAAGAAAATATAATTATTGGACCAAAAGCTGCTCCAAAACCTGCCCAAGCATTCCCAACTAAATTAAGAATAGAATCATTTGGATTTAAAGATAATAAAACTGCAACTATCGCTACAATCAAAACTGATAATCGACTAACAATCAACAGCTGTTTATCAGTAGCTTTCTTATTTAAAAAAGCTTTATAAATATCTTCCGTTAAAGAACTTGATGTAACCAAAAGTTGAGATGAAATAGTACTCATTACAGCAGCTAATATTGCAGATAATAAAAAGCCACCAATTAATGGATGAAATAATATTCTTGAGAAATAAATAAAAACTGTTTCAGCTTCTGTTTTAGAATGATCAAAAATATTCATTGTTGAATGATCAAATTTTAATAGATAAGCAATTCCTATTAATCCTACTAATAAAGCTCCACCAACAGTAAAAATCATCCAAGTAATTCCAATATTTTTTGCTTTTTTAAGATCCGAAACTTTATCAATTGCCATAAAACGAACTAAAATATGCGGTTGCCCACAATATCCTAATCCCCAAGCCATCAAAGAAATTATACTAACTGTTGTTGTTCCTCTAAATAGATCTAAATAATTTGTGCCTTTTTGATTGATTAAGGAAACTGTTTCTCCAACTCCTCCTATTTCTGATACAGCAACTATTGGAACAATAACTAATGCTAAAACCATAATTGTTCCTTGCACAAAATCTGTTAAACTAACAGCAAGAAAACCTCCAAGAAAAGTATAAAAAACAACAACTAAACTTGTTACTAATAATCCAGTCATATAATCTAAACCAAAAGCAGATTCAAATAGTTTTCCACCAGAAACCATTCCTGTAGAAGTATATAATGTAAAAAATATTAAAATTAATATAGATGAAACTATTCGAAGTAAACGAGTTTTATCTTTGAAACGATTCTCGAAGAATACAGGTAAAGTAATCGAGTTTTGAGCTACTTCTGTATATGCTCGTAATCGAGGTGCAACAAATACATAATTTAGATAACAACCTAATGTTAATCCTATTGCAATCCAAGCACTAGAAAGTCCTGTAAAATACATTGCCCCAGGCAATCCCATTAATAACCAACCACTCATATCTGCAGCTCCGGCAGAAAGCGCTGTTACAGCAGCTCCCATTTTTCTACCTCCAATTAGAAAACCTTCAGAGTCATTTGTAGACTTCCTGTAAGAGTAAATTCCAATTCCTATCATCATCAATAAATAACCTCCGATAGAAATATATTCGTAAATATTCATATTATAGTATTTTTACTAAAAATATAATTTTTAATCCACAATAAATTAAACGAAATTTATTTTTCTAAAAAACTAAAAGTGAATTACAAACAAAATAATTTAAAAACAGTAACAAGCCCATATTTACAACAACACAAAAATAATCCTGTATGGTGGCAAAGTTGGAGCGATGAAGTAATAGAATATGCTAAACAAGAAAATAAACCTTTATTAATTTCTATTGGTTATTCGGCTTGTCATTGGTGCCATGTAATGGAAAAACAATCTTTTGAAGTTGATGAAGTTGCGGAAATAATGAATAATTATTTCGTTTGTATAAAAATAGATAGAGAAGAACGACCGGATTTAGATGCTTTATATATGAATGTTGTACAACTCATTCATCAATCTGGAGGTTGGCCTCTAAATGTTTTTGCTTTACCGGATGGAAAACCATTTTATGGTGGAACTTATTTTCCTAAAGAACAATGGATAGAATTATTGGATAATATTCAACAAATGTATCATAACAATCAACCTAAAACAATGGAATATGTAGATTCTATAGCAAATGGTTTGAACGAAATGGAAAAAATTGAATTAAAAAATGATTCTAATTTTTCTAAGAATAAGATTAAAGATACATTTTCATTCTGGAAACAACAATTTGATGATGAATGGGGAGGATTTAACCGTGCTCCAAAATTTATGTTACCAAATGCTTGGCAAACTATTTTACGTTATGGATTACAAAATAAAGACGAAAATTGTTTAATACAAACTAAAATAACTTTAGATAGAATGGCTTTTGGAGGAATATACGACCAGATAAAAGGTGGATTTTCTCGTTATTCTGTAGATGCTTATTGGAAAGTTCCTCATTTTGAAAAAATGCTTTACGATAATGGTCAATTACTTTCTTTATATGCAAATGGATATAAAATTTTTGGCGAAAAAGAATATAAAAATATTATTGATGAAACAGTAAATTGGTTAAAAGATGAAATGCTTTCGCCTGAAAATGCTTTTTATGCTGCAATTGACGCAGATTCCGAAGGGGAAGAAGGTAAATATTATGTTTGGACAAGCAATGAATTAGAAAATGTACTAAAAGAAGAATATGATTTATTTTCTAAGTACTATAATGTAAATGCTTTTGGAGAATGGGAAAATTCTAAAAACATTTTAATACGATTAACTGATGATGAAGATTTCTGTAAAGCAAATAATATTTCTATTGAAAATTTAAATTCTAAAATTAAACATTGGAAACAAGAATTAAATAATGTACGAAATCAAAGAATAAAACCTCATCGGGATGAAAAAATTCTTACATGTTGGAATTCTATTACTATTATTGGTTTATGTGATGCTTATCAAGCTATAGAGAACACAACTTATTTAGATTTGGCTGAAAATTGTATGAATTTCATTTTAGAAAATCAATGGAATGGAGAAATTCTTTTCAGAAATTACAAAGATAGACAAACAACTATTCCTGGATTTCTTGATGATTATACTTTAACTGTAGAAGCTTTAATAAAATTATACGAAACAACAACTAAAATTAATTATATTGAAACTGCAGAAATAATTACAAAAGAAATATTTAATCAGTTTTATAATTATAAAAATAAAATGTTTGCCTATAAGTCTCATTATGACACACCATTAGTCAATGAAACTTTTGAAATTTATGATAATGTTATTTCATCTTCAAATTCTATTATGGCGAATAATTTATTCCGATTGGGTAAAATTTTAAACAATGATGAATATATAAAACATGCGAAACAAATGTTAATGAATATTGATGATAAAATAGAAAATCATCCAAGTGGTTTTGCTAATTGGATTAACTTATATTTAAATTTCACTTTTCCATTTAAAGAAATTGTTGTCGTTGGAAACGAAAATAAAGATTACATAAAAAAAATACAAAATAATTATATTCCTAATGCTATATTTATAGGTAGTAAAAAAGAAGATTTAGAATTAACAAAAAATAGATTAATAGATGGTAAAACATCAATCTATATTTGTGAAAATAATACCTGTAAACTTCCTCTTTACACAATAGAAGACGCTTATAAATACTTACAATGAGTAGATTAAATTGGACAAATGATAAAATAATTTCTAGACTGCAAAACAATAAGTCTACTAAAACTCGTTGGGAAAATATTAAAATATTAAGAACACGTCCAAGTAGAGATTTATTCAAAAAATGTGAAGAATTAATAAAATCTAATAATTACAAAGATAAGCTTATTGGAATTGATATTTTAGCTCAATTAGGCATTCCTCCAAGACCTTTTATCCAAAAAACATTAAAAATTTACTTTGATATATTAAAAACAGAAACAAACCCTTACATCATTAAGTCTACGCTTTATGGTATTAGTCATAACAACGATAATCTTACTAATACTCAAATAAAAAAAATATGTGATTTTCAAAATACCAATAACTATATTATAAAAGAAGGACTCGTACATGCATTAGGTTTTATTGAAAATTTAGAATCTATTAATATTTTAATTAAACTAACTAAAGATAAATCAAATTATATCAGAAATTGGGCGACCTTTTTTATAGGACAATCTGAAATAGATAATTCTATTATTAGAGAAACTTTATGGAATCGTATTAAAGATAAACATCAAGAAACAAGATTTGAAGCCATTTGTGGTTTGGCCATTAGAAATGAACAAAATATAATAAAAATTATAAAAGATGAGCTTTTGAAAGATGATTATTCAAGCCTAATTTTTGAAGCTATTTTAGAAACAAAGAATTTAGATTTTTTACCTATATTAAAAGAACAATTTTCTAAAATAGAAAATGACTCTGAAATAAATGAAAGTTGGAAAAACGAATTGAAAGATTGCATTAAAAATTTAACAGAAATAAAAATGATGAAAACACGTTGCGCTTGGGTGAATAAAGACCAATTATACATTGATTATCATGATAATGAATGGGGAAAACCAACAAAAGATGATAAAACTTTATTTGAATTTTTAGTTTTAGAATCATTTCAAGCTGGATTGAGTTGGTATACAATTCTTAAAAAAAGAGAAGCTTTTAGAGAAGCATTTGATAATTTTGACGTAAAAAAAGTAGCCGATTATAATGAAGATAAAATAAATAAACTACTAGAAAACGAAGGAATTATAAGACATAGAGGAAAAATAGTAGCTGCTATAAATAATGCAAAATTATTTATTGCTATTCAAAAAGAATTTGGTTCTTTTTCGAATTTTATATGGAATTATGTAAATAATGAACCTATAGAAAACAATTGGGATTCTATAAAAGATGTCCCCGCAACAACTATTATTTCCGACCAAATTGCAAAAGATTTAAAAAAACGAGGATTCAAGTTTTTTGGTTCTACAACAATATACGCTTATATGCAGGCAGTTGGAATAGTAAATGACCATACAAATGATTGTTTTTGTAAGTAGTTTTTTTAGTTTTTTTTTCACTTAAACTTTTGCATCTTTGCTGAAAATTAACACATGAAAATAGAGTTTAAATATTGGGTAATTCTTGGGATTTTAGCACTGACTTGGGGAAGTTCTTTTATTCTTATAAAACAAGGATTAGTTTCTTATACTCCATACCAAGTAGGAGCATTACGCTTATCTATTGCAGGTACTGTTTTGGCTATATGGGGAATTCCTAGTTTATTTAAAATTCCTAAAAATAAATTGAAATACGTTGCTTTAGCTGGATTTTGTGGAAATTTTATTCCCATGTTTTTATTCCCAATGGCTCAAACACATGTTTCTAGCTCTATGGCTGGAATATTAGACTCATTGGTTCCCTTATTTATTTTATTATTTGGTGCATTATTTTTCAATATAAGAGGAACTCAAAATCAAATTATTGGTGCATTGATTGGATTTTTTGGAGCTGTATTATTAATTAGTGGTGATGGTTTTTCTGGAGAAAATAGTATTCCTCATTGTTTACTAATTGTTCTTGCAACAGCTTTGTATGGAATGAATAGTTTAATTTTGACTCGCTATTTAAATGATGTTCCATCATTCCAGTTATCATCTGCCTTATTTACTATTTGGCTTTTACCAGCAATTATTATATTATTCTTTTCAGGTTTTTTTGAAACATTTGAAGGGACTAGTCAACAATTAAAAAGTCTTGGTTTTGTCGCTATATTAGGATTAGTAGGAACCGCATTAGCTATGATTTTATTTTATAAATTAATTCAAGCCACAGGAACTATTTTTTCTTCTATGGTAACTTATTTAATGCCTATTATCTCTGTTTTTTGGGGATTTATGGTTGGAGAAAAAATAACATGGATGCATTTAGTTGGTTTTATAATGATTCTATCTGGTGTGTTTTTAGCTCAGAAGACGAGTAAAAGTAAACAACGAGAAATTCTACAATAAAAACGCAATAACGATTGTAATGTAAATCCTTTTCTGATTGGATTCTTATAAAAAAGAATAAAACCAATCAGAAAAGATTGCAATGAAAAGCGTGCCCGAAGGGATTGCCCAAAAATTATAGTCCCAATATTTTTTTTATATCATCTATAGCTTCTGTTGCTTTTTTCTTGATATGAATTATGGAATTAGACTGAAATGAATCATTTGGGTCAATATATATAATTTGTATATTATTTTTAACATAATCAATAAGTGATGCTGCTGGATAAACTTTCATAGAAGTCCCTATAACAAGTAGTATATCTGCTGTTTTTACTTCTTTTATTGCATTATCCATCATAGGTACCATTTCACCAAACCAAACGATATGTGGTCGTAATTGACTTCCATCTTCTGCTAAATCTCCTATTTTTATATCTTTATTCCAATTTATAATCATATTCTCATTTCGCTCGCTTCTTGCCTTTCGTAATTCTCCATGTAAATGAATGAGATGAGATGATTCTGCTCTTTCATGTAAATCATCAACATTCTGAGTGATAATAGTTACATTAAAATTTTGTTCTAATTCTTTTAAAAATAAGTGAGCTTTATTTGGATGAACTTCAAATAATTGTTGACGCCTTTTGTTGTAAAAATCTTGAACTAATTGTGGATTTTTATTATAACCAGATACTGACGCAACTTCCATAATATCATGATTCTCCCATAAACCATTTGAATCTCGAAATGTAGAAATTCCACTTTCTGCACTAATCCCAGCACCAGTTAGAACAACAATTTTTTTCATAATTTATTATTAAATATCTAAAAATAGAATAAAAAATGCATATCAATTTATTTGATATGCATTTTACAAATAACTACTTAATTAACAAATATTTAAAACTTTTACAAAAAACACAAATTATTTTTTATAATTTACTATTATCAAATTACTTGAAATTCTTCCAAGTATCTTGTTTTAACTTTTTCAACTCATCCAATTTTACTAGACACATTATACTAAATGTTATAAACATTGTGAACGTTAGAATTGCTGCATTAATAATCATAATAGTATTTTTTAAGGGGTTAAATACATTGATATAAATTTACATATAATTAAAACATTATCACTCACTAGAATAACATAACCTGCTTATTTTTAATGAATAAAAAAAACCTTAGCTGAAACAACTAAGGTCTTTCTCTCTACTAAAACTTTAAGTACCATGAAAACTCCACTAATTTGTAAATTAGTACTTTTAATATTAGTTAAACAAATAATATACCAAACTACAAATCAATGAATTAAATATTATTTAGAATATGTATTTATTTTCTCTAATAATATAATCTGCTATTTCAGTTTTTAAATTTATAACATTTGGATACTCATTATAACGAGTAAATCTTCGAACGCCAGATAACATCATTCTTTGTTCATCTCCTTCTGCAAAAGAAATAATAGCTTTTGTCGCTTCTGTTTTAACAATTTCTACAGATTTAAACAATTGTAATTCTACTAATTTAACAGCATATTTTGCATTATCAGCTCCTTTTACATTTGCAATTTTTTCTGCACGTAACATCGCTGATTCTACCATATATATTTCTTGCATAATATGAGATGTTGCAATAATTAACTGTTGATGTTTTTCTAACTCAGCTCCAAATTTTTGTAAAGCAGCTCCAGCAACCATAAAAAATGCTTTTTTAAGATTTTCTATAATTTCCTTTTCTTGAGCAAATAATTCAGAATAATCTGGAATATCAAATGATGGAATTGACATTAATTCTTCTGCAACATTTTTAGCTGGAGACATTAAATCAAGTTTCCCTTTAAAAGCTCTTTTTACAAGCATAGAAATACATAATAATGTATTAATCTCATTCGTTCCTTCATAAATTCTTGAAATACGAGCATCTCTCCAAGCAGCTTCCATTGGCATATCTTTAGAATATCCCATACCTCCATAGATTTGAATACCTTGATCAGAAACCACTTGAGTCGCATCAGAAATCCAAACTTTTAGTATAGAAGCTTCTATTGCATATTCTTCTATCCCTTTTAATTCAGCATCTGCATGAGACATACCTGAAGTTATATTATCAGCAATTGCATCTTCAACATCTTTTGCAGCTCTGTAAGATCCTGCTTCAGATGTAAAAGTAGAAACAGCCATATCTGCTAGTTTTTCTTTTATAGCACCAAAAGTATTAATAGAAGTATTAAACTGCTTACGTTCTGCAGCATATTGTAATGAATTATCTAAAATACGTCTTTGTGCATCTAAACAAGCTGAACCTAATTTTATACGACCAACATTTAGAGCATTCATTGCAATTTTGAACCCTCCATTTCTTTCTCCTAAAAGATTCTCTACAGGAACACGAACTTCATTAAAAAATACTTGACGAGTAGATGAAGATACAATTCCTAATTTATCCTCTTCTTCTCCTAAAGAAAAACCTTCTCCTGCTTTATCTTTTTCTACAATAAATCCAGTTATATTTTTATCATCTTCTATACGAGCAAAAACAATAAACAAATCTGCAAAACCTGCATTAGTTATCCACATTTTTTGCCCTGTAATGATATATTCTTTACCATCATCAGATAAAGTTGCTTTTGTTTTTCCTGAATTAGCATCAGAACCTGCGTCTGGCTCAGTTAAACAATAAGATGAAAACCATTCTCCTGATGCTAATTTTGGTAAATATTTTTGTTTTTGTTCCTCAGTACCATATAATGTGATTGGCATTGTTCCTATTCCTGTATGAGCTCCAAATGCAGTTGCTAATGAACCAGTAGCACCAGAAATATAGTCACAAACAAGCATTGTTGTAGAAAAACTCATTCCTAACCCTCCATATTCTTCTGGAACAGAGACTCCAAGTAAACCTAATTCACCGATTTTTTTCATTAATTCTTCAATTAATGCGTAATCTTTTTTCTCGATTCTGTGTTTATTAGGTACAACTTCTTTATCTATGAACTCTTTTGCAGATTCCATAATCATTTTTTGCTCTTCTGATAAATCTTCAAAAGTAAAAATATCGTTATAAGATGCATTTTTAACTAAAAACTCACCTCCTATTAATCTATTTTGATTTGCTGACATTGTAATAATTTTTTTGTTGTTTATGTTTTGATTCAGATATTGAGATATTAGTAGTCAGATTTTAAAAATATAATATCTAATTTCCTAATATCTCAAATCTTTATTTATTTTAAAAATTCAAATACAGAAGCTGCTCCTTGGCCTGTACCAACACACATTGTTACCATTCCATATTTTGCTTTTCTAGTTTCCATTTCATGTAATAACTGAACTGTTAATTTAGTACCAGAACAACCAAGCGGATGTCCTAATGCAATAGCTCCTCCATTAACGTTAACGATATCAGGATTTAAATTAAGCTCTCGCATAATTGCAACAGATTGAGATGCAAACGCTTCATTTAGCTCAAATAAATCAATATCTTCTTGTTTCAATCCTGCTTGTTCTAAAGCTTTTGGTATTGCAAACATAGGTCCCATTCCCATAATTCTTGGTGCCAAACCTACAGTTGAATATGCTGCTAAACGAGCAACAGGTTCTAAACCTAATTCTTTAACTAAATCTTCCGACATAACCATTACAAAAGCAGCACCATCTGACATTTGTGAAGAGTTACCTGCTGTTACAGAACCTCCATGAGCAAAAACTGGACGTAACTTTGCCAAACCTTGCACTGATGTATCTGGTCTTGGTCCTTCATCTTGTTTAAAAGTTATTTTCTTAGTTTGAATTTTTTCATTTCCATCTAAGAAATTGTATTCAACATCTAATGGAACAATCTGAGAATCAAATTTACCTTCTGCTAATGCTTTCAATGCTTTTTGATGAGAATTAAAAGCGAATTGATCTTGGTCTTCTCTAGAAACTTTAAATTCATTTGCAACTGCTTCTGCAGTTAATCCCATTCCCCAGTAATAATCTGGATGTTCTTTTGCTAGATCTGTTTCCGGAATTGGTTTATATCCACCCATTGGAATATAAGACATCGATTCCGCTCCACCAGCTATAATACATTCTGCCATTCCTGTTCTAATTTTTGCAGCAGCTAATGCTATTGCTTCAGAACCTGATGCACAGTAACGATTAACTGTAACTCCTGGTACTTTATCTGTTGATAATCCCATTAATGAGATTAACCTTGCCATGTTTAAACCTTGTTCAGCCTCTGGCATTGCACAACCAACTATTAAATCATCTATTCGTGCTGGATCTAATGATGGATAATCTTCCATCAATCTTTTTAGAACTGTTGCAGCCATTTCATCTGGACGAGTAAAACGTAAAGTTCCTTTTGGAGCTTTTCCTACTGCTGTTCTATATCCTGTAACAATATATGCTTGTTTCATGTTTTTTTTACTTTTTTTTAGATTTTAGATAACAGATTTTAAATATTAGACTTCAATTTTTGTTGAAAAACATAATTCATTTTCTGAATTTCATTTATTAAATTAATTACTTTTTCAGTATCTGTTTTTTTTAAAATATCCAATTCTATGCATAAAATTATCTGTGTCATTAATTCATAAGAAGAACCATTTGTTATTGATAAAAAATGAATAAATTCTCTATTAGAATTCCTTCCTGCTCCTTCTGCTATATTTGAGGATATTGAAATTACAGATCTTTTTATTTGACTAATTAATCCAAATTTTTCATCTTGAGGTAATTTTTCACAAATCAAATAAACTTGTTTAGCTAATTCAATTGACTTTTTCCAAATAATTAAATCCTCTATTTTATGCATCTCAATTCTAATTTCTAAAATCTAACTTCTAAATTTTAATTACGTAATGGTCTTCCTGTTTTTAACATATGTTGAATACGCTCTAACGTTTTTCTTTCTCCACAAAGTGATAAGAAAACCTCTCTTTCTAAATCCAATAAATATTGTTCTGAAACTTCTGTAGACTCAGATAAATTTCCTCCAGTCATTACATAACCTAATTTATTAGCAATTAATCGATCGTGATCAGAAGCATAATGACCAGCTACTAATTGATCTGTACCTACATAAAACATTCCTTGAGCTTCACGTCCAAGAACTTTTACTTTTTGTCGTATAGGCTGAGTATACCCAGCTTCAGCTAGAATAATAGCATGTTTTTTTGCTTCAGCTATTTGGCGATCTCTATTGACAACAATAATATCTTGGTCTCTTATAATCCCCATTTTTTTAGCTTCATAAGCAGAAGTTGCTACTTTTACCATTGCTATATTCATAAAAGCTTCTCGTAAATGATTTGTTTTTATATCATCTGCTAACATATGTTTTGCAGCACGTAAAGCAAATTCTTTAGATCCACCACCTCCTGGGATAAGACCAACACCAACTTCTACTAAACCAATGTAAGTTTCTGCTGCTGCAACAACTTTATCTGCATGCATTGTTATTTCACATCCTCCTCCAAGAGCCATTCCATGAGGAGCAACAACAACAGGAATTGAAGAATAACGAACTTTCATCATGGTATCTTGAAATGTCTTAATTGCCATATTCAATTCCCACCAATCTTGCTCAGCAGCCATCATCATAATCATTGCTAAATTTGCACCAACAGAAAAATTATCTGCTTGATTACCGATAACTAAACCTCTATAATCTTTTTCAGCTAACTCTATTGCTTTATTAATTCCTTGAAGAACTCCACCACCTAAAGAATTCATTTTAGAACGGAACTCTAAATTGATAATCCCATCTCCTAAATCTTGAATTGAAGTTTCTTTATTCGACCAAATTTCATTTGTTTTACGAATGTTATCTAAAATAATAAATGAATCTTGACCTGGAATTAATTCAAATTGTTTCGTTGTTTGATTGTAAAATAACTTTTTACCATTTTCAACTTTATAAAAAGAATCTACACCAGAATCTGCTAATTCTTTTACCCATGAAGCAACAGTATAACCTTCTTGTTCAACTAATTCAATTCCTTTTTTTAAACCAACATAATCCCATGTTTCAAAAGGTCCATATTTCCATGCATATCCTGTTCTTATCGCATCATCTATAGGATAAAAAACATCTGTTATTTCTGGAACTCTTTGAGATACATAAGCAAATAAAGATGCAAAATGTTTACGAATTAAATCACCTGCTTTTGTTGTATCCTTTAATAAAACTGCTAATTTATTTTTGGTAGAACCTGCTTGTTTTGCTAATTCAACTGAAGAAACTTTAGCACGTTCCATTGGTCGATATTCTAATGTATCAAGATTTAAAGCAAAACGGTTTGTTTTTCCTTCTTTATCAACCTCTTTGTAATAAAAACCTTTTTTTGATTTATCTCCAAGAAATTTATTTTCGATTAAAAAGTCTAAGAATTTAGATTCTTTTAAATCTTGTATCATCAAATCGTCTGTCGTATTCTGTTGCAGACCTTTTGTTACATTATACGCAGTATCTAACCCTACTAAATCTCCTAATTTAAATGTTCCAGTTTTTGGTCTTCCTAATATGGAACCTGTTAATGTATCAGTTTCTTCAATAGATAGACCTAATTCTTGTGTAAGCTCCATAATTTTTGCCATAGAATAAACACCTACTCTATTTCCTATAAAACCTGGTGTATCCTTACATAAAACTGGTGTTTTACCTAAAAATAATGAAGCATAACTTTGATAGAAATCAACAATTTCTTTCTCTGCTTTTGGTCCAGGAATAACTTCAAACAATTTTAAATAACGTGGAGGATTGAAAAAATGTGTTCCACAGAAATGTTTCTGAAAATCTTCTGACCTACCTTCAGACATTAAATGAATTGGTATTCCAGATGTATTAGAAGATATTAAAGTCCCTGGTTTTCTTAAAGCATCAACTTTTTCGAACATCGATTTTTTAATATCTAATCTCTCTACAATAACTTCGATAACCCAATCCGAATTTTTAATCTTTTCTAAATCATCATCAAAATTACCTACGGTTATACGAGATGCAAAAGCTACGTCGTAAATTGGGGAAGGTTTACTTTTAAGAGCAAAATCTAAATGAGATTGAGCTGTTCTGTTACGAACAACTTTATCTTCTAAAGACAACCCTTTCGCTTGCTCTTGTGGCGTAAGCTCGCGAGGAACCATATCTAGCATCAAGACCTGAACTCCAATATTAGCAAAGTGACATGCAATACCTGAACCCATTACTCCTGAACCTAATACGGTTACATGTTTAATGTGTTTTCTCATAATTGTTTTTAAATATTTTTTTATCAGAGATCAATTGGTTTATTTTATAAATAACTTCCAAAAAAACCTCCATTTTTTCTGGTTCTATATGTTTATTTATTGATTCATTAAATTGTAAAACAAAAAACTTTGAAATATCTCTCATTCTCAAACCTTCTTTTGTTAAAGTTATCAAAACACTTCTTCCATCTTCAGGATTAGGTTTTCTCGTTATAAAACCTCTCTCTTCTAGATTTTTCAAAGTTCTAGACAAACTTGTTGGCTCAATTCCCATTTTTGGTCCTAAATATGTACTTGGAGTACCTCCTTTAGGATCTATTGATAATAATGTAAATGCATAAACCATTGTAGAATTATATTCTCCAGCTTGTTCATTGTACATTTTCTGAATAGAAAGCCAAGTGGAACGTAATAAATAATCGATTGTAAAATCTTCTCTCAACATTTTTTTAGTGTATCTATAACAAATATAATATTTTTTTTATTATGCAAGCATAGTATTATTATAAAATTAACATCTGATAAAAAACAATTTCAATAGTGTATATTTATTAAAAATTTACAAATTATAATAAAAATAAGTTTTAAAATAAAGTTATATTTTCACTATAGTGTATTATTACACCAAATAATAATCGATAATTAATATAGTAACACCCTATAGTTATAGATAATATAAATTAATAAGTTGGAATAATCTCTTTTCTACGACATACATTCGTAAAAAATTAAAATAAGTATTGCTTATGGAATCAAACCATACAATGAACAAAGTAACAGCAGCTACATTGTTAATAGCATTTGGTATCATATATGGAGATATAGGTACTAGTCCATTATATGTAATGAAAGCTATAATTGGTGAGCATCGTGAAATTGAAGAAAGTATTGTCTACGGAGGAGTTTCATGTGTTTTTTGGACATTATTTTTTCAGACTTCAGTGAAATATGTATGGCTAACTTTACAAGCTGATAATGATGGAGAAGGAGGTATTTTTTCTCTTTATTCATTAATTAAAAAAAGAGGAAAAAGTTTAATAATCCCTACAATTATAGGCGCATCAGCTCTCTTAGCAGATGGAATTATCACCCCACCAGTATCTGTTTCTTCGGCTGTAGAAGGACTTAGAATGATTGATGGGTTTCAAGGGTTACCTACGATACCTATTGTTATTGTCATTCTATCTTTATTATTTTTCTTTCAACGATTTGGAACAAATAAAGTTGGAAAAATATTTGGCCCTTTTATGGTTATATGGTTCTCTATGCTTTTAGGATTAGGAA
The DNA here is from genome assembly GCA_002484335.1 of Flavobacteriales bacterium UBA7612. Taxonomy (GTDB): domain Bacteria; phylum Bacteroidota; class Bacteroidia; order Flavobacteriales; family Weeksellaceae; genus Empedobacter. The sequence goes on from DLJQ01000012.1 coordinate 56,124, forward strand.
TTTTACATATTATTCATCATCCCAATATTATTAAAGCCTTAAACCCTTATTATGCTTACAACTTATTAACTAATTATCCTCATGGTTTTTGGGTTCTTGGAGCCGTTTTTCTTTGTACAACAGGAGCTGAAGCATTATATTCTGACTTAGGACATTGTGGTAAAAAAAATATAAGAATAAGCTGGATTTATGTCAAAATTTGTTTAGTAACAAACTATTTAGGACAAGCAGCTTGGTTAATGCATCAAGACAACCCTTTCTTAGATGGAAGAAATCCTTTTTATGAAATGATGCCACATTGGTTCTTAATTCCTGGTATCTGTATTGCTACAGGCGCTGCCATTATTGCATCACAAGCATTAATAACAGGTTCTTTTACATTAATTAACGAAGCTATAAATTTAGGGTTTTGGCCAAGGACATTTATTATTCAACCAAATGAACATAAAAGTCAGGTTTATATTCCTACAATAAATTTTATGCTTTGGGCTGGATGTATTTTTATTGTTCTTTACTTTAGAGATTCATCACATATGGAAGCTGCATATGGTTTAGCTATTACAGTAACCATGTTAATGACTACTCTATTACTAGGATACTATCTTAATTACTATACAAAACTCAATAAAATTTTTATTGCGCTAATACTCGGAATCTTTGTCTCAATAGAAAGCTCTTTCTTTGTTGCTAATGTTGTAAAATTTGTTGAAGGAGGGTATTTAGCTTTATTAATGGGATGGGTTTTCTTTGCGATAATGTATTGTAGTTTCTATGGAAAAATTTTAAATTCTAGAAATTTAGAGTTTGTTAAAATAAAACGTTACGCAAATATTTTAACTGAATTAAGTGAAGATGAAAATGTTCCTAAATTCTCTACGTTTTTATTTTATCTAACAAAATCTACTAATGTAAAAAATGTTGAAAAATTTAGTATTCAATCTATTTTATCTAAAAGACCAAAAAGAGCAGATGTTTATTGGTTTGTTAACCTAAATAGAGATAGCGAACCTTATACATTAAACTATAAAATAACACCTATTACAGATCAAAAAATATATCGATTAACTTTTAATATTGGTTTTAGAGTTCAGCCTAAAACGGAGCAATACATAAAAAAAGTTATTAGTGATATGTGTACAAATGGAGAATTAGATTTAAAAGATTTAAGTGCTAACTTAAGAAAGTATAATCAAGAATTAGATATGAAGTTTGTTTTAATAGAAAAATTCCCTTCAATTGAAACTAAGTTAAGTATGAAAGAATTCTTTACACTTAAAGTTTATTATCTAATTAAAAAAATAGAATTTAATCTTTTAAAATCATTCGGTTTAGAAAAAAACGATGTGTTTATAGAACATATACCTTTATACATGCATAAACATTCAGTTGATAGACTAGAGCGATTGGATTAAAACAAAAAAATAGAGCTCATTTCTGAGCTCTATTTTTTTGTTTTAATTTGAATATGCTTTTTAATTTGATATCGAAATTTTTCATTATACAATATCCAGCCTCCAAAAGCTCCAAATGTTGAGCCTAAAAAAACATCTTTCAATCTAGCTAGAATCAAAAGATTAGGATCAATTGAATTCGGATGACCAGCTTCGGATAATAAAACTGTCATTGGAGTAATAAATAGAACAGCATAAAAATAATTTTTAACAACTAACAATTCAATAATATATTGAAAAATCATGATTGAAATAATAATTTCAAGTGGTGTCTTCAAGAATGATAAAATAAACCAACATAATATCATTCCTAATGTTGTTCCTAAAACTCTATAAAACCCACGTTGCCATATATGTTTTGCATTTACACCTTGCATTACAGCTAAACAAGAAATAGGAACCCAATAAGGATTATTCAATCCAAACATATGTGCTATAAAAAATGATAACGACATGAATATTCCTATTATTATAGCTTCTAAATAATCAATATTATCTTGAATATCGATATTTGATAAAATATTTTTTGCTTCACTTTTTATATCTGATTTAATAAATAATAAACTAAACAAAAAAGCTATAAAGCATGAAAAAAATACTCCTAAAGTCATTAATCCTATTCTGTAAGGTATCTCACCTAAAGAAAAAGGTATTCCACTGGCCATAGCAGCTATTAAAATAAAAAAGAATGTTCCTGGAGGATTTAATTTTACTTTTTTTGTAATAATATATACTATTGTAGAAAAAATTCCAAATACTATATAAGAAATGCAATAATTAAAACTAAAAAAAATTCCAATCAAATAAGAAAATACAAAACCAAAAGAGCACAATAAAAGTTTAGAAACACGACCTAAAAGATTTGCTTCTGTTGGTAAATAAAGAATAACTAAACCTCCTAAACTTACAGTTAAAGATGCACTAAAATTATCTAAAAAGTAACCTATTAACAATGGTAAACCCACACACAATGAAGCCATAACAGGAATAGCCCAATGTCTTTTAGCTTTTCCTATTTTAAAAATTGATTTTAATTCATTAATTAAATTCTGTTTATACTCCAAAACTTATGATTTTAAACTATAAATTAATTATCAAAAACACTTGGATTAACAATCGTTGGTAATTTTTTACCTTCCACAAATGCTACAATATTTTCTGCAGCAACCCTTGCCATTCCGCTTCTAGCTTCAACTGTTGCTGATCCTATATGTGGAAAAATACATATATTATCTAATGTATTTAATTTTGAATCTTTAGCTAATGGTTCTTTTTCAGTTACATCAAGTCCAGCTCCAAATATATCTCCATTTTTTAAAGCTAAATATAGATCTTCTTCATTCACAAAACCTCCTCTTGCTGTATTAACCAATATTGCAGATGATTTCATTTTATTAAAAGATTCTTTATTAAATTTATGTTGATCTTTTGCTGTATAATTGGCATGTATAGTTATTACGTCAGATTGTTCTAATAATTCATCAAAAGAAACATATTTAGCATTTAACTCTTTTTCTATCTCAGGATGTCTATTTCTATTATGGTAAATAATCGGCATATCAAATGCTCCAATACATTTTTTTGCCATTTCATAACCAATTCTACCTAAACCTAAAATACCCAAAGTTTTACCTTTTAATTCTTGACCAAGATTAGCAATTGGATTAAAATTACTAGACCATTCACCATTTCTTACTTTATTTAAATTAAAAAAAGCGTATCTAGCCACCATTTGCATCAATAAGAATGAAGTATCAGAAGTCGCATTACTCAGAACATCTGGTGTATTAGTAATTGCAACACCATGTTTTGTAGCAGCATCAATATCAACATGATCATACCCTACAGAAAATAATGCTATTGCCTTTATGTTAGGACACTCTTCAAAAAATTCTTCATTAAATTTAGATTTTCCTACACTTAATAAAGCATCACTTTGCTTACAATACCCCAACCATTCTTCGTGTGTCAACTCTTCTTTATCAGGAAAAATAAGTTCAATATTTGGATGATTTAATAATTCAATTCCTATTTTTGGAATACGTTTGTTTAAAAAAATTTTCATACTGTTTGTTTTAATTGATTTGTGTATTGTGACGGACTTGTCTTTTTATGTTTTTTAAAATAATTTGTTAAATGACTTTCATCTGTAAAACCAAATTCATTAGCAATTTGTTTAATAGTATTTTGCTTAAATTCTAATCTTTTTTCAATTAATTTGATACGATAATCATCTAAATACTCTCTGAAGGAAACATCAAAATTCCGTTTGAAATATGTACTAAAATAATTTTCTGCTATATTAAAATGTGAAGAAATTGACTTTATTCTTATCTTTTTGGGATCATATATATTTTGATTGATATATGAAATAAGGTCTTCATTATTAGGAGCTCCATCGTCTATTCTAATATTAAATTTATCTGCTGCTTCCCTAACCAATCCAAAAATGGATAAAATCTGAAAAAATACTAATGGAGATGAAGTTATATTTGGTTTACAATTATAAGATAAAATATTTTCTATTGTTTTTCTTAATATTGTTTTACATGGTTCATCAAATTTTAATTTTTCTTCTTTCAAAACTTGTTTTCTCATGATTGTGAGAGGAGAATTAATAAATAAATTATCCGGAGATAAATACTTATTATCTTTAAAATAAGCATCCGTAAATTTTATAAAAATTAGTCTTGTGGGTTTGTTATAAACAATATAATGTTTATCCTCTGGTGATAATAAAAACAAATCTCCTGTCTTATAATTAAATACATTATTATTCAAGAAATGCTGTCCTGTACCTTTATAGACGTAAATCATTTCATAATAAGTATGACTATGCAAAGGCAAATTATATTGCTCTGTAATCATATCTTCAATTAATAAAGTTTCGTATTGCTTCCTTTTCATAATAAAATACTAATGTTATAAAATTACAATTTTTTATAATGTTATTACAACATTAAAGTTAGTTATTTTATAAATCTTTGTTACGACCATTCAACAATAATGTCTTAACTTAAAGACAATTATTATGTTCCACCAAATAAGTAAAAATGAAAAAAATATTATTCATAACCTTTTTGATTAGTAGTATTTTATATACAAATGCACAAACAAAATATGAAATTGTAACTAAAATTAATCCTCCAAATCCAGATCCCTCTGGTATTGCAGTAAGTAAAAGTAATCGTATTTTTCTTGGTTTTCCAAGACATGCAGATAATCATAAAGAATTTGCGCTAGCTGAATTAGTTAACAATAAAATAATTCCCTTTCCTTCAAAAGATTATGTTTATCCAAATTCAAAATCTTATAAAAATTGGTTAGTTTCTCCTCATGGAATATATATCGATAAAAATGATGTTTTATGGGTTTTAGATGATGGTAAAAGAGCTGGAATAAAAGAAATTCCTGAAGGAGCTGCTAAAGTTGTTGCAATAGATATTAATTCAAAAAAAATACTTCATTCAGTTATCGTTCCTAAAAACGTTTTATCAAATGAAGCCCATTATAACGATCTTCGTGTTGATCTTTCTCATGGTAAACAAGGTACAATATATATAGCGAATTCTGGCTTTGGTCAAAATTTTTCTTTAGTTGTATTAGATGTAGCAACGGGAAAAGGAAAAGAAGTTTTACTTAACCATTATTCTACTTCACCTGATCCAGGTTTTATGGGATTTTTAGAAGGTCAACCGCATGAATATGATTTTAAAAATCAGACTTTTCCAAATGGAGGTGCAGATGGTATTGCAATTAGTCCAGATGAAAAAACACTTTATTGGACTGCCATTACAGGAAGAAAATTATACAGCTTACCAACAACTATTTTGAGTGATTTTAATGCAACAGAAAAACAAGTGGAAGATGCCGTAAAATTTGAAGGAGAACATCCTGCTTGTGATGGATTAGCAGAAGACGAAAAAGGAAATATTTTCTTTGGATCATTTGAACAACAGTCTTTATTAAAAAGAAATAAAGAAGGACATTACACCTTACTTGCTCATGACAAAGAAAATTTTGTTTGGCCTGATGGATTAGCTTATCGCAATGGTTATTTATATGTAACTCTTGGACAATGGAATAGATTACCAGGTTTTAATGGTGGTAAAGATTTAAGAAAACCTCCATATTTAGTTGTAAAAATAAAAACTGAACAACAATAAAAAATACTTAATATGAAATATAGAAAATTAGGAAATAGTGATTTAGAAGTTTCTGCAATAACTTTTGGAGCTTGGGCTGCAGGAGGATGGATGTGGGGAAGTACAGATAGAAATGATGCTATAGAAGCTATTAAAGCATCCTATGATGTTGGAGTAACTTCTATAGATACTGCTCCTATTTATGGACAAGGAACAAGTGAAGAAATTGTAGGTGAAGCTATCAAAGAAATTTCAAGGAACAAAGTCCAAATTTTAACAAAATTTGGAATGCGTTGGGACTTAGCTAAAGGTGATTTTGCAATGCATAGTAAAAATAATGATGGTAAAGATATTGATGTTTATAAATATGCTGGTAAAGAAAGTATCATTTATGAATGTGAACAAAGTTTAAAACGTCTAAATACAGATTATATCGACTTATATCAGATTCATTGGCCTGATTCTACAACCCCAATAGATGAAACTTTTGAAGCAGTATCAAAACTAATAGAACAAGGAAAAATTCGTTATGCTGGTGTTTGTAACTATGATGCAAAACAAATGGAGGAAGCTGAAAAGACATTAAAATTAGTCTCTAATCAAATTCCTTTTAGTATGGTTAATGGAGGTATTGAAGACGAAACTGTTCCTTACTGCATCGAACACAATAAATCAATCCTTGCTTACAGTCCTTTAGAAAGAGGATTATTAACTGGTAAAATTCATACCAATTATAAATTCCAAGAAGGTGACCATAGAGCTAATTTACCTCATTTTCAGCCTGAATTTATTGAAAAAACAACAATTTTATTAAATAAACTAAAACCTATTGCTGAAAAACATGAAGCAACATTAGGTCAACTTGTTTTACGTTGGACTATAGAACGTGCTGGAATTACAGTTGCTTTAGCAGGTGCAAGAAATGCTGAACAAGCAGTACAAAATGCAAATGCAATTAATATTAAATTATCGCAAGAAGAAATTAATACAATCAATGAGTTTGTAAACCAATTTTAAAATTTGAAATCATGGACAGAAGAAAATTTATTAAAAATACAACATTAGCATCAGCAGGTCTAGCTACAATGTCTTCTATTCCTGCTTTCGCAACAAACTTATTTAAAAATAATCCAATGGAACAATTTAAAAACTCAGATAAACACAAAAGATTTCGTCCAAAACATAAAGCAGGTTTTGGTGGAGTTGCTTTAGGAAATGGATTTAATGAAAATCCAAACATAGAATGTTTACAATCTATTGAAGCTGCTTGGGATGCTGGTATTCGCTATTTTGATACTTCACCTTGGTATGGCTTAGGAATTAGTGAACGTAGAATGGGATTATTTCTTAAAGATAAAAAACGAGAAGATTATACACTTTCAACAAAAGTTGGAAGAATTTTGAAACCTCATAACGATTTTAAACTAGAACGTGGTTTATGGAAAGGACAACTTAATTTTTCGTATGAATATGATTATTCTGCTGCTGGAGTTAGAAAAAGTGTCGAAGATAGTCTACAACGATTAGGCGTTGGTTCTTTAGATATTGTTTTTATTCATGATTTATCTCCAGATAACGGTGATATGAAAGAAGATTGGGTTAAATATTTTGATATTGCAACTAAAGGTGCCATGCCTGAATTAACAAAAATGCGAGAAGAAGGTTTGATTAAAGGTTGGGGATTTGGTGTTAATACAATAGAACCTATTATTAAGGCAATTGATGTTGCTGACCCTGACATATTCTTATCTGCATGTCAATATTCTTTAATACATCATGCTGATGATTTAAACAAAGTATTTCCAAAAGCTTCTGAAAGAGATATTTCTATTGTTGTTGGAGCTCCTCTTTGTGCAGGTTTTTTATCAGGAAAAGACCGTTACTTATATGGAGGTGAATTTCCTAATGGGGTAAAAGAAAAATTAACAGCATTAAATCGTATTGCTAAAAATCATAAGGTAGATTTAAGAACTGCCGCATTACAGTTTGCTGCTGCTCCAGAGGTTGTTTCTGCTGTAATTCCAGGAGCACATACAATACAACAAGCACAAGAAAATGCTGCCTCTTTTAAAGCTACAATTCCTTCTGATTTTTGGAAAGAATTAAAACATGAAAAATTAATTGAGCAAAATGCTCCAATTCCAATTATTTAAAAAATGGAAAAAAGAAATAATACCTATCAAATAGATTTAAAAGAAATAAAACTAAAAGATGGTACAGAAGGTTCACAAACGCTAAATTTTGAGTTTGATAATCATGATGATTTGTTTAAGATTTTTGATATTATTCGCTCTAAAAATATTTTTGACACAGAACAAACTTCAAATGAGTTTGCACTTGGTTTAAAATTATTTACAGAAGTAATTATTAAAAATAAAGAAAATCCTTTATTTGATGAATTACGTCCAGCAATAATGGATTTTATGAAAAAATTAAAAAGTCAATAATAAAATTAATCTCATACAATGGAATACATAAAATTAAATGATGGAAACATAATTCCTCCTATTGGATTTGGAACCTATAAAGCAACAGAGCAAGAAGGAATAGAATCTGTGAAACAAGCCTTAAAAAATGGTTATCGTTTACTTGATGGTGCTGCAAGATATGAGAATGAAGAAGCTGTAGGAAAAGGTATAAAAGAAAGTGGTCTTTCTAGAGAAGATGTTTTTATCACAACTAAAGTTTGGAGAGAACATCTTGGTTATGAAGAAACAAAAAAAGCTTTTTATACTTCTTTAAAACAATTGGGACTAGATTATATTGACCTTTATTTAATTCACTGGCCTGCCAATTATAAAAATTTTGGTGATAATTGGAAAAAAGTGAATGCAGATACTTGGAGAGCTTTAGAAGATTTACAAGAGGAAGGAAAAATAAAATCTATTGGTGTAAGTAATTTTTTAGTGGAACACTTAGAGGCTTTGTTAGAAACTGCTAAAGTAATCCCAGCAATCAACCAAATAGAATTTCATCCAGGTTATTGGCAACAAGAAGTTAAAGAATATTGTGACAATAAGAATATTATTGTAGAAGCTTGGTCTCCATTTGCAAGAGGAAGAGTTTTCAATAATGAATTATTACAAAAAATAGCAGAAAAACATAAAAAATCTATTCCACAAATTTGTTTAAAATGGTGCTTACAACATCATGTAATTCCTATTCCTAAGTCTACAACTGTAGATAGAATTATTGATAATATAGACATTTTTGATTTTGAATTAACAGAAAAAGAAATGCTAGAAATAAATGAAATTCCGCAAATAGGATTTAGTGGAGAATTACCAAATGAATGGCCAGACCGTTTACCTGCATCATAAAAAAAGAAAAAAATGAGTACAAACAAAATAGGGTTCATCGGACTTGGAAACATGGGACATCCGATGGCTAAAAACCTTGAAAAAGCAGGTTTCTCTTTAGCTGTTTATAATAGAACTATTGAGAAAGCAAAAGATTTTGAAAAACAATCTACTATTTATGATAGTATAGAAAAATTAGTAGAAAATAGTGATATAATTTTTACAATGCTTACTAATGATAAAGCTGTAAAAGATGTTTATGAACAAATTGTTTCTTTAGACATTAAAGGAAAATTATTTGTTGATATGAGCACAATATCACAAGAAGCTACAACAGAGAATGCTAAACTTATAAAAAGTAAAGGCGCTTCTTTAATTGATGCACCTGTTGCTGGAAGTACTAAACCAGCTACCGATGGTACTTTAATCATTATGGCTGGAGGAGATAAAAATGATGTTGAAAAAGCTGAACCTTACTTAAATAAAATGGGGAAACTAGTAAAACATCTTGGTGAAAATGGGAAAGGAATTGCGGCTAAACTTTCTATTAATTATTTTTTGTCTATGATTTATCAAGGTTTAGCAGAAACAGTTTTGTTCTCAGATAAATTAGGTATTGACAAAGGTGATATGTTAGAAATTATAAATGAAAGTGCTAGTGGAAGTGGTGCTACGAAAGTAAAAACTCCTTTGTTACTAGAGAATGATTTCACACCAGCTTTTGGTTTAGATTTAATGTTAAAAGATGTTTTACTAGCTAAAGATGCTGGAGCAAATTATCCTCTTGGTAAAACTATTTTTGAATCTTACCAAGCTGCGCATGATAATGGATTTGGAAATGATGATGTCATTGGAATTATCAACTATCTAAAAAATTTAAAATAAACTTAAATAAACTATATAACCACCTCTAAAACTATTAATATGAATAATGGAATTTTTCGTGGAATTGACCATATAGGTTTAACAGTTCCTGATATTGAAGATGCTACTATATTTTTTAAAAATGCCTTAAATGCTAATGTTTTATATGATGTACTTCCAAAAGATGATAAACCAATGGAAGGTAAAGAAACAGAAACTCAATTAGGTATTCCAAAAAATAGTAAAATAGTACATATGCGTTTATTAGAAATAGGAAATGGTCCAACAATAGAGATGTTTCAATTTTCTAATACACCTCAGAAAGATACTGCTAACTTAAATGATTTTGGTTGGCAACATATTGCATTATATACAGATGATATAGAAAAAGCAACTGAGCAAGTGAAATTAGCTGGAGGAAAATTATTATCAGAACCTCATCCTTTAGCTAATGTAGAAAATGGACCTCGTAACAGAGGTGTTTATTTTAAATCACCATGGGGTAGCTTGATTGAATTAATTTCTTATCCTGATGGTTTAAAAGACAAAAATTTACATCGTTGGACACCAAAAAAATAAAACATGAAAAATTCTTCAAAAATAGTATTACAAGGTATTGCAATAGGCCTATTTGCTTCATGGGTAAAATCTTTAGCTGAACCTCCTCTTCAAGAAATCGGTGAAAAATATTTTCCTCCTACTTCAGAAGAATTAGAATTAAAGGGCGCTGATGTAAATGGTCAACCAGAAAATATGCCTCCTGCTGTATTATCAAAACAAGTTTATCACTGTTATACTGATAAAAACCTATCTAAAAAAGACACTCTAAAATCTATGAAACACATTCATTATGGTTTAGGTGCATTCATTGGAATTGTATATGCTAAGATTTTCAGTCAACAAAAAAAATCATTTCCTCTACAGGGTTTAGCTACTGGTTCTGCAGTATGGTTAGCAACACATGGATCTACTGTTCCAGAATTAGGATTACAAGGTAAAGTAAAAGATATGCCAAAATCTTGGTGGGTTTGGGAATATGGATCTCATCTTGTTTTTGGAGTTGCATTAGAAAAAAGTTATAAACTGATTAAAAAAATTATTAAATAAAAAATAAAATTATGTTACAAGTAATTGCAAAAAGTATCGCAAAAGACGATAAAATAGAAGAAACTAAAAAAGCTTTAGAAGCTTTAGTTAATCCAACAAGAAAAGAAGATGGTTGCATTAAATATGAATTATTTCAAGATTTAGATCATCCTGAAGTTTTTGTATTCTCGGAAGAATGGGAAAGTAAAGCTAAATTAGAAGTTCATCTAAAACAACCTCATTTAGTAAACTGGGCTGAACTTTCAAAAACATTATTGAAAGAGCCTATGGAAGTTTCATTATTAGAAAAATTAGCATAATGAGAGTTACGGGGTTATTATCATCTATTTGTATATGTTTACTTTTTATATGTTGCAATGGCAAGAATAAAAAAGTTGAAACGATAGAAAAAAATATAATTGAAGAAAATTCTGTTGTCGAGAATGATTCTCTTAATTATCTGATTCGTGATGCAAAGGGGTCTGAAAAGCCTATTTTACTTATATTAATGCATGGATTTGGGGCAAATGAAGAAGATTTATTCCCTATAGCCGCATCTTTGCCTGAAAATTATATTGTAGTAACCCCACAAGCTCCTTATAAGATTGGGAATGATAATTACCAATGGTATAAAAATGAGAAAGATAAAAATGGAAATTTTAGTGGACGAAAAGAAGATTTAGATAATAGTATACATAAAATAGAAGATTTAATAAAATATCTACAAAATGAATACAAGATAAAAAGTGATAGAACTTTTATTGGTGGATTTAGTCAAGGGGCGAATATGAGTTACTTGATAGGTTTAGAAAATCCGAAATTAGTAAAAGGTATTGCTATTTTAAGTGGTACTATTTTTAGTCGAATAAAAAATGATAAAAAACTTGATAAATCTTCTGGATTAAAAATTTTTATTGGTCATGGAGACCAAGATAATAGAATTCCTTATAGTGAAGCTGAAACAGCCAAAAAATGGTTAGAAGAAAATAAATATTCTGTTGATTTTCATACTTACAAAGGAATATCTCATTCTATTTCTGAACAAGAAATAAATGATTTAGCTGAATTTATACATAAAAACTTAGAGTAATGGATAGAAAAAAGTTTATTAAAAACTCTGCTATGGGTTTAGCTTTTATACCTTTTGTAAAATTGAATGCTATGTTGAATTTAGATGTAAAACATGAAGAATTTTTTTTTAAAGATGATGGTATAATTCCAAATAGTAAATATCCTCTTTTGGTGTATAAAAATGCTTTTTCGGAAAGAGGTACAACAGGTGCTGACTGGCTAGAAAAGAAATTCAAAGCAAATGATTGGTACAATTCGTGGCGATGGGGTATTTATCCTTTTCATCATTACCATAGTATTACGCACGAAGTATTGGGTTGTTTCCAAGGTAATGCAGAAGTACATATGGGTGGCCCTAATGGTAAGAAAATGAAAATAGAAGCTGGTGACATTCTTATTATTCCTGCAGGAGTTGGACACAAATGTATTTCACATTCTAATGATTTTACTGTAGTTGGTGCTTATCCTAATGGAATGACTTGGGATTTAATAAAAGAAGAAAAAAATAAACATGAGCAAGCTGTAAAAAATATTGCTCAGGTTCCTTTCCCCCCAGAAGACCCATTACTTGGTAATGGAGGATTAATGAAACAATGGAAAACAAAATAATTATGAAAAAGTGGATTTTAAAAACAGTTTTATTCTGTCTATTTTGCTCTATAACAGCATGTGGACAAAATAAATCAAATAAAGAATCGGATAATTCGATTCCAACAAAAGAAACAATCGGAATTATAGGTGCCGGAAATGTGGGAAGTACATTGGGAGAAAAATGGGCAAAGGCTGGATATAAAGTTTTATTTAGTAGTTTGAATCTTGAAGAATCTAAAAAGCTAGCTGAAAAAACTGGTCATCAATCAGAAGGAGTTTCAGTTGAAGATGCTGCAAAAAGAGGAAATATAATTGTACTTGCTGTTCCTTTTAAAGCAGAAGCATCACTTAGTAAACAAATTGGAACATTGATTGAAGGTAAAATTTTATTAGACTGTGACAATGCCTACCCTGGTCGAGATGGTGATATAGCAAATGAAGCGAAAGCTATCGGTGTTGCTTATTACTCTTTTCAACATTATTTTCCTAATGTAAAAATGATTCGTGCATTTAGTTCTTCAGCTATTGTTAATATTAGAAATGCTAATAAAAATAATCCTATAACAGTTCCTTATGCACTATCTGATAATTCTATAAAAAACATTGCAGAAGAACTGATAATTGCTACTGATGGAATTCCTAGATATATCGGTGATATTAAAAACAGTAAGTCTTTGGATTATTAAAAATTTTTATAAAAAATGAAAAACTTTAAAACCACATTTTTCTTTCTAAGATTACCTATCGCTATATCTCTTGCTGGTCATGGATTAGTAAGGCTACCAAAATTAGAGGGGTTTAGCGCTTGGATGGTAAAACAAATGGAACCTTCCATATTACCTACATCTTTAATCATTCCTTTTAGTTATATTCTTCCTATTGCTGAGGCTATTATTGGTTTATTATTAATAGGTTTTAAAATAAATTATAGTCTCTATGCTGGTTTAATATTAATGAGTATCCTAATTTTTGGAAGTTGTTCTATCGAAAATTGGGGAGCTATTGAAGCTCAATTATTACATAGCTTTTACCTTTTTGGGTTGTTATGGTTTAAAGAAAAAGAGGAATTAATTCCTTCAAAAACTAATTAAAAAAAATGAAAAATGAAAAAAATATTCATCTTAAATTTTTTAATCTTATTAATCTCAAGTCATATGAATGCACAAGTTATAAAAGGCACTCTTTGGAATGCTAAAAAAGTAGAAAATACTTATGTTATAAGTATAAATGATAAAGCAAGTATTATTGATGCATTAACTGATTTTGTAAAAAATCAGAATATAAAATCTGGACAGATTACAGGAATTGGAGCGACCAATAATGCTACTCTAAGATTTTTTGATCCAGTGACAAAAAAATATGTAGATAAAACTTTTAAAGAGCAAATGGAGATTGCTAATTTATCTGGTAATATTTCTGAAAACAATGGTTCTCCTCTACTCCATTTACATATAACATTAGGAAGAAATGATTACACAGCTTTAGCAGGTCACTTATTGGATGCAAATATTCGTGGTGCTGGAGAAATATACATTTATCCATTAGACAGTAAAATAATAAAAACAAAAAATGAAAACATAGGTCTTAATATCTATGATTTTGAAAAATAATTTATATAACACAATAAAAAAATGACAACAGATTTTTTACCTGAAATTACAGGATCATTTGCTAATCCTGCATCAGAAAACCCTACAGTTGCTATGGTAGAAGCAGCATATAAACATCATAACTTACATTTTCGTTATTTAAACTGCGAGGTAACTTCAGAAAATTTGAAGAATGCTGTAGAAGGTGCTAAAGCAATGGGATGGACTGGTTTTAATTGTTCAATTCCTCATAAAGTAGATGTTATACAATATTTAGATGGATTAGGTGAATCAGCAAAATTAATTGGTGCTGTAAATACTATTGTTAAAAGAGATAACAAATGGATAGGCGAAAATACTGATGGAAAAGGCTTCGTTAAAGCGATGAAAGAAGTCATTGATCCAAAAGGGAAAAAAGTAACTTTATTTGGTGCTGGTGGAGCTGCAAGAGCCGTTGCTGTAGAAATGGCATTAGCTGGTGCGAAAGAAATACTAATTGTAAATAGAAGCGAAGAAAGAGGAAAAGAAGTTGCTGAATTAGTTAATACTAATACCAATGCAAAATCTTCTTATGTTTCTTGGGTTGACAATTACTCTATTGAAAGTGATTCTGATATTGTAATTAATGCAACAAGTATTGGTCTATTTCCTAATGTTGATGATCAATTAAATATAAATTTTGATTCAATTTTACCAGAAATGGTTGTTGCTGATGGAATACATAATCCTCCATTAACTCATTTTTTAAAAACCGCTATCTCAAAAGGTTGCAAAACTGTAAATGGTTTACAAATGTTAGTTAACCAAGGTGTAATTGGCGTAAAATATTGGACTAATGTTGATGTTGATGCTAAAGTTATGCATGATGAATTAAAAAATGTTTTAGGTATATAATTTAAAAATAAAGCATTAGTAATAGATTATTTCAATTATTAATGCTTTATTTTTTTTATTTAAAAGTCTATCTTAACTGTCTACAAACCACAAAAAATACATTTAAAAATGACTAAAAATAAAATAAATACTGCAATAATTGGATACGGTTTTTCTGGCTCTATTTTTTTTGCACCTTTTCTACATTTACATGATGGTTTTGAGCTAATTGGTGCTGTAGAAAGAAATACAAAAAAAATCCAAAAAGACTATGATTATGTAAAATCATTTGACACTATTGATGAATTATTAAATGATAATACTATAGAATTAGTTGTTGTAAATACTCCAATTGACACACATTATGAGTTAGCGAAAAAAGTATTAGAAGCTGGTAAAAATGTAATTGTAGAAAAAACATTTACTAATAATGCTGAACAAGCACTAGAATTATTTGA
The DNA here is from genome assembly GCA_002484335.1 of Flavobacteriales bacterium UBA7612. GTDB lineage: Bacteria > Bacteroidota > Bacteroidia > Flavobacteriales > Weeksellaceae > Empedobacter. The sequence goes on from DLJQ01000012.1 coordinate 71,551, forward strand.
ATTAGCAAAATCTAAAAATTTACATTTATTTGTTTACCAAAATAGACGTTTTGATAGTGATTTTCTGACAACAGAAAAAGTTATTAACTCTGGTAAATTAGGTAAAATTGTAGAAGCAACTATCTCTTATGATTTTTACATTCCTAAAACTCGAGGAGATGTACATACTGAACAAGCTCTAAGTGGAGGCGAATTTAATAATAGAGGATCTCATGTTATTGACCAAGCTATAAAATTATTTGATGTCCCAGATGCTGTCTTCGCAGATTTTTCAGCCTTTAGACCAAATTCTCCAGTAGAGGATTATTTTGAAGTAATATTAATATATCCAGATAAAAGAGTTAAAGTTCGTGCAACTGATATTTCTTTAGCCAATCAACATGGATATATTATTCATGGGATAAATGGTAGTTTTCTTAAATCGAGATCAGATATACAAGAAGAGCGATTATTAGATGGAGAAAAACCAAAATCAACACCATGGAGCAGTGAAGATAAATCTGAACAAGGAAAGCTGACTTATCTTGAAAATGGAGAGAAAGTTGTAGAAACAATTCTTACAGAAGATGGGAATTATTATAATTATTTTGAAGCTGTATTTCAGTCAATCAGAAATAATGCCCCTTCGCCTGTAACAGGCTGGGATGGTTATAAAACAATGCTTGTTATGGATGCTGCAAGGGAAAGTGCTGCAACTAAAAAAGTAATTAATATTGATAAAAGTAAACTATCATGATAAAAACTTTAATAAGTTGTCTAATGACTTTTGGACTATTAATGACAACAAATGCACAACAAATAGAATATAATGATGTCCTATTAAATAAAATTAGAAAAGCGTCAGAATCTGTTCATGGAGATAAAGCAAAAGAAGTTCGTTATACAATTTTTGCTGAAAGCCCTAGAACTTTTAAAGCAACAATAGAAGGCGGTGATGATAAACCATATATACAGGCTAGAACTGCATACCAATTAGTTTTTCCAAAATCAACAATTATGATTGATTCAGGAATGGACGAAGAAGTGCATAACTTTTTTGGGAATGGTACTAAACAACCTTATTTCAAATCAAAAAACGATAGCGTTCAATTAGCATTAAATCAAGCTGAAAAAATAATTATTACACATGAACATGGAGATCATGTTGCAGGAGTTTTAAGGTCAAAAAATTACAAAAAAAATGCCCTTAAAACAATCATGACATATCAGCAAATTAATACACTGCTTAATAAACCGCAAATGCCTCAATTAAAAATTGACTCGACACAAATTAAAGATTTCATAGCTGTAGATTTTTATGATATTCTTCCAATCGCACCTGGAGTAGTTTTAATTAAAGCACCTGGACACACTCCTGGAGAAATTATGGTTTATACAAAAATGAAAAATGGAAAAGAATACCTTTTTACTGGTGATGTTAGTTGGTCTTATGCAGGTATTGAAGAAAAAAAGCAAAAACCAAAAGAACAAATAAAACGTATTGGTGAAGATGAAACTAAAATTCAATACCAATTGGATTGGTTAAATACTCTTCCAAATAAAGGTATTCAATTAATTGTTAGTCATGATAATATTATACAACCTCAGCTTGTAAAAAAAGGCATTTTAAAAGATAAATTATTAATTAACTAAAAACTTAAAATTATGATTAGAAAACGAATCAAACATTTATGTTTAATTATAATAACTTTATGTACAGGTATGAATAGTTTTGCTCAAAAATATCATAGTGATAATTTAATTACCGCAGCCTCTTTAGATAAATATAAGGCTATTGGTGTAAGTGTCAATTCTAATAATAGATTATTTGTTTCTTTTCCAAAAGCAAATGATGATTATCAATATGGATTAACAGAAATTGTAAATGGAGAACGAGTTCCTTATCCAAACATAGAGTGGAATAAAAAAGGAGATGAAGCAAATCATTTTGTAAATGTACAAGATTTATTTGTTGATGCGAATGACTTTTTATGGGTTTTAGACTCTAAACCAGCTCCTTCTGCATCAATTTTCGGAAGTACAGAAAAAGAAACAGAAGGGCAATTTAAATTATTAAAAATAAATACTAAAACTAACAAGGTTGAACGTATTTATACTTTTGATGATTTAGATAAAAAAACATCTGGGTTAAATGATATTCGTGTAGATGTCAAAAAAAACAAAGCTTATTTTTCTGACCCAGGTCAAGCTGCAATTATTGTTCTTGATTTGAATTCTGGAAAAACACGAAAAGTTTTAGAAAAAACTCAATTCACTTTAGCTGACCCTTCTATCGTTCTTTCTTATGATGGAATTGTGATGAAAGATAAAGATGGAAAACCTTTTTTGTCTAATGTTAATGGAATTGCATTGACACATGATTTTAAATATTTCTATTTCAAACCTATTAATAAAAATCAATTGTTTAGAATTGAAACTAAATATTTAGTTGATGAAAAATTATCTGACAAAGATTTAGAACAAAAAGTTGAAAATATGGGAGATGTTGGAATTACTCATGGTTTAATTGCAGATAAAAAAGGAAATATTTATTTAACAACCTCTATAGATTATACAATAAAATATTTAAGTCCAGATGGTAAATTACATACCTTGATTCAGGATTCACGTCTAATTTGGCCTGATTCTCTAGGAATTGGTACAGATGGATATTTATATTTTTCTTGTGCACAATTACCTAGAGATCCAAAATGGAACGATGGTGAAAACCGAGTAGAATTACCATATAGAATATTTAAAGTTAAATTACCTCAATAAAAATTAATCATGAAAAAAATACTAGCAATTTGCTTATTTATAACTACAATTATGCAAGCACAAGAATTAAAAACAGTTACATATAAAGATGGTAACCAAAAACTAAACGGTTTAGTTACTTCTAATTCTGAAAAAAATTTACCAGCTGTATTAATTTTACCAGCATGGAAAGGAATTGATAATGAAGCAAAACAAGCTGCATTAGACTTACAAAAAAATGGATATAAAGCCTTTATTGCTGATATTTACGGAGAAGGAAATATTCCAAAAGATAATACTGAGGCTGCTAAAATAGCAACACAATACAAAAAAGATTATAAAGCTTATCAACATCGTATTAAGCTAGCACTAGAACAATTAAAAAAACAAGGTATCAATATTAATAAAATAGCTATTATTGGATACTGTTTTGGGGGTACAGGTGCTTTAGAGTCTGCTAGAGCTGATTTACCAGTTGTGGGAGTTGTTTCTATTCATGGAGGTTTATTTAAAGATCCCACAAGAACTAACAGTCCTATCAAAACTAAAATTTTAGTTGAAAATCCAGCAGATGATAAAAGTGTAACGAAAGAAGATTATGATAATCTTATTAAAGAAATGAATGACAGAAAAGCTGATTGGCAAATTATAACTTACGCTAATTCTGGACATACATTCACAAATCCTGAATCTCCTGAATACAATAAAATAATGGCAGATAGAGCCTGGAAACATACTCTTTTATTTTTAGAGGAAATATTAAAATAACACCAATGAAAAAAATTATAAAAATAACAGCTTTTGCTCTACTAAGTATTTTTACAACAACAAAAGCACAAACAAATAGACCAGTTTTAGATATCATGTTGACGAATTATGAATATCCTTACGATGTTCATTATTTAAATTTAAAAAGTCAAAATGATGATCTAAAAATGGCTTATATGGATATTCATCCAGAAAAACCAAATGGTAAAACTATAGCTTTATTACATGGTAAAAATTTCAATGGAGCTTATTGGAAAACAACAATTGAAGCATTAACAAAGGAAGGTTATCGTGTTATTGTTCCCGATCAAATAGGATTTGGAAAATCATCTAAACCAACAGATTATCAATTTACTTTTCAACAGCTTGCGCAAAACACAAAAGCTATTTTAGATGAACTAAAAATAAATAAGATTTATTTATTAGGTCATTCTATGGGAGGAATGATTGCTACTCGATTTACACTAATGTATCCTGATACAGTAGAAAAATTAATCTTAGAAAACCCTCTAGGATTAGAAGATTGGAAATTAGTTGCTCCATATACATCAATTGAAAAAAATTATCAAAACGAATTAAAAGCAGATTACGAAACAACACGTAAATACCAAGCTGGATTCTATTATGACAATAAATGGAAACCTGAATATGATGAATGGGTTTACCTTTTAACTGGTTGGACAAAATCTCCAGATTACCCAAAAGTAGCATTAGTTAATGCTAAAACATCTGATATGATATTTACTCAACCTATTATTTATGAATTTGATAAATTAAATGTTCCAACATTGTTAATTATTGGTACTAGAGATCGTACTGCAATAGGAAAAGTAAATGTAAAAGATCCTGTTGTAGCAGAAAAAATGGGACATTATGAATTGTTAGGTAAAGCTACACAAAAGAAAATAAAAGGTTCTGAGTTAGTTGAAATAGAAAACACAGGACATCTACCACATATAGAGGTTTTTGAAAAATTTATTACTCCATTAAAAACTTTTTTAAAAAAATAAAATATGAGTAGATTATTTGCACTTATATATCTATTAACTATAACATTTTGTTCAGCACAGAATAAAAATAACACTTCTAATAATGATAGTATTATGATGACAGTTGTTTTACGTCATCAACAAACAAATCCTGTAGAAGCTATTCAAGAGAAAGTAATGAAACAAAAATTCTACGAAAAACTAACAAGCAGTCATGCTAAAATACTAAGTTGGAATGTTGTAATGGGAATAGGACAAATTCTTACATTAAAATTTAGTGCTCAATATTTAAGAGAAGTAAATAATGTCTTTGAAAAAGGTGCTTGGGGAGGATTCAATACAGAATTTTATCCTACTTACGATTTTTTACCTGTCTACCCTCAAATGCTACAAAAAGAAAAAGATTTAAATAAATAATTAAAAATTAAATGCAAAAAAGCGCTCTCATTATTGCACTTATTGTTGGAACTACATTTTTTATGGAAAACGTAGATGGAACAGCAATCACCACTGCTATTCCACAGATGTCTCATGATTTTGGAGTTTCACCTGTTACAATGAGTATGGGAATCACAGCTTACGTTATTATGTTAGCTGTTTTTATTCCTATTAGTGGTTGGTTTGCCGAAAGATACGGAACAAGAACAATTTTTGTTACTGCAATAGCTGGTTTTGTAATTAGTTCTATTCTTTGTGGCCTATCAGAATCATTACCAACTTTTGTTGGAGCAAGAATTTTACAAGGTTTCTTTGGAGCCATGATGGTTCCTGTTGGTCAATTAGCTGTATTAGGTAATACTGAAAAAAAAGACCTTGTAACCGCTATTGCTCTTATTACTTGGCCAGGATTGGCAGGACCTATATGTGGACCATTTATTGGCGGATATTTTACAACTTACCATTCTTGGCATTGGATATTTTTTATAAATATTCCATTAGGAATTATTGCTATTTTATTAAGTTTAAAGTATGTTCCTAATAAAATTTATAATAAAAATAAACCTCTTGATTGGAAAGGTTTTCTTTTAAGCGGAATTGGATTATTACTTTTTATGATTGGATTAGAAATTATCAATGGTAATCACGGAAATATATACTTAATCATAGGAATTTTAAGTTTAGCATTTCTATCATTTGGAATATCTGTCTGGCACTCTTTTAAAACTGATTTACCATTAATTAACTATTCGGTATTTAAAATAAAAACATATAAAATAACTTCTATTTCGGGGAGCATTACAAAAGTTGTTATTAATACAGCTCCATATCTCTTACCTTTATTTTTTCAATTAGGATTTGGACTTTCTGCATTTAATGCAGGGTTATTGTATATGGCAAGTATGGTTGGTAATCTTGCAATGAAACCTGCAACAATATGGATTACACGAAAATACAATTTTAAACAAGTCCTTATTATTAATGGATTAATATTAAGTGTTTCAATTTTTATACAAGGTTATTTTGAACCAACAACACCTTATGCTTTAATCGCAGGAATTTTATTTATATCTGGACTTAGTCGATCAATGCAATTTAGTAGCTTAACTACACTAGCTTATTCTGATGTTCCAAAAGATAAAATGAGTAATGCAAATACATTGTATAATACACTACAACAATTATCTGTTGCAGTCGGAATTACTACAGGTTCTATTTTATTACATTTTTCTGCATTATACCATGGTAATCATGGAACATATCAAGTCGTTGATTTTCAATTAGCATTAAAATTATCAGCTATTATTGGAATATTTTGTTTATTCGAATTTTTCCAGTTGAATAAAAATGATGGACTTAATGTTCGTGTAAAAAAGAAAAAAATATAAAAAAACATAAAAAAATGGATTTACAATTAACAAACAAAACAGCTTTAGTAACTGGTTCTACAGAAGGAATTGGCTACGCTATAGCAAAAGGTTTACTAAAAGAAGGGACAAAAGTATATATTAACGGAAGAACACAAGAAAAAATTGATCAAAGTATTATTCAACTAAAAAAGGATGTTCCAAATGCAAATGTAGAAGGAATTGTAGCTGATTTTTCAAAAGTAAATGAAGTGAATAATTTACTAAAAAATCTTCCTGAAGTAGATATCTTAGTAAATAATGTTGGTATTTATGGAGATCAACCATTCGAAACAACAAATGATGATACTTGGTTTCATGATTTTGAAGTGAATGTGATGAGTGGAGTTCGTTTATCAAGACATTATGCTCCTAAAATGAAAGAAAATAATTGGGGAAGAATTATTTTCTTATCTAGCGAATCTGCAATTAATATTCCAGATGATATGATTTTGTATGGTGTTACAAAAACTGCTTATCTTGGATTAAGCAGAGGTTTAGCAAAACATTTAAAAGGAACAAATGTAACTGTAAATGCTATTCTTCCTGGTCCAACTTGGTCTGCCTCGAATTATAAAAACATGAAAAAAATTGCAGACGAAAAAGAAATAAGTGTTGAAGAAGCTGGAGTAGAGTTTGTAAAAGAAAAAAGGCCATCTTCTATCGTAGGAAAATTTGTAGATGCTGATGAAGTTGCTAACTTAGTAGTATATACTGCAAGTCCGCTATCTTCTGCAACTACAGGTGCAGCATTACGAGTAGATGGAGGAGTTGTTGATACAGCTTTTTAAAATTAAAACAACATAAAATTAAAATACAATGGAAAAAAAAATTATAAAAAACACAGACTTAGAAATTGCCCCTATTAATTTTGGAGGAAACGTTTTTGGATGGACATTAGATGAAAAACAATCATTTGATATTTTAGATCAATTCACAGAAGCTGGATTTAACTTTATTGATACAGCAGATACATATGCTTGGTGGGTTAATGGTGTTGGAGGACAATCTGAAACTATTATTGGTAAATGGTTAAAAGAACGTAAAAATAGAGAAAACGTAGTTATAGCAACCAAAGTTGGTTCAGAAACAAAAGAACATGGTTTTGATGTAAGTAAAAAACATATTCTAAAATCTATTGATGAATCTTTACAACGCTTAGGTACAGATTATATCGACTTATATTATACTCATTTTGACGATAATGTAACTCCTATAGAAGAAACTCTTTCTGCTTATGATGAAATTGTAAAAGCAGGAAAAGTTCGTTATATTGCTGCTTCAAATGTATCTCCTGAACGTTTAATTGAATCATTTGATGTTGCTGAGAAAAATAATTTTCCTAAATATGTTGCTCTACAACCTCATTATAATTTAGTAGAACGTGAAAACTTTGAAAATAAATATGCTTCTCTAGTTGAAAAATATGATTTAAGTGTTTTCCCGTATTGGTCTTTAGCAGCTGGTTTCCTTACAGGAAAATATAAAACTGAAGCTGATTTTGATAAAACTCCTAGAGGTGCAGGAATTAAAAAATATTTTGATCAAAAAGGTAAAAATGTTTTAACTGTTTTAGAAACAATTGCAGATAAACACAACTCTGCACCTGCTACAGTTTCATTAGCATGGTTATTAGCAAATCCTTTAATCACTGCTCCTATTGTAAGTGCAACAAGTCAAAATCAATTAAAAACTTTATTTGATGCTCCACAACTTAAATTAGATCAAGAAGATTTAAATTTATTAAACGAAGCTAGTAAATAAATCAAAAAGCTATCTCAATATTGAGATAGCTTTTTTGTATTTTTTTTTAATAATTTCTACTAATTGATTTTTAATATATAATTGTTAGTTTTTTATTTGCAATAGTGATTGAAGTGACATCCTTTTTTGATTTTGTTATTAAACGTAGTCGAAATATAATAATCAAGTCGAAATAACAAATTGAAAAAGACATAGAGAAAAAGCACGGTGCGAAGCAATTGTCCAAAAAATAGATATAAAGTTTAAACAACTTTTCTATTAAAATTACTTATCATCTTTACTATAATATTTTTCTCCAAGCTTTATTTTTTCGCGACCATTTGCCATTCTCCATTTATTGGTATCTCTCAAAGAATAAGCACAACCACAATATTCCTGCATATAAAATTCCTCTTCTTTACTAATATCTAACATTCTTGCAGAACCTCCTTTCTTTCTCCAATTGTGTGTCCAATATTCAATTCCTTCATATGGTTCAGCGGCTCGAATTCCACTATCATTAATTTGTTGCATATTTTTCCATCGAGAAATTCCTAAAGAACTACAAATAGTATCAAATCCATTTTCATAAGCATACAATGCTGTTCTTTCGAAACGCATATCAAAACACATTGTGCAACGTATTCCTTTTTCGGGCTCCATTTCCATTCCTTTTGCTCTTGCAAACCAATTATCTTCATCATAATCGGCGTCAATAAATGGAATATTATGCTTTTCTGCAAACCGAATATTTTCTTCTTTTCTTAAATCATACTCCTTTTTCGGATGAATATTTGGATTATAAAAAAAGATAGAAAAATCAATCCCTGATGCAATAATAGCTTCCATAACTTCTCCAGAACATGGTGCGCAGCAAGAATGTAATAATAAATTTTTCCCTTGGTTTGGTAGTAAAAGTTTTTCTCTTATAACATTATTCATTAAAACAAATTTATCTAAATTATGATTATTTTTCAATTATTCTTTATAAATTAAGCTTTATCAAAACCTTTATTTATTATTAAATAAATTCAAAATATAATATAAATAAGTCTTATTGAAATAAATAATAATAAACAAGATTTGTCTTAAATCTCTTATTATCTTGCAAAAAAATACAAACTTTTAATTTTACACACAATGAGATTTTTTTTTACTGGACTAATAATGTTATTTGCTTCACAAGTTATGATTGCTCAGAATCTAGATTTATCAATTGATCAATTAAATCCTGGAATTAGCGACTACACAATTCAGCTTTCTGATAAAAATGAAAAATCTACTCTCCCTATACGTGTTATAAAAGGACAAAATAAAGGTCCTGTATTTACAATTGTTGCTGGAGTACATGGCTATGAATATCCGCCTATTATTGCTGTACAGCAATTAATGAACGAAATTGATTACAAAAAATTAAGAGGAACTTTGGTTATTTTACCTATTGCAAATACAGCGGCTTTTAGTGGACGTTCTGTTTTCTATAATCCTATTGATGGAAAAAATCTAAATACCACTTTTCCTGGTAAACAAAATGGAACTATTACTGAACAGATTGCTTATCAAATTACTAACAAAATAATTCCAATTTCTGATGTTTTTTTAGATATACATGCTGGTGATGCAAGCGAAGATTTAATATCATTTATTTGTTTTTATAATGCAGAAAATTTCCCAAAACAAACCGCAGAAGCTAAAAGGTTAAGTGAACTTGGTGGCTTTGAAAATGTAGTTTCTTATCCTTATACGTTAAAACAAAGTGAACCTGCACTTTATGCATTTAAACAAGCTGTACAAGATGGAAAAGTTGCACTAAGTATAGAAAGTGGAAAATTAGGTAACGTACAAGATGAAGCTGTAAAGGAAATCAAAAATTCTGTTTATTTAATGCTAAACAATCTTGCCATTTATAAGAAAGAAAAGCTTGTTCAGCCTTCTATAATAAATAATTTCACAAAACAATCTTATATAAAAACTGATGTAAAAGGATTTTTTTATAGCGATTTAAAAGCTGGAGATAAAGTAATAGAAGGTCAAACTATTGGTTATGTTACAGATTTTTTTGGAAACAAAATAAGAGATATAAAATCCAATTCTTCTGGAATTATTTTATATAAAATTGGTACTCCTCCCGTAAATCCAAATGAAACTATTTTTTGTATTGCTTCAAACAATTAAAGTATACTTTATAAGTAATTGTTTATATTTAAATAATAAAAACAACTTAAATGAGTGACAAGAAATTTAATATTGCTATTTTAATTGATGGAGATAATGCTCAAGCTAAACTCTTAAAACAAACGATAGAAGAAGTTTCTAAATATGGAAAAGCAACTATTCGAAGAATTTATGGAGATTGGACTTCCAATGTGATGAATTCTTGGAAAGATTTAATCAATCAATATTCCATTAACCCTATTCAGAAATTTTCTTACACAACTGGAAAAAATTCTACAGATGGTGCTTTAATAATTGATGCTATGGATATTTTACATAGTAAAAGTGTTGAAGGATTTTGTATAGTTTCTAGTGATAGTGATTACACGGGTTTAGCTAAAAGAATAAGAGAAGAAGGTTTATTTGTAATGGGTATTGGAGAAAAGAAAACACCTGAAGCTTTTGTAAAATCTTGTGATATTTTCACTTTTACCGAGAATATTTCTCCTAAACCAAAGAAAGTTGAAAAAGCAACTAGAAAACCAGAAAGACAAGAAAAAAATAACACTCCAAAGAAAACAACTAAAAAAATAGCTCATTTTTTAAGTGATGACGATTATGAAACTATATCTAAAGCATTTGAAATTTCTATGAATGATAATGATGTTGCCTATGTTTCTAATGTTGGTGCAAACATTCGTAAAATTGATCCTAGTTTTGATACTCGAAGTTATGGTTTTTACTCCCTAACAAAATTATTTGACAACTTAGATGAATTTGAAATTATCAAAAATGAAGTTGGAGATTTAAATCATCCACTAATTAAAAGGGTTTAATAACATTTATTAAAAAAAAGGATTCTTTATAATAACATCAAAAGCAATATAATTTGCAGAATGTGGATGTATCGTTCCTAATAAATCATTTTTATAGCCTAAATCTAATTGAATAGGTATCGTAGATGGTGAATATGAATAGTACAACATAAATCGACTTTCGTTGTATGAATACTTTGACCAATCTTCATTTTTATGATCATGATCAAACGTAAACAATTGTTCTGAACTACCTATAATTCTATGTTCATTTTGTTTATCTAAATTAAAAATAAATTGTAAACGAAAACGTGTTCTAAATTCTAAATCTTCAGTAGGTAAATCAAAATCTGAAGTATAGAATCTTCTAACTTCTTGTCTAAAAGTTGGGACAATAGTCAGATAATTTAATTTAAAAGGATAATTTACTGATCCATACGTTCTAAACTCTTGTTTTACAGATTGATTTATATTATCATCAGTATAGGAATACTTTGTTTTATGTTTATAAATAAAAGAAAGTGCATACCTCCAGTTATTCACTTTCATTTTATGAGTTATTGCTTCATTTAATACCCATGAATCCTTTCGATCAAGGGGATTATAGTTTCTTATACTTTTATTTGCCCATCCGACATACGTCATAGACTCCCATGTTTTTGCTGAATTTAATTTTTGCTGAATACCTAAAGCACTCCATTCAGCTATTTGGGCATCTCCTACTCCTGTTGGAGAAATTTGCGCATTCGTATTTCTATCAATAACTAAAAATAGAATTAATAACGTTAATTTAAAAAATATATTTGTTTTATAATCAATCATTTAATATCTTTAATGATATATAATATTTATTTTAATTTAAAATTATATGGTTTGATATTCTGACAAATATCATTATAATATGATCAAATCACTATTATAAAACCATTAAAGTCTTAACAATTAACAAAAAATTAAAATAATTTTCACAATTATATTTTGCACAATATAATTTTACAAAATATATTTGCAGTGTAAAATTTAGTAACCTTAAAATAAAAAAATATGAAAACATTGTATAGCATAGGAGCTACAGCAAAAGGTGGAAGAAATGGTGTTGTAAAAAGCGAAAATGGAGTTCTTGACTTAGAAGTAAGAATGCCAAAAGGATTAGGAGGAGCAAATGATGATTATGCAAATCCAGAAATGCTTTTTGCAGCAGGTTATGCAGCTTGTTTCGATAGTGCACTAAACCTTATTATCCGTCAAGAGAAAATAAAAACTGGAGAAACTACAGTTACAACAAATATAAGCATTGGTCAATTAGAAAACGGAGGTTTTGGATTAGCAGCAACAATACATGCAAATATCCCTGATGTAACGTTAGAAGAAGCACAGTCTTTAATTGAAAAAGCACATCAAGTTTGTCCTTATTCAAATGCTACAAGAGGAAATATAGAAGTTAAATTAACAGTTTCTAACGATTAATTTACATGAATAGCATAGCAATTATTTTAACAATTTTTGTTGCATTAGAACATTGTTACATTCTTTGGATGGAAATGTTTGCATGGGAAACTGCAGGAAAAAAAACATTTGGAAAATCACTTCCAAAAGAACTATTTAAACCCACAAAAGGTTTAGCCGCTAATCAAGGATTATACAATGGATTTTTAGTTGCTGGGCTTATCTGGTCTTTCTTAATAACAGATATTGATTGGAGTTTTAATATTCGTATGTTTTTCCTAGGATGTGTTGTTGTTGCTGGTATTTTTGGAGCATTAACTGCTAGTAAAAAAATATTTTTTTTACAAGGCATTCCAGCTCTACTTGCTATGCTATTTGTGTTTTTAGCTAAATAATTAAGACGTTGTGAATTTTAAAATAACTTTATGTCATTCAGAGTTTTTTGCAGAATAAACGTTTCGACAAGCTCAACATAATAGCGTTGAATTGACAGAAAACAAATCTGTCATTTTGAGTGAAATTCGATGAGAATTTTGTATCGAAAAATAGGTAAAGATTTGTAATACTAATAGAATGCAGTTCTATTTTCTATCTTATTTCTCGATACATTTTTCTAAGAAAAATACTCGAATTGACAGAAAAGAACTGTATGTCATTCTGAGCCTGACGAAGAATAAACATTTCGAAAATTCAAAATAACATCAGAAAGTTTAATAGAGTTATCTAAAATAGACAACAAATAAAAAAAATAAAAAACGTGTCATTAATAGAAGATTTAAATTGGAGACATGCTGTAAAAGCATATGACCCTACACAAAAAGTAAGTCAAGAAAATATAGATAAAATTATAGAAGCTGCGAGATTAGCTCCTACTTCTTCTGGTTTACAACCTTTTAAAGTTCTTGTTGTTGAAAATCAAGAATTAAAAAATGAATTATCAAAAGGAGCTTTGAATCCTGAATGTATGAGAGATGCTTCTCATATTATCATTTTTGCAGCTTGGGATAACTACACAGCAGAAAGAATAGATAAAGTTTATGATTTTACAACTGATGAAAGAGGTTTACCAAGAGGACGATTTGGAAGTTATACAGATAAATTAAAAAGTATTTATTTGAATGCTCCTCAGGAAGAGAATTTTGCTCATACTGCTCGCCAAACTTATATAGCATTAGGTCTTGCATTAGCTCAGGCAGCAGAATTAAAAGTTGATACTACTCCTGTAGAAGGTTTTGATAATTCTGTTGTAGACCGCGTATTAAAATTAGAAAACTTAGGTCTTAGAAGTGTTTCTCTAATGTATGTTGGTGTTTCGAATCCAGAATTAGACTGGATTGCTCCAATGAAAAAGGTTAGAGTACCAAAAGAAGAATTTATTGTTGAATATAAATAAAGAAAAAATGAAAATATTATTTGTTGTTACTTCTCATGATGAATTGGGAAATACAGGACATAAAACTGGTTTTTGGGTTGAAGAATTTGCTGCACCTTATTACAAATTTGTTGATGCAGGACACCAAGTTACTATTGCTACACCAAAAGGAGGACAAGCTCCCATTGACCCAAATAGTCAAACAGAAGCTGCACAAACAGAAGCTACTGAACGTTATAATAAAGATGAAAATGTACAGCAATTAATTGCTAATACAAAAGTATTAGCTAATGAAAAAGCTGAAGATTATGATGCTATTTTCTACCCTGGAGGTCATGGACCACTTTGGGATTTAGCAAACGACAAAAATTCTCAGCAATTAATTTTAGATTTCTATAACGCTGGTAAGCCAGTTGGTGCTGTTTGTCATGCTCCCGGAGTTTTCAAAAACGTAACATTTAGCAATGGTGAACCATTTGTAAAAGGTAAAAATGTTACTGGTTTTTCAAATTCTGAAGAAGATGCAGTTCAATTAACAGATGTTGTTCCATTTTTAGTAGAAACTGAATTAGAAAAATTAGGTGGACATTATACAAAAACTGCCGATTGGGGAGTACATGTTGTTGAAGATGGTTTATTGATTACTGGTCAAAATCCCGCTTCTTCTGAAGCTGTTGCAGAAAAAATGATTGCTTTACTTACAAAGTAATATCTCTATGTCATTCTGAGCTTATCGAAAAATAACGTTTCGACAAGCTCAACGTGACATCGTTAAATTGACAAAAAACAAATCTGTCATTTTGAGTGAAATTCGATGAGAATTTTGTATCGAAAAATAGGTAAAGATTTGTAATGTTAATAGAATACAGTTCTATTTTCTATCTTAATTCTAGATACGTTTTTCCAAGAAAAATACTCGAATTGACAGAAAAGAACTCAATGTCATTCTGAGCCTGTCGAAAAATAACGTTTCGGCAAGCTCAACGTGACAGAAAAATGTTTGCGTTAGGGATTGCAGTGAAAATCCTTTTTTGATTAGATGCATTTCAACTTGGTTATTGCATTTCGACTTCGCTTAATGAACAAGTCGAAATATAATGAACCAATCAAAAAAGATTGTAACGAAAAGCCCGCCCTGAAAGGAACGCCCAAAATAAAATAGATTTATTTATTCATATTTTTACAAAAAAATAGAATTAAATATAAAAAATAAGTTCAATGAATGGTGTGAGAGAAAGAATGAAGATGATGCTTTCATTGAACTTTTATTATTACAAAAATGGAAAATTATTTTAAGTTAGACCGTCAGTTATGTTTCTCTGTTTATGTTTTGCACCGAGAAATTATGCAACAATATCGCCCTATTCTGGATGAATTGGACCTTACTTATCCACAATATATTACCATGATGTCTCTTTGGGAAACAGATGACCAAACTGTGAATCAACTTGGTAAAAAATTACAATTGGATAACGGAACACTTACACCTTTACTGAAAAGATTAGAAGGAAAAGAGCTTATAGAACGCCAACGTAGTAAAGAGGATGAACGTATTGTTCGCATAAATTTGACTAAAAAAGGTGAAGACTTAAAAGAAAAAGCAAGCTGTGTTCCACTTAAAATTTTACAAGCCTTGCATCTGGATATTGAAGATATGGAACAATTAAAATTGTTATCAGATAAGGTTTTGGCAAATGTGAAAGAACAAAATCACTAAACATATATTAAAATGAAAAAAGAAATTGAACAAAGAATAAAAAAGATTTTTGACTTACAAAAGGCTTTTTTCAAAACAAATCAGACAAAAGATATTGCATTCAGAAAAGCTCAACTTACACATTTTCGAGAAGTATTCTTAAAATATACCGATGCTATTTGTGAAGCAGTAAATATAGATTTAGGAAAAAGTGAGGAAGAAACAAAATACGTAGAAATAGGAATTGTAGTAAGTGAACTGGATTATATTCTAGAGAATTTAGACGAATGGACGAAACCTACTTTTGTAGAATCTAAACCTCATCCTTCTGGAGTTGAAACGACAAGTAAAATTATTTATGAACCTTATGGTGTAAATTATATTATTGGGCCTTTTAATTATCCTGTTCAATTATCTTTTAGTCCACTAATTGGTGCTTTGATGTCTGGTAATACAGCTATTATAAAACCATCGGAAAACACACCACATGTTGCTCAAGTAATTGAAGATATTGTAAAAGAAGCATTCGACGAAAAATATGTTGCTGTGGTACAAGGAGCAATAGAAGAAAATACATTATTACTTAGTTTACCATTCGATTATATCTTTTTTACTGGAAGTCCAAACGTTGGAAAAATAGTGATGAAAGCTGCTGCAGAACAGCTTATTCCTCTTACATTAGAACTTGGAGGGAAATCACCTACAATTGTACACAAAGATGCTGATTTAGACAAAACTATACAACGCATATCTATGGGAAAATGGATAAACTGCGGGCAAACTTGTGTAGCGCCAGATTATATTTATATTCACGAAGATATTAAAGAACAATTTGTAGAAAAATTCAAAGTTTTCTTAAAAGAAACTTACGGAATTAGTTCGTTGGGTAAAATTGGAAAAATAGTAAGTCAGCAACAAATAAAAAATCTTGCTTCTTACCTAGATGCTGCTCCAGAAAAAGTAACTTATGGTGGAAAATATGATTTAGAAACTCGTCATTTCGAAGCTACTTTAATGGATAATGTAACATGGGATGACCAAATCATGCAGCAAGAAATTTTTGGTCCTATTCTACCTATTCTTACTTATACAGATATAGATGTTGTTTTAGATGAAATAAACAATCGTCCAAAACCATTGGCATTGTATGTATTTACAGAAAGTCAAGATTTTGCTGATGATGTTATTGCTCGTACAACAAGTGGAGATGCAGAAATAAATAGCACATTAATCCATGTTGGTTCTCATTATTTACCATTTGGTGGAGTAGGAACATCTGGAATGGGAAAATACCATGGTAAATTTAGTTTAGAAAACTTTAGTCACCAACGCTCTATTTTACAAGTAAAATAAAATAATTAGATAACTATAAAAGGGAAATTTACATAAGGTAACTTTCCCTTTTTTTATGTTTATTCTTTGGGCAAACCCTTCGGGCCACGCTTTCTGTTACAATCTTTGCTAATTGGTCATTAAGTAAATGTCGAAATGCATCCTATTAGCAAAGGATTTCCACGTCAATCGTTTTTGCAAAAAATTATAAAAAACGACTGAATAGTTGATTTATAAGTAAAAAAAATTATTTTTGTTTATGATCATTTATAATTCAAAAGAATGGTGGAAATCAGTTTTGTATATGCACAAAACTGATACATTTAGGAAACTTATTCCTTATATTATCGCTATTGGACTTTTTTCTTGGGGTGTTGCATATTATGAATTAGAATATATTAAACTCTCTGAAAAAAGTTGGGTGAAAAATATTATGATTGTTCATAATCTATTGGGATTTGTATTATCTATTTTACTTGTATTTAGAACTAATTCTGCGTATGACAGATGGTGGGAAGCTCGTAAACAATGGGGAGCATAACAAATACGTCTCGTAATCTTGCTATACAGTTTAATGCTTATTTACCAAAAGAGGATGTAAAAAATAGAACTTTTTTCAAAAAAACAATTCCCCTTTATTCAAGAGTTTTATCTTCCTTTTTAAAATCAGATTATACAACATTTATGCTTGATGAAATTAATGAACATAAAGACATTGATTTAAAAGCTAAACATGGTCCAAATCAGGTTGCAAATCTAATTATAAAACATGTAAATAAAATTTATAAAGAAAATACTCTCAACGATTTTCAGTTTAGTAATTTGAATAATAATTTGAATGAGCTAACAAATATTTGTGGCGCATGTGAAAGAATTAAAAATACACCTATTCCTTATTCTTACAGTTCATTCATCAAAAAATTTATTGTTATTTACGTCGCTACTCTTCCTATAGGATTCGTTTTTTCTATTGGATATTTTGTAGCTGTAGCTGTACCATTTATTTTTTATGTTTTAGCTTCTTTAGAATTAATTGCTGAATCTATAGAAGATCCTTTTGGAAATGATTCTGATAGTTTACCAATTGAAAAAATTGCTGAAAATATCAACACACATGTTAATGAAATTATAGAATAATTATTCTATAATTTCATTAATTTTATATCTTCAACAAGTTGTAATAAAATATCTGTTGTTGACTTTTCACTAAAATGAGAAATAGACTGTCCTACCCAGATATTTGTAAAATCTGCATTTTTATTTTGTTTTGCTATTTTACGAAGTGCTGCTGTTAATTTATTTTGATAAGGATAAGGTAAAATATAGTCTGAATTATCTATTGTTGATGTAAAAATATTTTTTATTCCTCTTGCATATCGACCAGAGAAACTTTTTGTTAAAATAATTTCATCTTCATTGACTTGTTTTAATCGTTCCCTTTCAAAATCATGTAAACCACTTTCTTTTGAGTTCAATAGCAAACTACCCACTTGTACTGCACTTGCTCCTAATTTTTGTACTGCTACAAATGTTTTCGCATTATAAATTCCACCAGCATAAATAATAGGAATATTAACTTGTTCAGAAATTTTAGCTAATAAAGATAATCCTCCTATCTCTGGAATATTCTCTGAAACAAAACTTCCTCTATGCCCTCCTGCTTCCCAGCCTTGTACACAGATACAATCTATTCCTGCTTTTTCTAATGTTAATGCTTCTTCTAAAGAAGTACAAGTTCCTATTAAAATAGTTCCATTACTTTTTAATTTTTGTATACTTACTTCATCTAAATTCCCAAAAGTGAAACTTAGTATTTTACAATCTTCATCTATTATTGCATCTACTTGCTCTTGGTAGCTATTTACTTTTATTTCTTCTAGTTTCGGAAGAACTACATCGAGTTGATTCACTTGTGCTAATTGTTCTATAAAAGATTTCGAAAGGTTATATTTTTCTTCTAATTCTTTTGTTATTTTTGGTAGTTGATGAACAAATATATTTACCGCAAAAGTATCATTTGTAAGTTTTTTTGTTTTTAGAATTTCTTCGATAGATTTTTCGGCATTCAAATCTCCAAGCGCTAATGAACCTAAACAGTTCGCTTTATTTGCTGCTGCAACCATTTCTGGAGTTGTAACACCAAACATTGGAGCTTGTACAATTGGATTTAATTTATTTATTAGTTGTTTGAAATTTATTGAATGTTGCATAAAACATAATTTTATTTACAATTCCCAAATTACAATTTTTAAAGAACTTAACTTTTTTATTTTATTCTGAAAAATATCATAGTATGAGATTATATTGCCTTACAATAAAGTAACTTTACAGAATAAATTTTATTAATTCGATGGATGAATACATCAATTCAGAAAATGTAGAAGTAAAATATTCTACAATTAAACTATTCATAAGAATTTTAAGTTATGCTTTTTTCTTTATTCTAGGAACTTATATTCTATTAGTTGAAATAAATTATAATGAAATAAAAGACTTTAATAAAAAATATGTTTTTTTATTCGCTTTTTCTATATACTTAATCGTTGTAGGTATAAATAAAATAATATCTAATTTAAAAAATATTAATAATAAAATTATTTTTACAAAAGATGGTATAACAGTTAATAATACTTTTTATAATTGGAGTAAAATAACTTTTCCTGTCATTATATCTAAAGAAAAATATACTAGTCAGAATGGTATAAAATATAATAGTGATTATTTAACTTTTAAACATAATAAACAAAAAATTGAGATAGAAATAGATGAATATAAAACCAATAAAAAGAAGTTGACAGCTATACTTTATTCTTTTAAAAAACAAAAAACATCAATTCATAAAAATATTTTTAATGAATTACCTACATTTAGAGAATACATAAAAAAAGATAAAAAAATAGGAAATGAAATTCTTGCTTTATGTAAAAACAACAAAGAAGAATTAAAATATTTCTGTCAATCAAAAAATTCTGATTTAGAAACAATTGAGCTTATTTATTATTTACTTTCTGAAGATTACGCAGAATGGAATGAGTTTTTAATCTCTGAATTTAAAAGAATTTTTGAGTTATCAATTGAAGAAAATGAATCTGATAAATTTTTACCTCTTTTAGAATCTATAATTCCAGATGATATTTCTTCTAATGATGAAATCATTTATTTTTTATCTAATAAACTAAAAACAAAAAATATACAAGGTCAATTACTTGTATTCGATGTAATTAATGATTGGATAGATTCTGATTCTATAAATAATTATACTGAAATTATTCAAGAAGTAAAATATTTAAGCAGGGATAATAATTGGTTAATAAGAGTAAAAGCTAATCAATTTTTGCATACACACAATTTACCATATAAAAATAATTGGTTAGATAGCTTAAAATATAAATGCTACAAAATTCATAATATTTTTAAATAAATATAGATTATTACAAATGTAATAATTCACCAGCTTTAGCTTTTTTTATTTTATCAATAATTTCTTCTCCATCCTTAATTGAATGACAAGGAATAATAATTTTATTTGGAGAATTTTTTATATCATTTATAACTGCCAAATTTCCTGCCATCATTTTCTGAATTTTCAACGTTCCTATTATTTTCGGACGAATTAATTTCATTGTAATATTTTTTCTTAAAATTACTATTTTAATACAGAAATACTAATAATTTTTATTTTATTGAATCAAAAACTTTAAATTAGAACGAAATACATCAAGATTTGAAATTATTAGAATACATATCAAAACAATTACATTTAGAAGAAAAGTCTATTATAGAATTAAACAATACTATATCTACCATTAATTTCTCTAAAAAAGAAATTATTTTAGAACCTGATAGTTTATCTAAAAATGTTTTTTTTATAGAGAAAGGTATTGCAAGAATATTTTATAGAACAGAGGAAAAGGAAGTAACGCTTTACTTTTGTAATGAAAATCAATTTAGTATTCCTGTAGACAGTATTTTTTATAACAAAGAATGTAAATTTGGTATACAGTCGGTTACTGATACAACTATTAGCAAATTTAATTACAAGATTTGGGAAAAACTTTCTTCCAATAACTTAGATTTACTACAACTAAATCAGAAAATTATGATAGAAAATATAAAACGATTTACAGATTATATTTACGCTATAAATTTCAAAACTCCAAAAGAAAGATTCGAACATTTAATGACATCAAATCCTTCTGTATTCAATACAATTCCTTTGGGATATATTGCATCTTATCTTGGTATTACACAAGAGACTTTGAGTCGATTACGAAATAGTAAATAGCTTTTTTTGATTTCAATCAAATTTTTATTTAAAAACCAATATTAAATTTGTTATTAAATAAAAAACAAAGATGGAAACAATAAAAGTACATATTCTACATTGTGGTAAAGTTCGTGTAGACTCATCACTTCCTTTTAGCGAAAAAACATGGAATCCAATTTCTTATACAGGTATTCTGAGAAGTAATAAATACCAAATTTGGTTACCTGTTTCCGCTTATCTAATTGAACACCCTAAAGGACTCATTCTAGTAGATACAGGATGGCATACAGATGTTAGAATTGGAGACCAAGGTAGAAAACATATGGGATTTATTCATTGGTTAATTAATAAAGCAGATTTACCCGAAGGACAAGCTATCAATGAACAATTAGCACAATTAGGCTATAAAGATACTGATATAGATTATCTTGTTCTTAGTCATTTACATTCTGATCATGTAAGTGGTTTAAAACTTGTAAAAAATGCAAAAAAAATTATAGTTAATAATCTAGAAATGGAAGACGCTATAAAAATGCCTTATCGATATGTTCCTAGTATGTGGGAAAATATAAACATAGAAACATATCAATTTGAAAAATCTAACCTAGGACCACAAAATTTATCTTATGATTTATTCGGTGATCAATCTATCGTTTTTGTTAATACTCCTGGTCATACACATGGATTAACATCTATAATTATTCAAAATAATGGAAAATTTTTACTTTTAGCAAGTGACACAGGTTACGCTAAAAAATCTTGGGAACAAATGATTCTTCCTGGTGTCCAAGTTGATAAAAATGAAGTTATAGAATCTTTACAATGGACAAAAATGATGAGTGAAAAACCTAATTGTATAGAAGTAATAGCAAATCATGATGTAGATGTCCTTCCAAAAATAATAGAATTATAATTCTATTTTATATAAATACAAAATATTTTAATAAATTGTATTTTCACTAACTAAATGAAAATAAATGAAGACTGAAATAATAAAACCTAAACATCCTGCTCTAAAAAAATATTATTCAGTATTTTATTATTTTCAATTCAGATAAATCTCAAAATATTTCTTATACCACATTTCCTAATACAAACCTTTGTCTTGCTATTTACAAACAGAACAATATTACAATAACAGATTGCAAGAATATCCAATGGAATATATAGTAACATCATAGGAAATGGATACAATCAAAATAGAATAGGTTTAAACTTTGGGTATTATGATACATTCTTCAAAATTTGGGAAACTTCATTTAATGCAAATGGTTCTTATACAAGAACAAAACCAACAATTATTGAATTAGAAAAGCTAAAGATTTATTCATTATCTTATTCATTTTACAATACAATCACATTAAATGAAAACAAAACATGGTTTTTAATGTTAAACTTCTGGCATTCATTACCATTCACTTATTCTAATATAAAATTAAAAGATCAATTAGAATTTTCTCCTGGAATTAAAAGTTCCTTCTTTAATAAAAATTTACAAGTAAATCTACTAATTACTGATCTCTTTAAAACTTTAAAAAATGATGGTTATTCATTAAACGACGGATATAAATCAGAATTTTATCAATACAATGATTATAGAGGTTTAAAATTGAGTCTAACTTATAATTTTGGAAATAAAAAAATAAAAGAAGTAAGAAAAAATATTGATTTTAAAGAACAAAATAGAGCTAATTAAAATTTGTAAATACATTCATATAAAAGACGAATAATAGATTAAAAATAAAAAACATTTAAATTGATTAACAATAGTTTATGATTTAAAAATTGTCTATTAATATTATTTTATCTATTATTACTACAACCAAAATAAAGGATTTTTTTCCTTAACTATAAAATAAAAATATGAACAAAATCATTTTTACTTCTCCTGGTAAATATATCCAAGGGATGCACATTATTAAAGAATTAGGTGAACATATTGCTCCATTTGGTAAAAAAGCTTTTTTAATCGCTGATGAAGTAGTTTGGAAACTTGTAAAAAAAGATATTTCTTCATCATTAGATAAAGAAAAAGTAACATATCACTATGAAATATTTGGTGGAGAATCTTCAAAAAAAGAAATTTCTAGACTTTCAGGTATCGCAAAAGACAAAAAAGTCGATATGATTATAGGTCTTGGTGGAGGAAAAACTCTTGATTCTGCTAAAGCAATTGCTAATAGTTTAAAATTACCTGTTATTATAGTTCCTACAGTAGCATCTACAGATGCTCCTTCTAGTGGATTGTCTGTTATTTATTCTGAAAAAGGTATTTTTGAAGATTATCTTTTCTACAAAAAAAATCCTGACTTAGTATTTGTAGATAGTTACATTTGTGCACAAGCTCCAGTTCGCTTTTTTGCTTCAGGTATCGCAGATGGGTTAGCAACATATGTAGAAGCGCAGGCTGTAGCTCGTACAAATTCACAATCGATGGTTGGTGGACAACAAAGTATAGCAGGTTTAGCTATTGCTAAAGCTTGTGAAGAAACATTATTAAAATACGGATATAGTGCTTACAAAGCTGTTGAAAAAAAGACTGTAACACCTGCTGTAGAAGCTGTAATTGAAGCAAATACTTTACTTTCAGGATTAGGATTCGAAAATGCAGGTTTAGCTGCAGCGCATGCCATTCACAATGGTTTCACTGCTGTTCCTGGAAAAATTCATGAATTGTCACATGGAGAAAAAGTTGCTTATGGTACACTTACTCAAATGGTCTTAGAAGGTCGTTCAGATGAAGAAATCATAAAGTATATTAAATTTTATCGTTCAATTAATATGCCTACAACATTAAAGGATATGCACCTTGACAAAGTAGATTACAAAGAACTTGTAAAAATAGGTGAAAAAGCAAACGATAAAAATGATACTTTACGCAATTTAAATCCTAATTTCACTGCAGAGCAAGTTGCAAATGCCTTAATAGGACTTGATGTTTTAAGTCAATCAATTTAAAAAAATAATTAATAAGTATATTATTATTAACCTAATAAGCTCACTTGATTTAAGTGAGCTTATTTTAATTTAACTAAAATAATAAAAACACAATTTATTAATGTACTTTTAAACAACTTAGATAATCTAAAAATTGAAAGAATTTCCGAAAAACATAAAATTTAAATATACTTGGAGAAAATATCAACAGCGAGTTCTTGATGAATTACAAACACATCTTTCTGATAGACACTTACATGTTATTGCTCCACCTGGTTCAGGAAAAACAGTTTTGGGATTAGAAGTAGCAATACAGATTAATCAACCAACTTTAATTCTAGCTCCTACCATTGCAATACGTAATCAATGGATTCATAGATTTTGTGATCTTTTTCTACAAACAAATAAAATTCCAGATTGGATTTCAAAAGATATCAGAAATCCTAAATTTATGACTGTTGTTACCTATCAAGGCTTACATGCAGCATGTAATAACCTAAAAGAAAACGAAAAAGGGGTAAATGAAGAAAAAAATCAATTAAAGAAAAATAAAAACTTAAAAGAAATTATAAAAAAACTACAATCACAAAGTATAAAAACAATTGTAGTCGATGAAGCCCATCATTTAAAAAATGAATGGTGGCAAACATTAACTAAAGTTAAAGAAAAAATAGATCCTATCATTGTTGGACTCACTGCTACACCTCCCTATGATGTCTCTGTAAATGAATGGGAACGATATATAAGTTTAAATGGACCTGTAGATACAGAAATTTCAGTACCAGAACTAATTATAGAAGGAGATTTATGTCCACATCAAGATTATATCCATTTCAGTGTTCCAACAAATCAAGAACATAAAACTTTCATTGAGTTTAGAGAAAATATAGAAAATATTTTTCAAGAAATCAAAGTTGATAAAACCATTATAGAAGCTCTACAAATACATTCTCTTTGGAAAAATCCTACAGAAAATTTAGATTGGATATATACCAATTTATCTTTCTATTCTGCTTGTCTTATTTTTCTCCACTCAAATAATATTGATATTCCTAAAATTCATCTTGATATTGTTGGAGATAAGGAATTAGAAATTCCCCAAATAAATTATGAATGGATGGAAATTCTTTTAGATTTTTATTTATTTAAAGAAAAAGAATATTTCTCTGAATTTGATGAACATAAAAAAACAATCGAAAATAAATTAAGAATACATGGTGTTATAGAAAATCGTAAGATTAACTTTTTTTATAATAAAAAAATATCAAATCTTTTAACTTCAAGTATCAATAAATTAAATAGTATAAAAGAGATTGTAGATTTAGAATACAATCAATTAGGTAAAGATTTAAGGTTAGTTATTCTTTCCGATTATATTCGAAAAGAATATTTTATCAATGAATCGGAAAATAATCTTGAGTTAAATAAAATGGGGGTTATTCCTATTTTCGAAAAACTAAGACGAAAGAATATAGAACATAAAAAAATCGGTGTTCTTACTGGTTCTCTTATTATAATTCCCAAAAATGCATTTCCTTCATTTAAAGAAACAGCCGAAAAATATGGAATTAAAGAAATTAATTATAACCATGTTGCATATGATAATAATTATATTTTAATTCAGCAATCAGAGCAAATAAAACATGATATTGTACAAATTATAACAGATATTTTTCAAGAAGGAGAAATTGAAATTCTAATTGGAACAAAATCATTACTTGGTGAAGGTTGGGATGCTCCTGCTATTAATACTTTAATATTGGCCAGCTTTGTAGGTTCTTTTGTTTTATCGAATCAAATGAGAGGCAGAGCAATAAGAACACAAAATGGAAACGAGAAAAAAGCAGGAAATATATGGCATTTAGTATGTATTGATCCTACAACAAATGATGGCGGAAACGATTTAGAATTATTAAAAAGACGTTTCAAAAGTTTTGTTGGTCTTTCACTCAGAGGAGAAATTTCTATAGAAAATGGTATTGGACGATTAAATATTCCCGAAAATTCTTTTAATAAAATAGATATTGAAAAAATAAATGAAAAAATGTTTTCTTTTGCATCAGAAAGAGATAAACTGAAACAAAACTGGGCTGATTCATTAAAACAAGGCGTCAATCTAATCGAAGAAATTAAAATTCCATTCCAAGAAAAAAGAGATTATCAATCTACAAAAAAAATGTATTTTAATCATACGATTAAAAACCTTATAGCTACTTTAATTTCTCTTTTTGTGGGATTTGGATTCGAAAGTTTAGAACTCATCTTAAAACATGCAAAAAAAATAAAAAATCTTCAAGAATTATATATTGTTCTAGCTGTTTTTGGTTGTATAGGTTTTATAAAATATGGACGACAAACTTATTTTACGTTAAGATTATATTTAAAGTACAGAGATATTTCTAAAGATATTCATCAAATTGCAAATGCTCTTTTAACATCTCTCATCAAAGAAAAAATTATTAAAACAGAAAGATCTCACTTAAGTATTAGTACTTCTGTGGATAATTTCGGAGCTATATTTTGTCATTTAGAAGGTGGTACGACATTCGATAAATCCACATTTATCAATACTTTACAAGAAATCATAAACCCAATAGAAAATCCTAGATACATTATTATTCGTAAAAATAATTTTTTGAAATTCATAAAACAAAAAGATTATCATTCTGTACCTAACATTCTGGGACAAAATAAACGCTCTGCAGAATATTTCGAAAATCAATGGGAATCATTTGTTGGATCATGTAAATTAATTTATACGCGAACAATTGAAGGAAGAAAACTATTACTTCAATATAGAATTAAATCTCTTTCTGCTAACTTTACTACTAATACAGAACATGTAAATAAATGGAAGTAAAAAAGTAAAAAAGTAAAAAAGTAAAAAAATAAAACTATGAAAGATAATTTTTCAACACAATCAGATAAATATGCGAAATATAGACCAAGTTATCCAAAAGAATTATTTAACTATTTAGATCATATTATTTCAAATAAAAATAACGCTTGGGATTGTGGAACAGGAAATGGACAAATTGCATCTATACTCTCAAAAACATATAACAATGTTTATGCTACAGATATTAGTCAATCTCAAATAGATAATGCTACAAAGACAGATAATATTTTTTATTCTGTACAAGCTGCAGAAAAAACAAATTTCAACGAAAATTTCTTCAATTTAATTGTTGTGGCACAAGCTATTCATTGGTTCAATTTTGATGAATTTTATACAGAAGTCAAAAGAACAGCTCAAAAAGATGCTTTACTAGCAGTTATCGGTTACGGAAGATTAAAAATTTCCAAAGAAATTGATGATTTAATCTCAGATTTCT
This sequence comes from Flavobacteriales bacterium UBA7612, assembly GCA_002484335.1. Classification (GTDB taxonomy): domain Bacteria; phylum Bacteroidota; class Bacteroidia; order Flavobacteriales; family Weeksellaceae; genus Empedobacter. Next base: position 98,985 of record DLJQ01000012.1, read on the forward strand.
ATGTCAATATAATTGGTAAATACTGGGATAAAGAAAGAAAATACATTGATGAAGATTATAAAACAATTCCTTTTCCATTTAATGAAATTGAATCTCCTAAGTTTGAAAATGTTCAACTATGGAGTCTTGAACATTTAATTGGTTATCTAAACACATGGTCTGCTGTAAAACATTTTATAAAACAAAATAATTATAATCCTATTGAACAATTACAAATAGAAATTGAAAAAGTTTGGGGAACTGAAACAACAAAAGCAATACATTTTCCTATTTTATTAAGAGTAGGAAAGATTGAGAAATAGAAATTATTATAATACAGATTTATGGAAGTAAAATTAGATACTATCATATTCTATGTAAAAGATGTTCAAAATCTAAAAATATTTTACAGAGATAATTTTAACTTAAAAATAATTGAAGAAGACGATATTTGGGTTTTATTGAATGCTGGTAATATAAATATCGGATTACATAAAATGGGGAAAGAATATGCAGAGAAAATCTCTTCAAATAAAACGAATAATAACGTAAAAATTGTATTTGAAGTTACTATGCCAATAAATGATGCCAGAGAAGAATTAATTTCTAAAGGAATAAAAATGAAAGAAATTAAAACATTTGAAAATTATAATTATTGGTTATGTGACGGAACAGATCCAGAAGGAAATGTATTTCAATTAAAAAAGAGAAAATAACCATTCTAGTCAAAAAAATAACTTTATCATTGATAATTGTTTAATTATTTTTAGAATTTATATTTATTTTTTGGGCAATTGCCTCGCATCGTGCTTTCAGCTATATCTTTTTTTGATTGGTCATTGAATTTCGACTTCGCCCAATGACCAATAAAAAAAAGGATGCCGCGTCAATCACTATTGCAAATTCATCAGTAAAAATAATAAGACAGTTTGTTTACATACGATAAAGTTATTTTTTATAATTCTTAATCATAAAATTAAGTCCCATCTCCATGATTTCTCCCATATTTTGGCATTTTTTAAAACGCTGTTCGTACGTAAATTTTAACAGCCCATTCTTCAATTGATCTACATGATCTTGTGGAGCTATAAAATCCTGTTTCATAACATCTATTAAATCCTGAAAATTTTTATGTCCTTTTATCAATCGTTTCGTTAATAACGATCTAGTTTCTCGCTGATATTGTTCTATCGAATTTTTCTTTAATTTTTCGTTTACCAATTCAACCATTTTTTTATTTTCTTTAAAATATTGAGGTCGATAAATTTTCATATTTCCTTCGTAACATTGCTGATCAAAATCAATCGATCTAATTCTATAAATCACTTGATTATAATCGTGTATTGGTATTACCACATAATTATAAGAACGCATATCACCTAATAATCCTAGAAAACAACGTTCATTAAATTTTACAAATTCTTTTGCTATTTGTGCTTTTCCTAATTCTGTACAATGTTGTAAATGTTTCTCTATAAAAACATCTCCTGGAATCCCTAAAATATGTTCTTCTATTAGCGTGTCTTTATAAACTAAATAATTAATTCTATTTATAGATAATAAATCTTCAAACTCTAAACCATAAACTCTCGATGCATCTGCTTTTTTTATATAATAATTGGTATAATTATCATTAAGAATATTTCGAATCCTAATTCGGAAAGGTTTAGAATTTCCAAAAGTGCAAAATTCTATACTATCTACAGTAAGAAAAGGTAATGATTCCTCATCTCCATCCGAATGCAAAATAGTATAAATTTTATTTAAGTTTTCATTAATCTCTTTTTGTTCATGATCAGAATAATACACACTTAACCATAACGTATCTTTCCCATTTTCATCTTCGATACTTGTAAAGTCATTGAAGCGTAAAAGATCATCATAAAGCAATTCTATTTTTGTCATTCGATTGTATTTTTCTAAATACTCATAAAGACTCGATTGAATTGGATAGATTGTTTTTCTGAATTCTATTTTTACATCTTTTATGGAATTTTTCATTTGAAATCTACTTTATAAAACTCTTTTTGTATTATATAAACTTACTTTACAATTTAAATTATTTTTTTTGAATAAGTTGAAATAGATTAATTTTTATTTTAATAATATTATCTAAAATAAATATTCTTTCTGCAAAAACGATTGACGTGAAAATCCTTTTATAAAAACTATTTCAGTTTGTATAAAAGATTGTAAGAAAAAGCGTGTTCCGAAGGATTTGCCCAAATAAAAAATTAACATTCTCCATCTTTTAACTCTTGACGAACCTTTTCTAGTCTCTTCTTTATTTGTCTGAATTGTTTAATTTTCGCATCAATCTCAGCTATTTTACTATTAAACATCTCAATTTGTTCTTCTTTTGATGAAGTTTCACAGTACCAACTGTCCAATAAATTCCTAATTTCAGCTAAGGTAAACCCTACCTCTTTTGCATCTACAATAATCATTAAACGTTCTACAGCATTGTCATCATAATTCTTGTAATTATTTGATTTGATTTTATCATTGGATATTCCTTTTATTAAACCTAAATTCTCATAATAACGTATTGTGTGTATAAGGACACCTGTTTTTTTTGATAATTCGTTTATCAACATATCATTTAAAATTTTAACATAATAATAACTAAGTATAAAGTATAGTTTATACTTGTTAGATGCAAATCTAAAAATTAAATTTGCTTAATCAAAATTTTAAATCTCTAAAAAAACAGAGATAATGAAAATAAAAAAAATATTTAAACAAATGATATTAATCACTTTAGGTATAATACTACTAATTTGTATTGCTACAATTATTTATTTACAGCAACCACAATTTGGTAAGTTACCTACTGGAAAAAGATTAGAACAAGTTAAAAAATCTCAAAATTATAGAGATGGGAAATTCAGGAATCTGAAAACATTTTCTATGATACCAGAAGGTTATACAATGGCTGGAGAAGTATGGAGAACTTTTTTTGGAAATAATCCTAGAAAATTCCCTACTGATAAAATTCCTTCTTTTAAAACAGATTTAAAAAAATTACCTAATAATAAAAACTTTTTAATTTGGTTTGGTCATTCTTCTTATTTCCTGCAAATCGATGGAAAAAAAATTCTTGTTGATCCTGTTCTTATGGGCTCTGCTTCTCCCCTTCCTTTTGGTGTAAAATCTTTTAAAGGTACAGAGATATATTCTGCAAATGATTTTCCAAATATAGATTATGTTTTGATATCTCATGACCACTTTGACCATCTTGATTATAGAACTATAATGGCTCTAAAATCGAAAATAAAATATGTGATTTGTGGTTTAGGTGTTGGAGAAAATTTTGAATATTGGGGTTTTGAAAATAAACAAATTATTGAAAAAGACTGGAATGAAATTATAAAAATTGATAAGAATTTTACAATTGAAACAGCCACAGCACAACATGGTTCTGGGCGAAAATTTATCATAAATGATAATACGCTATGGATGTCTTACACAATAAATTCTCCTTCTCAAAAAATATATATTGGTGGAGATAGTGGTTATAATAATCATTTTGCAGATATAGGTAAAAAATATGGTTCGTTTGATTTAGCAATTTTAGATAATGGTCAATACTCTGAGGATTGGTATTCATCAATACACATGCCTCCAAAATTCTCTCTAAAAGCTGCTAAAGATTTAAATGCAAAAAAATTATTTCCTGTTCATTCATCCAAGTTTGTTTTATCTAGACATCCATGGGATGAACCTCTTATTAAAATAACAGAGCTTGCTAACAAAGCAAATTATCCTCTTGTAACACCTATGATTGGTGAATTAGTTAAACTTGATGATACAACACAAACATTTAAACATTGGTGGGTTGGAGTAAATTAATTAAAAACATTTCTGTCTTAAATCATTAATGAATTATAAGATAAGTTATACATAAAATATTTATAAATAAAACAATGAAAAATACAAAAAAAATAATCTTAATAACCGGTTCTACACAAGGATTAGGAAAAATTACAGCGACTGAATTAGCAAAAGAAGGTCATCAAATTATTATACATGGTCGCAATAAAAATAAATTAGAGAAAGTCCGAAATAAAATTATTCAGATTACAGGAAATAATAATATAGATATTATTGTAGCTGACCTTTTATCACTTGAAGATACAGTAAAAATGTCCAATGAAATAATAACAAATTATGATAAATTGGATATTTTGATTAACAATGCTGGAGCATTTTTTAATAAAAATAGAGAAGAAACTGAAGAAGGTTTTGAAAAAACAATTACTCTTAATTTATTCGCTCCCTTTATTCTAATGAAGTCTTTAGCTGATTTACTTGCTAAAAGTGATGAAGGAAGAATTATAAATCTATCTTCTGCAATGCATAAACGTGGTGGGAAACCTAATTTTTCAGATTTTCAATTGAAAAATGATTACAAACCTGATAAAGCTTATGGTTTATCTAAATTATATCTTATTTGGATATCTAGACATATGGTTTCTTATTTAAAAGATAGAGGAATTAATAATGTTACTGTTAATGTATGCCATCCTGGTGCTGCTGCAACTAATTTTGGACAAGATGCAGACAAAGGATTTCTTTTTAATCTTATTTTTAAAGTGGCATTACTTGTAATGGATAAACCTGAAAAAGGAGCAATGACAAGTATTTATTTAGCGTCTTCTCCTGATGTAAAAAATGTAACAGGTCAATTTTTTGGAAATAGAAATAATATCCAAAAACCTGATGATAGATATTATTCGAAAATAAATGAACAGAAAGTTTGGGATTACTGCATAGAAATAACAAAAAAATATTTATGATAAAATTACTTATTGCTTCACTACTTTTTGTGATGATTGGAATTACAATTTTATCATTTACTCGTATGCAATACAAAGGAAAAAGATATGCTATACAGAACATTCAAACTGGAAAAAACATACGCCCTTATGCTGCTGGCAAACAAGATGGTAATCGCTTGATTTTATATAATAGTTATCGTTGGAAATGTATGACTTGGGATTTAAAAGAAACAGGAGAAAATACTTATCAACTTCAGAATAGGTATACAGAGAAAACTTTTCAGGTTGATGCAAAATTAAATGGGAAACTTAATCAGATACAATTGGATGATAATTCACAAGAATGGGAATTTATAAAACAAGCAGAGAACACTTATCTTATAAAACAAAAAGAAACCAATTTATATATAAGTATTTCATCCGAAGAAACTAATTCTGATATTGTCTTAAAACCTTTAAATAATACAAAAGAACAGTTGTGGAGATTGGTTAAACAAAATCCTCTTCTTTAAGTAAAATACAAATTGATAATAGAAANNTTTCTATTATCAATTTGTATTCTGCAAAAACGATTGATGTGAAAATCCTTTTATAAAAATTGTTTCAGTTTTTATAAAAGATTGTAACAGAAAGCGTGTTCCGAAGGATTTGCCCAAAACTAAAAGATATATTTTTTAAACATCTATTTTTTATCATTAATAATTTTCAATAAATCTATATAAACCTAATAAAAACATCCATTTTTTTCGTGTTTTAATTAATTAACAACTGTATTTAACACTAAAAACAGTAAGATTTTTAATACTTTCTAAACTGTTATTTTCTAGCTACATTTACTTTCTAAAAATTTATTAAATTAACAATGAAACATTATCTATTACTTGCATTAGGTGTAATGATGTTGGGTGCAAATGCACAGACGTATAAGAAACCTTTGGTTTCTGCTATTAAAGAAAAAGATTTAAAAACCGATATGTATGAGCTTGCGGCTGATCAATTCCTAGGAAGAGAAGCAGGAACTTTGGATGAACTAAAAGTATCTATGTGGCTTGCAAATAAAGCTGAAGAAGCTGGGATGAAACCAGCTGGAGATAATGGAACTTATTTTCAGTTTTTTGATATGTATCGTCATCAGGTAATTCCACAAAGTACACTGAAATTAGGAAACCAATCTTTAAAAGTTTGGAAAGACTTTTTGGTTGCTGAACCTGTAAATGCACAAATAGATGGTGATGTTGTTTATGCTGGTAATTCCGAACCTGAGGATTTAGCAAAACTAGATTTAAAAGGAAAAGTTTTGGCTGTAAATGCATCTGATAAAAACATATCAAAAGATATGACTCTTTTTGTAAGACGTTATCCTGGCTTTGTACGTGCAAAATACTACGATACAGCTGTGAAACTTGGTGCAAAAGGTATAATATTTATTACGGATGACACTTCTGAAAAAAGCTGGATTGAGGTTTGGCACCAAATGACTAGAGGAACTTATGGTGGTGAAGGTTTAAGAGAAAAAATAACAAACAATATTCCTGTTCTTTGGATAAAAAGAGAAAATGCTGCTTGGGTAAAAAATAGTCCTAAAATTTCTTTAAACTTAATTACAGAATCTTACAAATATCCTTCTGTAAATATTATTGGGAAAATTGAAGGTACTGACCCTACATTGAAAAATGAATATGTATTGATAAGTGGACATCAAGATCATGATGGAATAAGACATCCTGTTAAAAATGATACAATATACAATGGTGCTGATGATAATGCAAGTACTTGTGTTGCTATGCTAGCTATGGCAAGAGCTTATAAAGCACAACCTTCTAAAAGAAGTATCTTATTTGTTTTTCATGGAGCTGAGGAAAGAGGGCTTTTAGGTTCTAGATGGCATGCTGCACATCCTGTTGTACCAAAAGAAAATATAGTTGCTGTACTAAACGGTGATATGATTGGTAGAAATGATACAAATGAAGCTGCATTATTAGGAGGAAATGCTCCTCACAAAAATTCGGAAGAATTAGTAAAAATGGCAGAAGATGCTAATAATGAAAGTACGAAATTTACTTATCTTAAGGATTGGGATTCTCCAAATCATTCAGAATACTTTTATTTCCGTAGTGATCATCTTCCTTATGCTAAAGAAGGAATTCCTGCAATCTTTTTTACAAGTGTTCTTCACGACCAATATCATACTCCACAAGATGAGTCAGAAAACATAAACTTTAAAAAACTTTATAAAATGACAGAATGGATGTATAGAACTTCTTGGAAAGCTGCCAATGAAAAAGATCGTCCAACGGTAATTAAAAATTTTACATTAGAAAGATAAAATCTGTTGATAACATAAAAAAAAGCCTTACAATTGTAAGGCTTTTTTTATTTTTTGATAAGAACTGTATTTTCAAATTTTACTCCATCCCATCCGTTTTGCATAAATTGTCTTATGTTATTATGGTCTGTTCCTTCTGGATTTTCTAAAACAGATTTATAATGTTCTGCAAACAATTTCAAAGTATCTTCTTGCGATAAATTATTTAATTGTGCGAAAGCAAAAACTTTTGCACTTCCTTGGTTTTGATCTTGTACATTTTCTTGATTACCGTTTGTAAATGCAGATGCAGTATAATTATAATTATCTTCTATGTATTGTAAAACTTCAGAAAATTGTAAATCTGATTTGTTTAATATTTCTATCATTGTTTTTCTATTTTTTTTCGAAAATAAGACTTTATTTCCTATTTGATTATTTTTATTTTTAATGAAACAATCTATAAACTAATACTGTATTGTTTTTAAAGCAATATTATTGGATATATAAAAAGTTTAATATAAATTAGTTGTATTATACAATCAACTTAAATTATATTAAAAATGAAAAAATTATTACTTCTAGCAATTGCATCAACATTCATTATATCTTGTTCTAAAGGTCCTGAAAGTGCAGCAAAAAATTTTACTGAAAATTTAGCGAAAGGAAAAGTTGACGAAGCAAAAAAATATGCAACTCAATCTACTGGTAAATTATTAGATTTTGCAGGTGGTTTTGGAGCTCTTCCTGTTGATCCTAATTTTAAATTTGAAAGCGTTAAAGATTCAATTGTAGATAATAAAGCTTGGGTTACATATAAAACTCCAAATGGACAAAAAAAAGATATTGAGTTAGTGAAAATAGATGGTAAATGGTTGGTAAATATGGAATCAAAAAAATAAAATTTTTATTATTCTATATTTTTATATTTAGTTTTATTCATTCTGATTTTAAACCTAAAAAAATAGAATCACTTGCTAAATTTAATAAATATTATTTTTTAGAAAATGGTGATTTAGTTTGTCGTTTAGGTAATGGGTATTTTTCTGATTTTTTTAAAAAATATGCTTCAAAAGATAAAATATATTCCCATATAGGAATTATTGTTTTAGAAAAAAATATACCATACGTAATACATTCTGAAGCAAGCGAATTTACTGGAGTTGGAGGAATTAAGAAAGAATCAATAGACGTTTTTTTAGAAGGTATTCAAACATATTCTTTTTTCAAGATGAATATTAGCCAAGTGGAAAAAAATCAAATTATATCCAAATCAAATTATTACCTTAATAAACATACTAAATTCGACTTAAATTTTGATACAAATGATGATTCTGAAATGTATTGTACAGAATTTGTAGCTAAATGTATTAATCAAGGAATTGGGAAAAATATCATACAACCAACACTAAAGATTAATGATAAATATTTATTCGGATTAGATGATATTTACAATAACAACATCATATCAATTAAAAATAACTATTAAGAACCTTTTTCTTCTTTGAAGAAGGTTTTTAATTTTTTATAAAAGTCTAATACTATGATTACATATATTTCATTATTGCGAGGTATAAATGTTAGTGGAAAAAATAGTATAAAAATGGATGCTTTGAGAAAATTATTTGAAGAATCTAGTTTTTATAATGTTACAACTTATATACAATCTGGAAATATTATTTTCAATTCAAATGAAACTAATTTAAAAAAACTTGAACAATTAATATTCAATAAAATTCTCAATAAATTTGGGTTTAATGTTCCTGTTATCATATTAACAATAGATGAATTAGAACAATCTTTAAATAAAAATCCTTTTTCTAATAATTCAGATGAAAAGTTCGTTCATTTTACTTTTTTAAAAGATTTACCTACTATTTCCTATGAAAAAGAAATTAATAATAAAAAAGCACTAAACGAAGAAATAAAAATCATAAACAAAACTATTTATCTATATTGTCCTGATGGTTATGGAAAAACTAAATTAACCAATAATTATTTAGAAAAAATTTTAAAAGTTTCTTCAACGACAAGAAATCTTAAAACTACAAGACAACTTTTTACAATAGCAAAAGAGATAAATAATTAATAAATTATAATCAACTCATTTACTTTTATTTAAAACACATTAAGTACAATATTGTTTATTTAAAAACTTTGAATTATTTTAGTTTAAATAAAATAATTAATAAAACTACAAAAAATGAAAAAAATATTATTATTCAGTTTATTGTTTATCTCACTTCAGGCTTATGCTGATCAATGGTATGTTCTAAACTATCAACAAGCTGTTGAAGCTAAAAATTTATTAGATCAACAATCTCAAGTAATTTCATATTGTGGATGTTGTGATAACTCTCCTAAAGAACAAATTGATATTCAAAAAGTAAAAATTGAGAAATGGGAAAGTAGCAATAAAAATGAAGATTTATATTACATAAAAATAGATGGTTTTAATTCTACAGCTAATAAACCTTTCTCTGAAGGTGTTGATTTAGCCTATTTACATCTTATAAAAACTGATGGATTAGCTTATAATGTTGCAAATGAATTATCTTTAGAAGTTGATCCTTGTACTGATCCATTTTCTTTTAAAATTAAAAACAATAAGAAAATAAAGAATCGTAAAAAAGATAAATCTAATAAAAATTTTTCTTTGAATAATTTATTCCACTTTGATATTAATTCCAATAAATTAATATTATTTAGTTAATAAAATCATCGTTTTCTATTCGAAAATGCAATTCTGTTAATAAAAAAGATAATATCATGAAAAAAATATTAATAATTATCGTTCTATTTCTAAATCAATTAAGTTTTGGACAATATTTTTCATTAACACAAAATGGATTTATTTCAAAAGAAAATAAAGATTATGTTGTGATTGATTTTCCTGGAGAGAAACAAATAGATATTTATAAAAAAGTATTAAATGCTGTAAATACAATTTACACAGATCCAAAAGAAGTTCTTAGTGTTGTTGATGGGCAAAGTATTACAATAAAAGGATATGAAGAAAAAAAGTTAGACGTAAAAGAAAAACTAAATTATTTACAAATTGGTAAATCTACTATCAAATATGACATTTCATATTCTCTTTCTATCCTTTTTAAAGATGACAAAATACGTATAAATAGTCCTTCTTTTGAATGTAGAAAATGGTACGATAATGTTGGTTGGATATACCTGCGATTAATGAAAGATAATGATACTAAACGTGGTATTTATAATAAAAGTGGTAAACTGGTCGCTGAAGGAGCTGATAAAGGTTTAAATGACTACTTCAATTCACTAATAAATCAAATAGTTGATAAATCAAAAAATATCAATGAATGGTAAAATTATTGATACTAAAAAAATCATCATATTTAATTAAGATGATTTTTTTTATTTTTTAAAATGACAATAAGAGAAAAATACAAATACTTAATTGAAAACAATCCTAAATATTTAATCTATAAGAAAAAAATAGATCAAATAATTTTAGAAAAAGGATTGTCTTCTATTATGAATGATACTAAATGGTTAGAATTACAACGTGAGTTTACTAAACTATCTTTTCCTCCTCCTTATGTAGAAAAATTAGTTACAGAAGATGAAAACGAAGAAAATATAAAAATTGAAGATTACCCTAGATGGTTTGGTGATTGGTCTCCCTTTTATGAAGAAGGTATGTCTATATTTTATTCTATTGAATATATAAAAGTTAGAGCTTGTTATTCTGAATATAGAGGACAATTAATTAATCCTAAATTAATTGATGAAACTGATAAACTTAGAGAAATTCTCAAAAAATTAAACATCTTTTTTGAAGAAGAAAATAAAACATTTATAATCTATGGCTATAGATAATGTATTTTAATTTATAAAAAATCAAACAATGGAATTACCAAAATTTAAATACAGTCCTAATGCATATAAAATTGATATTTTTAAATCTGTATAAGGAATATGTTCTGTATGTGATGAGAAAAGAAATTTAAAATATGAAAGTTCTTTTTATAGTATTGATGATCCTGAATATATATGTCCTTGGTGTATAGGAGATGGGAGTGCATCTAAAAAGTATGATGGAGAATTTAATGATTATTGTGGAATAGAAGGTATTTCTCCAGATCCAAGCGAAGAAAAAAATAATACTATTTCAAAAGAAGACTTATTAGAAGTTACAACTAAAACACCGAGTTATAATTCTTGGCAACAAGAAGTTTGGTTAACTCATTGTAATGAACCATGTGCATTTATTGGTTATGCAGATTCTAAAATGATCGAGCCATACATTGATGAGGTTATTGATGATATAGAAGAAAGTGGTTATGATCTTGAATTAATAAAAAATCATTTATCAAAAGATAGTCATTTGGTTGGTTATTTATTTCAATGTGTTCAATGCAATCAACATCGATTACATATAGATTGCGATTAATTAAAATATTCATTTTTAAACACTTAAAAATAAATTAAATAAATTTTGGATAAATATTTGATTAGTAAAAAAATACCTACCCAATCAAATATTAAATGAAAAAACGTCTACTTACTCTCCTATTCTTTTTATATTTATTTCCTATATCTGCACAATTAGATACAAAACATTGGTTTGCACCAATGGTTGATGCTGTTGGAAACTATAGAAATGTTCAGCAAATTTATCTTTCAACCAATCAAACAACTGCATTTGAAGTAACAATTTATAACAATAACAATGTAATTGGGAAAGTAAAAATAAGTAAAGGGAATCCTAGCGTATTTGATATTCCTAGAGAATTTATTATAACTACAAATTCTAAAAAAAACATAAGCGATAAATTATTTAAACCTACAAAACTGGGATTATATGTAGAAGGAAAATATGCTTTTTTTGCTAACCTTCGTTTTTCGACGTATAATCATGCTGAATTTATAACTTCAAAAGGAAAAGCTGGAATTGGTACTACATTTTATACCGTTATGGCTCCTATTTCTACCATCAATACTTTATTAAATTTTACAACAAGTATATTGGCTACAGAAGATAATACAACGGTAAACATTACAAATTTTAATCCTGAATTAGATTTTTCTGACGGAATTTCTCGAAAAGAATTTCAATTCAAACTCAATAAAGGTGAATCTTATATTATTGAAGGAAAAGGAAATCCTAAAAATAAAAATGGACATTTTATTGGAGCTAAAATTACTTCAAATCATCCTATTTCTGTTACAAACGGAAATTTTAATGGGCAATATGCTGGTGATTACAGAACAACTTCTGATATTTTAATGGATCAAAATGTACCTATTGAGCATTTAGGAAAAGAATTTATCCTCGTAAAAGGAAATGGTGATATTGGTAAAAAAGTTGAAGGAGCTATTATTGTTGCTACTAAAAACAATACATCTATTTTTCTTAATCATCGTTCAAATTCAATTATCAATTTAAATGAAGGAGAATATTATATTGTTCCTGATAATAATTATATCAATCAAGGAAATGAGCATTATAATATGTACATAAAAACAAACGAAAATGTATATGTTTATCAATTGCTTGCTGGTAGTTCCACAAGTCCAATTGCAAGTGGAGGAATGAATTTTGTTCCTCCGATCAGTTGTTTTTTACCAAAATCAATTGATGAAATTGGACTAATCAACCAAAATAAAATTTATCATCAAAATAGTCCATTAGGAACAGATGATATACCGACTAAATTAAATATCATCACAGAAAAAAATGCCAATTTAACTGTAAATAGTCAACTTCCAAATCACATTGATGGTCCTTATCCTGTCACAGGAAACGAAAATTGGGTAACTTATGGAATTCCAAATCAAAGAGGAAATGTAACCATTCTATCTGATAAATCTGTTATGGCTGGAATAACTGCGGGAATTGATGCTGCCGGATACGGTGGATTTTTTGCAGGTTTGCCTACTAAACCTACAATTGTAAAAGAAGGTTGTTACCCAAATACAACATTAATAGTCACTCCAACTATTTTCGAAAGTTACCAATGGTTTTTGAATGGATTTCCTATAAATGGAGCTATACAAAATACTTATGTACCTAAAGAAGAAGGTGATTATAGTGTCGAAGTTAAAATTTCGACATGCAATTCTATTTCTTCAGAAATTATTCATATCGAAGAATGTTTAACTAAAACTGAGTTAGAGATAAAAGAATGCTCAAACAATGAAATTATTATAGCTCCAGCATTTTCTAAAAAAGAATTTAAAGTTGATATATCAAGCATAAAAATAATTACTGAACCAAAATATGGTACAATTAAAATTGATACTAAAACAGGAAAAATAATATATTTTAGAATTTCAGATTCAAAGGAAAAAGATCAATTTCAATATCTATTTTGTGATGAAAATCAATCGACTTGTGAATTTGTTACAGCTACAATAAATATAGAAGATATAAAAGCCGAAAACACCACAATATATAGTTGTAATAATAATAATAATAATAATAATAATATTGGAATATTTGATTTAACGAAAGCAAGAGTAACAGAAGAAGAATATAATTCAAAACAATATTATGAAACTAAAGAAGATGCAGAGAGAGGAATCAACGAAATAAAAAATAGTAGTAAATATGAATCTAAAAAAGATAAAATTATTTATGTTTTAATTAAAAATGAGCGTAATTGTAAACAGATTGCAGAAATTAAGTTGGATTTTTATCCCGAACCACAATTGGATTTATCTCAATTAACTACAATTTTTTGTGGAACCGAAACTACTGTGAATCTAGATGACATCACAAAACAAATTTTACTTAATCACGAATTATTTGTTGTAAAATATTACAATGATAAACAGGATGCAAAATTAGGAAATGAGAATACACTACCTCATCACTACACAGTAATAAAAAATAAAAGTATTTATATCAGAATTGAAAATTTAAACCTTGATTGTAATCCTTTAATAGAAGAACTTAATTTTAAATTCAGTAAAGAATTACATCTGTTTATAGATGAATATTCTACTAATTTTTGCAATAATAATTTTGAAGATTTCCAAATCATCAATCTAAATGATTATCTTTCTAATTATACAGATGACTCATCATTAGAAGTTAACTATTTTTTTAACAGAGAAGATGCATTAAATAACAAAAATAAAATTTTAAATCAACAGAAAATTAATGATACACAATCATTTTACATCCGATTTTATCATTCAAAATATTGTCCATCAATAGCTAAATTAACACTTAATAAAACAAATCCTGAAAAATCTGAATTATTAAAAGATATACAAATTTGTCCTTCATCTAAAGTAAAATTAGATGCAGGTAATCATTATCGCAACTATTTATGGAATACAAATGAAACAACTTCGAGTATAGAAGTTGGTGCTGGTGATTATTGGGTTGAGTTAACATCAGAAAATGGTTGTTTTTATAAACATTCTATTCATGTTTCTGAATTTGAAATACCAGTTATAAAATCAATTATTCAACAAGATGATAAAATTATTATTGAAGTTACAGGAGGAACTCCTCCCTATTCTTTCTCTTTGGATAAAATTAATTGGCAAACTTCAAATATATTCAATGATTTAAAGAATGGAAATTATACTGTTTATATTCGTTCATTAGAAAACTGTATCCCAATAAAGAAAGAATTTACAATCTATAAATTATCTAATTTTATTTCTCCGAACGGCGATGGAATAAATGACACGTGGAAAGTAAAACTCCTAGGACTTAAAAATAATACTATTCAAATTTATGATCGATTTGGAAAAATTATAATCGATAAAAAATTTGATAATGAATTCATTTGGAATGGTAAACTAAATGGTTTCACATTACCTTCAGACAGTTATTGGTATTCAATAGAATTAGAAAATCATACAAAAATTAATGGATATATATTATTGAAAAATAAAATATAAATCCATTATATTTATATTGAATCTATAATTAATGTAAAAATTAAATTATGAAAAATATTTATTTCACAACATTATTATTCTTACTATCAAATTATATTCTAGCGCAAAATAATCCTGAACTACAAAAAATGTATGACGACGATCAAAGTGCAAGAATGGTCAAAAATATTGATTGGACTATACTTTCTAAAAAAGATAAAGAAAGAGAAAAAAGAGTTTTTGAGATGATTGACGCAGGAGAAATAAAAACAGGTAAAGATTATTATAATTCTGCAATGATTTTTCAGCATGGAAATGACACTATTGCTTCAAAGATGGCTGTAGAACATATGAAAAAAGCTATAAATTTAGATTCTACAATAAACAAATGGTTATTAGCAGCTGCAATAGATAGAGATTTAATGAGAAGAGATAAACCTCAAATATATGGCACACAATATGTAAAAAATGATAAGACAGAAGGAAAATGGAAGTTATATACTATAGATCCTTCTAAAATTACAGATGAAGAAAGAAAATATTATAATGTTGAAACTTTAGAAGAGCAAATCGAAAATGAAAGAAAAATGAACCTTCTTTCTCTGGATGAATTAATAAAAAATAAACCTTTTAAACAAATCATTCCAATTATAAAATCTGAACATACAAAAGGGATAAATTCTTTATATAATGTAAGTGAAGATGAAATTAATAATTTTGGTTATCAACTAATAAGTGAAAATAAAAATAATGAGGCTTTAGAAATTTTTAAACTTAATACTCAATTATATTCTCAAGCTTGGAATACCTATGATAGCTATGGTGAATTATTATTAAAACTTAATCATAAAAAAGAAGCTCATAAAAATTATAAAAAATCATTACAATTAAATCCAAAAAATGATAATGCAATCAGAGTTTTAAAAGATATTGAATAATAAAAGAGCGTTCAAGATTAACTGAACGCTCTAAAATTTATTTAATTTTAAATATTCTAAACATTTGTAAGATTAATGATAGTATAATAAGAGATAAGCCTATAAAAAAACTTAAATTAAGCTCTTTATATTCATTAAAAAATAGTACCGCGATTATAATAGAATAAATAGGTTCTAAATTAAAACTTAAATTAACTGTAAATGCAGATATTTTTTTCATTGCAATATTCAATATCCAATATAATAATACAGTACAAATTCCAGATAAAATTAACAAATAAATTAAATCCTTAATAGTTGGAATAAAGGTTCCTATTGAATAAAATTTCAATAGAATAGGCAATAAAATTACTATTCCTATAGTACCTCCTAACATTTCTACTTTTGTTAACTCTTTTGTCTCATACTTTTTTACTAATCCCTCATTCAATATAGTATAAATTGCTACAAATAATGAAGATATTACTCCTAAAATAATTCCTAATCTATATTTTGTATCAAAACTAAATATGAGGGCAATTCCAACTAATGTTAAGCAGCTTAACAAAATTTCTATTATAGAATGTTTTTTATTATTTATAAATGGCTCTATAATAGCAGTAAAAAATCCCGCTAAACAAAAACATACAACACCAACCGAAATATTCGAATATTTTATACTTCCATAGAAGAAAATCCAATGTAGACCTAATAAAAAACCTACATTAGCTATTTTTAGATATTCCAAGATTGTGTATTTTTTTTCTGTTTTATCAATAAAAACACTAATGATTATAAATAGTATTCCAGCCAATAACATTCTATAAAAAGTTATTAGAACTTCATTTAGGGATATTAATTTTCCAAATATCCCTGTAATACTAGCTAAGAATACAGAAATATGTAATAATAAAAATGATTTTTTCATTTAAAAATATGATATATTAAGTTAATAAAAGCATTGTCCATATTCAGAAGAAAGAATACAGATAAATTAATTTTTAAGTAAACATAATTTTTCCCTTAAGGAACAATATGTTGATTAAATGCTCTTAAAACAGTCATATTTTAATAAGATTATTGTTCTACAAAACTAAGTTAAAAATATGATACATACTGAATTCAAAATTATTATTTTTATAATTTAGTACGTTTATATTATGAAACAAGAAGAATTATTCAACTATATTACTTCTAGAGATTGTAACAAAGTGTGGCAATCTGCATGTGAAATCATAAAATACAGTCATAACAAAGAGTTTATAAAATACTTCATTCCTCATCTTTCTACCATAATAGAAAAAACAAATAAATTAGAAATGGGTGGTTTTTTTGCGCCAAACCAACGATTTGTCGACTTTGCAATTAAAATAATAGAATTTCATAAAAATAAAGAAAATTGTTCATGTTTTTTATATATAGAAAAATTTCATTTATCAAATTCTCTTTTAAAAAAAGAAATAAAATATGATGGATTTAATCCTAAAAAAGAAGTCGAAAAAGAAAATATTATTTTCATAACAACGTGTTATATTAATAAAAAATGGGTTGATTATTATTTAGTAGAATGTTGTAAATGCAAAAAGAGATTTAAAGTTGAAGAACGAGAAGGACATTATATGTTCTGGAATTGGAACGAATTGGAATAAAACTAAATAAAAATGAATAATAAAAAAGAAATAAACAATTTTGATGTTACAAATAGACAATCATTTATAAAATTTATTGAATTATTAAGACAAGATTTTTTAGACAACCCTAATGAATGGGAAAATAAAACTATTGATAATTTTCTAGATGCTATATCCTCTTATTCAGAAGATATACAAGGTTATTATGACAATATGAAATTAAATATAAATGCTGACGATGCAAATTGGAGCACATTTGCCGATATTCTAAAAGGAGCAAAAATATATGAATAACAATTATCCTAATCAATGGGAATTTTCGAATACAGACAAAGAAATGTTCTCTCCTAACCAAGAATATAAAATTGAATTTTATAATCTTAATGAAATTGCAATGGGTGCTCCTATTGGAGGAGAATGTCATTTATTAATTCATTAAAAAAAAGTAAAACTAGATAATTGGGCAGCTGGACCTATAATTTGGAATAAAACAAATGATAAAGTTGCATTCCCTATTTGGACAAAAAATAGAAATCAAAAAATAGTAATAGTAAATATTAAGAATTTTCCAATTACAATTTATAAAAAAGAGTTTCGTGTTCTACATTTTTACTCATTCGAAAACAATACTATATATGCAATAGACAGTCCTATTAACATATCTAAAAAAATAGTTTTTGATACAAATTTTGAAGATATTGAAAAAATAAAACACTTAAATTTATAAAAATTTATATTTATTTATTAAAAATATTTAACATAAGGTGATTAAAAATAGTCCGTCTAAAAAGTACTTAACTACAAAAAATATCTTTATTATTTCTATTATAGTTACTATTTTAACAATTTTAGGAATTTGGTTATTAGGAATTGGTAAACAAAGAACATTATTTGAAAATTCATTACTTTCTACTTCATTACTTTCAATATCCTTTTTTTTATTCTTAAGTATCAATCTCTACAATGGTACAAAATTAAAAGATAATCTAGGTAAAATAACAGATAAAATAAACAAGAATAACATACCTGATATTTCTGGAATAGATCTATCATCCAATCATATACCTGATGTAGGAGAAGGTATTGGTGGACTTATTTTAGGACTTATTTTATGGTTTATTATTTCTGTAGTATTAATTTTTTTAATAACTTTTTTAGGAGCTGTATTATGGATAATGATTTTAATATTTACAGCTATGTTATACTGGATTTTCTTTCGAGCTCTAAGATTAGTTTTTAAAAATTCTACTAAAACTCATAATAATTTAATATTGAGTGTTTTTTATGCATTTGTATATACAATTCTATATAATTTTTGGATATATGGAATTATATTAACTTCACATTACTTTTTAAACTAACATTATGTATATCCATGAAATATCTATTGAAGTAAAATCTATAATAAATGTAAATGAAATTATTGATGAATTTGGTTTACTTATGTCTTTTTATCGAGGAAATGGACAAACACAGGGCAATATTGAATCACAATATATAGAGAATAATAAAATTTACTGTTTACCATATACTCTTGAAAAAAAATCTTTAGATATCATCTACAATAATGTTTATATAAATAATCAAATTGAAAAAATTCAAAATTTATGTAATTCTTCATTAAAATTTAAAATTGCTGGTAAATCTTATAAAAATTATAGCACTCCTTGTACATGTAAAAAAAGAGATTTTTATATTCTATATACAGATTATTTGACCATAGAATCTCCTTTAAGATGTGGAAATTGTTATAAATCAATTCCATTATACCACATTCCTATTTACGAAGATTATGGTTATATTCCAATTTTAAGTTGGGAAACAAATTATAAATCTTGTGATAATTTACAGATGAATTGTGAAGTTGGAGAACGTTGGTCTATAAATCAAATGCAGAAAATAGACTCTCAGTTATCAAAACAAGGGTTAGGAATTTGTAAAAAGATTGAGAAAATAACATCTATTCCTACATATTATTATCTATATAATTATAACAAAACATCTAGTGATTGCCCGAGTTGTAATAAAAAATGGTCATTAGAAAAAAAATCAAATAATTTTTATGATTATAAATGTGATCATTGCAAAATAGTTTCAACAATATCTATTAATAAATAATTCTATTAAAACTAAATTTACTCTATCCTAAAAAATAATACACATGAAAATTACGATATTAGATGATTACCAACATGTAATCAATCAACTAAAATGCTTCAAAACGTTAGAAAATTTAGATGTAACCATTTTACATACTACAGAAAAAAATCCTGAAATACTTGCTTCATTAATAAAGGATACAGAAATACTTACACGAGAAAGAACAATTATTAATGATGAATTATTAAATTTATTACCTCATCTAAAATTAATTAGTCAAACTGGTAAAATATCAAATCATCTCGATTTAAAAGCCTGTACAAAGTATAATGTCGCTGTAGCAGAAGGAATAGGTTCACCTGTTGCTCCAGCAGAACTTACTTGGGCTTTAATAATGAACGCAACTCGAAAAATTCCACAAGCAATAGAAGGAATGAAAAAAGGAAAATGGCAAATAAATATAGGAGATTCAATTTATGGAAAAACAATTGGTATTTGGAGCTATGGAAAAATAGGAAAAAAAATTGCTCAATATGCTAAAGTTTTTGGAGCAGATGTATTAGTTTGGGGTAGCGAAAATTCAAGAAATGCTGCAGTAGAAGATGGTTTTTACAAAGCTGAAACTAAAGATTATTTTTTCAAGAATGCTGATATTATAACACTTCATATCCGACTTAATGAAACTACTATTGGAATAGTAAAAGAAAATGACTTAATGAATATGAGAGAAAACGCAGTGTTTATAAATACTTCTAGAGCTGAACTTTTAGAAAAAAATGCTTTAATAAACACTTTAAAAACTGGAAAAAATATTTCTGTTGGTGTTGATGTCTACGAAAATGAACCTATTTATGATACCAACTACGATTTATTAAAAATGGATAATGTAATCTGTACTCCCCATATTGGTTATGTCGAAAAAGATGGATATGAATTATATTTTGAAAAAGCGTTTGAAAACGTCATTAATTACATCAATAATACTCCCACAAATATTGCAAATCCTGAAGTTTTAAAATAAGATAGAATACTATTATAATTTTCACACAATATGAGTACAATTAATATATACATCATACATGGATATACAGCAAACTCTAATGCAAATTGGTTTCCTGATATAAAAGAAAATCTTGAATCAGAAAATATTAAAGTTCATATTTTTGATATGCCTAATTCTCAAGCACCAATTTTTGAAGAATGGATAGAATTTCTTAAAAAGAAAATAGATACTATTCATTCAAATTCAATTTTTATTGGTCATAGTTTAGGATGTGTTACTTTATTAAACTTCCTAGAAGAAAAAAATTATGAAAATGTAAATTCATTATTTCTTGTCTCTGGATTTGTAGAAAAAACTCCTATTCAGAAACTATCTGGCTTCATGGAGAAAACTATAGATTATTCAAAAGTAAATAATAATGTAAAAAATAGGTTCGTAATATCTGCTATCGACGATGATATTATTCCATATAGCTGTTCAGAATACTTGGCAGAAAAAATTGATGCTAAATTTATTTTACTTAAAGAAGGAAAACATTTTATTGATAGAGATGGTTTTTATAAATTCCCTTTATTAATTGATTTAATTAATAAAACGATAGAAAAATAATGAAAAATATTTATGAACCAGAATTCGTAAAAAACTTATTCGATAAAATGTCTAGTTCTTACGAAAATATGAACTATATAACTTCTTTTGGTTTTTCTATTTGTTGGAGAAAACAATTTTTAAGCAAACTAGGACGATCTAATAAAAAATTAAACATAATTGATTTATTATCTGGATTAGGTGAAAATTGGAAATATTTAAAAGAAAATTCCCTAATTCCAATTTCTATGCATTAGATTTTTCAACTGAAATGGTTAATCAATCAAAATTAAAAGCAGATAAAATATTCGATAAAAAACTAAATTTATTATGTGAAAATATACTTCAAAATCAATTAGAATCTAATCATTTCGATATAATTTCATGTGCCTATGGTCTAAAAACCTTTAATAACGAACAATTAGAAATTCTAGCAAAAGAAATAAATAGAATACTTAAACCAAACGGAAAATTCAGTTTTGTAGAAGTTTCTAAACCAAAAAATAAATTACTTTTTATTTGTTATCAATTCTATCTTAGTAAAATAATTCCTATATTAGGTAAACTATTTCTTGGAAATCCTAATGACTATAAGATGTTATGGATTTACACCAAAAATTTTGAAACCTGTGACAAAATCATCGAAATATTTAGAAAAAATAATTTAAATGTAAAATTAGATACTTATTTCTTTGGTTGTGCAACAGGAATTAGTGGTTATAAATTATAAAATATAAAACAATCACATATACATCTTATTTAATAAATACAAAACTAACACTAAAACAAATATGAAATTAAAATATATACTTTTTACTCTTACCATAATCATGTCAAATGTTGTATTCTCACAAAACACAATTAAAATGACTAATAATTACGGCAGTACAAACAATGACATTCAAGATTTAATTGATTTTGAAAACATTTACATTGAACAATTAAACTTTGAAGGAATAAACCTTAAAAATAAGTTTTATCAAATAAGTATTGAAGAATATATAGATGGAAATCTTAAAAATTCATCTATTCTATTTGATGGAAATGAAGCTGATATATTTAAAATTAACTCTAATGAAGAATCATTGAAATTCTTTTTTAAATTAAATGAAAATAAATTAAAAATTTTTATTAGAGGCAAAAAATTTGGAAGTAAAAAATCTTATTTTAATTTAACTAATAATTCTGATACATATGCACTTAAAGATTTTTTTGGAAATAAAAAACAATTAGATTTAGAAATTGGTAAAAAAAATGCTGTTTTAGCTATAATAACTCCAACGATTCATGAGGATGGAACTGGTTCATATTGTGAAGTTGCTCAATCTACTATTCAACCTGAAAAACTTGGTAAAGAATTCAAAATTCCTCAATATTTCATTATTTCAATTACTTTTAAATAAAATTAGCTACTAATTAAAAATGCTTCTTGCAAAAAGGATTGAAGTGGAAATCCTTTACTAATTCGATGCAAGTGGAAATGCTATTACCAATCAAAAAAGATTGGGAACAAGAAAGCCTGCCCCGAAGGGTTTGCCCAAATAAAAAATATTGTATTAAATTAATTTACGAATGCATCTTAATTTATGAGAGTATTTTTGAGAATCGGTATTAAATATTCCATTTGAGTCAATAGGATCTATGCGAACTTTACCATGTGCGTGTAAAATTTTACCATTTCCACACATAATTCCAACGTGAATTATTCTACCTTCGGCATTGTCAAAAAAAGCTAAATCTCCTGGTTCTGCTTCTTCTACAAAACTAAGTACTTCTCCCATTTCTGCTTGTTGGTAAGCATCTCTGGGTATTGTATAACCTCCTATTTTATATACTTGTTGTGTAAGGCCTGAACAATCGATACCAAATGAAGATTTACCTCCCCATAAATAAGGTACGTTAAGATAAGCTTTGGCTATTTCTACCAATTGATCTTTTGATTTTTTACCTGATGTATATACACCAAAATACTCAAAGCATTTTGGTCCTATTTTTATTTTACTTTCGTATAATGAACGTACTTCTGCTCCAATTGTTAATGTCATTGGTAAATTATTTTCCAATGCATGATTGTATGGATTGATTGCAAATTTTTCTGCAATATTACGATTATATTCTTCTTCTGAAACCTCAACAATTTGTTTAGGATCTACCCAACCTTCGTAATTATCGAAAGCAAGCTGAACTTTTGTCCATTTTTCTAATTCTTCGGTAATCATTAATTTTTCTCCGAATAGAATCTGACTTACCATTTCCGAAGAATCTCTTGCTTCGGAACGCAAAGGGGCTACACTAACTTGACAAATTGCGTATTTCATGCTCATTTTTTTCGGATTAAAGTAATTCCATCTCTAATAGGAAGAATGATAGATTCTACTCGATTATCTTGGGTTATCATTTCATTAAAATCTTTCAGTATTTGTGTTGAAGGATCTTTTTTATCTTCTTCCTCTAACATTACTTTTCCATACCACAAAACATTATCTACAAGCATAGCTCCACCAGGTCTTAAAAGTTGCAATACTTTTTCGAAATAATAGGGATAGCTTTCTTTATCAGCATCTATAAATGCTAAATCGATTGTGTTATCTTGAATTGTTTCTAGTTCTATTTTAGCATCATTAACTCTAAAATCTATTTTTGATGAAAATTCTGATTCATCAAAATATTTACGACATAAATATTCTAATTCATCATTTTTATCAATCGTAATTATTTTTCCATCTTCTGAAAGACCTTCAGCTAAACACAATGTAGCATATCCTGTAAAAGTTCCTAATTCTAAAATAGTTTTTGGTGCTAGAATCTTAGACAAAATACTTAATAATCTTCCTTGATATTCTCCGGAAATCATGTGAGGTTGTGTTGTAGACTGAAATGTTTCAACACGTAAACGCCCCAATATCTCTGGTTCTTGTTCTGTGTGATGATCTAAATACGATTCTAAAACTGGTGAAATTTTTATCATATCTTTAAAAAAGTATACAAAAATAAAAAATTCGTACTGAATAATGGCTATTTAAACCAAAATTCAGTACGAATTATCTTTTTATTGTATTAAAAAAGTTGTTTTATACTTTTTCTTTCATAATAGTTTCTACAATTTCTGGATCTAATAATGTTGATGTATCTCCAAAATCAGTTTCATTACTTGCTATTTTTCTTAGGATACGACGCATAATTTTTCCACTTCTTGTCTTAGGTAAACCTGTAACAAATTGTATTTTTTCAGGTTTAGCAATTGCTCCAATCAATTTTGAAACTGTATTCTTAATCTCTTTTTCTAATTCAGGAGATTTAGTAAATCCATCTTGTAAAATAACATATGCATACAGTGCATTTCCTTTAATATCGTGTGGATAACCAACAACCGCACTTTCTGCAACAGCTTCGTGTTCATTAATTGCATTTTCTATTGGTGCTGTTCCCAAATTATGACCAGAAACAATAACAACATCATCTACACGCCCTGTAATTCTGAAGTTATCCATGGCATCTCTATACCCTCCATCTCCAGTAAAATAATAACCTGGGAATGTAGAGAAATATGTTTCAATGAATCTCTTGTGATCTCCGTAGATTGTTCGTGCCATAGATGGCCAAGGAAACTTAACAGCTAAACGCCCCTCAGATCTTTCATTGATTGCTTCTACTTCTTTTCCATTTTCATCCATTAATACCGCCTGAACTCCTGGTAAAGGTAATGTTGCAAAGGTTGGACGAAGTGGTGTTATTCCTGCCAAAGGAGAAATAAGAATAGATCCTGTTTCTGTTTGCCACCATGTATCTACAATAGGACAAGTTCCTTTTCCTACATAATCATTTAACCAGTGCCATGCTTCCTCGTTGATTGGTTCACCAACCGATCCTAGAACTTTTAAACTAGATAAATCGTATTTTTCTACATAGTCTAATGACTCACGAGCAAGAGAACGAATAGCAGTTGGGGCTGTATAAAAATGTGTAACACGTAATTTTTCTACAATTTCCCAAAATCTTCCAAAATCTGGGTAACTAGGAATACCTTCAAACATTACTGTTGTTACACCACAAGCCAATGGTCCATAAACAATATAACTATGTCCTGTAATCCAACCAATATCTGCTGTACACCAATAGATATCATGAGATTTCATTTGAAAAATATTGGTAAAAGAATAGGCTGTTTGTACCATATATCCACCACAAGTATGTACCATTCCTTTGGGTTTACCTGTAGATCCAGAAGTATAAAGAATAAATAAAGGATCCTCTGCATCCATTTCTTCTGCTGGGCAATTATCATCGACTTTATACATTTCATCAATCCAAAATTTATCTCGCCCTCCAACCATAGAAGTTGGTTCTATTGCTCTTCTATAAACGATACATGTTTGTACAGAAGAACAATCTTTAAGAGCTTCATCACAAATTGCTTTAAGATTAATGGATTTTGTACCACGAAAAACTTCATTAGCAGTAACTAATAGTTTACATTGTGCATCGTTGATACGTGAAGCTAAAGCTGAAGATGAAAAACCTGCAAATACAATTGAATGTACTGCTCCTATCCTAGCACAAGCTAGCATAGCAACTGTTAATTCTGGAATCATCGGCATATATAAACATACACGATCACCTTTTTCTATTCCATTTCTTTTTAAAACATTAGCAAATCGACAAACTTTTGAATGTAATTGACGATATGTAATAATACGCGTTTCTTCTAACGGATTATTAGGTTCCCATATAATTGCTCTTTTATTTCCTTTTTTTTCTAAGTGTCTATCAAGTAAATTTTCTGTAATATTTAATTTAGCACCCTGAAACCATTTAAAATCAGCGTTTTCAAAATTATACTCTAATGTTTTATCCCATTTTTTCTTCCAAATGAAATTATCAGCGATTTCATTCCAAAATTCTTCAGGTTCATTTACACTTCTTTTATAATCTTTTCTATATTCTGAAAACGAATTTATTCTAAAGTTACTACTCATTTCTTTTTTATTTTGTGATTTTGAATATACAATATAAAAAAAGCGAATTAATTTATCAAATTAACTCGCTACTATTTAAATGATTTTATTAAATATTTTATTTTCCTTTATATGGACTTGCATTATAATAAGCAAGAGCTGTTGGTAAAGCTTCGCGTATTCTTGCTATACGAGTTGCATCTGAAGGGTGAGTACTCATAAAATCTGATGCACTAGAATTTCCGCTTTTAGCTGCCATTCTCTCCCAAAAAGGAATTGCTGCAGATGGATCATATCCTGCCATAGCCATTAAATATAATCCCGTTTTGTCAGCATCTAATTCCATTTTACGAGAATAACTTAATAACCCCATTTGTGCACCTGCTGGATACAATTGATTAAAAATAGAAGCATAATTTGCATTAGCTATTGAACTACCTATGATTTGACCTCCATATTGTGCTACCATTTGCTGAGATGCTTGTTCAGCACTATGACCTGCTAATGCATGACCAATTTCGTGACCTAAAACAACTGCTAAACCTGTTGCATCTTTTGTTACAGGTAAAATTCCTGAATAAACAGCAACTTTTCCTCCTGGCATACACCAAGCATTAACTTCATTAGACTGTAATAATGTAAATTGCCATTTATAACCATCTAATTGAGATAATATTCCTTTTTCTTTATAATATTCTTTTGCTGCATATTCCAAACGTGTACCAACAGTTTGTATCATTTTTGCATCAGCAGTTCCTGTAATTATTTTTCCTTCTTTCAGCACTTTATCATACTGTGAAAAAGCTGTTGGCATTAATTCAGTATTTGATACTAATGATAATGATTTTCTTCCTGTAACTGGATTAGTAGCACATGAAGCTAGTGTTAATACACCTGCTAATGTTAATAATATTTTTTTCATTTTTTAGTCTAGTTTTATTTACCAAGTTTTTTCTTAATTTCATTCAATTTCATTAATGCTTCTACAGGAGTTAAAGTATTAATATCTGTATTCATTATTTCTTCTCGAATCGATTCTAAGATAGGATCATCTAACTGAAAAAAGCTCAATTGCATATTGTCTTGCGTTATTTTTTCCGTCTTATTTGCTATTCCATCTTCTTTTTTAGATTCTTCTAAAACTTTTAATACATCATTCGCACGATTAACAACCTTTACAGGCATACCAGCCATCTTAGCAACATGTATACCAAAACTATGCTCACTTCCTCCAGTAACTAATTTTCTTAAAAATAGAATGGTATCTTTTGTTTCTTTGATACTTACATTAAAATTTTTAATTCGTTCCATTGATTTCGACATTTCATTTAATTCATGATAATGTGTTGCAAACAATGTTTTAGGTTTCTGATTACTTTGATGTAAAAATTCAGCAATTGCCCAAGCAATTGAAATTCCATCATAAGTCGATGTACCACGACCAATTTCATCTAATAAAATCAAACTTCGTTCCGAAATATTATTCAAAATACTAGCCGTTTCATTCATCTCAACCATGAATGTAGATTCACCAGATGATATATTATCAGAAGCTCCTACGCGAGTAAAAACTTTATCTATAATTCCTAATTCAGCTTTCTTTGCTGGTACAAAACTTCCCATTTGTGCCATTAAAGTTATTAAAGCAGTTTGTCTTAATAATGCAGATTTACCAGACATATTAGGCCCAGTAATCATAATAATTTGTTGATCTTTTTGATTCAATTCAACATTATTAGAAACATATTGTTCTCCAATTGGTAATTGTTGTTCTATTACGGCATGTCGACCATCAGTAATATGAATATCAAAACCATCGTTTAAAATTGGTTTCGTGTAAGAATTTTTCTCAGCTATTTCTCCAAAAGTTGATAACACATCAATAAATGCTATTGCTTTTGCAGTTTGTTGAATTGTTAATAATTTAGTAATTATTTGCTGCAATAAATCAATAAATAACTGATTTTCTATCGCAAGAATTTTTTCTTCTGCACCTAGAATTTGCGTTTCATATTCTTTTAACTCTTCAGTAATATATCGTTCTGCATTTACTAATGTTTGTTTACGAATCCATTCTGTCGGAACTTTGTCTTTGTGTGTATTTCTTACTTCTATGTAATAACCAAAAACATTATTAAAAGCGATTTTCAAGGAAGATATCCCAGTTCGTTCTGTTTCTCTTTGGCACATTTGTTCCAAATAATCTTTTCCAGAAAACTGTATAGTTCTTAATTTATCCAATTCTTCAGAAACACCTTCACGAATAACATTTCCTTTTACTATTTGATGTGGTGGTTCGTCCGAAAGTGTTGCAAAAATTTTATCTGCTAAATGAGAAATAGCTTCTATTTTGGTAAATAAATCTTTTAATTCAGAAAGATTTGATTGTTCTGCTATTGTTTTTATTTCTTCAGAAATTGTCAAACTTTGACCTAATTGCAAAAATTGACGGGGAGTTATTTTTCCTGTAGAAACTTTTCCTGCCAAACGTTCTAAATCTGTTAACTGAGCTAATTTTTCTCTTAATTCAAAACGAACATCAGCATTCTTATAAAAATAATCTACTATTGTTTGTCTACGTTGTATAGATTTCAAATCTTTCAGAACCATTACCATCCAACGGTTCAGCAAACGAGCTCCCATTGGGGTTTTGGTATCATCTAAAATATTCAATAATGTTATTCCCTTTGGATGTGGCGAATAAACTAACTCTAGATTTCGAATTGTGAAAGGATCCATCCAAACAAAACTATCTTGGTTTAACCTTTGTATGGATGTTATATGTTGTATCTCGAAATGATGTGTATCATCTAAATAAGCTAAAATAGCTCCTGCAGAAATTATTCCTTCCTTTAAATCTTCAATTCCAAAACCTTTCAGATTTTTTGTTTTAAATAAATTAGTTAATTTATCTACAGCAAAATCATACTGAAAAGCCCAATCATCTAATAAAAATTTACTCTTAACGTCAGAAAAATTATATTTTACTCTTTTCTGATAAATAACTTCACTTGGTCGAAAAGATTGTATAATCTTAGCAACTTGATCTTCTTGTCCTTCAGAAACTAAAAATTCTCCTGTAGAAACATCTAATAATGCAATTCCAAAAGATTTACTTCCTTCATGAACAGCCATCAAAAAATTATTCGATTTAGAAGATAAAACCTCATCTTGCAATGCAACTCCCGGTGTCACCAATTCTGTTACACCACGTTTCACTATACCTTTTACTGTTTTTGGATCTTCTAACTGATCGCAAATTGCAACACGCAAGCCTGCTTTTACTAATTTTGGTAAATACGTATTTAGTGAATGATGTGGAAAACCTGCTAATTCATTATTTTCTGCTCCCGTTGCACGCTTCGTCAATACAATATCTAAAATGCGAGAACATCGCACTGCATCTTCTCCAAATGTTTCGTAAAAATCTCCTACACGGAACAATAACATCGCATCAGGATATTTCGCCTTGATCTGATTATATTGCTTCATCAATGGAGTTTCCTTATTCTTTACTACTTTTGTCAAATT
This sequence comes from Flavobacteriales bacterium UBA7612, assembly GCA_002484335.1. Classification (GTDB taxonomy): domain Bacteria; phylum Bacteroidota; class Bacteroidia; order Flavobacteriales; family Weeksellaceae; genus Empedobacter. Next base: position 128,650 of record DLJQ01000012.1, read on the forward strand.
ATTAAACTTTTGAAACAGCTAAGTTAATTAAAAACGAAGTGATGAGAAAACTAAAATTAGACGAATTAGGTCGTGTATCGGCTGATGAATATAAAGCAATTGAAAAACATCCGATTGTAGTTGTTTTAGACAACGTAAGAAGTATGCACAATGTTGGTGCTGTTTTCCGTACTTCTGATGCTTTTTTAATAGACAAAATTTATTTGTGTGGAATTACTGCAACTCCTCCTCACAAAGAAATTCACAAAACTGCTATTGGTGCAGAAAATTCTGTGGATTGGGAATATGTAAAAGATTCTAATGAATTGGTCGCTCAATTAAAAGCTGATGGTTATCAAGTTGTAACAATAGAACAAACAGAAGGTTCTGTTTTATTGAATGAATTTCAAGTAGACAATTCTCAAAAATATGCCATTGTGATGGGAAATGAAGTGGATGGTGTTCAACAATCTATCATCGATCAATGTGATACATGTATAGAAATCCCTCAATCTGGTACGAAACATTCACTAAATGTTTCTGTATGTACAGGAATTATTTTGTGGAAATGGTACGAAGGATTTATGAAATAAAACTTTTTTGGGCGATCGAGCAGGCTTTTCGCTATATCTTTTATAAAAACAGAACTTATGTATACATAAGTTCTGTTTTTATAAAAGGATGTCGCTTCAATCCCTATCGCATAAAATATTGGATTAACAAATAATATGTATGATGATAACTTATCAACTTCCTCCAACCAATACATCCAATCTAAAAAGATGTTTAGATCCTGTAATATATAAAACATCTTTATTCTTGTATTTTCCAAATGTTAGATTTGCTACTTTATCTAGAAAAGAAAGATGACCTATTCTTTTACCTTCAGAAGAAACAATATAAATAGTATTACCTGCTGCTACCCAGACATTACCTTTTTCATCAACAGTTATTCCATCTGGAATTCCATCTTCAAACTGAGCTAAAATTCGACCATTTATAACATCTTTATTTTTATCTATATCATAAACAACTAAATTTCTTGTATTATATGGTTGCGAAGTATGTTCTATTTGTGAATCTGCTACATATAAATGTTTCTCATCTTTACTAAGGGCAATCCCATTTGATGTAACAACTTCTGAAGTATTTAATTTTGTTATTTTTTTTGTTGTAGGATTGTATCTAAAGACATGTTCCCCTCCTTGAACTGGGTTACCTCCATAACCTTCATTTTCTTTTACAATTCCAAAAAGAGGATCGGTAAACCAAATTTCACCATCTTTATCAACAACTAAATCATTTGGACTATTTAATTTCTTATCACCATATAGATCGACTAGAACTGTCCAAGTACCATCTTTTTCTAATCGTTCTATAGCTCTTTTTCCATGTGAAGCTGATATTATTCTACCTTCGCTATCTATTGTATGACCATTATGAAATTGCGAAGGAGACAACCATTCCTTAGCACCATCTTTTTCTGTCCATTTAAAAACCCTATTGCCAACAACATCACTCCAGATTACCTCCTCATTAGGTAGAACAATTGGACCTTCAGCCCAAGTACTTTCATCAGATAAAACTTCTAATTTAGCTTTTTTAGATAATAATTCATATATATTATTATTTGTTGATGTTACTTTTAAATCTATAAATTGATTTGTTTTTTGAGCATATGTTATTGTCGAAAATAACATTATTGCTAATGAAAGAATTTTAATCTTTTTAAATTTCATTTTAAATTATTATTTTTTTTTGTGGTTTTTATATAATTATATGGTCATTCCTATTTCAATCCCTTTAATACGACGATATAATTCTGTAGCATAGTTATCTGTCATTCCAGAAACATAATCCAAAATACCCATTACTTTTTGATACTTTGTTCCCTTCTCGTACAAAAATTGTATTGGGACTAATCGTAATGCTTTTCTTTCAAATGTTTTTCTTTCGCCCTCATCTTTTAATATAGGAGGAATAAATTGTGAAAGCAATTCTGACATTACATTATAACCTGCATTTTCTATTTCTAAAACAGAACGATGATTATATATATTTTCTCGAGAAAAACGTTGAATTTCAGTTAAAACTTTTTTCGTTTCGTTTACTGTCTCATCTTTTATAATATCTAATAAAGCTGTATTAAATTCTCCTTTGACAATTTTTTCAAAATTTTCTTGATAAACTTCAACAGATTTTTGAGTTAAAAGATTAATTGATTTTGCTCTTAAATAAGCAATTCTATCATTTTTATCAGAAATAGATTTTAAATTCAATTTTGTTTTTTCTATCTGTTCAGGGCTCAAAGATTCTACTAAATTCAAAAATAATTTTCTACATTTATCATGATCTATAATTCCTAAACGTTGTGAATCCTCAACATCAATTATCGAATAACAAATATCATCTGCTGCTTCTACTAGCCATACAAAAGGATGACGTTTATAGATGATTGGAGAATCTTGTTCTAAAATCATATTAGTTTTTTCAGCTATAGTTTTAAATGCATCTTTTTGAGCTTGAAAAAAACCAAATTTTTTACGATGAAGCTGTGATTTATCTTTTGCAATTGATTCACAAGGATATTTTGCAATTGCTGCTAGCGTAGAATAAGTTAAACGCAATCCTCCTTCGGATTTTCCATTCTGTTGCTGTGTAAGGATTCGAATTGCATTTGCATTACCTTCAAAATTAATTAAATCTGACCATTCTGCTTCAGTAAAAAAATGTTTTAGCTCAGCTTCATTACGATCAAAATAAGATGCTATTGCATCTTCACCTGAATGACCAAAAGCAGGATTTCCGATATCATGACATAAACAAGCTGCAGAAATTACGTCGTGAATACTATAATTATAAAAATCATAGGATTTTTCTGATAAATTATAATTTGAAGTGATAAACTTTCCTATTAAATTTCCCATTGATCGACCAACAGATGAAACTTCCAATGAATGAGTTAATCTATTGTGTACAAAAACACTTCCAGGCAGAGGGAAAACTTGAGTTTTATTTTGTAATCTACGAAATGCAGATGAAAAAATTATTCTATCGTAATCTCTTTGAAATTCAGATCTAGAATCACTTGTATCGTTTGTATTACTCCTCTGATTGGTATATATATGATTTAAGTTATCCATAAAATTATTAAAAAACTAAAATACAAATAATGTTTTTTATTCAAAAAAAAGCGAATGATAATCATTCGCTTTACTGTATTTTAATTATTTTACCAACTTCCTGAAGCTCCTCCTCCGCCAAAACTTCCGCCGCCGAAGCCACCAAAACCTCCGCCAGAAGAACTTCCTCCGAAACCGCTTCCGCTTCCAAAGATAGAACTGCCTGAATTCATTATGATAACATCATCTAAAAATCCTCTTCTTCTACCTCTATTATTCCCTCCATTGTTTCCTCTACCTTTACCAATGATGAAAAATAAAAAGATTAAAAATAAAATGACAAAAATTATAGTTCCTATATCTGCTTCAGGTCCATCTTTTTTATCATTTTTATATTTACCAGCAAATGCCTTAAAAATAGTATCTACCCCAGCATTAATTCCTCCAGCATAATCACCTTCTCTAAAATAAGGAATTATTACATTGTCTATAATAGATTTATTAATCGTAGGTGGTAAATATATTTGGGCACTATAGCCAGTTCTTATTGTAATTTTTCTATCTTCAAGACTTAAAACAATAACAACTCCATTATCTTTTCCTTTAGTTCCTACTCCCCAATTTTCTCCTATTTCATTTGCAAAAGATTCTAGCGGATAACCATCTAATGATTTTACTGTTAGAACCAATATCTGAGTCGATGTAGAATCATCGTAAGCAACTAATTTATTTTCTAAATCATTTAACTGTTTTGCATCAAAAATCTGAGCATAATCCTGCACTAATCTTTTAGGAGGATTTTTCATATTCACTAATTGCTCTGGTGTTTGGCCAAATGCAATAAAAATGGAAAATAAAAAAGTTATTATAAAATATCTAGCTGTAGCTAATTTCATCTGGTAATTCGTTTACATCATCCTCTTGGTAAGGAAAGTATTTTTTTAAAGCTTTACCTGTTTTTTTTACTCCTTGGCAAAGTCCTTTTACATAATCTTCTTTTCGGAAATATAAAATAACTTCTTCTTTTATTTCGTCCCAAAAATCATCTGGAGTTACATTATGAATTCCTTCATCTCCAATAATTGTAAAAAAATGATCTGAAGGAGATACATGAAACAAAACACCATTTCGATCTTTTGTTTTATGCATTTCTAAGGTTTCAAACACTTCTAAAGCTTTCTGAAAATGATCAGATGAAGATTCGAATTCAATATGAATTCGAATCTCTCCACTTGTATTTTTCTCAGCTTTTTGAATTGCTTCGATTATTCTATTTTCATCTTTTGAAGAAAGAAACTTATTTTTCTTTTTTCCCATACTGATGATTTTATTCTTATTAAAATTCTACTTTCGGAGCATTTTCAGTTCCTGCAGCAGCTTTAAAATAACCTTTTTTAGCGGCTCCCGTAAAACCAGCAATTAAACTATTAGGAAAAGTAACAATCATAGAATTGTATTTTTCAGCTTCATCATTATATTTTTTTCTTTCAAACAAAACTTCTTGTTCAATACTTGACAATTCAGCTTGTAAAGAAGTAAAATTTTGATTGAATTTAATATCTGGATATTTTTCTACTGAAACTAATAATCTACTTAATGTAGATCCTAATTGATCTTGTGCAGCTTGGAATTTTGCAATATTTTCATCTGTTAATTGAGATGCATCGTCAATTTTAATTTGATTTGAAGTTGCTTTAGCTCGAGCATCAATAACAGCTGTTAATGTTTCTTTTTCCATATTAGCAGCTCCTTTTACAGTATTTACTAAATTAGGAACTAAATCTGATCTTTTTTGATATGTATTTTCTACATTTGACCATTGTTTTTGCACAGCTTGATCCGTTGTTTTAATTGAATTAGATATTCCAATTCCCCAAAAAACTATTCCCGCTAAAATTAGAAGTATTATACCTCCAAAAAGACAACCTTTGTTTTTCATAGTAGTTTATTTTATAAAAATAATTAATTTAAAAATATATATTAACAAAAATAACGCCGAGTTAAAAAACATACTCGACAAGATTATTTTTATTTTAATTTAATAATGTTTTAGCCCAACTATCTTCAAGTGGTACTAACCAGTTTTGTTTAAAATCTTTTAAACTAGAAATTCCATTATTAAAAACATTTACATTTTTTATAGCTCCTTCTTTTACCTTTTGTTTAAAAGTAGGTAATTTTTCAATTAATATCTTCTCATTGGTTTCATAAGAAACTAACATTCTATTTAATAAATCTAAAGAATAGTCAGCGTCAATTTCTCTTACTAATTTAGTTAATTTATCTATTGAACATCCACTAGCAGCTGCTTGATTTTCATCAACTGCAACAACTATAAACTGATCATATGGTAAATCAAATCCAGCTAAAAGTTCAGCTCCATGAGCATTCCAATCTCCTATAAAATTATTTAATTTATTCGTTATATTTTCTTTTTCTTCTACTGAAAATTTACGATTTGCTTGAAAAATCCAAATTCTAGAATCATCTGATAAATTCATTTCTTAAATTTTTTATCTCTTTATCCAAATATACAAAATATATTCATGAGATTTAATAAACAAAAAAAGAGATCGATTACCGACCTCTTTCTTTTAATAAAAACTATGAATAAAACTATATTCTTTTTACGTTAACGGCCATAAGACCTTTTTTACCTTTTTCTAAATCAAAAGTAACTTTATCATTTTCTTGGATATTATCAATTAATCCTGAAACGTGTACGAAAACATCTTCCCCACCGTTAGCATCAGAAATGAAACCAAAACCTTTTGATTCATTAAAGAATTTTACAATTCCTTCTTGCATTTGTATATATTTAATTAAATTATTTTTTAACTATTTGTGTTGCTCTAAAACCTTTTTCGCTAATAGCTTTCTTAAACTCCACTTTATCACCAACTTTTAATAATTCTCTTGATTCTTTAAAATGGAAAAATATTTTATCATTAGAATTTAATACTTTTATAAATCCAAATCCTTTTGAATCGTTATAATTATCAACAATACCACTTATGAAAACTTCTTTATCTGAATTAGTTTCTAATTTTAATAAATCTTCTTCTTTATTCTGTAAATGAGGAGGCACATCTGTAAAATTACCTAGGACATCAACATAAACAATCATTTCTTCTAATGATTTACCTTTATTATTGTTTTCTTTACGATTCTCTCTTTTACTTAATTTTTCTAATCTTTTTAGAGCTTTCTTTTTATTTTTTTCTTTTTTAGATGTTGAATCTGCCATAAATGGATATAAATATTTTGTTCAACTTTTTTATAAGTTGATTATTAAATGTATTGAATTATACAGAGAAAAAATGAAATTTAAATTCTAAATAAAATTGTATAAAAAATTAATATATTTATTATTTAGAAGTACAGAAATTAATGAAATGAGTTGACTTTTGTCAAAAAATAAATTAAAAAAAGTAAATTTTGGAATAGATTTTATTCCTAGTAAATTTCAAGATAAATCTTGTCTCTAATATTTTACAAAGGTATAACTTATAATTGTAATAGCCTATTTTTAATTACAATATCTCTTAATTCATAATTATTTTGTGATAATAATGTAAAAATATAGATATAAAAAGCACAAAAATTAAACTATAGACTAAATAATTCTTTAAAACAATAAAGTCATCTCATTTGAGATGACTTTATTGTTTTTTATATAATAGAAAAGATTATTTATAGATCTTTTGCTTCCATTATAAGCTCTGCTAAATCTTTAACGACTACAGAAGATTCTTTTTCGAAATGTTTTACACCATCAGTCATCATTGTATTACAGAATGGACAACCTGTAGCTATAATATTAGGTTCTTTTTCTAAAGCTTCTTCAGTTCTTTCAATATTAATATCTATATTTCCTTTTTCTGATTCCTTGAACATTTGAGCTCCTCCTGCACCACAACATAACCCTCTTGTTTTGCAACGTTTCATCTCTACAAGTTCAGCATCAAGTTTTTCTATCAATATTCTAGGAGCTTCATATACATTATTTCCTCGACCAAGGTAACAAGGATCTTGGAATGTAATTTTCTTACCCTTAAACGTTTCAGAACCTTCTAATTTTAATTTACCTTCATTAATTAATTGTTGTAAAAATTGAGAATGATGTAAAACCTCATAATTTCCTCCTAAATTAGGATACTCATTTTTTAATGTATTAAAACAATGTGGGCAAGTTGTTACAATCTTTTTAACCTCATATGCATTTAATACCTCTATATTCATCATTGCTTGCATTTGAAAAACAAATTCATTTCCTGCTCTTTTAGCAGGATCACCAGTACAAGATTCTTCTGTACCGAGAACTGCAAATTCAAGTCCGATGTTATTTAATATTTTTACAAATGCTCGTGTTATTTTTTTGGCTCTATCATCAAAACTACCAGCACAGCCAACCCAGAATAAAATTTCTGGTTGTAAGCCCTCTGCCATATATTGAGCCATTGTTTTTACTGTAATACTTGCCATTTTTTTGTCGTCTTTGTGATTTTTTTGATTAATGTTTTTGATTAATGTTTACCATCATCAAAAACTTGAATAGAAACATTTTTTTCAACTAAATCTGTAAATTTACCATTATATCTAGTTGCTTTAACCAAATGATTATCTATCCAATGGTAATTACCTCCTCTAGGTTTATTCATCAAAAGTCCATGGTATTTAAATCCATGTTTTTTTAACCAAGTTTCCGTGTAATCTCTATGCTCCTCTAAACGAGAAGTAAAAAATGTTATAATATGTCCTTCATCAAACCATTTATTTAATGTAACTAATGCATCTGGATAAACTTCAGCTGTTAACATTCTCTCTGGTTCTTCGTTTGGAATATCATCACAAATTGTCCCGTCAATATCTATTAAATAATTTTTTATATGCTCAGGTAAAATTGGACTTACTTTCTCTCCATTTTCAATTTTTTCTTCTAAAATGTTTTTCATGTTACGTGTTGTTTTGTGTATTTATTGTTTGTTTTGTAAATTAATAGTTAATGAAAATGGAATTATTTTTTAATCGTTTGCCCAATTTAATCGATCCGCATTATTAAATTGCCATGGTGCACCGTTATTTTCTACATTAGACATCATCATGTTTAATTCTTGTGGAGCTGCAGATTGTTCCATAACAAGATATCTTCGCAAATCTATAATAATAGATAAAGGATCTATATTTATTGGACATGCTTGTGTACAAGCATTACACGAAGTACAAGCCCATAATTCTTCTGGTGTTATATAGTCGTTAACTAATGTTTTTCCATCATCCACATATTTACCATTAAGATCTATATTCTTACTTATTGTTTCAAGACGATCTCTAGTATCCATCATTATTTTACGAGGTGATAACTTTTTACCAGTTATATTAGCAGGACATTCAGATGAACAACGACCACACTCTGTACATGTATATGCGTTTAATAATTGAATTTGATTAAGGTCAAAAACATCTTTTGCTCCAAATGTTTCAGCTTCTCCTTGTGGTTCAGTTGGAGTTGCATAAGGATCTGCATTGGGATCCATCATCATTTTAACCTCATCAGTTACAGATTTTAAATTATTAAACTCTGCCTTAGGTTCTAGTTTAGAAAACCAAGTATTTGGAAAAGCTAATATAATATGTAAATGTTTTGAGTAATATAAATAATTTAAAAAAAAGAAAATCCCTATAATATGAAACCACCAGGCTGTTCTTTCTACAATATAAATAAATGTTGTATCATTAAATTGACGAATAACTGGCGCTGTTAGCCAAGATGAAATAGGAAAAGAACCTGCATGTGTATAATGTGGTACATTCATTTGTTGAAGTACTTGATCTGCTCCATTCATAGTAAATAAAGCCATCATAAAAGCTACTTCCATGTACAAAATATAATTTGCATCTTCCTTCGGCCAACCTTTCATTTCAGGCTTCCAGAATCTTGCAATTTTGACTATATTTCTTCTACACCAAAATACAATACAAGAAATCATAACTAAAAATGCTAAGATTTCGAAAAACCCTATCATTAAGTTATAAAAACTCCCTAAAAAACTTAAAACTCGATGAGTTCCAAAAACTCCGTCGATTAGAATCTCTAGAACTTCTACATTAATTAAAACAAATCCTACATAGACAAAACTATGTAAAATAGCAGGAATTGGCCTCACTCCCATTTTACCTTGTCCTAATGCAACTCGAATCATTGTTTTCCATCTTTCTTTCGGATGGTCAAAACGTGTAATTTCTTTTCCTAGTTTTATATTCCGTATTAATTTTTTTACGTTTTTAGTAAAAAACCAAATACTTCCTATCATTAATAAGAGAAAAATTAAATTTGGAATGTACTTAATCATTATTTATATCTTTTTGTGGTTTTGATATTTATAAAATTAACTATGGCTGTATAGGTTGTTTTTTTCCAAATACTGATATATTAACATATCTACTTGGATTCTTTTTTAAATCCTCAACCAAAGAATTCATATTCTTAATAGTTGCTTCTAATTCATTAGCAATTCCATCGTCTTTTGCTAATTTACCTAGAGAACCTTTTCCATTATTAACATCTTCTAAAAGTCCATTTAAATTCTTAGATACATTCTCAAAATTTTTAATTACTTGATCTAATTGTAATTCATTTAATTTATCAGCAGTTTGACCAAATTTTTCTACAGTAGATTTTGCAGAAGTTAATGTAGCTGATAAAGTTTTTTGATTTGAAGCAATTAAATTATTTGCACTGTTTGAAGTTGCTGTTAATGATTGTGCTGTTTTATCAAATGATGCTACAGTATTATTTAGATTTTTTAGCATTGCTTTTACATCTTGCTGTGCATCTTTATCTAAAATATTATTCACACCTTGTAAAGTATGATTAAAACTAACTAAAACACTATCTAGCTTTGTTTGTGTTGGAGATAATTGCTTTGTAAGACCATCCATCATTCCTCCAGCAACACGACCTTCAAGATAATCACCGCTTTTAGCAATATCTGGCCCATAGTCTAATAATAATCGTACTTCAGGCCCAGACATAATACCTGGTTCATAAATTTCTGCTATTGTCTTTTTAGAAAATTGTATATCTTTATCAATAGATAATACTACATCAAAATAAATTGGTTTTGCATCATCTACAATTTTAATTTCTTTTACTTGTCCAACTCTTAAACCATTTATAGAAACAGGTTTTGACGGAGCTAATCCCTTAACATTTTCAAACTTAACGATAAATAATCGTCCTGATGAAAAGATATTTTGTCCTTTCAAAAAATTAAACAACATAAAAAAACCTATTAAGGTTACAATCGTTACAATTCCTATTTTGAATTCTTTAGATAACTTCACTATTTTTTATTTTATACAAAATTAAAATTTAATTTCTAAAGAAACATCTTTTATTCATTATTACATTGGATTTTCTCCATTAAATGTAACTATAAAAGAGTTTCTGAAACCTTTTTCTTGAACTTGTTTTAATGTTTTTTGAGCTTCTTCCATGGTTTTATCTTGTCCAAAATAATATTTTTGAAGCCCACCTTCTTTTACTCGCAAAACATTAGTTAAACCATTAAATTTATCGTCTTTATCTCTATACTTCTTATTTGAGGTCATAAATTGAACTCTATAATTTTGTACTCCTTCTAATTTTTTATTCGATTCTACCTCTACGATTTTCGCTTTAGAAAAACCTTTACGTTTAACAGTGTTTAACAATTCGTCAGCTCTGGATTGTAAATCTGTCTCTCCTAAATAATATACATAATTATCTCCTTCCTGAACAACATCAAGATCTGTTAAACCTTTTAATTGTGGTGATGTAGGAGAAAATTTAGTTTTAGAATCCATTACTCTAATTTTTAATTTTTTCCCAACCAAAGGAGTTTCTGCTACCTTAATAGGTTTATCTTCATTTGATTGTTGTCCATCAACTCCACTTCTACGATCATACTCTCTTTTATATTCTTGAAAAGCTTTATATAAAGATTCAGCTGCTTTTTGCTTACCTTCCTCAGATGCTAAATATGTTCCTTCATCTTGATTTGATATAAAACCTATTTCTACTAATACTGATGGAGATGCATTATTTCTAAGAACATGTAAATTTCCCTGTTTAACCCCTCTACTTTTCCTTCCTTCTTGATTAATAAAAGTTTTTTCCATTAAATCTGCAAAACGTAAACTTTGTTCTTTATAAGCAGCATTCATTATTTCAAAAGCAATTACAGCTTCAGGATCATTAGGATTAAATTTCTCATACTTTTCTTTATCTTTTTCTAAAAAAACAACAGAATTTTCTCTACGAGAAACATCGTCTGTCTGACTCATTTTATTCAATCCCATCACAAAAGTTTCTGTACCCGATGCTGACGTATTAGAAGCAGAATTACAATGAACAGAAACAAATAAATTAGCATGGTTTGCATTTGAAATATCAGTACGTTCAGACAATTCTAAAAATACATCTGTTTTTCTAGTCCAAACAACTTTAACATCTTTATAATTCGCTTGAATTAAATTTCCAAATCTCAATGCTACATCTAATGCTATATTCTTCTCCAAATCAGCAACACCTCTCGCTCCTGTGTCATGACCACCATGACCAGCATCTATAACAATTACAAATTTTTGATTTTTTTGTGCAAATGAAACTATAGAAAATGTTAGTATCATAACAAAAAATAAATACTTTTGTATGTTAATCATTTTTAAACTCATACTGTAGGTTTGTTTTTTTGATTAATTTTGACGCAATTTATAAAAAATAAGTTTTTCAATTTGTTTACAAAAGCAATTAAATCGATTTTATTTTTTAGTCCAGTTATGGTTTGTACTGTTTCCTTTGGACAAATAGAAAATAAAAACAACGATAAAGATCACTCTAAGAACGTATCTGATTCTATCAAATTAGATACCATTATTCCTGTGAAAGAAAAATTAGAGTATATAGTAGAACACAATTCCGAAGATGAAATCCATAATCGTAAAAAACGAATGACTTATCTATTACGAAAAGCTCATGTTGTTTATAATGATATGATTATAGATGCTGATTATGTAGAATTGAACTGGGACACTGGAGATGTATATGCTGAAGGAAAAAGAGATTCCTTAGGTAATATTATAGAAAAAACAAAGTTTACTCAAAATAATCAAGAAATCTTGCAAGATGCATTTAAAGTAAACTTTAAAACTAAAATTGGTATTGCTTATAATATTAGAATGACAGAGCAAGATGGTGTTATTATAGCTGACAAAGCTAAACGCGTTAATGATTCTGTTATGTTACTTAGAAAAGCTGATTTTACTACAGATACTTACTTTAAGGAAAACAAAGATTCTCGTCCTGATTATTTTCTTAGAGCTCAGGAAGGTAAAATGATTGAGAAAAATGGAAAAAAAACATTAATTACTGGTCCAATGAATATGTGGATTTATGATGTTCCGACACCATTAGCTTTACCTTTTGGTTATATGCCTGCTATGGGTGAAAATAGAGCTGCAGGAATTTTAATGCCTAGACCTGGAGAAAGAACAACTCTTGGTTTTTTCATCGAAGATATAGGCTTTTATGTACCTTTTGGTGAAAAATTTGATTTGAAGCTTTCTGGAGATATATATACAAAAGGGAGTTGGGCTTTAAGAGCTGAATCTAATTATAAAAATAGATATAAATACAATGGGCGTTTTGCGGTAAATATAGAAAATAGATTAACAGGTATAAAAGGACTAACTGAAGGAACAAATGCATTCTCTAAGCAAAATCTATTCGGAATTACTTGGACTCATTCTCAAGATCCAAAAGCAAATCCTTATTTGTTGTTTAACGCTAATGTTAATTTCTCTAGTTCCAAGTATTACCGTCAATCTGTAAGAAATCAATACATTAATAATGGTCAAGTTTTCACTAACAACGTTAACTCTTCGATTAATTTAACTAAAAATTTCGAGAATTCACCTTTTACAGCTCAAATGAGTATGTCTCATTCTCAAAACTATAATACTGGAGCTATAAACATTGCTTTTCCTAAATTAAATGTTACTATGTCTCGTATATATCCTTTTGCAAAAAAGAATATGCCAAAAGAAGGATTATTACAAAATCTAGGTTTAACATATAGTATGCAAGCAGGTAACGAAGTAAACACAACTGATAATGATATTCTTACACAAAAAATGTGGAAAGAACAAATGCGTACAGGAGCAAGTCATAAAGTTGGATTACAAACTGGTATTACGCTAGCAAATTATTTCCCTTTAACATTATCTTCAGATTATAATGAAGTTTGGGGAGATAATAAGATAACTAGATCATACAACTCTGTTAATGGTAAAGTTGAAGATACAACTATTAAAGGCTTCAATTCATATAGAACATTTAACTTTAATGCTTCTCTATCAACTAACATATACGGAACGTATATCAATCCAAATAAAAATGCTACAATATTAGGAGTTCAGCATGTTATTAGTCCTTCTATTGGATACACATACACTCCCGATTTTCAATCACCTAATTGGAGTTATTACAAATCTTATCAAGATAAAAATCAAGAAGAAGTTTGGTATAACCAATATCAAAATATGCTTTATGGAGTAAGTATTCCTGGTCTTACTAACTCCATTAATTTTGGTATTTCGAACAATCTTGAAATGAAAGTAAAAGATGAAAAAGATTCCAAAGGATTTAAAAAAGTTAAAATCTTTGAATATTTAAGATTTACTTCTGCCTACAATTTTTCTGCAGATGAATTTAAATTATCACCTATTTCTGTTAATGGTATGACATCATTATTTGATAGAAAAGTTAATGTTCAATTTTCTTCAACAGTTAATCCTTATGAAATAAGACGTTACATAAATGCAGCAGGAACAGAAGTTTCTGAATATGTAGACAAATTGGGACTTGGAAATCTTAGAGTATCTAATATGACAATAGGTACAGGATACACTTTTGACAATAGTACTTTTGGAGGAAAACGTTTTGATGCTAAAAATTATAAAAAAAGAGGTACTGTTCGTGATGAAAACTTCTATTATGATAATGATAATTATGCGCAATACGCTATTCCTTGGAGTTTAACAGCTAATTTAAGTTATAATTATACTAAAGGTACTCAAAGAGAAGGAACTAGCACAGGGTCAATCGCAATGAACGGTAAAATTTCACCAACACCATACTGGGCTATCTCTGCAAATGCAACATATGATTTTATAAAAAATGATATCACCTATGTTCGCTTTGGTTTCGAAAGAGATTTACGAAGTTTTACTTTTTCTTTCAACTGGACTCCAATGGGAACATATAAAAGTTATGACTTTTTTATTGGTATAAAAGCAAATATATTACAAGATTTAAAATATACTGAAAGATCAAGACTTCAGTATTAAAAAACATAAAACATGAAAAAAGAAATTATTTATACAACTAAAGCTCCTGAAGCTATAGGGCCATACTCTCAAGGAATAAAAATTAATGGATTATTATATACATCAGGTCAGATACCTTTTGATGTAAATAAAAATGAATTAGTAACAACTGGCATAAAAGATGAAGTACATCAAGTAATGAAAAATATCATTGCAATCTTAGATGCTGGAAAAACTAATATAAATAATATCATAAAAACAACTATTTTCGTAAAAGATTTGAATGATTTTAATGATGTAAATGAAGTTTATGCTTCTTATTTTACTGATGAAAATTATCCTGCACGAGAATGTGTTGAAGTTGCTAGATTACCAAGAGATGTAAATGTTGAAATATCTGTAATCGCATTAGCTAACTAAAAATAAATTATGCCTAAAGACAATCATATATTAAGAAATACAATTGCAGTAATAATTGGATTAGTTATAATCTATGTAATTATTCAATTTGGACTTGTTTTTAATGCCAATAGATTAGGTTGGGATGAAAAAGTCTTTCCTGAATGGAGACATATCATAAAATACTTCTCTAATGGTATAGGAAAAAAACACGAAGTCCAATTTTTCGGATCTATGCTAGTAATCAGTGGATTTGCTGCTTTAGTAGGTGGAATAATAACTGCTACAATTGTAAAGAGAGCTAAGCAAGCTTACACAATGTTTGTAGGATTTATTGTTTTTCTTGTAGCATTAGGAGATATATTAATTACTCCTAATCATCCTACTTGGTATGAAATTTCTATTTGTCCTGTTTTATTTTTTTCATCTTGGATTGGTGGACTAATAGTAGATTTAATTTATAAGAAATTTTTAAAAAAACACAAACCAATAAGTCAATCTTATTAAAATATAATTATGTCTGAAGCAAGTAGAAAAATAAGAGTAGCCATCTCTATTGGTGATTATAATGGAATAGGAATTGAAGTTATTCTTAAAACATTACATGAAAAAGAGATTACAGAACTCTTTACTCCTGTCATTTTTGGATCTACAAAACTTTTATCTTATCAAAAAGATCGTTTAAAATTTGATAAAATAAATTTTCAAGGAATTCAAGATCCTAGTCAAATTGTTGATGGAAAAATAAATGTAGTAAATCTTTGGAAGGATCAAATAGATGTACAATTTGGTAAAGTAACAAAAGAAGCTGGAACTCATGCTTTCGAATCTTTAAAAGCTGCAACAGAATCAGTAGGAAATGGCTTTACAGATGTTTTAGTAACAGCTCCCATTAACAAAGATAATATACAATCAGATGAATTTAATTTTCCAGGTCATACAGAATATTTAGCTGAAACTTGGAAAGGAAGAGCTCTAATGTTTTTAGTTTCAGAAAAATTAAAAGTAGGTTTAGTATCTCAACATGTTCCAATAAAAGATGTAGCAAAACAAATTACCAATAAATCTGTATATTATAAAATACAACAAATACATAAAAGTTTAATTGAAGATTATGCAATCGAAAAACCAAAAATTGCAGTTCTTGGTCTTAATCCTCATGCGGGTGATAACGGTTTATTAGGAGCAGAAGAAAAAGAAATAATAATTCCTGTTATTAAAAGTTGTATAGAAAAAAATCAACTAATTTTTGGTCCTTATCCAGCTGATAGTTTTTTTACCCCTAAAAATCTAGATGCATTTGATGCAGTATTAGCTATGTATCACGACCAAGGTTTAGTTGCATTTAAAACGATTAGTTTTGATGAAGGGGTTAATTATACTGCAGGTTTAAAATATGTAAGAACTTCACCTGATCATGGAGTAGCTTATGACATTGCAGGTAAAGGAATTGCAAATGAAGAATCTTTCAAAGAAGCAATTTACACAGCAATTGAATTATATAAAAACCGTGCTGAATATAAAGAATTAACAAAAAATGTACTTCAGCATATTCCCTTAAAATTAGAAAAGGGAGATAATAAAGAATAAAAAATTAAAAAACTTACAAAGAACTATTAATTTTAAATAAATTAGATTATCTTTGCACACCTTTTTGTGATATGGACAAGTTAAAAAATTACAATATTATATTCACTAGTTTACCTTTAGGTAAGAGTGATTTTGAGTTCGAACTGTCACAATCGTTCTTTGATTTATTTGATATAGAGCAAGATTTTGAAGATCCTAAAATTATTTCAAAAGTAATTTTAGAAAAAAAATCAACAATGCTTGAATTAAAAATCGAAATAAAAGGAAATATAACCGTTCCTTGTGATTTAACAGGAGAATTATTTGAACAAGAAATTTCAAACAATACAGAATTAATTGTTAAATTTGGGGACGAATTTGATGATACTGATAATGAAATTTGGGTTATTCCTAGAGAAGAATACCAAATAAATATAGCACAAGTTCTTTATGAACTAACTATTTTATCAGTTCCAACAAAACGAATACATCCAGATGTCTTAAATGGAGATAGTACTTCTGAAATGATGGATTTACTTGACCAATACAGTATTTATGAATTAAATGAGGATACTGAAGACATTAGTGATATTAAAAATAACGAAGACGACGACGATGATGAAATCGATCCTCGTTGGGCAAAATTAAAAGATTTAAAACCTTAATTGGTTTTATAAGTTATAATAAATTATAGAAATAAAGAAAAAAAGTAGTTAGATATGGCACATCCTAAGAGAAGACAGTCGTCAACAAGAAGAGATAAACGTAGAACACACTACAAAATCGAAGCTCCACAATTAGCAATCGATAAAACTTCTGGTGAAGCTCATTTATACCATAGAGCTCATTGGGCTGATGGAAAATTATATTACAAAGGAAAAGTAGTATTAGAAAAAGCACAAGAAGTTACTGAATAAGACTATCTTGAAAAAATTTTGAAGCTGTTTCTTAAAAAAGAAGCAGCTTATTTTTTTTTTTTTAATACCTTTGATTTCGTTTAACAAAAATATAACGAAAAGGTCAAATTAAAAACCGTATTATATGGACATTAAAGACATTCAAAATTTAATTAGATTTGTTTCAAAAGCTGAAGTAGCTGAAGTAAGCATCAAACAAGATGACATTGAAATAAAAATCAAAACATTAGCGAGTGTTCCTACACAAGTTGCTTCTCAACAATTTTATGTACCTCAACAAGCTCCTGCAGCTGCTCAAGCTCCAGTTGTAGCACAAGAAGCAAACAACTCTACTGAATCTACACAAGAAGAAAATAACAACTTTATAACTGTAAAATCACCTATGATTGGTACTTTCTACCGTTCAGCTGGTCCAGGTAAAGATGCTTTCGTAAATGTTGGTGATTCTATTAGTAACGGAAAAGTTTTATGTATTGTAGAGGCTATGAAATTATTCAATGAAATTGAATCTGAAGTTTCTGGTAAAATCGTAAAAATATTAGTTGACGACGCAAGTCCTGTTGAATACGATCAACCTCTTTTCTTAGTAGATCCTTCTTAATAATTTTTTAAATCTACGATTATGTTTAAAAAAATATTAATTGCAAATAGAGGAGAAATTGCTATGCGTATAATACGTACAGCAAAAGAAATGGGAATTAAAACAGTTGCCGTTTACTCTAAGGCTGATGAAACATCATTACATGTTCGTTTCGCAGATGAAGCAGTATGTATAGGGCCTGCTGCAAGTAAAGATTCTTACTTAAAAATGTCTAGTATTATTGCAGCTGCTGAAATTACAGATGCAGATGCTATACATCCAGGTTATGGATTTTTATCTGAAAATTCAACTTTTTCTAAAATTTGTCAATCTAATGGAATAAAATTTATTGGAGCTTCATCTGACAATATCGACCGTATGGGAGATAAAGCAAATGCAAAAGCAACAATGAAAGAAGCTGGTGTTCCTGTTGTTCCTGGTTCTGACGGTTTATTAGAAAGTTACGAACAAGCTCTTGAAATTGCTCGCGAAATAAAATATCCTGTCATGATGAAAGCAACAGCTGGTGGTGGTGGTAAAGGTATGCGTGCTATTTGGAAAGAAGAGGACTTGCTACATGCATGGGAATCTGCTCGTCAAGAAGCTGCAGCTGCTTTTGGAAACGATGGAATGTATATGGAAAAGTTAATTGAAGAACCTCGCCATATAGAAATCCAAGTTGCTAGTGACCAAAATGGTAAAGCTTGTCACTTATCTGAAAGAGATTGTTCTATACAGCGCCGTAATCAAAAATTAGCTGAAGAAACTCCATCCCCTATTATGACTGACGATTTACGTCAACGAATGGGAGAAGCTGCTATTAAAGCTTGCGAATATATAGGTTATGAAGGTGTTGGTACAATAGAATTTCTAGTTGATAAACATGGAGACTTTTATTTCATGGAAATGAATACTCGTATACAAGTAGAACACCCTATTACTGAACAAGTAACTGGATTTGATTTAGTACGCGAGCAAATTATGCTTGCAGATGGACAATCTATTTCAGGGAAAAACTATTTCCCTCAAGGACATTCTATAGAATGTCGTATTAATGCAGAAGATCCTTACAATGATTTCCGCCCTTCTCCTGGAAAAATTACATCGATTAATATTCCTGGAGGAAATGGTGTTAGAATTGATACTCATGTATATGCTGGTTACTCAATTCCGCCAAATTATGATTCTATGATTGCTAAAATAATTGTAACTGCTCAAACTCGTGAAGAAGCAATTCATAAAATGAAACGTGCATTAGAAGAGTTTTATATTGAAGGAATTAAAACAACAATTCCCTTCCATTTACAATTAATGGATCATCCTGATTTTATTGCTGGGAATTATACAACTAAGTTTATGGAAGATTTCGTTTTTGACGAATCTTACGCAAACTACGGTGAATTTTAAGAAAAGACAATCAAAATATAAAAGCCAAAACAATAATTGTTTTGGCTTTTTTTATTCTTAAAATGACAAAATGTCTTATTATAATTAATGGTTTAATTCTTGAATAGTTAAAAAAATATAAAACATTTATAAAATTTAAGTTTTTAACTAAATTATAGAAAATGAAATGCTTAACTTTTCATTTTCTTCTATTAAAAATAATTTAAAATTTTATACATTTGCACCCAAATTAAGGTAGATGAATATTACTAAAAATACAACAGGAGATTTAAGCGCAGTATTAACTGTAACTGTTGACAAGGCAGATTATCAAGAAAAAGTAGTTGAAGTATTAAACCAATACAGAAAAACAGCAGATATCAAAGGATTCCGTAAAGGTCAAGTTCCTATGAGTTTTGTTAAAAAACAATACGAACAAGCTGTAATTTTTGATACTGTAAATGATTTATTACAAAAAAGTGTTTCTGATTATATTAATACAGAAAAATTATCAATTTTAGGGAATCCAGTTCCTGTAATCAAAGATATTGATTGGAATGCTGACCAATTAAACTTTGACTTTGAGTTAGGTTTAGCACCTGAATTTGATGTAGATTTATCTAAAATAGAAATTGAAAACTATAAAGTAAAAGTTGCTGACGAAGAAGTTCAAAAATATGTAGATAATTTTGCTGCTCGTTTTGGATCATTAAAATCTTTAGCTGAAGCTGAAGCTGAAGCTGTTTTAAAAGTTGATGCTAAAGTTGAAGGACAAGAAGAAGCTAAAGCGACTTTTGTTCGTCTAGAAGATTTAAAAGATGCATCTGCTTTTATTGGTAAAAAAGTTGGTGATGTTGTTGAAGTAAATACAAATGATATTTTTGATACAGCTGAAGAAGCTGCTCAAGAATTAAATGCAGAAGTTTCTGAAGAAGGTATAAAAGTTACTTATACAATTAAAGAAATCAACAAAACTGAAAAATCAGAGATCAATCAAGAATTATTTGATAAAGTATACGGAGAAGGAACTGTAGATTCAGAAGAAGCATTCCGTAACAAAATCAAAGAAGAGTCAGAAAACATGTACAACAAAGAATCTGACAAACAAATTATAAATGATGTTGTAGCAAAATTAGTTGAAACAATTAAATTTGACTTACCATTAGAGTTTTTAACTAAATGGTTACAAACTTCTAACGAAAACATAACTTCTGAAGAGCAAGCTAAAGAAGAATTGGCTAAAATGGACAAAGGTTTACGTTACCAATTAATCGAAGCTAAAATTGCAGAAGTTAATAATGTAGAAGTTTCTGCTGAAGAAGTTAAAGAAGCTGCATTTGCTGCAATCAAAGATCAATTAAAAATGTACGGTCAAACTTCTATTCCTGAAGAAACATTACAACAAATTGCAATGTCAGCTCTTCAAAATCAAGAAGAATATAACCGTCTATCATACCAAGCATTTACAGATAAAATGTTAGATGTATTCAAAAACAACGTTAAATTAAACGAAAAAGAAGTTACATTTGATGAGTTTGTAGATATAATCACAGAAAAGAATAAAGAATTAGCAGAAGCTTAATTGTAATCTTCTAAAAAAATTCTTTACCTTTCATTTAAAATCTAAAAAACAATGAAAAACGTAGGAGAAGAATTTAAAAAATACGCAGCGTTAGATAAAGGTATTAGCTCTTTACATTTAGAAAGCTATATCCAAAACATGACGCCATACATTGTTGAAGAAAGAAAACTAAACGTTGCACAAATGGATGTTTTCTCTCGTTTAATGATGGATAGAATTATCTTTTTAGGAACAGCTATTGATGATCAAGTTGCGAACATCATTCAAGCACAATTATTGTTCTTAGAAAGTGTTGATTCTACTAAAGACATTCAGATTTATGTAAACTCACCAGGAGGAGGAGTTTATGCAGGACTTGGTATATATGATACTATGCAATTAGTAAAACCTGATGTAGCAACAATTTGTACAGGTATGGCTGCCTCTATGGGTGCTGTATTATTAGCTGCTGGTGCTGCAGGAAAACGTTCGGCATTAAAACATTCTCGTGTGATGATTCACCAACCATTGGGTGGTGCTCAAGGTCAAGCTACTGATATGGAAATTACATTGAAAGAAATCTTGAAATTGAAAAAAGAATTATATGATATTCTTGCTCATCACTCTGGCCAAACTTTCGAACAAATCGAAAAAGATGGAGAAAGAGATTATTGGATGACGTCTCTTGAAGCAAAAGAATATGGAATGATTGATGAAGTTTTATCACCTCGATCATAAAATAAAAAAATTAATTAAAAAAACCATTTCAATATGTATTGAAATGGTTTTTTTTTGAAATAAAATTGATTACATAAAAAAGATGAAATACAGTAAAAATAAGGCATACAAAAAATCGATAAAATTATCCGATTTTATTTGTAGGCATTGACTTTCTACAATTTAAGAAAGAAATTTTTATGTAAAAAAGAAAATAGGTAACTTTGCAAACTAAATAAGAAGAAAAATTGGAAGAAAATAAGTGCTCTTTTTGCGGAAAAAGCAGAAACGAAGTAAATATTTTAGTATCAGGTATAGACGGTAATATTTGCGATAATTGTATTGAACAAGCTCATGGTATAGTTTTAGAAGAATCTAAGTTCAAAGATAATAATGATTTAATAAAACCATTAGCATTAAAATCACCTAAAGAAATTAAAGAATTTCTTGATGAATACGTAATTGGACAAGATCAAGCAAAAAAAATATTATCTGTTGCTGTTTACAATCATTATAAAAGAATATTACTAGATCGTGATAACGAAGTAGAAATTGATAAATCTAACGTTATTTTAGTAGGAGAAACAGGAAGTGGGAAAACTCTATTAGCTAAAACAATTGCAAAGTTATTAAACGTACCTTTTGCTATAGTTGATGCAACTGTACTTACTGAAGCAGGATATGTTGGAGAAGATGTTGAAAGTATTCTTACTCGTTTATTACAAGCAGCTGATTATAACTTAGAATTAGCAGAGAAAGGAATTGTATTTATCGATGAAGTTGATAAAATTGCAAGAAAAAGTGATAACCCTTCTATTACAAGAGATGTTTCAGGAGAAGGTGTACAACAAGCTCTATTAAAAATTTTAGAAGGTACAATAGTTAATGTACCACCGAAAGGAGGACGTAAACATCCAGACCAAAAATTCATAGAAGTTAATACAAAAGATATTTTATTTATAGCTGGTGGAGCATTTTCAGGTATAGAAAAACATATTGCTGATCGTTTAAAGAAACATGTTATAGGTTTCAAAAATGAGGATCATAAAGAAATAGAAAATCTTTTAGATGAAGTTAATGCTCAAGATTTGAAAAATTTTGGTATTATACCTGAATTAATTGGTCGTTTACCTATTATAACTTATCTAAAAGCTTTAGATAAAGAAGCTATGAGAGCTATCCTAACTGAACCAAAAAATTCATTAATTAAGCAATATACTAAATTATTTGAACTAGATAATAAAGAACTTATTGTTACTGATGAAACATTAAATAAAATTGTTGATAGAGCTGATGAATTAGGTTTAGGAGCACGTGGTTTAAGAGCTGTAACAGAAGAAATTTTTACAGATTTCATGTATAACATTAAAGATTTACCAGAAAAAGTAATAATATAATCAACTGTATTATAACTTTTTAAAAAAAATCATATATTTGTAACTAGTAGTATTAATTATAATTAATACTACTAACAACTAACTAAAAAAAACAACATATAATTATGAAAAAGAATCTACTTGCTTTATTTGCATTAAGTGGAATATTTAGTACTACTTATGCACAAGATACCTATATTAATGACGCTGTTGTTGTAAAAGTGAATCCTAATACTTTATTCTATAATGGAGGAGCTGTAGCTGTAAATACAACTAATACAACTGCTACAACAGAAAAAATCATTAATGAAGGTAATATACAAATTGAAGGTAACTTTTCAAACGCTAATACTACAGGTAAAAACTTTGTTAATAGATATATCAGTACAAATTCTTATGCCCAATTAAAAATTAACGATGTGGGAGATGTAACAGGTAAGATAACAATCGAAAGACCTAATTTTGATGCTACAAAAGGTGAGTATTATGACTTCGGATTACCTTTTCAAGATGATAATATAGAAGATATTATAAATAATATAACTGGTTCTAATAGTACATTTAAAGGTGATTGTAAAGTTAATCAAAATTGCGGTACTAATAGATATAATGAAACTTTATTATTGTGGGATATACATGAAACAGAATATGACCATGTACCTCTAGGTAGTAAAATCATTCCTGGTAGTAATTATATTATAAATACTAGAAATGGTGAATTTAGAAATTTTCTTATTAATATTTCTTCTAGTAATAAATTTAGTACCTATGGTAAACCTAATAATAAAAATCTTATATTAGATAATATAGAAAGTGGAATTGTTAATAAATCTGAGTCTCAATTCTCTGAATTAACATGGGGTAACTGGAAAAATCTTTTAAATAATTATAATGAAAAATACGTTTCTTACTTAGGAAACAATGTCGCTGATACAAATGCTAGATATGGAAAAAATTTACATAGGTTTTCTAATCCATTTACTTCTAATTTAGACTTGAGTGATATATCTATAGATAATTCATGGATTAAGTTTATAATTGATGGAGTAGTCAAAAGTCCTACACAAACTTTTGATCCTACAGCAATAAAATTTAAATTAAATAAACTAACTAGTAATAATTCTAATTGGAATATCGAAAATGGAGGTAGTAATCCTAACATCACTCGAATTAGTGTTTATTTACAAAAAGGAACAAATCAATCTACACCATATTTTTGGGCAGGAAATCCAGATGCTTTAATAATAAAGCCTTTCGAATACTTTGAAATTGATTATTACACAATGATTAAAGCAAGAAATGGAAATAGTAATTTGGTAAAAGCTAATTTTAACATTTCTGACTCTCAAAAAACATTTGAGAATGAATATAAATACAAAAATAATACAACTGGTGTTTATTCTAGAAATAGTGCTAATAATTCTAATGAAGACATTATTGAATCTAAAGGTTTAATTGCTGGTAATGATTTTACTCAATTAGAATTATCATTATTTAATGAAGAAAACTCCCAAGGTGATGCAATATATTTAGTTAATTCTAGTTTTTATAAAACTGGAGATAATCTTGAGGAATCTTTTACATATAATCCTATTTTCTTACATGAAGAAAACAAAGATGGATCTATAATCTTAGAATCAGAAACATTATTTAATCAATTTAACTCAGATGATTATATTGGAAAACCTATTAAAATTGGTTTCAATAATCTAATTGAAGGTCAGGAATATACAATTAATTTGAGATTTTTTGAAAAATCTATTTTAAATAAAGTTAAAAATTTTAGTACTGGTAATTATTATTTATTAGATAAAGTTAAAAATAATGTTACAGAAATTAATTCTGAATCTAAAATCAATTTCATTGCTAATTCTAAAACATATGACCAATATGAATTATATTGGAAGCAGAAACCTAGTCTAAATAATATAAACAATATAAATTCTACGTTTATATACACAGATAACAATTATCAATTTGTTAAATTTGAACAGTCTAATACTACTGCAGATATAGATGTATTTGATTTAACTGGACGTAAAATATTATCTAAGAATGCTGTTACAACAAGTTCAGATTATCAATTGAATTTAAATAATATTTCGTCTATTTACGTTGTAAAAATTACATACAAGAATGGTAAAACAGTAACCAAGAAAATAATCAAAAAATAACACCTATGAAAAATTCTTTAAAATTCTATTTACTATTAATTTCTTTTTGTGTAATAAATGTAAATGTTTTTGCTCAAGATTGTGATCCTGAAGATCCTGATTGTATTCCAACTCCAACTGACCCTAATACAAATACACCTGGTAATCCAGGAACACCAATTGATGGTTATTTACCTGTGTTAATTATTACAGCAGTTACAATAGCAGGTATATATTCTTATAAACAAAGAAAACTTATTCAAAAATAAATTCTTAAATTTAAAACCTCAATCAAATTGATTGAGGTTTTTTTATACTACAAAAACAAACCAAAAATGAAAAATAAATATATACTCCCAGTTTTAGTTTTAGGGAGTTCAGCATTTGGACAATTTACAGTTTCAGGACAATTTGAAAATTACCCAGAAAAAACTGTTCTTGTAAAAATATATGATAATGCAGAGCTTAAATTACTAAAAAATACAAAAACAGATAATCAAGGAAATTTTTCTGCTAATGTCCCAAAAGAATATACTGGAATAGTACGTGTTGATTTACCTACTGGAGAAAACGTTGCGCTATTAACAGATAATAAAAACATTGAGTTTAAAACAACAACAGGACAAGATTTTGCTAAAAATTTAACTGTTATAGAAGGTGATGCTCAAAAAGATTTAGTTAAAGCAGAAGAATTACAACCTTTAAATGATGTACAAGCACAAGTATTTCCATACTTAATGCAAATGTACAAACCTACTGATGAATTCTATGTTGCAATGATTAAAGAAGACAAGCGCATTAATTCTATAAAAAACAATACTAAATTCACTCCTTTAGTTAGCTACATTAATAGTCTAAAAGAATTAAAACAAAAAGCTCAAAATAATACAGATCCTCAATTAGAAGAAAATATCATAAAACATTTTGTAAATGATGACGAAAAATTAGAGCAATCTGGCTTATTTAGTGATTTAGTTTTTGCCTATATCAATTCTAGTATTTCAAAAGCTGGAGGAAAAGATATAGAAAACAATCTTATTTTAGCAACTGATAATATTCTTAATAAAACAGATATACAGACAACAAGAGGACAAAATGTTCTAACAACAATTCTAAACTTTGTACCAGCTGATCAATACCCAAATTTTCACAAAAAATATGTCGATAAAGTAAATGGATTGACATGTAAAATTACTGATCAATTGAAAAAGAAAGTTGGACAATCATCTAGTATAAAAATAGGTACCAAAGTTCCTAATATAACTTTCGATCAAGCTATTAAAGGGAAGAAATCTTTATATGATATCAAAGCAAACCAGAAATTAATAGTTTTTTGGGCTTCTTGGTGCCCTGCTTGCCAACAAGAAATTCCATATATCAAAGAATATTATAAAGAATTTAAAGCAAAAGGAGGAGAAATCGTTGCTATATCTTTAGATTATGATAAAAACGAATTTGATAAAGCAATCAAAGATTTTTCATGGTACAATTATACAGATTTATTACGTTGGGATTCTCCAATTGTAGAACAATTTGGTGTTGAATCTACTCCCACTTTATTGTTAGTAGATAAAGATAATAAATTAATAAAAATTGCACATCACATTTCAGAATTTGAAGCAGCAAAATAAAATATAGAAAAGGTTAAAGATTATTTTTTAATCTTTTTTTATTAAATAAATTGGGCAATCGCTACGCAGCGGGCTTTATGTTTCAATCTTTTCTAATTATTTAGCAGAAATCAAAATATATTTAATTAGGAAAGGATTTCCACTGCAATCCCTATTGCAATCAAAAAATATAACAACTTTTTTATGCGTCATGTTTTGGCATTTTCATTTTCTATATTTGAGAAGATTGTTTAACTTTCATAAAAATTCAGAACATTGTTACAAGCAGGCGATTTCAAAATTTACAATGCATCAGCTGGTGCAGGTAAAACTTATACATTAGTAAAAGAATTTATTTCATTATTACTAATCAACGAAAGCGATTATCATTTCGAGCATATATTGGCAATAACATTTACCAATAAAGCTGCAGGAGAGATGAAAGAACGTATTGTAGAAAAATTAGAAGAAATCGCAAATACAACAAATCCAAAAGAAGATGCATACATCTTAGATTTATCGAACGAACTGAATTTAAAACCTGAAATAATAAAAACGAAAGCTCATCATATACTCATAGCTATCCTACATAATTATTCTAAATTTTCTATTTCAACCATTGATAAATTCAACCTAAGATTAATGAAATCTTTTGCACAAGATTTAGGATTATCAATGAATTTTGATGTTGAAATGAATACCAACGAAATTATCTCTGAATCTGTCGATTTACTTTATTCTAAAATCGGTGAAGATGAAAAACTTACGCAAACCATGATAAAAATTGCGCTAGATAATATGGATGATAATAAATCTTGGGACATTAGAAAAGCACTATCTGAGGATACGAATGATATATCAAATGATAAACATTTACAAGATTTAGAAAAACTGAAAAAAGTTTCTTTAGATGAATTTATTCGCTACAGAGATACAATTTATCAAAATATAAAAGACCTAAAAAATGGTTTAGTACTTATTGGGGAAGAATTTTTTGAATTACTTTCAAAAAATGGTATTTCCGTAAATGAATTACCAAATAAAACGAGAGGTATATATAGTTTTTTCAATAAGTTAAAAAATTATGACGGTTCTGGATTAATTTTACCAAGTGATTCTAATACTAAAGAAATTGAGGAAGGTATTTATTTGGATAAAGTAAAAGATGCTACAGCTGAAGCTATTTTTCCTGAGATTAAAGAATTATTTATTAAAGCAGGAACAATTAATGATTATTTAGTATTATTTACTTCTATTCAGAAAAATATATCATCTATATCACTAATTAATGAAGTTGAAAAATCGTTAGATTCAATAAAAAAAGATTCAAATGTTTTATTGATTAATGAATTCAATACCATTATTAGTAAAAATTTACAAGAACAACCTGCTAATTTCATTTACGAAAGAATTGGTTCGCGATACAATCATTATTTTATTGACGAATTTCAAGATACATCATCTTTACAATGGAATAATCTAGATCCTTTAATAGAAAATGCAAGAGCACAATCTGATACAATTATGTTGGTTGGTGATGCTAAACAATCTATTTATCGTTGGCGTGGAGGAAACCCTATGCAAATGATTGACTTAATAGAAAATAAAGAAGATGAAAAAATTAGTGTTGAAGAATTAGATAAAAACTGGCGAAGTCATGAAAATATTATCCAATTCAATAATGAATTATATACTTTTATTGCTCCGAGTTTAAATTTACCAAAATTTCAAAATTTATACGAAATTGGAAATAATCAATTAACAAATCATCAAAAAGATGGTTTTGTAAAATTAAATTTCATTGAACAAGAAGGACGATCTAAAGATTTATTTAAAGAACAAAATTTAGAATTAGTTCTCAAAACTATTCATGAATGTTTAGAAAATGGTTTTACGCTAAGTGATATTGCTATTTTAGTAAGAAATAATGCACAAGGTATTTTATTAGCAAAACACTTAACAGAAAATAATTTAGTGGTGATTTCTAATGAAGCTTTACTCTTAAAAAATTCATTTGAAATACAACTTATACATTATCTTTTCAAAATTACAGCCAATCCGATAGACGATCAATCAAAAGTTCGTTTCTTAATGGTTGCTTATGAATTACAACTTTTCCAAACAGAAGATTTAACAATTACTGTAGAAAATGCACTGAAAGGAGGTTTAAATAAATTTATTCAACAAACAAAAGCCTTAGGGATTGACATTAATTTTATAAAAGATCAAAACTTATCTCTGTATGATTTTACTGAAAAAGCAATCCGTACACTTTCTTTAGAGGAAAGATCTCCTGCTTACATATTAAGTTTCTTAGATGTTATTTTAGATTATTCTTCTCGAAATGAATCTGATCTTAATTCGTTCTTAGAATTTTGGGATACCATAAAAGATAAAGCGAGTATAAAAACTCCAAAAGGTGTTGATGCAATACAAATTATGACAATTCATAAATCAAAAGGTTTAGAGTTTCCAATTGTTATTCTTCCATTTTTAGATTGGCAAAGTAAAAATTCTAAAATCTGGATTCCTTTAGAAAAAAATGAAGAAACACCTTTTGATACATTTTATGTTGGAATTAATAAAGAATTAAAATCAACAAAAAATGAAAAAATTAAACATGAAATAGATAAAGAAGAAAATCTAGTTCAGCTCGATGAAATCAACACATTATATGTTGCTACAACTCGTGCCAAGGAACAATTATATTTGATGGCTCAGAAACCAAAAGAAAAATCTACATCAAGATCAATTGCTAATTATCTTCATGATTTTGCTTTTTCTAAAGGATTTTCTGGTGATGAAATTATTCTGAAGGGATCTCCAAAACGTGTATCAGAAATAAAAAATAAGAAAAATTCTTCTTCTGAACTAAAACTTTATTCTTCTGATTGGAATACACGTTTAGTGATTAATACAAACTCTGAAAGAGCACAAGAAAAACTAAAGTTTACAGAATTTGGGAATACTGTTCACTCTATTCTATCACAAGTAAATAAAGCACATGATTTGCATAAAGTGATAGAAATTGAAAAACAAAAAGGTTCTATTTCTTTAGAGAATGTGGGACATTTAGAAAAAACTTTGCAAAATCTATTACAAGAACCTAAATTAGCACCTTACTTTGCTGATGATTTAACGGTTCTTAATGAACGAGATTTTATTGATGAAAACGGGCAAGTTTTTAGAGCCGATCGTGTAGTAATTGACAAGGATAATTATTGTTCTATTATTGATTATAAAACAGGTCAACCAGAATTAGATCATCATTTTCAAGTTAATCGTTATGCAGATTTTTTTAGAAATTTAGGTTATACAATCAAATCTAAATTATTAATATATATAGATGATGCTCAGCAAAAAATAAATGTCGTAGAGATTAATGAATGATACTATAAAATTAAAATTAGCCAGTTTACCAGAAACACCAGGGGTTTATCAATATTATAATAAAAAAGGTGATTTATTATATATTGGTAAAGCAAAAAACTTAAAGCGTCGTGTAAGTTCTTATTTTAATAAACAACATGATTCTAAGCGCCTACGTGTTTTGGTGAGTAACATAGAGAATATTGAAACTATAAATGTCAATTCGGAATATGATGCTTTGCTTCTGGAAAATAATTTAATTAAAGAGTATCAACCACGTTATAACATTCTATTAAAAGATGACAAAACATATCCTTGGATTTGTATCAAAAATGAGCGTTTTCCTCGTATTTTTTCTACTCGAAATGTAATCAAAGATGGTTCAGAATATTTTGGTCCCTATTCTAGTCTCAAAACAATGAAAGTTTTATTGGGATTAATCAAAGAATTGTACCAATTAAGAACTTGTTCTTATGATTTGAGCGAAAAAAATATAGAAAATAATAAGTATAAAGTTTGTTTAGAGTATCATATAGGGAATTGTTTAGGTCCTTGTGAAGGTTACCAAACTGAGGAAGAATATGCTGAACAAATTTCTGCTATACGAAATATTATAAAAGGAGAATTTAATGAAGCAAAGCAGTATTTAGTTAATCAAATGACTAAATATGCTTCGGAATTAAAATTTGAGAAAGCTCAAATTATTAAAGAAAAAATTGAAGCTTTACAAAATTATCAAGCTCGTTCTACCATTGTTTCTCCAACAATATCAAATGTTGATGTGTTTTCTGTTTCTTCTGACGAAGAATATGCTTATGTCAATTTCATGAAAATATATCATGGTTCTATTATTCAATCACATACAGAAGAATGGAAAAAGAAATTGGACGAAACAGATGAAGATATTTTAGAACGCGCAATTATTGATTTCTCTGATAGATTCAATTTAAATTCTAAAGAAATTTATGTTCCTTTTGAATTAAGCATCGAAATTCCATTCAGAAAAATTACAGTTCCTAAAATTGGAGATAAAAAACATATTGTAGATTTATCTTTAAAAAACACAAGAATTTATCGATTGGAACAATTGAAGCAAACAAAAATTGTTGATCCTGATAGACATACCAATCGTATTATGAATCAAATGAAAATTGATTTACGTCTACCAGAAGAACCAAGACATATAGAAGGCTTTGATAATTCTAACATTCAGGGAACAAATCCTGTTTCTGCGTGTGTTGTTTTCAAAAACGGAAAACCTAGTAAAAAAGATTATCGAATTTTTAATGTAAAAACAGTCGAAGGTCCAAATGATTTTGCAACAATGGAAGAAGTTATTGAAAGACGATACACTCGTATTTTAGCAGAAGGAGAACCTTTACCTCAACTTATATTAATTGACGGAGGAAAAGGGCAATTAAGTTCTGCTCTAAAATCAATTGATCGCCTTGGATTACGAGGAAAAGTTTCTGTAATAGGAATTGCGAAACGTTTGGAAGAGATTTATTATCCTGATGATCCTTATCCATTGTATTTAGATAAAAATTCTGAAACATTAAAAGTCCTACAACATGTTCGTGACGAATCTCACCGTTTTGGAATTACACGACATAGAAATCGCAGAAGTAAAAATGCTTATAATTCTGTGCTTGAAGAAATTGAAGGAATAGGCCCACAAACAATTAAAGAATTATTAACAAATTTTAAGTCGGTAGAAAAAATAAAAAATGCATCTTTGTTAGAACTAACCGATCTAATAGGGAAATCTAAAGCAAAAAAAATTAAAGATTATTTTTCGAATGATGAAAAATCTACTGATTGATAGAGATTTAACTTCTCTTATAAATAATAAAAAATTACAAGCTATTTTAGCAATTGTTCCAATAGCTTTATTTCTATTAGCTATACTTAGCTATTTTGGAATATTTTTTTCTATGTTTAATACACTTGATACACAATTAGGACACATAGGAAATTCAAAATCATTATTAACAGCTTTTTTAGGAAACTTAATTATATTTATCTTCTTAGTACTAATGAGTTTTTTTATAGGTATTGTGTCTTTTGTATTTTTTATTGTACATGCTTTAAAAAATCCTAATCTTACAAAAAATGATGACCGATTACTTTGGATATTAGCAATTATTTTTTCTAATGTTTTTGGAATATTTTTTTATTGGCTAATACAAATAAAAAGAAAAAATCCTCGCCCTATTGTTGATTTATTTTCAAATGAAGTTTAATTAGAAAATAAAAGAGACTTTAATTAAAAAGCCTCTTAAGATCATAATTAGTGTTAATTTTAATTATTACTTTCTACTGTGTTAGTAATTATTAACTTGCCAAAAGTATGTTATTTAATAGTCTACAACAAATGTTTTTAAGAATACTTTAATATTATTTAACATTTTTATCACATTAATATAATTAAACTATATTTTTTAGAAAAAATTAAAATTATCAAGCTAAAATTTCACATATTTTTTTTAAGATATTTAATAACGAAAATAAAACTCTACAATTTAAGTAGGAAATAATAATTTTTAAATAAAAAAAGTCTGTTTTAATGGTTTAAAACAGACTTTTTTTTATCATTTTATATTTTTATACAAAAGGTAATTTTACTACTTCTGCTAAAATATTTTTATCACGTATTTGTATTCTAATTTTTGTTCCAATTTTAGCAAAGTCAATATGAACATAAGCCAAACCTATTCCTTGTTTCAAAATAGGCGATTGTGTTCCAGAAGTTACAATACCTATTGTATTTTCATAATCATCTACAACTTTATAATCATGGCGAGGAATACCTCTTTCAATCATTTTAAAACCTACAAGTTTCTTTTCTACTCCTGCCTCTTTTTGTGCTTTTAAAATATCGGAAGAGATAAAACCTGTATCTAATTTTGTTACCCAACCAAGTCCTGCTTCTAATGGTGTTGTCTCATCATTTATATCATTTCCGTATAAACAATATCCTTTCTCCAAACGTAATGTATCACGAGCAGCTAAACCACAAGGCTCGATCCCAAAATCTTTACCAGCTTCCATTACTTTGTCCCACATTGCATCAGCTTGCTCGTTTGCAAAATAAATTTCAAAGCCTCCTGATCCTGTATATCCTGTAGCAGAAATAATAACATTTTCTATTCCAGCAAAAGTTCCTATTGCAAAGTGATAAAAAGGAATTTCAGCTAAATTAACATCTGTTAAAGATTGCATTGCTTCAATAGCTTTAGGACCTTGAATAGCTAACAAAGACATCTCATCAGATTTATTTGTCAATTCAACTCCAAAAGTATTGTGTTTGTTCATCCATTCCCAATCCTTATCGATATTCGATGCATTTACAACAGCCATCCATTCGTTATCAGAGATTTTATAAATAATTAAATCATCTACAATTCCTCCCTTTTCATTTGGCATTGCATTATATTGCGCCTGACCAATAGCAACTTTACTTACATCATTTGTTAGTAAATATTGTAATAAATCTGTTGCTTTTTCGCCTTTTAAGAAAAATTGTCCCATGTGAGAAACATCAAAAACACCAACTTTTTCACGTACTACAAAATGTTCTTGGTTAACACCTGAGTACTGTACTGGCATTTCATATCCAGCAAAAGGAACCATTTTAGCACCTAAATCTTTGTGCTTTTGGTTTAATGCAGTTATTTTCATTGTTTGTTTGCTTTGTATTACTTTATAAATATCCCAAAAATAAGGAATTAATTTTTAGAAATATTTTAGTTGATAAAATTATTATCTTATTTTATGAACAATTTTCAGTTTACCTTCCGTTGCTTTATAAGGCTGAAAATACATGATTGATTCTCCTGTTTTAAATTCATTCATAAACTTCTGATTTATTTTTCCAGAAAGTTTTACAGCTTCACATTTTTGACAAGGTTGAATAATTATTGTATCATTGGTATTTCCTTTTATTCTTACAATTTCATAAGAATAATCTTTATTTGGCTTTGATGAAATTTTGCTCTCGATTGGATTATGAAAACTATCTATAAAAAAAACTCGTCTATATTTATTACTACCAATTATAATAGCAACACCAACTAATATCAATAATGTAACAATTGATATGGTTAAAATTTTTTTATAATTCATCTTTTTGGTTAATTCGTAGATTAAATGTAATAATTCATTCCGAATGAAAAAAATATTCGCTTTATTTCCTATCATTTCAATATTATTTACATTGATATTGAATAGTTGTAGCACAAAAACAATTGATAATAAAACAATTAAATTAAATAAATTACAAAATGGAGATTTAATTTTTGTTGGTGCACAAAAAGAAAATTTATCTGGAGCTATAAACAGAGTAACTAGAACATCCAAAAACTTAAATTTTGACCATATTGGATTAATAGAAAAAACAAAAGATTCTATTTTTGTTTTACACGCAACTACAGATGGAGGTTCTAAACGAGAAAACATAGGTAGCTTCTATATTAAAAATCATAAAAACAATAATCAATTAGAGATTTATAGATTAAAAAAAGAATTTCAATATTCTATCCCAAATGCCATTACGAAAGCAAAAACAATGTTAGGAAAACCTTATAATTGGTTATATATCTTAAACGAAAATCAATATTATTGTTCAGATTTTATTGAACGAGCTTTCCGAAATGATAAAATTTTTGAATTAATACCTATGAATTTTAAAAATAGTGAAACAGGAAAAATTGATGATTTTTGGATAAATTTTTATAAAAAACAAGGAAAAAATATACCACAAGATGAACCTGGTACAAATCCAAATCAATTAGCAAATTCGGATAAATTAAATAAAATTGGAATTTTAGTGGTTAGAAAGGTAAAAAAGAACAAAAAGACGGCCGTCACGTTGAGCATGTCGAAACGTTATTAAACAAAATCAAAAAAATGCTTTTAATTAACATCTTAACAATACTATCAATCAATTTATTATTAGCCTTAAATATTAAAATAAAGAATAGAATTATTCTAGTTATTTTATTAGCACTTGGATTTATAACTTTAAATCTGATTTTTAAAACATTTGAAAACTCATTTATTATATATTTAGTTTTACTATTTTCAGTAGGAACTATTTTTGCTAAATTATTTGAAAAATATGCTCCTTTAAATGATAAAATTAATGGTACTGAAAAATTCATAAAATTTAGATTTATCATTTTTAGAATTATTTCCCCACTTCTAATAACAATTTTTCAAATCTTATTATTGAGCGATACTAACATACAAAAAGATATTTTGAAGGACAGTCAACAAAACAGTATAAAAGCTGTTAAATAATGTATATTTTTACCACATGAAACAGAACATTATTTATTCTATTGTATTTTTCTTCGTTTTATTTGGATTAAAATACTTGTTTGATAAAAGTGATACAGAATCTATGCTGATAACTTCACTTATAGGAACAGCTATATTTTTTATTTACCGAGTTATTGTACGTAAATATTTATATAAACAAAAAGACCAAGAAGATTAATTTTCTTGGTCTTTTTTTATTGCATCAATTGCTTTTTCTATATGAGTATTTGCTAAATTTGAAACAATATGTTCTATTAAAAATCCATTTTTATTAAATACAAAGGTTTCTCTTGGTGTTAGCAATCCAAATTTCTTTTTAATACCTAAAAGTTTAGATAGCTTCCCTCCTTTGTCCGACAATAACGGAAAATTTAATTGATGTTTATTATAAAATTTTTCATGTGAAGATGTAGATTGTCCATTAATTCCTACAACAATTGCATCTAATTCTATAAAATCTGCATTCAAATCACGAAATTCACAAACTTCTTTTGTACAAGTTGGTGTAAAATCCATTGGATAAAAAAACAACACAAAATATTTTTTATGTAAAAATTCATCCGAATTAAACCAATTCCCTTTATTATCTTCCAACGAAAAAGTTGGTATATGTTCTCCTATTTTCATTCTCCAGCGTATTCTACAAAATTTCTTGGTGTTTCATAAAGCGTAACTTTTAATTCTAATTCCTTAGAAAGCTTGGCTCTAATTTTATTCCAGACTAAAATAACAATATTCTCTGCAGAAGGATTTATATTTTTAAATTCCTCTATATCTACATTCAAATTTTTATGATCTAAATAATCTTCTACTTCTACTTCTATTATTTTTCGAAGCTCATCTAAATTCATTACAAATCCTGTTTCTGGATCTACTTCTCCTTTTACAGCAACAATAAGTTCATAATTGTGACCATGATAATTAGGATAAGAACACTTTCCAAAAACTTCGAAGTTTTTTTCTTTACTCCAATTCTGATTAAATAATCTGTGCGCTGCATTAAAATGAGCTTTTCTATTTACAGTTACTTTCATCTTATTATAGTTTTATGCCTCAATATACGAAACATAGTGTTCAAAAATTATTTTAAACCATGCTGTATATAATTGAGGATTCTTTTCGATGTCTTTTTTTAATTCATCCAATTCTACCCAACGATAAGCCATAACTTCATCAGGATTAAGATTTGGCTCATTATTATATATACCTATATAAACATGATCTAATTCATGCTCAGTCAAATTATTATCTAAATGAGCTTTGTAAATAAAACTAAATTTAAATTCTAATTCACAATCAAATCCCATTTCTTCCTCCAAACGTCTATGAGCACCTTCTATATAGGTTTCATTTTCTCTTGGATGACTACAACAAGTATTTGTCCATAATGTTGGTGAATGATATTTACTTGCTGCACGTTGTTGTATCATTAATTCTCCTTTAGAATTAAATACAAAAACAGAAAACGCACGATGTAATAAACCTGCAACATGAGCTTGTTGTTTTTCCATCAACCCAAGTTTATTATCATTTTCATCTACTAATACAACAAATTCTTTCATATAACAAAAATAGCTTTTTTATAGAATTAAAAAATAAGTTCAATCTCTTTATGTTTAAATTCTTTTAAAACTGAATTAATCTCAATCATCAAATTTCCTGCATCATTTACATCCCGAATTATTCCATTAATTAATTCTCCATTTAATCTAAATTCAGAAACAACATCTTTTTTGAATAAATTATCTAAATAAGTTTTATGAATCAATTCGATTTTTTTTTCTTCCAAAATATAATATTGATCTTTAAATAGTGACATTAAATCTGTCAAAATTTCATTTATGTCATATTTTTTGTCAGTTACATTCTGTATAGAAGTTGCTTTAGGTAAGTGATTAAAATCAGTTTGATTTACATTTAAGCCTATCCCTATAATAGAATTCATAACTTTATTTGACCTATGATTTTCAATCAAAATACCACAAACTTTTTTTTGATTAAGTATAATATCATTTGGCCATTTTACTTTTGTTTCAAAACCATAACGTTTTATAAATAAACATATAACATTAGAAATCCATTCATTAAAATAAATCATTTCCTGAAAAGAATAATTTGTTTTTAGTAAAAAACTAAAAGTCAAATTTTCTCCTGCAGCAACTTTCCATTCGTTACCAGCATAACCTTTACCTTTTGTTTGATTTTTAGTATGTATGACAGTCCAACTGTTGGCATCTTTTTTGGATAAATCAATTAAATATTCGTTGGTACTAGGCAAAGAATCAAAACTTATTAAGTTCATTTTTTTTTATTAATTTTATACAGAGGTTAAAGTTATTTTAAAATGTTCAAAACTTTAATAAGGATTCACTAAATTTGTCGATTACAAAATTAAAAATGATAGATACTCAATATACAAAGGACTTGCTAGATAGCATTGTTGACGGAATTACAAACGTAAAAGGTGAAGAAATCACTATTTTAGATTTAAGAGAAATTGAAAACGCATTTTGCCAATACTTTGTCATCTGTACAGGTAATTCAAATACACAAGTAAGTGGTATTGCAGCTTCTGTAGAAAGAACTGTGAAAACAGAAATGTCAGAAAGACCTTTTCATGTAGAAGGAACTCAAAACAATCAATGGATTTTATTAGATTATACTAATGTTATAGTCCATGTTTTTCAAAAAGAACAAAGAGAATATTACGATATCGAAAGTCTTTGGGGCGATGCTATAGAGACACGTATCGAAATGGAATATTAATCATAACTGAAACCAAAAAAAATTGAAAAAAAATAATTTTAAACCGTCGGGGTTTAATCCTACTTGGATTTATGCCATTATAGGATTATTACTGATTGCCTTTTTATTATTTTCTGATAATATAGGTGGAGTAGGAAGTACTACAAAAAGTATTGACCGTACTACGTTTTTATCATATGTAGAAAAAGGTTACGTAAAAGAAGCTGATTTAGAAAAAGAAACAGGTAGAGTAAGTGTTTTCTTAACAGATGCAGCTCTTAATACTGAAGAATTTAAAAAATTCAAAAATTCTAACGAAAAATTAAACTTTTTTTCTAGTGCAACACCAAATTTTGTTTTTAATGTTGCTGATGCTGGAAATTTTGAAAAAGATTTTTACGATAACGTAGAAAAAAGCCCTAATAAAACTGCTAAATTAAATACTCAGGTTCCTAGTGGATTTGGAGGATTATTCATGAATCTTTTTGTATCTCTAGTTTTCTTTGGATTAATCTACTTCTTGTTATTTAGAAGAATGGGTGCTGGAGGTTCTGCTGGAGGCGGAGGCGGTATTTTTTCTGTAGGTAAATCTAAAGCTAAATTGTTTGAAGGAGAAGATCATATCAAAACTACTTTCAAAGATGTTGCAGGTTTAGAAGGTGCAAAAGAAGAAATAGAAGAAATTGTAGAGTTTCTTAAAAATCCAGACAAGTTTACAAAACTTGGAGGTCGAATTCCTAAAGGAGCATTATTAGTAGGCCCTCCTGGTACAGGTAAAACATTATTAGCAAAAGCTGTTGCAGGAGAGGCAAAAGTTCCTTTTTATTCTTTATCTGGTTCTGATTTCGTAGAAATGTTTGTTGGTGTTGGAGCATCTCGCGTTAGAGATTTATTTAAAAATGCTAAAGAAAAATCACCTTCTATCATATTTATTGATGAAATAGATGCTATTGGTAGAGCACGTGGAAAATCTAACTTTACAGGTTCTAATGATGAACGTGAAAATACATTAAACCAATTATTAACTGAGATGGATGGTTTTGGAACAGAATCTAACGTAATTGTTATTGCTGCTACAAACCGTGCTGATGTATTAGATAAAGCATTAATGCGTCCAGGTCGTTTTGATCGTATTATTCATGTAGATTTACCTGAATTAAATGAACGTAAAGAAATTTTCCAAGTTCATTTACGTCCTTTAAAATTAGGAGAAGATGTTGAAATTGAATTTTTAGCTAAACAAACTCCTGGATTTTCTGGAGCTGATATCTTTAATGTTTGTAATGAAGCTGCTTTAGTTGCTGCACGTAAAAACAAAGATGTTGTTGAAAAACAGGATTTCTTAGATGCTGTTGATAGAATTATTGGTGGATTAGAGAAAAAGAATAAAGTTATTAAACCTTCTGAGAAAAAGCGTATCGCTTATCATGAAGCTGGACATGCTACTATTGGTTGGTTAACAGAACATGCTGCTCCATTAGTAAAAGTAACTATTGTTCCTAGAGGACGTTCTTTAGGTGCAGCTTGGTATTTACCAGAAGAAAGACAAATTACTACAACAGAACAAATGTTGGATGAAATGTGTATGACTATGGGTGGTCGTGCAGCAGAAGAAGTAATATTTAATAATATATCTACAGGAGCTTTAAGTGACTTAGAAAAAGTAACAAAACAAGCCTCTGCAATGGTAAGTATTTACGGTTTAAATAAAGAAATTGGTAACGTTTCTTACTATGATTCTTCTGGACAAAATGAATATGGATTTAGTAAACCTTATTCTGAACAAACAGCTCAAACAATTGATAAAGAAGTTAAAAAAATGATCGAAGCTCAATATGAAAGAGCAAAAGACATTTTACGAGAACACAAAGGTGAACTAGATATTTTAGCTCAAAAATTAATTGAGAAAGAAGTTATTTTTAGAGAAGATTTAGAAGAAATCTTTGGACCTAGAAAATTTGTGAACGAATTAGATCAAATTCAAGAAAAAGAAGAAGAAGCCATTGAAGCTGGACCTGAACAAGTAATTCAGCCAGAAGCTGGAAATGATATCTAATTAATTCATTATTATATATAAAAAAAATCGTCTTGTTTAAGACGATTTTTTTTTGCATACTACTAATTCAATTTAAATTTAGTACCTTTAAATTTAAATTGAATTTTCTGATTCTAAAAGTCAAAGATATTCATGTGGAAAGCAATTAAAAATTTACTTAAAAAAGCAACAAAAATAACTGAGGAAAATACAAATGAAGAAAATCATATTGATTTATTTCATCCAAATTACTCTGAAAATAATACATCTGTAGATGAAGTTTTTGCAACAAACTTTAATGCTGGTGGTGGACACTTTTTGTTCTGTGAAAATGATAATGAAGCCTTTCAAAATTTAAAAGAAATTATAAAGTATGAAAATGTTACTGAATTAATTTGTTTGGATAGTAATTTACAAGATATTTTATACAAAAACAATATCCCTTTTGTTAGCAATCCCACAAATTCACCATATACGCTTAGTTTTCTTAATTGTGAATTTTTGATCGCATTTGATGGTAGTATAATGTTATCAGCTCATCAAACTTCTGGAAGAAATATAGATGATTTTCCATCAAATTTTATTATCTATGCACGCCCATCTCAATTAGTAGAGAATGTAGGTGCAGCATTACAAAAATTACGAACATTAAAAAAAGAAAACCTTCCATCTAAAATAACTTCCATTCGCGGCAAGAATATGCACAGATTCACGAACATCCAGAATGCGAAGAATATTTATTTGTTATTGGTTGAAGAATAACTATGAAGAATTTTTCAATGAGAGCTATTTCAGGTATTATTTATGCTCTTTTCATTTATTTAGGAACCACTATACATCCAAAGGGATTAATTGTCTTGATGATGATTTTCGGTCTTTTCTGTTTGTATGAATTTCTAAAAATTACAAATCTTAAAAATAAATTATTCCAATTTGGTTCTATATTAACAACTATAGTAATTTTTGCTTATTATAGTAAAGAATTTCTAAATTCATTTGAAATTTCAAATCATTACTTTTTTTATTTAAAAAGTTTATACTTTATTATACCAGTTCTTTTTGTATTCAGTATTTATATTATTTTTAAGTCTACAAATGAATTACTAAATGACTTTGGTAAATTTACATTAAGTATAACATATATTAT
The DNA here is from genome assembly GCA_002484335.1 of Flavobacteriales bacterium UBA7612. GTDB lineage: Bacteria > Bacteroidota > Bacteroidia > Flavobacteriales > Weeksellaceae > Empedobacter. The sequence continues at coordinate 170,007 of DLJQ01000012.1, forward strand.
TTGTCCATTTGCTCTAGCCTTAACTTTACCAAGTTACGATTACAATTTAGGAGAAAAAGTTATGCATTATGAAGTATTTTTTATATTTTTATTACTTTGGTGTAGTGACTCATTTGCTTATCTTACAGGAAGTTTAATAGGAAAACATAAACTTGCTCCTAAAATTTCTGGCGGTAAAACATGGGAGGGTTTTTTTGGAGGAATTATTTTCACACTAATAGCTGGATTTATTATTGAAACCTTTTTTAAAGGTAATCTACAAGGTAATTGGATTATTATAAGTCTTATTATCGCTATTTTAGGACCCTTAGGAGATTTAACAGAATCTAAATTAAAACGATTTTTTAATGTAAAAGATAGTAGTAATTTAATTCCTGGACATGGTGGTTTTTTAGATCGACTAGATAGTTTTATATTTGTCGTTCCATTTGTTTATTTATATTATTTATTCATATATACTTTATGAAACTTCACAGAGAGGGAACAGCAATTTTAATAGGCTGTTTAATTATTTTTGCAATAGCTACAGTAGTTTTGCATCACTTTTTTCCAATTTATGGATTATATTTCGCTTTACCTTTATGGGTTTTGTATGGTTTTATTGTGTGGTTCTTTCGCAATCCTATTCGAGAATCAGATTCTTCAGAAAATTGTATAATTGCACCTGTTGATGGTAAAGTAGTTGTACTTGAAGAAGTTTTTGAAAATGAATATTTAAATCAAAAATGTATTCAACTTTCAATCTTCATGACACCGCTTAATGTTCATGTTACTCGTTATCCAATCAATGGTAAAGTTATTTATTCTAAATACCATCCTGGAAAATTTTTAGTAGCTTTTCATCCAAAATCATCAGAATTAAACGAAAGAACAACTGTCGTTGTTGAAAATGAAGATAAAACAAAAGTTCTTTTTAGACAAATCGCTGGTGCTGTAGCACGTAGAATTGTTTGTTACAGTAAAGAAAATGATATTGCTGTCGCTGGAAAAGAATATGGATTTATAAAATTTGGTTCTCGTGTAGATATATTTTTACCTCTTGATACTGAAATCAATGTAAAAGTTGGAGATAAAACCAAAGGAGGAATTCAAAAAATTGCTCAATTAAGATAAATCATTTAGTAGAAATCAATGTTTTTGACTACTTTTGTAGTAAACAATAGTAAAAATAACCTTACAATAAATTTGTACGACATGAAAAAATTAACTCTTTTAGTAGCTATTGCAGCTCTTGCTACTTCTTGTAATTTCAAAGCAAGTGGAAATCATGGAGTAATAGAACTAGAACATGAGCCAGCTACTGCTGAAGAAATGCACCATAAAGTTGAACATGCTGAGCATGAAGAACACGAAGAGCATGTTGAAGCAGCAGAAGTTCATAAAGAAGAAGTAAAAGATTCTACGAAAGTTGCAACAGAAGAATCTGCTCAAGCAAAAGAAAATACAGAAAAAGCTGATCATTAAGATTCAGCTTTTTTATTTTATTTCTATTTTTGATGAATAAAGATTAACATAGCTTTGTACAGTTTCTTTATTGGGTGAAATTAAATATATTTTTTTTGCATTTTTAGCCAATAAAATATCATCATTAGAATCTGTAAATAAAAAATCATATTCCTCATCGTTAGTAAGAAAGTTATTTTTAATTAAGTTAGATAATTTATTTTCTTTAAAATTATCTAAAAGCAATCCATTTTTTACGACAGATCCTACGATTAAAATAGTATCAATTTTTAAATAATTTTTTATGTATTTCTTTAAATATTTTTCTGGAGCAGCAGAAGAAATCGCTAAACTATAATTTAAATTATTTAACTTTATTAATTCATTTAATACATCATGATTAATATATTTATGTAATTTTTCACAAAAAATTATATCATATTTCTCTTCATAATTAAGTAATAACAATTCCTTCTTAAAATCTTTGTGAGATATTTTTTTTATTATTTTTCTTAAAAAAATTAAATACGATATTTTAAAAAATAATCTAAAATTAAATTTTCTTAAACTAATTATCCAAAGAAATAAAACCCAATAAGTAAATGAATTTACAGAGATTAAAGTTTTATCAAAATCAAAAATTGCTTTTTTGTCCATCCAATGACCAAGGGAATCTAATTAATACATCTGAATATAAATAATAATCTGGAATAATTGATGCTTTTGTATCAGTAACTACAACAGATAAAGTTGTAATATTAATATCAGAATTAATATATTTATTAATTCCTTCTAGTACTTTTTTAAGAGTTGCACCAGAATCAACAGCATCATCAACAATCAATATTTTGTCATATTTCAAATAATCAATATCATTTGGTATAAATATATCTCTATGTAAATCCTTATTATTAATTAAAATTGAATGCTCTAAAACTCTCAATTTATTTAATAGTAATTCAGGTAAAATATTAAGACCTTTCTTTAAAATAAATCTTGTTCTTTTATTTTTTTTAATTTTAGTTGAAGATCGTTGACATATGACTCCTACTAAATCTACTTTTTCTGATGTATAAGATTGTAACTTTTGTGCTACTATCTCAGCTAAAGGCATTCCTCCTTCTTTGATACCTATAACTAAACACGTTGTATCATTATCTAAAAATTTAGAAATTTTATTCGTTAAAAATTTATCAAATAAATTATGATTAAAATTAAGTACTTCCATTAAAATTTAGAATCAATCTAATATATTAACTAATATTGTCTATAACTATTGCTGTAAAACAAAAAAAATAAAATTTATTTTTTACTTATCTCTGTTGAATTATGAATAATTTAATTACTAAGAAATAAGAGCACAATATATTACATTTATATCATAAAAAAAGGATGATAATTACATATTTTTTATTTATTTAACTTTTATTTTATATATTAAATTAAATATTAATGTAATAGTAATATATTGAAAAAATAATTTATTAATCTTATTAACTCTCATTTTATGTCTATTTGGAAAATTAAACCATTATCAAAATTAATTGAAGATTCTAAAGAGTCTGATGGTGGTTTAAAAAGATCTCTTTCCTCAGGAGCTTTAATAGCTTTAGGTATTGGTGCTATTATTGGCGCAGGTTTATTTAGTTTAACTGGAATTGCAGCTGCTGATCATGCTGGCCCTGCTGTAACATTATCATTTGTACTCGCTGCTGTTGGTTGTGCTTTCGCCGGACTTTGCTATGCTGAATTTGCATCAATGATACCTGTTGCAGGAAGTGCATATACATACTCTTATGCTACCATGGGAGAATTTGTTGCTTGGATTATCGGTTGGGATTTAGTTTTAGAATATGCATTAGCTGCAGCAACCGTTAGTGTTAGTTGGTCGGCATATTTAGATAAATTACTACTCCAGTTTAATATTCATATTCCGCAAGAACTATTACATGCTCCTGCTGATGGAGGAATTGTAAATCTACCTGCGATTATTATTGTTTGTTTACTTTCTCTAGTTCTAATTAGAGGTACAAAAGAGTCTGCAATAATAAATAATATTTTAGTTATTTTAAAAATTACTGTTGTTATAGTGTTTATAGCTTTAGGCTGGAGCCATATAAACCCAGCTAACCATGTTCCGTTTATTCCTAAAAATATTCCTGGAACAGACTTTGGGGGGATGACTGGTATAGCAGCTGGAGCTGCAGTTGTATTCTTTTCTTTTGTTGGATTTGATGCAGTATCTACAGCTGCTCAGGAGGCTAAAAATCCTCAAAAGGGTATGCCTATTGGAATTTTAGGATCTTTAGTAATTTGTACTATACTATATGTATTATTTTCTTGGGTTATGACAGGCTTAGTTCCCTATACTGTATTTGCTGGTGATGCTTCACCTGCGGCTACAGCTTTTGCTGCAACTGGATATACATTTTTACAAACAATATTAATTATTGCTATTATTGCAGGATATACGTCTGTAATTTTAGTTATGCTACTTGGACAAAGTCGTGTTTTTTATAGTATGAGCAATGATGGTTTATTACCTCCATTTTTCTCAAATATCCATAAAAAGTTTCATACACCTTGGAAGACTAATTTATTTTTCTTAGTTTTTGTAAGTATTTTTTCAGGATTTGTCCCTATAAAAGAATTAGGTCATATGGTTAGTATAGGTACACTATTTGCTTTTTGTTTAGTTTGTGTTGGTATTATTGTTATGCGTAAAAAAATGCCTAATGCAGAAAGAAAATTTAAAGTTCCATTAGTTCCATTAATCCCTGTTTTAGGTGTTGTTGTATGTGTTTATTTAATGACTTCACTTACAAAAGAAAGTTGGTATAGACTTATAATATGGTTAATTATAGGTGTTTTTATTTATTTCTTTTATGGTAAAAAACATAGCAAAATTGATGATTAGATAAAAATAATACATTCATATAAAAAAATCAGATTAAAATTATTTTAATCTGATTTTTTTTATATTTTAATATCAAATATTATTTTTTCTTCTTAAACCACCATACTAGAAAACCTGTTATTGGTAATGAAGCTCCTATTAATGTTATAAAAAAATAAACTGCTCTTCCGAATAAACCTGCATATGAACCTATATGTAAATCATAATTTAATTTTACAATTTTTCCCGCAAAATCTGCTTGATTAAATTCTTGTGCATAAATAGATCCATCATCTAATTTCTGTCCTGAATTTCTATCATAAGAAGCCATTTTCATATCATAAAATTTACGATGAGATTGATATGAAAAAATATTGATTGTCGAAACCGAATCTTTTGGTATTGTGAAGTAATAACCTTTCAGTTTAGAAGATTTTATTGCATCTTCCCATGAAATATGCATCATTTCTGATAATTTATCAGGATTATAATTCGTTATATCGGATTTTAATTCTTTTGGTTTTTCTATTGATTTTCCAAAAGATGTAGACCAATATAAAAATTTATTAAACCAAGGTAAACCATAAAACATACCTGTCATAGAAATAATGATTAATATAATTAAAGAGTAAAATCCTAATACATTATGTAAATCATAATTTAAACGTTTTGTTTTTGCCCCCCATTTTATTGTAAAACTTTGTTTTTTTATTGCTTTAGTCCATTTTTTGGGCCACCATAAAACTAAACCTGTAAGTAAAGTAATAAGAAAAATTAGTGTACTATAATTAATAATTGGTCTACCTATTTCTCTTGGTAACCAAAGTGTACGGTGACCTTTTAAGGCCCAACTAAAAAAATCAAATTCTTTTTGAAAAGATGGTCTTTTTATAATTTCTTTTGAAAATGGATTCACATACAATAAGAAACCTGTATTTCTTTCTCCAAAACCTATTGCAGCTGCTTGTCCAGTCGGTCTCCAAATAAAAGTAGCTTCTTTATCTGGATATTCTTTTTTAGCTAATAAATATAATTCACTAGGAGAAACCATTTGTAAACCCTCATCTCTTACTATTAACTCAGGATAAATAATATCTGATATTTCATCTTTAAAAGATAATATAGCTCCTGTAATAGCTATAATAACGATTATTATTCCAGAAAATAAGCCTAGCCACAAATGTAGCCAGGCTGATATTCGATAGAATAAACTTCTTTTATTTACTTTTTTTTTAACCTTACTCTGTCTTTTTTCCATTTTATTAAAATGTATATGATAAGTTTAATTTAAATCCTAAAGGATTTACAACTCTCCAACCATAATGTGTATAACTCCAAGCTCCTGGATAAAAACCTACATAATTATAACGATCTGTTACATTATTTACAAGAAGTGAGATTTGATAATTATTTTTTTGATATGACATTCCTAAATCAATTGAAAATAAATCATCTGGTAAAAATTTATGATCTTTAACAACTGGCCATACAGCTCGTTTTGCTTGATACTCATAACCAGCAGAAAATCCTAAACCTTCTAATTCTCCTTCTGTTATTGTATATTTTATCCAAGCATTAGAAATATGACGAGCTGTACCATACAACATACCTCCAATTTTTGTTGGATCATTATCCTCTGTAACTTTAGCATCTGTATATGAGTAATTGAACATAATATTCCAATTTTTATTTATAGAACCATTTACATCCAACTCAATCCCTTTAGAAACTGCTTTTCCTGATTGCTCAGACATTCCTGGATAATCAGCTCCTGCAGAAGTAAGTATATTTGTTTTTGTAAGATGATATGCAGTTAAATTTGTCATTAATCGTCCTCCAAACCATGTTTTCTTCACTCCTATTTCTTTATTCTTACCATAAGAAGGATCTGCTGCACCTCCCCCTACAAGAACACCTACTTGCTCTTGAAAAGATTCATCATATAATGCATAGGCTGTAAAAGTAGGAGTTATCAAACCTGTTATACTAAAACGAGGTGTAAATGCATTATTTTTAACTTGTTTTCCACTACTTGCTGCAGATTCTTTATTTGTAGAAGTATAACGAATACCTGCTGCAATTCTTAATTTATCATCTAAAAATCGTGCTTCATCCTGAATATGAAATGATGTATAAGAATAATTAGATAGATACATTGCTCCTCGTTCTCTTAAAGATTTAGAACGATCATATGTTGGAATCATATCCTTTGTTAAATTGCCATAAACAGGATTATAAATATTGAAAATAACTTCACCTTTTTCATTTGTAGGTAGTTTACCTGAAGGATCTTTTATAGTTCCTGCAATTGACCAATCAGCGACATAGAATTTTTTCCCCATATCTAAACCTGTTAATATATTGTGATTTACATTACCAGTTCTAAATTTACCTCTTGTAAAAACCTGACCTACAGTTGAAGTATTTAATGCATCTCCTATGCTTAAGTTTCTAACAACATCACCTTTTTTAACTCCTTTATCTGGATCATCCTTAAGAGCTATATTATTATACTGAGCATAAAGTGATGAACCTTCCATCTCTGATCTTATGTAACCAAATTGAGCTGTTAATAGCCAATCTTGATTAAAATTATGGTTAATTGTCCCGTAAACATTATGTTCCCAAGATTTTGTTGGGTCAATAATAGGGTCACTAAAAGTGAAAGATTTTTTAACTTCTTTAAAACCATCTATTCCATAAATATATTTAGAAAATCCTCCCGTATAATTATTTTGAGAATAAATATATTCTAATGTTACATTTGTATCATCAGAAATGTTATACTTTAAAGATGGGTTTATAACAAATTGCTCATTATCTGTATATTGCTGAACATTTCCTTTTTTAGTTCCCATTAAGTTTAATCTCCCTAAAAACTTTCCATCTTTAGATAATACTTGATCTATATCAGCTGTAGCTCTATATAAATTATAACTACCTAATGTCATTTGAACAGTTTTTTTATTGTTCCCCATTGGCTTTTTAGTCACTATGTTATAAAAACCTCCTGGTTGAGTATTTCCCATCATGAAACCTGCAGGTCCTTTTACAAACTCTACTCTATCAACAAATGACATATCCTCTCTTAGTGGACCAAAACTACCACTAACATCCATACCATTTCTTAAATTTGAAGCTTGAAAACCTCTGACAGCAATACCTACACTACCTTCTTCTTGATGAAGTATAGTTCTTACACCACTAACATTTCTTGATAAACCTTCTGCTGTTGTAAAAATCATTTGATCGTTTAATAATCTTTGATCAATAACTTGTATATTTTGTGGAGTTACTAATAAATTTTCTCCTAAACGTAATGTAGATGATGGAATTGTTGTTCTATTTGCAACGACATTTGCAGTTGATAATTGATAATCAACATCTGATCGAACAAAATTATATTTTATTGTATTATTACCATCTATAGTGAATGTATACGTGTCTAATATTTCTGGATCTTCTATATTAATTGTATAATTTCCTTTGGATAAATTATCAAATTTATAATTTCCTAAATTATTTGTATATGTAACTTGCTCTCCATTATTTAACAATACTTTTGCATTTGCAACAATTTCATTATTTTGATTTGTTACTTTCCCTTCTACACTTCCTTTTTCTTGAGCCCATGCAATTGCTGGTAAAGCAATTAAACTCAATAACATTTTCTTTCTTAACATGTTAGTTATTTAGAATTAGTTTAATTAAATTTGAGGCAAAAATAATTCTAAAAATCTTGTTAAAATTTAGGATTTAGAATAAAAACATTCGAATATGGGAGCAGTAGAAACTTATTCTACATCAGAGAAAGAATTTTTTAACTTTTTAAGTCAGAATAAAAATAATTATTTAAAAAATGAATTAGTAGAATTTCATGTAAATAAAATATTTAATAATTCTGATTTTGTTATAAATGAATATAAATATACTTATTTTAAAGATTATACATTAAAATCTATTACAAATTCATCTAGTAAACATATTGAACTTGCTTTTATATTGAATGATGAAGTTATTGAAGATAAAATAAATGATAAAAAAAATATTTATTTACCAAATCATAATTATATCTACTATACTCCTAATGGAGTTAATGTTGAAATTTATTATAAAAAGAATGTAACTTATCGTAATTTAGATATCTATGTTTCTCCAGATTTTTTTCATGACTTTTTTGAAAAAACATCATACATTGATCCTTTTATATCATCAATTGATAGTAAAAAATTTACACGTTTAATAAATGATGGAATTCCTATATCCCCACAAATGTTTTATGCTTTAAAAGAAATAAAAGAATGTGAATTAAAAGGAATATCAAAAGAATATTTTATAAAAGCACGTATCATGTATCTTCTTCAATTGATTTTTGAATGGATTGATGAGAAGCTGTCTAATCAAAAAAAAGAAAATAATTCTAGATTAAAAAATGATGATATCAATATATTGAATGATATTCAAAATTTCATAAAAAAGAATCCTGAACAATATTACACAATTGAACAATTATCTAATCAATTTTACATAAATGAATTTAAATTAAAAAAAGGATTCAAAGAATTATTTGGAATGGGAATTTATCAATTTTCATCACAAGTACATATGAAGTATGCATTAGAACTTTTAAAAAATAGTGATTTATCTATTAAAGAAATAGCATATAAAACAGGTTATTCTTCTTCATCTGCCTTTTCTGTTGCATTTAAAAAAGAATGTGGAGTCAATCCTAATAAAATAAGACAAAAAAAAGTAAATACAAAAAAGAGTAATTATTAAATAATTACTCTTTTTTTGATATTTGCTATATCAAACTATCTTTAATTAATTTTTCAAATACCTGAAGAACTCCAATTACTTGAATTTCTTCTTCTTTATATTCATCAAAGCTAAAATATTTAATCGCTTCAATTTCATTTGTTGGTTTTATTTCTGTTTTCAAATCATAAAGAAAACAATCTTGTTCCATTTGTAAATTATCTTCTCCGTATGCTGGTGCAGAAATATGAGTATAAAAAGTTAATTCTTTTGAATTTAATTCTAAACTCAACTCTTCTTTTATCTCCCTAACTAAAGCTTCTAAAGATGTTTCATTATTATCTAATTTACCACCAGGTAAATACCAAGCTTTTTTATTCTTACTATAAGTTAGCAATAATTTATTATGATCTAACACAAGTAATCCTGATGTATAAAGACTATTCATGATAACAAATTAGATAGATTTTTGCCATTCCCAAGCAGTAAGCATACTTTCCGTCAATGATATTTTAGGTTGCCAATTCAACTCTTGTGCTGCTAAAGAGTTATTTGCATAGGCTTCCACGATATCACCTAATCTTCTTTCTTTTATTTGATAGTTAACTTTAATATTATTTGCATTTTCGAAAGCGTGTACAACTTCTAAAACTGTAGATCCTGTTCCTGTTCCTAAATTAAAAAATTCTAATTTCGTTTTATTTTTATTTTCTAATAAACGTGCTATAGCTAGAACATGTGCATCAGCAAGATCATTTACATCAATATAATCTCTGATTGCAGTTCCATCCTTTGTAGGATAATCACCACCGAAAACAGACAAATATTCTCTAATACCAGCTGCAGTTTGTGTAACATAAGGAATTAAATTATTTGGTATTCCATTAGGAAGTTCTCCTATTTTTAAAGATGAATGAGCTCCAACAGGATTAAAATATCTCAAACAAATCACTTTTTTATTAAAAGCATTCGAAAAATCTTCTAAAATTTCCTCTCCCATTTGCTTTGTTTTACCATAGGGAGATTCTGGTTTTTTAAGTGATGTATTTTCATCTATAGGCATTTTATCTGCTTGCCCATAAACTGTACAAGATGAACTAAATATAATATTATCTGTATTGAAATCTTTCATTCCATCAAGAATATTTAGTAATCCAACTAAATTATTTCTATAATACATTAATGGTTTTTCTACAGATTCTCCTACAGCTTTATGTGCTGCAAAATGAATAATACCATCTATTTTATTTTCATTAAAAAATTGATTTACTTTTTCTTGATTCTTTAAGTCAATTTCATAAAAAGAAGGTTTTATATTTGTGATAGATGTAATACGATCAACAAAATCTACATTCGCATTAGAAAGATCATCTATAATAACAACTTCATAACCTGCATTTTGTAGTGCGACAACTGTATGAGATCCTATATATCCTAATCCTCCTGTGACAAGTATTTTATTCATTTTTTTATTTCTAGTTTTTTAGTTATCCAAATGTATAAAAATTAAAAAAGCTTCTGAAACAAATCAGAAGCTTTTAAATAAAAATATTTTTTTTAAATTATTTTCCAAAAAACTCTTTTACAGCAGACGTAATAAACATTAATTGTTCTTCATCTAATTCTGTATGCATTGGTAAAGAAATTACTTCTTCTACTAATTTATTTGTATTTGGGAAATCTGCATCGTTATAATGTCCATTATTATATGCCTTTTGCTTACGTAAAGGAACTGGATAATAAATCATCGCAGGAATTTCTTTTTCTGTTAAAAAAGCTTGTAATTCATTTCTTTTACCATTTGTAACACGTAAAGTATATTGATGAAAAACATGTGTACTGTTTTCATTTACTTCTGGTGTTAGTAATTCTTCAATATCTTTAAAAGCTTCAGAATAATAAGCAGCGGCTTTATTACGAGCTTCATTATAACTGTCTAATAAAGGTAATTTTTTACGTAAAACTGCAGCTTGTACAGAATCTAAACGAGAATTTACACCAACCTCATCATGGTAATATCTTTTATACATTCCATGATTCACAATTCCTCTTAGTTTGTGAGCTAATTCATCATCATTTGTAAAAATTGCTCCTCCATCTCCATAACAACCAAGGTTTTTAGAAGGGAAGAAAGATGTACAACCAATATGTCCTATTGTACCTGCTTTTTTACCTTTATAATCAGCACCAATAGCTTGTGCAGTATCTTCTATTACAAATAAGTTGTATTCTTTTGCTACAGCCATTACCTCATCCATATTAGCACATTGACCAAATAAATGAACAGGAATAATAGCTCTTGTTTTAGGAGTAATCGCAGCTTTTAATTTTTCAATGTCAATTGTAAAAGTAGTATAATCAACATCTACTAATACAGAAGTTAACTTCAATAAATCAACAACTTCTACTGTTGCTGCAAATGTAAAATCTGCTGTAATAACCTCATCTCCTGGCTCTAACCCTAAAGACATTAAAGCTATTTGTAAAGCATCTGTCCCATTAGCACAAGGTATTACATGTTTTACATCTAAATAATCCTGTAATTCTGTTTCGAATTGTTTTACTTCTGGTCCATTAATAAATGCCGCAGATCCTAATACATTCAAAATCGCAGTATCTACATCTTCTTTTATTTTTTGATATTGACTTTGTAAGTCAACCATTTGTATTTTTTTCATAATGCAATGAATCTTTCAAAAAACGCAACTAAAAAAAGTTGCTACTATTCAAACAAATGTACAAAAAAAGCTCATTACAAATCTTTAACTTTGCAACATTGTGCAAGAATTTTATAACATATCAATTAAGGCGTACGGAATGGCGTTAAAATTGGCTTCAAACTTTAATAAGAAAGCTAAGCTTTGGGTAGATGGACGCAAAAATTGGCAAGAAAAAATAATATCTTCAATCCAAAAAAATGATAAAATTTTATGGGTTCATTGCTCTTCTTTAGGGGAATTTGAACAAGGAAGACCAGTTATAGAAGCTTTACGAGAAAAATATCCTACACACAAGATTGCTTTATCATTTTTTTCTCCTTCTGGTTATGAAATTCGAAAAAATTATGAAGGTGCAGATTTAATTTTTTACTTACCATTAGATACAAAATCAAACACCAAAGAATTAATAAAATTATTACATCCTGATATATTAATACTGGTAAAATACGAATATTGGTTTAATTTAATTACAGAACTAAATACTAATAAAATACCCACAATTGTTGTTTCATCTATTTTTAGAGAAAGTCAAAATTTTTTCAAAAAAAATGGGAATAATTGGTTTGCGAAGAAATTGAGTTTAATTAATCATTTTTTTGTTCAGAATCAAAAGTCAAAAGATTTACTATCATCAATAAATATTAAACAAGTTACAATAGCTGGAGATACACGTTTTGATCGAGTGAAACAAATCATTCATCAAAACAATCAATTAGACTTTATGGATTCATTCAAAAATGATTCAAAATTAATTGTTGTAGGAAGTTCTTGGCCAAAAGATGAAGAATTATTTATAGAATTAATCACAAATAAATTAAATGATGATTGGAAAATTGTTTTTGCTCCACATAACTTAAATAACAACGAAATAGATTCTTTTATTTCTAAAATCAATCAATCCACAGTAAAATTTTCTGATTTAGAGAAAACATCACTAGAAAGTTTATCAAAAGCAAAAGTTTTTATACTTGATACAATTGGTATTCTATCGAAAGTTTACTCTTATGCAGATATAACATATATTGGTGGAGGATTTGGTGCTGGAATACACAATACCTTAGAAGCTGTAACATTTGGGAATCCTGTAGTTTTTGGACCTAGATATAAAAAATTTCAAGAAGCTGTTGATTTAGTAGAAATAGGAGGTGGATTTTCTATAAGTAACCAAACAGATTTCAATACCATTTTTAAACAATTAATGGATAATGAAAGCTTTAGAACTGAAGCTGGTCATAAGGCTAAAAATTTTGTTATGAATTCCCCTAACTCAACCAAAATTATATTACAGTACTTAGAAAAATATAATTTCAATTAATTTAATTAGAAGTTACAAATAGGCACAAAAATTGTATTCTTGTTTAATTCTATTCAACTATAACTATGGATATAGCTTTACTCTAGCAAAATTACAAATACAAGCTATTGTAACATATTAAAATAATATACATGAAAAAACTAATTTTTGGACTAGCAATATTTGGTGGTTTAAATACAGCACATGCACAAATTGATTTAGGTGTAAAAGGAGGAATTAATTTTTCAACACTATCTAATTATCCAACTTCAAAATTTAAAGTGGATTATTCTCTTGGAGGATATGCTAATTACGCAATTACTGACCAATTCAGTTTTCAACCAGAGATTTTATATTCTAAACAAGGTGCAGGTTTAAAAACAAATTCTAATGCTAAATCTAGATTAGTCACTCATAACATTAATATTCCATTAATGGGACGTTACGAAATTATGGATGGATTCAATGTTGAGTTTGGTCCTCAATTAGGTTTCTTAGTTTCTGCTCAACAAAAAATTAAAGATGGGAAAACAGATATAAAAACTAATGTAACTGATAATTTTAAGACATTTGATTTTGGTCTTAATTTTGGTGCTGGATACAAAATTTCGGATGAAATAGAAATAAATGCTCGTATCACTAAGGGGCTTACAGATATCAATCATAATCCTGACGGTCGAAAAACAACCAATACCTATTTTAATATTGGAATAGCTTATAAGTTATCTGAACTTTAAAAGAATACATAAAAAAAACTTCNNGAAGTTTTTTTTATGTATTCTAATTATTTGTTTGTTGGAAGTGAGATCATATTAGAATCTATTCTCTGATCTTTTTCTAAAAATATTTTACCTCGTAAAATACTTTGGATTGTATTAATTAATTCCTTCTCAAAAGAGTTTCTCAATTGAGATTGATGATAGATTAAAGCAACTTCTCTTGTAGGAACAGGAGATTCAAAATCTTTTATATTACCTTTTAAATCATTTGGTAAATCTTCTGCAACTAAAGATGGTAATAAAGTCATTCCATATCCATCATTAGCAAGTTTTATTAAAGCTTCAAAGCTACCTGATTCTAATTTTATTGGTCTATTCTTCATATGAGAAGTATCACATAAAGCTAATACATTATTTCTAAAACAGTGACCTTCTTGTAAAATTAATAAATCAGCTGTATCCAAATCAGATTCTTTAATTCTATCTTTATCAGATAAACGATGTCCTTTAGGAACATAAGCAATTAAAGGTTCATAATATAATGGTTTTTCTATAATCTGATCTTCATATAATGGAGATACAACAATTCCAAAATCTAACGAACCGTCTTTTATTCCTTTTACTATTTTATCCGTCTGTAATTCTTTTATTATAAGATTAGATTTAGGATTATTCTTCTGAAAAGTTTTATAAAATAATGGAACTAGAGAGGGTAAAACAGTTGGAATAACTCCAATAACAAAATCACCTTCTAGTAAACCTTTTTCTTCGTTTACAAGGTGTTTCATTCTATTAGCCTCCATCAAAATTGTTTTTGCTTGGGCTACTATTTTTTCTCCTATCTGAGTTATTTTAATTGGATGAGAAGTTCTATCAAAAATATCAATATTTAATTCTTTTTCCAATTTTTGTATTTGCATACTTAGCGTTGGCTGAGTAACAAATGATTTTTCAGCAGCAATTGTAAAGTTTTTATGCTCTGCTACTGCTAATACATATTGTAATTGTACTAATGTCATATATTAAGAATAATATTCTATAAATATTTGTGATAAAGGTAAGAAATAATATTATTAATATATATAATTAATAGAGATAAAAAAAGCTCGGAAAACCGAGCCTCATTTATTTTATTATTTTACTTACTTAATTCATTTTGAATTTTTGAAGTCCAGTCATTTAATTTTTTAGCATCTTCTGGTGTTAACTTCTGAGTAATTTTTCTTAACTCAGATGATAAATCCACTGCTTGCTTAGTTAATTCAGCTAATTTATCTTGGTCACCTGTTGTTGCAGCAACCTTCATTTCTTTAGCTAATTCTCCGTATTTTTTTATCCACTCATTTGCTTCAGGAGAAGAAAATGTTGGTATATCATTAATAAAATCATCGATTTTATCTACATTTTCTTGCCCTTTTTTGATTTGATCAGTTACAGTTTCTTCAAGTTGTTTTTGAGTGTTTTCTACATTTTCATCAACTTTTTCTTTTTTTGATTTACAAGAAGAAAAAGAAACAACAGTAATTGCAGCAACAGCTATAAAAAATTTATTCATTAGTTTAAGTATTATCGAGTTAATAATTGTAAATGTATAATTATTTTTTATTTTTTATTTAACTTTCTTTAGAAAACTGAACTTCATATAGGTTAGAATA
The DNA here is from genome assembly GCA_002484335.1 of Flavobacteriales bacterium UBA7612. Lineage (GTDB taxonomy): Bacteria > Bacteroidota > Bacteroidia > Flavobacteriales > Weeksellaceae > Empedobacter. The sequence continues at coordinate 185,492 of DLJQ01000012.1, forward strand.
ATACCCATGTTTTGCTAATAACTCTTCATGTGTTCCTTGCTCAACAATCAACCCATTATCCATTACTATAATTTTATCAGCATTTTGTATTGTAGCTAAACGATGTGCTATTATAATCGAAGTTCGTCCTTCTGTTAATTTATCTGTAGCTTTTTGTATTAATTCTTCAGACTCTGTATCAATAGAAGAAGTAGCTTCATCTAAAACTAAAATTGCCGGATTGTATATATATGCTCTTAAAAAAGATATTAATTGTCTTTGTCCTACAGAAAGTGTCGCACCACGTTCACTTACCTCACTATAATATCCTTTTGGGAGAGAATTTATGAAATCATCAATACCTATTATTCTTGCTGCATTTTGTACTTCATCTAATGTAATTGCTTTATTGCCTAGAACAATATTGTCGTATATTGTTGTATTAAATAAAAAGACATCTTGTAAAACTACTGCTACATGCTCTCTTAAATTTTTCAAATTCATATCATAGATATCAACATCATCTACTTTTATAATTCCTGAATCGATATCGTAAAAACGACTTAATAAATTAATTATGGTTGATTTCCCCGCTCCTGTAGCTCCTACAATGGCAATTTTTTCTCCTGGCTGAGTTGAGAAAGAGATACCTTTTAAAACTAAATTATTAGGAACATAAGAAAATTTTACATCTTCAAAATCTATTTTTCCTTTTACATTTTGTAGCTCTATTTTTCCTTTATCTAGTAAAGTTTGGTCGTCATCTAAAATTTTAAATACTCGATCAGCTCCTACTAAACCACGTTGAATTGTATTAAATCGTTCTGCAATTGCTCGCATAGGTGCTGTAAGTAGAGTTACATATTGTGTAAAAGCTATTAAATCTCCAACAGAAACATCTCCATAGACAGCTGTCCTTAATCCTCCAAACCAAATTAAACTACCTGTTGCTAATGCGGAAATAATGTCGACAACAGGAAATAATAAAGAAAAATAAAAAACAGTTTTTAGATAATTCTTTTTAAGATCATCATTTATTGTTACAAACTTATTATATTCTGCTTGCTGACGATTAAAAACTTGAATAATATTCATTCCTGTTAATCGTTCTTGTACAAATGTGTTCAATTTTGCTACAATTGTTCTCTCTTCTTGATAAACATTTTTTAATGCTTTCTGAAAAAACCTTGTTATAATCATCATTAATGGTAGAATCACAATTACAACGGTTGCTAAAACCCAATTCATCCAGTACATAACAAAAACAATGAAGACTATTTTCAATACATCACCCATCATGACTAAAATTCCATCATTAAAAACTTCAGCAATAGTTTCTATATCAGAAACAGAGCGTGTAACTAAAACACCATTTGGTGTTTTATCAAAATAACCAAGTTTAAACTTGATAAGATGATTATATAAGCGAACGCGAAGTAAACGTATTACACGTTGCGCAACTACATTTGCTAAATAAACCATGAAAAAAGACAAAATCCCTTCGAAAACTAGAATTAAAGCTAATTTTATAATTTGAACTTTAAGCCCAGGTAAATTTTTAGTTTGTATATAATCATCTATTATATTTCCTGTTAAGTAAGGTCTATAAACAGAAAAACATGCACTAAAAACAGCAACAAAAATAACAGACCAAAATAAATATTTACTTTGAGCCCCAATTTGTAATACCCTTTTTAATCCATTAAAATCAAACGATGAATTTTCGTTATTTGAACTCATTTTTAAATAATTCTTTTGGATATTGAACATCAACTAAATATAATCCATGAGCTGGTGCAGAAGCCCCTGCAGATGAACGTTGTTTTTGTTCAATGATTTCTATAAATTCTTGGATAGAAATTCTTTCTAAACCAACTTCTACCAATGTACCTACAATTGCTCTTACCATATTACGTAAAAAACGATCCGCTGTTATTTGAAAAACAAGCTGTCCATTTTCATTTTTTTTCCAGAAAGCTTCTCTAACATCACAGATATTTGTTTTTACATCTGTATGTAATTTAGCAAAACTTCCAAAGTCTCCCTTTTTTATTAAAAATTTAGCAGCCTCATTCATTTTTTCTATATCTAATTCACGGCTAAAAACCCAAGCGCTTTCAAAAGAAAATGGATCTTTGAATGGTGAAATAAAATAATTGTATGATCTTGAAGTAGCATCAAAACGTGCATGAGCTTCATCATCCATTAAAAATATAGAATAAATAGCTATATCTTTTGGTAAAAAAGAATTTAATTTTTTGATTAAATCTATATTCAAATCTTGTTCATAATCAAAATGAGCAAACATTTTTTTTGCATGAACACCAGAATCTGTACGGCCAGCTCCTACAATAGATATTTTTTCTCTAAGTATTTTAGATAAACGATCTTCTATAACTTCCTGAACTGAAATTTGATTAGGTTGAATTTGATAACCAAAATAATTTTTTCCGTTGTATGCTAATTCTAAAAAATAACGCAATTGTTGTAAATTTGAAAATACAAAAATACAACCTTTTGAAGAAAATTCTTTTACTTTCGGACACACATTCTTACATTGATGATAGAATTATAGAATATGCTAAACAAGCTGATGAAATTTGGCATGCTGGAGATATTGGAGATATTTCTGTAACTGATCAATTAGCTACTATAAAACCACTCCGTGCAGTTTATGGAAATATTGATGATCAAAAAGCTAGAGCTGATTTTCCTTTAAATAATAGATTTACAGTAGAAAATGTAGATGTTTGGATAACACATATTGGTGGATATCCTGGTAAATATAATCCTTCTATTCGTTCAGAAATTTATTCTAATCCTCCCAAATTATTTATTTGTGGACATTCTCATATCTTAAAAGTAATGCCAGATAAACAACTTGGCTTAATACACATGAATCCTGGTGCTGTTGGTAAACATGGCTTCCAGAAAGTACGAACAATGTTACGATTCGAGCTGAATGATGGAAAAATTGAAAATTTAGAAGTTATTGAATTTAAAAAATAAAAAAATAGAAACACAAATCATCATTAATTCAACTCATAATAAAGATGGTAATACATCTCAATTAATTAAAAAATTATATCCTAATTCAAAATCAATTAAACTTATTGATTATAAAATAGAATTATATAATTATGATGAAAAATATTCTGATGACGATGAATTTTTATTGATTATCAATGAAATTATTAAATACGATAAAATAATTTTTGCTACTCCTGTATATTGGTATTCTATGAGTAGTTTAATGAAAATTTTCTTTGATAGAATAACTGATTTAATTGGTACGCAAGAAGAATTAGGTAGAAAATTAATGGGTAAAAAAATAGAAGTAATAACAACTTCTAACGGGAATAATCTTGGTGATAATTTCTTTTTACCTTTTAAAGAAACTGCTGATTATCTACACTTAGAATATATTGATGGTAAACATTATTAATTTATAAGACAGTTAAGACAATATATACTGTCTTAACTATCTTATTTACTCAATTTAAATTCTTTTAGGATTGTTATAAATTTAGGATTGTTTATATATTTTTTAAATTCGTGAGAATCTTGTCCTGTAAAATCCGTTTTCTCTAAAAAAGTATATGTTTTATTAAGTTCATTATATAAATCATCTTTATAACCAAAATCTGTTGGTGTAAAACTACGTGAAAGAAAACCTACTCTTCCTTTACCTAAAACATAATCTGTATTATTTATAGTAATATGCATTTTCTTTAATTGAGGAGTAAATTGTTTTAATTCATCTGCATCTGTTACAAAATCTACTCTACCAATTGCAGGAGCAAGCATAATACTATAGAACCTATTATTATTTTCTTTTAACTCTAAGGCATCCGAATAATCAACATGATGAACTTTTTTAGCTCTTTTTATTTCACTACTTTTTAAAGAAGGATTTACTAAAGCACTAAGAACAACAGATGCCCCACGGCTATGAGATATAAGATACACATCTTTGTTAGAAATAGAATTCAATATTCTCCTCAATCCAAAAACACCTGCTAATTGACTATTTGTTGTTGCAGAAACCCAAACTTTAGCTGCTCCAAATAAACTTTCATTTACTAATCCATCCCAATAAAAATTAAGAATTTCATCATTAGAATTATTAATGTTCATGTAGCTTTTAGCTTTATTATAACTAGATAAGCTAGACAAATAATCATTATCTATTCCATGAACAAATATGATAACTCTTTTTTTATTCCTAATTCTTTCAGATATAGCTTTCAATCTTAGATTTTCGTAATTAATTAATTCATCTTGAAAACTTTTCTCTGTAGCTATTTTCATCAAAGAATAATCATTTCTACTTGCATTTCTTGGAGGTTTCCCAAATTCTTTTAACCAACTATCTGGATAAAAATTACCATTTTGATCAACAAAAGAACTTGTTGTATTAGGTTGGATAAAATTATTAGGACGCTGAGAATCTGGCACATTATGTATTGCAGCACAAGAAGTAAGAATACTTATTAAAAATAGATAAAATATAGGTTTCATTTGGATTGAATATTTTGCAAATTAAATACTAAAATTTCAATAAATAAAAAAATATCAAATACAAAATTAAAGTTATATAACTCATTAATAACAACATGAGGTTATATTAATTTCTTTTTTAATAAGTGCTGAAATCCTTGTAACCATTCTCTTGATTTTCCTTCGTCTATATAACCAACTTTTAAATATAATTGATAAGCTGATTTATTTTTAAAATTAACAGCAAGTACTAATTCTTCAATATTTGTATAATTGCTTTTTATAAATTCATCTAATAAATACATTGCTTTTTTACCATAGCCTTTGCCTTGGTAAAGATGATTTATAGACAAAGAACGCAATAAAAGCGAATTAATATTATTAGTAAGTTCTAATTTATCTTTTCCATAATCTAAAATGAAAAAACCGATTGGTTTATCCTTCAATACTATTGTAATAGCTTTTAAATTTTCTTGATCTATTCGATTATTCATTTGTTCTATTGCATGTCCAGGTAATGCAGTAAAATTAATTTGATCTTGAGGTAAATCAAATTTTATTAATTCATCATAATGACTTTTATGATATGATTTTAAAAAAATAGTTTCTCCCATATATTAAATATAAAAAAAACGTTCAAGAATAATCTTAAACGTTTTTTTTATATTTTTTAATTCTTACTAGTTATTTATAACTCCAGAACCTACTAATTCTTCTCCCAAATACCAAGCACAAAATTGACCTTCTGTAATTGCAGATTGTGGCTGTTCAAATTCTACAAACATACCATCTTTTGCTTTATGCAAAATTGCTTTTTGTAAAGGTTGACGATAACGAATACGAGCTAAAACTTCCATTACCTCATTTTCTTTTAAAGTCAAATCTTCTCTAACCCAATGAATTTCGTCTTCTTTAATAAATAAAGCTTTTTTTAATAAACCAGGATGATTTGCACCTTGTCCAGTGTAAATAATATTTTCATTAACATCTGTATCAATAATAAACAAAGGTTCTACTTTCCCTCCTACTCCAAGTCCTTTTCTTTGACCACGAGTAAAATAATGAGCTCCTTGATGTTTACCTACAATTTCTCCATCTTCTTTAGTGTAAGAAAAACCATTTGCTTCGTGAGCTAATTCTTCATACTTATTATTGAATACTGGTATTTCTCTGTTATATTGTTTCCAATCTTTTGCAATTTCTACAATTACACCTTCCTTAGGTTTTAATTGTTGTTGTAAAAATTCTGGTAAGCTTACCTTACCTATAAAACATAAACCTTGAGAATCTTTTTTATCGGCTGTCACTAAGTCTTGCTCCTTAGCAATTCTTCTCACTTCAGGTTTTTCTATCTCTCCGATTGGAAATAATGATTTACTTAATTGTTCTTGAGATAGCTGACATAAGAAATATGATTGATCCTTATTATTATCAGCACCTTTTAATAATTGAAAAATTTCTTTTCCATTTTCATCTATCGTTGATGTTTTTCGTGCATAATGTCCTGTTGCAACATAATCTGCGCCAAGATCTAATGCTGTTTTTAAGAATAGATCAAATTTTATTTCTCTATTACATAAAACATCAGGATTTGGTGTTCTCCCTTGTTCATATTCATTGAACATATAATCTACTATTCGCTCTTTGTACGAATCAGACATATCAATCACTTGAAAAGGAATATCTAATTTTTTTGCAACAAGCAAGGCGTCTGCACTATCTTCTATCCAAGGGCATTCATCTTCTAATGTTACAGATGCATCATTCCAATTACGCATAAATAAACCTATTACGTCATATCCTTGTTCTTTTAACAAATATGCTGTAACACTTGAATCTACTCCTCCAGAAAGTCCTACGACAACTCTTTTCATTTTATATTTTTTCAGACGACAAAGTTACAAAATAAAATTCTTGAAAATAGTTATCTATTATTCTATTGTTTTAATTGTTCAATAAGATATATCTATATATCTCTATTTTAAAATAAGCTTATTCGTATTAATAATTGCCTTTTCATTCTTTTCTTTGATCCACTGCTGACCTTTTATTCCTCTCATGATATTATCATAAGTCCTCATTAAAAATACATTATATACAGCTTCAGAAAGATTCTTAGGTTTATGTGCTAATGATCTTAAACTCATTGAAAAGCCTGGTGTCAAATACTTCATATAGTGCCACCAACCTTCAGGCATGTAAAGCATTTCTCCATGTTTTAAATCAGCATACATAGGATTAATATATCTTAGAGCTGGCCATTTATCAAAATCAGGATTATCAAAATCAATATCTTCTCGGCAAATAACAGAATGAGGTATTTTATACATATACTTCGTATCCTGAGGAGGTACAATAATACATCTTTTATTTCCTGCAAAATGGAAATGCAAGATATTAGCTAAATCAATATCATAATGCATAAAAACATTAGATCCCTCTCCTCCGAAAAAAAGCATTGGCATTGATTTAAAAAGATTCAAACCCAAGTCTGGCATTTTATAATCTTTTTGTAATTCTGGAACTTGTTTCATTAAGTTATATAAGAAAATACGTAAATCAGTTGGTTCAGTTTTTAATAAATCAACATATTCAGACATTTTCATTCGAGCGATAGGTTCATTTACTTTCTTTGTATAATCTACAGGATCATTATTATATAAAGGAACAATTTTATCTCCAGCTACTTTCTTAATGTACTCGAAATTCCATTTTTCATAAGCAGGCCAATCTTCAGTAATTTTTTCTACAACAACTGGCTTTTGAGGTTTTACGTAATATTTTTGAAAATCTTTTGCTGAAATATTTTCAACTCTCTCAACTTCACTAAAATTAAAACTCATTTTTATGTAAAATAAAGTACAAATTTACATAACTTTTTTGTTAAAAATAAATGATTAATTATGATAATTTTTAGTGTTTTTTTCAAAATATAAACAAAAAAAAGACCAAGTAAACTTGGTCTTAATATAATTGTATAAATCAGTTTAGGCTAATCTTTCAATTAAAGCCATATAAAATCCATCATAGTTTGTTTGAGATGGATAATGCATTTTTTCTGATATTAGTTTATAATTTGAGTGATTTGCTAAGAATTTTTTCACTTGCTCTTCATTTTCTTGTGGAAGAATAGAACAAGTAGCATAAACCATTAAACCTCCTACTTTTATAATTTTAGAATAATCAGATAATATTTTTTCTTGAGTTGCTATAATTTCTTCTAAAAACTCAGGTTTTAATTTCCATTTTGCATCAGGATTACGTTTCAAAACCCCCATTCCAGAACATGGAGCATCAATCAATAAACGGTCAGCTGTACCTTCCATTCTTTTTATTGTTTTAGCTTCAATAATCTTTGTTTGAATATTTTGAACATTATTTCTTTTTGCACGACGTTTTAACTCTTTTAACTTCCACTCATAAAGGTCCATTGCTATAATTTGACCTTTATTTTCCATTAAAGAAGCTAAATGCAATGTTTTACCTCCTGCTCCAGCACAAGCATCAACAACTCTCATTCCTGGCTCTACTCTTAAATATGGAGCGATTAATTGAGAACCTGCATCTTGAACTTCGAACCAACCATTCTGAAACTCATCTGTTCTAAATATGTTTGTTTTCTCTTCTAACTCTAATGCATCTTGATATTTAGATAAAATTTTTGTTTTTATTCTACGATCCTTCAATGCTTTTTGTAATGTTTTACGATCTGTTTTTATTGTATTAACACGTAAAACAGTTGGTGCTTGAGAATTCATTGCATGAACTTCATCTAACCAACGATTACCTAAAGATTTTTCTCCTAGTTCGAACATCCAATCTGGATAAGATTCTGCTACAGCAGGATTTTTAGAGGATGTATGATGTCTTTTTAAAACTTCTTTAGGGTAAATTTTTTGAAATTCTTCCCATTTAGGTAATGTTTGCTCTGGATCTAAGGCAAACCAAGTACCTACAAATTCCCATATAGTTTCAGGAGAAAGTGGGCGACTCATCGCTCCTTCAACCAAACGTTTCCAACGAACTAAATCATAAACAGTTTCAGCTATAAATCCACGATCTCTAGCTCCCCATTGTTTGTTTGATTTTAAAGTACGTTCTACTTCCTTATCAGCATATTTCCCCTCGAAGAAAATCTGTTGCAATGTGTCAGTTATCCCGACAAATAAATTTTTATATGGTAAAATCTTCATAATTCGCTACAAATTTACAAAGTCTAATGAGAATTGACATAAAAAACTTTCTTCTTTATCATTTTTAGTAGAAAATTTTTCTTGAATTAAAGTCTATGAAGTTTTTTTCTTATCAAAAGAAATGGTAATAAATACATTAAAAATAAACTTACCTAATTAATAATAAGCTTATTATATAGTGTTTTAATTGTAAGAAAGATTAATAAATAAGAAAAGTTTAATTAGATATAAAAAAAACGGGTTTAAGCTCCTCAGCTTAAACCCAATTGATTTTTAAAAACTTACACTGTAAGTACAAATTATAAATTTAAAAAATCAATCTTACTCTCTACTACCTATTGTCAAATATAGAATTATTTTTAATAACAAAAAAAATATTTTTAATTTTTATTTATAAATATTGAATAAATATAACATTAAGACTTTATTTTTAAGTTATTGTAAAGAATAAATTAAAAAATATTCAATAATGTTTTTGGATTAATATTTGTTATTTTTAATATACGTTTAATAAAAGTTATAAATTAAAACAAGATGAATATCCAAGTAAGGAATTTAACAATTAATGATTATAGTGATTTAACACAATCAACTAAAGAAGCTTACGATAACCAAATGGATACTTGGACAGTTGATGAAATCAAAGAATTACTAGCCATTTATCCACAAGGACAATTTTGTGTTGAAGTAGATGGTAAAGTTGTAGCTTCTGCACTTAGTATAATTGTTAACTCAAAAAAAACAAATTTAAATTCCAATTATGATACTATTACATCAAATGGTAAGTTTTTAAAACATGATCCCGATGGTGATACAATGTATGGAATTGAAGTATTTGTTCATCCCAATTATAGACAATTAAGATTAGGTCGAAGATTATATGATGTGAGGAAAGAACTTTGCGAAGAAATGAATCTAAAATCTATCGTTGCAGGTGGTAGAATACCTAATTATCACAATTATTCTAATGAACTTTCTCCAAGACAATACATAGAAAAAGTTAAAAGAAAAGAAATATATGATTCTACTTTAGCCTTCCAACTATCTAATGATTTTAATGTAAAAAAGATTTTAAAAAATTATTTAAAAGAAGACAAAGAATCCTTAGAGTATGCAACATTATTAGAATGGAATAATATTTATTATGAGCCAGAATTAACATCCAACTCACCGACAAAACGTAACATAAGAATAGGTTTGGTACAATGGCAAATGAGATTGTTTAATGGTTTACAGGATTTTTATGATCAAGTAGAATTTTTTGTGAATGCTGTGAGTGATTATGGTTCTGATTTTATAATGTTTCCAGAATTTTTTAATACACCATTAATGAGTCCATACAATCATCTTAAAGAAATTGAAGCTATGCAACAATTAGCTACAATGACAGATGATATTGTGAAAAAAATTCAAGAATTAGCTATAACCTATAATATCAATATTATTTCTGGCTCAATGCCACATATAAAAGAAGATAAATTATATAATACTTCATTTTTATGTCATCGTTCTGGTAAATTAGATTCTTATAGTAAAATACATATCACTCCGAATGAGTTTAAATATTATGCACTGAACGGAGGAGACGAAATAAAAGTTTTCGATACTGATTGTGGAAAAGTAGGTTTACTAATTTGTTATGATGTAGAATTTCCTGAATTGAGTCGTTTATTAGCAGAACAAGGAATGGAAATTCTATTTGTTCCTTTTATGACTGATACTCAGAATGGATATACACGCGTAAGAAGTTGTGCACAAGCAAGAGCTATAGAAAATGAGTGTTATGTTGCAATTGCTGGATCTGTTGGTAATTTACCTCGCGTAAATAACATGGATATACAATATTCACAATCTGCTGTATTTACACCTTCAGATTTTTCATTTCCTAATAATGGTGTAAAAGCTGAAGCAACTCCAAATACAGAAATGGTTTTAGTAGCAGATGTTGATTTATATTTATTGAGAGAACTGCATGAATATGGAACAGTAAAAACAATGAAAGACAGGAGACAAGATTTATATCAAGTGAAATTGATGAAGTAATAAAATTATTTAAACTTTAAAAATTATATTTATTTTTTGGGCAATTGCTCCGCACCGTGCTTTCCCGCTATATCTTTTATAAACAATAAAATTTATTTTTTTCAAAGAAGAATTGTTTATAAAAGGATGCCGCTTCAATCACTATTGCAAATTCGTGATTAAAAATAAATAAGATTCTTCGACAAGAATAGAATGACATAATATATAATAGAAGTTTAAAACAACTTCAAGATAAAATAATAAACCCACCAAAAATTTGGTGGGTTTATTTAATAAAAGGGAAAAATTACTATTAATAGTAAGTATATCTTCTTACATCTGCAATGTGTTTTGCTAAACGCATTACCTGATGACTGTATCCATATTCATTATCGTACCATACATATAAAACTATGCTTTTACCATCTTTTGATACAATCGTTGCATTGCTATCAAAAATAGAAGGAGCTGTAGTTCCTATAATATCCGATGATACTAATTCATTATTCAAAGAGTATTTAATTTGTTCTACTAACTCTCCGTCTAAAGCTGCTTTTTTAAGCGTTTCATTCAAATCTTCTTTCGTTGTTGTTTTACCAACTTCTAAATTAAGAACAACCAAAGAACCATTTGGAACTGGAACACGAATAGCATTAGATGTTAGTTTTCCTGCTAAACTTGGTAAAGCTTTTGCAACAGCACTACCTGCTCCCGTTTCTGTAATTACCATATTTAATGCTGCTGCACGTCCTCTACGGTATTTTTTATGCATATTATCAACCAAATTCTGATCGTTTGTGTATGCATGTATTGTTTCTAAATGTCCTTTTACTATCTGGAAATTATCTTCAATCACTTTTAGTATAGGCGTAATAGCATTTGTTGTACAAGAAGCTGCAGAAAAAATAGTTGTATCATTTGGACTATATTCTTCATGATTAACTCCGTAAACAATGTTAGGAACATTTTTACCTGGAGCAGTTAACAATACTTTATCAGCACCTTTAGAAGATAAATGTCTTGCTAAAGCCACATCATCTTTAAAAACTCCTGTATTATCTATAATTAAAGCATTATCAATCCCGTAAGATGTGTAATCAATATCTTCTGGTTGTGATGCTGTAATCATGTTTACTGTAATCCCATTTATGATTAAAGCATTATTCTCATGATCTACAACTACACTTCCATTAAAATCTCCATGAACCGAATCATGTCTTAATAAAGAAGCTCTTTTTTCTAATAAAACAGGATCTACTTTATCACGAGTTACAACTGCACGTAATCTTAATTGTTCACCTTTACCTGTTTTCGAAGCTAATTCACGCGCCAATAATCGACCAATTCTACCAAAACCGTATAATACAACATCTTTTGCATGAATAACTTTAGAATCTATTTTGTTTTCTAATTTATCATTTAAAAAATCTTGTACCGTTGAATTTTCGTTTTGATATTCTGATGCCAACTTTCCAATATCAATACGTGAAGCTGGTAAATCTAACTTAGATATTCCTTCTGCTAACGCTAACGTTTCTGTGATAGAAATAGGTTTACCAATAAATTCTTCAGCATACTGATGTAAATTAATTATATCACTAATACTTTTATCAACCAATTGGTTACGAAAAAGAACTAATTCAATCGATTTTTCGTACCATAAATCAGAGATAATTTTTATGAACTCTATGACTTTCTTATTTGTTTCGTTAAATGACGAAAGCTGTTGTTCGTAAGTTGGCTTGCTCATTTTTTTTAAAAATAGATTTATGTTTCTTGTTTTGTTTTGGCAAAATTAAACAATTATAACGATTTCGTGACTTTTTTTTACTAAAATTGATAATTATCATATTTAAAAGAACATTTCGATACGAAAATAAATAATTTTAATGAAAAACAATAGATTTTTTAATAAAATTAAAAATTAATTATAACCTCATAATATACTCAATTAAAGATTATTATAATAAATAAACAAATAAAAACAATCAACTAAAACGTTATAGTTAATTATTTAGTTTTTATAAATAGTTTGTTTATTCCAAAAAACATTCTATATTTGCACTCGCAATACCGAAATAAACGGTGTTAAAGGAGAGTTGGCAGAGTGGTNNTCCCTCACTCTCCGCTGAAAGGGATTCTATTATTTAGAATCTCTTTTTTTGTATAAATAAGTAAGTTTTCTTCCTTCATTTTCAAATGATTAATCGAAAATAAATCCATCATTGTAGGTGTTCGATAAATCCCATTTTCATAGTATAAATTGCTGTCGAACACTATATTTACAAATTCTCTTTTCTGTAAAGTATTAGCTTTAGAATAAACAAACTTCATATCTGTTAATTGATTCAGATTCTTTTCTAAGATTTTAAAAGCAACTTGTTGATCAGTACTATATCGCTCTATTGACCCTTTAAGAGTTATAATTTCATCATTGTAACTAGAAAACCAACGTTGATACGTATCCTTACTTACTTCGTTTTTAATCCATTTTTCTTCTACCGAAAATAACTTCTCTTGAACTGCTAATAATTGATTTTGTTTTTCAACAACCTTTTTTCTATTGTTTGATAGCTCAATTTCAAGTGTTTTACTTGTTTCAGATTTAATTTTATTGAGTTGAATAGATGATAAACTCATTAACTCACAAATTTGAAGAAGTTGATTATGAGCTTTTATTGCACTAATGTTGTTGTGTCGTGAATGTCTGCATTTATAATAGTAAAAATATTTTCCTGATTTCCCTCTCGATGGTGCTCCTGATAATGGTGTTCCACAATGGCATTTTAATATCCCTCGTAGAGGAAGTTCATCATCTATGACTACACGCTGTTTAATTGGGTTTTTAAATTTTTCTTGAACCATCATCCATGAAGTTTTATCGATGATTGGTTCATGTATCGCATCAAATAATCCCCCAGGATAATTTTTATAGGCTTCTACTTTTAATAATCCTGCATAGACAGGATTTTTTAGAACACGTTCAATCGCCATATTTCCTTTGGTGGTGAAACCAAGATTTCTAGCTTCTTCTTTTATCAAATAAAGTGGTGTGTTTTTAAGAAAAGCGTCATAAATATGGCGGACAATTTTAGCTTCTTTTTCTTCTACAATTAGCTTTCGTTCTTTTCGTTCTCCAATTTTCCTGTAGCCAAATGGAGCATTTTTAAAAACAAATCGTCCTTCTTTTGCTTTAGCAGTATAAATACCGCCTTTCACCTTTATACTTCGATTAATGTTGTCTTCTTCGGCTAGAAGTAATTGTAAACCTGCTCTGAAAAAACTACCAGGCGTGTCGTAATCGAAGATTATTCCCTCTGTAACGCTTACAACTTGAATGTTGTATTTTTTCTGAAGTAATTTTACCATACTCATCGCTTCACCTGCATCGCGACTAAAACGATCCAATTGGTCGACAAGAAGATAATCAACAGCTTTGTAATGTTTCTTAATAAAATCTTTGAGTTTAATAAAATCTGGACGATCAAATGTGCGAGCACTTTTACCACGATCAATAAAAGTGTCTATTAATTTAACTTCATTAAATTCTAACCATTGATCAGTATAAAGTTCTTGTCGTTCTATTGAACCATTACTCTGTCCGAGCTGACTAAACCTAAGGTATCTTATTGCTCTTTTCATAGTATTCCTTTAAAGTGGTAGATAAAATGATCTCTATAATCAAATTTACAACTTTTTCTTCCTTCTTAGCTAGTCTTTTTTGATTTATATCAATATTATCTTTTTGATTATCAGTTATTTTTAAATATCCATCACCTTTCTTCATTATCTTAGTCTTTATTATTCATAAAGTTTTTAAACATTTGAATCGTTTAATAAAAAGTAGTTCTAAATGATGAAGTAGCTATAAATAGGTATTTATTGGAAGTATATGTCAGGTATTGGTTTTGATTAATTAAGGAATTAATCAAGAGGTTAGTTTTATTGTTTGGTGATCTCTAACGCAAAAAATAGTAGACTAGCTAAAATGTATTTTTTGATGTATATTCTTCGACAATCCTTCGACCGTTGTTCGAATGATGTTCAACAAAACATACTTTTTCTCGAACCATTGTCGAAGGACACTCGAACAAACCTCGAAGAAATAGACTATTTTGTCCTTCAAAAAAAATAGACGATAAGATAACAAGTATATCTTATTGTGTAAAAAAGAAAACCTCGCTTAAAATATTTAGCGAGGTTGTATATTCATTGTTTTTTATCTTAAATAATTTCCAATACATCTCATGCCCTCTGGGCAAGACGAAATCTTAGTTATTATAGGCAGTAATATTGTTAGGATCCAATTGCCAAAAGCTTAGTTTCTAATTCCTCAATTGAAGACCATTCTGTACAATTAATAGGTGTTTCGCTTTCGAAGTTGATTAATGCTTTCAGAAGAGTTTCAACTTTATTAAAATAAATATGATTTTCTTCAAGTTTTTTTAATGCATTATATGGTTTTTCTTCATTTGCTATTTCTTCAAAATAGGCTTCTTCAAAATTTGGAAGAGAAGCTAAGAGTCTAGTAGAAGTACCTGCTGGTTTTGAATTTATAGCCTCCAAAATATTAGGATTATTTCCCCAAGCAGGATTAGCCATTTCTTTTCCTTTTTTGGTTGTAATTCTTGGCAAGTCACAATCGTGAAGAACAGAATAATCTGAACCAAAATGATTAAGAATCTTGATAAGCGAGACTATAGTAGCTTTTCCACGAGCTCTAATAATATTTATATTATTATATAATTCAGGTTTTTGTCTTTTGATATAATTGAAAGCTGTATATTCTGTATCCCCTTCGACAACTATAACTTTTCCGCCAAAAAAGAATTCAGCAACATAAGGGTCACATAAATTAAGTAATTTTAAATTTCTTTTATCTTCATCATCTAAGTTAACCTTATCAGGTCTAAAAACAGTAGTTCCAATAATATCACCATTCTCTTGTTTTTCAACTTTAATAATTGTTGTATTGTCTTTTGAAAAATCTATAAAAATTGGTGAATGAGTTGTAACCATAACTTGCCAATTACCAGTTTCAGGTAATTCGTAAAGTAAGTTACAAGCCTCTCTTATAGCATTTGGATGTAAACATAATTCAGGTTCATCAATTAGTAATAAATGAGGTCTGTTTAAAGCCCCTTCAGGTTTTGCTTTTTGATTGTTTTCCGATATGAATTTTAGTGCTGTCCATAATAAAGTTCTACGTGCACCACTTCCTTGTCTATCGATTGTACTTAAATATCCATCTTCGGGTCCCATTAATAACTGTGTATCTGCTTTAAAAAGATTAATTGCATTATCTAAATTATCTTCGGCTTTGGCGTCAAAATCGATTTTATATTTTGGAAAAACTTTACTTATAAGTGTTGTTAATTCTTGATTTACTTCATCAATTTGATCTTTAGCCTCATCAAGAATTTTTTTCTGTAACTCTTTAACTTGTCTTAAAAGCTTTTGATATTCGTTTTCTTCTTCTCCTTCTTGGTTTAGATTTTTGTAATTTTTAACTCTTTCAGTCAAGGCTTGCATAATTAATTTCTTAATTTCATCTGCTTGCTTTTCTGGCGAATCAAAAGCATCTACTTTATGAGGTTCAGGTCTTCTTGAATTTGCGACATTTGGCGCTCCCCAAGGAACATTATCGCTCCAATCTTTTACTTCAACGTCAAATCCTTGTCTTTTAGGTTTTCCTTCACTTTCCCAAATGAATTTTTCCTTAACTATAAAATCTCCATTTTCTTGAATTTCTATCCATTTTTCTCCTGGAGCATTATCGTAGACTCTTGTATGTATTTCTATTTCAGGTAAATTTTCTGGGTCGATTTTGTTATGCGGGAAATCTTCTAAACTCAAGTTTGCTTTATTTGAGCCTTGAGACATAGCTAATTCATAAGCTTTAAGAATAGAACTTTTTCCTACATTGTTTGCTCCAACTAAAACTACTATATCATTTAAATTTATTTCGACAGGTGTACTTCCAATACATCTGTAGTTTTTGATAATTAATTTTGTAAGTTTTGGTTTTGCAACTTCTGGGTTATCTGAAACTAAAGAAACTTCTTCAATCTTTTTTGTTTTTGCCATTATTTTTTGAGTTTTATTGAGTATAATAGATGGTATGTTCTCAAACATACAACAACCATTTAATAAAAAAATACGTTTTCACGTAAAAACAAAAACCTCCTTAAAAAAAGCTTCTAAACATGTTATTATTTATACTATTTTGTGTTTTTGTACCTAAAATTGGAGTTGTGCAACAGTTACCCATGTTATGCGTTCGCTTTTATTTTTCATCAATTATTTCAGGCATTGTTGGATAAGATGTCATTAAACTAATCATTTTGGGTAGAAACCATTCACGACAAATGTCTTCATACATAGTCCCAAAGTTAGTTAGTTGATGCCATAAAACAATAATTTTATCTTTCGCAATTCTCCAATCTATTTCATCATTTTCTAAAATAGTTTTTACTTGAATTAGGTCAAATTTTGCTTGTGGTAATACTTGCCACTCATTGTGTTGCCATATATCCAAATCTTCTATTTGAGAAATAAAGTATAATATTTGAGTTTTAATTTCATATGGTTGATAGACTTTATCTTTTTCTATTTCATCTCGGTATGTCCAAACTGGATAATCTTTGTAGCCAAAAATATGTTTGATTTCGTTTTTTTGAAACGAAAATTTAGAAAAAGCCGCAAGAAGTTTAGCTCTTTTGCCATAAAATTTGAGAGCGTTGTTCGCTATATCAGGGTTGGATAATTTATTTAACGATGGTATATTAAATGTCACTGAACCTTGTTCTGTATATTTAGGGTTTTGTGGTAAAATTATTTTATCAATGTAATCGTTTACACATACAAAATATGTCTCTCTATTTTTTATATCTACAACAAATAATAAGACAGGAACACTACCACCTAAAGATTGAAAGGTGAAAATTGAAGTTGTGTCAAAAGGATATTTTATTACGTCAAGTTTAGTATAAGATTTTCTGTTTTCATTCCATATTCCTTTAGCAACATTTCCAACTTCATAAATAATTTCTTGCTTTAATTGTAATTCTTTTACCGATTTTACTTGGACATAAATGAATTCACCTAAAGTCTCAGCAACATCCTCATCTATTAATTCAAAAAGTTCGATAACCAAATCAATTCCATAATCTGGGCGATTAAATTCTCTAATTACCCAGTGCTTTGGAATTTGACATTTTATAATTTCATATGATTCATCCTCCATTACATGTTGAAGAACTCTTTGTTTCTTTCTAATCATTTAGTTTATTCTAAAGTGACGTATAACATTGTTTTCACGAAGCTAATACAATATATGTTTCATAAAAAAATATCAGTAATTAGCCTAAATAACAAATATACAAACAAAACTAATTCATAACCATTGTTGTGTAAGTATTTCTTTAATTAAAAAAAGATCCTTATTAGAGCCTTTATTCATTATTATATTTATTAACATCAAAATCGAAATCTAAAAGAATTTTTGGATGAACATTTAAAGCTTTAGCTATTCGAATTAAATTACGTATAGTTAAGTTCGTTTTTCCTTTTTCATACTTATTAATATCGCTTGAATCAATTCCGCTTAAGTATTCTAAATCATCTAAAGTTTGATTGTTTTTTTCTCTAAGATGTGAAATTTGCTTTCCTATTTCAACTAAAAATTCATCTGTTATATCC
The DNA here is from genome assembly GCA_002484335.1 of Flavobacteriales bacterium UBA7612. Classification (GTDB taxonomy): domain Bacteria; phylum Bacteroidota; class Bacteroidia; order Flavobacteriales; family Weeksellaceae; genus Empedobacter. The sequence continues at coordinate 203,887 of DLJQ01000012.1, forward strand.
ATTTCTACAGTATTTCAAAGCAAAATGAGATTATTATTAAAAATATCTTTAGGAATATATCCCTATAATTAAAAAATATTGTTATATTTGTATGAGCGAATTGATAATTAGACTTTTAATAGTCATAATTAAACGATGTAATCTCGAACCGAAACGACCAATTTTCTATCGAGAGTATCGTGGAATCGCTCCATGTCTCAAAAGTTTTGTACTTTCGCATACGGCATGGGCGGTTTTCACATATCCTTTAGGTAGAAGCTTAAATTTATTAAGTAGGGTTTGGTCGCCCTCGGTACTAAAGTGTGGATCCGCCTTGCTTTTTTTGCAAGTATATCTTCATACACGAGAAACATCGTTCCATAAAAACCCAACACAAAATGAGAACGAAACAATTTCCATTCATCCGTAAAAAACCACCAGACAAAGTCTGTTGGCTTACTACTTCTTTTTAAAGAAAAATACTCCGTATTTATAACATTTTAAAACACGGATCGTAAAGCAAAGGGCTATCCTTTCTTTACACGCCCTCTATCAGAGCCTCAGTATTGAGACTTTGACAGCATTTGTTTTACCTTTTTTATTCGGACATTAAAAGTAAAACGTTTCATGTCATTTACCAAATTTATTGGGGCTACTACCTACTTTAAGTTGTAAGCAATGAGTATAGTTGAAATGACTAAAATTCATTTTAAGTTATGAAACCTAAAAACTTGCAATAAATCAAAACTATTATAGTAAAACCCATTATTATGCTAGAAAAAGAATTTGAATTATTAAAAAAAGGTAATTCTACTGCTTTGGAACGTATTTATATCAGATATAATAAACGAATATTTTGGTTTGGTAAACAATTAATTAAAGATGAATTTGTAGTGGAGTGTTTGTTACAAGATGTGTTTCTGAAACTTTGGGAATATCGAGAAAAGATAGAGTCCCCTGATCATATCTTTTTCTTTTTGAGATTTGTAATGAAATACAGTTGCTATTCTCATTATGCTAAACCGAAGAATAGATTTTTTAGAACTGTGAATTCATTAGAGAACTATGAGAATTATCAAAGTTATTTAGCTGGATATGATCCAGCTGATGTAATAGAAAACCTGAACGAACAAGAAACGCAACAGCACTATTTTGATGAAATTATAAAATTATTACCCCTTTTAAGTACTGAAAGAAAACATTTGATAGAACTCTGTTTAAAACATGGATTTCAGTATAAAGCCATTGCTCATGTAATGGGAAGAGGAATCACCGAAACAAGTAATGAAATTAAAAGTGCTATTGAAGATCTTAAGAAGATTTTAAGTCACCAAGATAAGTTAATTATTAAAACCAAAACAATCTCTACAGAAGAGAAGCAAGAAAAGATGACCAAAACACAATCGTTGATTTTACAACTTCGATGCGAGCATAAACAATCTTTTGCAAACATCGCAGAGGAATTACAATTGTCACAGAAAGAAGTACACAATGAGTTTATAGTCGCCTATAAATTTACCCAACAAAATAAAGTTCAATCCCTAAACTATTGATGATGGAGAAATCTACTTTAATACTCACTCGAAAAATACAGTTAATTGTTGATTTACCTACCCAAGAAGAACGTCAAGAGGTTTTGGAAACACTTTATAAATGGAGAAACAGGTGTTATAGAGCCGCTAATTTGATCGTTTCACATTTGTATATACAAGCGATGGTAAAAGAGTTCTTGTATCTTTCAGAAGGGGTTATACAAAAGTTGGTTGATGAAAAGAAAGATGAAGCAGGAATCTTACAACGTTCGCGAATAAATACCACTTATCGTGTGATATCAGATCGTTTTAAGGGTGAAATTCCAATGAATATCTTATCGTGTTTAAATAGTAGACTCCAAAGTACTTTTAACAAAGATTACCAAGAATATTGGAGAGGAGAAGCTTCTTTAAAAAACTTTAAACGAGATATGGCATTTCCTTTTGGATTGGAAGGTATTAGCAAATTATCTTATCATCCCGAGAAAAAAAGTTTTTGTTTTCGATTGTTTCAACTTCCATTCAAAACCTATTTAGGAAGAGATTTTACAGGTAACAGAAAACTATTGGAACAAGTAGTGAATGGTGAAGTTAAACTTTGTACGTCGCAAATAAAAATAGAAAAAGGGAAAATATTTTGGTTAGCTGTTGTAGAAATTGAAAAAGAAAACCATCAATTACAACCAGAAACTATTGCAGAGGCTTCCTTATCATTAGAATATCCATTGGTTGTAAAAGTAGGTAAATCTCGGCTTACCATCGGAACCAAAGAAGAGTTTTTGTATAGAAGATTAGCGATACAAGCGTCTCGTAAACGAATGCAAGTAGGAGTAACCTATGCGAAATCGGGCAAAGGAAGAACGAGAAAACTAAAAGCGCTAGAAAAAATGAGTGAATTAGAACGTAATTACGTACATAATCGATTACATGTTTACAGTCGAAAGCTAATTGATTTTTGCATCAATAATAAAGCAGGAACACTTATTTTATTGGATCAAGAAGAAAAAATAGAACTAGCCAAAGAAGAAGAATTTGTACTGAGGAATTGGAGTTACTATGAACTGATGACTAAAATAAAATACAAAGCTGACAAAGCAGGAATTGAGCTTATTATAGCATAAATTATAATTTTTGAGGGCGATTGTACACCCGTAAGGTGAGGTTGATTACGAACACTCACTAAATGTAAATAACATATACAACAGCTCACTTATCGTTTTTTCACCAATAGATAATAGCAGGATACTCCCAACATGAAGGCAGGATAAAGGCAACATAGTGACAGTAGAATGTATGTTAAATATTTTGTAGTCCTGTTATCTAGAATTTTTTTATTTAAAAGGACAATTCGAATATTAAAAAAACAAACTCGGATACAACTCTTAAGTCAGTTTCGGAAATTTATTTAAGTAAATGAATTTGAATATTATAAAAATTTTGTTTGTCTATGTTTAACCTTGATTGGGTAAATAATAGAAATTCAAATCTTAAAACACTATAATTTTGAGGGTGATTGTACACCCATAAGGTGAGGTTGGTAATAAACACTCACTAAATGTAAATTACATATACAACGCGTGGGTTCACTTACTTTCATCAATAATTAATAGGCAGATACTCTTTGATGTTAAAAGCAAGATAATGAGAACGTATATTTGTCTGAAATTCGTATTTCGGAATTGGAGTTCGTTTACAACAAAGTGAATTTGTGAGAAAACATTTTTCATCTATCTATATTCAACTTAAAAAAAAAAATAATAGAATTTCAATCCTCAAAACACTTTAATTTTCATCCACTATTTTCTCGGCTTATTAAAGAGTTTTTATCGGATAGGTGAAAGCATAACATCTGTCATCCTTTCAATGGCTGTGACAGCCAACTTTATTAAATATTTTTGATTATTCACTTTCATAAGTGATTTGATTAAAAAGGATAGATTTTCAATCAAAAGAAATAAAAAGGCAGCTAAGTTTGAAAGGACTCCTGCGCTATAGCCAGCCAAAAGCTTACGGCATAATGAAACAGAAAAACAAAAATAAAATTATTTTTTCTGTTTCACCCTTTGGGACTTAATCCGTTTCCTTTTGTCTCTGCACTGTCCTTTCCGATTTACTGCTTTCTTTTTCTCCTTTTTCTTTTGAAAACTAAATCTAAATAAAGATTTAGTTATTTCAACTGCTTGTATATACATATAGTAAAATGCTTTTACATAAAAACGTACAATTGTAATTACGTATTGATGTAAATATGTACATACTTATTTATTTAATCTTTTATCTATCTATGCCTCTATTTGTATAAATATGGACATACCTAATGACATTCATTTATGAGTATTTATAAAGAATGGTAAATATTTAGTTGAAACCAAAAAATGTTAATTGGAATTCTAAACTGAAACTAGAATAAAAAAATTATTACAAACCTTACTCAAAAAACAATCTTACTTTGTTTGATAATTATGATTGACTATTTTTTATCTTGACTTTTAGAAGAAATAGTAGATTAAACAACGGTTTTCAAAACCGATTAGTTTTATTTCAAATTAATTCGTTTTAACCAACAATTTTTTATGATCACAAGATCATGGCAAGTTGTGTTTTGAGGCACTCGAAATGAATTTCGTGCCTCAAAACGACTTGCTCTGCGAGACTAGAAAATCTTCCGAAGTCAGTATTTTGTCAAAAAAATAAATATTAAAAAGATTTTATTTTGAGGAAGATTAGAATCCCATCTTTTTTATGTTAATTCTAACTATAAATCATAAGATATTTTTTATAAAACACTAATCATTTAAAATCATATTTTCATCACATATAAATACCTTTTTATCATACAGAATTGTAATTGAGTTACTATGACAATAGATTTGAAAAAAAATAAATACATGAAAAAATCTATTTTAATAAGTCTATTATTTTTGTTTTTCATCAGCTATGTTGATGCACAAACTTCAATTAAAGGAAAAATTATTGATACAAATGGTAATCCAATTGCCTTTGCTACTTTAAATATTCAATCTACTACTGAAACAAGTATAGGAATTATTGAAAAAGTGTCAGATGAAAATGGATTATTTGAAATTTATCTTCCGAGTAACGGAACATATACGATTATCTCTTATTATGGAAACTACTCTGAGGCTAAACAACAGTTTGATTTTAATATGCCTGAAGATTCAATTACTTTAACTGTTCCTAAAGAAGAAAATCAAAATATAGAATTAAAAGAAGTTATCGTTAAAAAATCAAAAGCTTTAATTGAAAGAAAACTTGATCGTATCGTAATGAATGTTTCAGATAATTCTATTACTACAGGAAAAACTTCTATGGATTTGTTTCTACTTGCTCCAGGAGTTTTTTTTAACAATGGAAATATATCTATAAATGGCGTTTGGGGTGCACGTGTAATGGTGGATGGAAAAATGCTTAATTTAAGTGGAGATGATTTAAGAAACTATTTACAAACATTACGTTCAAATGATATTCAATCAATTGAAATAATTGCACATCCTTCTGCTGAATTTGATGCTGAAGGTTCTGGAGGAATAATTAATATTATTTTAAAAAGTAGTTCTAAACAAGGGTTTAATGGATATATAGGGAATGATTATTCTATTGGTTTAGGTAAATATCCTACCTATAATCCTTATGTTTCATTAAATTATAAAAATGGAAAATTTGGTATAAATGCAAATTATTCCTACAATAATTCAAAAAATTATGAAGAATTAGAACAAAAAAGAGATTTTGTAGATAAAGGAATATATCGTCAAAATACAAATAATGTAATGAAATCAAAAAGTCATCGTATAAAATTTGATTTGACTTATGATATTTCTGAAAAACAATTTTTAGGTATTTCTTACATAGGTCAATTTAATAACTCATCAAACAATTCAATTTCAAATTCATCAATTGTATATCTTGATAATGCCAAGAATGTAAAATCAACAGGTAGATTCCCAACAGACTCAGATTCAAAATATCATAATATAGGATTAAATTATACCATTAAAACAGATAGCTTAGGCTCTAAATTTTCATTTATATCAGATTTTACTCATAATAATAGAAATGGAAGTAGCACGAGTGATAGTAAAGATTTTAATGATATTAACACTATTATTAGAGATACTTTATTTAAGCTTTATTATCCTAGCGAAGCAAAAATAGTAACAGCTGACTCTAAATATAATTGGATTTTAAAAAACAGACAAAATTTAACTTTTGGTGCAAAAATTACTTCTACAGAAATTAATAATACAAATCATTACGAAGTTTTTAATGATATTTGGAATTCGATTCCATCACTTGACTTTCAATTTGATTACAAAGAAAAAATTTATGCAGGTTATGTTAATTTTAGTGGAAAATGGAAAAATATTGACTATCAATTAGGCTTAAGAGGTGAACAATCTAATGTAGAAGGGTATTTATGGGGAAATCAAAAAGCAACCATTAATCAAAATTATTTTAATTGGTTTCCTACACTGTTTTTGAAGAAAAATTTAAATGAAAAGGGCAGTAATTATTTATCATTTTCTTATAATCGACGAATAAAACGTCCTTCATATTTTGATTTAAATCCTTATAAATATTTCATTGATAATTATTCAATATTAACGGGTAATCCATATTTAAAACCACAGTTTACAAATTCATTTGAATTGAGCAGCTTATGGAATGGGAAATATTATACATCTTTTAGTTATTCTGAAACTAAAGATGCTATAGCTCAAATAATTCAAAATAATTCAAGTGAAGGACTATTAACAATTATTAAAGATAATACAGGAACAAATAAGGTTTTTACTACAACATTAAGTGCTCCTATTTCAATAACAAAATGGTGGTCTACAACAAATAATTTATTATTAACATACACTATTTCAGAATCAGAGTATTTTAAAATTAAGAAACCTTCTTTTATTTTTCAAACTCAACATGAAATTTTACTAGGTAATGGATTTAGTGCTAATTTAAACGGTTTTTACACTCCACAAATGGTCAGCGGTAATATAGTAACTAAATCTATTGCAGGAGTAGATATTGGTTTACAAAAAAAGTTTTTCGAAAATAAAATAACAGCTAAAGCATCTGTTAGTGACGTTTTTTATACAAATAATTATAAAGCTACAAGCTATTTTAATGATACTAAAATTGCGATTTCGCATAAAGAACAATCAAGAACTTTTTCATTTTCATTGATATATAATTTCAAGATTGGAGAAAAGTTTACTACTAAAAAAATTGATTCAAGTAGTTTAGATGAAAAAGATCGTTTATAATAATTACACAATTAAAGGACTAGATTTTCCTTTGATTGTATATATTTACAATAAATGTAATTTAATAAAAATAAAGTTTTGATGCCATGATAAATTATTCTAGGAATACAGAATTAAATTCATTTATCCAATTCGTTAAGAATTTAGATTTTACAAAAATTTACACAAAAAATATTCGAATATTTTGCCATTCTTTAATGTGGTTTTGCTATCTAGTATTACATATTATTCATTTCTCGTTTGGACCGAAATTTTCAATTGAAACCACTTTGATATTATCGATTAGGACAGTATTAAATGATATAATTGTTTTTTATTTATTTTTCTATGTATTAATTCCCTTTATTCTAAGACTTAATAATAGTTTTAAATGCACATTATTTCTTGTCGCGTTATTATTTCCATTACTTATTTATATATGGCTAATCATAGATTACTTATTTTTCAAGATTTTTAATAATATTGGAATAGAATTCAATGATGAAGTATACAAAGGTTATATCGAGAAAATATCACATTCTAGTTTTTATGAGATTATTGGTTACAAAGCTCTACTTGGAAATCTTTTTACAATAGTTCTTTCAATTTCTGTTTCAATTTTGATTAAAGTTTTGTTTGATTCACTTCGATTATTTTCAAATACATTAAAGATACAACAAGAAAAATCTGATTTAGAAATTCAGAATATTAAGATTGAAAAAGATTTTTTAAAAGCTCAACTTAATCCTCATTTTTTATTCAATACACTTAATAATTTATATCGATTAAGTTTAAAAAAAGATGATAAAGCTCCTGACGTTATTCTAAATTTATCTGATATAATGGGATATTCCCTATACGAGTCTAATGCAGAAAAAGTTTTGTTATATAAGGAATTAGAATTTATAGAAAATTATTTTGCATTAGAAAAAATGCGCTATCCTAGTTCTTATTCAATTCAATTCAATATTGAAGAAAATGAAAAAGTAACAAATTTAATGATTGCTCCATTACTAACTTTCACGTTTATTGAAAATGCTTTCAAATACGGACTAAAAAACGAAGAAACAGCACATTTATCAATTTCAGTTTCAATTTTAAAAAATAAATTTAGTTTTAAAATTATAAATGACGTATCTGATTTAGCTCAAAATAATACAGCAGAGAAAAAAGGAATTGGTTTAAGTAATATAAAAAGGCGATTAGAATTACTATACCCTTATAATTATGAATTAAATATTAATGAAACTAAAAGTGAATTTTCTGTATCACTTGTAATAAACTTATAATTATGAATGAAAAATTTAGTTGTATCATAATTGATGATGAACCTCTAGGAGTAGAATTAATAGAAGATTTTATTTCTCAAATATCATTTTTAGACATAAAAAAAACCTTTAATAAACCATTAGAAGCAATGACTTTTTTACAATCAAATAAAATAGACATCGTTTTTAGTGATATTGAAATGCCAAAATTAAACGGAATAGATCTATTTCGTTCGTTACTTCATAAACCTTATTTTATTTTTATCACTGCACATAGGGACTTTGCTATTGATGGCTTTGAAACAGGTGCCGTGGATTATTTAATAAAACCTGTACGTTTCGAACGATTATTAAAAGCAGTAAATAGAGTAAAAGAAAATCTAGATTTAAAAAATAAAATATCCGAAGATCCAAGTAATTCAGATCGAATTTTTATTAAAAGTGATGGTAAATTTATTAAAATATTATTGAGTGAAATTATTTTTATTGAAGCTCAAGGAAATTATATTAATATAATTACCAAATTAAATTCGCATACTACATTATCTACAATGAAAGCTATGGAAGAAATGCTAAACGATAAATTATTTTTTAGAATACAAAGAGCTTTTATTGTTAATATCGATTTTATACAGTCGATAAATGGAAACATGGTTGAACTTTCAAACGGAAAGGTAATATCAATAGCCTTAAGCAAAAAAGAAGAATTATTTGAAATTTTGGGATTGACCTAATGTATTAAAACTATAAAAAAATAATTCAACACTACTTTAACGCATTTTAATTCTTTTTAATTTAACCTAAAAAATTGTAATTTAGAAAGATATTATTCCATAGAAAAATATCTATAGAATACAAACATGTAATACTATATTTCATATAACGATTAGTTATAAAATGTAATTAAATATGACTAAAAAAGGTACTATTTCTGACGCAGACCTATCAAGTGCTGGAGATGATTTTCATATATTATGGGCTATCAAAAAATCTTTAGAATTATTAAATTTTGACAACCATGGTATAAAAGCCGTTACAATTGAAGGATTTGAGAAGAATCTAACAAAAATAATAGATCCTTTAGGAGAAAAATTTTTAGGTATTGATTTAACCGAATATTTTGGAGGACTTGATTTTGAAAGTGCAGAATCAATTGTCATATCGCAGTTAAAATATAGTACGAGAAGAGTGTCAGAAAACTTCACTTTTTCTAAACTCTATGAAGGTAAAAAGTCTAATTCTTATGATGGTTCAATTATTCATAGGTTAGCTACTATTTTCAAAACATTTTTAGACGAATTTGGAAGAAATGAAGTTTTAAAAAAAATTAAAATCAAATTAGTCAGTAACAGGAATATTAACACTTCCCACTTAAAACAAATTACTAAAATCCAAGATTATTTAACAAGAAACAAAAGGTTATTGAGTTTCAACACTGTTTTAAACGAATTGCCTGAAATTTCAAAAGATCCTTTTTCTAAATTGAGAAAGGCCTCTGGGCTTAGTTCAAGAGAATTTACGGATTTTATAAGGTTATTAGATTTTGAAGACTGTGGAACAAATTCAAGACAATTGTTGAAATTTGAACTTATAAATTCTATATCTAATACTAGTATAAAGTCTCAAAATCAATTTAACTCTTTATTTCAAATGATTTGGAGTAAAATGATGCCAGAAAGACGTGAAGAAAGAACTGTAACATTCATAGATGTTGTAGCTAATTTTGGATTTAGTAGTATTGAAAATCTATTTCCAGTATCTCAAAATTTTGAAAATAATCCAGATACTGTTCAAAGAGAGCAGTTAAGTGATGTTATATCAGTTATTTATAATAATATTTCCTATTTACCAATCTGTATTCATGGAGGTGCAGGAATTGGAAAATCTACAATTATTCATCAAATAAAAATGAATTTACCAGAGTATTCTGAATGCATTTTGTTTGATTGTTACGGAGCAGGAAAATATCAAAACCCTGAAGATAAGAGACATCTGCATAGAAATGCAATTGTTCAACTCGCAAACGAGTTGGCTCAAAAAATAGGAACAGAATTTCTACTTATTCAAAATGAATCTGATGATGTTTATTTAAAAGAGCTAATAAAAAGAATCAGAGATGGAGTTGAGATTTTAAGAAATAGAAACTCTAAAGCTTCTTTGATTTTTATAATTGATGCTGCTGACAATAGTATAACAGCTGCAAAAAATAGTAGAGAAAAAAGTTTTGTTGAAGATTTAGTTAATATTGACATCCCTATTGGATGCCAATTTATTTTAACTTCAAGAAGTTATAGAAAATATTCACTCAATCTTCCTGATGAACATTTAGATATTGAATTAAAACCTTTTTCTTTAGAGGAAACAACTTTATTTGCAAAAAAGAATTTTCCGAATATTACTCATGAAGAAATCAAAGAGTTCCACCTTTATACCAAAGGAATTCCCAGAGTTCAATTTTATTCTTTGAATCTAAAAAATCAAGGTATTAATGAAGTTATTAATTATTTAAAGCCAAATGGAAAAGGTGTCGGAGATTTGATATTGGATAAAATTGAACAAGCGATAATTAGAATTGGAAGAGATAAAAAAAATCTTGTTGAGCAATTTTTTAAATTATTAATTTCATTACCTCGACCTGTCCCCATTAGTTATTTAGCAGAAATAATGGATGTCGATGTTGGATTCCTTACAGATTTATCATCTGATATCTGGAATGGATTGATATTAGATGAAGATTTTTTTAGTTTTAGAGATGAAGATTTTGAAAACTATGTTCAAGAAAAATATAAAATTTCGCTAGAGGAATTAAAGCAAATAGCACAAATGTTTCTGAATAAAGCAAAAACAGATGAATATGCTTCTTTCAATGTAGGAAGCCTTCTGTTTATTGCTGAATATAGGCAAGAACTTGTGGATATGGTTTTAAACCGTGAACTCTTATCATTTCCGAAAGACCCTATAAGAAATAAGGAGGTTTATATAAACAGAACAAAATTAGCTTTAAAAGCCAGCAAGAATATTCAAGATGATTTAACCTATTTTAAACTGTTATTTATTGCCGCGGAAGAATCAAAAACAGATAAAGCACTTACAGCACTATTAATAGATTATCCTGATTTGGTTTCAAGATTTGGTGATGAAGCTGCATTAACTCGACTTAAATTAAAATCAGATGAAAAGCCTTGGGCAGGAGCGTTTCATCTTAAATTGGCAGGAATAAATTCTCGAAAGCCTGAAAATAAAGAGATAGCAATAAAGCATTTAAAAACAGCTCGTGAATGGTTGAGTTGGAGAAATAATAAAAAAGAAGATGAATTAAAAGACTATCCTATCACAAGTCTTGATATAGCTTATGAAACGGAGGCTGTTTTGAGATTGTTTGGCTTAAATAAAGCAATTGATGCAATAGATAGATGGAAGCCTAAAAGAATCAAATTGTTAGCAGGAAACTACTTAATCGAGAACGTTATCAGCTTTTCAGCAAAAGAAAATATTGACGAGTGGCTACTGTATCCTAAATATCGTTTAGATGAAAAAATATTTATTATTTGCAAATTGTTTCAATATAATCAATCCATCGATTTTGATTTAGATTTAATAGCTACACAACTAGTGGGAGTTTTAACTAAAAAACGAATTGAATTTAGTAAGAGATTTCATTTGCTTCTAGTTCAGTTTTGTACAATATTGGCTCATCATAAAATTAATTCAGAAACAATTGTTAATATTTTAAATTTTATAATAACAAAACCTTTAGAGAGAGTTCCATATTTTTATAATATCTACTCCGATGACAAAGAAAAAATATTAATGGATATTACTTTAACTAAAGAAACCTTAATATTTTCATTAAAAAATGAGGAAGCCAATGTAGAATACTTTTACCCAAGTAAATTTAAAGATTTAGAAAGCATCAAAGATTATGAGAAAAGAAGTTCATTAGAAAGGGATGTAAAAGAATTCAGACAATTTTACAAGTACGCTGTGCCTATTTATCAATTGCGTTCTGATATACTTTTAAAGCGAATAACTTTATCAGATAGTCTAAAAAGGTTTGAAACAATATGTAACAATATCGGGAGCGATTATGAGTTCAAATATAATCATAGAGCAGATGATAAACTTGTTTTTTTATCAGGAAAACTAGCGGAGTTAGCGATACTTTTTGACAATAAAGACAAAAGAATTAATTTTATAATAAAATCTTTTGATAAGCAAGGGGATAAATTAAAAGTTAGATTTGAAATTTTAGATAAGATAATTCTAATAAAGGAACTACTAAATGTTTCACTAAAACTATTGGATGAATCAGATACAATCATTAAAGATTCAAATTTATCAGCTAAAGAAATTACAGATAATTATATAAAATGTTTACTTTTTAGTAGTAAAGTTGATGATTCTTTCAGTCAATATTTTTTCGATGCAGCTATAAAAGCTACATCAGAAATAGATTATGAAGCTTTCACACAAATTTCATGTATTTATCAATTATCTGAAATTGGAATTACAAAGCCTAATCCTCAATTAGCATATCAATACGCTCGTTTTATAGAATATTGTGATATTAAGTTGGGATATTATGACAAAAAACATTTTCCTTATACACAAGGATTATTAGGCGTTGCTAATATTGATATGGCCTCGATGTTTGCTACAATCTGTAGATGGCATCATAGAAATGTTATTAAGGTTGGAGTAACGATAAATTCTTTAATAGGACAGGCGTTAGAAAGAAAATTTATAGACCATATTGTAGCTGCATCATTAAGTCTTCTTAAAACAAACTATCGCTTTGAAGAAACAGAACAATTATACGAATTGATTATTCAAGGGTTTGATGCTTCAGGAAACACTGAATTAAAAAATAAATTCATACAATCAGAATTTAGAAATTTAAGATTAGAGCAAGATAAGTATTTTACAAAAAAAATATATGATGAGATCAAGTCAGGAAAGTATCTCAATAATGATACAGTTCTTGAAATAAAAGAGTACATAGATTTTTTAGATACACTTGAGAAAAAAAAGGAAAAAGAATCATTTAATAATTTCAATCGAGAAGACTTTGCTCATAATATAGATTTAGATGAACTAGATTATACTTCAACAAGAGAATTAGAAAAAGTGATTGATAAAATTATGTTGAATAATCCTGAGAGTTTTAATCATCGTTGGAATATTGAAAATTTACTCATTGATATTGTAAAGAAAACTGCTCCTAATCAATATATAGGATTTCTAAATGCTTTTGTTGATATTAGTCAAAGTCTATTGGATTTTGATTCTTTTGAAAATATTATTAAAAAGGCTCTAGTTGAATGGGAATACTATCCAGAAGTGAAAAAGTGGAAGAACGAAAAATTTAAATATATATTACTGACAAAGCTTGAACACTTTGACTATGGGAATAATCTTAGTATATGGTCAATAAAACGATTTGCAGATTTGTTTTCTATAACAAATTCTCAATTAGCAGATATTATCATAGAAATTTTACCTCAAAAAATAGATTTATTGTCTGATGAATCACTCTACAGTTCCTTTGAGTTAATTAAATGTAAACTTTCCCAAAGTGAAAATGAAGAACTTTTAATTTGGGTTCTAGAAAGTTGGAGTTCTAAAATCAAAAGTGAAATTGCTGACGGTGTTTGGGATGAGGAATTAGTCCCACCAACTAACGTTAATGAAAACGTAGCATATATGTTTAGATTCCTTTTGGGGCATCCTAACAAAAAACTGAGATGGAGAGCTATTCATTCTATCAGAAGATTAGCAAATCTTAATGAGGTAGAAATACTTAAAGTCTTATTAGATAAACAAAATGAAAAAGATTGTTTTCCTTTTCAGAATAAGGGGTATACCTATTATTGGATGTCTGCTAAGCTATATTTGTGGATTGCAATAGATAGAATTTCTATTGAAAATCCAAGTGTGATTATCTCTTTCAAGGATGTTTTTTATAAAGAATTGATGAATGAAGAATTGCCTCACGTTCTTATTAGACATTATATAAAAAAATCTTGCTTAGGTCTTTATACTTTTGATAATTCTATATATTCAGAAATTGAATTGCAGAATATACAAAATGTCAATAAGAGTAAATTAGGATATGTGGAAGAGAAAGAATATAGTAGAGAACAGAGAAAATATTCTCGCAAATCTGGAAAGGAATGGAAATTTAGGTTTGATGCTTTAGATACTTTACCATATTGGTATAGTAGTCTTGGAAGGAGATTTAATTTATCTGAATATGATGTTGCCGATATTGCAGACAGATTCATTACTGAAAAATGGGGATATACTGGAAAATCACGTGACGACGATTACATAAGAGACCAGTTATATGATAGAGATTGGTATAAAACTAGTCATCGGCACGGAAGTAATCCCGAAGTAGAAAGTATGTCTATATATTTCGAATATCATGCAATGTATTGTGCCGCAAGCTTTCTTTTAGAACATGAACCATTTGTTAAAACAGAATATTCTGATTATTGGGATAGTTGGGAAAACTGGCTTAATTCGGAGGCAAATGCTTTTGATAATTTTTGGTTATCTGATTTGCGAACATCAATTCCTTTAAATTATGATTATTGGAAAAGTAATGTTGGAAGTTTTGATTTAGATTGGAGAGATTCTATTTCTGAAGAATATTTTGATGAAAACTTTGGTTTAGCTGGTAATAATAATGATTATCTAAATGTATATGGTGCAATAGAAAAGTACATTGGAGAGAATCGAGAAACAGTAACATTCAGTTCCAGTATAATTTCAACAAAAAGTGCAGATGCACTATTACGTGCACTACATAGTACAAAAGATAGTTATGATTATTACCTTCCTCTTGAAAAAGATAACGAACATGATAACGAGATTGAGGAAATAAATTTCTCTTTAAAAGGATGGCTAAAGGAAACTATAAGTGAGTATGAAGGATTAGACTCTAATGATTCAGTCTTTAATCGTACCTCGAAAGGATATATTAAGTTTGGAGAAATTGTTCATTCAAATTTCAATATTAAATATGATAACTTGTACACAAAAGGTTATTTGAATGAAAAAGAAATAAGTATATATGAAAATTGGAATGAAATTTCAGATGTAGAATATCGCAGATACGGTAATGATTTAGAAACCTCTGGATGTCTATTTAAAGTCAAAAATGAATTCATTTTAAATTTCTTGAAAGTTGAGCAAAAATCATTAATTGTACGATGTATAATAGATAGACAACTTGAAGAACGGAATTACCAAAAAAGAAATAGTGATAATAGATACCAAGTAAAACTTTATTTAATTAAATCAGATGGCACAGTTAAAACACTCAGAGGAAGAGATTATAAAATTGGGTAAAAAATTAGTACGAGAACTCAACTTAATACATTCTACAAATACATTAGCAAGATGGATGTCCCATTATCTTGCAGAGTTAATACAAAATAAAGACAAAGCTGAATCCAAAGAAGAAAAAAAAGTATTACAACAAGAATGCTGTGATATTATCTTAAAAATATGGTCTAAAAAAGAAAGTTTACCAATTACAAAACCATTAGACAACTTAAAACCTATCATAGAAATATTACAGGTTTTAAAAGAAGAAAAAGAGATAAGTATTTTGCCACGGTGGCTTGAATACAACTCATTACCACGCGATAATGAATGGGCTTCATTCGTTGACTTAGTTAAAAATAATTCTGAGAAAATTTTTAGTAAAGTTATTCAAATGAACTTACATAAAGATCTTTTAAGTAAAGATCAAGAATGGCTAAAAGAAAATAAGAACTTTCTTAATGAACAAGAAATTAATTTTCTTCAGTTTATTGATGTTTTGAATGATTATAATTTTAATTCTGGAGTTGTTGATTTAAACAATTTTGAAATATCGAATGATAATTCAAAAAGAATAAATTTTATATTTGACGAAATAGAAAATTTAATAGATAACCAAAAAAATCTTCTCTTGGAGATAAAATCAAAACACCCTTTAATCAATCCCAAATAAAAAAATCAGTGGTAGTGTATCAGATTTATTAGTGACCTGTAAAAGCACATAAACAATATTTTAATAATAAAATAATTTTACCCAATGATGAAATAACTCTATGGATATTTCCCAAAAATTAGATTCTTTGTGGATATTTTTATGCTCTTAAAACAGCTAAAATCAACTTTTACTATTGAGTATAAATCAAAAATATGTTCTAATTGTTATGATAAATCTGTACAAATTAATAAAGAATAGTTGAAATTATACCTTATCCAAAAACGTCAAAAATAACATCAAGTGTTCGACAGAAGTACCTGTCAGTCCGCTGAGAAAACCCAATAGAGCAATCTGTTGGGTTTTTTGTTTTTATTGAAGTTGTTGAAAATTCTTTTTTCATAAAACTGAAAGGAAAACAAAAAATAAATAAGCGAAGCGAATGAGGTTTTCTTAGAATCACTTTTCCTTTCTAGGGAACATGAAATAATCCCTCACTCTCCGCTAAGAAAACCCAATAGAGCAATCTGTTGTTTTTTTTTGTTTTTCTGAAACTCTTGAAATCTCATTTCAAGCATATTATTTTCTACGAAAAAATTTATAAAAGTAATTCAATATTTATTTCTGCAATTATGGTTTTCCGTAATCAATAAAACTTTTCTTAAATTATCTTTACAGAAAACTAATTGTATTATATTAGTAAATTTAACGAAATACAGCTATAGATGTTATTTTACGAAACTATACCGCGTTTTATTTCATGAAAAAACAATGTTATGTGTAATTCTTAACCACCAACGTTCATAAATGACAAGAAATCAAACTGAATTAAACATTCTACCTGCTTATAATGGTGATTCTATATTAATTAAAACTTACAATGAAAATAATGTAGAATTTGTAATTCTTGTAGACGGGGGAACACCATTGACATTTGAATATTCTTTAAAAAAACAACTAAAGGAGATTACCAAAATTGATTTACTTATATTGACTCATATTGACAATGATCATATTGGTGGATTAATTAAACTTTTTAAAAATAGTTTAATAAAGAGAATAGAAATTCACGAAATTTGGTATAACCAGCCTGATGTAGATTTATATGAATCTAAATCTGATAAAGCATTAATCAGCGTTCCGCAAGCAGAAAATTGGAAAGCACTAATAAAAGAAAAAATAACAGATGTCGTAATTAAAGAAATTACTACAGAAAATGGAGTTATAAAAATTAAAGGTTTAGAGTTAACAATCATCTCGCCTACCATTGAAATCAAAAATAAACTGTATGAAGTCTGGCTGAAAGAACAAGGTAAACCTAAGAGTGGTGAACTTAATCAAAAAGCTTTAATTTCTACAAGTACACCAAATTATTCTGTACCCCTTGATGAATTGAACAAAGTTGATTTTAAACCAGAAAAATCAATTAATAATGACATTTATAATTCATCTTCTATTGCATTTTTATTAAAATGTCCGGATTTGAACTTTCTACTTTTAGCAGATTCAAGAGCGGAAGTTATTAGTAACAATTTGAAAATATTAGGTTATAGCAAAACTAATCCACTTGAAGTTGATTTTGTGAAAATTTCTCACCACGGAAGTTTAAATAATACATCTCAAGAATTATTATCATTAATTAAATCTAATAACTATTTAATTTCAACAAATGGAGGTACGTCAAACCATAAACATCCATCTAGAGAAACTATTGCAAGAATAGTTTGTAAAAAGAATCAAAATGATGAAACTATAAATATTTATATGAACTATAGTTTAGATAGCTTAAAATTAAAAATAGGTGAATTTATAACAACTGATGATCTTAAAATTGGTAATTGGAACATAGAACATAAAAACATATTCACAAAAAATGACTTATAATACTGCAGAAAAATATTGTGTTAGAATAAAATGTAATGGAGAAACTGGTAGTGGAGTGCTAATAACCGGAAAGACAACTTTTTATGTGTTCACTGCAGCTCATTGTTTAGGAAATGAGAAACCAAATATTGGAGATATTAAAATTGAAAAACAATCAGATTATCAATCTGAATTCAAAGACATCACTATTGTATCTATACTTGAATTTGATTATGAAAAAGATTATGCACTATTAGAAATTGACTTTCAAGACGAAGATAGATTACTTTATAAATATAAAATCGCTCATAGTTTTTTAGCTGATACACATGTTGAATTTTGTGGGTATCAAGGTATAAATAATAATGAATATAGACCTTTTAAGTCTAGGTTAATTACTAGTAGTGATTCTAACCATTGTTTTAAGATTAAATTATCTGATGGAGAAACATTTCAACAAGCTGGTGAAGCTGGCGAGCTCATAGCAGGAGGACTTTCTGGTAGTGGAGTTTTTGTTTATAGGCATAAATCACCTTTTTTAATTGGAATTTTAAATTCAGTCGTTACAGAACAAGCTTGGAATAGTGATATTAATTGTTGTTCAGTAGCACATATACATACATATTTTGATGATTATGTTGATTTATCTGATTTTGAAAATCTCATAAAATGGGAAAAAAATAATATTAAAGAAAGAACTGCTGTTGAAATTGAAGCATTTAAACAAACAGACAGCCAATTCTTCAATTACTTGTATAGAAAAAATAAAGTATTATATCCAAACTTGGTAGAATGTGATGAAATAACTATAAATCAGATAAGGACATATCTTTCTATGAAGGAAAATATAGATGAATACTCCAGAGTATATCCAAAATTATTTAGTGATTTTAAAACTAAAGTTTCAAAACTTGTAAACCAAGTTAAGACACAATATTCCTTAACTGTTGATAGACCAAATGAGGCTAAATTATCTCAAAGAGATTTACAAAATGAATTAAAATCTATTTTAGATTTTATGCCATTAACAACAAATTTAGACTTGTCTGAATATCAAATAATCGAATGGTTAGGTATATGTACTTTAAATTTCACAAAGAATGATTAATATAATATTAGACGAAAAAAAAACATCGGTGTCTATACGATACAATGCGTATTACAAACTTGTAATTTTACTTGCAATTATTAATCATTGCGGTAGTAGAAACAAAGCTGACTTACAATTAATCCACTTAATGTTTTGGGCTTTGAGAGACAAAAAAAATTACCAAGTACTTTATGATATAAAAAAAAATTCAAGGAATTCACTAACACCTTGGTCTTTTGAATTTGGACTAGAAAAAGTCTTAGCACTTGGTTACATAGAGCAATATTTAGATAAAAAAATTGTGAATAATCAACTAGAAATTGTCCTAACCGAAAAAGGTTTAGAAACATTGAATTCAATAAACAAAGAAGAATTGTTTCAAGATGAAATTGAAAAGATAAAATCAATAGGTTGGTTACCTAAAACGAAATTGAATAAAGCTAATAATAACTGGAAACTACTATAAATAAATATGTTTAAAATAAATAGATTAAGAACTGAAATTTTAACAAATAAAAGCAAAATCATAGATCAATTATATGGTTTCGACTACAATTTTAATCAAGGTCTTAACATTATAGCAGGTGAAAATTCAAGAGGTAAAACCACTATAAATTCTTGTATCTTTTATGCATTGGGCATGGAGGAGTTATTAGGTGGTCATAACAACAAAGCTCTAGATAAAGCTTTAAAAGATAGTTTTATTATTAAAACAGAAAATACTGAAGCAGAAAATGAAATTACTTATCAAATTATTTGGTCTAAAGTATACTTAGAAATTGAAAACAGTGACGGTGATTCTTATAGTTTAGAGCGAGTAATTAAAAGCGCTAACAATGAAGAGAAAGAATCTAATATTACAATATATAAATCTACATTAAAAGAAATCAGTAAAACAAAGGAAGAAGACAAAGATGTTTTTTTTGTAAACGGTCCAGGTAATAATGATAACCCAAATGGATTTTATCAATGGTTGACAGATTTTATAGGGATAACAATACCTGATGTAAGTAATAGCTCTAGTAAATCAAATTATAGTCCGTTATACCTTCAATTAGTTTTTTCATCGCTGTTTATTGAGCAAACTAAAGGATGGTCGGATTTTTTTGCAACAATGCCTTACTTTGGAGTCACAAAACCTAAAGAAAAAGTAATTGAATTTCTTTTAGGTTTGGATGAAATGTCAAATTCTACGAAAAGAGATATTTATAACAGAAGTAAAAATGAAATCATAGAAAATTGGAATAAATCTATAAAAGCATTTTCTTTTTTAGGAAAACAAAATAATGCTACTATTGATTCCCTACCAGAAAACATAACTACTGACAAAAATAAAATCGAAAAGATTTCATCTTCATTTCATATAGCTGTAGATGAAAAAATTACTTATGATGAACATATAAATGCTATATCAGACAATATCACCATACTAGAAAATAAACCATTTAGTACTATTGCAAGTAATAAGAATGATATACTTTTACAATATGAAGCTGATAAGTCAAAATACATTGAATTAAAAGAATATATCACCAATTTTGAAAGCAGGTTGAGTATTGAGAAAACACAACAGCAAAACATTGATAACCAATTAACTATTATAGAAAAAGAAATTAAGGAACATAATAGTTTAATTAAAGTATTTAATAATAATTTATTTAGAAAAAATAATGAGGCAAAATGCCCCACTTGTACTCAAACAGTGACACAAGATATTCTATCTAGTGACGATTTTAAAATTCCTCAATATTCTCTTGAAGAAAATAAGAGTTTTTTAGTAAGTCAAAAAAAAATCATTAAAACAAGTCTTGATAGCTTAAATAAGACTATAGAGGAAAAAAATACATTATTACAGTATTTCAAAAATACTTTAAGAAATCAAGAAACAATTGTTAAATCTCTTTCCAAAGATTTAATCGCTGATGATAGAACTTTGTCAGAATCTGAAATTGTAAAAAAAATACAATTGCAACAAGAATATAAAAATTTAGAGATATTTAAATTTCAATTAGAGGAACTAAAAAATAGTTTAGTCGATTTAGCAAATAAATATCATAATGTAATTAAATCGATAGAAGGCTTAGAGGAATCAGATGATAATAATATTCTAAATTCCTTTGAAACTAATTACAAAGATTTATTATTTAAGTTTGGATATGACAGTAATAGAAATTTTCAAATTTCTATTAACAGAAAAGATCCTTTCAAATATTTCCCTGTATATAAAAGAGGAAAAGATGATCCACAACCGCAATCAATTAGAATCAACTCTTCTGCATCTGACTTTGTTAGAAATATTTGGGCATATACATTAGCCTTAAGAGATAACGGCGTTAATCATCCAGGATTAATTATGTTTGATGAACCTGGTCAACATAAAGCAAAGCAAAGTAGTTTGAAAGCACTACTCCAAAAATGTTCAGAGACTACAGAAAAGCAAACAATTATATTTTCATCAGCAGAAAAAGAACTAGATGAAAAAGAAAAATTTGATTTGATGGAATTGGTTAAAGATTTAAATGAAGACTCTTATAATTTAATAAATTTAGGAAGTGAAAAAGTTATAAAACTACTAAACTAAAGAACTACCGATAATATCGCATTAGAGAAATGGTGATAAAGGGAGAAATTGAATGTTTCTCCTTTTATTACTTTTTAAAAAATTAAAATCACAATTTATCCAAAAACTAAAAAAATAACATAAAGTTTTCGACTGAAGTACCTTTTCTGCCCGCAAAAAGACAAATGGTACTTTTGGAAGACAAAGAGTACCATTTTTTTTATTTATTCTTGATTCATATCATTTTTCTTCTCTATACTTTATAGTATGATTTTAAAAAAAAATGAAAATTATAACTTATTTAAAAACGTCAAAATAACATCAAGGGTTCGACAGAAGATCCTTCAAACCCGCTGATAAAAGACAATATAGTAATCTGTTGGGCTTTTTGTTTTTTTTTGAAACTCTTGGAATCCTACTTCAAATATATTCTTCCTAATATTTTCTAAGAAAAAATCTATAAAAGTAATTTAATATTTATTTCTGCAATTATGGTTTTCCGTAATCGATAAAACTTTTCTTAAATTATCTTTACAGAAAACTAAACTATTTTAGTTAAAAATTTGACGAAATACAGCTATAGGTGTTATTTTACGAAACTACACCCAGTTTTCTTTCGTGAAAAAACAATGATGTGACGCAATTCTCCGCTATGCTACGAATAGCGTACATCATCGAATTTGCTAAATAAAAAATACACGTAACTTCGTTGCTATATTTTTTACTGTCGCAAATCCGTCAACCGTTAGGTGTAATTTTATTAAAAAACGTAACAATAAAACAGAAGATATAACTAATTAAAAATGCCAGAAAAAACTAAGATTACCGCTCTAGAAATTTATGAAAAATTAAAAAATGAGTTCAGAATACAAGATAAAATAGGAAGTGTTGAAATTATTTTAGGTGGAATTTCAGCTAAATATAATGGAAAGGATGCATTAGGAGATTTATTACAAGAATGGTTTGGTCAATGGATGAGAGAAAACAATTTTTACTTTAGACAAAACACAAATACACAAGAATTTCCAGATTTTTATCTAGAAGAGGAAAATAATAAAGGATTACTTGAGATTAAAACATTCAATGCCAATGCGTCACCTGCATTCGATATAGCAAATTTTGACTCTTACAATAAATCATTACTAATCAAACCTGAGAGATTAAATGCTGATTATCTTATATTTTCATACAAAATGGAAGATAGTATTCTGCGAATAGATGATTTATGGTTACTTAAAGTTTGGGAAATGGCTGGTAATTCAGGTACGAATCCTGTAAATATGCAAACAAAAAACGGTCAACCTTACAACCTTAGACCTATAAAATGGTATGCTAATAGAATTAGAAATAAACCATTTGCAGATAAATTATCATTTATTACTGCAATTAGTGAAACACTTGATAAATATTCTCATAGCACAAGTAGTTACAGTGAGAATTGGTTAGAAAATGTCAAAACTAAGTATTTAGAAAATACAGGAACTGAATTATAATTCAGTTCCTGTATTGTTTATCGCATCTAAAACTCTATCTGAAACTGCTTTTACAACTGGGACAACTACGGTATTTCCTAATAAATCAAATGCTTTAGTTTCTTTTACAGGTATAAAATAATCTTCAGGATATCCAAAAAGCCTCAAACCTTCCCTTATGGTTAATCTTCTCAACCCTCCATTGTCTGGTACTGCTAATTTAATCATATCCGTAGCTACTAAAGTAGGTGCTATTTCATAAGGATTTAATATTTTATTGATCTCAAAACTTAATTTGCCAGTTACAATATTATATCCTTTTTCTTTAGTCTCATCATATACACGAGATGTTATAATTCCATTCTCTGTTTCTTCTTTGACTAATTTTTTTGGAAATTCAAACTTTAAATAACCTTTTAAAACTAAATCTTCAAGTAGTGATTTTAAATCTACATCTGAAAATAAATTATTACTAGGATAGAAAGTTTCTATTTGCTTTAAAGTCAATGGCATTCCATCCATCCAATCAATTCCAATTTCTTCAGCCCATTGTTTTTTTCTACGCTCTTTAAAAAGCTTATTTAATAGTAAAATTTGTTCTTTACTACATTCACCCTTTAAGCCAATATCCCAACTATGGATATTATTTTCTCCTCCTCTCTTATCTTTTATAGATTTACCATATAAATCCTCAATCTTAAAATGTTTTAAGATTTTATTGGTAAAATCAGTTTTTAATGTTGGTTGCTCTTTTTCCAAAACATCCTTAAGTATAGACTTTGAAATTTCAAAGTTTTCTAAGTCAACTTTGTTTTCTTTTGTGCCGACAATAAAAATTCTCTTTCTTGATTGTGGAACACCAAAATCAATACTATCCAAAACTTTCCAACTAACTTTAAATCCTAATTCATATTCGAGTTTATATAAAATAGTACTTAAAGTTTTGCCTATTTCATCATTTTTATTTTCTAAATCGTGCTTTACTAATCCCTCAACATTTTCAAGAATAAAACCTTGTGGATTATGAAATTTTAAAATCCTTTCTATTTCAAAAAAAAGAGTTCCTCTTGTGTCAGCAAATCCATTTCTTTTTCCACTAGAACTAAAAGGTTGGCAAGGAAATCCTCCAAACAAAAAATCAAACGAAGGAATATCTTCATTCTTCACTTTAAAAATATCACCAACAAAATTTTCGTGATGATGATTATATTTTAATGTCTCTATTGCATAGGGCTTTATTTCAGAAGTCATTACACATTCAGTTTCGATACCTCTATCACTACAAGCTTGTTCAAAACCCAATCTAATACCTCCTAATCCAGCAAATAAATCAATAAATTTTAATTTACTTTTCATCATCCTTTTTTTTATATTCAATTTCATCTTCAGCTACTAATGGTAATTTATCATTAGTAATTCTAATCATATTTTGAAATTCCTCAATTTCTAATTTGGTACATCCTATCACATATAAAGAATGTAAAAAAAAAGAAGCACTAAAAGTTCCTCTACTTATTTTACTATCAACACTAGACTTTGTTTCATTACAACCATCATTGTTCAATAAAGTAGTTAAATCTTCAGTTGACAAACCTCTTTTAACTAATTCTGCCTTTAAAATTCTTTTGACTTTATTATTCCAATCACTCATAATTCGAATATTTATATTTTCAAATATGAGAATTTTAATCCATATACGCAAATTTTAAGATAAAAATAAAAAAACTACACCTAACAAGAGTTTATAACAATAGAGGTTTAAGGTTAAAAATTAAATTTTTAGCTTTCTATTCCGCAAAAAGCCAATTATATTGACTTTTTTCTTAAATTTATTCAATTAATTGGCTTTTGCTTACTGTGTCGCTAAATTGAAACTTTTCGCTTCAATCTCCGCCACTGACGCCAAGCCCCGAAACGTTATACGCAACTAAAAAATCTACTCTAATATAAATTTATTATTACCAATGGCAAACTATCCTGAACTTGAAAAATTATTACAATCAAATGAAATTGATGATGTTTTAATTTCGATTGATAATTACATTAATGAATTATGTGAATATGGTGAAAACCTAAATGTATTAACAAAACAACAAATGACTTTCTTTTTAAATCAAAATTTCGAAAAAGAAATAAATAATGGTGGTTTAAATCAGTTCTTTTATAATTCAAGTGGAGAATTTTCCTTTGAAACTATTCAAAGTTTAAAAGAAATAAATGCTGTTTATACAGCAACAATTTTAGAAGAAGCTATTTGTCAATTCCCAAACAATAATGTACCAAAAGATAGAAATTTAAGAGATGAAATAATTGAAGAAATCGAAGACATTGCAAATGATATTTGGGAAGAATTAGATTCTAAACTCTATGAAAATGAAGATAATTTAAGTGATTTAAATCTTACTTATATAAAAAGCAATATCAACTATTTCTAATAGTTAAATTTTAGCTGCATATAACAAAAAGTATTTGCTTGAACGTACGAATCTGAACTAACGTTCAAATTCTCTCCGTTCTTTGCAAATCCTAATAACGTTAGCAGAAATGTTTCCCGAAATTGTATATTAAATGAATACTACCAAATTAGACCAATTTGAAATTGAAAACATTGAAGATGTTTTGCCTTTGTTTGAAGAAACTTTCAAAATCAAACTGAAAAATGAAGAAATTGAAAAATTAAATAATTTTAGTGAATTTAGTAATTTAATTATTTCCAAAGTTAAGTTTAAAAGTGATAATTTGTGTACTAGTCAAAAAGCTTATTATCAATTTAGAAAAGCTTTGGAAACCGAAAATATTCTAACTGATGAACAAATCTATCCAAATACAGATTTAAAAATTATATTCCCAAAAAAGAATAGAAGAAAAAACATAAAAAAAATAGAAAGAATTTTAGGTTACAAAATTGACATTTTGAAACCAAGTCAAATTATAATCAATATCTTGTTTTTCCTCTTTATATTTTCATTTATTGGGTTATTTTTCATGTG
Source organism: Flavobacteriales bacterium UBA7612 (assembly GCA_002484335.1). GTDB lineage: Bacteria > Bacteroidota > Bacteroidia > Flavobacteriales > Weeksellaceae > Empedobacter. The sequence goes on from DLJQ01000012.1 coordinate 229,895, forward strand.
GAAGATTGGAATTTTGGGAATGATAATTTCAATTTTTGGCTTTTATCTAACAAAATTTACAAGTAGATTAGATAAACAGAATGTTCGGGAACTTATTGAAAAAAATACTGCTCAAAATTATTTTAAAATCAGAAACAATGAACATTCATTTAATAGAAATGAATTTAAAGCTATAATATTAGAGTGGTTTTCTGAAAATGCGGGAATTGAAAAAGAGAAACTTAGAAACGGAATTTTTGTATAATAACACTTCTGTTAACATGGGTTTTGCTAAATGGCGGGTTTAAGGCTAAATTGAAAGTTTCTCCTTTTTTAGTCACAACAGCTTTTTATATTTATGAACTGAAATATTATTTTTTTTAAGGTGTTCATGATTTACAATTCCTTTTTTCTTAAATTTAAAAAATAATAAAGCTGTTGCTTAGCCTAGTGCAAAATTGAAAATTCAAGCTTTCTAATCCACTACTATCGCTAAGCTCCGAAACGTTAGCTGTAACCATTCCCAAAAATCGTGAACGTGAAAAAAATTAATTTACTTTTATTTTGCATAATAATTTTTATTTCTTGCAATCAACAAAATAAAAAAGAAAGCATTTCGATAGATAATCGCACTTTAACTTTCTTTGAACCTTCCGATTTAGGAGCATTTGGCTCAAAAACTAGACTAATTATTTACGCTAATTTCGATGAATGTGGAGAATGGGGAGGACACGAAGAGAGTTTTGAGATTTATTCAAAAGAAGATAAAGAATTCTATGCTAAATATATCAGAACAAAAGTTGATTGTGAAAAGATTGGAAAACCTGAGTTTCAACAACCTGATATATCAACAGAATATAAATTAAATAGAAAAAATATAATTGCAGTAAATACTTATTTATCAGAACTTATTCAAAGTAAAATATCTGAAAGATTTCCAGGTCACGCTGGTCAAAAATTCGGAGTAATTAAATCAGACTCTACACTAATAATAGATGTTTATGATCATAATAAAAGAAACTTAAACAACTATAATAATTTACTAAAATCATTTAATATTGAAAAAGTCGAATATGACTATCAATAAAATGACTACAGCTAACATCGTATTAGCGAAATGGCTGGTCAAACGCTAAACAAAAAGCTTCAGGAATTTATTCGTAAATTGGTTTTTCATTTGCAGAAATGTAAAAACCCCTACTCTACAAAAAGAAAATTAAAAACAGATGGATGAAGACTAAAAAAATTATTACTCGTAGAATTATTGCTGGTTTTATTGATTATACAATAATTTTATCTTTAACTTCATTTTACATTTTCAAATTTGGAGAAATAAATTCTGAAGGTGCTTATTCCGTAAATGGAATTAAAACGTTTCCGATAATTATTTTTTGGTTGCTTTACATTTGCGGAACTGAATTAATTTTAGATTCAACAATTGGAAATTATATAGTCGGATTAAAACCTGTTGATTTGGAAACTGAATCAAAAATAACTTTTAAACAATCGTTTTTAAGACATATATTAGACATTATTGATATGTTCTTTTTTGGACTTGTAGCTATAATAATTATTAAAAATTCAAGCGAAAATCAAAGACTTGGAGATTTATTAGCAAAAACTAAAGTGATAAAAATAAAATAATACTTCTACTAATATCGCATTAGAAAAATGCCAGATATAGAGCAATATAAAAGTTTATGCTTTTTTTTAGCAACAGCATTTTATATTTCCTTTTATAACTTATCCAAAAGCGTCAAAATAACAATAATTATTAAACATAAATATATTTCAATCTACTAAGAAAAGTCAATAAATTTTTATCTGTTGGATTTTTGTTTTTTCCATACTTATTAAAAGATAAATTAATCGAAAAAATACACACTTCTAAATAATCGTAGACTAATCAATGACTACAAAAAAAACTAAGTTAAAAAAACATCATATAACATTGTATTTCACAATAACAATTAACTGTATTCGTTGCAAAAAATAATTTACTTTAACAGAAGAACTTGGACTTTCATTCAACTTCTTTTAGTTCTTCGGAAATCTTAAAAACATTGTACGATATTTAATTAAAAATGTATAAACAAATGATGAAAAACATTAAAAATAAAAGAATTGCACTACTTTCTCCTTTTATAATAATTTTTGGAAATATTTTATCTGCATTAATTTTTGGAAAACTAATTGGTAAATGGTCTTTCATTCCTTTGATTATAATTGAATGGTTCCTTTTTTTATTTTTCATTCTCAAATTTGACGAAGAATCTTCAATAAAAAATTGGTTAAAAAAAGGAAATAAAAATTGGTTTTGGATTATAATAACATTAATTATTGGATTAATACCAATTCCGATATTTATAAAACATAATCATTTATTACAAGATTGGTCGGTTTTTGTTCCTTGGATACTTTTAGCTTTAATAAATCCTTGGCTTGAAGAATTTTATTGGAGAGGATTTCTGAGTGATGCAACTAAAAAATGGAATAGTTTACTATCAATTTTATTTACTAGTTTTCTATTTGCCATGAATCATTTTGTATTTGGTATAAACTCAGAAATATTTAGGGGAAATGCTGTTGTAATTTCGACATTTATAATGGGAATTGTTTGGGCAATAACTTATAAAAAAACAAATAGTTTAAGATGGGTTATATTATCACATTTTCTTGTTGATTTCCTAAACTTATCTGCTCCAGCTTTTTTAGATTTATTTAGTGCTAGAATGTAAAAAACTAACATTGATTTAATAAAAACAGAGATTAAATCTAAACTTAAAAAATATTTTGTATTTTTTTATTCTACGAATTTGCAATAGTGATTGAAGCGGCATCCTTTTTTGATTGGATATATTTAGAGTTGATTATTACATTTCGAGAGCCTCAGTGACTAAATCAAAATACAATGACCAATCAAAAAAGATATAGCGGGAAAGCACGGTGCGCAGCAATTGCCCTAAAATATATAGTTAGATGACTATAATTAATAAAAAAACCACTTTCATCTAAAAAAGAAAGTGGTTGATATTGAATTGAATTATTATTCTTTTATTTCTTAAAGAAATTTGTTCCACTTGCTTGTGCTTTTGGAAAAACAGTTATATCAGCTAGTTGGACGTGTTCTGGTTGATTAAGTAAATAAGCTATTGCGTTGGCGATATCTTCTGCCACCAAAGGATCAAAACCTTTGTAAACATTTTCTGCCTTTTCTTTATCTCCCTTAAAACGAACCAAAGAAAATTCGGTTTCTACAGCTCCTGGAGCTACATTAGAAACTTTTACACCATAAGGCAACAAATCAAAACGCATTCCTTTGCTTAAAGATTCTACAGCAGCTTTGGACGCACAATAGGTTGCTCCGTTCGGATAAACCTCTTTACCTGCAATAGAAGATATATTGACAATATGTGCATTGTTAGATTTTTTAAGAAATGGAACAACTGCTTTTGATACATAAATTAAACCTTTTACATTAATATCAATCATCGAAATCAAATCATCTAATTCTGCTTCGTCAAAAGGAGCTAAACCGTGTGCATTTCCTGCATTATTAATTAAAATATCTATATTCTTCCACTCATCATCTAAACTTTCTACTGCATTAAAAACACCATCTTTATCGCGAACATCAAACTGAAGCGTTTTTACATCTGTCAATTTCTTTAATTCATTTTCAATTTCATTTAATCGATCTTGTCTACGTCCACAAAGAATTAAACGATAATCAGAAGCTAAAATTTTCGCTGTCGCCATTCCAATACCTGAAGTAGCACCTGTAATAAAAACTGTTCTTTTCATTTTCTAAATAATTAATAAAGCTTTTTTAAGTCCATCTAATATACAAGCTAAAAAGAAATTAAAAAATGATTTATCTTGTTTACGTGTAACATTTTTAACTTCTTTTTCTCTCTCATTTCCTCTCGAGTCTTTCTTTATTGCTACATTACCAACTGCAGATAAAAATTTTCTTTTACTTCCTCCTTCTCTTAATAAACTAACTTTTAAATCATTATAATGAATACTAAATACTCCATTAGCCTTAATATCATCTCCGTCAAAATCAAAATTTATTTTATTTAATTTTCCATTAGCACTCACATTAAAATAAGGAACCAAAAACGGATCTAAATTTTTAGCAGGCAAATTAGCTATAGATCCTTTAATATTAAATTTTTCACTGGTATTCATTGGGTTAAAAACCCATTTAACTTTTAAATCCCCATTCATAAATTCTGAATCCCAATCAATAATAACATTTGGTAGAGATTTTTTATTAAAGCCAGAATTGATATTCTTAATACTTGTATTAATATTAGAAAAAGTTAATTTTCCTGTTTTTTCAGTTTTTTTAGCCTCTTCTTCATATTCTAATTTAGACTGTACCAAGTTAACTTGATTGATTTGTAAATCCATTTTTAGTTCTCGTAATTTTTGAGAAAACATCGTCTTTTTAGAAAGATCATTTGGAGGTAATAGGCTTCTAAATATATTTGCATATAGTTTATCAAAAACCATTAAATCTGATTTTATAAATAAATTCTTGGAAGGTAAAAAACCTATTTTTAAATTCTTACTTGTTATTTTATCAACAGAAACCGTATACAAATCTTTTTGTTTCTTTAATGATTTTGTAAAATTTTCTCTAGAAATATTATGAAACAATTTTAATTGATTTAAAATTAAATTGCCATTTTTATAAATAAATGTTGATGTTTTTAGTTTATAAACATTACTAATATCATAATCAATTCCAGAAGAAGTTAATTCTAAATTACCATAAACAAAAGGAATATTATTTCGAACAGTATTTTTATCAATCTTAACATGATTAGCGGATAATTGAATATCTTTTAAAATTAAATTTTTCTTATTATCTGTTTTTGAAATCATTTCTAAATTACCATCTTGTAATCTTATTCTTTTTACATATATACTATTTTCAAACTCTTTAGAATTTTTATCACTTTTTTGATTATTCTTTTTTGATTGATTATAAAATAAAAGCTTCGGTTTTTTTAAAATAATATCATTAATATTTAATACTTTTCCATTTATATTAGTAACGCCAAGAATAGTAAGATTTATATCATTGAAATCAAATAATTCATCTGAAGAAAATTTTGATTGATTAACTTTAATTGTATCAACAGATAGATTAAAATCAATTAATTTATCTTTTAATTTGTTCTTATTATCAACAAGAATATTGTCATTTTTTTGCTCTATTATTTTAACATTAGCATTGTTAAACTTTATAGAGTTTGTATGAAAATAAAAATCACCATTTTTTAAACCCCATTTATACTTATTTAGCTTTAAAATTGGAGTTTCAATATCTAGAAGAACGTTAGATTTAGTAAACTTATTTTTAAATTCTTTTTTTGACAAAATAGGTTTCATCTTAAAATCTTTTAATGTCAAATTAGAATTTCCTAAATTCAAAGTAGAAGCTGTAAGTGAATGTGTATGATTTAAACGATAATACATTGACCTTAAGTTTAATTTAAACGTATTATAATCGATTGGAATCTCGTTTGTTCTGGTAAAATCATTCATTTTAATTCCTTCTATTGCTAAATCAACATCGCTTATGTTATATTTTATTGTTTTAGCATCAGAGAAAAAAGAATTTATTTTTCCATTTTCAATTTGAAATTTTTTAACATTAATTAAATCAGTGTCATTATTTTTTAAATTTATTTTTTTAGGTAGCGAATCATTCCTTCTTGAGTAATCAGTTTGTATAATTGTAATCTTAGGTTCACGTAACAAAAGTTTATCTGTATTAAAATACAATTTATCTTCATTTGTAAATCCCCAATCCATATTAGTTAAAGAAAGTAAAGATGTTTTTACATCAAATAAATCTGCATTAGTTTTATTCGGTAAATAAACTCCTTTATGAGCTCCAAAAGGTTTCATTGAAAAATCTGATAACTCAAAAGTAGTATCACTAAAATGAACTTTTTTAGATTTAACTATTTGTCTATCTTTTACAATGAAAAACATTGAATCTAATTTGATATCAAAAGACGAATATTTAAAAGGAATTTTTTTATCAGCAGTTCTTTCATTGAATTTAACTCCTTTAAAATTTATATTAAAATTAGACACATTTACAATCTTTTCATTTCCAGAACTAGACAATAAATTAAATGTTCCATTTTTTATTTTTATTCTTGAAACATTAAAACTATCTCCGACTTTTGTTCTAGTTGTATCTTTTTTTTCGTTATTCTCTTTTAGATAATAATTAACAATAGGAGAATCTATATGAATAGAATAAGCAGAAACTTCTTTTACTGTAATTAGTTTTAAAAAATTAATTCCAACTATATTAATTTCCTTTACTTTTCCTGTAGCTTTAATAGAATCTACAATTGATGTAGAATCTTTAGGAGAGATATTAACATTTTTTAAATTAAGTGATGAATTAAACAATGAAAAGCTTAATTCTCCATAAGTTAAATTATAAGGTGTATCATTTTTCTCGATAATAATTTTAGGTAATCGATCATTAAGAAAATAACTTATATAAAAACTAAAAATAAAAAGTATCGCAATAAAACTTATTAAAGCGATACTTATTTTTTTTATCCAACGATTTGTACTCATTGATTTAGTTCGGTTAATATATTTACAATCAATTATCATGCCAAACATGTTTTATTTATAAAAACTTAGTGTCTAATTATTTATATTTTTTAATTAAAAATAATCTACACTAAAAGCGGATTAGTCAAAAATTATACCAATATCAATAATAGATTAAAGTAATTTTTAATTGATATAAAAAACGTCATAAAACATTGTTTTATGACGTTTAAATAAGCAGTTAGCTTATTTTATTGATTTAGTTCGGTTAATACATTAATAAACAAATACCGCACCAAATCAATAATATATTAAAGTAATTAATCTATATCGTAAATTTCTTTAATATTCTTTAATATAGAATCGAAATCTAATTTTAAGTCAATCAATTTTCCCGTAAATAAATCAAAAACCCAACCATGAACTTGAAGTCCATTTTGCATAGCTTTTTGAACAAAAGGATTTTTTACTGCATTTACACATTGTTCTTGAACATTTAATTCTACCAATCTATTGTAACGCATCCCTTCGTTCTCAATCGCATTCAACTCTTCTGAATGCAAACGGTAAACATCTCTAATATTTCTTAACCAAGGATTCATAATACCTAAATCTTTAGGAATCATTGCTGATTTTATACCTCCACAATTATAATGACCACAAACAATAATATGTTTTACTTTTAAATGCTCAACAGCATAATCTAAAACAGAAGTTGTATTAAGATCTAAACCGATTACCATATTTGCAATATTACGGTGAACAAAAACCTCTCCAGGCTCAGCTCCTAACAATTCTTCTGCAGTAACTCGGCTATCAGAACAACCTATATATAAAACTTCTGGATTCTGTCCTGATGATAATTTATCAAAATATTCTTTATCTTGATTTAATCGCTTATTAATCCAATCTTCGTTGTGTTCAAAAATTTTTTCTAAATTCATAATATTTAAATTACATCTTGTACCTCTGGATGTTTACCCACATAAACACTAACATAACTACAAAATGGTATTATTTTTAAGTGATTTTTACGAGCATATTCAACTGCTTCTAAAACTAATTTTTCGGCGAACCCCTGTCCTCTTAATTCAGGATTAACCCCTGTATGATTAATAAGCATTTGTTCTTCTTTTAGCATAAAAGTAAGCTCTCCTACAATATCATTATTTTCATTTAACAGTTCAAATACTCCGTTTTTATCTTCTAATTTTAATTCTATCTTCATACAATTGTTTTAATCCATTAAATTAATACTTTCTTTTTTAAATAAATTTAATAAAGTGTTAAAACAATAAATAGTATACAAATCTAAGCTTGAAAAAAGAATTTTTCAAACAAAAATTGATATAAATAATTAAGAGATGACGAAAGTATTTTCGACTGAAAATCAATACTAAATATTGTCATATAATATTTAATGTATAGGTTTCATTATTTTTCTTTAAGATTTTTCATACATTTGTTAGATATACTTAAGGAAATATTCTTCATATGAAATTTATTGTATCGAGCAACACGTTATTAAAAAATGTAAACTTAATAGGTGGAGTTATTAATTCTAACAATACTTTACCAATACTTGATAATTTTTTATTCGAATTAGATGGTAACCAATTGACAATAACAGGTTCTGATTTAGAAACTACGATTTCTACAACTTTAGAAGTAGAGTCAAATGACAATGGAAAAATAGCTATTCCATCTAAAATCTTAACAGATACCCTAAAAACTTTCCCTGCACAGCCTCTAACTTTTATTCAAAAAGAAAGTAACACTTTAGAGATTGTATCAGAACAAGGAAATTATCAATTAGCATTTGAAGATGCAAATGAATATCCTCAAACACCAGATATCGAAGATGCTAGTTCTACTACAATAGGAGCAAATATTCTTTCTGAAGCAATTGTAAAAACAATTTTTGCAACAGGAAATGATGAATTACGCCCGATAATGACTGGAGTTTTTTTCCAAGCAAATGCTGATGTTTTTAGATTTGTAGCAACTGATGCACACCGTTTAGTAAAATATACAAGAAGCGGCTTAGAAAATCTAGATACAGCAGAATATATCATGCCTAAAAAACCTCTTAACTTATTAAAAAATATTTTAGGAGGAAATAATGATGATGTAACAATAGAATATAATACTACAAATACACGTTTTTCTTTCCAAAACATCGTTTTAACTTGCCGATTAATTGATGGAAAATATCCTAATTATGAAGCAGTAATTCCTAAAGAAAATCCAAATGTATTAACAATCAATAGAAGTTTATTTTTGACTTCTTTGAAACGAGTAGCTATTTTCTCTAACAAAACAACAAATCAAGCTCGATTAAAATTAGTTGGAAATTCGTTAACTATTTCAGCAGAAGATATTGACTTCTCAAACAAAGCAGAAGAAAGATTATCATGTGATTATAATGGAACAGATTTACAAATCGGTTTCAATTCTCGCTTCTTAATTGAAATGTTAAACAACTTACAATCAGACGAAATAACATTAGAAATGTCTGAACCTAACCGTGCAGGAATTATAAAACCTGTTGATGGTTTAGAAGATGGAGAAGAAATCTTAATGTTAGTAATGCCTGTTATGCTTAATGCATAACAAATAAAATATATAATTCTTTTTATAAGACAATGAAAATTTCATACAATTGGCTAAAAACTTATATTGACACAGATATTTCTATTGACGAAATATCATCTACTCTTACAAGTACAGGTTTAGAAGTAGAAGGTGTTGAAGAAATAGGTGGAGCTAAAAAATATTTGGATACTGTTTTAGTTGGTAAAGTTTTATCTACAATTCCTCATCCAAATGCAGATAAATTAAAAGTAACTAAAATAGATTTAGGTGACGGAAAAGAAACACAAATTGTTTGTGGTGCACCTAATGTTGCAGAAGGACAAAATGTTCCTGTAGCTACTGTTGGTACTGTTTTTCCTACTCCTGATGGAGATTTTAAAATTAAAAAAGCAAAAATAAGAGGTGAAGAATCTTTTGGAATGATTTGTTCTGAGGTTGAATTAGGTATTGGTACAGATAATTCTGGAATATTAGTTTTACCAGAAGATTTAAAACCAGGTACTCCAACTTCACAAATCTTTACTTCAGAAGAAGCTGATAAAGAAATTGAAATTGGTTTAACTCCTAACAGAGCTGATGCAATGTCTCATTTTGGTGTTGCTCGCGACCTTTACGCGGCACTAAAAACAAGAGATATTAATGCTACATTCAAACCTTATGATGTATCAAACTACCCAACTACAGATTTTGGTAAAAATCCTATTTCTATTGAAGTAAAAGATACAGAAGCTGCTCCAAGATATGCAGGTATTTATCTTAAAAATATAAAAGTTGAAGAATCTCCAGAATGGTTAAAAAACCGTCTGAAAGTGATTGGTTTAGCTCCTATCAATAATGTTGTAGATATTACAAATTACATTTTACATGATTTAGGACAACCATTACATGCTTTTGATGCTGATAAAATTGAAGGAAATAAAATTATTGTTCAAAAATTAGCAGAAGGAAGTAAATTCACAACATTAGATGGTGTCGAAAGAGAATTAAAAGGTCATGAATTAATGATTTGTGATGAAAAAAAACCTCTTTGCATTGCTGGTGTTTTTGGTGGAGAAAATTCTGGCGTAACAGAATCTACAACAAATTTATTCTTAGAGTCAGCTTATTTTGAGCCTGTAACTATTCGTAAAGGTGCAAAAGCTCATGCATTAAACACTGATGCCTCTTTTAGATTCGAACGTGGTATTGATCCTAACACAACTGTTGACGCTTTAAAGAAAGCAGTATTATTACTTACTGAAATTACAGGTGCAGAAATAGCTTCAAATATTGATGACATTTATCCAAATCCTATTGCTAACTTTAATGTAAAGTTACGTTTAGCTAAAGTAGTAGAATTACTTGGTGTTGAAATAGCTGAAGATAAAATAAAAGCTATTTTAGAAAACTTAGAAATTAAAATATTAGCTGAAAGTGATGGTGTTTTAGATTTAGAAGTTCCTGCATATCGTGTAGATGTTCAACGTGATGTTGATTTAATCGAAGATATTTTGAGAATTTATGGATATGATAACATCGAAATTCCTACTAAATTTTCTTTCTCTTATATTCCAAATCAAAAAGTAAGTCCAGATAAAATTGAAGATTTTATTGCAAGACAACTTACTGCATTTGGATTTAATGAAGCAATGAACAATTCATTAACAAAAAGAGAGTACGAAACTATTTTCGCTTATCCTGAAGGGGAAAGTGTTGCTATGTTAAATCCTCTTTCTGCTGATTTAGCTGTAATGCGTCGTACATTATTAAATGGATTATTAGAAAACGTAGCATTTAACGTAAATCGCAGAAATACAGACGTAAAATTATTTGAATTTGGTAAAGTTTATGGTAAAATAAACGATAAATACGAAGAAAACAAATGTTTAGGAATTGTACTTTCTGGTAATTTTAATAGTGAATCTTGGACAGGAAATGTTAGAAAATCAACTTTTAGTGATTTAAAAGGTTTGGTTCAACAAATTTTTGTTCGATTAAATATTAAAGTAACTGAAGAATTACCTGCTAATGATAAAAATTTCCTTGATGGAATCGAATTTATTTCAGGGAACAAATCTTTAGGTAAATTAGGAATTGTTGATAAAAAAATTGCTAAAAAATTAGGTGTTAGTCAAGATACTTACTTTGCTCAATTGAATTGGGAAACTTTAGTTTCTTTAGCAAGTAAAAATAATTTAAAATACAAAGACATTCCTAAATTCCCTGGTTCCCGTCGTGATTTAGCTTTATTAATAGATTCTAATGTAAAATATGAAGATTTATTTAAAGCAACCAAAGAAGCAAAATCATCACTTCTGAAATCTGTTAATTTATTTGATGTTTATGAAGGTGATAAATTACCAAATGGTAAAAAATCATACGCATTAAGTTTTATGATTCAAGATGAAAATAAAACTTTAAGTGATCAAGACATTGATGCTCTAATGCAAAAATTAATTAAATTATTTCAAGATAAATTTAATGCTGAATTAAGATAAAATTCTTTTAATTATGAAGATAACAACCATTTTTTGTTCAACGCTTTTTGCAGCATTTGTAGCTGTGTCATGTTCAACCAACACAAATACAGCTAAGTTAAAACCTAGAACTGATGTATCAATTTCTAATCAAAATTGGTATTTAGTTACTGATAGTGATGTTGTAAAAGGATTATATAATAAAGAAGTTTCTTTAATTATAAATGAAACTAATTCTACAGTCTCTGGTTTTTCTGGATGCAATAATTTTAATGCAACCCTATCTAAATCAAATGGAGCAATTAGTTTTGGAAATATATCTGAAACAAAAATGGCTTGTCCAAATCTTAAGGAAGAACAAGCGTTTTTATCAATGCTTAAAAATGTTAATCGTTATGAAGTTATAGGAAATGAATTACATCTTTTCAAAGATAATATTCTACTACTTACTTTTAAAACAACATAAATTAAACTTAATTAAGTTTTAAAATTTAAAATCCGAAGAAATAAAATTTCTTCGGATTTTTTTATAATACAATAAAAAAAACGGTTATCAAAAAGATAACCGTTCCTATTATTAAAACGATATATGATGAAAAATAATATGATTATTTTTTCTTTAATACATATTTATCAGCTAATGCTCCAGTAATTTGCTTACCTTCTTGATCTAATTGTACTAACTGGTTTTCTCCAACAATATAACTAGTACTTTCTCCGTCCTTAAATTTTATTATAATATCATTACCATCTGCAGACCAAGTGAATTTACCAGATTCATCAGATTTATGATTTTTCCCTAAATATTCTGATGAAAATTTATAAGTTTCATCTTCATTTAAAAGTATTGTAGTTTTTATTCCTTCACAATCAGCACAAGGTAAAACTCCTTCATAAGTTCCTTGCCAATCTACAGAAATTTTAGAATTATCACCAGTTGGAAGAGAATCATTTCTCTCTATAGAATCATTTGAAGAATGTTGAGAAATAGCTTCTTCTTTTTTACTTTCACAACTAGAAAAAGTGAATACAAATGCAGCTAATGGTAAAATAAAATATTTCATTTTCATAAATTTATGATCTACTATTTTATATATCAATATACATACCAAACAATTAAAAAAGATTCATTTAAGAAAATAAATAAAATGATTTACTGCTATTAAAATAAATTGTAATTTAGCAAGTAGAAAAACTAGTATATGAGTGTTGAACTATTACCTGATGGAAGAGTAAAAAAACCCGAATGGTTACGAGTAAAGTTACCTACTGGGAAAAAACATAAAGAATTAAGAGGTTTAGTCGATAAATATAAGCTAAACACAATTTGCCAAAGTGGAAGCTGTCCAAACATGGGAGAATGTTGGGGAGAAGGTACTGCAACATTTATGATTCTTGGTAATGTTTGTACTCGCTCTTGTGGTTTTTGTGGTGTAAAAACTGGTCGCCCAGAACAAGTTGATTGGGCTGAACCAGAAAAAGTTGCTCGCTCTATTAAATTAATGAAAATAAAACATGCGGTTCTTACTTCTGTAGATCGTGATGATTTAAAAGATATGGGATCTATTATTTGGGCAGAAACAATACAAGCTGTTCGTAGAATAAGTCCTGGAACTACAATGGAAACTTTGATTCCTGATTTCCAAGGAATGGAAAAACATATTGACAGATTAGTAGAAGCAGCTCCAGAAGTTTTGTCTCACAACATGGAAACTGTTCGTCGTTTAACGAGAGAAGTTCGTATACAAGCTAAATACGACCGTTCTCTAGAAGTTTTACGTTATGCAAAAGAAGCAGGACAAAGACGTACAAAAACAGGAATTATGCTTGGTCTTGGAGAAACTGAAGACGAAGTTCTTGAAACGATACAAGATGTTGCAAATGCAAATGTAGATGTTATTACAATTGGTCAATATTTACAACCTACAAAAAAACATTTACCACTTAAAGAATTCATAACTCCAGAGCAATTTAAATTATATGAAGATTTTGCTCGTGGTTTAGGATTTAGACATGTAGAATCAGGACCTTTGGTTCGTTCTTCTTATCATGCAGAAAAACATATTTTATAAAAAATATTATTAAAACAAAAAGAGTTCTATTAAAATAGAACTCTTTTTTTATGAACAAACAAAAGATAATTAATTTACGTCATTCAACCATTCATTTAGATCGGTTAACATTTGGTTATTAATTGTATGTACTTCTGTGTATTGATGAAAAATAGGTTTCAAATCTTTCGATTTTAGGTAATCTACAGCATCCAAAGCAAAATCAAATTTAAGCACAGGATCTTGCGTTCCATGAGAAATAAAGAAATTCAATTTTTGTAAACGCTCATTTGAAGCTACTAAAGGTTTTACTTCTGGTAACAAACGACCACTAAGAATTGCTGCTCCTTTTACTTTCTCTGGATCGGTCAAAGCAACACTATAACTCATAATTCCTCCTTGACTAAAACCTACCAAATAAACTTCATCTGCATCAAAATCTTCTACTTTTTTTAAGTCATCAATAAATTTAATTATTGTTTTCCTAGCATTTTCTGCTTGCTCTTCATTTATAGAAGGTCCATTTTCAGTAAACTGAACTTGAAACCAAGCATAACTCCCCTGCCCTAATGTCAAAGGTCCTCTAGCAGAAACTACTAAAAAATTATCTGGTAAAGAATCAGCTAACGAAAACATATTTCTTTCGTTACTTCCTACACCATGTAACAATATAATCAATGGTGTTTTGGCTGTTTTTACTTTTGGTTTTCTTACCAAATATTCTAAATCTGTTTTTATTATATTTTCCATTTTTTCTTTTTTATTCTTCTTAATTACAAATGCCGAGAAAACTATCATCAATCCAAAGATTGATAGACAAATTAATTTTCCTCTCACGCCTTGTCTATTTTTACAGAAAGCATATTCAACGAACCAGCAACAATTCCATCATTAAATATAGTTGCAACCTCATCTTTCTCTTGTAATCCCAATGTATACATTAGCGGCATATAATGTTCTGGTGTTGGTATAGACATTTGGAATTCTATTCCTTGTTTGTCATAAGCTATCAAATCCTTATGATTTCCATCAACAATAAGACTTTTCATTTTTTCATTTGCTACATGTGCCCAATCATAGGCATAACCTATCTGATTCATCTTATCCCAAGCAGCTTTTCTTAAATTATGAATTGTATTTCCACTTCCTACTATTAGAACTCCTTTTCTACGTAATGCTGCCAATTCTCGTCCCAATGCATAATGATATTCTGGTCCTTTTGTATAATCTATACTCATTTCTACAATAGGAATATCAGCATTAGGAAATAAAAATTTTACAACTGTCCAACAACCATGATCCAATCCCCAATCATTTGTAATTCCAACTTCTGTAGATTGAATTATTTTATTCGTTTCTTTTGCTAATTCAGGGCTTCCAGGTGCTGGATATTGCACATCGAATAATGCTTGTGGAAAACCACCAAAATCATGTATCGTTTCTGGATGTTGCATTCCTGTTACAAATGTTCCTTTTGTCTCCCAATGGGCAGATATACAAAGTATAGCTCTAGGTTTTGGAAGTGTTTTTGCAATTTCCTGAAAACCTTTCGTAAAAATATTATCATCAAGAGCATTCATTGGATTACCATGTCCCAAAAACAGAACAGGCATTCTTTCTGTAGCACCAAAATTGTCCGTAACTTGGTGTAGCGCATTTAGCTTAGAAGCAGCTGCACCTAAAGGTAATAAAGCCATAGTTTTTAAAAAATCCTTTCTATTCATTTTGTTATTCTGTACTACAAATTTCTATAAAAATGGCATCTAGCTGGTAAAGCTATTTGGAAAAACTGTTGTGTTTTTAGGAAAAATAAAAAAGACCAGTAGTTGTACTACTGGTCTTTTTAAACAACTAATATGTTCTTATTTACTTCCCATTATTTGGTCCATATAACTTTTGTTATCCCAGAAAAGATATTCTTCTGTCATTACTCCATCTTTCCAAATACCTATTGTCGCCATTGGCAATTTAAATTTTTTACCAGTAGGTTGTATAAATTTTCCGTCTCCTATAGGCATTGGCTCTGTAAAAGTTCCTAACATATATCCCATAACAGCAGTTATATTTCCATCTCCTATTTTTATAGGATGCTCTTCTATTCTAGTATCTGGTGCATATACAAACATAGCATCTAATGTTTTTATATGTTGATCCAAACCAACTTCTGTATGTCCATCAGGGAAATGAACCTTAATATCTTTGGCATGACTTTCATGTAATCGTTTCCAATCTCTATTACTAAAAACCACAAAATCCAATGTATCAAATTTTTCTAAATTCGAGCTTATTATAGCATTAGCAGCTGTTAATTGTTTTATTTCTTCCAATGCCTTTTTTCCTTCTTCATCATTTTTATGTTGTGTACAAGAAGTAAAACCAAAAAATGCAATTAAAGCAGTAGTAACGAATACGTTTTTCAAAATAGTTTTTTTCATAACAAATGTTCTTTTAAATTGATAGTACAAATGTCTATAAAACAATACCTAACAAGTAAAGCTATTTGGAAAAACTGTTGTGCTTTTAGGAAGTATATTTATTTTGACTGAATTACTTGCTCCATCTCTTTTCTAAATTCGGATGGAGTTATACCAGACTTTCTTTTAAAAGAATGTGTAAAATAAGTTTTTTCATTATAACCAAGTTCAAAACCAATTTCAGCAATTGTTAAATCAGTTGTTACTAACAAATTTTTTGCTTCAGTCAATTTTCTTGTTTCTATAATTTCAGAAACACTTTGATGTAATATTTTCTGACAAATATTATTCAAATTTCTCGAAGTCATGAACAGTTTTTCTGCATAAAAATTCACATCTCTTGCCTCTTTATAATGAATCTCCAATAACTTCAAAAAACTACGAAACGTATTCCCATTTATTTTATTCGTTTCATCATTATTCAAATTTTGTTTATTACGTTCAGACTGTATCATCGTAAACAAAGCATTCAGCAAATCACTAATTACCGAAAAATCCGGAACAGCCTGTAAATATTCATCTTGCATCATTTCACAAATCACATTCAATCTATCAAAACACAAAGAATTTGGCATTGTAAAACTTGCATTCTCATGAAAAGAAGAATACAAACGAAACGTTGTCTCCGCAATAAACTCACTTCTAAATCGTATTGCCCAAATATCACATTCATTATCCTTTGGTAACGGTCTTACACGATGTGTTTTTCCCTGTGTAACGAAACTAATAAATGGCGCTTGCAGAATCTGAGATTTAAAATCTATAAAATGTTCCAATTCCCCTTTATTCCCTATCAATAATTCTTCAAAGTCATGTTGATGAGGTTCATTTATTTGTTCAGCAATTTTATTAGATTCGTGAATATCTATTTTAAAAATTTTGAAAATATCCTGCATAAAAGTCAATTATTATTTATTAGGAAAATACAATTTTGGGCGTTCCCTTAGGGCGGGCTTTTCGTTGCAATCTTTTTCTAAGGAAAAAGGATTTTCACTAGAATCCCTAACGCAATTACAGAATTTAAAAGTAAGGAATAATATTTTTTTATTTTCTAAAACATTAGAATAAGATATTTAAAACAATCTAAAACCCATTTCTATCATTTTATAATAACAAAATGTTAGTGTAAAATACCATAACAATATAATTAAAAATAAAATATTCCTTTTATTGAAAATTAAGTACAATAAATCTATAAACTGAATTAAAATTAATACAATTATAAAAGCAAATAAACCATCTTGCTTTGAAAAAATCAAAAACAAAAGAAAACTTATTATTAATGATAAAAATAATCTAATTACTATCTGCCATTTTAACTTCAAAATCTTATATTTTTAAAAATCTATATTAATTGATACTAAAATATAAATACTTTATTATTTAGTATATAAAACTCTTATCGAATTTCATTCGAAATTATAGATTCTATTTTCTATTAAATCAAGTGCTTTTCTTAGTAAATTCTAAGTTGAATCGTTATGTCATGTTGAGCCTGTCGAAACATAAATTCTTTAGAAATTTCATTTCAATAATTAAAATTATTCGACAGGCTTTGAATGACAAATTCTCCAATAAAATATTGATGTATAATAATTTATTTTGTGTTATGTCATGTTGAGCTCGTCGAAACATATTCTTTAAAAATTTTATTTAAATAATTAAGATTCTTCGACAGGCTCTGAATGATAAAATTTTAAATAGAAGAATAATGATATTAAAGTTTCATTATCTGTTTCGCAAAAGCGACTGAAGTGAAAATCCTCTTTTGATTGGCCATTGCATTTCGACTTCGCTTAATGAACAATCAAAAAAGATTAGGAACATTAAAGCGCGGCTTGAAAGGTTTGCCCTAATAAATAATAGATATTAAATAAAATGTATTATTTTTAAAACAATAAACAATTTAATATGAATAAGATTTTTACATTTTTAATTATGTTACTCTCTATACATTTGTCTGCTCAGTTCTATGAGATAACATACGAAACCCAAGTACAGACTCATTACACTGCAAAGGGGTTGAAATGGTTCGAAGAATGGGAAGAAGACCCTAAAGACAGACAAGAATTGATTGAATTAAATAAAAATCCTCCGAAAGAAGTTTTTGAATTTTTATACAGTGATCATCTTAGTAAAACTAGTTATATTCAAAAAGTAAGAAATTCGCAAAATGATCAAACATTTTTTATAACTAAAACTCCAATTGGTATTTTTGGTACTACAAATGATTATGCTAATAATGAATTTTCTTACAATATGGATGTGTATGGAAAAAATTATCTTGTGAAAGGTGACTTAATTGAACTTGAGATAAAAGAAACTGGTAATAAAAAAGAAATTTTAAATTTACCAGTTATTGAAGCTACTGCAAAAGTAAATAATATAGATTTTATTATTTGGTATACGACTGCTATTCCGTACCATTTTTCTCCTGATATATATTATACTAAAAAAGGATTTATTTTAGAAATGCATTATAAGAAATCAGATGATGAATCAGAAATTATTAACTCTTGGATTGCTACAAATAAAAAAGAAATAAAGAAATCTTCTAAAATTAATTTATCAACAAAAGGAACTCTTATAAATAGTAATCAAGTAGATGCAATTTGGGATGAAGCAAATAATAAAAGAAATGAAATGTTTAACAATGATGGAATTGATAAAAAATAGATTTTATACAACAGTTGAATAGAAAACTTACTAACTTCGAGTAAGTTTTTTTTATATGAAAATTAAAGCAACATTACTCACAATAGGAGATGAAATACTGATAGGGCAAATTGTTGATACAAATTCAGCATTTATTGCTCAGCAACTAAATAAAATAGGAATTGAAGTTGAAGAAATTCTATCGGTACAGGATGAAATGAGCCATATTATTGAGGCTTTTGAACGTGGTTTAGAGAAATCTAACATTGTTATTGTAACTGGTGGTCTAGGTCCAACAAAAGATGATAAAACAAAAGCTGCTTTATGCAAGTTCCTTAACTGCGATTTGGTTGTAGAAGAAAAGGTTTTAGATAATATTTATCAATTACTTATTCAGCGTGGTTATAAAAGAGAGCTAAATAACTTGAATAGAAACCAAGCTCTTATTCCTGAGAAATCTTCTTTTATACAAAACATTTATGGAACAGCTCCTTGTCTTTGGACTACAGTTGAAGATAAGGTTATTGTAAATATGCCTGGCGTTCCTTATGAAATGAAAGGAATAATGATAGATGAAATAATTCCTCGTCTAAAAAATCAATTTGATGCTGAAACTATTGTTCATAGAGATATCCTAATAAATGGGATTCCCGAAAGTGACCTTGCTATTTTGGTTGAAGATTGGGAAAATGAATTACCCGAATTTATTCATTTAGCTTATTTACCAAGTCGTTCTTCTATCGATTTAAGATTTTCTGCTACTGGTAACGATGAATCTTTTCTGAAAAATGCTATACAAGAGCAAATAGAACGTTTTAAATTGATTGCTGGTGAATTTGTAGTTTCTGATAATTCTGGTAAAGCACAACAGGTTTTAGGTGATGTACTACAACAAAAAAAATTAACTATTGCTACTGCCGAAAGTTGTACTGGTGGAAATATTGCTACATTAATCACTTCTATATCTGGAAGTTCTAATTGTTTTTCTGGAAGTGTTGTTGCTTATGCAACCAATGTAAAAACGTCTGTATTGAATGTAAATGAAAAAGATATAGAAGAATTTACGGTGGTTTCGGAGCAAGTTTCGGAGCAAATGGCAAAAGGTGTTCGTAAACTACTGAATACTGACATTGCTATTTCTACAACTGGCGTTGCTGGTCCAAACAAAGGTGAGGACGGGAAAGATGTTGGTACTGCTTGGGTTTCTGTAACGAACGGAGAAAGAACTGTAAGTAAGCATTATTTATATCCTTATTTGGATAGAGAGGATTTTATAAAAGTTGTTTCGAATAATGCTCTTAATTTGGCGATTCAATTTGTAAAAGAATAAGTTTTTCTTTTTGTAATTTACCTGTACAAAATATATAAATCTATCTAAACAACTATAGTTGTTTAGATAGATTTATTAATTAAACGATTCAGCTTATAATATTATTTAAAATAGCCAAATTTAAACGTAATATTTACTCAATATAATTTATTGATAAATTACTCAAGATTGAGAAATTGAACTTAAATTTGTTGTAGATTATCTATAATAAACATGTTTAAAAAATTTATTTTTTTTATACTCTTAGCTTACCAATTCTGTTTTTCACAAGAAAAATTATCACAAGAAAACTCTACTTTTAACGATGCTGTAAACACTTATTTAAGAAATCAAAAAAATATTACAAATCAACAACTTGTTGAAGTTGGTGATTCTTTATACAAAAGTTCAAAAAATGATTGGCAAAAAGTCAAATCATTATTTGTTATAATTGGTGCTTATGATTCGCAATTCGAATATAAAAAAGCATTAGATTATTCTCTAGAAGCTAATTCAATCGCAGAAAAAAACAAGCTTATATTCTGGAAAACTAGAACTTCGGGACAGGTTGCCACTTTATATGCTAAAATTGGTTTTACAAAAGAAAGTATCAAATATTTTGATAAAGCACTAATTTATGCGGCTGATTTAGATAGAAAAAATGAATTACTATCTAAATCTATGATTTTACAAGCCAAATCATTTGTTTATCAAAATCAAAAAAATTTTAGAAAAATTTTAGAAATAAATAAAGAAGCTGTAGAAATTATAAAAACGTTGAAAAAAGAGTTTCCAAACGACAATTTTCAAGGTTCTGCAGTTCCAGCATTCATAAATACTGCAACAAGTTATTTCCATTTAGAAGATTATAAAAATGCTAAAATCTACTATAAACTAGCTTTAGATGAAATAAAAAATTCTGAAGCACTTGACCGTAATTTTTATGCACAAACATGTATAAAAATAGCAATGAATGAATTGAAATTAGATAAACCAGATTTCAATTTCACAGTATACTATTTAAAAAAAGCGAAAGAAATTTTAAAAATAACCAAAGACAAAGAATTAGAATTAGAAATAAACACTACAGAGGCAGATTATTATAGATTAAAAAATAAATATAAAACAGTAGATAGCATCAATATAAAAATAAATGATAGTTATAAAAATTTAGCTGATTTAAAAATTAAATCTATTGAGAAAGTATTTAATGACAGTCAAAATAATTATGAAAGTGAAAAAAAGAAATCATCTAATCTAATTATTTACTTATATATCTGTATCACTATTGTTATAATATCTACTCTCCTATATTTTTATGATAGTAAAAGAAAAAAGAAACATTTTAATACCATTCTAGAAAAAATTAATAATAAAGATATTTTTGATTATCAGTTAAAAACACCACTTCAGAATAAGGAAAAAAGAATAATGTCTGAAGAAAAAGAATTAGAATTATTGAATAAAATTAATGAATTTGAAAAAGGCAATCATTTCACTCAAAAAAATTTTTCTATGTCGCAAATGTCCACATTATTAGAAACAAATAGAAAATACATTAATTATATTTTAAACAATTATAAAAACCAAAATTTTAGCGATTATATAAATAGTTTGAGAATTAAATATATAATTCAATTACTAATTAACGATTCCAATTTTCTAAATTATAAAATTAGCTATTTATCAGAAATATCTGGATTCTCTTCACATAGTAGATTTACTCATATTTTCAAAAAGGAAGTTAATATATCACCTTCAGAATTTATATCTCAACTAAAAAGAAAAAATAAATAAAACGATTATTTAGATAATTAATATAAAAACTCTAAAATGAATATTTAATTCATTTTAGAGTTTTTCTGCTTTATTATTAAGATTATTTAAACTTTTCAAAAATTGGGATTAACACAAAAAATTATTCCCAACTTGACTAAAAATAATATTCTTTTTTTGGGCAATTGCTTCGCACCGTGCTTTACATTTCAATCTTTTTTTGATTAGTCATTGATTTGATATCGAAAATAATTCAATCAAAAAAAGGATTTCCATTACAATCACTATTGCAAATTCGTGACTAAAAGAAAATGAATTACACAATTAATAATTATTGAAAAACAAAAAGACTGTTGCAAAAAACTTTTTAAAATTATTCATATACTATTCAATAATTTTAAACATATTCTTTTAAACCATTATTGACTTAAAATAATAACTACCAATTTTGACACATTCATAAAAATTTATTCGCTTTTTTAAAAGCATAAAATACTCATAAACAAGATCTAATAGAGCATTTTTTTATTCAAAAAAAACTATTAAATAATACTATCATTATCACTGATAGTGATACTTCTTAACTAAGAAAGCTGTAATCTTAATTATAATTTTGCACAAGTTTTTACTATTGTCCAAGCCTAAGACACTTAGTAATAATACATAACAAAAAACATACCAAAAAAGTAAAAATTCTATAACATTTTCAGTTATGAAAAAACATCTTAAAATTTTAATTATGATGCTGGGGTTTAATGTTTATTCACAAGTAGGAATAGGAACAGAATCTCCAACAAGAACTTTACATGTAGAAGGGAATACAATTATTAGAAACCTAGCTTTTAAAGCAAGTGATTCTGATTATACAAAAGTATTAGTTACTGATGATAAAGGAAATATTGATTATATCAACAAGTCATCTATTCTTCCTACTAAAGATGGAAGTATTGATAAAGTAATTCTAAACAATGAATTTACTACGCCAAATTCTACACCAGATGCTACAAAAACTCTCAAGTGTGGGAAATTTGAATTTGCATTTGTACCTAATTCTGGAACTGGAGATGTAAGATTTAGATTGATAAATGCTCCTGTTACTGGAACTACAGTAAAAGTATATACAACTTTTGAACAGAATTATGAAACAAACGGGTTTCAATACCAAGCAAAATCAACTCCAAAAGAATTTACATCTACAAATAATTTTATTGATGTTCCTTTTGATGGGCAAGCAAGAATAGAAGACGGTGAATATAATGAACTTTATTTGTCTTACCCTAAAGAACCTGATTTTTATAGAGTTTCATTTTATCGCCTTTACCAAAATGGGAGTAACTATTGGGTAACTACATGTGAAAAATTCTAATTATGAAAAAAATAAAATATATTTTTCCTATTGTTTTATTACAAACAATTTTATTTGGACAAGGAGGTGTAGGTATTAATACTGAAACACCCGAACGATCACTAGACGTAAATGGTAATCTAAGAATAACTAGTTTTCAGGATAAAACTGAAGATGAAAATTTCAAAAATATTATTATAGCAAATAGTACTGGTAATATAGATAAACAATCTAAATCATCAATATTCCAAACACCAGAACAACAAGTTGAAACAGATAGAATTATTTATTACAGTAGTATTGGAGGTGATAGTAATAAAGAAGTAAAATGTGGAAAATATTCTTTCATTATTGATGAAAATAATATAGCAAAATTTAAATTATTAATTAATCCAGAAAAAAACACTGAAATTCAATATGGTCTAAGAAGATTAGAAAGAAGAGTGAAATTAACTGGTGGTCATAGTGCCAATACAGGTAATGGAGAATATTATTACAGTAATTTTAAAAAGATTTTCACACCTGATAATTGGGATGTTTATCAAACAATTTTCAATTATAGTAGTTCATATAATAACAACACTCCTGATTATTCAACAAACAATAGAGGTCCTGCACATATGATTAACAATGACTTTTTGAAATTACATATAGTAGATCCCACAAATGGAGATTTTTATAAAATACATATTACAAGAATAGTCAATCAAGACTCTGATAATAATCTAACAACTCAAATCAACTTAAAAAATAGTGGTTTAAGAGTTATTACATGCGAGAGATATTATAAACAATAAATTATTATTATGAAATTTTATAAAATAACATCTATAATCATATTATTTGGGTTTAATATTAACTCATTTAGTCAAGTAGGAATTAATACATCGAAACCAGAAAGAGCATTGGATGTAAATGGAAATTTAAAAGTTAGGAATCTAGTAGATAAAACATCTGATGAATCATATGATAGAGTTTTAGTTACTGATGGTATTGGAAATTTAGAAACGGTTGATAGATCTACATTAAAAAATAAAATAAGCGAAGAAATTTCTGAAGTTAAACGATTATTCTATACTAGTGAAAAACCTAATCCTGACAACAAACTAAAATGTGGTCGATTTGAATTCTCTTTTCGTGATGGTAAAAATAATACACAATATCCTAATAAAAATTTAGATATAATGTTAAACTTATCATCTGATCCTAAAAAAGAAATTACAACGTACTTTACATTATTTAGAAAATGGGGGGATAATGATCTAAATTATTACAAATCGAACGGAAAAACTTACAATTCAAACAATTATCAAACCCCACAGCTTTTATGTCCACAATTAGATATAAATAGTACAGGAGAGTTTTATATTTCTTATCCTAATGAAAATAATTTTTATAGAGTTTTATTCTTGGCAAGACCAAATTATATAGAAAATAACATAACATATAATTCTTATACTATTACATGTGAGAAATTATAATATAAAAAATAGTTTACTTCTAAAAAAACATTAATTTAGAAGTAAACTATCATTTCAATGGAGAATGAATCTGTAACAAAAAATATTTCAACGGAAAATAACTTTAAATTAGTTCGAAATACAATTCATGTAAGTTCCTTAGATGAATTTTCTAATTCTTCGGCTGGACTAATTGAAGTTAAAGCTCACTCTCATCAAGATTTATTTCAAATCTTTTTAATAAAGAAAGGATATGCCAAATTAACTTGTTATAATCAAGAATTTGAAATGAATGATTTATCTTTTTTTACTATTCCAAAAAATATTTTACACAGCATTACATTAAAAACCGATACAGAAGGATACGTAATTTCAATTTCTGATTTAGGTTTAGAAAAAACACTTACACTAGATGCTGACATATTTTTTGATATTGAAGAAGTTTTTCTCTCTAAAATTAATTTAGAAAATCCTTTATTAGAAAACTTTTATCAAACCTATCTAAAATGCGTTAGAGAATTTAACCAAGACTTACCTGCACGAGAATTAGCCTTAGAATACCTAACAGGAATGCTACTTATTCGTTTGTTTAGAATTCCTCTAGTTTCTAAAAACATTATAAAAAAAGACTTCAATACCTATAGATTATTATATAGACGCTTCAGAAACCTCATCAAAAAGAATTATAGCTTTAAATATTCTGTTGAATTTTATGCAACAGAATTGTCTATATCCTCTAGTCACCTCAATAGAATATGCAACCAAGTAATTGGTGAATCAACTAAAAAAATAATTTCAAAATTCTTTATAAATGAAGCAAAGATATTACTTACAAAAGTTGATTATTCTATCACAGATGTATCTTATAAATTAGGCTTTGATGATCCTTCTTACTTCACACGTTTATTTAAACAAATTACAAAGCAAACTCCACGAGATTTCAGAAAAAGCTTAGGATTATAAAAACATTTAACTTAAAATGATTGATTTGTCCTATTTTTAATTGAAAACGACTATAATTTAAATATCATTTAACTGAAATTTGTTAGTGTATTAATTACATAATATAATCGAAGTTAAATGAACCCTAAAATAATAAAAGTAGAAACTATAATTGTTGATTTGCCCACAATAAGACCACATGTCTTATCGATGGCAACCATGTATCAACAATCTATGGTAATCATAAAAGTTTTTTCTGACGATGGAATTATTGGTATCGGAGAGTCAACTACCATAGGTGGATTAAGTTACGGAAGCGAATCTCCAGAAGGAATTAAACTAACTATTGATCAATATATTACACCGTTATTAATTCATCAAGACGCAACAAATATACACGCAATAAATCAACGTGTAAATAAATATATCTCTGGAAATACTTTTGCTAAAGCAGGAATAGAAACTGCATTACTTGATGCACAAGGTAAGCGATTAAATGTTTCCGTTTCTACCTTACTTGGAGGAGCTATTTCAACAAAATTAAGTGTACTATGGACATTAGCGAGTGGAGATACAGATACTGATATTGAAGAAGCAAAACAATTAATTTCAGAAAATAGACATAATACTTTCAAACTAAAAATAGGACGAAATAATCCAAAGATAGATGTTGATCATGTGTCGGCTATTAAAAAAGCAGTAGGTGATGATATAAAAATTACCGTAGACATTAACCAAGCTTGGGATGAATCTACTGCTAAAAAATGGATAAAGGTTTTAGAAACAAATGGAATCGATTTGATTGAGCAACCTATTAATAAAACAAACTTTGATGGTTTAGCTCGTTTAACAGAATATTTTAGTATTCCTATTATGGCTGATGAAGCTTGTTGCACAATACAAGACGCTTATAAATTAGCTAAAATTAGAGGAGGAAGTGTTTATGCTGTAAAAATTATGAAAAGTGGAGGCTTATATAACGCTTCTAAAATTGCTGGTATCGGAGAAGGTGCTGATATAGGGATGTATGGCGGAACAATGCTAGAAGGAACTATAGGTACCGTTGCCTCAGCTCATGTCTTTAGCACCTATAATAATTTAACTTGGGGAACAGAACTTTTCGCTCCTTTATTACTTGTAGATGATATTGTTAAAAAACCTATCACTTACAAAGATTGTTGTTTAGAAATCCCTGAAGGTCCTGGACTAGGAATTGAAATTGACGATAATAAAATCGAAAAATACAAACGTAAATAAAAAAACAAAACATGTTATACATAGTAGAAATGGATGTCAACATTCCAGAAACATGGAATGAAGATAAATTGAACGATTACATAGTAAGAGAAAAAGAGACCTCTCAAAAATGGCAAAAAAGTGGTAAATGGGTTTACTTATGGCGTGTAGCAGGACAATACTCAAATGTATCTGTATTAGATGTTGAATCTCCAGATGAATTACATACTATTATAAGTTCTCTTCCTTTATTTCCTTACATGAAAATAAAAGTAAAAAGTCTTTGCAAACATCCGAATGCTGTTCGCGAAGCAATGATTTAAAATCAAAACAATAAACAATTAAAAAAAATCACAAAAATCACATATCATGAGAAGAATGGATCAATCTGTAATAGATAAAACTTTAGAACAAATTAAATCGGTAGAAAAAGAAGGAGAAGGTAATGATAGAGTAAAAGAAATCGTAAATAGATTATTAGAAGATTTATTTAATGCGATGGCTGATTTAGACATTACATCGGAAGAAATGTGGATTGCATGCGATTGGTTAACACAAGCTGGAAAAAACAATGAGTGGGGATTAATTTTCGCAGGTTTAGGTATCGAAAAATTCATCGATGTGAAAATGGATTGGGAAGACGAACAAGTTGGTATATATAACATGACTCCTAGAACTATAGAAGGTCCTTTATATGTTGCTGGTTCTCCAGAATCGTTTGGTTATGCTGAATTAGAAACTGTTCCTGAAGATAATGCAGAAAGATTATACATGAGTGGTACAGTAAAAGATACAAATGGAAATCCAATTCCAAATGCAAAAGTTGAAGTTTGGCATTGTAACCTTCATGGATTATACTCTCATTTTGATTCTACTCAACCTGAATTCAATTTACGCCGTGCTATCATAACAGATAAAGATGGTAAATATGAGTTTAAATCATTCTTACCTGTTGGATATTCTTGTCCTCCAAATGGTTCTACAGAAAATCTAATGAGTTTATTAGGTAGACATGGTGCGAGACCTGCACATATTCATTTTTTTGTTACACATCCTGATTACAGAAAGTTAACAACACAAATAAATATAGAAGGAGATCCATTAACTTATGATGATTTTGCGTTTGCAACTCGTCCAGAATTAGTACCTCCTATCCATAGAATTTCAAGCGAAGATGCTGCAAAATATGGAAAAGATGAAGCTTTTGCAAAAATTGAATTTGATTTCAATATGGTAAAAGAAAAAATTGAAGCTCCAGAAGGAGAAAATCATAGAAAAAGAGCATCAGTTGTCTTATAGTTTTTTTGTTTTTGCCATAACATAAACAAATTATAAAGTCCTTATTATAATTTAACTTAACGTTATTCTATTAAAGAAGCTTTTTATAAAAAAGCTTCTTTAACTCTCTTTTTTTCTTTTTTATTCAACCAATTATAGCCTAAAAAATAACTTAACATTTAGAACAATGCCTATAATTAAATTAAAAAATTACAATTGTAATTTTAAATTCATCAATAACCACAAAGACAAAACAATTATATTCTCCAATTCACTTGGAACAACATATAATATGTGGAATGATGTTGTAGAAATTATATCTAGTGAATACAATATTATACTTCATGACACTAGAGGACATGGAAAATCTACAAATACAAAAAAAGAACTTACCATTGAAGAATTAGGTGAGGATATTATTGAACTAATTGGTTATTTTAATATATCTTCTCTAACATTTTGTGGGTTATCTATGGGGGGGTTAATTGGTCAATATCTTGGTATAAACCATCCTGATAAGTTTAATAAAATTATCATTGCAAATACAGCATCAAAAATAGGAAATGAACAAGGTTGGAATGATCGTATTGATTATGTATCAAATAATGGTTTATATAGCATTTTAGATGGTACTGCAGAACGTTGGTTTACAACTGATTTTAGAAATAATCATCCAGAAATAGTCAGCGAAATTTTAAATGAATTTAAAAATAATGATTTAGTTGGTTATTGTGCTAATTGTGCCGCTGTTAGAGATGCTAATTTCCAAAATGAAATCCAAAAAATAAAATCTCCTACTCTAATTATTAGCGGTACAGATGATTTAGTAACTACAATTGAGGATGGAAATTATATGAATCAAAAAATTCAAAATTCAAAACATGTTCATCTTAAAGCAGCACATTTATCCGCTGTTGAATTAGCGAATGAATTCGCTTCAAATATCTTAAATTTTTAAAATAATAAAGAAAAAAAATACAATGAAACAAGTTCCAATAATTTCTCTAGAAGAAGCAGTTACAAAAGTAAAAGATGGAGACATATTATTACAAGGAGGTTTCGGAATGACGGGAAATCCTATTCATCTAATGCATGCATTGGCAAAAACATCAACTAAAAATATCACATTTGTTGGTAACAATGTTGGTGAAGTTGGTATAGGAGGAGGTCGATTATTAAGAAATGGACAATTAAAAAAAATGATAGGTTCTTTCTTTACATCTAATCCAGAAGCTGTTAAAGCAGCTCAAGATGGAATTGTAGAGTATGAACTTTTACCACAAGGAACACTTGCAGAAGCATTAAGAGCTGGAGGTGCAGGAATTGGAGGTTTTTTTACTCCTACATCTGTAGGTACGTTACTTGCTGAAGGAAGAGAGACAAAAATTTTTAATGATATAGAGCAAGTATTTATTCCTAGTATCAAAGGAAATGTAGCTTTTATTAGAGCTTGGAAAGCTGATACAGCAGGAAATTTACAATATAGAATGACTGAACAAAACTTTAACAGAGCTATGGCTACTACTGCAGACTTAGTTATTGTTGAAGTAGAAGAAATAGTTCCTTTAGGTGAAATTGCACCAGAAGCTATTCACACACCAGGTGCTTATGTAGATTACTTAGTTCAGGCAACATTAACATTAGAAGATTTAGGAAGTTCAGCGTCAGTTTCTTCAAATAAAAAGGCATCTGAATCTCGCATGAATATGGCTAAAAGAGCACTTCAGGAATTAAACAAAGGAGACGTTGTTAATTTAGGGATTGGTATTCCAACATTAGTTGCTGATTTAATTACTGAAGATGATGGTATAATATTACATACTGAAAATGGAATGTTAGGCGTAGGACCAACTCCAACAGATGGTGGTGGCGCTATGGACTATCCTGTAAATGCAGGAAAAATTCCTGTTACTGCTTTAAAAGGTGCTTCATATTTTGATTCTGCAGATTCTTTTGCAATGATAAGAGGAAAACATGTAGATGTTGCTATTATGGGTGGATTACAAGTTGATGAAGGAGCTAACTTAGCGAATTGGGCTGTACCTGGACAACCTTTATTAGGTGTTGGTGGAGCTATGGATTTAGCTACAGGAGCAAAAAAATTAATTATAACTATGATGCATAACGAAAAAAATGGTGATGCAAAAGTAGTTGACTCATGTGATTTACCTTTCACTGCATTAAATGCTGTTGATATGATTATTACAGATAAAGCTGTTTTCAAATTCATTGACAACAAACTTACGTTAATTGAAGTTATGCCTGGATCTACGCTAGAAGAAGTTAGAAAAACTACGACCGCTAGTTTTATTGAAAAACTTGAAAAATAATAATCTAATGAACAAAGAAGCATATATAATTGATGGAATAAGAACCCCTATTGCAAAATTTCAAGGAGGATTATCTCAAGTTAGAGCTGATGATTTAGCTGCAATTGTAATTAAAGAGTTAATAATTAGAAATCCATCTGTACCAGTCGATGCAATTGATGATGTTATTTTAGGATGTCACAATCAAGCTGGAGAAGACAACAGAAATGTAGCAAGAATGGCAGGTTTATTAGCAGGTTTACCTGTTACCGTTCCTGGTGAAACTATTAATAGATTATGTTCTTCTGGAATGTCTTCTATTGTACATGCTAACAGAGCTATATTAGCTGGCGATGGTGATTTATTTATTGCTGGAGGAATAGAACACATGACAAGAGGTCCTTTGGTAATATCAAAAACATCTAAAGCTTTTGGTATTGATGCTAAAATGGAAGATTCTTCATTTGGATGGCGATTTGTAAATCCTAAAATGAAAGAAATGTACGGTACAGATCCTATGGGTATTACAGCAGAAAATCTTGCTGAAAAATATAATATATCTAGAGAAGACCAAGATAAATTTGCTCTTAATTCTCAAGTGAAAGCGGCAAATGCTCAAAATAATGGACGATTAGCTTCAGAAATAGTAAATGTTGAAATTGCACAAAGAAACAAACCTTCTGTTATTTTTGAACATGATGAATTTATAAGACCTTCAACAACACTTGAAGCATTAAATAAATTAAAACCAGCATTTAAACAAAATGGAACTGTTACTGCAGGTAATGCTTCTGGATTAAATGATGGTGCAGGTGTTGTTTTAATTGCATCTAAAGAAGCTGTAAAAAAATATAATTTAAAACCTATTGCTAAAATTATATCATCTGCTGTGGTTGGTGTAGAACCAAGTATAATGGGAATTGGTCCTGTTCCTGCAACTAAAAAAGCATTGAAAAAAGCAGGATTAACTTTAGATGAAATTGGTGTAATGGAATTTAATGAAGCTTTTGCCGCGCAAGCATTGGCTTGCACAAGACAATTAGGTTTAAGCGATGATGATTCTCGTATTAATAGAAATGGAGGAGCTATTGCTATTGGACATCCTCTTGGAATGTCTGGTATGAGAATAACTTATTCTGCTGCATTAGAAATGAAAAATACTGGAGCTAAATATGGCTTGGCAACAATGTGTGTTGGTGTTGGACAAGGTTATGCAATTATTCTTGAAAATGTTTATGATCAAGATATTTAAAAACTATTTAAAAAAAAAGACCTCTAAAACATTAGAGGTCTTTTTTTATATATTCTTATGATTAAATGTAATTCATTTATTTTTAGTCATAAATTGCAATAGTGATTGAAGCGGCATCCTTTTTTGATTGGGCTTTTCGACTTGGTCGTTGCATTTCGAGAACCTCAATGATCAAGTCGAAATACAATGCCCAAGCAAAAAAGATATAGCGAAAAAGCAAGACCCGAAGGGATTGCCCAAAAAATTATCTTCTTCTCCCTCTATCATTTTTCTTTTTGAAATTTTTTTTCTTATCCGTAGGATTATTTGGTTTTGAGTGATTAGATGCTGATGAAGTTGATGCTTTCTTCTCCATTTTAGGCGTTTTTAAGACATGTACATACGTTCCGATTAACTTTTCTATGTTCATTAAATCACCTTTTTCATCAGGAGCACAAAAAGAAATTGCTTTTCCTTCTCTACCAGCACGACCTGTTCTTCCTATTCTATGCACATAGGTTTCTGGAACATTTGGCAACTCGAAGTTGATTACAAAAGGTAACATATCAATATCAATACCTCTTGCAGCAATATCTGTAGCAATTAAAACTTTCAGTTTTTCTTCTTTAAATTCATTCAAAGCACGTTGTCTCGCATTCTGAGATTTATCGCCATGAATGGCAGCAGCAGGAATTCCAACTTTTTCTAAATTTCTTGCTAATCTATTTGCACCATGTTTTGTACGTGTAAAAATAAGTGTGCGATCATCTGGATTTTCTTTCAAAAGTTGAATTAACAATTCTACTTTATTTTCTTTGTCAACATGATAAACAAATTGCTCAACAGTTTCGGCAGTCGATGAAACTGGTGTTACATTAACTTCTTTTGGTCTTCTAAGAACTGTATGAGAAAATTTTCTGATAGGCTTTGGCATTGTTGCAGAGAAAAACAAGGTTTGTCTATCTTCTGGGACAAATTTTAAAACTTTTTTAATATCGTTCACAAATCCCATATCCAACATACGATCTGCTTCATCTAATACTAAAATTTCTATTTGATTTAATTTTATATGTCCTTGAGCAATCAAATCTAACAAACGACCTGGAGTTGCTATTAAAATATCAACGCCATTTTTTATTGTACTGATTTGAGGTTTTTGATTCACTCCTCCAAAAATAGCCAAATGTTTTAATGGTAAATTTTTACCATATAATTTGAAATTATCATTGATTTGAACTGCCAACTCTCTGGTTGGAGTTAAAATTAATGTTCGTATTTTTTTTGAGTTACTAGCTTTATTTGTTAAGTTTTGTAGGATAGGAATAGCAAAAGAAGCTGTTTTTCCTGTTCCTGTTTGGGCACAACCAATAATATCTTCTCCTGCTAAAACAATAGGAATCGATTTTTGCTGTATTTCTGTTGGTTCTTCATAACCAGCGTCTTTTATAGCATCAAGAATTGGAGAGATTATATTTAATTCTGAAAAATTCATTTAATAAACAATTTTAATTTAATTATTGAAATAGGTATTAAAATAAAATCACTTCGATCGAAGTGATTTTTATTGTGATTTTAATCCTCTAATTCTTTTGCATTTCTATCTATTGGAGCGTCTTGCTCTTGAGCGTGAACAGAATTAACTGAATAATTTCTCCATCTCTCAATAATATCTAACATGTCTGTAGGAACAGGAGATTCAAAATATAATCTTTCTCCCGTTGTTGGATGATTAAATCCTAATGTACGTGCATGTAATGCTTGACGTGGACAAGCTTTAAAACAATTATCTACAAATTGTTTGTATTTATTAAAAGTTGTCCCTTTTAATATTTTATCTCCACCATAACGAGCATCATTAAATAGAGGATGTCCGATATGTTTAAAATGAGCACGTATTTGGTGTGTACGACCAGTTTCTAATTTACACTCAACTAAAGTTACATAAGAAAAATTTTCTATCACTTTGTAATGTGTAATAGCATGTTTCCCTTGCGAACCATCTTCAAAAACGGCCATTTGCATACGATCTTTTAAATGACGACCAATATGCCCAGTAATTGTTCCTTGATCTTCAGCCAAAACTCCCCAAACCAAAGCATTGTATAAACGATCTGTAGAGTGATCAGCAAATTGTTCTGCTAAAGAAGTCATTGCTACTTCTGTTTTAGCAATTACTAATAATCCACTTGTATCTTTATCTATACGATGTACTAAACCTGGACGTTCCATTTGGTCTGACATTGAAGGTAAATTATCAAAATGAAATTTTAATGCATTTACTAAAGTTCCTGTATAATTTCCATGTCCTGGATGCACAACCATTCCTGGCTCTTTGTCTATTACTACAACTTGATCGTCTTCGTAAACAATACGAATTGGAATATCTTCTGCAACAACATCATTTTCACGAGGAGGATTTTCTAACATAATTTGTATAAAATCTCCTGGTTTAACTTTATAATTTGATTTTACAGCTTCGTTATTCACTAAAATGTTTCCATTTTCTGCTGCTTGTTGTATTTTATTTCGTGTTGCATTCTCTATACGAACCATTAAGAATTTATCTATACGCAATAACGATTGACCTTTGTCAACCGTTATTGAGAAATGTTCGTATAATTTATTATCGTCTTCTTCTAAGAAGTTTTCTAAATCTTCTGTCATTTATATTATTATTCAATAATAACTTCCTCTTGAGTTTTTGGAGCTTCGGGTTGCTTTTGTTCAACAGGAGGATTAGTTGTATTATTATTTTGTTGTAATTCTTTCAATTGATCATCTGTACGTTGTTGTCTCATCATATCTCTATATGAGTTTCCTAAATCATCTTCGTCATCATTAGAGAAGTTTTTATATTGTACATCTAATTCTTTAAGTTGTACTCTAATCTGATCTCTTGTTTGTGTAGATAACCAAATATCAATAGGCTGTCCTTGATCATAAGTATCAGTAGAGAAAGGGAATTGATAAACAACCCTTGCATTAATTGTGTCATTTCCTCCACCAATAAATTTTATCTGACCAACTTCAAAGAAATTATCATTGATTATTTTTTTAGCTTCATCAAGTGTTAAATTTATTAAACTAGGCATTTTAACTCCTGATAACATTCCTCTACCTAAAACTAAATCAACAGTTGCAAAACGAGGTAACAAATCACCTGCTTTCATTATTTTACCATTATATAGAATTTTGAGAACTGCATCTTTAGCCAAATCAGGTTCATAAAGAATTTTTCCAATTTTTAATTCAGAAATACCTAATTGAGTAAATGCTAAACGTTTTGATTTACCTACTAAATCAGGTAACTCTACTGGTCTGTACGTTTTTGGATTTGATTTAAGGAAGATACGACGTCCTTCTTTTACTTGAGATTCTGCTGTAGGGTAAAAATCCATTACAGCATAAGGTTTTGTTCCAGGATCAAACCTTGAACTATCTACTTCGTAAGTTAAACCTAACTTTTCTAATTCTGCTGTAGCATCAACAATATTCATATTCGACAAATCTGGAACAGTAATTACCTTATTATGATTTGTATATGAAGCTATCCATACATTAAAAACAAAATGATAAATACCGTAAGATAACGCAATTACAATAATTACATTAAGCAAGACTTGACTAATTAATTTTATACCTTTCATTGAAATGATAAATTATCGCACAAATATAGTTTAAAAATAATATTTATGATTGATGTCAAAGTTCTATATTTGAATAAATTTTAATTAAAAAATGTTAAGAGTTGCAGTTGTAGCAGGTGGATACTCGGATGAAAGCGTTATTTCGTTAAAAAGTTGCGAATTAATTTATGCTAATTTAAATCCGGAAAAATATGATCGAACAAGAGTTCGAATCTTAAAAGAAGGATGGTATGCCGAAATTGATGGAGAAAAATTTCCTATCAACAAAGGTGATTTCTCTTTTGAAAAAAATGGAGAAAAAATAAATTTTGATGTTGTCTTTAATACAATTCATGGTACACCTGGTGAAGACGGGTATTTACAGGCATATTTCGAAATGATTGGTTTACCATATAATGGATGTCCATTTTACCAATCTGCATTAACATTTAATAAAAAAGATTGTATTGCAGTTTTAAGTAAATATGGAATTCCTCATGCTAAATCTGTATATATAACTAAAGGAGATAAATATTCCGCAAAAGAAATTATAGAGAATGTTGGACTTCCTTGTTTTGTAAAACCAAATCGTTCTGGTTCTAGTTTAGGAATTTCTAAAGTACAGAAATTAGAAGATTTTGAAGGTGCAATGGAAAAAGCATTTCATGAAGATAGAGAAGTTCTTATTGAATCTTTTCTTGATGGAACAGAAGTTTCTGTTGGTGTTTTAAATTATAAAAACGAAACTATTGTTTTAGGAATTACAGAAATTGTTTCTCATACAGAGTTTTTTGATTATGATGCCAAATATAATGGTTTATCTGATGAAATTACTCCCGCTCGCATACCTTCAGATGTAGAAAAAAGGGTTCGTGAAATAGCAGCTAAAGCTTACAATTGCCTTAATATGACAGGATTCTCTCGTTCAGAATATATCATTGTAAATGGAGAACCTCATTTTATAGAAATGAATACTTTACCTGGATTTTCTCCTGCAAGTATATTCCCTCAGCAAGCAGCTCACGCAGGAATTGCATTAGAAGATCTTATGGATAGTGAAATTGAATTAGCACTTAATAGAAAATCACCATGGGAAGAATAGCCGTATTTCCTGGGTCTTTTGATCCAATTACTATAGGTCATTTAGATATTATAGAAAGAGCTGTACCATTATTCGACAAAATAATTGTTGCTATTGGGACTAATTCTTCTAAGAGTTATATGTTTTCTCTAGAACAGAGAATAAAATTTATTGAAGAATCTGTAGCTAAATTCAAAAATGTTGAAGTTAAAGCCTATAAAGGATTAACTGTTGATTTTTGCAGTGAGGTGAATGCTCAATTCATTTTAAGAGGATTAAGAAACCCTGCTGATTTCGAATTTGAAAAAGCTATTGCTCATACAAATAGAGCGATCACAAATAAAAACATAGAAACGATATTTTTATTAACTTCTTCTGGAAAAGCTTATATCAGCTCGAGTATCGTAAGAGATGTTATGAGAAATGGAGGTAATTATGAAATATTAGTTCCTGATACAGTTAGAATATAATTTATACATATAATTATTTCATTTATGACTTAGATAAAAAACTATCTAAGTCATTTTTTTTGTAAAAATCATATATTTTCTTTCAAGAAATATGTTGGTCGCTTCTTCATAATAGTATAAAAACTATTTGTAAAAGCTTGTAAACTTTTATAACCAACTTTAAATGCTATTTCTGATACCGTAAGTTCATTTTCACTTAATAATTCTAAACTTTTTATAATACGTAATATTTGTTGATATTTATTTATTGTCAAACCTGTTTCTTTTTTAAAAATCCGTTCTAAAGTCCTCAACGAAACAGAAGAAATTTCACTAAGTGTATCTAGCTTTAATTTATCAGTATAATGTGAATGTAAATAATCAATTGCTTTTTTTAACCGTAAATCTTCTGGTAAAGTTATATGTAAATGCAATGATTGTTCTACCAACTGAGGTAATTCATTAAGCATTGCATGTAGAAAAACACTTTCATTAGAATTTTCTTTTTCTTGTAAAGACCATTTCTCTGCATATCTTATCATTTCTTTTAATAAAGGAGGAACAGAAAAAATTTGTACATTATTATAAAATGATTCTTCAGATGATACATCAAAAAAAAGAATCATCAATTTTATCTTATCCGAATGTGTATTTGTTTTATGCAAAGCTTTTGATGGAATCCAAGCTGCATGATTTTGAGGTAATAAATATGTTTTTTCTTCTATAGTAAGATACTGAAAACCACTATCAACATATACCAATTGTCCTTTCTCATGACGATGTACTA
Organism: Flavobacteriales bacterium UBA7612; assembly: GCA_002484335.1. Classification (GTDB taxonomy): domain Bacteria; phylum Bacteroidota; class Bacteroidia; order Flavobacteriales; family Weeksellaceae; genus Empedobacter. Next base: position 267,534 of record DLJQ01000012.1, read on the forward strand.
TATTATCATGTACCCAATTGTCCTCGTACCAAACAAAATATGGTTTTTGTATTTCATCTATAACAATGTATTTATCAGTACAGCTCATGTCGTTATATATTAAGATAATGGTAAATATAATTAAAAATACCTTTTTATTTTTGTCATTATATTTAATTAGAATTATGAATAAAATAAATAATAATTCTTCATATATATTATTATTCATTAATATATGTGTGATTATTTTAGTATCAAGCAATTTAAGATCTCCTCTTACGGCTGTTGGTCCAGTTTTACATCAGTTAGAAGCCGCTTTAAATCTTACTCATTTCCAAAGTAGTCTTTTAATATCTATTCCTTTATTCATGTTTGCAACATGTTCTGTTTTAGTAAGCACATTTTCAAATAAATTAAGTATAAATAACTTATTACTATATGCTCTTATATTTTTAAACATTGGTTTATTTTTACGTGTACTTGGTCCAAGATGGAGTCTATTTATTGGATCTATTTTTATAGGTTTAGGTATTTGTATAGGAAATGTAATCGTACCTGGATATATTAAAAATAATTTTTCTTCTCAAATTGGTATAATGACTGGTGTATTTGCTATTTCCATGAATATTATTGCAGCTTTAGCATCTGGATATAGTGTAAAAATAGGAGAATGGACAGGACTTAATTGGCAAGGATCTTTAGGAATTTGGTTAGTATTTAGTTTATTAGCATTAATTTTTGTTTGTATCGATTTATTTTTCAATAAAATAAATATCAAAGAGAAACCTATTATAGAAAAAGATGATTTCAATATTTTTAAATCAGCTCAAGCTTGGTATATCAGTATATTTATGGGATTACAATCATTAGTATATTATTGTATGATTTCGTGGCTACCCATTATTTTGGTTGATTATGGTATGATGGTAAAAGATACTGGTTGGGTTTTATTTGTAATACAGATGGCTATGCTTCCTGTAACTTTTATAAGTCCAATTATTGCAAATAGAATGAGTAATCAAAAAAGTATAATAACTTTTGTTTGTGTTTTACTCTTAATTAGTATTTCATTATTAACATGGACTAAATTATCATATATATTTTTTGCTGCTATATTATTGGGGTTATCAAATGGTATGTCTTTTAGTTTATCTATTTTATTTTTCTCTTTAAAAACAAAGAAAAGTATTAATGCTATAAAAATTTCAGGGATGGCTCAATCAATAGGTTATTTAATTGCTGCTATTGGTCCTCCCTTATTTGGTGTACTGCATTTTGAAGGAGATTCATGGAATACTTCTTTTTATTTCATCTTTATAGTCATTTTATTAATGTTTTATTTTGGAAGAAAAGCAGCTGCGAATTCTTACATCGATAGTAAAAATGTTATTTAAATATAAAAGCTAAATCAAAATTTGATTTAGCTTTTTTTAGTATCTAAAAAATCATTTTGATTAATTTTAAACCATATTATGCTTTCTTTTTGAACTAATTCTTGATAAAACTATAATAATCATAAATAATACAATAGAAAAAATAAGATATCTCCATGATAAAGCTATTTGAGAATCTACTTTACCAGTACTTGTTATTACAAAACTAGTCAAAGAAGTAATTACATAAGTCATTCCTCCCATCAAACCTCCTGCAATTCCTGCATTCTTTGGAAAAGTCATCATATTTGAAGTAAAAAATGATGTAAATAATATTCCTGAGCAAATATGAATAAAAAACGCAAATGATATTAAAACAAATAGATTTTGAAAAAAATACCCCACTACTATAAGTAATGATATTAATAAGAATTGAATAACAACTGGTAAACCAATACTTTCTTTAAAATCTAAATGCATTCTTTTTTTACCAACAAATCCACCTATCATCCAAGAAAAACCAAGAATTAATGTACAATAACCTATTGTTACAGAATTATATTTAAAAACATTTTCTATAATAAATGGTCCTGTGATATTAAATAACATAACAATTGAATAAGCAATAGCCTGAACTGAAATACCTAATACAAACGCTTTATTTTGTAGCATTTCTTTATAAATTTCTATTGTATTTTTTAGATTTAATTTAGTTTTACTAACTATACTTTCTCCTCCATACACTAACTCTAATACCAATAATACTACAGCATATATTACAAGAAAATAAAAATTAGCTTGCCAATTAAAAAGTTTCTCTAAGTATCCACCTAAAAATGGTGCTAATATTGGTCCACAAGACCAAGCTATAGTAAAATAACCTAAATAATGTTTTGCTTTTTCTGGCGTATGTATATCAATAAAAAGTGCACGAGTTGAAATAACAATAATCGCTATTGCTATTCCTTGTATAATACGTAGAATACAAATAAGTAAAATACTGTCGGCAAGAGCAATTCCTAAACTTGATAATAATACGATGATTAATGAAATCAATTTAGGATAATACCTTCCTATTGAATCTAAAATACTTCCTACAAATAATTGTGATATTCCATAACTTAACAAGAAACATGTTAAAGTCAATTGTATACTTTTTTCTGATACCATCAGAGAGTTTGCCATAGCTGGAAAAGATGGTAAATAAATATCTGTAACAAAACCAGATATAGGAACTGATAGAAAACCTATCATGCTTATAATTTTTTTTCTTTTTTCAGATGCTTCTTTCAACATTTATCCTATCAATTATATATCTACAAATTTAACGCTAGAATAAAATTAAAAAATTGAAAAAGACAAATAGAAAATTATAAAAATCAAATATTATTATATTTTTCTTGTCTGTATTTTAAAGGAGAAATATTGGTATATTTTTTAAAGAAATTATTAAAATATGCAGGCTCATCAAACCCTAATGTATAACCAACCTGAGAAATATCCCAATCAGTAAACATTAACAATTTTTTAGATTCTTCTACTATTTTTTTCTTAAGAATTTGTGTTGTTGTTTGCCCTGTAACAGATTTAATTGAGGAATTTAAATGATTTACATGTACATTTAATTGACTTGCAAAATCTGATGGAGATTTTAATAATAAAGGATTAGCAGGAGAACCTAAAGGAAATTGATTATTTAATAATTCATCAAATTTTCTAAAAAGTCTTACGTTTGAAGGCAATTCATCGATAGTATATTCTTTACCTTCAAGTTCTAAAACAAAATGTAATAATGCTGCAAGATGATTTCTTATATTATGATATTTTAGAGGATAATTTGATTGATTCAAACGATACATCTCTCTAAAATAGAAATCTACAAAAATAATTTGTTCTTCTTTTAATTCTATAATTGGAGAAGACCAATCTTTAAACAAAGATGTTTTTTTAAAAACATCAAATTCTTTATTTTCAGAAAAAAATTGTTGATTAAATAAACAGAAAAAACCTTCTTGATGACTAGTTTTACATTCCCATCTATAAGAAACATTTGGTGAAGGAATAAACAAAATAGGCTTAGTTACATGTGTTTCGGTATTTCCATACCTCAATATACCTTCTCCTATAAATAAACTTACATTATAATAATCTCTTCTACTGTAAGGACATTTAAAACCACAATATTTTCGAGGAGATATATTAAAATGAGCTTTGTCCTTTTCAAAAGTAGTAGAGTTCATTAATTTAGCTTGTTCCTCACTTATTCTATTATAATAATCTGATATTGTTTCTAGTCTTAAAGCCATAATCTAATAATTACAAAATTCAAATAAACAAATATAGCATATTAACTCTTGAATTAATATGCTATATTCATTAAAAAATAATTAGAACGTTAAAGATAAACTTTTAGAAAATCTAAAATAATTGGAGCCAAAATAGCTGTTAATATTCCATTAAATATCATCCCTACAGAAGCAAAAGCTCCATACTTATCACTAATTTGTAAGGCTTTCATTGTTCCAAGAGCATGCGAAGATGTCCCCATTGCAATTCCTTGTGACATTGGTTTTGTAATTCGTGATAAATTTAACAATCGAAAACCTACCATACTACCAAATATACCCGTTATTATAACAGCAGCAGCAGTAATAGACGGAATTCCCTTCAATGAACTCGAAACCTCTAAAGCTATCGGAGTACTTACAGATTTTGGAGCAAGAGATAAAATTATTTCTTTTTCTGCACCACAAAGTTTTGCTATAACAACAACTGAAAGTATTCCTATAATACAACCTACCAATTGACTAAAAATAATAGGTAGTAATTGTTTTTTTATTTTATCCCATTGTAAATAAAGTGGTATGGCTAAGGCAACAATAGAAGGTTTTAAAAAGAAATCTATATATTGTCCTGCTTCTTCATATTTTTCATAAGGTACTTTTAATACAATACAATAAGCCATTAAAATCATTGTAGAAAGAATAATTGGATTAAAAATAATCATCTTATACTTTGTTGTTAAAAAAAGTCCAATACTATACAACGCAACAGTTAAAAAAAGTATAAACGTTGTGTTTTCAAAAAATATCATTTTCTTTTTCTTAAATATTGATGAGTAAATCCAGTGAACATTGCTACAATTATTGTACTTAATAATGTAGCTACTAAAATAGGAACAATAGACTTTCCAAGGATATCAAAGTAATTAAGCATTGCAACACAAGGTGGAACAAAAAATATTCCCATATTTTTAATTAAGAACCCACTAAATGAGCTTATTTCATCTACTTTAACTACTTTTTTTTGTAATAAAATAAAAAGAAGTACTAATCCTATAATGCTAGAAGGCATTTTTAAATGTGTAAGATATACAACTAATTCTCCAAATGATAAACATCCAAAAATTATTGCAACTTGTTTTACTAAATTCATTTTTATGAAATTTCTACTACAAAGTTACAACGAATGAAAAGTCTTTAAAATAATATAAGTATTTTTCTTTATAGTTCTTTATTATATAACTATACATAGATTATTATTAAAATTAATAATAATTAACAATCCAATAAAAGATTCTATTTAAATAATTATACTATGATTCAAAAATATTAGTTTTATAAAAGTTTTTTAATACTTTTCACCTATATTCCTAAATATGAACCATCGATTATTAATCATATTAGCTTCTCTATTATTAGTCATTGATATATCAATTGATATATTTAATAATATTTCTTTTCAAACACAAGATTCTTATCTACGTATTCAATTTTGGGTATGTATATTCTTCTTAGGTGAACTATTTTATGAATTCATTATTTCAAAAAATAAAACATATTACATAAAAACTCACTTATTATTTATTTTTATTTCAATACCTTATTTAAATATCATTAACTACTTTAATATTTCATTATCAGAAGAAGCTAAAATTTTAATCAGATTAATTCCTTTAATACGAGGTGGATACGCATTTTATATTTTAGTAGAATGGTTTTGTAAAAACAGAGCTAAAAGTTTATTTATTTCTTATTTAACTATTTTACTTACTTGTATATATTTTTCTAGTCTTATCTTTTATGCAGTAGAGCATAACGTAAATAAATCTGTTGATTCTTATGGTAATGCTCTTTGGTGGGCTTGGATGAATGTTACAACTGTAGGATCTAATATTTTTGCAATTACACCTGTTGGAAAAGTACTATCAATAATACTTCCAGTACTTGGAATGATGATGTTTCCAATTTTTACAGTTTATATAACTAGTGTTGTACAAAAAACAAATAAAAAAAGAAGTTCTAATAGTAAATTAGATTAATAAAAACAGTTTATCCCTAAAATAAATTTTATTTTATGATCATATATCATAAATAAATTTTACCAAGTATTTATAGAATCTTAATATATTTACGCAAATTTTCAAATAAAGTTGAAGTCAAATTTATTCATATTAACTGTTGTGCTTATTACATGTAGACCTTTTCTACCTGTTTTAGAATATTTAGTTAATTATGATAAAATTATAACAGAACTTTGTGTTAATAGGGATAGACCAGAGTTAGATTGTAATGGATTTTGTTATCTAAAAAAAGAAGTTTCAAAAACAAGTGAAGATCAACAAAAAGATAAAATCCTTAGTACAATAAAATCAATTGACTTTTTTGTTTACAATTCTGAAGTAAAAATTGAAAATATTATTACAGATAAAATAATACTTATCAATTCAGACTTCGTAAAAGAAGATAAAAATCAATTCTTGTTATCTAATTTACTTCAACCTCCAATTGTTTAGTTAATTTTTCGGATATGTAGTTTGTGCTTATTGAATATATTCTATAAGTAAACTTTCACGTATCATTTACTTATTAAAAATTAACCTTTAAACCTCAAAATCAATTATATTTTTAATAGTTAGATTATTTTATATATTTCAAAATAAAAATAATCTATCTAAAGTATACTAATACATTTTATTCAAGTAATAGTATTCAAATTATTTCATTGGTTGTGAGGGATAAAAAATAAACATCAAAAATGGAGTTTATCCAAAAACTAATTACAGTAAAATTACCTCAACTGCTTTTGGCTTCACTATTTTTTGTACTGATATCTTGTACGTTAGATATGACAGATTATGAAGCTGAAAAAGATAGAGATATACCAGAAAAAACTGAATTCAAGGAAGCTATTTCCTTTGAAAAAGAACATTATAAAATAAGTATAGAAACATTAAATGGTACTTTTTATAAAGGATATAATGAAATTCATTTAAAAGTTACAAATACAGAAACAAATCAATTTATAAATAATTCTGACATCACTTTTTTACCTATTAAAACAAGTCCGAATTCTAATGCTTCATCTTGTCCACATCAATATCAGTTGACTTACAATGAGAAAGCTAATCATTATTCTGGCTATTCTGTTTTTACAAAAAAAACTGATTCAGAAAATAATTGGAATTTATACATTAATTTTTCTATTGATGGAGAAACATATAAAATCGATCAAAAAATAACAGTAGATGAACAGGAAAATAAAAACCTAAACATGACAACTTTTACTGGAAATGACGATGAGCAATATGTAATTGCATTAATTTCTCCTCAAAAACCTACTGTTTCAGAAAATAATTTAGTTGCTGGTATATACAAATATAATCAGCCAACTGAAAGTACAACTGTATTTCCTGATGAATCACAATTTTCTTATTCAATTGTTAATAAATACACTTTAAAAATTGACCCAAGAATGCCTGAACCTTCTATGGGAAATCATTCTTCACCTAATAATAAAGATTTAACACAACAATTGGATCTATTATATCATGGTATTGTTAATTATACTATGACAGGAAATTGGACATTAAATTTTATTCTTTTCAATGAAAAAGGAAGAATTATAAAAGGAACAGAAGTACCAACAGATTTCACACCTGGAATTGAAGGAGCTAAAAGTGAATTGTTTATTGATATTTTATTCTAAAAACACATGAAGAAATTAACAATCACTCTACTTTTTCTAAGTTGGGTAGTAAAAGGACAAGATCTACACGAGAAAAAAGATAGCATAAAAGTTCTTGATGAAGTTTTAATTATGAATAACATCAAGAAAAAAATTGAAACAGATATGAAAATGAATGTTTCTGTAGATGAATTTCTTGCTTCTTCGGATCAAATTAGTTTTATAAAAAGGGGAGCTTATGCTTGGGAGCCTTTACTTAATAATATGAGTACCGAACGTTCTACAGTTACAATTGATGGAATGCATGTTTTTGGAGCTTGTACAGACAAAATGGATCCCATTACATCTTATGTAGAAAGTAATAATCTTGCTACAATTGATATAAAATCAGGACAAGAAGGTGGAATGCATGGCTCTACTATTGCAGGAAGCATTGATCTTAAAAGGAAAAACTCTCCATTTGGTCGATTACAAAAATGGCAAGGTGTTTATCAATCTGGATTCGAATTCAATAATAAACAGTTTTTTAATCTTGGTAATTTTTCATTCTCTAGTAACAGATTTGTTGTTGATGGAAGTATTTCCTACCGAAAAGCAGAAAATTACTATGATGGAAACGGACATGAAGTAAAGCATTCTCAATTCAAAAAATTCAATACTTCGTTGGGTATTGCTTATAAGACAAGTGAATTATCTTCAATTCGATTAGATGCTATTTTCGATCAAGCAAAAGATGTTGGATATCCTGCATTACCAATGGATTTATGGTTATCTCGAGCAATAATAACCTCAGCAACATACAAACAGCTATATAAAAAAGGAATTATAAAAGCATGGGATACTAAAGTCTATTTTAATGCCATAGAACATTATATGGACGATACAAAACGACCAGAAAACCTTGTTCATATGGATATGCCGGGTTGGAGTACAACCTATGGTTTACTATCAAAATTAAACATAAAACAAGGCGATATTTCATCAGAAATACAACTCAACGCATACAATAATAGGTCAATTACAGAAATGAGAATGTACCCACAAGACAGAAGTAAACAAACTATGTTTGCTTATAGCTGGCCTTGGGTTACAACTTCATATGCAGGTATATCATTCAATAACTCTTGGGATATCTCTAAAAATAGTCAGTTAAATTTTGGAGGTTCTCTTGGTTTAAATTACAATCGTTCTAAGTATGTAGAATTCAACTGGATTTTCCATCCAGGAAGCCCACAAGAAAAGACAAGGTTTTTACCTAGTATAAATGCAAATTATCAATTAACAATCAATCAATTTAATTTTTCTGTTGGAGGCGGATATGGACAAAGAGCTCCTTCTGTTTCCGAGGGTTATGGTTACTATATTTATAATAGCTTCGATAGGTATGATTACATAGGAAATCCTAATCTTAAAAATGAAATTTCTTATGAAGGTAATGCAAGTGCTGGATTCAAAAATAAAAAATTAAGTGTTCAAGCAAAAGTCAATTATTTTCATATAGAAAATTATATCATAGGAAAAATTCTTAGTCTTGGTAGCCCTATGAATTATCAATCAGTAGGCGTTAAAAGCTATACATCTCTTGATTATGCAACATTATTTAATTTTTCTTTAAATACCAATTACGAAATAACAAATGGATTACATTGGAATGGAATTTTAACCTATGCACGAGGAATGGATAATAAAGAAAATAATTTACCCTTTATTCGTCCATTAAGTTATCAAACTTCGTTGCATTATATGTACAAAGAATTTGGAATTCAGACCTCGGTAAATGGAGATTTGAAACAAATTAATTTTAGTCCTGAATACGGAGAAGACAAAACACCAGCTTATACCATTTGGAATCTTTCTACAGATTATCGTATAAACTTTAAAAAAGTGAATGCAACCATACAAGTTGGTGTAGAAAACATATTAGACGAATATTATAGTACCTACGCCGATTGGGGAAATATCCCAAGAATGGGACGTAATTTCTTTACATCATTAAAAATAAATTTTTAAAATAAAAAAACATATAACATGAAAAAATTAATAAACTCTATAATTATATTAATCGCTTTATTTACAATTATTGCTTGTCAAAATGACGACGATACTAATTCTGTTGCAAATAATGTAACCTTAGAATTTCAAAATACATTCAAAGACGAAATCATTGTATTAGGAGATGCCAATTCTACTTCTGCAACAACTAATACTTCAGTTGAAGGACAAACACATCATTTCTCTGAATTAAAATATGTTATTAGTAACATTCGATTAATAAAAACCGATGGTACAGAAATACCATACAATGTAAATGATTTGGACAAAGGAGCAACTGTCATCAATCAATCAAAAACATCTTCTCTTAATTATACTCTATCAACAATTCCATCTGGAGATTATAAACAAATAAAATTTGGATTAGGTATTCGAGCAGATTTAAATACATTGGACCAAGTACGTTTTCCTAAATTCTATGAAGCAGCAGGTGCAAATGACACAAAAATGCATTGGGAATGGGGAACAGGATATCGTTTTACTAAAATAGAAGGATTTTACGATACCGATAATAAAGAACTTTCTATACACACAGGAAGTACTGTATCTGGAACAAATGGAGATTCATCTACCTATACACAAGGTGTTAATGCGTACAGAGAGATTACCCTAAATCTTACTACACATGCTATTGTTGGAAGAATTTCTCCTAAAATCATTATAAAAGCAGATTTTGATAAACTACTAAGTGGTAAAACAACAACAATAACATTAGGCGATGGCAATGCTACACCTAGTATACATACAGCAGCTAACATGGTAAAGTTTGTTGATAATTTAGGAGGAAATGGAACAAGTGATTTAAGTGGAATGTTTTCTATCATTAACGTAGAAAATTAATATAAAAGTTGTTTAAACTTTTTTTAAAATTATGATTATTTTTTGGGCAATTGCTTCGCACCGTGCTTTCTGCTATATCTTTTTTGATTGGTCATTGAGCAAATTTCGAAATGTATCCAATCAAAAAAGGATGCCGCGTCAATCACTATTGCAAATTCGTGATTAAATAATATAAAACAATAATTTAAACAACTTCATAAATAAAAAAGAACTGTGCTTTTAAAGTACAGTTCTTTCATCCAATTAATTTACAATAATCAGTTGTGCATTTTATTAATAAAACTGTCATTTCTATTGAGATTATGCAAGAATTTTGTACCGATAAAAAAGTTTTAGAACCTATATTATGAAAAAAACAGTTCCTTTTTTTTATTTTTTATGTCTTTTTATTTCTTGTTCTGAAGACAATATTGATACAGGAAATATTATCACAGATAATCCTGAACTAAAAATAAATTTTCCTGAAAATTTTCCTGAACTAAATTCAGCTTATTCTCTTAATCCACCAACAAAATATGGAGTAGAACTAGGTGAAAAATTCTTTAATGATACAAGATTTAGTACCAATAACTCTATTTCTTGTGCCAGTTGTCATCAACAATCTTCTGCATTCTCAGATCATAATGCACAAGCAATTGGAGTATATGATAGAATTGGAATCCGAAACGTACCTCCTATTCAGAATTTAGCTTTTATGAAATTTTATAATTGGGATGGAAGTAAATTAAATTTAGAGAGTCAATCATTAGTTCCTATTATCACTCATGAAGAAATGAATTCTTCCATTTTGGAAGTTATCTCAAAATTAGAAAATGATTCTTCCTATAAAAATTTATTAATAAAAGCTTTTGGAGATGAGAAATTAACCGCAGAACGCATTTATAAAAGTATTGCACAATATGAATATACTCTAATTTCTACAAATAGTAAATATGACCAAATAAAGCGTAATGAACCAGGTATTTCTTTTACAACAGAGGAAAAAAAAGGTTATACTATTTTTCAACAAAAATGTGCAAGTTGTCACAATACAGAATTATTTACAGACCAAAGTTTTAGAAATATTGGTTTTCCTATCAATACAGATTCCAATGAAGCAGGACGAGCAAGAGTTACTGGAAATTTATCCGAATATATGAGTTTTAGAGTTCCAACACTTCGAAATATAGAATACACTGCTCCTTATGGAAGTTTTGGACAATTTGCTACACTAAAAGCTGTATTAGATTATATGGATAATGGCGTTTTGGAGGGAGATAATTTAGATTCCATTTTTAAAAATAATGGAAATAGAATTCCTATGAATGATGAAGAAAAACAACAATTGATTGCTTTTATGAAAACACTGAGTGATGACAATTTTATTGGAAAATAAAAATGCGTTAGGGATTGCAATGGAAATCCTTTTTACGTAGCGTTCTAGCGAAGTGAAAAGATTGAAATATAAAGCCCGCCCGAACGCCCAATAAATTGTTTTGTAATTAATTTTTATTGTAAAACAATAAAAATAATTTGTTTTAAAATAAATTAAATATATATTTGAATTATAAAATAATCTAATTATGGAATTTAAAGCTAAAATTTATTTAAGATTAATTGGTATAATACTTTTAATTATTCCAATTTTTGATTTAACTATTAATGGACATTTCAGTGATTTTATAAAAGGATTTGAAGATGGATATCAAAATAATTATAAAAATTATAACTATCTTGATATTGTTCCAATTTATGATTATAATTTGTCTAAAGAATTCCCAAAAATAGAAGGAAAAGTAATTGCAGAAAAAATTGAATTAGCTATTTATAGTAAAAATTCTTTAAATATTATTCCTTTTTATAATTGGGCTTTATATACTATTTTAGTTCTCGCTGTTATTATTTTTTTATTATCTATTATCCGCTTAATAAAACGATTTATTAAAGGACAACTTTTTGAAATAAGTACTTATAATACATTATTATATTTCGGTTTTTCTTTATTAATTATTACGTTATTGGATTTTATTTTAGAAGTAATTAAAAGACAAAATTTACTTAAATATATAGATACTAGTATATACACTATTTCTAATGACAATTTATTAGATATATCTTCTTTATTTATAAGTTTATTTGTACTTGCATTTGCTATTGCATTAAAACAAAGTATTAACATCAAAGAAGAAAATGACTTAACTGTATAATTATGGCTATTATTATTAATTTGGATGTAATGATGGCAAAACGAAAAATGTCATTGAATGAACTGAGTGAAAGGGTCGGGATAACACTCTCTAATCTTTCTATCCTGAAAAATGGGAAAGCAAAAGCAATTCGATTCGAAACCTTAAATGCTATTTGCAAAGCACTAGATTGTAAGCCTGGTGATATTATTGACTACACAGAATAAATTTAAATAAAATTGAAGAAAATGTTATATATAATTATCTCTATTATACTGTTACTTGTTATACTAACTTTTGTTGTATTGCAATTACCTACTTTTGGTGCTGAACCAAGTGGAAAACGTTTAGAACGATTAAAAAAATCTAAATACTACAAAAAAAATGCTTTTTACAATATTCATAATACACCTGCATTTGCAGAAGGTTTTGATAGTAAAAAAGTAATGATGGATTTCTTTTTTGGAAAAAAAAATCCAAATCTTTATCCTAAAGAAATCATTCCACATATAAAAACGGATATTTTATCCATTCCAAAAGATGAGAATATTTTTATTTGGTTCGGGCATTCATCTTATTATATTCAACTAAATGGTGTAATTTTTTTAATAGACCCTGTTTTTAGTAATTATGGTTCTCCTTTACCTATTTTTAATAAAGCATTTAAAGGTACAAATACTTATTTACCAAAAGATTTTCCTGAAATAGATTATTTAGTAATTTCTCATGATCATTATGATCATTTAGATTATGAAACTGTAAAAGAATTACGTACAAAAGTAAATAAAGTTATTCTTCCTTTGGGTGTTGGTGCTCATTTTGAAAAATGGAATTATAAACCAGAACAATTAATAGAAGAAGAATGGTGGACTACTATTGAATTGAAAAATAATTTAAAAATAACTTTCACTCCTGCAAGACATTTTTCTGGAAGAAAATTTAAACGTAATAACACTTTATGGACTTCTTATGTTCTTGAGACTTCTGATAAAAAAATATTTTTAGGAGGTGATAGTGGATACGATACACATTTTAAAGAAATAGGGGATAAATTTGGCCCTTTTGATTTCGCTATTTTAGAAAATGGTCAATATAACGAAGCATGGAGATATATACATACTTTACCAGAAGAAATTCCTTTAGTTATAAATGATCTTAAAGCGAAAAATATAATTCCTGTACATTCATCTAAATTTGCATTAGCAAAACATTCTTGGGATGAACCATTAGAGAAAATACAAGAGAATAGCAAAAAACATGATTTTACTATTGTAACTCCTAAAATTGGAGAAGTTGTTAAATTAAATAATAAAGATTTTTCATTTGATGAATGGTGGAAGAATATAAAATAACGTTTTCCGACAAAATTTAATGGTTTACCTCATTATTAGATTTTTTTTTATTTTAAGTATTTATTCGTGTAATAGACTATGCTAAATTTTCTTAGCTTTACATTTAATGAAATGCAAAAAATTTGGATCTTAAAATAAAAAATTACTTACAAGCAAATAAATTAGACGAAGCTTTTCAGCTTATAGTTTCTGAATATCACCAAAAAATTTATTGGCAAGTTCGTCGTATGGTTTTTATTCATGAAGATGCTGATGATGTAACACAAAATGTATTTATTAAAGTCTATCAAAATCTTGGAACATTTAAAAATGAGTCAAAAATATCTACTTGGATTTTTAGAATTACTTATAATGAAACAATAAACTACATCAAAAAAAATGCAAAAGAAAAAAATCTATCTCTTGAAGATTATTCATCATCTATTGCAAAAGATTTAATGGCTGATGAATATTATTCTGGTGATGAAATTAATTATAAATTACAGAATGCTATCGCTTGTTTACCTGAAAAACAACGTTTAGTTTTTGCAATGAAATATTATGATGAATTAAAATATGAACAAATCTCTGATATATTAGGAACATCTGTTGGTGCTTTAAAAGCCTCTTATCATCATGCAGTAGCAAAAATTAAAGAATTTTTAGAAAAGAATGATTAAACTTTTTTATAATTTTATAGTCTAATAGTTGATATGAAAAAAGATGAATTAAATAATGATTTTAAAGTTCCTGAAAATTACTTCAATAATTTACAGGATAAAATACTTTTGAATTCTCTTAAAAAAGAAGATTCTTTTGATGTTCCAAAAAAATATTTTAGTCAATTAGAAAAAGTTGTTTCTAAAAAACATAACTTACAAGAATTTAAAGGCAAAAAATCAAAATTATATTCTATTAATTATTGGTTATCTGCTGCTTGTATATTAGTTTTTGTGTTACTCTCAGTTGAAATCTTTTTAATGAATAAACAGAAATCAGATCAACAGATAGTTAATGCTAAAGTAGAAAAAGAAGTTTATCAGAAAATTTATGATTCATTTATAGAAGATAATCAAAATACAAAATCGTCTAACATTACGCTAGACGACTCTGATTATACTATTTATAATTATTAAATAATTTCTGCACTCAAACCTCTGTTCAGTAATTCTGTACAACGAGGTTTCAAATCTTCATATTCACCTGTAAGAACTTCACATTTTCCTTTGTAATGAATTAACAATGAACATTGCTCTGCTTGTTCTGGTGTATGTTCGCAAACATCAATTAAAGATTCGATTACCCAATCAAATGTATTTACATCATCGTTATAAACAATAATTTGATGTTTGTGAGATTCTTGTTCTAAAACATCTACAGAAGAATCTTTTTCTGTTTCCCACATTGGTTGTGTTGCGTTTCTTATCATCTTTTAATTATTTTTTAAAATGGAGTGCTATCCATTCATTACGTTGTTTTTTCGAGATGAATTTTAATCCTTTCTCATTACAGAAAGCATAAATATCATCAAAATCTTGTTCCATTAAACCACTTAAGAATAAATCACCTTCATTCTTTAAAACATTAATATAAGAAGGTATTTGACTAATCAAAATATTCTTATTAATGTTAGCTAAAATAATATCAAATTCTTTACTTCCTAAAAGAGAATTATCTCCCATTTTAGCGTCAAGACTAACACCATTTTTCTTTCCGTTTTCAATAGAATTTTCAACTGCCCATTCATCAATATCTATACATTCGGCATAATTAGCTCCGCGTTTCATTCCTAAAATAGCTAGAATAGATGTTCCACATCCCATGTCTAGAATATCTTTTCCTTGGAAATCTGTTTCTAAAATATACTCCACCATTAAGTGTGTTGTAGAATGATGTCCAGTACCAAAAGACATTTTTGGTTGAATAATTATTTCATAAGGAATATTTTCTACAGATTCATGAAATTCAGCACGAATCAAACATTGATCATTCACTAAAATTGGAGTAAAACTCTCTTCCCATGTAGCATTCCAATTCTCTTGCTCTATTTCTTTACGTTCGTAAGTAAAATCTATATTTTCAATAGATTCTATTACTTCTTTAATTATAGCAATATTTTCATCTGTTTTTGGGATATAAGCATCAAATCCGGTTGTGTTTTCTACAAAACTTTCAAATGGAAGTTCTGAAATCATAGCAATCAAAATCTCATTCCATGGATCTATTTCTGCTACTTTAAATTTATATTCAATATAATTTGTCATATTTAAAATTCGAAAGATATTAAAAAAGCTTTCGGCGACAAATTTACAAATATTTGTAAGAAAGTACTAAAGCGAATGCCTACTATAAATCTATATTTTTAAAACCTACCATCATTTCTCTTTTTCCAGGAGGTCCAGGGAATTTATTAACATTATAACTCAAATCTTTAAGTCCTCTTTTTATAGAACCTTTTGCTGCGTAAGTTGTAAAAATACATTTTTCATTCATCACAGAATCTACTATTTCTAATAATTCTTTTTCCCATAACTCTGGTTGAACACGAGAACCAAATGCATCAAAATAAACTAAATCAAAATTTTGTTCACCTATTTTTTGTATATTAAAAAAATCTTCTTCTACTTTTTTTATTTTAAAATAAGGAGAAATTGTTTTCCAACTTGACCATTGTGAATAAAATAATTGATGATAAAATTCTATAAATTCCTTTTTTCTATCTTCAAACTCAGGATAAAATTTAAAAACATCATCAAAAAAATTAATCAATTGAAATTCTTCATCCAACACAGGGTATTTTTCGATTCCAACATACTCTATTGGCTTCTGAAGTTTTTCAGCTTCTAGTAAAGTAATAAAAGCATTAAGCCCTGTTCCTAAACCTATTTCAATAATTCTAATCAAATCATTATCAGATTCAAAATATTTTAAGCCATTATTTATAAAGACATGAAAGGCCTCTTGTACAGCCCCATGCTTGGAATGATACGTCTCATTTAAATCCTCTATAAAAATAGTTTTAGAGCCATCTTCTGTCTCTTGAATTATTCTTTTCATCGTCTAAAGTTATCATTTTTTATTGTGAAAAAGAACAAATAAAATGTATCTTTGATACAGCAACAAGCAAAATTTAACGCAAAATGATTATAAAAAAAGTAGCTGAATCAAAATTCAACGATTCAGTTTTCGACACGAAGGCTTTCGGAAGTGAATTTTCTGATCACATGTTAATCGCTCATTACAAAGATGGTAAATGGAGCGAGCCAGAAATTAGACCTTATGGACCTATTTCTTTAACTCCTGCAGCAATGTCTTTCCACTACGGACAAACTATTTTTGAAGGAATGAAAGCTTATAAAAATGAAAATGATGAAGTTTTTATTTTCCGTCCAGAAAAAAACTTTGAGCGTTTTAATTTATCAGCTTCTCGCCTTAATATGCCAGAAGTTCCTAAAGAAATTTTTATTGATGGTTTAAAAACCATCGTTGATATCGATCGCCAGTGGGTTCCTAAAAACTATGGTACATCTCTTTACATTCGTCCAGTAATGTTCGCTACAGAAGAAACTGTTTCTGCTAGAGCTGCTAACGAATATATTTTTGCTATTTTATTAGCTTATGCACCTAGTTATTATGAAAAACCATTATCTGTAAAAATTGCAGATTTTTATAGTCGTGCTGCACAAGGTGGTGTTGGTTTCGCTAAATGTGGTGGAAACTACGCTGCATCTTTCTTCCCAGCTGCAGAAGTACAAAAAGAAGGATATGACCAAATTATTTGGACAGATTCTATTAGTCACAAATATATTGAAGAAGCAGGTACAATGAACGTAATGGTTCGTATCGGAAATAAATTATTAACAGCTCCTACTTCTGAAAGAATTTTAAATGGTGTTACACGTGATTCTGTTTTAACTTTAGCAAAAGACGCTGGATACGATGTTGAAATTCGTCCTGTAGAAGTACAAGAATTATACGATGCTTACAAATCTGGAGAATTAAAAGAAGTTTTCGGATGTGGAACAGCAGTAGTTATTACACAATATAACGCAATTGGTTTTGGTGATGAAAGAGCTCAATTAGCAGATTTACCAGAAGAAGAATCTTTTGCTTTATCATTAAAAAAGAAATTAAAAGATATCCAATATGGTTTGGTTGAAGACCCTTACCAATGGAGAGTAAAAATTGAAAAATAATTTTTATTCAACTAAAATTATAAATAACATTGTTTACATTTCTATTATGAGTTTTTATTTATAATAAAATGTCATTCTGAGCTTGTCGAAGAACTTTAATTATTTTAATAGAATTTCATTCGACTTGCACATCAGAGCATAAAACAATAAAATATAATTAATTATTCAAAAAGAGATTTCGTATAGAAATCTCTTTTTGTTTTTAAAAGCAATTCATAATTACCTTATTCTTTATAAAGAACACTTTTTTTTTGGGGCAATACCTTCGGTCCGTGCTTTTTCGCTATATCTTTTTTAATCAATAAAAAAAGCTGCCCAAAAAGGACAGCTTTTATAAATATTTTTCAGAATAATCTTATCCTTCAAAAACAACACCTTCGTAACAAGCGTTATAGATAGCTTTTAAATCTTCTAAAACTGGAACTCTTGGGTTGAAACCTGTACAAGGATCAACTAATGCATTGTTTGAAATATAATCTAAGTTTTTCTCCCAATCTTCTTTAGAAATTCCAAATTCTTTGATTGAAGAAATATTATTTACATCAGAACGTAATTTTTCGATTGCTTGTGCTAAATCTTCAGCTGTTTCTTTTCCTATAACTTTTGCTAAATCTGGGAAACGAGTTGAAACTTTTGCATTGTAACGAATTACGTTTGGTAAAAAGATTGCATTTGCAGCACCATGAGGAATACCGTATAATGCACCAACTTGGTGAGATAATGAATGTACAATTCCTAACCATGCATTGTTAAATGCTAATCCAGCCATAAAAGATGCGTCATGCATATTTTGACGAGCTTTAATGTTTGTAGGATTGTTTACTGCCTCTTGTAAGTTATCAAAAACAATTTCTAAACCTCCTTTAGCTAAAACATCAGCATAGTTATCTTCAATATTAGAAACATAAGCTTCAACACAGTGTGTTAATGCATCCAATCCTGTGTTAGAAGTAATATGCGCAGGCATAGAAGCACAAATTTCTCCATCAACAATTGCGATATCTGGTGTTAATTCATAAGAAACGATAGGATATTTTACTCCTTTTTCTCTATCTGTAATAACAGCTAAACCTGTAGTTTCTGTACCTGTACCACTTGTAGAAGGAATAGCAATAAATTTAGCTTTATTTCTTAATGTAGGAACTGTAAATGGTTTTGTCATAGCATCAAAACTAGCATCTGGATGCTCATAAAAAACCCACATCATTTTCGCTGCATCAATTGCAGAACAACCACCTAAACCGATAATCCAATCTGGTTGAAATTCGTTCATTACTTCAGCTCCTTTGAAACTTGTTGCAGAAGAAGGATCCTCCTCTACTCCATCAAAAACTTTAGTTTCTAAACCAGCTTCTTCTAAAAAAGCAATTGCACGATCCAAAGCTCCACTCTTTTTCATAGAACTTCCTCCTGTAACGATAATAGCTTTTTTACCTTTTATATTTTTTAATTCTTCTAATGATCCTGCTCCGTGAAATACTTCACCAGCAACAAATAATTTGCTCATATTGTTCTTATTTATTTTTCTAATGCAAAATTAGTTGTGAACGTTAAAGCAAATGTTATACAAACAAGACTATGTATTATACTTTTGTGCCAATTCTTGTTGTAATTGTGTTGGAGTAAGATTTAATTTAGCTTTTACAAATTTATTTAAAGCCGCTGGAGAATTAAAACCTAAGTCAAAAGCTATTTCTTTGTGAGAAATATCTGCGAACATTAATTGCCGCTTAATCTCTGTTAAAATACGATTATGAATTGCATTAATTGCCGTTTCTCCACAACTTTTCTTTGTTATTGAATTCAATTTTTTTGTCGTTATAAAAAGTTTATCAGCATAATATTGTACTGTTCTTTCTTCTTTATAACTTTCATTCAACATTTTTTTGAATTGAATATATAATGGCTGATCATTTGTATGTTGTCCTAAAACAGGATGCTGACCATGAATAGATTCTATAAGAGATAACAACAAAATTTTAATATAAAAACGAGCCTGCTCTTTCTTGATTTGACTTGGATTCTCGTATATCTCTTTGACTAAAGAAACAATATGTATTTTTTCTTGATAATCTTTGATAGGAAGAACAGTACAATTTAATTGATTTGATAAGTTAACATTGTATGCACTTAGTTCATTTTTTAAAATATCAGAACAGAACATAACTTCTTCAAATAATATTATTTTTCCTGTAACATCTTCAGAATAATTAGTAATAGAATGTACTTGTTCTGGAAAAATAACAGAGACTTTTCCTTTTTTTAGAACATGTAATTTATCTTCTATCAATAATTCTAAATTACCTGATTCTGGAATTAAAACACAAAAATGATCTTTTTGATGGGGTTTAGAATAATCATTTATTCTGTCAATAGATAATTCAAATATTCGAAAAGATAAATTATGATCTTCTTCTTTTTGAATCATTTGTTTTAATTTCATTTGTTCCATCATCACTGCTATCATATTACAAAAGTAAAGCTTTTATAGTTTTTAACTCATCACAAAAAACGTTAAATATATTCTTCATAAAAAAAGGTAGAAAAAATATCTACCTCTTTTATTTTTTTAATCCATTTTATATAAAAAAATTATCTATTTCTTATCTAATAATGTCAAATACTTTTCATAACCTTTAGCTTTCATTTCATCTTTTGGAATAAATTTTAACGAAGCACTATTAATACAGTATCTTAATCCTCCTTTATCTTGTGGACCATCATCAAAAACATGACCTAGATGAGCATCTCCTGTTTTACTTCTCACTTCTGTTCTTTTCATACCATAAGTGTTATCCGTTTTTTCTTCTATAAGATTTTCACTTATTGGTTTTGAAAAACTTGGCCAACCACAACCTGATTCAAATTTATCCGTTGAAATAAAAAGAGGTTCTCCTGTCGTAATATCTACATAAATACCTTCTCTAAACTCAGCATTATACTCATTTGCAAATGGTCTTTCTGTTGCATTATTTTGTGTAACTTCATATTGTAATGGAGTTAATTCTTTTTTAAGTTCTGCATCGTCTTTTTTTGCATATTCTACCTTTCCTTTTGGAGCAGGATTCGCATTACGAGCAATCTCAAACATATTTGGTGTTATATGGCAATACCCTCCAGGATTTTTCACTAAATAATCTTGATGATAACTTTCAGCATCATAAAAATTACGTAAAGGTTCATGTTCAATAACAATTTTATGATTGTATTGTTTTTCTAATCCTTTTATTTTTTCGTCTATAATCTTACTATCATCAGGATTTGTATAATAAACTCCAGTTCTGTATTGTGTTCCTACATCATTACCTTGTTTATTAAGACTTGTAGGATCTATCGTTTTAAAATATAAATCAATCAACAATCCCAAATCAACAACTTTAGGATCATACGTTACTTTTACGGTTTCTGCAAAACCAGTTTCACCGGTTGTAACTTGCTCATACGATGGATTTTCAATTTTTCCATTCGCATAACCAACAGTTGTATTGGTAACACCTCGAACTTGTTGAAAAAAATGTTCTGTCCCCCAAAAACACCCACCTGCAAAATATATTTCTCTTTCTGAATTACTCATAATATGTTCACTTTTTTTATTGACTTGATTATCTTTCTTCTCTTTACAACTAAAACTAGCAAGTATAATTCCCACTACAATTAGTGTACTTATGATAAATATTTTTTTCATGTTTTTTATACTTTTTATTAAACTCAAAAAACGATCATTATTTGTTTTAAATCAATGAAATAACATTAAAAAACAACTAATAATCGACTAAAGTTTTATTTATTACTAATTTACGATTTTTACTTAGCAATAAAAACACAAAAAGATGTTAATTGTATGATAGATCTGTTTTGTATCTAAATTATTTAATAACATTTTCTGTCTAAGATTTCGATACAATTTTCTGCGAAAATCACTCTATCTGACTGACAGAAAGAAAATCTGTCATTTTGAGTGAAATTCGATTAGAATTTAGTATCGAAAAATAAGTAAGTATTTTTTTGGATATTATTTTAATTAATTTTGTTTTCTGCCTTAGATTTCGATACAATTTTCTACGAAAACCACTCTATCTGACAGAAAAATTAAAATTTCTTTTTTGATAAATTAGGTAAATTTTCATAGTTACCATTTATTAATGCTATTTTTTTATTTCGTGACCATTTCTTGATTTGTTTTTCTTTTTCAATTGCCATTTCAATATTACTAAAAGATGTAAAAAATACTAATTTTAAAGGTTTTCTATTAAAAGTATATGATTTGTAGTCATTATTATTTTGATGTTCCGAAAATCTTTTAAGAATATCATTTGTAACTCCAACATAAAATGATTTATCAGAGCATTCGATAATGTATACATAATAATTTTTCATTTCTTAATATACTAAAAATCTGTCATTTTGAGTGAAATTCGATTAGAATTTAGTATCGAAAAATAAGTAAAGATTTTTTGGATATTATTTTAATTAATTTTGTTTTTTATCTTAGATTTCGATACAATTTTCTGCGAAAATCACTCTATCTGACAGAAAAAAAATCTGTCATTTTGAGTGAAATTCGATTAGAGTTTTGTATCGAAAAATAAGTAAGGATTTTTTGGAATATTATTTTAATCAATTTGTTTTCTATCTCAAATCTCGATACAATTTTCTGCGAAAACCACTCTATCTGACAGAAAGAAAATCTGTCATTTTGAGTGAAATTCGATTAGAATTTAATATCGAAAAATAAGTAAAGATTTTTTGGAATATTATTTTAATTAATTTGTTTTCTGTCTTAGATTTCGATACAATTTTCTGCGAAAACCACTCTATCTGACAGAAACGAAATTTATAAAGAATCTATGTTTCGACAAGCTCAACATGACATAATAAATTCAAATTGTAATTTTCTGCGAAAATCACTCTATCTGACAGAAAATAAGTCTTAATCTGCAATAGCGATTGACGTGAAAATCCTTTTTATGTAGCATTCTAGCGAAATAAAAAGATTGTAACAAAAAGCGCGACCCGAAGGGATTGCCCTAAAAAATTAAAACTTAGTTTCTGAATAAGGGATACGATGTTGAATAGAACGAACCAATGTAGCTTCATCTGCATATTCTAACTCGTCACCAACGCCCAATCCCCTTGCAATGGTAGAGAAAATTACATCTACGTCTTTTAACTGTCTATATAAATAAAATACCGTCGTGTCTCCTTCCATCGTAGAACTTAATGCAAAAATTATTTCTTTTACATCTTCATTTTTTACACGATGAATTAATGTTGCGATATTCAATTGGTCTGGACCAATTCCTTCCATTGGAGAAATTTTACCTCCCAATACATGATATTGTCCTCTGAATTGTCCTGTATTTTCTATCGCCATAACATCTCGTACATCCTCTACCACACAAATTGTTGTTTCGTCACGTAATGGATTACTACAAATTTCGCAGATTTCTTCGTCAGAAATTGTATGGCAATGTTCGCAATACTTGACATCTTCTACCAAATGAGAAAGTGCTTCGGACAAAGCTGTTGTTTGAGATTTTGGACGATTTAGCATATGCAAAACCAGTCGTAAAGCTGTACGTTTTCCTATTCCTGGTAAATTCGACATTTCTTCTACTGCTCGTTCTAAAACCTTACTTGGATAATTCATGTATTTTAAAAAATAATAGATTACAAATTTACAATTTTATCTCTGTAAAAATAATATAGGCTGTTATCTACAAAAAAGTTTAAATTTGAAATTATTTACTAGAATAAATTATGAATTCAACAATTATACTACTTTGTGTAATCCTATACTTTGTAGGGCTTTTAGTCATTTCTTACTTTACAAGTCGTAATTCCGACAATCAATCTTTTTTTAACGGAAACAAAAAAAGTAAATGGTGGTTGGTTGCCTTCGGAATGATAGGAACAAGTTTAAGTGGTGTAACTTTTATTTCCGTTCCCGGAACTGTTGGTAAACTGACAGGAACAGAATATATATATGGTGGTTTCGAGTATTATATGATGGTGATTGGTTTTTTCTTGGGTTATTTTATTGTCGCAGGAATTCTATTACCACTTTATTATAAAATGAATTTAACCTCTATTTATACCTATCTCGGGAAACGTTTTAATGTAGAGGCACACAAAATGGGTTCTATTTTCTTTATTATTTCTAGAGGGATTGGAGCTACAGCACGTTTGTATCTTGTTGTAAATGTTTTACAAATCTTTTTATTAGACAATTTAGGTGTTCCGTTTTGGGTAACAACATTTATTTTACTATTAATGATTTTATTGTATACGTTTGAAGGTGGAGTAAAAACAATTGTAGTTACAGATACTTTACAAACATCGTTTATGATTATTAGTTTAATTGCCTGTATATGGTTTATTCTATCTCATCTTAACCTTAGTGTAGGTGAAGCATACGATATTATGCAAGCAAAAAATTATACTCATTTCATCAATTCTGACCCAAATTCTAAAACTTATTTCCTGAAAACAATTTTGGGTGGAATGTTTATAACCATTGCAATGACTGGTTTGGACCAAGAAATGATGCAAAAAAATATCTCTGTAGATAATTTACATAATTCGAAAAAGAATATGCTAACCTTTGCGGGAACATTACTTATCGTGAATTTAGCTTTCCTATTTCTTGGTGGATTATTGTATATCTATGCCATGAGCGAAGGTGGATTTTATACGACAGATGGTTTCTTTATGCAACAAGGTGGACAAAATATTATGGGAGACGATATGTTCCCTGCCTTATCTTTATTAGGACATCATTTTCCTATGATTATTGCAATTATATTTATCATCGGACTTATTTCTGCTCTTTTTCCATCGGCAGATGGAGCATTAACAGCTGTTACAAGTTCTTTTTGTGTCGATTTATTGAACTTGAATGAAGACAAAAACAAAACCGAAAAAGAAAAAAAGAAAACCAGAATTCGTGTACATTTAGTATTTACAATTATTTTCTTTATTTTAATCATGATTTTTAAGGTAATCAATAACAAATCAATTGTTTATTTGGTCATGGAAATTGCTGGTTATACATACGGACCATTGTTAGGTTTGTTTGCATTCGGAATTTTAACCAAACGAAACATTTACAAAAAATATGCTATTGTAACCGTTGCAGTATTAGCACCATTATTCACTTATATCATCAACGAATCTGTGACTAATTTTACCGATTACAGAATTGGTGTAGAACTTATTGTAGTCAACGGATTATTAACATTTTTGGGATTATATGCCGTAAGTACAAAACAATTACAACAAACACAAAACTAATATAGAACCACTACTATGAAAAAAATTGCTATTATAGGAGCAGGAAATCTTGGGATTGCTATTGCAGAAGGCTTAATCAAGAAAAATACCTTCCGAGCAGAACAGATTATTGCCACAAGAAATAATTTAGCTCAGCTACAACATCTCGAAAAACTAGGTGTAACGATTACCAAGGATAATCAGTTTGCAGTAAAAGAGGCAGATTATATTCTATTATGTGTAAAACCTTTCAAGGTTGAAGAAGTTTTACAAAAACTGAAAGACGATTTTACCTCAGCCAAAACTCTTATTTCTGTTGCAACTGGCGTTTCACTAAACACCTACGAAAATATAATTGGGAAAGACATTAATATTTTTCGTGCAATGCCAAATACAGCTGCTGCGGTAGAAGAATCTATCACTTGTATTTGTGGAAACACAAAAGACGAAAAAGTAAGCAACGAAGTAAAAATTATTTTTGATACTATTGGAGATTCAATTTTCATTAACGAAGAACTGATGAATGCTGCAACTGTAGTTGGTGCTTGTGGAATTGCTTATGTTTTACGTTTTATACGTGCTATGATACAAGGCGGAATCGAAATAGGTTTCGATGCACAAACAGCCACAAAAATAGTTGCACAAACAGTAAAAGGAGCATCAGAATTGTTAATAGAAAACGGATTGCATCCAGAGCAAGAAATAGACAAAGTAACAACTCCAAAAGGTTGCACCATTGCAGGACTTAATGAAATGGAACACCAAGGTTTCAGTTCTGCTTTGATAAAAGGAATCAAAACATCATTTGATAAAATATAAAATGGAAAAAAAATTAAAATTAATCTGGGATTTCTATGGTCCCGACGCAATACCAACAGCCAAACATCATGCAATTCATCTGAAACAATATGCAGAGAAAGAAAAACTACAAAGTACACTTTCTGATTTTGTGGAGGTAGAACCAGAATATGCGGTTGCTTATTTGGTGGTTGTAGAATCGGAAATGATACAGGTACGCGATGCTTTAATTCCGCACCGTGGCGAATGGCACAACGATTAAGCTATTTTTTCTTTGGGCGGTTGACACGGCTATTCGCTGTATCTTTGATAAACAAATGGGACTTTTTTATTTTGTAAGAAGTTCCATTTTTTATAAAAGGATGTCGCTGCTATCCGTACCGCAAAACTCTTATAATTAATATATTGATTAATAAAAATATACTATATTTACGGAGGTATATAAATTAATTGTAATCTTTCTAAAAAACACAGTTAAATCATATGAATGACAAATACATTTTATTGTTAAAAAGACAACTTGAAGAAGTAGAAAAAATTGGAACTAATGAATCAACAGTTAATGAACGATCTTATGGTGTTGAGGCTTGGAAAAGTGCTACAATTTCGATACTCGAAACAATTTTTGGACAAAAAAGTAAAAAAATAGAAGAGATTGAAAAAATTGAATTAAAAAGTCGTGTTTCATTAAATGGACCAACAATTTATTATGTTCAAACTGTTAAAGAAAGAGCAAGAGCAATACTAAATGCTTGCATAACTGAGTTAGAAATTTTAGGAAACCCAAACCAAATATATACGGGAGAAAAAGAAGGATTGAATCTTAATATTACTCAAAATCAACAAAATACCCAAACTGTTAATTTGAGTATTATTATTGAAGAATTGAGAAAAGAATTAAATGGAAATCAACTTGAAGAAATTCAAAATATATTAGATTCCGAAGAAACTACTGAAGAGAAAAAGAAAAGTATTGGTTCAAAACTAAAAGATTTTGGAATTAATACATTATCAAACATTATTGCTGGAATTATTACAAATCCATCAATTTATTCGTAAAAAGACTATAGATAACATAAGTTTTGCAAAATGGCTGGTCAAGGCTAAATGAATGTTTGTACACCATTTACTGTCAAATGCATTTCCCGTTAGTTGTAATACTCCGCAAAAAACCATATAAATGAACGAAACTCAGAAATTTTGTAACATTGCTCGAAAACGCTCTGAAGAAAATAAAAATGCATTCAAAATCTTATATCAATCAAATTTATATGGGCAAACAATATCTGTATTGAGACAAGAAATAGATACTTTAGTTAGAATCCTATTTTTACTAAATCAACCTGTTAGTGTTAGAACAGAACTAATAAACCAGACTTTTGAAGGAAAAAAATGGAAAATTGGTAAAACCCAAATTACTGATAAAGTAATGGTAGAGCTTGCAGATGAATTAAATGGTTGAACAAGAAATGTTTATAAATTTGGTTGCGGCTTTATCCATTTGTCAAATTTTCATGATTATCAAAATGAAAATATATTTGATAAATTAGAAGAAATTGACAAGAAAAACATTATTAGTTATCTAAATACATATCACGGTTTTGGATTTGAAGGAGAATTAAATACTAAATCAATAATTCCATATTTACCAAAAATTTTTGACAAAATTCGAGGAAATCTTGAGTGTTATATTGAATACTTAGAAAAAAAAAAACATTGACTAACGTTAACATCAGTAACTGTTGTACAACTGTAATTTTGAGATAAAAACTAAAATTAGTAAATAACAGTAATTACATAAATTAGAAATTAACATGTTGTGCATTTTGTTTATTTTATTAACAAAACCGTCATTTAGAGTGGAATTCTGTAAGAGTTTTGTATTGAGAAAAAAGGTTTTGAAGATAAAATTCTATTCTCGATACAATTTTTCTACATTTTATTCCGAAAAATTACTCGAATTGACGAATTTTAATTCAAAATGCACAACAGGTTAGAAATTATAATTATTTAATCATTTTACTAAATATAAATATCTTTTATAAATTAAAATAACAACATGAAAAACCTAATCTTACTAATATTTATATTTACTTTTTCGCTACAATCTTGTGGACAAAATACAGAATTAGGAAAAGATAAGTTAAACTTAGAAAAGTTTAATTTAAACTTTAATGTTGCTAAATTCTATGCCAATGAAATAGAGAAAGAACAAAAATATGAAGAACAAAAAGATTTAACAATAGAAAAAATACGCGAAAAAAAACATACTGAAAAAGAAATTAAGAAATTGGATGAAAAATTATCTGAACTTAACAATTTCAAATGGATTAAAATAGACACTATATATAATGCCCCTTATAATTATGATTATTATAATCGTGAAAATCCTATTGGTATTCAGTACAATATGGGAAGTTGGAAGAATAGTGATAATTTAGGTTATTATGGAAAAATGCATTTTGAAAAAATTGAAATGACTAAAAGTTTCGAAGGAGATTTTATGGCATTAGTAGCTTTAAACGAAAGCAAAGGAACAAATGATTTCAAACAACTTTTGAGTTTTATAGAACAAAAACATGGTAAAGCAATTGTAAAAGAATATGATTTTTTTGGGTCGTACTTTGTTTATTTTTGGGAATTAAAAGACCATTTATTAGCAATTTCTTCAAAATACGATAACAAAAAAAATACATTGAAATTAGATTTAGAAGTTTCAGAAAATAATATAAAAGTAGATACTACTAAACATCCAACAATTAATACAACTTTATTCATCCTCAACAACAAATATAAAAACGATAGTATTCTTCGAAATTTTAATTTAGGAGATTGGTTATTTTTCAACAAGATTCTTGATAAAAAATAATCTCAATACACATAAATATTTTTTAACCATTTAAAATTAACAATCAACTAATTAGGTATTAAATTTGATTGTAGTACAAGTAAATATTATAATCTAAATTATGTAAAAAAATAATATTATGGGTATTAAAAATGTAACAGTTGCAGGTAGTGGTGTATTAGGTTATCAAATAGCTTTTCAGACAGCTTTTCATGGGTTTAAAGTAATTGTTTATGATATAAATGATGAAGTTTTAGAAAAAGCTAAAACAAAATTTAATGGTTTAGCTAATAGTTATAAAAGTGATATCAATGCAAGTGAAGAACAAATAAATGCAACTTTAAAGAATCTTAATTATTCTTCTAATTTAGCTGAATCTGTAAAAGATGCAGATTTGGTCATTGAAGCTGTTCCTGAGAATCCTAAAATTAAAATTTCATTTTATGAAAATCTAAGAGCAGTAGCACCAGAAAAAACAATTTTTGCTACTAATTCATCTACTTTGTTGCCTAGTCAATTTGCTGATGTTACTGGTCGTCCAGAAAAATTTTTAGCTCTTCATTTTGCAAATCAAATATGGAAACGAAATACTGCTGAAATTATGGGTCATCCCAAAACTGATAAAGGTGTTTATGATGAAGTTGTTGAATTTGCAAAAGCTATAGGAATGATTCCTATAGAATTGCACAAAGAACAGCCTGCTTATGTGCTTAATTCTCTTCTTGTTCCTTTATTGGATGCTGCAACAAATTTATTAGTTAATGATGTTGCAGATGCCCAAACTATTGATAAGACATGGATGGTTGCAACTGGTGCTCCTATGGGACCTTTTGCTATACTAGACATGGTAGGTTTAACTACTGTCTATGATATAAATAAATTGGAAGCAGATTCTACTAAAGATCCTCTAAAAATAAAAGTTGTTGAATACTTTAAAGATAATTTTATTGATAAAAATAAATTAGGAACATCTACAGGCGAAGGATTTTATAAATATCCTAATCCTGAATTTGAACAGAAAGATTTTTTAAAATAAATTAATATATGAATTAGTATTTTAACTTTTGTTGATTATAAGTTTATTACTTAGTCTAATTTTTTTAATAATATTTAAATTACTTACCAGAATAGTAATTTAAATATTATTAACTAACTATTATCTATATTTTTATTAACGACTTCATTAAATTTTTTTTCATAATCTTTAAATTCTGTGCCCATTAATTTATCCCAAAATCTGAAATACAAACCATAATTTCCTTTAATATTTCTATGATGCATATTATGATGTACAGAAGTATTTATTATTTTAAACAAAAATGTTTTTGTTATTTTTTTAGGAAAAATTTCATAACCTAAGTGACCGTAAACATTAATTAATAAAGATAAATTAACCGCAATAAAAACAGCAAGAGGATGTATAGGAATTATAAATAAAATAATGTAAAAAACTGATGATTCTATAAATGCTTCTATGGGATGAAAAGAATAGGCTGAAAATGGTGTTGGATTTATAGATTTATGGTGAATAATATGTATATACTTAAATATTATTTTAATATGCATCAACCTATGCATCCAATAAAACCAAGTATCTTGAATAAGAATACATAAAAATATAGTGAATAAAAAATATAATTTTGAATGTTCATTAATATTTGTGTATAAAAAACTATAGTTAATAAGTGATGTTTTAAAAATTACAGTTACAAAAAATGCAAAAAAAACTATACTCAATAGAGAATATAAAAACTCTCGCATAATATCTTTATTTATTGTATTTTTTTGTTGTATTTTTTTATAGGTCATTTTTTTTTTCAAAAGAAAATAAAAAAGAAAATAAAAACAACATGACACTAATAAATATGGAATAAGATGTTGTAAAAGAGTTATTCTATAAAATAATATATACTCTAACATAATATAAATGATAACTTTTATTTAAAAAAAAATAGTTGCAGATTTTTCTGCAACTATTGAGCCTAAATAAATTTTATTTAATTATTTAGTATTTATTCCATTATGTTCAGCTCTTTCTATAGCCCAAGCAAAAGCATTAGCTGTAAAAATTGAATTATAAACATTCATTCTATATGCTGTAGCACCATTTCCATAATTAGGTTTGGGAATAGGGAAGTTACTACTATTTAAATAAAATGGACAGATAGTATTTGATGTACCTCCATCATTTGAGTTAAAACCTCCATCTCCCATCCAAATGAAATTTAACGTATTATGCTTAAACCCCGTAACACGACCAACATTTCCTGTAGGTGTTGCTGTAGAGATATTTGTATCACCTGAATAAACTGTTATTCCACTTGTAGGTAATCCAAGTGCATATTCAGTAGAAGAAGCATCTTCTCCCCATTGCATTCCTCTAATATCACCAAAAGGACCATTTAAAATAGCATCATTAGTTAATGGTAATTTATATAAAGCTCCTGCAGAATTAACTGAAGTTGTAGTAACAGATCCATCGAAAACAGCTCTTAAAATATTTTGTGAACCGGTACCACTTTCTATAAAAGCTAATACTACCCCTCCTTTGGCTAAATAGTTTGCTATTACCTGAGCTTCTGCAGTACTTGCTCCCCAATCAAAACCTATAACAATAATATCTACAGGATCGCTTCCTGTTGTCCAATTAGTAAGCTGAGTAGCATTTGGAGATCCACCTCCATTTATAATTTGAGTCCAACCATCATATTTTACAACACTATTTGCTAAAGCTCCATAATTAGCTGGTGTTGTAATTAATTTATTTGATGCGGCTGTACCTGAAAAATTGTAACCATAACCATTAGGAGAATTTCCTATTGTTAATAATCTTTTTCCAGGTATTACAACAATTACATCCACATTACATGTAGTTGAAACTGCCCCTTGACTGTCTGATGTAATTGTCATTTTTTTTGTTGTAGTTGAAGTAGGTGTACCTGTCCCATTTAAAGTAACATTCTGACTTCCTGTAGCTGTAAATACTCCAGATCCCGTAAAAGAAATTCCATCAACGGTATTTGTCGTTATCGTATAACTACCTAAAGTCGCTACATTTACAGGTAAAGTTATCGTATTACTTGTTGTAAGTGCTGTACCTACTTTATAAACTCCATTAACTATTGCTGAACCACAACTTAATGTATATTGTCCAGAAGCTGACATTACAGTAATTGTTTTTACAGGTGTACAACTTATTTCAACGTCATTTGCATTTATAGTCAAATTATCAGTTTGTGCTTCAATTGGAGTTCCTTGACCAGTAACCTGTATAGTATATGTTCCAGAATTAAGAAAAGTTCCTTTTCCTTGAAAACTATATCCATTAGTTGTTGTTATTGTAACATTATATTCACCTGGCTTAGTAACTGTTACAGGTATGTTTATATAATTAGAATTTGTTAAAGACTTTCCTTTTATGTAAGAACCTATAATTGAAATAGATGAACAATCAAAAGTAAATTGAGATTTTCCCAAAGAACCACATAAACTTTTCCATTCCTTATCAATATTATTCCAATAATTATAACAATCTTCTGTTGTATTGTAAATCATTAAACTATTTTGATTAGTCCCCATATTAGGAGTTAATTGATTATCTCTTTCTTCCTCCGTGTAGCGTTGAATAATAATTCCATTATACGAATCAGGAGTAGAATTAGTGAGGATATTTCTTTCAGAAACATGTAAAGCTGTATACTCAGTAGGTTGTTCAGTGTTTATTCCCACTTGAGCAAAAGTTGAAAGGCTAAAAGCTATTAGCATAAATAATAAATGTATTCTTTTCATATACTTCAGATTTTTTGGTTAAAGTTTAAATAAATTATAATTTGATTATTAAGTTATTTTTTTTATTTAATCCTATTTTAAAACTTACATTAGTACTATATAAGTTACTCTATAACATGTTGTTGCGTAAATGTAATGTTTTTATTTTAATTAATAAATAATTATTTGTTTTACATTTGTTAAGCAAATTTATAACCTATTAATTTAAGATTTTAATGAAGTATAAACAATTTACT
The DNA here is from genome assembly GCA_002484335.1 of Flavobacteriales bacterium UBA7612. Taxonomy (GTDB): domain Bacteria; phylum Bacteroidota; class Bacteroidia; order Flavobacteriales; family Weeksellaceae; genus Empedobacter. The sequence continues at coordinate 300,380 of DLJQ01000012.1, forward strand.
GTAATTGACTAATACCAATATAAAGCATTAAAAAACAAACCATTAAACAAACCATTTACTGTAATTAGCTATAAAAATGATAAATACTGAATTAAGAAAGCAAAAAATTGTTGAATTAAAGAAAGAATTAACAAATAGATATATTTATCTCATGTGTATTATCTTTTTCTTTTATTCTTTATATTTTTTATTTTATATAAAAGATAATTTTATGGGAATCTATTTGTTATCTGCTACATTGACATTAACAATAATTTGTTTTTTTCTTCAAAAAAATTATTGTGTTCAAAAAATTGTTAGAGGCTATTTACTAATTGCTCCTTTATACAATATAATTGTTATATTAAAATTTTGGCCTTATTCTGTTGCTTCTTTTGTATGGTTAGTACCTATTCCGTTAGGAGCTTACATTTTTTTTTCAAAAAAAGAAGTTATATTCTTCAGTAGTTATTCTTTACTAATAATTTTTATTACCATTATTTTAGCTTTCTTATTTCCTAATTTTTATATAAGAATTTCAAAAGAAAAAGTTTTAGTTTTAGATACATTTTTATTTATATCAAACATTATAATTTGTGCTCATTTGATTCATTACAAAGATAAAATAAGAAGTCTAGAAATAATTTCTGAAATTGAAATTCAAAAAAAAATAGAATTACCAATTTCCTTAGATAAAAAAGAATTAGAACAATATCAAACTATTTTTAAAAAGATTGATATACTAATGACTGAAAAAGAATTATATAAAAATCCTAATCTAAACATCTCTGTATTAAGTGCTATGATAAAAGTTAATAGTAGTTATATTTCTAGATGTATAAGACATCAAGGATTTGATAATTTTAATAGTTATATAAACTCTCATAGAATAGAGCATGTAATAAGACTAATACAAAACACAGATTTAGAAAAAGTTACACTTTTATTTATATATACAGATGCTGGTTATAAAAGTCAATCTACTTTTAATAGAGTATTTAAAGAAATAAAAGGTATAACACCTTCTGAATATATTCAAATAAACAAACCTTTATAAGCCTATTCATAATATAAATACAATATATCAATTTAACCAAATTATTTATTTATTCATAATAATTAAAACTTTTGATTTACAAATCGTTAATTTTTATATTTTTGTTTTATCAAAATACTAAATAACATTTAATTATGAATAAATCGATTACTCCAACTGACCTATTTTTGGGGATTCTTGCACTCTTATTAATCAGCGTAAGTTTTTATCAAACTTGGCTTGGTTTAGAACAAATTTTTGGGCCAGCATCATTTATTATTGCTTTAGTATTATCATTATTATTGCTTTTCTTGTGTTGGATGCTAAGAAATGCGAAATTAGAAGGTAAACCAACTGGCAGTCTTGTTGGGATTTATATTTTTATTGCTTCTTTTTGTTTTATTGCAAACTTTAATGCTTTGTATACTCGATTTATGAGAACGGATATTTATACAACCGAGCTTCGTGATATCGATAAATCATACACTGATTTAGAAAATAATGTTGAGTCGAAATTGAGTTATAAATACAACAAAGAAACGACACAAAATATAGAGATTAAGAAAAAACAATTAATTGAACAAATTAAGGATCCAGGAAATTTAGGAATTGGAACAAGAGCACAATCTCTTATAAAAGATATTGAAAAATTGACTGGTCAGAAAGTTGATTTATTAACTCCTGTTGTAAACGACTATGAAGATTTGGCTGAAAGAATGGGAAAACAAATTGATAATATTATTTCTGACTTATCTCCTGATGAAAGATCTTTGAAAACAGATTTGGATAATGCTGCTGTGAAATGGGACAAAAAAATTCAGGATTTATTAATCTTACCTAAAAAAGAACAAGACGAAAAATCACAAGCTCTTATTGATGAATCATTATCAGAATACAACAAACTAGGAAATAGAGCTCAAACTGTTCTTGGTAAATAAAAATTTGAATTTCAACCACTTGTTTCACAAACACAAGAAGTTGGTAAAATTGGTTTTGCATTTCAACATGCTATTAAAAACTTCGGAATTTACCAATTTGTGGTTTTAGCTGGTTGTATTTTATTAGATTTTGTTATCGTAATTATTATTTTACTCGTTACAGACCAAAAAAATAATGGAAACAATGGAAATGGAGGTAGTGTGTTTAATAACAAAAGAAGTGGTAAAACTTTAATCCCTAATAACTAATTTTATGATGGATGATAACGAAAATCTGAAACCATTATCTTTTGATAATGAAGAAGAATTAAAACCTTTTTCTTTTGATAATCATCAAAAAAGTGATGATGATTTTGTACCAATGGCAAAAGGAACATCAAACGAATTGAAAAATAAAGATAGTAATTTCATTTTTTTCTTCGGAACTGCCGAATCGGGAAAATCTGTAATTCTATCGTCAATGTTATATTATCTAAAATCGCAAGCTGGCGTTCTTAGACCAAGAATCGGTACACCGAATTCTAAAGAAGCCAATGTATTATTATCAGATTTTTTCGAAAATATTCGACAAGGTATTTTACCTAATAGAACAACACGCGATCAAGTTACTCGATTGGATTTAGTTTTTGAGCCAAATAATAAATCAAAAAAAGTACACCCAATTAACCTTACGTTTCTTGAAACATCGGGAGAAAATCATAATGAAATAAGACGAGGTGGAAATTATCATAGTAGTATAGAATCTTATTTGAACGCCAATATTCCATTAACTTTTATTGTAGTTACAAGTTATGATTCTGCTCACAAAGAAGATGCTTTAATCAACGAATTTATAGATGAATTAGAAAGAAAAGGGAAAAACATAAAAGCAATTAACCTTGTTTTAGTTATTTCTAAATGGGATAAATCTGGTAAAATGGATGTTGAAAGTGCTGAAGAACTAGATAATTTTATTTACGATAGATTACCAATGACTGCCCAACGAATAGATACATATGGTTTAAGTAAATCTTACTATACGATTGGTAGTATTACAAATTCTAGCGGGCAAGAAAAAATTAGTTTACTAAATCTTTCGACAGCAGAAGTATTGTCTAAATGGATTTATAAAAACATTGTTGGTTATGATTTAGATTACGAAGGTACATTTTGGGAGCGTTTAAAATTTAGTTTTAAAAATTAATGAATAACAATTACTTTATTTCAGTTTTTGGAACTTTTGGTAGCCCGAATGGGTTTAACCAATCTTTCTTGTTTCTAGAAGACAAAACTATTGCACAAAGTATTAAAAAATTTGATTTGAATACAAATGCAATTATGTTATTTCCGAATACAAAATTATATTCTATTCGAAAAGATAACATAGGAGCAAATAAAATCATTTCTTACACGATTTATACGTACGCCAAAGAACCAAATTCTGATAGAAGTGGTTCTTTCATTGGTTCTGGTTTATCTTTTATTGATCAAATTACTGAAGAAAGTATTAGCATTAATTTACTGAATGATTTTCATCAAAACCTCATCGAAAAAAATTTGAATAATGAAACACTTGTCGTAAATCATTCAAAAGATTTTTCAGTAACTCAGCCTAAAGATTTTGATAAAATAAATTATAATCTTAAAACGGTTGATGGTGTCAATTTTAATCAAAATTCGAATAAAATTCTTGTTGTTTATTGCTTAACATCATTAAATCAATTACAATCATATTTCAAAAAATCATTGAATTTATTGAGTGAATATGATACAATTTATTTTACACAAGACAAAGAAATTGCTGAATATGTAAATTCGAAAAAAATCTTTGAAATAACAGATGAAGAAGGTTTTAAAAAAATAATTGATGAGGTAAAAGAAAAAAGAAAACAAGAAATTCTATCTAAAATAAATGATTTGCAACAAGCAAAAAATAGTTTAGAAGTTGATAGAAAAGCTCTTGTAGAAAAGCTTAAAATTCAGATTGAACAAAATGAATTAAAACAAAAAGAAAACGAGAAAGTAATTCAAGATTCAAAAACTGATTTAAATACAATCAACCAAAAGTATTCTATTTTTTCGTCTAAAATAGATGAGCTTGTACATTTATTACAAAAAAATGAACAATTAGAAACTGTTCAACAATTATATGTAGAAAATAAAAATATCTTTTTAAAAAGTATTCAAAATAAAGATGAACTTCAACTGATTTCTTCATTAAAAAAACCTGAAGTTTCTTCTAATTTTAATCTACCTAAAAAAGAGAATAATAATAGTACGCTTTATCATTTTAATGAAAATAAAACACAATCTCAACATCAGCCAAAAAATTCTAATTCTTCAATTTTTAAAATTTTGAGCTTATTTTTCGGATTGATTATAGTTGGCTTGTTAATTACTTATTTCTTCATATTACCTAAAACTAATCCCATACCAACACCACCAATTGCAGAAACTGCAATTACACAAGATAGTTTACAAAACATAAATAAATTAAATCCTTTACCAAACTCTGAAATAGATTCGGTAGAATTAAAAAAGATAAATCTAAAGTTAGTCAAAAACTCTAAAATAGATAGCGTTGCTAATTTTATATTCAAAGCAAATCCGAGTAGCATTACAGAATTTTATAAGTATCAAAAAACTGATTATAAAACATTTTTATATGAAAAAAATAACAGTTCTTTTAACATTGAAAATCAAGATACTATTTTCGTAGATTCTCTTAAAATTATTCCTAATTATAAGAAATAGAAAATTATTTAAATGAATTTCTTAACAATTTATGTTTCGACAAGCTCAACATGACATAAAAACAAAAAATAATGAATTCAAAGAATTATTAAAATAGCAAGTTTCAGATTTTGTAATTACATTCATACAATGATATTTGTACCATAATTTCTGAACAATGAACGAGCAAGAAAACATAAATTATATTCGCATTGCAAAAGCAATAGAATACATAAAAAATAATTTTAAACAGCAACCAACACTCGATGAAATTGCAGAACAAGTCCATTTAAGTCCATTTCATTTTCAGCGAATATTCAAAGAATGGGCAGGTACAACACCAAAAAAATTCTTACAGTATATAAGTGTACAATACGCCAAAGAACTATTAAAAGGAAAACAAGCAACACTTTTTGATACTGCATACGAAACTGGTTTTTCGAGTACAAGTCGTTTACACGATCTTTTTATAAATATCGAAGGAATGACACCAGCCGAATACAAAAATGAAGGTAAAAATCTGATTATTCATTACAATTTCTACCAAAGTCCATTCGGAAAAATAATCATTGCCTCAACACCAAAAGGAATTTGTTATATAGCTTTTAATGATGATGAAATACAAGCATTATTTCATCTCAAAGAAAAATTTCCCCAGGCAACTTTTTTACAAAAAGCAGATACAATTCACAAACAAGCCTTACATATTTTCTTAAATGATTGGAGTAAGTTATCAGAAATAAAATTACACCTAAAAGGAACAGATTTTCAACTAAAAGTATGGGAAGCCTTGCTTAAAATTCCGTTGGGACAACTTTCCACTTATGGAAATATCGCAAACAAAATAGGAAGCCCAAATGCATCTAGAGCTGTTGGTACCGCTATTGGGAATAACCCTATTGCATTTCTTATTCCCTGCCACAGAGTTATACAATCGTCTGGTAACACAGGAGGTTATATGTGGGGAAATACTCGAAAAACAGCAATAATAGGTTGGGAAGCAACAAAAATTAATAATGACATTTAATTTTTATTGGGCGGTTTAACCGGCTATTCGCTATATCTTTTATAATTCGTTGCTGCATTTTAACTTCGCTCAATGACCAATTAGAAAAGGATGCCGCTACTATCCGTACCGCACATACGACGTTTTTAAACTAAAAATTCATACATTGTATAGAAAAATTAATCATGAATATAAAATTACTTTTTATACCTTTCTTTTTCTCAACATTCGTAATTTCTCAACAATATGATAATGTATTTATAGAAAAATCAAAAGTTGATAAAAACAATAAAATTTACCAAATAAAAAATAGATATAACTTTGATGTAGAAATAAAAATAGATAATAAAAACTATTATTTATCTAAAATAAATATTGATTCTCTTACATCCTCTACAAATGATGCCATAAAAAATATTGCATTAGAAGTTCTAAAACCAAAATTATTTGAAGGAAGAACTAATAAAAACCAAACAGAAATTAGTTATTATAGCATTCCAAATCTTATGTTTAAAACCTCAACAGGGTTAGTAGAAAACAACCAAAATATTTGGATACATCCGCCAAGATTTGGTTTTTTACGTTCATTAGAAACTTGTCCTTTTCCATATATTATATTAAATAAACCTATAGGTTACAAATGGAATGATGCTATGAGCATAGGAAACTATTGGTCGGATAAAAGATGGGGAACTTGGGAAAATAGGCTATTACTAAAGTATAATTACGAAATTATAGGTGAAGAAATAATAAAAACACCTTTAGGAAATTTAAAATCTCTAAAAGTTTATTCCTCTGCTACATCAGAAATAGGTAAAAGTATCTTAATTTCTTATTTCAATGAAACATATGGTTTCATAAAATTAGAATATACTTTATTCAATGGAATTAAAATAGATTTTAACCTGATTGAGTAAACATTAATTAAAAATCCATTCATATAAAATGAACTACGACTTATTTAACCAAACTATAGATGGAACAATAAATTGGTTACCAAAAGATGGTATTGTAAACTATTATGGTCATATTTTAACGAAAGAAGAAGCTGATTTTTTTTATAAAAAATTACTTGATAGTATTGAATGGAAAAATGACGAAGCTGTTGTTTTTGGAAAAAAAATTATCACAAAGCGTAAAGTTGCATGGTACGGAGAAAAACCATTCGAATATACCTATTCTAATACCACAAAACATGCTTTACCTTGGACTGAAGAATTATTAATTCTAAAAAATAAAGTTGAAAAAGAAACAGGAGAAACATACAATTCTTGTTTACTGAATCTTTATCACAATGGGGACGAAGGAATGGCTTGGCACAGTGATGGTGAAAAAGATTTAAAAAAAGATGGTGCTATTGGCTCATTAAGTTTTGGTGCAGAAAGAAAATTTGCTTTTAAACACAAAGACTCAAAAGAGAAAATAGAACTTCTTTTAGAACATGGAAGTTTATTAGTGATGAAAGGAACTACACAAACTTATTGGCTCCATCGCTTACCTCCTACCAAAAAAATTAAAACTCCTAGAGTTAACCTTACCTTCCGAACTATTGTAGAGAAATAAACATAATTAAAACCCATTTAAAAACAAGATTGCTATTTTGAATTTGCATCAGTAATTTATTAATTTAGCCAAAATAAGAGTTACACATAAATAATTAAACCTGTTTTATGAAATTGATAAATTATTTTGAAGATTTATTTTTAAAAATTTATGAATTTATTTCTTTAAGAGGAATTAATAAAACTGATTCTGACAGAGAAAAAGACTATAAAATAATAATAAATAGATACCTAACTTTAACAGCTATTATATTTTTAATTCATGGCTTTTCAAATTTTATTTATTTAGGATTCACCAAAGAAGGATTTTTTCTTTTATTTATTTTCTTAATATTCATTAGTTTAAGTTTATTCCTGACAAAATTTAGAACAAATAATTATTTTATTTCTTTTATTTTTTGCATTCTATCAGCTATTATAACTTATTTTTCCTCTTTTTGTGGAATAAAAAGTGGTGTTTTTCTTTTTTATTTTCCTCTTCTGACTGCATTACCAATTTTTTTCAATTTTAAAGAAGATAAATTTATTTTTTACTCCTTAATTTTTATAATCATAATAAGTTTTTATATATCAGCTATTAATGATTTTAAATTAGTGGAAATAAATAAAAAATTAAATGGGTATGAGCATGCTTTATTTATTATAAATATTACTTGCATGATTCTATTTTTAATTGTAAACTTTATATTTCTTGAAGAAAAAAGAAATAATTATTATTATTCATTAAATAAAAATGTATCAAAAAAACAAATGATTGAAAATTTGAATAAAGAATTAAATCATTTAAAAGAAATTCAAAATAAAGAAGATATATCAGTTGAAAACATACAAGAACTTATAGATTCTTTACAATTAAACGATTCTATTTTTGTTGATAAATTATCAAAATTATTCCCTGATTTTTTAGAAAAAGTAAAATTACAATCATCTAGTAAATTAAATGTTTCTGATTTAAAATATTGTGGAATGTTAAAGCTCGGATTCACTACAAAACAAATTGCACTCTATACAAATTCATCTATTAAATCTGTAGAAAGTAAAAAATATCGTCTTCGAAAAAAATTAAGCATTCCTCTTGAAGAAGACTCAAAATTATGGTTTTTAAATATTTAAACTTTTTATACTCCCTCTCACTTTCACTCGCAAGAGGATATAAGAGGATATAATATTGTTTATCATTTTATACTTCAAAATAGATTTGCAGTAAATTATAACAAATGAAAACAATACATTTTTACATCTTTGTACTCTTTAGTTTTATCGTAAAAGCACAAGTAGGAATAAACACACAAAATCCTCAAGGACTTTTTAATGTAGATGGAAAAACATCCACAGCTACAACAAACACTACAACGGGAACTCCTACTGATGCACAACTTGCAGATGATTTTATCATTATGAAGGATGGTAGTGTTGGTGTAGGTGCAATTCCTGTATCTTCAGCAATTATGGAATTAAATGTAAGTCAATTAGCTTCAGGAAGTAAAAAAGGTTTTTTAGGACCAAGAGTTGCTCTTAAATCATATAATGATAATACAACTATTTCTTCCCCTGCTACAGGATTATTAGTTTATAATTTAGGTACTGAAAGTACATTTACTTATGCAGGATATGTATTTTGGGATGGTACACAATGGAAAACACTCGATGGAAAAACATTAAATACAGGTTCTGTTAATTCAATAACGTGTTCTGCTGTAAAACTTTCACCTATTAATTATACTTTAGGAACAGAATTTAATGGTACTCTTACAGTTCCATATACTGATGGAAATGGAGGTATCTATCCTGCACAAACAATTGGTCCTCTTAATGGTTTAACTGCTACTTTAACCGCTGGTAATTTTAACTTAGGTACAGGAGAATTAATATATTCAGTTTCAGGAACTACTACTGTTTCTAGTCCAACAACTACTACTTTTCCTATTTCGATAGGAGGTCAAACTTGTAATGCTGTTGTAGGAGGTGCAAGAACACTTGAACCAGGAGAGTTTCAATTTTTTAATTATGAAATTCCTGCTTCGTATGTAGGATTATTAAGTGCTAATTCTTCTGGTGGAAGTATTTTGATGGGGAAAATTAGAATTGATATTTATTTTAATGCATCTTCAAATACAACTGGTGCTGTTTATCCAAATATCCCTAGAATATATAATGCTACAACAAGTAATATAAAATTATGGTATAGTGCTGTTTCTAATGTTACAAATTACATGGGAGGTAACATCTTATTAGCTCCTGGTGGATATGTAAATACTGATGATGGAATTTATTTAAACTTAGGATACAATGACATCAGTACGTCAGCAGCTCGTACAGCTGTTACTGGAACTATACCAGCACAAGAGACGGAAACAATAGATTTTGTAGTAGATGGCGTATGGTATAGAATGACAATATTTATTATTGTTGATAATAAAAATACTGCAACAGATACCGATAATACACGAATAATAAATATTGTCGCTCAGAGAATGTCCGGTTATAATTAAAAAAATAATACTATTATTTTTTTACCTCTCTAATTCTTATTAGAGAGGTTTTTTTATGATTCCATTTCTTCCATTACTTTTTTTACAAAAGCATTTTTATTCTTTTTAATTTCTTCTATAATTAATTTTCTTTCGTCTGATAACTGAAGATATTTATCTGCCCACAAATTTATTTCGACCATTATAGGAAATATATCTATGCCTTTTTGAGATAATTTATATAATACTTTTGCTTTACTATCTGGATGTTCAGATTTTATGATAATTCCTTCTTCTTCCAACATTTGTAGCCTTGATGCTAATATATTAGTAGCAATTTTTTCATCTGATTTAATAAAATCTCCATAAGTACATTGTTTAGAAAACATTAAATCTCTTATAATTAACATTGACCATTTATCCCCCCAAATATCAAGGAAAGAACTAATAGGACATTCAGATCTTTTTTTAATTTTTTTCATAAATATAAAATTCACTTGCAAAATAAAAGTAAAATGTTATACATTTACACTTTCAAAATGCAAGTAAAATTACAAATAAAAATTTAAAATGGAAAAAACATTCTTATTTGAGCCATATAATAAAAATGGTTTAGCACTAAATAATCGTATAGTAATGGCTCCTATGACTAGAGCAAGATCTAATAATCAAGATAATGTTGCTACAGAATTAACAGCGACATATTATGAACAACGTGCAAGTGCAGGACTTATAATTACTGAAGGAACATTTATTAGTCAGGAAGCAAAAGGTTCTATTAATATTCCTGGAATTTATACAGAACAACAGATTAAAGGTTGGAAATTGGCTACTAAAGCCGTTCATAATAAAAATGGAAAAATTTTTGCTCAACTATGGCATACTGGAGCATATTCTCATCCTGATTTACACGAAGGTAAATTACCTTTAGCTCCGTCAGATTATAATCCAGAACAACAGGTTTTTACTGAAAAAGGTTTACAACAAACCGTTGCTCCTCAACCAATGAAGATTGATGATATAAAAAGAACTGTTAATGATTTTAAACAAGGTGCTATTAATGCTATTAAAGCCGAATTTGATGGTATAGAACTGCATGCAGCGAATGGATATTTATTACAACAATTTTTTAGTAAAAATTCAAATAATAGAACAGATCAATATGGTGGAAATCCTGAAGATAGAGCTAGAATACTTTTTGAAATTTTAGATGAAATAAAAACAGTTGTGGATTTAAAAAAAGTAGGAGTACGATTAAATCCATCTCTTGATGGAATTATGGGAATATCTGTTGATGATGAAACGATTGAAACTTATACTTATATAGTAAATAAATTAAATGAATATGATTTAGCATATATCCACTTAATAGAACCATTTACTGACGTTAGCAATAATAAATATGCTATACAAGAAGTTACTAAATATTTTCGCAAAATATACAATGGTACTATTATAATAAATAGAGGATTCAATAAAGATACAGCAACTAAAGTGTTAGAAGATGGAGATGCTGATTTAGTATCTTTCGGTGCTCCATTTATTGCTAATCCAGATTTAGTTGAACGCTACAAAAAAGATGCTCCTTTGAACCTACCAAATAAAGAAACATTTTACACTCCAGGAAAAGAAGGTTACATTGATTATCCTACTCTAAATTAACAATATATTTTAACTAAAAATTATAAACAAATGAAAACAACAAATAATACAATATTTATAAGTGGCGGAAGCGCTGGAATTGGTTTAGCAATTGCAAAAAAATTAAATGCACTAGGAAATAAAATCATAATTAACGGGCGTAATAAAGAACGTTTAGAAAATGCCTTACTAGAATTAGATGATGCTATTGCAATGCAAGGAGATTTAGCATTAGAAGAAGATAGAATTCGAATAGCTAACGAATTAAAAAATAATCATCCTGATGTTAATATAATTATTAATAATGCTGGTGCAGCTTTTTCATATCTATTAAATGAAACAACAAATGCTCATGAAAAAGCAATTATAGAAATGAATACAAATTATTTTGCTATAATACATTTTACAGAATTATTATTACCTCATTTAATTCAGAAAAAAGAAGCAGCCATTATAAATATTTCATCAATTGCAGTTTATGGAAGTCATAAGTTAGTCCCTACTTACGGTGCATCTAAAGCTGCATTACATAGCTATACAACAGCATTAAGACAAACTTATGAAAATCAAAAAAATATTCAAGTTTACGAAGTATATCCCCCATTAGTAAATACAGATTTTTCAGCCGAAATTGGAGGTGCACAAGGTATTCCTGCGAGTGAAGTTGCCGATGAATTAGTTATTGGATTAGAAAATAATTTATTCGATATACCAGTCGGTCAAACAAAAATATATGCTAAAGCCATTGGTGAAGCTATCTCAAAACTAACACAAAATTAAAATGTAATTAGTCGATTATTTTTATAATAACTAATCGACTGATTTAATTAAATTTATTTCAATAATTATGAATTTAACAAATAAAACAATTCTTATTACTGGAGGAACATCTGGTATTGGTTTAGAAGCTACTCGTCAATTTTTAAAACTAGGAAATAAAGTTATTGTAACAGGTCGAAACAAATCAAAATTAAATGATTTTAAAAAAATGTTTCCTCAAGTAATCATTTTTCAAAGTGATGTTTCTAAAGAAGAAGATGCTATTCAACTTTTTAATGACATAAAAGAATTGGGTGGAATTGATATTTTATATAATAATGCAGGAGTAGGCATTAATCAACTGAATTTAGGTAGTGAAAATAAAAAACACTTAGAAGGTGCTATTTATGAAATGGATGTAAACTATTTTGGTGTTATTCGACTAAATAATTTATTTATAGAAATGCTAAAATCTCGTTCAGAATCTGCTATAATTAATACAACATCAATACTTAGTATTGTTCCTTCTGTTTCAGAAGCAACTTATTCTGCATCAAAAACTGCATTATCTTTTTATACTAAAACCTTAAGATCTCATTTACAATCAATAAACAGTTCAGTAAAAATATTTGAATTATTACCTCCTCTAGTTGATACAGACATGGTAAAAGATAGAACTGATAAAAAAATAAGTACACAACAATTAGTTGAATCTTTAATCAAAGGAATGGAACAAAATAATTATACTATTCGAGTTGGAGCAAGCAAAATTATATACACACTAAATCGTATAATGCCTAATAAAGCTTATAATTTAATTAATTCTGAAAAAGAGTTAATTAAATTAAATAATAACCATTAATACTATAAAAATGAAAGCATATCAAGTAACAAAATATAGAAAAAAAAATCGTTTAGAATTAGTTGATATTTCAATTCCTAATATAAAGGAAAATGAAGTTTTAGTAGAAATTCATGCAGCTGGAGTAAATCTACTAGATTCAATGATAAAAACTGGCGCATTCAAAATTTTCTTACCTTACAAATTACCCGTTATCAATGGTCATGATATGGCTGGTAAGGTAATAAAAGTTGGATCGAAAATAAAATCTTTCAAAGTTGGTGATGAAGTTTATTCAAGAGTTTCTGATTTTAAAATTGGTACTTTTGCTGAATATATTGCTGTTAATGAAAATAATTTAGCTATAAAACCAAAAAATATTTCGATGGAGGAAGCTGCTTCTATACCATTAGTTGCCTTAACCGTTTTACAAGCATTTGAAAAAGCAAACGTAAAGAAAGGTCAAAAAATATTTATTCAAGCAGGATCTGGAGGTGTAGGAAGCATTGCTATACAAATCGCAAAACATATTGGTGCAAAAGTAGCAACAACTACAGGAACAAGTAATCTTGAGTTAGTAAAAAATTTAGGCGCCGACTATATTATAGATTACAAAAAAGAAGATTTCGCTAATGTATTAAACGATTATGATTTCGTACTACATAGCAATCGAGATAAAGTTGTATTAGAAAAATCTCTTAAAATATTAAAACCTACTGGAAATTTAATTACATTAACTGGACCTCCTACATTAGAATTTGCCAAAGAACTTAACTTACCATGGTATACTAAATTACTTATGAAATTATTAAGTGCTTCACCTAAAAAATTAGCAAAAAAGTTGAACGTAAATTTTTACTTTTTATTTATGAAAGCAAATGGAAAACAATTAGCTGAAATAACTCAATTAATAGAATCAGATATCGTTCATCCTATAATTGATAAAGTATATAATTTTGAGCAAGTAAATGATGCTATGGCTTACGTAGAAACAGGAAGAGCTAAAGGAAAAGTAGTTATTAAAATAAAATAAATATTAAAAATCAACTTATTCTAATTAAATTTCTTTTTACATTAACTGTAATACTAAAATTTTTATATTAATTTGAAAAAACTTTTTTTAATATATTAATAATGAAAATAACTAATTGGGAAGAAATAAAATGGATATTTAAGCCTGACGGTTCTTTACTAGACATTTACATTAAAAAAGTAGATATAGAAGATTGGAAAAATATAATTGATTTTTTAAACAATAATTATTCAATAGAATTTGGTAAACATGGACAAAATATAATCATAAATAAAATAGATAAGGAATATGTTACCAAATTGTTGACAAGTGATAATGAAAATTTGGAATCTAAAATAGCTTCTATAAAAATTGAACATATTAATATCAACACACATTTCTTTTGGGATAAACAAATAGAATTTGATATTGAGCCTCGTGAAATAAAAAATTTTTTAGATTATGAGAAAATAGTAGACTTTATGTACAAAATAAGTGAAGTAATAGATAAAGAAGTTACCTTGACAGGAGAAAATCAAATTGAATTTCCTCTTATAAAAGTTCATGCTATGAAAAATAAAATTGAAGTATTAATAAAAAATGGAACAGAAAAAATGTGGAAATAATATTTTTAATGTAATCGTAAAATACTATTCAATTTCAATAAAATCTTTATACATACACTTTGTAAAAGTAAATATCTAGTTAAGATAAAATCTGAATTAATTTTTATTTCACTTAACAAGATATTACAAAAAGGATTGAAGTTAAAATCCTTTGCTAGCATCTCCTTTTTATAAAAACATTTCCTCTTTTATTGCTAGTAAAGATTGGGAACGAGAAAGCCTGTCTCGAAGGATTTGCACTAATTATTTTTTGAGTTATATAAATAAAAATGTTTTTTTAAGGTTCTGTAATCACTGAAAACCGTTATTTATCATTTATCATTTTTTTGCCGAATAAAAAAGGATTATTTTTGTTTCGAAATTTTTATAAACAAACAATGACACTTCAAGAACTTCAAACACAAGTACAACAAACAAGAAGAGATATTTTGAGAATGGTACATGCTGTAAATAGTGGTCACCCAGGAGGATCTCTTGGTTGCGCTGAATTTTTAACAGCATTATACGGTAAAGTAATGAGCTATTCTTCTGATTTCTCTATGGATGGAAAAGGAGAAGATTTATTCTTTTTATCGAACGGACATATTTCTCCTGTTTTTTATAGCACATTAGCACGTTCAGGATTTTTTCCTGTAAGTGAGTTGGCTACTTTCAGAAAATTAGATTCTCGTTTACAAGGACATCCTACAACACATGAAGGTCTTCCTGGAATTAGAATTGCATCTGGTTCTTTAGGACAAGGTTTATCTGTTGCTATTGGTGCTGCACAAGCAAAAAAACTAAACAATGATGACAAATTAGTTTATACATTACATGGTGATGGTGAATTACAAGAAGGTCAAGTTTGGGAAGCTTTGATGTATGCTGCTGGTAAAAATGTAGATAATATTATTGCTACTGTAGATTACAATGGTCGCCAAATTGATGGTGATACAGATCAGGTTTTACCTTTAGGTGACTTGAAAGCTAAATTTGAAGCTTTTGGTTGGATTGTTTTAGAGGAACAAGATGGAAACAATATCGAAAAAATTGTTGCTGTTTTAGAAGAAGCAAAAGCATTAACTGGAAATAAAAAACCTGTTGCTATTTTATTACATACAGAAATGGGGAATGGTGTTGATTATATGATGGGAAGCCACTCTTGGCATGGTAAAGCGCCAAATGATGAGCAATTAGCAAATGCATTAGAACAAAATCCTGAAACGGAATTGAAAGATTACTAAAAACCTAAACCACAAAATAGATGAAAAAACTTCTTTTTTCTTTGATCTCTCTTTTTTCTATTGCTTCTTATGGGCAAGAGAAGGTGTATAATTTTGATAAAAAAATATCTTATAAAATTAATACTCCCGATGAATACAACCAATATTTGGATGGTAAGGAATCTATTTCTTTAGTGAATTATATTACTAAAGATGCTCTGCTAGGAATAGTAGAAGGATTTGGTGAATTTGGAAAAAGTTTTAATCGTGAGTCATTTTTTGTAAACAACAATAAATTTTTTGATGTTTATACAAATTCTCTAGATAATAAATTATCGATAAAAATTCCTTATTTTTATGAAGGAACTCCAGAAGAGGATTTACAACCTTACAAAAATGATTTATTTGATTCTTTTGTCTCAATTAAAAAATTAAGTTCATCTCAAACGATTAATGGTTTTAAATGTAATGAATACGAATTAACATCAAATAGTTTACAAAACGAAGAAAAAAAATCTACTCTTTGTATTGATGAAAATAACTCCATAAACAATGTTAGTTTTATGTTTCCTCAAGCAAAAATTAAAGGTCTTTTAGTTCGTTTTGATGCTGGAGATTTTAATGGATTAACTATACAAAATGTTTCTAATTCTTCTGCTAAAATTAGTTTTGATGAAAAAAAAGAAATTGATTTTTTCACAAAAGAATTAAGTAAAAGAAAAGAGGAATATAAAAAATTGTATGCTGATAATGTTGCTGTAGATACAGTTGCAGCATCAGATTATTATTCTCCTGATAATCGTTATGATGATCCTATTAATAGTTATTACAACTACCAAACATCTGATAATACGAACGTAAATAATTTGTTTAACAATATTGCTTTACTAAATTATGGTTTAGTTTATGGTGATAGTGATTATGATGGTACTCCTGATTATGATAGATCTAAATCTCTAAAAACAGCAGAAGCTTCAACGAATCAGATATTAAAACAATTCAAAAAGAATAAACTTATTTCTAAAGAAGAATTAGCTGAATTAAATAAATTATTTAAAAAATATTTTGATGATGCCAATAAGTTTGAATTGAAAACTAATCTGAATGTTGCTAATTCTACTGAAGATATTGATTCTGCAGCTGCTGCTACATATAATTTAGCAGAATATTACGAACCATATCAATCAACTTATAAAACTATTGATACAGGAATAATTGATTTAGCAATTGATAATCCTGATGTTTCTGACTTTTTAAAGATAGCACCAGAACATTGTAAAAATTTAAAAAACAATATTCCTACATTTTCTGATAAAAGTTTAGCAAAAGAAGTTAATAACTATGTAGGTCAAATTTGTGATTTATATATCTATAATAGTGGAAGTGTTGGACTAACAGAAACAATAAATTCATTAAGAAAAAGTAATTTAGAAATCTATAATAAATACGATCAACTATCGAAAGAAGATAAAAGTAAATTGAATAATTTCTTAAATTCTCTCGATTAAAAAATTAATATAAATGAAAATTCTTTATAGCTTTATTTTTGTCATTCTTTCACAATTTGTGTTTTGTCAAGTTAAGACATATAAATTTGAAGATATCATACAATATCGCATGAAGAGTGATTTTTATTCTGATTTTCTTAATATATTATCTACAAAAGATAATAAAGTAAATTTATTAATCACTCAAACTCCAATGGGAAACTATGCAACAATAAAAATTGGAGAAAATATGTACGTTGTATACTCTGATGAAAATAGTAAAAATTTTCAAATAGATTTCGAAGGAACAAAAGAGATGCTTGGTGCTAATTTTTTAATTAGTGATAATCCTAATATCAATGATTTGAATACAAAAAATAAAAATGTATTTCAAATAAAAAAAGAGAACAAAGAAGAAAAAGTTTTAAACAATACATGTGAGATCTATTCTGTAACAGAAAAAAAGAATTCTGAAAATATCATTACTAAAATATGTATTGATCCTAAATCAAGTATTAATACGGTATCATTTTTTAATTCTAATATCAATTTAAAAGGTCTAATTTATAAAATAGGAAATGTTTATTCACTAGAAAAAATTGGACGAATTAAAGACATTATTAAGAATGAAAAGAACAGTACAATTGAAAATGATTTTATAATCAGTTTTGATGAGAAAGCAGCAATAGATAATTACAAAAAACAATATAAAGAGTACAAAAAACAAAACAAAGGTTAGTCCTTTTTAAAAAATAAAAAATGATAGATTTAACATACACAGAAAAAAAAGATACGCGTAGTGGATTCGGAGACGGATTAACTGAATTAGGGAGAACAAATCCTAATGTTGTTGCATTATGTGCTGATTTAATTGGATCATTAAAAATGGATCAATTTATAAAAGAAAATCCAGAGCGTTTTTTCCAAATAGGAATTGCTGAAGCAAATATGATGGGTATCGCAGCCGGTTTAACTATTGGTGGAAAAATTCCTTTTACAGGAACTTTTGCTGAGTTTTCTACTGCACGTGTATATGATCAAATTCGTCAATCAATCGCTTACTCTAATAAAAATGTTAAAATAGCAGCATCTCATGCTGGATTAACATTAGGAGAAGATGGTGCTACACATCAAACATTAGAAGATATTGGTTTAATGAAAATGTTACCAGGAATGGTTGTTATTAATCCTTGTGATTACAATCAAACAAAAGCTGCTACTATTGCTGCTGCAGAATATGATGGTCCTGTTTATTTAAGATTTGGTCGTCCTGCTGTTCCTGTATTTACTCCTGCAGATCAAAAATTTGAAATTGGTAAAGGGATTCTTATGAATGAAGGTACTGATGTTACTATTGTAGCTACAGGACATTTAGTATGGGAATCTTTAGTTGCTGCTGCTGAATTGGAGAAAGAAGGTATTTCTTGTGAAGTAATCAACATTCATACTATTAAACCTTTAGATGAAGAAATCATTTTAAATTCTGTAAAGAAAACAGGTAAAATTGTTACAGCAGAAGAACATAATATCCTTGGTGGTTTAGGAGAATCTGTAGCTAGAGTATTAGCTCAAAAATTACCAACTAAACAAGCTTTTGTAGCTGTTGAAGATAAATTTGGTGAATCTGGAACTCCATCTGACTTAATGAAGAAATATGGAATAGATTCTACGGCTGTAATTGCTAAAGTAAAATCTTTATTATAATAAATAAGATATAAATTAAAAATGAGCTCATAAAGAGCTCATTTTTTTTGTATTCTATTCAAATACAAATATATAAATTCTAGGTTGGTTAAAAATTTACTTTACTTATTTATCAAGTAACAAAATTAGTGCTAATATTTTTTACATAAATACTCACAAATAGGTATTTATAAAGTACATTTATATATATTGATTTAAATATTGAGGATTATGGACGAGAATACGCTGAGAATATATACTGAGAAAGTAAAAGAATCATGGAAAAAAAATACAGATAAATCAAATTTAAGTTTTTTAGAGGCTCAAATAGAAAAACTAAGAGAGTATAAAAATATTCTTGATACTTTTACTATTGGAGGATACTTTATCTATGTTATAAACCCTCAGTCAGGACATTTTGAATATGTATCAGAGCAATGTGAAAAAATACTTGGTTATTCAGCCTCAGAATACACAGCAGAACTTTGTGTAAAAATTATTCATCCCGAAGATTTAGATCATGTAATAGCTATACAACAAAAAATATCAAACTTTTCAGAACATATTGAAGATAAAAAAAGAAAAAACTACAAATTTAATTATGATTTTAGAGTCTATGATTCAGAAAAAAAATTACATCAGATACATCTTCAACATTTTTTCTTAGAATTAGGAGATAATTCTTTACCTAGTAGTGTTTTTTGTTTAGCTACAGATATAACTCAAATAAAAATGGGTGGTATTCCACAATTAAATATTTTCCACTTAAATCAAAACTTAACAGACATATTAAATTCCAATAAAAATAATTTGATTTTAACATCAAAAGAAAAGGAAATTGTAAATTTCTTAATCAAAGGTTATACAAGTAAGGATATTGCATCTGCAATGGATTTAAGTAAACATACTATTGATACGCATAGAAGAAATATTTTGAAAAAAAATAATTGTGCAAATACAACAGAATTATTCAGCTTAATCCTCTAAAAATATAAAAGGGACGAAATACAAATTTCGTCCCTTCTTATTTTATACTAACTAGTTATTAGTAATTCCACATATCAGCTTCTGTCTGAATAATAGAATTTCTGATTTTATGATGTTCTTCTAATTGAGCTTTTGCATCATTTGGAATATAATCTTCTAGCATTTTTGTTCCAAATGTAGTTTGAGCTTTATAAATTATAGAACTAAATCTTCTAGCATTTAATAATTCATCAAAATTAATTGCTGAATTAGAATTTCCTGGATTATACACAGAATAATTTGCTAACGTTTTTCGAGCATCAGGATACCAAATCCAAAATAAATCAATATAAGAATTGTCTGCAAATTCAGTTCCTAAAGATTGTGCATCAGGTCCCATTATTGCTAAACCTAATAATCTATATTTCAATTCTCCTAAACGACGATCAATATACCAAAGACCTTTTGTCTTTATCATTTTTACATCGTCTGATTTAATTTTAAAATTAAATATAGCACCTTCATCAGGTTTTTCACCTGCTTGGATCATATCAAAATAAAATTGTTGAGTATCTTTCTTTTCATTACGAGCCATAATTTGATCATAAGTCATTTTATTTTTAAAATACTCATCATCATAAACTTCAGTAATTTTTTTATCACGAATACCTTCAACTAAAACATCATATAATGATTTAGAATTTTGTACTAACTCATCACCAGAGATATAATATGGTTGATTTAAACGTTCATTTAAATCAATTACTTCCCATACAACTTTTGACCATAAAACATCTTTGTCTTCAACAAATCCATATTTCATTGGTTCTTGTGCTGTACTAATTGTATCGCCAGCTTCATCAACTCTTGTTTTATTTTCGCGGTCTCTTCTTAACTGTTCTGGCGAAACAGCATTAAGAACATTTTGCGCCATTGTAAGGGTTGAGAAGAAACTCATTAAACCAAACAAAAGATATTTCATATTCTATTTTTTTTAATTTATAAAATTATTGTACTTGAATAGAGATTGATGATGCTTCACCTGATAATCCTGTATTTGTTTTATATTTAATATCAAATACACCTATTACATCTCCTTTCTTAGCTTTAGATATTGCTCCAGCAGCTCCTGACATTTTATTACCAGAAACTCTTACTGTTGCCTGACCTGGTACTTTCACATTAAATGATGTTACTTCTCCTGATACAGGGAATAAGAAGTCTGGCCAATCAACACGAATTGTTTGAGCAGCAACTCCATTATCTGGTATAGCTGGACTTGTTTTTCCTAAAATAACTCCACGTGCAGGTGGCACAGGTTTAATACGGAAAGTTTCTCTAACTGTCAATGTTTTTCCAGAACTAGCTTTTGTAGTTGCAGTAAACACAACTTCGTTTCCTCCACCTGGAGTATAATTCCATTTATTTGCTCCTGCTCCAGATACACTACCTGAAGATGGAGATAAACTTACTGGACTGTTAGCTCCATTAATAGTAGCTGAAATTGGATTAACTACACCACGATAAACTACACGTAAATTATCTGCAACTATTGAACCTCCTGTTGGATCTTTCTCTATAATTTCAGCAGCTTTTTTATCTAATGTTTGTGCTACAACTTGATATGTTGAAGGAACTATAGAAACTGTTTTAGTTTGCCCATTAGATTCATAAGATATATTACCTGTTAATTGATGTACACCTACACTTGATGTATTCAATTTAATTGAAGCTTTACCATCTACAACTGTAGCATTACCTACACTTGTTTGTACAGAACCTTTAATAGAGTTATCATATGCTCCTAAAACAACGTTTAAAACAGCATCATCTCCTATTTTAACAACACCTGGAGATAAGAATAAACCTTGAAAAGCATCTAATTCAATTTTCTCTTCTAATTTACCAGATAATAATGCTCTTACTAAGTTTCCTTCTTCTGTACGAGCATCCATTTGCATTTTAGATAAATTTGTTAAAGCAGCTACCATAGGCTGATCATAAAACTTCTCTTGAATCCAAGTTTGTCTTTTTGATTTTGTAGTTGTTCCAAAAAACTCATTATAACGAGTTTCTATACTCGCTTTTTGAGCACTTTTTTGAGCAAATGTCATCAAAAAATTTCTATAAGAATCTATTTTACTAACAAATTCTTGAGCTTTTTCATTTCCTTTATCTCCTCCTTTACCTTTAAAAAATAAAGAAACTACTGGTTCTGTATTTGATAAAGCATTATAATCAGTATCTTCTGAACCGGAAATAAAATTAGCTCCAGCTAATTCTTTCTTTAATCCATCAATGTAAGAAACAAAATCATTTGTTTGTTTCTTTACTTCTGCAGCCTGTGATTTTGTATCTGCATAAGAAGGATCAGTATTCGCTTTTAAATCAATTTGATTATAAAACGTATTATTATTCTCTAAAGTCAATTTTGATGTTGACTCTAATGTTGTATTTATACTTTCGAAAGATCTCAGAACCTCACGATCTACGTTCAAAGCCATCATAGCTATGAACACGAGATACATAAGGTTGATCATCTTCTGACGTCCGGTTAATTTACCACCTCCTGCCATAATAATTTATAGAATTAATGAATGTTTTAGTTAATTTATTGAAAAATGATACAATGATTAGTTATTTTTCATTGCTGAAAGCATACCTCCGTATACTTTATTTAATGCATTAATATTAGCAGAAAGCTCTTGCATTTCTTTCAAGAACTGCTCTGAACTACCTGAAGATTTTTGCATTTCTTCAATAAATTGTTTATTTAATTCTACTTGTTTTTGGCTATTTTCTATTTGTTGAGCATAAACAGCGTTTAAAGCACTAATATTTGTAGATGCTTTAGCTATTTCATTACTATATTGTTCTGTAGAAGCAACTGCTGATGTAGTCGTGTTCAATTCTTTTACTGCTGAACCAAACTTATCTAAAGATCCTCTTAATCTTTCAAAAACTTCTTTATCTAATTTAGCTTCAGCTAAAACTTTATCTAACTCTACAGTTAAATTATTGCCTGCAGAAGCTACAGCAGCTGTTTTTCTTTGAACTGGTGCATTACCTTCTAATTCAGGAAAAGCTTTTTCCCATTCATAACTTCCTGCTGGTTTATCAAAAAATGCAGAGTAAATGAAAACTATTGCTTCTGCTACTAATCCAATCGTTAAAATTATATTAGCGGAAATTGGTCCTAAATTGGTATGCGTTATTTTACATAAAGCCCCAATAATTACAACTGCGGCAAAGAAATTATATAAAAAATTTGTTAAACGTTCTTGTTTAGAAGCTTGTACTGCCATGTGAATGTTTTTTTAGTTTTAATGTATAGTTATTTTTATTTAGTTCTTCTATAATTTATTTTTGATCCTTCAGGATATGATTGTACTGTTCGGAAACCAATAAAGCTTCTTGCAGAATCTTTATTTTCCCAATCTCTAGAAGAAACCATTAATAAGTAACCTATATCTTTCCAAGAACCTCCTCTTACACTCATATTTGAATCACCAGAAGCTGGAATTGAAGGATTAAGTGATGACGATAATAAATATGATGATCTGTTATAAGGAGAACTTGTCCATTCAGCTACATTACCAGCCATATCATATAATCCATAACCATTAGGACGGAATGTTTTTACAGGTGCAGTATACATGTATCCTGTTTTTTTACCATCATTTATTTCTAAATAATCACCTCTTTTAGGTTTAAAGTTTGCTAAATAACAACCTCTATCATCTACTAAATAAGGTCCTCCCCAAGGATAAGGAGCATTTTCAAGACCACCACGAGCAGCATATTCCCATTCTATTTCTGTTGGTAGACGATAACTGATAACTTTTACTTGATTACCTCTTTTCTTTTTATTTGCTAAAGCGGTATTATGATATCTTGTTCTGAAATCACAAAAAGCAGCTGCTTGATTCCAACTAACACCAACAACAGGATAATTAGCATATGCCTTATGCCAGAAGTAATCTTGATGCATAGGATCATTATATGAATAATTAAAATCTCTTACCCAAACTGTAGTATCAGGATAAATATTTAAACTATACTCTTTACGAAAATCAACTCTAAAAGTTCCTCTTTTCTTTGCCGCAGCTGTTTGATCAACTGTTACAAATGAATAATTTAATTTTCTTGTATCTATTCGTCTATCTCCATTTAGTCTTTCTTCAGGAGGATAATACATACCTTCCATTACTTCAGCATAATCTATGTCTGGATATTTATACTTATCCCATTCAAGACGTTGTTTCCAATTTATTTTTTTTGTATCTAAATTTTGACCATCTCTGCCTGTATTGCTTTGCTTAAGGTATTCATCATATGGAGTTCCTTCTCCATCAGCTGATCCAGAAATATATGCATATGCACCTATTCCACTATCATCAGCATTAGGATTCATAGGATCAAAACCTAAAGATTCAGCTTTATTAGCTAAAGCAGTTCTTGCAATAGAATCTTTTACATAATTTACAAAAATCTGGTATTCAGAATTTGTAATTTCAGTATCGTCCATAAAAAAACCTGTTACAGTAACAGTTTTTACAGGAGCATCATTTGTTCTCGTAAAATCATAATCTGTTTGTCCTAAAACAAAAGATCCACTTGGAATCGGAACCATTCCTTTTGGACGAACTGGTGTCCATGTCGAAGATGTTTTCGAAACTATTTGTCCATCATTCCTATCATTACTTCCTCTGTTTTTTAACATTTTACATGATGACAAAGAAAGAGACACTAATAATGCACTTCCCAAAATTCTATTCATTCTACTATAGATTTATTTTTATACAGCTTTTTATTACTTTAGTTCAATTAATAAATTTTACAAATTAAGTCAATTTATTAATTGGTTCGATTAAATATTATTCTTTTTTAAAAAAATTTTTTATAATATTTCCACCATTTATTAGGTATTTCACCATTCAATGCTTGACTATAATCTTTTTCAGAACATGAAATAATTTCCTTCTTAGTTACATTTTCTACAGTAATTTCAACTTCTATCCACCACTGATTTGTATACGTATTTCTGTAAAAGGTATAATCACTACCTTCATTAGGAACAAAAATTTTATCAAAATATTGTGTATCATCAAACTTTTTTATTTCTGGTTTATGATTTTTACCATCAATAAAATACCAAATCATTTGAGCAATCAATAAATGATCTAATTTTTTATATTTCTCTATATAATCACAAACGTAAAGAGATGTTAATTTATTGCTAAATCCAAAATACCTTGACAAAGAACAAATTTCTCTTGATGAAAATCCATTTGGCGTCATGTTTTTAGATGAAGAAAAATCAGCTCCTTGAATACTAGATAAATTTATTAGAGCTGCATTAGCATCTCTAGAATAAATTTCAACCTCTTGAATTCTATCTATCAAATGGCCTAATCTAACTACTTCAAAATTTAATTGATTAACTAAATCTAATTTCTCCTGAGCTACAAAATAAGTTTGATAACCAAGATTTGTATAATCTAAAAGATTAAATGGTTCTTTCGAAATTATTTTTGTTAAATAATTATCATCTGTTGTATCGATTTCTTCATTCTCTAATCTTAATTTACAATCAACAGATAAATAATTCACTTTATCTATTATATTATCATAAGATCTATATTGTTGATATCCTAAACTCGGTGTTCCTCCTAGAATTACTACAATGTAATTATCTTTCAATAATCCATTGACTATATTTTTAAAGACTTTCTCTGTTTCAGTTTTTTCGTCATAGAATTCTATATTCCCAAAGTCATATAAATCTATATTCCAGTTTCCCATCTGTAATTCATACAATTGAGTACGGATTAAATCGAAATCAACATCTTCAATTAAATCTTTTTGTTTGGAACGAGATTCTGTTATACCTATTAATGCAATTTTATCATTACTTAAATTATCATTAATAACATCTTCTTTAAATTTTATAGAAGTTCCTAACGAAAAAGAATTACAAGACTTTGCAAAGTCTTGTAATTCTCTGGATACTGGTTTTAAAAAGTCTTTATACATTACTTTTTATTTACTTTTTTTGGTTGCTACTTTTTTAGTTGTAGTCTTTTTTGTTGTTGCTTTCTTAGCTGCTGTTTTCTTTACAGGTTTTGCAGCCTCAATCAACTTTTCAACCTCTGCAAGAGTTAATGCTTCAGGATTTGTTTCTTTTGATAATTCAACTTTTATTTTTCCTTGAATTAAATTAAAACGTCCCCATCTTGCTTTTTCTAAACGAATTTCTTGTTCTGCCCATTCACGAACAACTCTTTCAGATTCTTTTTTCTTTTTATCTTCTATTAATTCAATAATATCTGCTTGAGATAAATGATCAAAATCATAACGCTTTGGAACATTAATAAACCATTCACTCCATTTTATAAAAGGACCAAAACGACCTTTACCTTTTGTTACATCTAAACCTTCATACTGAGCAATAGGTGCATCTGCTTTTAATTTTTCTTCAATTAATTCTATTGCTCTATCAAAAGATAAATCCATTGGATCTTCTTCTTTTGGAATAGAGATATATTTATCATCAAATTTTACATAAGGGCCGAAACGACCAACATTTACCTCAACTTCATGTTCTTTATATTCACCTAAAGTTTTCGGTAATTCGAATAATTTTAATGCTTCTTCTAAAGTAATGCTATGAATAGATTGATGTTTTTGAAGACTTGCAAAACGTGGTTTTTCTTCATCTTCAGATTCTCCAATTTGAATCATTGGACCAAAACGACCAATACGCGCATGTACTTTTTTACCAGATGTAGGATCGTTCCCTAAAGTTCTTTCTCCTGTAGCACGGTCGGCATTTTCTTGAACATCTTCTACAACATGATGAAATTTTGTATAAAATTCATCAATCATATTTGTCCAATTCTGTTTTCCTTCTGCAATTTCATCAAAACTATTTTCTACGCGAGCTGTAAAATCATAGTCCATTACATTTTTAAAATAGTCAACCAAGAAATCATTTACAACAATACCAATATCAGTTGGCATTAATTTTCTTCTATCAGCTCCAAAAACCTCTTTTAATTCAGCTTTTTTAATCTGATTATCAATTAATGTTAATGTTGTATATTTTCTTTCGTTTCCATCTAATTCACCTACCTCAACATATTCTCTTTTTTGGATTGTAGATATTGTTGGTGCATATGTTGATGGACGACCAATTCCTAATTCTTCTAATTTTTTTACTAGTGATGCTTCTGTATATCGTGCTGGAGCTCTTGTAAATCTTTCTGTTCCATTAATTTCGTCAGCTATTAATTTTTCGTTGATTTGAACACTTGGCAACAAAACTTTATCATCATCAACGTCTTCATCATCATGAGACTCTTGATATACTTTTAAGAAACCATCGAAAACAATAACTTCTCCCTTAGCTTGAAAAGTAAATTTATTTTTATTGTTATCTATATCGATGATTGTACGCTCTAATTCAGCATTTGCCATTTGAGATGATACAGTTCTTTTCCATATCAATTCGTACAATTTACGCATAGAATCGTCTGCATTAATTGTATGATTCTCAAAGTGAGTTGGACGAATTGCTTCGTGAGCCTCCTGTGCAGAAGAATTTTTATTTTTATATTTTCTTATCTCAACATAATTTTTACCATATTCAGTCTCTACAGTAGATTTAATTGCAGCTAAAGCATCATCAGATAAATTAACGCTATCTGTTCTCATATAAGTAATATGTCCAGATTCGTATAACTGTTGCGCTACACGCATTGTTCTAGAAACAGAAAAGCCTAATTTTCTAGATGCTTCTTGTTGTAATGTTGATGTTGTGAAAGGTGCTGAAGGAGTTCTTTTAGCAGGTTTTTTTTGTAAGTCTGTTACTTTAAAGTCAGCATTAATACATGAATTTAAAAAATCTTCTGCTTCATCTAATGTAGAAAAATCCTTCGTTAAATTTGCTTTTAGTGTTTTCCCCTCATTCGTTTCAAAAATTGCTACAAACTTATAAGATGAAACAGGAATGAAATTTTGTATTTCCTTCTCTCTTTCAACAATAAGTCGCACTGAAACAGATTGAACACGTCCTGCAGATAAACCTGGTTTTATTTTTTTCCACAAAATTGGTGACATTTCAAAACCTACCAATCTATCTAAAATTCTACGTGCTTGTTGAGCATCAACTAAATTAATATCTATTTGACGTGGATTTTCTACAGCTCTTTGTATAGCTTTTTTAGTAATCTCGTTAAATACAATACGTTTAGTTTCTTTGTTTTTTAAATCTAAAACATTATATAAATGCCAAGAAATAGCCTCTCCTTCCCGATCCTCATCGGAAGCTAACCAAATTGTTTCTGCTTTAGAAGACAATTTTTTAAGTTTACTAACAACCTCTTTTTTATCTGGTGTTACTTCATATATTGGTTTGTAATGATTTTCTATTTCAATACCCATTCCTTTCTTTGGTAAGTCTACTACGTGACCAAAACTTGATTCTACGATGAAGTCTTTACCTAAAAAACCCTGAATGGTTTTAGCTTTTGCTGGGGACTCAACAATTACGAGATTTTTCGACATATTGTTTTCTTAAAAATTTATGCAAAATTAACAACAAAAAAATAAAGCAGCCAAAAATGATTTTTAACTGCTTGGTATTTTTTATTTATAAATTAGTAATTACTCTGATAATCATTAGTATTTCCTAACTGATCTATTTCATTAGAATTACCTTCGAAACCAATAACATCTTTATAAAACACATAGATTCCTATATAGACTAATGGAATAGCTACTAAAAGCCCTACTAAACAAGCTAAACCTCCTATAATAAAAATTCCGATTGAAGCCAAACAAAATAAAAATGATTGACCAAAATTTTTCCATAATACACTAAAACTAGATTTTATAGCCTCACTAACTGAAAGATTAGAAAAAACTATAAATGGAAAAATAAATAAAGACGTTACTAAAAATATTACACCTGGTATTACGCAAAAAGCTGTAGCAATAACTGTAATAATTTGAATGGCTATGTATGCTAAAAATATAGAACCAAATTTACCATCTTTATAATGAATAAATAAATCATTAAAATCAGGATTTCTATGTTCGTCATATTTTTTTGCTATAGTCAAAATACTAACGGTAATTGGAGCCAGAGCCGCATTGATGAAAAAACTTAATCCCATACCAAATAAAGCAATTGGAGTTAAGATTTGAGCAGATAAATTAGAAAAATCATCAGTATCAGTAACAACAAATGACGGAATTGAAATAAATAATCCTAAAATAAAATTAATTACCCAAGCTATTATACTAGGTAATATTAATCCTAAAATTACATAAAAAGCAGTTGCTGAAAATATATCCCATGCTCTAGAGAATATATCTCCTATATTGATATTGAAGCTATTTTTCTTAACCTCTTCTATTCTATTCAAAATAAAGTTATCCATATTAATTTGTTTTTAAGTTAATTATTCGTTGATGCTCAAATGTACAATAATGTTAATAAAATGCAAAAGAAAATTACACTGTCAATATGTCACTTAAATTTATTACTTTTGCACGATAAATATACATTTTAGAAAATGCATACAGAAGAAAAAAATATAGACGAATCAAGGCAAGGGGAAGCTTTAATGACTGCCCCAACACGTAATGCTACAAAAAAATTATTTTTAGAAAGCTATGGTTGCCAAATGAATTTCTCTGATAGTGAAATCGTTGCGTCTATTCTAAATAATGAAGGATATCAAACCACTCAAAAAGTTGATGAAGCTGATTTAATTTTATTAAATACTTGTTCTATTCGTGAAAAAGCAGAACAAACTGTTCGTAAACGTTTGGGAACTTTGAATGCTATAAAAAAACAAAATCCAAGTTTAAAAATTGGTGTTTTAGGTTGTATGGCTGAACGATTAAAACATAAATTTCTTGAAGAAGAACATTTAGTTGACATCGTAGTTGGACCTGATGCTTATAGAGATTTACCGAATCTTATAAATGATGTTGAAGATGGTCGTGATGCTGTAAACGTACAATTATCAAAAGAAGAAACTTATGCTGAAATTTCTCCTGTTCGTTTAGGTGGAAATGGAGTTACTGCATTTGTTACAATTACTCGTGGATGTGATAACATGTGTACATTTTGTGTCGTTCCTTTTACTCGTGGTCGTGAACGTTCTCGTGATCCTCACTCGATTCTAAATGAATGTAAAGAATTAGCTGAATCTGGATATAAAGAAATCACTTTATTAGGACAAAATGTAGATTCTTACTTATGGTACGGTGGAGGACCAAAAAAAGATTTCAAAAATGCAACAGATATTCAAAAAGCTACTGCTGTAGATTTTGCTCACTTATTAGATATGGTTGCTACACAATTTCCGAATATTCGTCTTCGTTTTTCTACATCAAACCCTCAAGATATGGAAGAAGGTGTTTTAGAAATGATGGCAAAACATAAAAATATTTGTAAATACATACATCTTCCTGTTCAATCTGGATCTACAACAGTTCTTGAAAGAATGAATAGACAACATACACGTGAAGAATATTTTGAATTAATTGATAAAATTCGTCGTATTGTTCCAGATTGTGCTTTATCTCATGACATGATTGCTGGTTTCTGTGGAGAAACTGAGGAAGAGCACAAAGATACTTTATCTTTAATGGAATATGTAAAGTATGACTTTGGATATATGTTTGCTTATTCCGAAAGACCAGGAACTCCTGCTCATAAAAAAATGCCAGATGATGTTTTACCAGAAGACAAAAAACGTCGTTTACAAGAAATCATTGAAATGCAGCAAAAACATTCTGCTGAACGCATGAATTCTTATGTAGGTAAAATACATGAAGTTTTAATTGAAGGAAACTCTAAACGTGATGAAAATTTCTGGTATGGTAGAAATACACAAAATGCTGTATTAGTTTTCCCTAAAGTTGAAGGTACAAAAATTGGTGATTTTGTTAATGTAAAAGCAAACAGCTGTACAACTGCTACTTTAATAGGACAAATGGTTTCTGAATAATATTTTTATTGCATTGAAGTTAAAAATTACTATTAACAAAAACTAAATTTTAGTTTTATAATATAAAAAATAAAAAAAATGGATTCTTTACAAACTATCAAACTACGTTTTGGAATCATTGGTAATAATGTTGCTCTGAATCGTGCTTTGGAAAAAGCTATACAAGTAGCTCCTACAGATATATCTGTATTAGTTATTGGAGAAAGTGGTGTTGGAAAAGAATTTATTCCTAAAATAATCCATAATCAATCTCCGCGTAAACACAATAATTATATTGCAGTGAATTGTGGTGCAATTCCCGAAGGAACTATCGATTCAGAATTATTTGGACATGAAAAAGGCGCTTTTACAGGAGCTACACAAACACGTAAAGGTTATTTTGAAGTAGCTGATGGAGGAACAATTTTTTTAGATGAAGTTGGAGAACTTCCACTTTCTACTCAAGTCCGTTTACTACGTATTTTAGAGTCTGGAGAGTTTATGAAAGTAGGTTCTTCTGAATTACAAAAAACTAATGTACGTATTGTTGCTGCAACTAATGTTAGATTAAAAGAAGCTGTAGAAAAAGGAAAATTTAGAGAAGATTTGTATTACAGATTAAATACTGTACAAATAGATATTCCTGCATTAAGAGATAGAAAAGAGGATATTAATCTTCTTTTTAGAAAATTTGCATCAGATTTTGCAAATAAATATCGTATGCCTCATATCGAATTATCTCCTGAAGCACAAAATTATATTGCTAATTATCCATGGCCAGGAAATGTTCGACAATTAAGAAATTTTGCTGAACAAGTTTCTGTTGTTGAAAAAAACCGCACTATAGATTTAGAAAAAATACATGAATTATTACCAAATAATTCAAGTATGTTAATCGTTGCAAATAAAAAAGATAATAATTCTTCTGATTTCATGGAAAGAGAGCTTTTATTTAAAGTTCTGTTAGATATGAAAAAAGATTTGAATGATTTACGAGCTTTAACTCTAGATTTAATAAAAAACAAAGACGTAGATGATTTTAATGGAAATACGCAAGAGTTAATTCAACGTGTTTATCAAGAACAAGCTGATGATAGTAATGATTTTATCCCAAGTCATTACAATGTAGTTCCTTCTACCCCTCAGAAAGGTTCTAATTATCAACAACAATATGATTATTCGAGTGATGTTTATGATGTAAGTCCAATTGAGGAACCTGAATCTTTATCTTTACAAGATAATGAGAAAGAAATGATTAAACTTGCATTAGAAAAATACAAAGGAAAAAGAAAAATGGCCGCTGATGAACTTGGCATATCTGAGCGAACATTATACCGTAAAATAAAACAATATCATTTGTAAATATGAGAAAATTAAAGTTATTCAGCTTTTGTTTACTATTCATTTTTAGTTTAACAGGGTGTATCAAATATTCGCTTTCTGGTGCTGCGATACAGCCAGATTGGAATACAATTTATGTAGCCACATTTCCTAACTATGCACCACAACAAAACCCAACTTTAAGTCAGGATTTAACAATTGCCATACAAGATGTTTTTAGAAATAGAACTAAATTAAAACTAAATTCTAATGAAAATTCTGATTTAATAATAGAAGGTGAAATAACAGGATATGACATTACACCAGAAGCAATACAATCAAATTCTATTGCAGCAAAAAACAGATTGACAGTCAATGTGAAAGTTCGTTATATTAATAATAAAGATGAATCTAAAAATTACGACAAAACATTTTCTGCTTTTCAGTTATACGATGGAAATGCAATGTTAAGTTCTGTCGAATCTTCTCTTGTTCCTCTGATTATTAATGATATTAGAGATCAAGTTTTCGCATCAATTGCAATGGATTGGTAAAATAAGCCTTATATTTGAATGATGACTAGAATTGAATATTTAGTAGCTCACCCTTATGAAGTAGAAAGATCTGATATTCCTCTTCTTAAAAAAGAAGTAGAAAAATATCCTTATTTCTATACTTTACGTGCTTTACTTTTATACGGTCTGAAAAAAGAAAATCATCCTTCATTTGAAGATTACTTAAATAAAACATCAATACATAGTAGTAATAGAGTCGATTTGTACCATTATATTAATTCTGATCAAATAATCGAAAAAGATAAAACAATCATAAATACTCCTTTACCAGCCCAAGAAAATAATTTGGAGAAAAAAATGATAGAAGCAGACATTTTTGATACTGAATCTAATTCTGCAAATGATTTTGCTGAAACAACAGATATTCAAACTGAAATAAATAACGAAATTATTTATCAAAATAATATAGATAGTAATAAGTCAGAAAATAATCAAAAAATAGAATTAGAAGAAATTAAATTATCTGTAATTGAAGAAACTATTAATAAAAATGATATAATAGAATCAAACGATTTGAAAGAAGAATTAAAGGAAATAGAAAATACTATTCTAAATGAAGTAAATTCTGAAACAAAAATTAATTCTAATAATGATAATACAGATGAATCTGAGACTACATTCTCTTTTTCTGATTGGTTAAAAAAATTTCCTAGTCAAGAAAAAGATGAAAAATTAATTGAGCAAGAACAAGAAATAAAAGAAAGAGAAATAAAATATAAATTAATCGATGATTTTTTAGAAAAAAATCCGAAAATTATTCCTAATAAAAAAACAGACAATTTTACTAGCCCTGTAGCTTCTAATTTTGTTCAAAACAGTGAAGAATATTCAGATTTAATGACTGAAACATTAGCTCAAATTTATATTGAACAAAAAAAATTTGATAAAGCAATTAAAGCTTATAAGATATTAATTTTGAAATATCCAGAAAAAAATGGTTTATTTGCAAATCGAATTAAAGAAATTGAAAATTTAAAAAACTATAAATAACAAAATGGGACTATTTCAGTTTTTCATGGTTATTATCATGATATTAGGAGTATTATTAGTATTGATTATATTATCTCAAAACCCTAAAGGAGGAGGCTTATCTTCTACATTTGGTGGTGGCGGAGGAAGTCAAATGTTTGGTGTTCAAAGAACAAACAAATTCTTAGACAATACTACTTGGGGATTATTCATTGCTATTATTGTATTAATTATTGGAGCAAGTGCTACACATAGTAATCCAAATAAAATTCCTACAATTAAACAGACAACACAACCAGCTAATAATTTACCAGCACAACCAGCTGCTAATGGAGCTAGCCAAAATAATCTACCTGCTCAACCAAAAAAATAATAAAAATTTATATATAAAAAAGTCTCACAGATTTGTGAGACTTTTTTATTTCTTAAAATCTTGCATAATATTTGATAATTTTGTTATTTAAATTTTAATAAAATGAAAAATATTATAACTCTCATTTTTTTAATTAATTTAAGTTATATTTCTTGTAATGCTCAATTAAATAGTATTAAGACAAATAATTATAAATTAATCACTACTTTTTCTTCAACTACTAATTATCCAGAAATTCTTTTTATTACAAATCAAAAAGATTTAAAAGATCTCTATAAATCAATCATAGATCCTTATAAAAAATCATTACCAAGAACAGTTATAGATTTTAATAAGAATAAGATTGCTCTAATAAAAAAAGAGCATATAAATGCCTATAACATCGATTCAATTTCAACATATAGAAATCAGTATGAAATAAACCTATCTCCTATAAAAGGATATAACATTAAAAATGATTCAACAAATCTATTAATGATGACTGTTCCTAAAGCAGTTGAAAAAATTATAGTTAAAACAACTAAATAAACTATGAAAAAAATAATTTCTATAGCCTCTATTTTTTTTATTCTTGGAATAAATTATTCATTTGGTCAACAGAATTTTTGGAATACAATATCATCTAAAAATTCAAAACAAGTATCAAGTCAAATAAAATCAAGATTACATACTCCAACTAAATCTTTAAAACTAGATTTAGCATATGATCGTCTAATAAATTATTTAAAAGAAACTAAAGGTTCATCTATACTTTTAAAATTTCCAAATGATAAAGGTAGTTATAGTACTTATAAAATTGTAGAAACATCGAATTTTTCAATAGAATTACAATCTAAATTTCCTAATATAACATCATACACAGGTTATGATGTTAATGATCAAAACCAAAGAATTAATTTCAGTATCTCTCCTGAATTTGGTTTATATGGATCAATAAATAATGGAACAAAAAATATTTTAATTGATGTTTATACTCAAGATAAATCAAGATATATTATTTATGATAAAAGTGATTTAGTTAACAATACAACAGAATTTAAATGTGATATAGATGAAAATGAATCTGGCTTAGGATTAGATAATTTAAATTTCAAAGAATCAAAAATTATCTCTAGTAAAGCAAATGATGGAAACCTTAAAAAATTTAGATTAGCTATTACTACTACAAAAGAATATTCTAATTATGTAATAGAACAAGCTGGTATCGAGTCTGGAACTACTGAAGAAAAAAAAGCTGCAATTTTAGCTGCAATTAATGTTTCAATGACTAGAATAAATAGTGTCTTAAAAAATGATGTTGGTGTTTTTCTCGAATTAATTCCTAATACTGACAAATTATTTTTTTTAAGTGGTAATACATTCGACACTTCAAATTCTGAACAAATGATAGAAGAAAATATTGTTATTACAAATAACATTATTGGAGCAAGTAATTATGATATTGGACATTTATTCTTTCAAGTTAATGATGATAGTAATTCGAATGGTTTAGCATATACTCCTGCTGTATGTTATGATGATTATAAGGCTGGAGGAGTAACTGGAACTGTAGCTCCTGTAGGAGATGCATTCAACATAGATTATACTGCACATGAAATGGGACATCAATTTGGTGCTACTCATACACAGAATAATAATTGTAATAGAAGTTCTTCTGCAGCTGTAGAACCAGGAAGTGGATCTACAATAATGGCTTATACAGGTATATGTCCTCCTAATGTACAACAACACAGTGATGCTTATTATCATACCAAAAGTATCGAAGAGATCCATTCCACATTAAACAAAATTTCTTGTGGGCAAAGTATCTCAACAACAAATAGCGCTCCTATAATAAATACAACTTTAGCTAGTTCCTATACCATACCAAATAGTACAGCATTTGCATTAAACGTATCTGCAACAGATACAAATAATGATGTACTTACATATACATGGGAACAAATGGATCCAGAAGTTTCTAACGTAACACCACCTATTTCTTCTAATACACAAGGACCCAATTTTAGATCATTTTCTCCTACAACAAATGGAATAAGATATTTTCCTAAATTAGAAAAAATAGTAAATAATCAACTAATTTATGATACGAATGATTATTATTCTTCAGTTTCAGATTACGATAAAAATAACTGGGAGATTATTCCAAATAATTCAAGAACAATGAACTTCTCAGTAACTGTAAGAGATAATAATAGTAATGTTGGTTTAACAGCAAGAAAAGATGTAAAAGTTAGTTTTGCAAATGTTGGCCCATTTCAGGTTACATCACAAACAACGAATGAAAAATGGAATAAAAAATCAATCAAGAAAATTACCTGGGATGTTGCGGGGACAACTACAAATGGTATTAATACAAAAAATGTAAAAATACTTTTATCTACAAACGGAGGAGAAAGTTTTGATACAACACTAGCTGAATCTGTTCCTAATAATGGTTCTTATAGTTTTATAGTTCCTGAAACTATAGATAATACTGAACAAGCAAGAATTATGATAAAAGCTATTGATAATATTTTTTTAGCT
Organism: Flavobacteriales bacterium UBA7612; assembly: GCA_002484335.1. Lineage (GTDB taxonomy): Bacteria > Bacteroidota > Bacteroidia > Flavobacteriales > Weeksellaceae > Empedobacter. Next base: position 337,070 of record DLJQ01000012.1, read on the forward strand.
ATAAATTCAAGTAATTTCACAATTACATCATCAGATCAAAATGAAACTGGATATTATATTGATATCTATCCTAATCCATCAAATGGAATAATCAATATCTCATATTCTGAAGATTTTATACAAGGTGAAATTTCTATTGTAAATATATTAGGACAAGTAGTCTATTCTAAACAATTAACTACTGATAAATTTCAAACAATAAATTTATCTAATCTTACAAATGGAGTCTATATTGTCACAGTTATTTTTGATGGGGAAATAACAACTAAAAAAATAATTATTAAAAAGTAATCTTAAATAACTATAATCAAATTATGCCAAGCTTATGACAGCTTGGCATTTTTTATTTTTTATCAATTAATTAACCTTTTAAAAATGGCAGAATTTTGCTATTGGCATGTTTTTAGTAATTTTATTTGGTATAATTTTAAAATAAAAAAATACAGATATGTCACAATTAAACATTAAACCGTTAGCAGACAGAGTTGTTATTGAACCAGCTCCAGCAGAAACTAAAACTGCATCAGGAATTATTATCCCAGATTCAGCAAAAGAAAAACCACAAGAAGGAATTGTAGTAGCTGTAGGAAATGGAAAAAAAGATGAACCATTAACAGTTGCTATTGGCGATAAAGTTCTTTATGGTAAATATTCTGGAACAGAATTAAAATTAGAAGGAAAAGATTACTTAATCATGCGTGAAGCAGACATTTTAGCAATCATCTAAATCTATAATAAATTAAAAAATATAAAACAAGTACTTGTACTTTGTAAAATATACATAAAACATAAAAGAAATGGCAAAAAATATAAAATTCGATATTGAATCAAGAGACGCTTTAAAAAGAGGTGTTGATGCATTAGCAAATGCAGTAAAAGTAACTTTAGGACCAAAAGGTCGTAACGTAGTTTTAGAAAAATCTTTCGGAGCTCCACATGTTACTAAAGATGGTGTTTCTGTTGCAAAAGAAATTGAATTAGAAGATCCAATCGAAAACTTAGGAGCACAAATGGTAAAAGAAGTTGCTTCTAAAACAAATGATGTTGCTGGTGATGGTACAACGACTGCTACAGTATTAGCTCAAGCTATCGTTCGCGAAGGATTAAAGAATGTTGCTGCAGGTGCAAATCCAATGGATTTAAAACGTGGTATCGACAAAGCTGTTGCTGCTGTTGTTGCTAACTTAAAAGAGCAATCTCAAGAAGTTGGTGATTCTTCAGAAAAAATTAAACAAGTTGCTTCTATTTCTGCAAATAATGACGAAACAATTGGAACTTTAATTGCTGAAGCTTTCTCTAAAGTAGGTAAAGAAGGAGTTATTACAGTTGAAGAAGCAAAAGGAACTGAAACTTATGTTGACGTTGTTGAAGGTATGCAATTCGACCGTGGATTCCAATCTCCATACTTTGTTACAAACACAGATAAAATGATTGCTGAGTTAGAAAATCCTTACATCTTATTATGTGAGAAAAAAATATCTAACTTACAAGAAATATTACCTTTATTAGAGCCTGTTGCTCAATCAGGTCGTCCATTCTTAATTATTTCTGAAGAAGTTGAAGGACAAGCTTTAGCTACTTTAGTTGTTAACCGTCTAAGAGGTTCATTAAAAATCGCTGCTGTTAAAGCTCCAGGATTTGGTGACCGTCGTAAGGCAATGTTACAAGATATCGCTATCTTAACAGGTGGTACAGTTATTTCTGAAGAACAAGGAATCACTTTAGAAACTGCTACTTTAGAAATGTTAGGTACTGCAGAAAGAGTTGTTATTGACAAAGACAATACAACAATTGTAAACGGAGCTGGAGATGCTGAGCAAATTAAAGGTCGTGTAAACCAAATTAAAGCTCAAATCGAAACAACAACTTCTGATTATGACCGCGAAAAATTACAAGAACGTTTAGCTAAATTAGCTGGTGGTGTTGCTGTATTATACGTTGGTGCTGCTTCTGAAGTAGAAATGAAAGAAATCAAAGACCGTGTTGATGATGCTTTACATGCAACTCGTGCTGCTGTAGAAGAAGGTATCGTTGCTGGTGGTGGTGTTGCTTTTGTAAGAGCTTTAGCTACTTTAGCAGAAGTTGAAACTAGCCATGTAGATGAAATCACTGGTGTTAAAATCGTTAAACGTGCGATTGAAGAACCATTACGTCAAATTGTACACAATGCAGGTGGTGAAGGTTCTGTAGTTGTTGCAAAAGTAAAAGAAGGACAAGGAGACTTCGGTTACAACGCAAAAACTGACGAATATGTAAACATGATCGAAGCTGGAGTTATTGACCCTACTAAAGTTGCTCGTGTTGCTCTAGAAAATGCTGCATCTGTTGCTGGTATGTTAATTACTACTGAAGCTGTTGTTACAGAAATCAAATCTGACGAACCTGCTATGCCTCCAATGGGTGGTGGAATGCCAGGAATGATGTAATAACATCCTCAAAAATATATTTTACAATCGTCTCGACTTTCAGTTGAGACGATTTTTTTATTAAATTGTATTCAATAATTACATAAAATGACAATCGCTGACCAAATTATAAACTTCAATAAAAATTTAGAATACAAAGGAAATCTTCCCAAAGGTTTTCATGTACTAAATCCTTATTTAGATAATCCAGAAACAATACAAGTGATGGAAGAATTCTACCAGAAATTTTACAATGATACCAAACCAAGAAAATTTCTAATTGGTATCAATCCAAGTCGTCACGGTGCTGGTGTAACAGGCGTACCATTTACCGATACCAAACGATTACAAAGTGAATGTCATATTTCCATGAAATCTGCTCATACGCACGAATTATCTTCTGTTTATATTTATGATATGATTAATGAATACGGCGGAGTAAAAGAATTCTATAATGATGTTTACATTAATTCTCCTTTTCCTCTTGCGATTACAAAAGAAACCAAAAATGGTTTCATCAATGCGAATTATTATGACGATAAACAATTATTTGAGGATGTAAAACCATTTATGATAGAAAGTCTAAAACAACAAATCAATTTTAATATCGATTGTTCTCATGTTTTCGTATTAGGAAAAAAGAATGCAGAATTTATAAAAAAGATAAACAAAGAAACTAACTTCTTCGATAAAATTACAGCTTTAGAACATCCAAGATATATCCAACAATACAAATCAAAAGAAAAAGATTTATTCATAGATAAATATATAGTAGCACTGAAAAGTGATGACTAATTTATTATAATTTTTAATTTCTGGGCGTTCCCTTACGGTCGGGCTTTTCGTTACAATCTTTTCTAATTGGTCATTACTTTTCGATTTGGTCATTGAGGCTCTCGAAATGAATCCAATCAGAAAAGGATTTCCACTACAATCCCTAACGCAAAATATTCAAAAAAGTACCCTATATTTACGGATGTAAATAAGTTAGCTGCAAGTAAACAAAAAAAATGTGGAAAGAATACGAATTAAAATTATTTGATTTTTTAAAAGAAATTTATCCTAAATGTGAGATTGAATATGATGATTCAATTTTTGGTATTTATAGTAATGTTGAGCGACAAATAGATTTTGCAATTAGAGGGAATTTAGCTGGAAAAAGAATTCTTGGAATTGTAGATTGTAAATACTATAATAAAAATATCAATGTTAAAATTATCGAAAGTTTTATTGGGATGATGCAGGATGTAAATGCTAATTTTGGTTTTATGATAACAAATCAAGGCTATTCTCAAGCAGCTAAAAATAGAGTAAAAAACTCCAATCTAAAATTAGATGTTCTAAAATTTAATGAGCTAAATGAAATCGAATTAACTTTAGATTATTTCTTCAATCAAAATATTAAGGGTTTACAACTTTCAAAATCGGAATTTTTTAAAAGAAATAAACAAAATACTGGATATTTTGATGTAGAAAAATCTAACTACAAAAAAAGAGTAATTTACTATAGAGAAGGATTTGCTAATACTGAATATTTTGCATTTAAAAAACTCCTCGAAAATTCTGTTAGAGCTTTTAGAGATTTTGAACTACTTCAAGATATAAGTTTATTTATTCCAGCAAATAAATGTGATAGTTCAACAAATTTTGCTGACAAAAAATATTTATACTCTTGTAAAATAACCAAATATGAAATTGAAAAATTTCTAAACACAAATATTGATTATTTAAGAGATGACATAATAAATTGGAGAACAGATTTTATTGATAAAATCTCAAAGGATATAATTATGAACTTCGCAAATCTGTATATAAAACAAACTGAATTACAAATCTCATAAAAATTTGGAGCTAACCACTGACAGCTAGCCCAGAAACGTTGTACGCAATTATCCCAAAATACCATGAAAAACAAACTACTAATAATTTTAACTCTAATACTTATTTCATCAATTATGTTATCTTTCAATATATTTAAATCAAATCCTGAAGAAGATTTTTGGAAATGGTTCGAAAAAAACGAAAAGTTTATTTACGAAAATGTTGAAAATAAAGATAAACAAGAAAAGGTATTTGATGACATAAGTAGCAGACTTCACAAAATCGACGAAAACTTAGTCTTTGAATTTAGTCCTATACACGAAAATAATATTCGGGAATTTTCAGTTTCTGCAGACGGAATTAAAGAAAGTTTTCCTGCTGTTGAGAAATTAATTGCTATAAGCCCCAGAATAAAAAATTGGCAATTTAACGCTTTTAGACAAAGAATTCCTAGAGATGAATTAACACTCGATTTTGGAAAATTTAAAATTGGCTATGATGATATTTATTTTAGACATTCAACAAGTAATAATGAATTAGGAGTTGAGTTAAATATTAGAAATTACGATGAATCTGCCCAAATGCAAAATGCTATCTATGTATTATTAGATGGACTTTTAGGTGAGTATGATGTAACTATGAACATTAAGTGGATTGAGTGGGTTAAACTTGACGAAAATAATGTCGAAAACCTTGATAAACTAACAGAATTACGAGATTTAATAGATTCAAGAAAAAAATAACAACTACACACAACATTGATTTGACACAACAACAGAGATAAGTCATAAAATAATGTTTAAGCTTTCTAATCCGCTACTGTCTCAATTCACAAAAAACTTATGTATAATTTTGAAAAACTTCGATAAAATATTTTCCTTTAAGTCAATCAAAATAAACTTGACTATTGTTTTGATTTTATTTTTCACGAACAATCTTTTCTCTCAAGATTGCATATTACCAAATGGAAAGTATAAAATAGAGTTTGACTACCAATTTGAAAAATACCCAAAATTCGAATTTAGAATTTTAACTGACACTATTATATTTTATAAAAATGATACTAAAATCAAACGTAAAATCGAGAAAAAATTTGATTGTAGTTTGGTAATTGAAAAAGAAAAAATAGACGAAACAAATCTAACTTATGTCCAAAAAATGTTAAACAAACAAGACTTATTTTATACATTTAAAAAAATTAATAATTCTAAATTTGAATTTATTTATAGAGTCGATTTACACGTTATGATAAACTCAGGAAAATTTATAAAATTAAAAGATTAATAAAAACATACCTCTTTAAAAGCTATTTAAGGAAGTTTATTTTTTGTAGTTAGTTCATATAAAATATGTGTATGTAAAAAAACTATTTTAAAATTGTATTGAACAAGTTTAGCAAAGTCTGTTTGTTTTTGAAAAGGATTTCCACTACAATCCCTAACGCATTTTTTTTTGAAAAAACATTCAAAAAAGTACCCTATATTTAGGACTACAAATAAGTTAACTGCAATTTCACTAGCAAACTCATCATAAATGAAAAAAATCGAAAATTTTGAAGATTGGAACAATTTATTAATTAAAAAAAATAAGAATGAATTTGAATTTTTATTAATTGCCCAAATTTACGAAGACGGACTTTTTTCTGAAAATAATTTTGAAATTAAACAAAATTTTGAGAAAGCTTTCGAATGGTATTTAAAAGGTTCAAATTTTAATTATTGTAAAATAAGAGTTGCTGATTATTTATCTGAAGGACTAGGATGTAAAAAAGACATTAATAAATCGATTGAACTTTACAACGAATTAATTGCAGAAAATTTAAGTATTGCTGCATTTAATTTATCTACAATTTATCGTGATAAAAATGATTATATAAAAGTTTTTGAATTACTTTATAAAGTTTTTGAAATTGATGGCATATTTCCGATTGAATTAGCCTTTCATCATTTATACGGATTAGGAACAAAAAAAGATAAATTGAAAGCCAAGGAAATTTTTTTAACCATAATAAATCAAGCTGATGAATATTCCGTTTACGAAATTGAACAAGCTAACTATCAATTAGCATTATTATCATTAGAAAATAATGAAATTCAAAATGCAAAATTTTTACTTTCACAGAATGATAATGAAATTTCTAATGATTTACTAAACATTATTGGAAGATAAAAAATTGCACCTGTATTAAAAATACGGAGTTTAAATGCTAAATTAAAAATCAGAGCAATCATTTTGTAAAAAGTTTTTGCAAAATCTTTCCACTACAATCTCTAACGCAACGAATAGTTTTCGTTTCAACTATTTAATAATTTATTCTTTTTAAATGGAATACCTTTTCTAATTAAATAAGAGTGGTAACTACTTGGAATATCATTTTGCCATTTTGGAAGTATTAGAATAATTAAAATAACATCAAGTTGAGATATTATACCCAAAATTATTGTACTATAAAGAATAATTCCTCCATAATTAAATCCTATAATAGATAAGAAAGTTGAAAACAAAAACAATCCCCATATTTTCGATAAAAAAGCATGTGTACAAGTTTCTTTTCTAAATTTTATAAAACTTATCAAATAACATAAACCTTCCATTATGACTAAAAACAAGATTCCAATCTTATGTTTTTCTATAATTTCAGGATTTAAAATATAGCAACTAAAACTAATCGATAACCAAAAAATTAAATCCACTTGACTATCAAGTCTTCTCATTTTTACTGTAGAAATGTTTTGTTTTCTAGCTATTATCCCATCAAAAATATCTGATATTAAACCTAAAACATCAAGGTAATAATAATACCTCGCGCTTTATCATCCAAATAGAATGCTGATAAAACTATAATTGGTGCAAATAATAATCTTAGGAAAATCAAAAGATATGGTATATTCATATATCAAATATAATTTATTTAATATATAAAAATTTTATCATAATCTATCAACTAAACTTCTATATGTGACGCTTTCACCAGTTGACCATAGAAAATAGATGTATTTTCTTCGAAACTTTTTGCATCGTCTGTTGTATAAAAAGTAAGTGAAGCATTCGTAGAACATTTTGATTCTACTTCTGGATGACGAACCAAATAATCTTCTAATTTATTTGCTACCAATTCTCCTTGCGATAAAACCGTAACATGAGAGGGAATATATTCTTTTATCACTGGCAATAGCAATGGATAATGAGTACAAGCCAATACAATAGTATCAATAGCTGTTGATTGAGCAAATAATCGTTGTATATCTTTTTCTACAATATCATGTGCTGCTGTACTTGTAATTTCATTGTTTTCTACCAAAGGAACCCACAGTGGACAAGCATGTTGAAAAACATTGATGTTTGGAAAAAATTTGTTGATTTCTATTTTATACGATTCAGACAAAACTGTTCCTTGTGTTGCCAAGATTCCAACATTGTTATTTTTTGTATAATCATTGATAGATTCTGTTGTTGGACGAATAACTCCCAATACTTTTTTTCCTTCTGGTAAATCATTTTGTTGTATTGTTCGCAATGCCTTTGCTGAAGCTGTATTACAAGCAAGAATAACCAAATTACATCCCAAATCGAATAACTTATACACACATTCTTTTGTGTATTCATATACTGTTTCAAAAGAGCGGGTTCCGTAAGGAACACGTGCGTTATCTCCTAAGTATATGTAATCGTATTGTGGTAATTTTTTTTGTATTTCTTTAAAAACAGTCAATCCTCCATATCCTGAATCAAAAATACCAATTGGTCCTTGCGTCATTTTTTTATTGCTTACTACAAAAATACAAAAGACTTTGCTATGTTGAAATGAAAAACACAATTACTACAAAAACGTATTTGCAAAAGCGATTGTAGTGGAAATCCTTTTTCCTTAGAAAAAGATTGCAACAGAAAGCGCGGACCGAAGGTTTTGCCCTAAAAAAGAATAAATCTGTAAATTATATATATCATTCGAATAATTGTATAAGTTTTATAATTGATAAGTATCGGAAATTTGTAAGAGATAAATTGTAAATTAGTTTCAACTTGCTAAAAAATGGTTCCGAATGGAAAATATAAATAAATTATTTATAAAAAATATGGTTTGCTACCGATGCAAAATAGTTGTTGGTCGTATTATGAAAATGAATAATATTGAAACAAATCATATAGAGCTTGGTGAAGTTGAACTTACAAATCCAATTGATGAAGAACAATTGAATTTGATAAAAAATGAACTGGAAGAAGTTGGTTTTGAACTGATAGACAATAAAAGAAGTAAATTAATAGAACAGGTTAAAACATTGATTATACAATTGATTCATCAAGAAAATGGTGAATTAAAAGTAAATTTATCTGACTATTTGAGTGAGAAAACGAATTTGGATTATAAATATATTTCGAATTTATTTTCTGAAATGGAAGGACAAACGATTGAAAAATATTTTATACATCAGAAAATAGAAAAAGTAAAAGAATTGATGGTTTATGATGAACTGTCATTGAGTGAAATTGCTTTTCAGTTGAACTATTCTAGTGTTGCTCATCTTAGTGCTCAGTTCAAAAAAATAACTGGTTTAACACCATCTGTATTCAAACAATTAAACAAACATAATAGAAAATCTATTGATAAAATATAATATGTCATGAAAAAATATAGCTTATTACTTTGTACAAATCTTTTTGTATTTGGACTGAATGCACAAATAAAAAATCAGGAAACAAAAACTTTTCATATAAAGGGAGATTGCACACTTGCAAAAAATATGATTGAAAAGGCAGGAAATCAAAAAAAAGTTGCTGCTGTAGATTATGATACAAAAAGTCATGTTGCTACAATTTCTTATGATAAAAATAAAACCTCAGCAAGTGAAGTACTGAAAAAAGTTGCTTTTGCTGGTTTTGATAATGATGAATATATGGCTCCTGATGAGGCTTATGCTAACTTACCAAAAGATTGCCAATACAAGAGAGACAAAGAAATGCCTACTATGAATGATGCAGTAATGAATCATGAAAGTATGGCAACCACAGAAGCTGACCAAAAACAAAATGAATTAAGTCCTGTTTTTGATGCCTATTTTAATCTGAAAGATGCCTTTATCTCTGGAAATTCTGCCAAGGTTACTAGTCAAATTACCGCTTTTCAAAAAAGTGTATCGGCTGTTGATATGGGAAAAATAGAGCATCAGGCACATATGGTTTGGATGGATGTTTTAGGTTCTATTGAATCGACTTCTAAAAAAATAGCACAAGAAAAAGATATTGATAAACAACGTAAATTATTTGCTTCTTTATCTGACTCTATGTACAAATTGGCAAAAGTTTCTAAACTAAGTTATGTTGTTTATTACCAACATTGTCCTATGTTTAATGGTGGTGCAAACTGGTTGAGCAAAGATGATGCAATAAAAAATCCTTTTTATGGAAACCAAATGTTAACATGTGGAAGTACAGTTGAGAAATTAAAAAACTAGAATTACATGAAAAATATATACAAAATATTCGGCTTCCTTTGGTTTATATCTTTGCATGTAAATGCACAAAAAAAAGTCGAATATGATTTGTATGTTCGTGATACGATTGTAAACTATTCTGGAAAACCAAAGAAAGCAATTGCTGTAAATGGTCAAATCCCGATGCCAATATTAGAGTTTACAGAAGGAGATACTGCTGTAATTCGCGTTCATAACGAATTGAAAAAAGAATCTACTTCTCTGCATTGGCATGGGATATGGTTACCAAACAAAGAAGATGGTGTTCCTTGGTTAACACAAATGCCAATAGAAGTTGGCGAAACCTATACGTATACGTTCCCTATTATACAAAACGGAACACATTGGTACCATAGTCATTCTGGTTACCAAGAGCAAGTTGGTATGTATGGTTCTCTTATCTTGAAGAAAAGAAAAGACGACCCTACTTTCAGAAAAGGAATTGATGATTTACCCGAAGTTCCTGTTATTCTATCTGACTGGACTGACCTTAATCCACAGAATGTACAACGTATGCTACAGAATGCGAACGATTGGTTTGCAATAAAAAAAGGTTCTACACAAAGTTATGCTGAAGCGATAAAAGAAGGTCATTTTAAAACTAAAATCGTTAACGAATGGAAACGTATGTTAGCAATGGATGTGAGTGATGTTTATTATGAAAAATTTGCTATCAACGGACATAATGAAAGTCAATTAAAACAATTTAAAGCTGGAGATAAAGTTCGTTTGAGAATTTCTAACGGTTCTAACTCAACTTACTTTTGGTTACGTTATGGTGGAGGAAAAATGACTGTTGTTGCAAATGACGGACAAGATGTAGAACCAGTTGAAGTGGATCGATTAATTATTGGTGTTTCTGAAACTTATGATGTTATTGTCACTGTTCCTGAAGGTGGTTTGTCTTATGAATTACAAGCAACATCGGAAGATAGAATAGCATCTACATCATTATTCATTGGAGAAGGTAAAAAACAATTGCTTGAACCTCTTGGAAGATTAAAATATTTCGAGGGAATGAAGATGATGAATGATATGATGAAAATGAATGGTTCTATGAACGACATGGGGATGAAAATGAACTTACAGCAAATGGATATGAACCGAGTGATGTATCCTGAAATTACTGGTGAAGCAAAAAAGAAATCCAAAAAATCTTCAACTAAAATGAAGGATATGAAGGGAATGAATGATTCTGATGAAAATACTGAATTGCCAAATATCACGACTTTAAACTACGGAATGTTACGTGCTCCACATAACACAGAATTACCAAAGGATGCACCTGTAAAAGAATTACGTTTCGAGTTAACTGGTAACATGAATCGTTATGTTTGGAGTATGAACAATAAAGTTTTATCTGAAGCAGATAAAATTCCTGTAAAAAAAGGAGAAATTCTTCGTATTACTTTATACAACAATTCCATGATGCGTCATCCAATGCATTTACATGGTTTTGACTTCCGAGTTCTTAATAAAAATGGAGAATATTCACCATTAAAAAATGTATTGGATATTATGCCAATGGAAACTGATGTTATCGAATTTCAAGCAAATACAGAAGGTGATTGGTTTTTTCATTGTCATATTTTATACCATATGATGGCTGGAATGAATCGTGTTTTTGATATTGGTGATTATAAAAATCCAAACTTTCATCACAAAGACCACATGTATAAAATGCTGCAAATGGACAGTAATATGAAACATCTTTTTGCTCAAAATGATTTTGCTTCAAATGGTTTAGATGGACAAATTATGGTACAAAATGCACGTTGGGTTCTTTCTTCTGAATGGAATATTGGATATAAACCTCAAGATGGAATTGAAGTTGAAACTCACTTAGGCCGATTTATAGATCAAAACCAATGGTTTCAAGTTTTCGTTGGATTTGATTTGAATAAATATAAATCATTAGAACACGCTAAAGAAAAAAATATATTTGGTCAAGATACAAATCGTAACAGAGGTTTATTCAGTGCTGGTTTTGTGTATAGATTACCGATGTTAGTCGATTTCCAAACAGAAATTTATCATAACGGAAAAGTTCGTTTACAAGTCGGTCGAGAAGATATTCCTATTTCAAAACGTATTCGTGCAGGTTTTATGTGGAATACTGATAAAGAATATATGGGGGAACTTAGTTACATTGTAAACCGAAATCTACAACTAAGAACACATTATGATAGTGATATGAAATTTGGTATCGGATTAAATCTTGTTTACTAAACAAATCATTTACTACAAGATAGCTTTTAAAAGTTTCGATCAAATAAATTGATAAAAAAAACATTCAAATAAAACTATCAATTTATTTGGTCGGAACCAAAAGGTCTACGTAGTTTTGTAGTCATTTATAATTTTTTTGGAATTTTGAAATCAGCTCCGATCCATTTTGGTTCAATCGCTTATATTTTAGACGATTACCTTGCAAAGAATACTTTTTCATCTATCTTTTTCTTAGTAGATGAAAATACGCATGTACATTGTTTACCTCTATTATTAGCCGATTTAGATAATCTTACGGCTTATGAGATATTAGAAATTGATTCTGGAGAAGAGAACAAAAACATAGAAACTGTCAATAACCTTTGGTTAGCTTTAAGTGAACTAGATGCTGATCGTCATTCTTTGGTTATTAATGTTGGTGGAGGTGTTTTAACTGATATGGGAGGTTTTATGGCTTCTACATTCAAAAGAGGAATTAAATTTGTAAATATCCCAACGACATTATTATCTATGGTAGATGCTTCTGCTGGTGGTAAAAATGGAATTGATTTAGAAGGAATGAAAAACATGATTGGAACTTTCAATCAACCAGAAATGGTTTTAATCGATCCTAAATTTTTATTAACGCTAGATCAACGTCAAATAAAATCTGGTTTAGCAGAAATGCTAAAACATGGTTTAATCAAAAACAGAGATCATTGGGATAACTTAGTTCAATTACCTACACATGATCCTGAATCTTTAGCTCCTTTTATTATGGATTCTATCCATATCAAAGAAAGTGTTGTTGATAGCGATCCTTATGAGAAAGGTGAAAGAAAAATATTAAATTTTGGTCATACAGTTGGTCATGCAATAGAAAGTGAATCCTTAGAAACAGATTTTCCTTTATTACATGGAGAAGCTATTGTTATTGGAATGATTATAGAATCATTTTTAAGTTATGAACAAGAGTTAATTTCTAAAGCTGATTTAGAAGAAATTTGCGAAAGTTTCTTATCTATTTATGTTTTAAACACAATTGATATGAAATTATTCCCTAGCCTAATGGCTTGGATGAAACATGACAAAAAGAACCAAAACAGTTCTATAAATTTTAGTTTAGTAAACAAAATTGGTCATTGTCGTTATGATATTATTTGTACAGAAGCAGAAATAAAACAAGCTTTTGAAAAATACAATCAATGGATAAGCTTTTAATCCCCTATGGAGATTAAAAATATATAATTTACAAAAAAGCTATTTTTATAGCTTTTTTTTGTTTTAATGTAATACATATTTTCAGTAAATTTAATCATGAAAATTACTCGTCTAATCATTGTTCTTATTTTATTACTATTAATTTATAATGGTACATATAATTACAACCTAATGGTCAATGTAAGAACTACAGATCTTCCAATAAATCCATTACGAGAAATATTCTTTTACGTTTATTTCTTTTTAATATTCCTTAATCTAATCGAATTTATTCGTGGAAAATTTAATTACGGTTCTCTGAAAAAGTTATTCTATTATACAGTTCTTGCAGGTTATCTATTCTGTATTTTCATGTTCAAATACAATGGTTATAACATACAAGGATTACCACTTTTAGGTTATTTCACATTGGTTGGTATTACAGCATTCATGATGAGCTTACTTTTTAAAAATAAACCTGTTTACAGACGCAGAGAAAAATAAAAATTCTCCATGAATTCTATAAAAGATAGAATAACTTTTAAACAAATTAATCAATTAGCAATTCCAGCTATTTTTTCTGGAATTGCAGAATCCTTAATCACATTAACCGACATTGCAATGGTTGGTAATGTGAAAGAAAATTCTGTAGAAGCATTAGCTGCTACAGGATTAGTTGGTTCGCTATTATCTGGTATCATTTGGATTGTTGCACAAACCAAAACCTCTATATCTTCTTTGGTTTCACAAAGTTTTGGTGCCAAAAAATTAGAAGAAGTAAAATATCTCGTTCCACAAGCATTGTATTTTAATATCTTTCTTAGTTTAGTAATCCTTCTCCCAACCTATATATTTGCAAACCATATCTTTGGTCTATACCATGCAAAAGATACTGTTTTACAATTCTCTATCGACTATTACCGAATAAGAGCATTTGGTTTCCCATTAACACTTATCTCTCTTACCCTATTTGGTGCATTCCGTGGAATACAAAATACCATTTGGGCAATGAAATGTAGCTTAGTAGCAGCATTTATACACGTCTTTTTAGATTATATACTCATTTTCGGAATAGAAGGAATTATTCCAGCCTTTCATATCAAAGGAGCAGCCTATGCAAGTCTTATAGCTCAGTTTATTATGGTAATTATGGCATTCTATTATTACTTTACAAAAACTAGCTTTTCACTCAATCCTGGTTCACATATACATCCTTTTTTCAGAAAGTATGTTTCTCTAAGTTTTAATTTTATTTTAAGAACAGCTTCTTTAAACGTAGCTTTCTTTATGGCAAATTCTTATGCAACAGACTATGGAAAAGATTATATCGCAGCACAAAGTATTTTAATGAACATTTGGCTTTTCTTCTCCTTTTTTATCGATGGTTATGCAGGTGCAGGAAATGCAATGGCAGGACGATTATTAGGCGAAAAAAATTATCCGAAACTTTGGGCGTTAAGCAAAGATATTTCAAAATATTCTATTTTAGTTGCATGTGGACTTATCCTCATTTGTTTTATATTTTATGGAAAAATAGGTTCTATTTTCAACCAAGATAAAAACGTTTTACTCATTTTCAATTCAGTTTTTTGGCTGGTTTTACTCATGCAACCTATCAATACATTAGCGTATATTTTCGATGGATTTTTCAAAGGAATGGGTGATGCAAAACTTTTACGCAATAACTTAATTGTAGCAACATTTTTTGGCTTCTTACCTACTCTATATCTAACCGATTTATTTGGTTTTAAAATTTATGGAATATGGATTGCTTTTGGGGTTTGGATGTTTCTAAGAAGTTTTCCTTTAATCTACATTTTCAAAAAAAGAATAAATTATTTTTAAACTATTTTTGGGCGTTCGAGCGGGCTTTTCGTTACAATCTTTTACAAACAGACTTCAACTAAACTCAGTCTTCGGTTTGTAAAAGGATTTCCACTACAATCCCTAACGCGAATAAAATTTTATTAATCATTCATTTTCAAATCATAAGAAATCATTAATCATGTCAATTTATTTTGATTGAAATGAATTAACTACAGAATTACAATTCATTTATTCGTTTTCCTTCATCTAAAATAAATTTCTCATTTTTAGATTCTCCAATCATTTGTTTACCATAAATACTTGTATGTCCCGAAACTAAATAAGCAACAACACAAGCAATAGAAACAAAGATTCCGCATTCAGCACCAAATAATTCTATCGCCATTATACTACAAGCAATTGGAGTATTTGTTGCACCAGAAAAAACAGCTACAAATCCCATTCCTGCCAACAAACTTGGAGGTAAAGGAATAAAATAACCTAATGCATTTCCTAAAGTCGCTCCAATAAAAAACAATGGTGTAACTTCTCCTCCTTTAAATCCAGCTGCTAAAGTAATTACTGTAAAAATAATTTTAAAGGCAAAATCATAAGCAGGTAATTGTTCTTGAAATGAATCTACTATTGTTGGAATTCCTAAACCTATGTATTTGGTTGTTCCTAATAGTAAAACACCCAATACCACAATAATTCCTCCAACAAAAGGACGAAGTGGCGGATATTTTATTTTTGTTTTGAATAATTTTGATGTTGAAGAAAGTCCTCGACTAAATACAATTGCACATAAACCAAAAAGTATTCCTGCTAAAATTGCATAAAATATAGTCGGAAAAGAAAGATTTGGAATAATGGCAGTAATATGATAAAGTGTATGATGAGCTCCCCATAATTTACATACATTATCTGCAATAACAGCAGAAATAAGTGCAGGAAAAATCGCATTATAACGAATTCTACCTATCAGATAAAATTCTAAACCAAAAATAGTTCCAGCCAAAGGTGTTCCAAAAACAGAACCAAATCCTGCTGCAACAGCTGTGATAATAAGAATCGATCGATCTGAAGGTTTTAATCTAAAAGGTTTTGAAAATTGATCTGCTATAGATCCTGCCATTTGTAAAGCTGTTCCTTCTCTACCCGCAGAACCTCCAAAAAAGTGTGTTACAATTGTTCCAATATAAACCAAAGGAGCCATTTTTAATGGAATTTTTTCCTTTGTTGGTTCATGAATAGTATCAATTAAAAGATTATTTCCTGCCTCAGCATCTTTTCCGTAATAATAATAAATTGCTCCAACTATAAATCCTGCAAGAGGTAAAAAGTAAATTAACCATTCATGAGATGTTCTGAAATCAGTTGCCCAATTCAAAGAAATTAAAAATAGCGCAGAAGCTGTTCCTATAAACGAAGCTATAATTAAACTGATTGCAGTCCATTTTAAAATATATGAAAAAGAAGGAAACGTATTAAAAAGAAAATTTACAATTGATTTTTCGCTGAATGATTTTTTATTATTTTTTGACATAATCTACCTGATTAAATTATTAATTTATTTAACTCATCAGGCGTCATCAGCTTCTTTATAAGCGGTTTATCAAAGGAAGAACACCATTTCCTTATATAGAATCAAATGTATAAAATATTTTTTATTTTGAATGTAAAATTTTTCTTTATAAATAATTTTTTAAAACATTTTTTTTTGAATAATGCCTAATAATAATTATTACTATGTAATTAATTTATTATTAGGCATTCATTTGCAATAGTGATTGAAGCGACATCCTTTTTAGATTGGGCAATTTTGACTTAGTTTTTTATTTCGACTTTGCTCAATGACCAAATCGAAATGCAATGCCTAATCTAAAAAGATATAGCGATAAAGCACGGTGGGTAGCAATTGCCCTTAGAAAATAAATAGGATTTCAGTTGAAATTATTTAATTTCTACACAACCAACACGACCACCTGCATTTCCAGTAGGTTGAGTATGGAAATCATCTTTTGTAGAATGAATAATTAATCCATGACCAATAATTTTCTTTGATTCATCATTACAAGTCAAACACCATTTATCAGTTTTGAAAGTCAATTTAGCTTCTCCTTTTTCGTTCGCAACTAGATTACCTATATCTCCAAGGTGAAAATGTCCTACATCCCACTTACCATGATCTGTATGTCCCGGATTCCAATGTCCACCAGTTGATGTTCCATCAGGAGCTGAACAATCTGCTTTCTCGTGAATATGGATAGCGTGCTCACCAGGAGTTAAACCTTTTACATCAAGTTCCATGGTAACAATATTCCCTTTTTCTTTAAATGTTACAATTCCATTTGTTTTTGTATCACTTTTAGCTGCTATAGTATATACTTTTTTTGTTGAAGAACATGATGAAACAACAAAAATTGTTAATAATCCTAAACCTATTGTTTTTATTTTATTCATTTTAAAATAGTTTAATGTTAAAGTAAATTTACAAAACTTGATAGTAGTTAATAAACCTTTAGTGTTAAAATATCAATTACTATTTTATGCACTGTTTTTAATTATTCATTTAATTTTCATTAATAATTACATTCATGGTCAATCCAATCAATAATTGTAGTAATGACATGCTCTCGATTATCTTCTAATAAAATTTCATGACGCATTTTAGGAAATATTTTAAATGCTACATTTATAAAACCATCTTCTCTCAATTGATCGATAGTTTTAATAACTCCCTTACTAAAATCTCCTATCGGATCTTCTTCTCCACTTACAAAAAGAAATGGAAAGGATTTAGATATTGAGTTCGCCCAATTTCTATTTGTTGCTTGTTTGTAAACTGAAAACAGAGCATAATAAGCATTATTCGTGAAAGGTAAACCACATAAAGAATCATCAAGAAATTTTTGTCTGTTATCTTTATTAAGACTCAGCCAACTAACAGGACTATAATCTTTATCTTTTTTGAAATGAGAATTATTTACCTTATTGAATAAGGTATTAAAGTAAGTTTTTCTTTTTGAAGCGATGCAATTCGTAATAAAAAAATAAGTTTTCAAGATTCCTATTCCAAATTTAGATCCTCCTGTACCAACGATAATAGCGCCAGAAAATTTATTACTTTTTTGTTGCAATAAACATCGTGTAATAAAAGACCCCATAGAATGTCCTAAAATAAAGTGAGGAATAGCAGGATATTTCTGTTCTATTAAATCACTCATTATATCGGCATCATTTATTAATTTTTCAGCAGGATTATTTTTTCTAAAAAACCCAAAATCGTGCTTATTATTCACCGATTTTCCATGTCCTACATGATCATAAGTAAGCACTGCTAAACCTAATTCTGTACATTTGATTGCTAACTCTCTGTATCGTCCACTATGTTCCTGCATTCCATGTAAAATGATAAGTGTTGCTTTTACATCTGTATTTTCTGGAATAAATAAGGTATAAAAAAGTTTAGTATTATCTATATTAGAATGATATGATGAGTGTTCACTAAATGACATAATAGTTTTTTTACGTGATAAAAAATTATCAAAATTTATTCCTTTTAGTTTTATCCTAATGCTATATTATTAATTATATCATTTACATTCAAAAAATTATTGATTGATATTTTTAATTTCGAAGTAACAATTTTCACATATTAATTTTATTTGTGCGTATTGTTCAGATTCCTCATTCCATCCATTATATTTACGTCTTATATTTTCACAATCATTACACCAAGCTTGAAGATCTTCATCATCTTCTAATTCCATTTTAGGGTAAGTATCAAATGCTTCTATAAAGCCCACAGGTTTTTCTAAATTTAAATGTTGACAAACAAAAGCTTTTCTTTGTAAACCATGATTCGGGCAATGTAATACTTGTTGTTTTAAAATTTTTACGGCTGAATCATTTTCTGAATTCAAATTTTCAATTAAGAGCAAATAATAATTTAAATTCTCTGTATTTAGTGTATATACTCCTATTCCATCTAAAATATTAAAACTTATTGCTAATAATTCCCAACCATCATATATATCACTAGGAAAAGTACCTTCGTACAATTTTCTATAATTATTTTCTAATCCAAAATTTTTGATTTTAAATGTTTCTGCATTGTTTTCATCATTATTAAACCAGATCCACATCCAAGTTTCTGATTTTAAAGAATAAGTCCCTATTGGAATATATTTGAAGAAAATTTCATGTTTATCATCATTATATAATCTTATAATTTTTAAATCATCGTCATAGAACCAATTCGAAAAAGAATCTATTTTATATTTCTCTTTAAACCTATCTTGAATTGGAATTAATTTATTTAATTCAGACTGAGAAAATTCATTATAATCAAGCATTTTTTTGAAATTTAATAATTTGTATTTAAAACTTTGTTTGCTTCAATTACCAAGTTTTCTTGAAATTTTATTCGTTGTTCATTACGAGTTAAATTGTCATAATACAAAAGCTTTGCTCCGTCATTCCAATCTTGAATTTCACGATACCAAGTATAAAGATGTTCAAGATATAATTCTTCTCCAATATATTCTCTCTTACAATTTTTAAAATCCCAATTCATTTGCATATAAACTTCATTATTCAGCTTATTCATAATTTCGAACGCATTATCTGGATTATTTACTATTTTACCTAAATAGTATTTTGTAAGAATTTTAGCTGATTCTATTTTAGAAGGTAATACAATTTTTAGTTCACTTAAACTATAATTAAAATACTGTAAGATTTCAAATGTATTATCATTTTCGTTCATTCCAGCTAAAATGTAAATAGATTCTGATTGAATATTTTCTGTTAAAGCAATCATTCCAATCATTGGTAAATCTTTTACAGTAAAATTCTCTAAAACATAATTTGATATACTTTCAATAAAATTCATCAGTAAATAAAAATTATTTTAAAGACCAATCTATAAAATTATTCATTACTTCTACCCATTTCGGATTACGATGATCTGGTTTACCATTTTCGTCAATTTGAAAAAAGTTGTGCTCAGAATTTAAATATCTTTTATAAGTTAAATTTTCTTTTTTTTCTCTGATAAAATAAAGAGGTACTAAATCACATAATTCTGATGCTATATCATTCGTACCATAAGCAATATAAATAGGTTTATTAAATGTTAACCAATCATCTATTAAAGGAACAGAAAAAGAATTCCAAGCAATTAAATAAGGAGACTTTTTTCGTTTTGCTTCATCAAACGAATCATAATATATTTGATATTCTTTTTCTATATTATCTGAAGCAGTTTCCCAATTAATTTCTTTATTTTCAGCTCTTTTTCTATATGCTCTTATGTTTTGATCTATTCTACCAAATGGATTGGGAGAAAATAATCCTAATTTTGAAACATGTTTATATTGCTTAGCTATTTTAGTTGCAACTTTACTACCTTGAGAGTGACCAGCTACAACTATTTTTTTACTATCAACCCAATTTTGTTTTTTTAAATACTTCAAAACTTTGATTGCTCTATTAACATAATTATCTAGATAATCTGCATTCTGAAATTCTATACTTGGTGTATTCTTATCTTTTGAATTACCAAAGTACCAATAAGAATCATTAATTTCATTTTCATTAACTATTAATGGTGTTTCGGGCATTGATATCACTACCAAATGATAATACTTTTTTATATATTCTATATCAAAATTTGTAGTTCCTCCTCCAATCAACCAATAACCATCATTTGTATTTACATAAATAGGATAAGGTAATGAACCTTGACACCAAAGTAGAATTGATTTCTTTTCTTCTAGTTTATTATCATAAACAATAAATTCAATTTTTTGATTTTTATCATTAATTTCAAAACTTGTTACTTCATCATTTATAACTTTTTGACCAAAAGAGTTGAAGTAAATTAAACATAGTAGAAATAAAAATTTAATTTTCATTTAAAATTTTTTTTGATATAGTAATGAATTATATCCTTGTTTGTTTTTATTGTTTTATGTTACGTTGAGCCTGCCGAAATATAATTTTTTATAAATTTCATAAACTATTCAAAATGAAAATTTAAACATTATGAATGACACTATAGTTATGAATTATACTAGAAATTTAAACAACTTGACTATTTTAAACTCACTCCCACAAAAATAAAACTAAACACTTAAATAAAAATACGGAAAACCATAAATGAATGTTTTTTCATAAAAAACATTCATGTTAGAGATTACAATAGAAATCCTTTTCAACAACAAACGGGACTTTGCAAAGTCCCGTTTGTTGTTGAAAAGATTGTAATGAAAAGCCCGCCCGAAGGGAACGCCCAAATAAAACTAATCTATCAAAGAAAGTTGAATTTTTTTCTTGTCAGTATCTATTCCAATAACCGTAACTTCTACTTGTTGTTGCAAATGTACTTTTGTAGAAACATCAGAAATAAACTCGTTGCATATTTTTGATATATGCACCAATCCATTTTCTTTAATTCCTATGTCTACAAAACAACCAAAATTGGTAATATTATTTATGATTCCTGGAACTTTCATTCCCAATTGTAAATCTTCGAATTTCTTTAATTTAGAATCAAAACTAAAAACTTTGGCTGTAGAACGTGGATCTAAACCTGGTTTCTCCAACTCGTTTTTTATATCTTGTAACGTAGGCAAACCAACAGAATTGGTTACATACTTCGTAAGATCTATCTGATTGATAAGTTCTTTGTCTTTTATTAAATCTTTTATTTGCACCTTAAGGTCTTTTGCCATTTTTTCGACAATTGCATAAGATTCTGGGTGAACAGCAGAATTGTCTAACGGATTAGCAGCTTGCTGAATTCTAAGAAATGCCGAAGCTTGTTGAAAAGCTTTTTCGCCCAAACGAGGAACTTTTAACAATTCTTCTCTCGATTCGAAAGCTCCGTTTTCTGTTCTATAAGCCACAATATTCTCTGCCATCTTTTCCCCTATTCCAGCAACGTAATTCAGTAAATGTTTACTCGCAGTATTCAGGTTAACACCAACTTTGTTTACACAAAAAGAAACAACATCATTCAATTCATCTTTCAATAATGTTTGGTCGACATCGTGCTGATATTGCCCTACACCTATCGATTTAGGATCTATTTTTACCAATTCTGCCAACGGATCTTGCAAACGACGACCAATAGAAACTGCTCCACGAACAGTAACATCTTTGTCAGGAAATTCGTCTCGTGCAATTTTCGATGCCGAATAAATAGATGCACCTGCCTCGTTCACAACAAATACTTTCAGCGGACGGTCGAAGGCTATGTTTTGTACCAAATGTTCTGTTTCTCGAGATGCTGTTCCGTTTCCTATAGAAATCGCATCTATTGCATAGGCATTCACCAGTGATTTTAGTTTTTTTGTAGCTTGTGCTTTCTCGCTTTGTGGAGCATGCGGATAAATGTTTTCGTTATGCAACAAATCGCCTTGTTCGTCCAAAACAACTACTTTACAACCCGATTTGTAACCAGGATCTATCGCTAAAATTCTTTTTTCTCCCAATGGTGGAGCTAATAGCAGTTGGTTTAAGTTTTTGGAGAAAACTTCTACCGATGTTTCATCTGCTTTCTTCTTTGCTTCATTCAATATTTCATTAGAAATCGATGGAGCTAATAATCGCTTGTACGCATCTTTTATCGCTTCTTCTATTACCCAAGAAACTTCTGGCTGAACAGATTTTATCAACGTATATTCTAAGAAACCTATCGCTTCTTTTTTCTCTATACTAACCGCTACTTTTAGGAAACCTTCATTTTCTCCTCGCAAAATAGCCAATAATCGGTGCGATGCTATTTTCTTTAGAGCTTCAGAATAATCGAAATAATTAGAAAAAGTAGCTGCTTTTTCGTCATCAGCTTTGCTTTTTACCAATTTGCTTTCTATGATTGCCGATTTTCTGAAAATTCCTCGTAATCTATTACGTACATATTCATTTTCGTTTATCCATTCCGCAATTATATCTTGTGCTCCTGCATAAACATCCTCCAAAGTAGGAACTTCTGAGTTGATATATTTTTTTGCCAAATCTTCTAAATCAGAAATATTATTCTGTTTCATAATGATTTTTGCCAAAGGTTCCAATCCCTTTTCTTTGGCAATGGCAGCTTTTGTTTTTCTTTTCTTTTTGTAAGGAAGATATAAATCCTCTATCTGAACCAAATCATAACTTTTCTGAATACGCTGTTGTAATTCTATCGTTAGTAGGTTTTGTTCATCTAAGGTCGTTAAAATGAAATTTTTTCTAGCTTCTATTTCTTCAAATAATGCTTTGTATTTTTTGATGTTCGAAATCTGTACTTCATCCAAATTCCCTGTTAATTCCTTACGATATCTCGCTATAAATGGAATTGTATTATCGTTGTTCAAACAATTGATGGTGTTCTCTATCGATTTTTCGGAAATGTCTTTTAATTGATGATGAATGTATGTTGTCAAATTCATGTTAAGCGTCCTGTTTAAAATTTTATTGAATGATAGAATAATTTGTTTTTATTATTTTAAAATTGATGTATTCAACTTCTTTATAAATTGGGCGTTCCCTTAGGTCGGGCTTTTCGTTGCAATCTTTTACAAACAGACTTCGACTACGCTCAACCATCGGTTTGTAAAAGGATTTCCACTGCAATCCCTAACGCAAAAAGGAATCATAAAATTTAGCCCAAATGTATATTTATCATTCAGTCTGCAAATTACTATTTTTTTCAGAAAGGTCTAAATCTAATTCAGAATAGTCATTTCTACATTTAGTATTCCATCTTTTAAATTCCCTATTTTCGAAAATGCTTTTTTACTCAAATCTATTTCTCTACCAGCAACAAAAGGTCCTCTATCATTAATTCTTACTTTAACTGATTTTCCATTGGCAAGATTTTTAACTCTTACTTTTGTCCCAAAAGGTAAAGTTCTATGAGCAGCTGTTTTTTTTCTTCTTTTATATTTTTCTCCACTTGCAGTTTTCTTTCTTTGGTATTTATCTGAATAGTAAGATGCTTTACCTGTAATTTTTTTCTTCTTCGGTTTTCTATAGTTATTATCAAAACTATAAAATTCATCTGCACTATCTAATCGAGAAATGGAAATAGTATCATTATTAATTGTATCTCTTTTATTTCCTATAATTTCTGCTTTGGTTACACAAAACGTAAAAAATAGTAATAGTAGTGAACTTTGTATTTTCAGTTTCATTTTTATCATTTTCTATTATTTATTTCAAACTTATTTTCTAATTATTATTATTAAAAATTATCCTTCTCATTTCAAATAATTGAAATCACAAATTACTATTTTTTTAAATAATTATAGGTAATTTCTAATTGATCTATCGTAAATTTAATTTATAAACAGAGTAAAAACTATTATTTCTAATATTTATAAAGAATTGTAAAAGCTACAAATGCTTTATAATCGAATATAATTCTTAATTACATTTAATAATCTATATAAAATTCAAAATAAATTATTTATACTAAGTTTATTTTGAATTTTCGTCAGAAAACGAATAGGATTATGTAATTTTGCATACCAAATTTAACTTTAAACAAATAATAAAATGGAACTAAATAGAGAACGTCTATTAGAATTAGTACAAAAATATGGTGCACCACTATATGTATATGATGCGAATAAAATAAAATCGCAATATGAAAAAATGACTAATGCATTTTCTACTGTCAAACGTTTAAAGTTAAATTATGCATGTAAGGCAAATACTAATCTTAATATCTTAAAGTATTTCAAATCTCTTGGTTCAGGATTAGATACTGTTTCTATACAAGAAGTAGAATTAGGGTTAATGGCTGGTTTTAAACCAAAAGAAATTATATACACTCCAAATGGAGTTTCTTATCATGAAATTCAGCAAGTAATAGAATTAGGAGTACGTATTAATATTGATAATTTAACAGTATTAGAAACTTTTGGTCAAGATTATCCAAATTATCCTGTTTGTGTTCGTATCAATCCACATATTATGGCTGGAGGAAATGCAAATATTTCTGTAGGACATATCGATTCTAAATTCGGAATATCTATTCATCAATTACCACATATCAAACGTGTTGTAGAAAATACTGGTTTACATTTAGATGGAGTACACATGCATACAGGTTCTGATATTTTAGATATTGATGTTTTCTTACAAGGAGCAGAAATATTATTCGAAGTAGCAGCAGAATTCAAAAACTTATCTTACATCGATTTTGGTTCAGGATTCAAAGTTCCTTATTATCCAGGTGCAGCAGAAACAGATATTGAATATTTAGGAGAGCGTTTATCAAAACGTTTCAATGATTTCGAAAAATCGTATGGAAAACCATTAACATTAATGTTCGAACCAGGTAAATTCATGGTTTCCGAAGCTGGAAGTTTCTTAGCTTCTGTGAATGTTGTAAAACAAACAACTTCTACTGTTTTTGCAGGAATAGATACTGGTTTCAATCACTTAATTCGTCCTATGTTTTATAGTGCTCACCACGAAATAGAAAATATTTCTAATCCAGAAGGTCGTAGCCGCTATTATACAGTTGTTGGTTATATTTGTGAAACAGATACCTTTGGTACAAATCGTAAAATTAATCAAATTAGTGAAGGAGATGTATTATGTTTCCATAATGCTGGAGCATATTGTTTTTCTATGGCATCAAACTATAATTCACGTTTAAAACCTGCAGAAGTTTTATTAATTGATGATAAAGATTATTTAATTCGTCGTCGTGAAACAATTCAAGATTTAATTACTACAACAGAAGATATAAAATTCTAAAAATATACATAAAAGCTCAATCCTAGGATTGAGCTTTTATGTATATTTTTAGAAATGTTTTTTCTTACTAAAGAAAATAGTATGTATAATCTCTAGAGCAAGATTTTCACTAACACTTTTTTTATCATCATATTCATAAAGAATTTTATCATCTTGATTTTCTAAAGGAGTAAAAAAACGTATACTATTTGTTTGATTAAATAAATTATTTTTTATTAACTCATTACTCATTTTTATGGATAAATCTTGTTTATAAGTATGACTTAAATATTTATTTGTTTGATTAAAAGAAAATGATAACTTATTATTTTTATCAAAATTCCCTTGAGCAAATGTTAATAATGGTAAAAAAATAATAAATAAATTCTTCATAATGCAATATCAAATAATACTACAAGTTACAAAAATATCTGTTATACATTATTTTATTCTTTAAAAGCTTTCATACGTCCAACCATAATAATCATAATAAGTCCAAAACATGCAAACAATGCATAAGAATATCTCAGATCAAATAGTTCAGCTATATACCCAATTAACGGAGGTCCCATTAAAAAACCTAGGAAAGAAACACTAGATACTGTTGCTAATGCAACACCAGCAGCTCCTTTTGTACTTTTTGCAGCAACACTATAAACTGTTGGTACGTTACAAGCAACTCCTAAACCTACCATCATAAAAGCAAGTGTACAAACAATAAGCTGAGGAAAAAAAACTGAAAGTAATAATCCAGATGACATAAAAAAACCACTAATTTGCATAATACGTTTCTTACCATATTTACTTATAAAATAGTCTCCAATAAAACGTCCTGTAGCCATCATTACCATAAAAGATGCATATCCTACAACTACTAAATTTTCAGGAGCCTTAACTATATCCTGAAAATAAACTCCACTCCAATCAAACATAGCTCCTTCAGTAGCCATACTTAAAAAACCAATAATACCTAGCTGAACAAGAACTCCTTCTGGTTTAGAAAAAAAAGATTTTTTTTCAGTTGTTTTTACTGCACCTGTTGAGTTTAGTAAAAACTTAGAATTAATCAACCAATTAACTATTATAATACAATAAATAATTATAAAATGTATTGGAGTGCCTATATTCAAATTCATCATTAATAAACCTATCAATGCGCCAGTAAAACCAGCTATACTCCATGCTCCATGAAAAGAAGACATGATTGACTTACCAAATATTTTCTCAACTTCAACCCCTTGTGTATTCACAGATATATTACACATATTTCCTAAAACTCCAAAAAAGAATAATGCTAATGCTAATTGATAAAAATTTTGAGCAAAACCAATTAAACATAAAATAAGAGGATAAATTAATACTACTATTCGTAATACATTTCTACTTCCATATTTAGAAACTAATTTACCAGATAAAACCATTGTACATAGTTGACCAATTGGCATCATAAGCAATAAAGTTCCTAATTGTCCTTCAGTAATACCAAGTGCTTGTTTTATTGTAGGAATACGACTTGCCCAAGAAGAAAAAGCCAATCCCTGAGAAAAATAAAATAAAGAAACAGCTATTCTGATTCTATTTTTTTGCTGAGAAGTAAACTCTGTTGTCTGCATCAATGTTAATTAGAATAATTTTTGCAAATGTACATCAGATAATTTTTAAAAAATTAAGAAATTAATAATTATACTTAAATATTAATAATTTTAGGCAATCCCTTCGGAATAGGCTTTATGTTACAATCTTTCCAAACAGACTTCGACTACCTTCAGCCATCAGTTTATAAAAGGATTTTCACTGCAATCCCTATTGCAACTTAGGAAGTCTGAATTTAGAAACTAGAAGAAGTAATTCTAAGTTATAAGTTTTACATAATACGTTTAATTATTAAAAACTAATAACTGAAAAACTTAAACACTATATAACTAAAATCTAGAAGACCTGATATAGAATTTAAAACAATAGTTTTTAAAATAATGATAAAATACTGGCTACTAAAAAATTTAAAGACTTCTTAAAAAAATATAATTTTATTGCTACAAATAAAACAATGCTTTTACTCATTCTATTATTTATATTCTATACTTTCTAAAATATCCCAAACTATATATGATTTATCATCATTCATTTCTATTTTTTTAAAATAAAAAAAATATTTAGTTATTTCTCTAAAATCATCTTTATGGTAATATTTCTTTTTAAATAAGTTTTTAAAAACAATAGAGTTTTTTTCAACTTTGAAATCTGAAAATAAAAAGAATATATTAAATATTATAATAAAAAAAAATGATAATATTGATATATCAAATATGTTGAATGTGTAGGTGATAAAATATGTACATAAATACACAAAATAATAGCAAAATAAATTGATAAATAATAAACATAATTAATCGTAAACTTCCTTATAAGCATTATAATCAAATATAGTTCTATATTTCCAATTTTAAACCTATAACTTTTATTCTTTATTAATGTTTTTCAAACTTAAGATGTAAGTATCTAATAACTGAAAAACTAAATTAGAAGTTATAAGTTGTTAGTTCTAAGTAATACATTTATTTTAAACTTAACAACCCCGAATAC
>DLJQ01000015.1 GCA_002484335.1 Flavobacteriales bacterium UBA7612
AAATCTTTGTTTCTATTTGATTTTTAGATGATTTCATTTTATTTTTGGTTAATTCCATGTCACAAATTTAGTGAAAATTTGTGACAAAATTTAATTTAAAAAATGTAATTACAGTAATTCTATATCTTGTAATTTTCTACCAAACTCATCTGCTGCTGCTAATTGAAAGAAATCATCATGTAAACCTAATACTCTTAAAACATTAAAATAAGCTCCCATAGCAACACTAAATCCTCCTTTTTCTATTAAACTTAATGTTGATCTAGAAATACCAGCACATTCGGCAATTTGAATTGCTGTTAATTTTCTACGTTTACGAGCCTATTTGGGATATTGTAAAAGAAAGCGATTTCGAATTGAATTATTTAGATTTATTAACATATAGACCACTCTCTAATGAGATTGAACGCCGTTACAATGTTCTGCACGAATCACCACAAATCCTAATTATAAAACATGGAAAATGTGTGTACAATGCATCACATCGTAAAATAAAAAATGAAGAAATTCAGAAGCAATTAGATTAATTAGTTAATTTATAATGCATTAAAATCATATTCTTTGAATTTTGCGTAATTATTTAGAATAGTTTTCAGCGTTGATTCAAGAAACTAAGAAAATCATTAATTCTAAAATAAATGTCCGTTATTCTATACAATTTGAGTTGTTTTGTATAAAATAACGGATGTTTTAAGTTGTGTATTTTAAAAATAGAATATCTAAAATCCACATATTAAAAAGTTTTATTTAAAACGTTCTTATTAGTACATTATATTGCAGTAATTTTACTTCTAATACTTTAAATTATCAAATATGCCATTAGTTGCACTTTTTTTTATCTTTTAATTCTTAAAATAAGAATACATTTACTTAATGAGAAAAACAATACCTACAATCCGCATAATTCAAGTAGTACAATACATCAATGAATGTAATGTAAAGAGAATATTACCTCTTAAAAAAGATATTATATCTCATATAAAAAATCAATTTCCTGATGAAATTTATAATGTACAACAATTTGATCGAGATAAATTAAAAATTCGAGAGGAATTAGGAATTGATCTAAAATGCAATAAAAAATATCAATATTATATTGATTCTTCTGATCAAGTTGGCTTACTTGAATCTTCCTTAGATTACTATGAGATGTTTTCCATTTTGACGCAAGCGAATGCTTTACCAGATATTTTTTGGATTTCGGATAGAAAATCATTAGGATTAAATCAAATTAGTAATGTAGTTTCTCATATCAATAACAAACATGTTATTCAATTTAGTTACTCAAAGTATGATACAAATGAAACCGAAGTCCGTACAATCGAGCCTTTGGCAATAAAAGAAAGTAAAGAAAGATGGTATATTATTGGAAATGACCATAAATTAGATAAAGGTTTACGAGCTTTTGGTTTTGACAGAATTTCTGCTGTTACTTATTTTGGAATCAATTTTTCTCCAAAATATACACTAAACGAAATTAAGGCTAAATATGACTCATTATTTGCTATGTTTGATGCTGAAAATAAAGAAGTAGAGGAAATTATATTAGAATTTGATCAACGAGATGGAAATTACATTAAAAGTTTTCCTATTCATCATTCTCAAATGATTGAAAAGACAGAAAATGGTGTTCGTGTAACTTTAAAATTAAAAACCACGCCCGATTTTATCATGGAAATCATGTCACGAGCGTGGAGTTTAAATGTAGTTAAGCCAGTTAGCTTACGTCATGAAGTTTCTAAAATTTTGAAAGATGCTTATTTGAGAAATCAATAGAATTATTTAATTTTTTCATATTCAAACAGAATGAATTCTGAAACAGGTTTCCATAAAACAACTTTTCCATTGATTATATGGAATACTTTAGCATGATTTTTTTCACCAAAATTTACCATTTGATTAAAATTTCCATCAAAATTCACAAATTCTTCACATTCATATTTCAATCGATTTTTCGAAATTGGTTTTCCTTCCTTGTGTAATTCTAAATATTTAAAAAGTATTAAACTATTGATTTGAGTTTCTCCTTCTCGAAACCATTTTGGAACTCTTCTTTTTACCTTTTTAATTTCTTCTTCAATTTTATCTGTTAGCATACTTTTATTTTTTATAAGTTTTGATTTAAATAGATTAAGATTTCGTTTACATCAGTTATACATTCTCTATAACCATTTTTGCGATAATATAATTTGGTTGGAATTTTAGGTGTAAAATGATCTTTGGTTGTATAATGCTCTATCAATAAACACAAGAATAATTCACCTTTTTTATTTTTACAATTAACCACTTTATATTCAATATTTTTTAAAGCTTTATAAAAATACATATTTGTAAAAAACGTATTAAACTCAGTTAAAAGTTGAGTAGCTTCTTTCTCTCCATTCAGCGAATCAATTTTTAGAGCAAGTAATCCACCTGAAGTATAAAATAAAGAAGAAGCGTCTTTAAAGACGTCCTTAAAATCAAAATTTTCTAATTTGATAAAATCATCTTCGTAATACCCAACATAATGATCTTTAATCAATTTAAAAGGAAATATTTTTTTGGGATTAAAAACAGAAAATAATTTACCAAAATAAGAAGAATCAAAATGAATAGGAGTTTTTAAAATAGAAATAATTCGAGATTCTAATGATTCTTTGTTAATGAAATACCAAAAGGCAGAAATATCAATTTCTTGTGTATTTCGGTGTATGCAAGTATCAATTATGGAATGAATGTAATATTCTTTAACCAAACCGTTTAGCATTTCATCCAAAGATTGTTTTGTGTAATTACCCAATTGATAAATTAATAATCGTTCATCATTTTTGATATTTTCATGATTAGATTTATCAACAACAAGATAAATTTTAAGCCCATTGTTTAATCTTTGATCTTTAAAAATCAAATGGCTTACAAAACAAGCTTGTAGATTATGTTCGAAGTTTGGTGTACGAGAATCGTATCTAAATTGAGCTTGATTTCGTACGCTTGATTCTTTTGTTTTAACTATAACTTGTCCTTCGTGTTTTAGAATATTGATATAATTTCTTAAAAAAGAAAATGCATCTTTTCGGGAAATTAAAGGGTCTTCGTTATCAAACGAATTGATTGTTACTTTTTCTTTCTTTTGATCGAAAACTGTTTCGACTTCATAATGAAATTCTAACTTCATAATATGTTTATTTATAATTATGAAGCAAACTTATAACCTGACTACTATCAGATAATGATAGTGGTTTAAATTTTTTAAAAAAAATATTCGAAGACATAGTTTGGCTTTATAAATAATTATCTTTAGTAAATAAATTAAGAAGAACAAAATATGCCAACAATTACAATAGAATTGTCTGATGAACAATTAGAAAAAATAAAAGAAACGTTGAATTACAACGGAACTTTGGATTTAGAAGGAGAAACTTTTAATGGAAGTTCGATAGAAATTGATTTATTGCCTTTTACTCATATGATGACGGTAAAAGGTTATAAAGAAGAATTTATTGGAGATGTTACTGTGAAAATTCCTGAGAAATAAGAGAATATAAATACCCCATTAATTAATGGGGTATTATTTATTGAATTTTTAATTTTTTTAGTTGTAAGATAAATGATTTTATTTCTTCTTTTAGAGAATGATTATAAATAGAAGTATAAAAATCAGCTTGAAACGGTTTACTAAATCTTGTTCTATATATAGGCCAACTGTTTGATGATTTGAGATTTTCTAAAATTATTTTATAGAATTGCTTTTCAAATTCATGATCCTTTGTGGTAGTAAAAATACCATACGCTAATTCGTTAGCATCAATTTCTACACAAACTACATAATTACGATTTTCAAAAACATACCAAGCATCTTTACTTTCATTCATTTCCAATTTAAGTTCGTTAGCAATTTCTTCCATCTGTAGCCAGAACTGTTCTTGTAAATTACTTAATATTGTTGGCAATGTATCTGCTATTTTTATAGATATTGCTAAATGTTTTTCGTTTTCTAGCAGATATGATTTAATAGTACTTTGTTCATTAATATCTTCTATTCCCATGTATTTCTTTTTTAATGCTTTTTCAAAATCAAATAAAAATGAGCGAACTCTTTCATTTTCTGTATGTAATCCAAATTGATGAATTAAAGGAATTAGATCATCTTCATAATTTAATTTTTTAAAATGTTGTTCTATTTCCTTATTTGTGTATAAAGATTGGTCAAAACTTAGATAAGAGAGTTCCTTATACTTTGGCGCAAGATAAATTTGAAGATATTGATTATCATCACTTATACTTTTAATGTAAGTGATATAATCGTTGACTTGATTAATTCCGTCAATTGTAGTATACTCAATTTTATTTTCAATACTTATAATAGCATTGTTTCTTTTATCATGGATAAATAAATCTATTCGTCTGTTTGTATTAGTTAATTGCTCACATTTAACAATTAAATCATTACTATATGTAATGGGTAATTTGATATGAAATTCTTTAAAAAAAAGTTTTAAATATAAATCTTCTTGTCCATGCTCTTTATTAGGATCTAAAAAAAAGCAAAGAATTTGAGAAACTTTATTTTCATTTAATTTCCAAAAATCAAAAGAATTAAACCCCAAAGCAAGCTTATTATTAAAATTAGTTTTCATCTCGTTGATAAAATCTAACTTGTTCTCCAATAATGAAAAATAAGAATATAGTTCGTGATTATTCATTTTTTTTAATTCAATTTTTGATAAGCAACTTTTACTACTTCAGCAATTAACTTTCTACGTTCTAATAAAAAAGTTTTATAATCCATCAATTCCCAATCAGTTGGTAAAGCATGCCAAAACTCCATTTGTTTATATTCTGCATCATCAAAGCGTTCTTTGTAGTATGACAAATAAACTTTAGGCTCTTTATCGCTTATCGCAATATTATCGCTCCATTCTACTAAAGCAAAATTAGCAATTTGATTATAATCCCTACTCTCCGTCACACCGTTACGCATTAACCAAGCTTTTGGAAATAAATGGTGACGCTCTAAAGGCGACTTATTAGCACGTAATCCTGACTCTAATAATTCTTTTACTTGTAATTTAGAAAATAAGCCCAATGCATTTAAAATGTTTAATGATGCATAGTAAGCAAATAAAGAAGGAGAACGAAATGATGAAGTAGCTAAATCTAAAGGTAAAGTAACACTCCAAAAATCATTTGTCAATTGTGAATCTATGACGGTATTTAATTCATCTATAAACTCTTGAGCATTGGTTATTGATCTAAATTTAGCTAAATCCATTTCCATTGCTGTTTCTGGTGATCCTGTATAACGACCTGTTATCGTACACATAAAAAACCATTTGGCTATTAATTTCTTTAATTCAAATAAATCTACTTTAAAATCGACACGTCCGATTAAGAAGAATACATAAGAATATAAAATATTATTATTTGATGATATAAAACTTTCGTTATTATATCCTGCTTGTTTTAGAGCTTTAATAAACTCGTGCCAATGCTGTATATCTAAGGCATGTTTTTGAGCAACTTTTAGTTTTTCAAATTGTAACTCGCGTCTTTCTTCACTAAATAATCCTGTATCTAAATCTTTTCCTCGTAAAATACTATAAATATACTGTAAACGTGCACGTCTAAAAGCTAAACCAACAGATGCACGTAGCATTTGTTCGGGTTTTGGAACAATAAGATAATTAAATGGGGTTGCATTGGTTGTAGTTGGTTTTCTCGCATCACGACAAAAATTTTCTAAATTTGTACGACCTTCATCCCAAAACACACTCATTAAAGTTAAGATAAAGTCAGCTTGATTTAAAGCTTTTCCTTCCGAATTAATACGCACAAAAACGTCTGCTACTTGTTCTTCATTAATTTCTTGCGAAAGTTCTAATACAGAAAATGGATAATTTTCTAAATTTTTTAAACGCATAAAAGCTTCTTGAATTTTAGTTTCTAATTCATCTGAAACTTCGATATGATTTTTTAAATTCGTAACAAAATCCATAATTACCTTAAAGATATTAATATTCGGTTGCCATAAATCTGAAATATTTTGATAATACCTTGGGTTTTTACGTATCGCTGCATCTGGTACTTCAAACTTTTCTTCCAAAGGATTAAAAGTAATAATGATACGAGCTGTTTCGTAATTTTCTCGGATCACCTCCTGCCCTTTCAAAACGGCATATAATGAAGTTAAACGTTGTTGACCATCAACAATTAATAGATTAGCAAATTTTTGTTTTTCATCTGTTCCAATCCCTTTAACTCCATCAATATTAGCATTTTCCCAAAACAGAAAATAGCCAACAGGATAACCTTTGTATAAACTATCAAACAAATCCCTTACTTTGGTATCTTTCCATACGAAAGGGCGTTGAATATCAGGTAATCCTATTGTACCTAAATCGATATTTTGAATTAATGAGTTTAAATTATATTTTACGTCTTTAAATAGAGTTGCCATTTGATTAATTTTATTTTACTCTTTTATAATTATTATAATCCATCTGTATTAATACTAATTCCATTTGATAACAAATTGTTTCAAATTCAGTTTTTAATTGATCTATATCTTCTTCCAAAAAACTAAAATTACAAGTCCACGAATTAATAATTTCAGTAGTTGTATATTCCTTTTTAGAGGATATTTTAGCCTTCTTTTTAAGATAATATACTGTTCAATTGGTTTTTATATAGATTAAAAACCTTTATTTGATGGAATACAAATTGGTCTACCATCTACTAATATTACAGCATAACCTCTAGTTTAATTAAATTTCTTTGTTCCAACGTGGTAATCGATTATTTTCCTTTAAAAAAGTTTGAAGTAAGTTAACTTCTAAAGCTCTTGGATGATCAAAACACTCTGAATGATATGTTCCATACCATTTAATTTTTAAAGAATTAATACTTTCTATAACCATCTGTTTTGGTAAAGAATTACGACGAAAATCTCCAAATTGTTTTCCTTTTAAAAAACGACCTCTTAAACCATCTTTTCTAAAAACGATATTTCCTTCTTTAGATGTTCTACCACTAATGCCAATATAAAGTAGCTCGTTGGTATCATCATCATAAAATAGATACAAGCCTGCTAATTCATTTGTATTTGGAATGTTACAAATTCCACTCAGTTTGGAATTTTGTTTAAAAATAAAGTTTCCTTTTAATTGATAATTTTCTAGGTTTTCTATAAGTTGTGTTAACATAATTATATTTCTATTTGATGAAATTTTAATTGCTCATTAATATCTTTAATAGATTTATCATATTTATAAACAAACCACTTAAAATGTTTTCTTTGGCTTCCTAACAATCCTTTAAAAGCATATTTTATCTTTAAATTTTCTTCACCAGTAATTAAATACATTTTTATTTTAGAAGAATTTTTTTCAATATTATTTTCTAGTAAAATACCTTTATATCTCAATAATTGTTCGATAATTCCTATGGAATTTTTACTTTTCTTAAGTTCAACAATTATTGTGTTATTTTCTTTATCTTTACCGATGTAATCAACTTTATCTTCTGTACCTCTTAATAATTTTTGATTATCAAATTCTTTAATACCTATTTTTTTTAATAGTTTGTGTTTTATTATAAAATTTTCTAATTCTCTTTCTGACTCGAAATCATCTTTAGTTTTGTTTATAATATGATTTGTAATACATATTTTTTCTTCTTTTGAAAGATTTTCAGTAGGAATAGGTGAGAAATATAAATTATTAGTATCAAAAAAAATCTTTATTTTTTCTCGAGCTTCTTTTACGTTATTGCTATAACCAAATATCTTCAATAATCTTTTATAACCAATTCTTTTTGCCCCCTTTTTATCAAGAGTTAAATCAATGTCTAATTTAAACTCTTCTAAATTATATAATAATTTCTTCATAAATTAATTTTACACTAAGCCCCCAACGCTTCTCTCAACACCTGTTGTAGCAGTTGCTCGTTGGTAAGTTGGCTTTGTTTTACTTGGGTTTCTAAAGCGTCGCAAACCGCCATCAGCTCATCCAATTTGGCTACTATGCGTTCTTGAATTTCTAATGGTGGAAGTGGAATTAAGAATGATCTAATTCTACCTAAATTAAAATTACCAGCAGAACCTCCTTTACTAGAAATATTTCCTTTTGCATATTTTACACCATAAGGGGAATTAAATACATATGCTAAATATTCTGAAGATAAATGGCTTTTGAATGGTTTAACTAATCCTAAACTTACATAAAAAGCAAATTCAATATCTCTGTCAATAACAGCTGTTTCTCCAATACCAGCACCAACTCGAGCTACTAATAAATCTCCTTTTTCGGGAGTTCGATTCAATATATAATTTTGATAATCTTCCTCACTTACAAATCTATGTAATTCAGGTTTAAACTTAAATGGTTTTACATTTTGAGCGGATAAAAATATACGACCTTTTTCAGTATAATTAGGTGTTTGATGAGTACCATCAGTAATGTAGACTGTCAAATCATCTAATTTTGACCAAATCCAATTTTCAGGAACATTAAACATTAACCCTTCAAGCATTTCTGCTTCTTGAAGTTTACCTTTCTTTATTTTTTTCTCTTTTACCAATTGGGCTTTTTCGGCTTGTATTTCCACCAAAAGGTCGGCACCTGTTGCTCCATTTTGGGTTTCATTGCTGACCAATACACCTTGCATCGCTTCACGCAAAAATGCTTGACGCAAGTCTTTTATTAAATCCAGTTGATGATTGATTTCTGAAGAAATGTTACTTCCTACGGAATTAACTAACTTTAATTTTTCAACTAAAATCAATTGATTTTTTACACTTGGAATAGATATTTCGAAATCAAAAAATTTATCTTTTTGTAATCTTATTCTTTGAGTTGTACCATCACTACATATTTTACATATATAATCAAAGAATGATGTTGATGTCAAGAACAAAAAGAATTCTTTATTTAATAATTCGGCATTAGGCTCTAAACACCAAAAGTCATTTGTAATAATAGCACCTTCTAATTCTTCTGGAACGATTCCAAAAGCACCGTTTCTTGCATCAATACCCGATAAGATAAAATCACCGCTTGAAACATAAAACATACTTGATTTTATATTTACACCTAATTCTTCATCACGTTGTATTACTCCTTTATGGTAAAGTTTTACAGTGACTCTTTTATAAAGTTTTTCAGGTTCTATTTTAGCTGATACTTTTTTCCTTTTAACAAGTTGAGATAGCTTATAACTTTTAAATTCCATTAACCAATCGCTTGTTTAAGTTGTCCCATTAAGGTTTGTGTTTGTTGCAAAGACGTGGCTAATTGCTCCATCAACTCGGCAGAAGAAAATTCTTGTACTTCTTCTGCTTTGTGCGGGTTTTTAATGTCCAAATCAAAGTTTCGGGCTTTTAATTCGTCTATCGTTACTTTCCAACAAACCTCAGATTCTTGGCGGTTGTTCAACCACGAGGTAATCGGCTCAAACTCGCTTTCTTTTATCGGTTTGGTTTTGTTGTAAGCTTTTTGTCCTTCAGGCAAACGGTGTTCGTAATACCATACTTCTTGAGTCGCGTAATCTGCTGTTTCGTTGTTGTGGTGTACTTTCTCAAAAAACAATAAGTTCGTCGCTACCGTGGCATACGGCTGAAACACCGAGTTCGGCAAACGCACTATGGTATGCAAACGGCAATCTTTCAATAGCTTTTCGCGGATGCGTTGTTTTACGCCATCACCCGTTAGCGAACCATCAGGCAATACAATCCCTGCGCGTCCACCTACTTTTAGCAAGTGAATCATCAAAATCAAAAACAAATCTGCCGATTCTTTGGTACGGTAGTTTTGCGGAAAGTTATTTTCGTTGTTGTTAGATACTACACCACCAAAGGGAGGATTCGCCAAAATGACATCTACACGGTCTTTTTGTTTGTATTCAGTCAACGGTTGATCTAACGAATCACGATACGTAATATTTGGTACTTCGATATCGTGTAAAATCAAATTGGTCGTTGCTAACAAATATGGCAAAGGTTTGTGTTCCCAACCAATGATGTTGTCTTGTAAGGTCTGACGATCTTCTACAGAATCGACTTGTTGATAAATGTGCTCGATAGCCGCTGTAAGATAGCCTCCCGTACCACAAGCTGGATCTAGAATACGCTCGCCCAATTGTGGATTTAGCGTTTTTGTAATAAACTGCGTAATGGCACGAGGCGTGTAATACTCACCTGATGAACCAGCACTTTGCAGATTTTTTAATAATGTTTCATAAATATCTCCAAAAGCGTGTTTGTCTTTGGTGCTGTTGAAGTCGATTTCGTTCAACTTATTCAACACCTGACGAATGTGCACACCTTTTTTCATGTAGTTGTTGTTGCCCTCAAACACTTCACGTACAATCACTGCACGTTTATTGCCCGTACTAATATCTAAGTTGCGCAAAGCTGGAAACAACTTTTGGTCGATGAACTCTAATAATTCATCACCCGTGATACCTTCATCATCACTTGCCCAGTTTTCCCAACGGTATTCTGTTGGTATAGGCGATATATAATTATCGTTTAATAACTCTAATTCTTGATCTTTATCGGAAAAAATTTTTAAGAAAAGCATCCAACCTAATTGTTCTAAACGTTGTGCATCACCGTTTAGTCCATTGTCTTGCCTCATTGTTTTTCTGATGCTATCTAAAATTCCTGATATACTCATTGTTGTATTGTTGTTCTTTTTAATATATATAATTAATGTCCACTTCTTCCTAAAAGTGGTTTGACTTGCAAATGTAAGCCTGATTCAAGTATTTCTAAAATATCAGTGTCTTTATCTTCCTCACATAAATCTACTGAAGCGTAATACAATTTAAATTCAATATGTTTAAATTGCTCATGCCAATTTTCCAAATGCAAACCATATGTTCCTTTAGGAGTTGGTTTTAAATGAGAATTAAATCTGCTTTGTAATTTTCCTTTTGATTTTCCGATATACAAAATATTGTTTAATCCATTACCTATATTACCATTAACACGAGGGTATTTAGTGGTTTTGTCTTCGGTTTTTAAATTGGTAATATGTTCGCAAATTGTTTCTACATCACTATTCTTTATATTATTGAGTTGAATAAAATAGATACAATTTTCAAGCATACCTATTTCTGGATTTAATTTCCCAGTTTTAATTGATTCTGTTAAATCTATTGAGTTAAATTTTATATCCTCTGAATAATCAAGTAGTTTTTTATTCAATTGATTAATATGCTGAATATAATTTTTTGTCGCTTGTAGGATATTTAATGGCATGATTTCTAGTTAAAAATGTTTTGGTTAGCTAAAATAATTTGAGATAACTTATCAATTTTGGATCTTTGTTCCTCCATAATTTGTTTATAAATACTTTCAATGTAGTCTTCTTCATAAATTCTAGCGTATTCAATATCATAGAGTTTAATTTCATAAACAGCCCAGTCATTATTATAATCTTTTTTCAGATTAGCATTTTCGAATAATTCAATTAACTTATTCCTAAGAATTTTAAAATATGGAGAAATAGCTATTTTAAATTCAACTCCTTCATTATTAGTCGGGTATCTAAATTCCCATAAAAATGCTTCTCCTTCTTTCCAATCACTTTTCTGTTTGCTTTTGGGAACTATATTATTAATTTCTACTGGTAAAAATCTTGAAAAATGTTTGTGATCAGAACCTAAAATAAATCCATCTGCAACTAATAATTCGTTCATTTTTTCTTTGATGATTGCAATAGAATCAGGTCTATTTGCAATAATAAAATCAAATAACTCTTGATGTTGACGGTATATTTTTTCAGCTAATGAGTTGGCTTCACTTTGTTGCATAACATTATTGTTTAAGTTGTCTATATAATCTTTGATGTAGATTAAAACGTGATCTTGGATTGTTCCACTTCTAAGCAGTATCAAATCATTTAAATACTCTAATATATGTTTTTGATAAGACGCTTCAATATAAAATTGATTAAGAGAAGCTTCAGTTCCATATTTTGTTAAATAAACAAATATTGGTTTTTTATTTGCGAAATTTTTTAAAACAGAATCCTTATATTTCTGTAATTGGTTATTGCTTTCAGATGCATTTATCTTATTTTCAATTACCAATAAAGTATTTTCAAATTCTATTAAAATATCAATGTTATATTTTTCACGGTGTATAATAATATTTTCATTTAATAATGAATGAATATCAATAACATTTAGATATGATCGATTATCCTGTAAAATATCTAACAAAAATCTTTTCAAAAAATAATCGCCGATACCGTGGCTTCCTTTAGGGTCAAACAACCAAGCTAAAAAATGCGAATGGCGTATTTCGAAATGACTTACTCCTAAAATTTCAAATATATTCGGTTGATTTCTCATTAACTCAAGCTTCTCAAAATCTGAATCTATTAATAAATTGGAGTACAATTCGTTTAATCTTTTTTCATCCATTACGCAATACTGTAAATTTCGTTTTCTAATTCTTTAATGGCTTGTAGATATTGATTACGCCCGCCAAAAGATTTTACAATTTCCATTGGAGAACCAAAGCTTGAGATAGGATTGATTTTCAAAACATCCATCGATTCTAAATTTTCAATTCCTTCATCTGCATATTTATCAATTAAGGCATCAATAACTTTGGTAGCTTTGTCTCCATATTTTGTAAAATAATTACGTTTTTTTACATTATTTGCTCGTTCCTTACGTGTTAAGGGCGGTTGTTCAAATGCTACGTGACAAATAATATCAAATAAATCACATTCTTTGTTTACTGCTTCTAATAATTCATTTACAGGAACACCTTGTTCTTCTAATTCTTTTATAATTGCATCCTTTCGATCAGCTTCACTCCATGTTTTTAAAAATTTGTCCATCGATTCAAACTGTTCATTAATTACTTGCTTTGTGTAATCTTTTAATCCAATTGTAATAGGTTTTCCATTATTATCAAAGTATAATTCACGTTGATTTAATACACTTACATCTACACCATTGACATAGATTTTTTTATGTTTTTCCTTTTTTTCTGTAAAAGGAGAATCATTAGTATTGTAAGGTGGTTTAGGATCATTAATTATATCCGTTGACTCATCATTATTATCTTCATTTTCAAAATCATCATCGATAGGTTCATTATCTCCAATAACTTTTACTCGTGTTGGATCTCCATCAAAATT
>DLJQ01000009.1 GCA_002484335.1 Flavobacteriales bacterium UBA7612
CCAACTGAGCTAAGAGACCTTCGTAATTGGATTGCAAATATAGGGCTGTTTTTGAATAATCCAAATACATGAAATAAAAAAAATGAAATATTTTTTAATCTTTTTATTTAACTATTTTTATTTCAGTAAAATAATTTTAACGTTATTCGAAATAAATTTTTGTTTTTGTTTTCTTTTCTTCAATTTTCACTCCTTTAAATAGGTAAATTATTCCAATAAATGATATAAGAATTGTAATTATAGAAAATATAAATGCAGCACTTGTTGCCAAAGATTCATTAAAATTGAATCGTTGTGCAGCATATAAGAAAACAGCTTCTCTTATTCCAAATCCACTAAATGATATAATTGATAATATTCCAGAAATTAAAAATATTAATAAATAAATACTAAAATTATCAGGATGGATATTCAATCCCTCCAATACAAAATATAGCATTCCTACTTGTAATAATTGTAGAACGATAGAATATATCATGGAATTAAAAAAAGTACGTTTGTGTATAGGGAATATAATTCCTAGTATAAAAGGTACAGCTACAAATCCTATTAATGAACCTATTAATGAGCCATATTGTATCCAAACAAAATCTGTAAGATTAGAAAAGTAAATTAGGAAAATAATCATTAATAACATGGCACATAAGCCTATAATTTTATCTAAAAATACAGCTTGTGAAATCTTTTTAAGACTTATATCATAATTTTTATTTAGTATGTATACTTTGTATGCATCTCCACCAATACCTCCAGGAACAAAAGTATTATAAAACATTCCTAAAAAATAAAGACGAGCATTGGATTTATAAGATAAACTCAAATTAATATCCTTAAAATAGTAATCTAATCGAAAGATAGAAAGTGCTTGTGAAGCTACATAAAGTAAAGTAGCAATTATAATATATAGCCAATTAGCATTTTTATAATGACTAAATATTTCCGTAACATGTAGTTTTACAAAGAAAATATAATAGATTAAAATAAAGCTAATAGATAGCTTTATTCCTGTGATAATGTATTTTTTAGTTTTGGGATTCAAATTTTTACTTTATAAAATTAACGCACAAATTTATAGATTCTTTTATAAATGTTTTTTCAAAATTATATTTTTATTAATATTTATGTGATATTATGTAGTTTTGTCTTCTAATATAATGGGATTATGCAATCAAAAGTTATTGTAATTACAGGAACCTCTTCGGGAGTTGGATTAACATTAGCAAATTATTTTCAAGAGCAAGGACACAAAGTATATGGTTTATCAAGAACAGCTAAAGGTCAAGAAAAATTTAGACATATAACAACTGATGTTTCAAATAAAGAAAGTGTAAAACAATCTTTTCAACAAATATTATCTGAAACCGACCAACAAAT
Organism: Flavobacteriales bacterium UBA7612; assembly: GCA_002484335.1. Lineage (GTDB taxonomy): Bacteria > Bacteroidota > Bacteroidia > Flavobacteriales > Weeksellaceae > Empedobacter. Next base: position 1,375 of record DLJQ01000009.1, read on the forward strand.
AGATGTTTTAATAAACAATGCTGGTGTAGGTATGTTAGGTTCTGTAGAAGATGCTTCAAAAGAAGATATAGAAAAATTATTAAACGTTAATGTTTATGGAACGATCTATACAATGCAAGAAGTTTTACCTATTATGCGTAAACAAAAATCTGGATATATTTTAAATGTTTCATCAATTGCAAGTAATAATGGATTGCCATTCCGAGGATATTATTCAGCATCAAAAGCAATGATAGATCGTTTAGTAGAATCTGTTCGTTTAGAAAATAGAAATACAGGATTAGAAATTGCAACATTAAATTTTGGAGATATAAAAACAAATATTGCAGAAAGTAGAGTAAAATCATTTGTGTCTAAATTTTATCAAAATAGATACGATGCAATGGTTGCGGATATAGATCATGAAGTAGAATTAGGAACACCTACAGAAGATTTAATTCCAATAGTAGAAAAAATTCTTTCTCAGAAAAATCTAAGACCTCATTATTATATAGGTAAATCAATGCAAAAACTGTCAGTTACTTTAAAAAGTATTTTACCACAAAAAGTGTTCGAAAATATTATAGCAAAATACTCTAAATTAGATTAATATGAATAATGTAATATGGAATTATAAAGAGTTTAACGATTTAACATTACAAGAACTATATAAAATTATCCAATTAAGAAATCAAGTTTTTGTTGTCGAGCAAAACTGTGTATATCAAGATTGCGATAACAAAGATTTTGTATCAGGACATCTATGGGCAACAGTAGAAGATGATATAGTTGCATATTCCCGTATCGTTCCCAAAGGTATTTCTTATAAAGAAGAACCGTCTATTGGTCGTGTTATATCAAATAATAAATATAGAGGACAAGGTTTTGGAAAGCAATTATTACTTAATTCAATTCAAGTAATAGAAAATAATTTTCAATCAACAGCAATCAGAATATCTGCACAATTATATTTAAAATCATTTTACGAGTCTTTTGGATTTCAACAAGTATCAGAAGAATACTTAGAAGATAATATTCCACATATAGAGATGTTGAAAAAATGAAAATAATAAAATTCTTTTTCATTCTATTTTTTACATTCTATTCTATATTAATATGCATAGATATTTATTATTCCAATCAATTAAAAAAATTGCCACTATTTAGTGGTGAAGTACAAGAGTGGGATAAAATAGAAAAAGGAGAAACAAATCCAGAATTAGCTATTTATGGTTCTTCGAGAGCATTTATTCAAATAAATCCGGAAATTTTAGAGAATAATTTAAAACTCAAAACATATAATTTTGGATTAAATGGAAGTAAATTTAAAATGCAGTTTTATAGATTCAAATTATATTTAAATAATAATGTAAAACCCAAAATAGTAGTTTGGAATTTAGATACATTTTCATTTTCACATATAGATTCAGTTTTTCAACCCAATCAATATGCACCTTTCATGCTATGGAATTTTAAATTGTATAATGCTTTAAAAGAATATAAGGATACAAGTTTTTTAGATGTTGTATTCCCTTTATACCGTTATAGGAATCAAAAATACTGGAAAGACCAAATTACTCGTTCCAAAAAAGAAAAATTAAACAAAGACGGTTTTTTTCGAGACAATGGATTCAAGTCTTATAATCGTAAGTGGAATGTAAATTGGGAAAAACTCCAAAGAAAACCATCAAACTTCAACAGAGTAGATTTTTTACTTCTAGAACAATTAATCAATCTTTGTAACAAAAAAAATATACAACTTATATTTATTCTATCTCCAGAATATTATAAAGGACAACCTTATATGACAAATCGCGAAGAAATAATAAAATATTACAAGTCAACAATCAACAAATACAAAATACCATTTATAGATTATTCAAAAGATACAATCAGCTATCAAAAAAAATATTTCTATAATACAACACACATGAATTATAAAGGAGCAGATTCCTTTTCATTAAAATTAGCAACTGATTTAAAACAACTTTTAAATTCAAATTAACTAATAAAGATATTAATAATTGGGCAATCCCTTCAGGTCGCGCTTTCCTTTCCAATCTTTTTACTTCGCTAGCACGCTCCGCAAAAAGGATATCCACTACAATCGCTATTGCGGTAGGATGTAAATGGTATAATAAGTAATTAATATTAACTTATCACATAAGACTAATAACTCACAACTTAGAACTCA
>DLJQ01000004.1:0-163827 GCA_002484335.1 Flavobacteriales bacterium UBA7612
GAGCTACCAGGTCTCCGTTTTTTTCGGACTGCAAATATACGATTATATTTGAGTTTTCAAAACGAAAAACAATTTATTTTAATAAATAAAAGAACGTTTAGAATTAAGTGACCTGGCTGGGGCTCGAACCCAGGACCCCAACATTAAAAGTGTTGTGCTCTACCAACTGAGCTACCAGGTCGTCTGCTTAAATCGAGTGCAAATATAGGGTGTTTAATACGAATTTAACAAACCTTTTTGTTCTTTTTTTTCAAAAAAATGATTAAATATTTATATTTTAAGAACTTAAAAAGAGGTATTTTTTTTAATTAAATTTAAAAAGAGCAAAAAAAGATCTGTTTTGTAAAAATAATTGAGTGGAGATGTGTTTTTAAAAGGATATATAATATATTTGTCACAATCCAAATTATGGTTAGTGTTAATTAAATTTTTAGATGAAAAATAAAATATTTTATATAATTATTGCATTATTGTTCGTGGTATCGTGTAAAAAATCTGATAATCCTGAGGCTGATGTGCCAGATTCTGAATATGCTAATAATTGTAATGAACAAACAAAAGATGCTCATTTAGCTAATTTAACATTAAAAGATCTAAAAGGTTTGATAAAAGAACAACCACAAATTATTCATCAAAAATTAAATGATCGTTGTTTCAAAGTATCAAAACTTGGTAAAAACTTATATATACAGAATATTGATCGATTAGATTCTTTGAAAATAAAGAAAAATAATCAAGGAACTATGTTTTTAAATAAAATAACAGCAATAGAAATTTCGCAAGAGATTGTTTATAAATTAACATATTCTTTCCCTATAAAATTTTTGAATCAATATAGAGCAGAAATTAAAAAAGATACTCCAAAATCTAAATACCATCATTCTAATGCTACGGTTACTAATGAAGAATTTAATGTAACTTATAACGTAGAAAGATTTGATGCAAAACGATTAGAAAAAACATATTCTTATCAGATTGATACTTTTGACGGATATGCTAGATTAACAATTTTTTATTCGGAAGATTTACCTGTTAATTAAAATTAATATAAAACTAAATGATAATCTCTTTAATTGGTTACATGGGTAGTGGGAAAACCACTACAGGAAAAGATTTAGCAAAAGCTATTGGATATGAATTTATTGATTTAGATGAGTTCATTGAAAAAAAATATGAGAAAAAAATTACTGAAATTTTTGAACAAGAAGGAGAGTTAGGTTTTCGAAAAAAAGAAAAGGATGCTTTACAAGAAATTTTAACAAGTACAAATATTGTTTTATCTCTTGGTGGAGGAACACCTGTATACTATAATAATATTGATGAAATTGTAGATAAAAGTATTTCTATTTTCTTGAGAGTTCAATTACCATATTTAGTAAAGCGATTAGAGAGTAAAAAACATACTAGACCATTGATTGCTCATTTATCTAATGATGAAATGATGGAGTTTATAGCAAAACATTTATTTGAACGAAATCAATTCTATCAAAAATCAAAATATACAATTAATATATCTAATCAAAGTCCATTAGAAATATTAGATGAAATAATGAATCAGTTAAAACAAGAGAAGATTTGGATTTAATCCAAATCTTCTCCTATAATTAATTTTTCTTCTCCTGTACTTTCTTCACCATCTAAATAATCATCTAAATCACGACGATCTTTTTTAGTTGGTCTTCCTTCTCCTTTTTCTCTATAATAATCTTGAGAAAGTTTTCTTAATTCTAATACTTCATATTCTTCTTTTGGAGTTGTATCAATAATATGTAATGTAAGTAACTTTGCTCCAATCCTATTTTTAGGAACTTGTAAAACTTTAAAAGATAAATTGATTTGATCTTTTTTTACTTCTATACTATCACCTGGAATTATTTCACGAGATGCTTTTACAACAGCTCCATTTACTTTTATACGATTTTTTTTACATGCATCCGAAGCTAATGATCTTGTTTTATAATATCTAACACTCCACAAAAATTTATCTAATCTCATTTTAAAATTTAATTTTACTAGGATAAACTAATATTTTTTCTAAATTCGCAATATAAATCGAAATAACATGATAAAGAAATTCTTTGTTACTTTAATTACTTGCTCAATTTTTTTAGTTAGTTGCAATAATGATGATGATAGTAGTATAAATAAAGAAACTAGAATCCCTATAGAAGAGAGAAATGCTTTAGATGATGAAGCTATAACTCAATTCTTAAATGATTTTTATTTTAATCCTACAACTGGTAGATTAACTAAATTTGATACAATAACAGGGAATGATGATGATGCCTACCCAGCTTTAAAAACGATTGCAAAGCAAGATGATTTAGGAATTTGGTATGCAGAAAATCCTAATCATATAGGAACAGGAGAATCTATAGTGTCTAATGATAGTACTTCTATTTATTTATCATATATTACATCATATTTTGTAGCAACAAATAGTACAGATTATACAAGAAAATATGGAGATATAGGAACATACAAAAATATTACTAGTATAAATACAGGAGATGGCTCAGCTCTACAAGACCCAGATTTCTATTATTTTATTCCTACAGCTACTGAAATTAAAAATGGAGTAAAAAGAGAAAATCTTGAACTAAAAAACTTTGTTGAAGGTTTAAAACATTTTAAGACAACAGATAGAGCAATTACAGATTTATATAATTTTCAAGGAGTTATTATTCTACCTTCTCGATTAGCTTTTGCTCGTAACAAATATTATACAGGCAGCTCTCTTACAGATTATTCATCATATAGAGATGCATCTTTTATATTCAATTTCGAATTACCTAAAATAGAAAAAAGAACAACAGAATAATTTTATTCTAGATATAATTATATAAAAAAAACCATCTGAAAATGATGGTTTTTTTTATCTTTATTAAAATTAAATAATCATTTAAAAAAAATGAGTATAGTCAATTCAATTATAGATAACGATTTTTACAAGTTTACGATGCAATTTGGTGTAACTAAATTATATCCTGATGTAAAAGCTCGTTATAAATTTATAAATAGAGGAGAACATAAATTTCCTGATGGTTTTGCAAAAGTCTTGCAAAAGGAAATTGATGCAATGGCTAATTTAGCTTTAACAAAATCAGAAAAAGAATTTTTTGCAAAAAACTGTCCTTATTTAAGTCCAGCTTATTTAGATTTCTTACAAGGTTATCGCTATGATCCTTCAGAAGTTATAATTACCCAAAATGGATCTGATTTAGAAGTTGAAGTTGAAGGATATTGGTATAGGACAATTTTATGGGAGGTCCCTATTTTATATTTAATTAGTGAATTGTATTATACATTGACTAATGCAGAAAGAATCTCTAATGCGGAAGTGATCGAGAGAACAAGTAACAAAGTTGATCTTTATAATCGTCTTGATGTAACAGTTGCAGAATTCGGAACTCGTCGTAGACATAGTTACGAAGTACAGGATGTAGTTGTACAAGAGTTAAAAAATCATTCAGGTAAAAGCTTTGTAGGGACATCAAATGTTCATTTTGCACATAAATATGATGTAAAACCTATCGGGACACATGCTCATGAATGGTTTATGTTTCATGGTGCAAGATATGGTTTTAAGATAGCGAATTCTATTAGTTTAGATCGTTGGGTAAAAGTATATTATGGAGATTTAGGTATTGCATTAACTGATACATATACTTCTGATGTTTTCTTTGGACAATTTGATAAAAAATTATCAAAATTATTTGATGGAGTTCGTCATGATTCAGGGGATCCTATTGAATTTGGAGAAAAAACAATTGCTCATTACCAAAAAATGGGTATTAATCCATTATTTAAAACAATAATTTTCTCTGATGGGTTGAATTCTGAAAAAGTGGAAACAATTACAAATTCATTCAAAGGAAGAATTGGTTTATCATTTGGGATAGGTACAAATTTAACTAATGATACAGATTTGAGACCAATGAATATAGTTATGAAATTAACAGAAATATCTTCATTTGATATTCCTTGGACTGGAGTTGTTAAACTTTCTGATGAAAAAAATAAACATACAGGAACAGAACGAATGATATCTTTAGCTAAAGAAATGCTAAACTTAGATGATATTCCAGGGCATGATGCTCCAATAAATGATTAAAGTAAATAATAAAAAAAGGAGCTAATAGCTCCTTTTTTTATTATTCTAAAATATCTTTTGCATATTTTAAGATGAAGTCATTTTTATATACTTCTCCTAAAGGAATTTCATTTTTATTAATATAAACTTTATGGTTATCGAATGAATCAATGAAATTTGTATTAACAACATATGACTTACTTACTCGTAAAAATAAATTGGAATTAATTTTCTGGTGAATTGTTTTTAAATTCATTGCAGTAATTAATTTTTGATTTTTTGTATGTATAATAACATAATCTTTCAAACCTTCAATATATAAAATATCTGAAAAAAATATTTTATAAAATTTCCTGTCAGCCTTTATAAATATAAATTCTTCAGAATTAATTTCTACTTCATTTTCTAAATTATAATTCGTTAAAAGATTTTTATAAACAATGGCTTTATTAATAGCTTTATCCAATCTTTTTTTATCGATGGGTTTTAGTAAATAGTCAATAGCATCTATTTCGTAACTTTTTATTGCATATTGTGAATAAGCAGTTGTAAAAATAACTAGAGTATTTTTATATAAATTTTCTGCAAATTCTAACCCATTCATTAAAGGCATTTCAATATCAAGAAATATAATATCAGGATTATTATTTTTTAAAAATTCAGATACTAGTTTTGTGTTAGAGAATGATCCTATTATTTCTAAATCAGAAACTTCTTTTATTAATGATAACATTTCTTCTCTTGCTAAGGGTTCGTCATCAATTATTATACAGTTCATAAAGGTATCATTAGATTTATAGTGTATTCATTTTTAGATGATTCAATTTTCATATAGTAAGTATCATTGTATAACAAGTCTAGTCTACGCTTTATATTTGGAAGTCCTAAACCAAAATGTTTTTTATTTGTCTGAATATAGTTCTGATCAATTGAATTGCTACAAGTAAAAATAAGATATTTATTTTCTATTTCAATACTTAAACGTATGTAAGACGGTTTTCCATCTATATCAAAACTATGTTTTATTGCATTTTCTACAAAAGTTGTAAATAGATTTGTAGGGATAAAAGTACTATTTAATGTTTTTTTATTTGTTTTGGTTTCTATGATGATATCTAATTTTTCTTGTCTAATTTTTTCTAATTCAAGAAAATTAGTTAAAAAATTAATTTCAGAGCTAATTGGAGTTTTTTCTTCATTGTTTTCATACAATTGATAACGAAGAAAATCGGAAAGTTTCATGATTACAATATTGGCTTTTTCAGGATCTTTTCTAATCAAAGCTTTTACATTGTTTAACATATTGAATAAAAAATGAGGATTTATTTGATTTTTTAATTCATTTAATTCCATTTTTAAGGTCAAATTCTGTAATTCAGAAATTTGTAAACTGTCTTTTTTCCATTTTTGTAATAATTTTATTGTTGTAGATGTCATTATCATTGGAGCAATAATCATAATTCCATCATAATAATTTTTAGCATGATGAGCATTTTTATAAAAATCAGAAATTATATAACTCGAAAAAAATAATTTTAATACATATCCTATAATATTTATACTTAAAAAAACTAAAATAATGAGTAATAATATATAGGTAATATATCTTCCTTTGAAAAAGAAATTTGGGACAAGGAAATAAATATTTATATAAAATTTTATAACTAATAATAAGTATAATATCATTATCACTAAATATCGATGAAAACCAAAATATTCTTTAGGAAAAGAAGTATTATATATTATGAAAAAGAATGTCGATAGAAATAGAAAATGTCGTAGGAATTTATATTTTCTTTCAACCAAAAAACTTATTATATCATTTTCTTGAATTAAATTATTGTTCATTATAATTTTTAATAAATACGAATTTAATTGATATTTTTTTATTAGATTAATTTAATATACTAATCCTCTATTTTATTATACACATCTACTTTTTTGCATTTTGTAGAAAAAAATATCAGTTTCGTATAATAACTAAATTATAATACTAAATACTATTTTTCTTTGCTCTTATAGATAAAATAAAAAAAATATTTATGGGGTTAAATAATTTTGATTATTGGTCAAAACAAATTGTTAATTCTAATTTTTCATATTCAATTGAAGAAGAGAAAATAGTTAGAGCTGTAGATTTAGATCGTTTTATAGATTGCTATGATCCATCTATAAGAATAATGGATTGTGTAAATAATGACGTTTGTATTGTGAAAGATAAGAGTGTGATGAAAGAAGTAACGTTATTAGATTTAAAGAATGTTGAAATTAATGATGAAAAAACATTCAATTTAGATCATCAGAAAAACAATGAATCTTGGATTGTATTTGTAAATGATAAATTTGATTTTGTTTTAAATGAAGCTACTCATTTTATAGAAAGTAATAATTTACTTAAGATTTACGACAAAATATTCTTGTTCAATTTTTTTCAATCTACAATAAAAGAGTTAAAGTAATATGCTACAATCATTTTTAAAAACAGTTTTACTTATCATTTTTTTACCAATATATACTTTTGCTCAAAATAAAGATAGTATTCAGAAAAGGGCAGTAGCTTTTGTTGCAGATAAATTTCCTTCTACACGTATTCTAAATGTAGAATATACAACATTGTCTCCGTATGATTTTAAACAAAAATTAGATGGAAGAGATTTATCTGAAAATAAAATGAAAAATTTTCAACAAATAAAAGCTAACGCTAATTTTTATTTTTTCAAGAAAGAAAAGTGGACAATATCAACTTCACTTAATTATAAGTACACAACTTTGGATGCAAAAGACAATAATTCTAATTTTGGTTATTTGAGCGAAAAAAATAATTTTCATTACCATTCAGAGGCAATAACAGCAAGTCATATATCTAGTTTATGGAATAAAATGGCTATTTATACGGCGACATTTTCTGTAGATGGAAATTAAAAAAGTTTTGAGAGAGCTCGTGGATTTTTAACTGGTAGTTTAATGCTGACAGCCAATGAAAGAACGAAACTTATTCTTGGTTTGGCAGTAATTATAGATCCTAGTACACAAGTTCCTGTTTTTCCAGTAATTTCTTATGAACATAAATTTAGAAATGGATGGATAGCTGATGTAATTTTACCAAAGAGGGTACAACTGAAAAAAGATGTATTTTCGAATGGTAGAATAGCTTTTGGTAGTGATATGGATATTAGTTCTTTTTATATGAATAAAAACAATAAAACATATGAATATAGACAAACAGAAATAAATACAGGAGTTACTTATGAGCATAAAATAGGCGCATTTATAGGAACTGTGAAAACGGGAGTGCGTAGTGTTCCTGTAGCTAGAGTTTTTGATAAAAACGATTCATTTAATAATTATTTATATCAAGCAAGACCGAAATCTTCTTTTTACATAAATTTCGGAATTTCTTACAATCCATTTGGTAACAAGAAGAGTAAGTAAAATAAATCATAAAAATTATTTTTTTTAATACAATTATTTTTAATATTTAAATAATATAAAATTTATAGTAATAAAAAATAAATTTATCTTAAATTTGCACCCATAATTTTCAAGAATGCAAAACATTAGAAATATTGCGATTATCGCACACGTTGACCACGGTAAAACGACGTTGGTTGATAAAATTCTTCACTCGACAAACGTTTTCAGAGAAAACCAAGAGTCAGGTGAGTTAATCATGGACAACAATGATATCGAGCGTGAGAGAGGGATTACGATCTTCTCTAAAAATGCATCGGTAGAGTACAAAGGTGTAAAAATCAATGTTATTGATACTCCTGGTCACGCCGATTTTGGTGGTGAAGTTGAGCGTGTATTGAAAATGGCTGATGGGGTTATTTTATTAGTTGATGCTTTTGAGGGACCAATGCCTCAAACTCGTTTCGTATTAGGAAAAGCATTAGAATTAGGATTAAAACCATTAGTAGTTATTAATAAAGTAGATAAAGAGAACTGTCGTCCTGACGAAGTTTATGATAAAGTTTTCGAATTATTCTTCAACTTAGATGCTACTGAAGAGCAGTTAGATTTCCCTGCTTTCTATGGTTCATCTAAACAAGGATGGTTTAATACAGAAAACGTTCCTACAGAAAATATCTTACCTTTAATGGATGGTATTTTAGAGCACGTTCCAGCTCCAGAAGCTAAAGAAGGTGATTTACAAATGCAAATTACTTCTTTAGATTATTCTAAATTCTTAGGACGTATCGCTGTAGGTAAAGTAACTCGTGGTGAAATTAAAGAAGGTGATTGGATCGCTTTAACAAAACCAGATGGTTCTTTCAAAAAACATAAAGTAAAAGAATTATATACTTTCTCTGGATTAGGTAAAACTAAAGCTACAGAAGTTAAAGCAGGTGATATCTGTGCTGTTGTAGGTATTGATGGTTTCCAAATTGGAGATACAATTGCAGATCCAGAAAATCCAGAAGCTTTACCAGTAATGCATATTGATGAGCCTACAATGAACATGTCATTCGGGATCAACAACTCTCCATTCTTTGGTAAAGATGGAAAATTCGTAACTTCTCGTCACTTAGTTGAGCGTTTAGAAGACGAATTAGAGCGTAACTTAGCTTTACGTGTAGAGCCAACAGATGATTCTAATACACAATTAGTATATGGTCGTGGTATCATGCACTTATCTGTATTAATCGAGACAATGCGTCGTGAAGGTTATGAGTTAACAGTAGGACAACCACAAGTTATCTTCAAAGAAATTGATGGTGTTAAATGTGAACCATACGAAACATTAGTAATAGATGTTCCAGATGATTATTCTTCTAAAGCTATCGATTTAGTAACTCAACGTAAAGGTGATTTATTAATCATGGAAGCAAAAGAAGGTATGCAACATTTAGAATTCGAAATCCCATCTCGTGGATTAATCGGTTTACGTTCTTTAATGTTAACTTCTACTGCTGGTGAAGCTGTAATGGCTCATAATTTCTTAGCTTATAAACCATTCAAAGGTGCTATTGCTGGACGTTCTGCAGGTGTAATTATCTCTAAAGATCAAGGAACTTCAACTCCTTATTCTATTGATAAATTACAAGATCGTGGTAAATTCTTCATCGCTCCAGGAGAAGAAGTTTACGAAGGAATGATTGTTGGAGAGCATTCTCGTAACAATGATTTAGTTGTAAATGTAATCGAGGCTAAAAAATTAAATAATATTCGTGCAGCTGGTAAAGATGATTCATCTTCTATCGCTCCAAAAACAGAAATGACTTTGGAAGAATGTATGGAATATATCCAAGCTGATGAGTGTATTGAGGTTACACCTAACTTCATTCGTTTACGTAAAATTCACTTGAAAGAAGTTGATCGTAAACGTTACGAAAAATCAATGGGATAAGATTTAGTTCTTTAATAAGAATTAAAAAATAATATATATAGAAAGCGTCAGTAATAAACTATTACTGATGCTTTTTGTTTTTTGAACAACATGATTTAAATTTAATACTTAGAAATCATAAATTAATATCTAAAATGAGTAACCCTGTAATTTACTTCGAAATACCAGTTGTTGATTTAGAGAGAGCAAGAAAATTTTATAAAAAAGTTTTTAATTTTAGTTTTGAAAATGAGATAATAGATGGATATAATATGATGTTTTTTCCTTTTAGTGAAAGCGATAAAGGTATTTCAGGAGCTTTAGTAAAAGGAGATGTCTATAAACCAACTATAAATGGAGTTATATTGTATTTTAATACAGATGATATTGATGATACTCTAAAAAATGTTGAAGAACAAAATGGTGTAATAATGTATTCTAAAACCTATAATGCAAAGTATAATTTCTATGTAGCCGAATTTCAAGATAGTGAAGGAAATAGAATAGCCTTACAACAATTTTTAGATTAATTAGGGCAATTACTTCGTATTGCGCTTTCTCACTCTCAATCTTTTTACTCCGTTAGATCACTTCATAAAAATGATTTCCGTTACAATCGCTATTGCAAATAGGATTGTAATAGTTTTTTCTTTTCAATTCATTATGTTTAAATTTAATGTAAGAATTCATAAAGAATTTTAAAATTTAAAATACCACAAATTAAAATTTATACGATGAATGTAAATCTAAAAAATGAGATTCTTTTACTTTATAACCAATTAAAAGAAGAAGATAATCAAAAAGAAAATAGATTGGACAGATGGAGAAATTTAGAACCAGAATCTGCTGAATTTATTTCAGTAATAATAAGAGCTCAACAAACTAAAAATATGTTAGAAATAGGAACATCAAATGGATTTTCTACCTTATGGTTTGCTGATGCACTAAAAAGTACACAAGGAAAATTAATAACAATCGAAATAGAAAAGGATAGGACAGAAGCGGCTAGAAATTATTTGAATAATTTTGACTTAATTCAACAGGTTGAATTAATTACTATGGATGCTAAAGATTATCTAAATTCTATAGAGAAAGAATTTTCATTAATTTTTTTAGATGCAGAAAGAAAATATTATACTTCTTACTGGGAGAATTTAAAAATGATGTTAGACAAAAAAGGTAATTTATTAATTGTAGATAATATTATTTCTCATAAAAGTGATGTCGAAGATTTTATAGAATTAATAGAATCAGAAAATAAATATGTATTATCTATAATTAATATTGGTGCAGGTTTATTGTTTGTTACAAAAGAGTAAATCTTGATAGATTGTTTTAAAATATTCTTAAATTACTTATTATGTTATGATGTATTTAAATAGCTATAATTCTTCGATAAGCTCAGAATGATAAATTGTTAATAGTTTTATCTGATTCTATATTCATTAAAATGTTATTCTTATTTTAGAATAATGTTTTGCAAAAAAGATTGGGAACAAAAAGCGTGTCCCGATAGGGGTTGCCCAAATAAAAATATAGAAAAACAGTTCATTAGATACAAAAAAATGCTCGAAATTAATTTCGAGCATTTTTTATATATTTAGAATTTTATAAGTCTTAGTTTACTTTGCTAAGTGTACGAACTCTAATTTCTTGTAACACTTCTTCTGCTGTTTTACCAATATATTTTCCTTCTTCTACGATAGGGTATAATTGGTCATAAGACATGATGTGTACATTGTCTATACGTAAATTAACATGAGAACGATTGAAATCTCTGTGAGATTTTACACCTGTTGCAGAAATTAATTCAGATAAAATATGCATTGTTTTCTTATGGAAATTATACATACGAACAGATTTATCTTCGACATCTAATCCTTTCATTAAATCACGATCTTGTGTTGCAACACCAACAGGACAAGTATTTGTATTACATTGTAATGCTTGTATACAACCAACAGCCATCATCATTGCTCTTGCAGAGTATACTAAATCTGCTCCAATTGCCATAACACGTGCAATATGGAAAGACGAAACGATTTTACCTGATGCAACAACACGGATATCTTTTTTTAGGTTATATCCTCTTAATGTATCTACAGCAAAAGCTAAACCATCTAATAATGGCATACCTAATGAATTAGAAAATTCTACAGGAGCAGCTCCAGTTCCACCTTCACCACCATCAATAACGATATAGTCTGGTTTAATACCTGTTTTTATCATGGCTTCACATATCTCGATAAACTCACGTTTTATACCAATACAAATTTTGAAACCAACTGGTTTTCCTCCAGATAAATCTCTTAATTGCTTGATGAAATGTAACATTCCTTCTGCATCAGAAAAAGCAGAGTGAGAAGGAGGTGAGTCTACAGTTGTATATGGTTCTACTGCACGTATAGCAGCAATTTCTGGTGTATTTTTGTTAGCTGGTAAAATTCCTCCATGTCCAGGTTTTGCACCTTGAGAAATTTTAAGCTCTATCATTTTTACATTTGGTAATGTTGCACGTTCTACATATTTGTCAGCATCAAATCCTCCGTTAGCAGCACGACAACCAAAATATCCAGTACCAATTTGCCAGATTAAATCTCCACCTGGTTTTAAGTGGTATGGAGAAATTCCTCCTTCACCAGTGTTATGAGCGAAATTTCCCATTTTGGCACCTTTATTCATTGCTAAGACAGCATTTTCACTTAAAGAACCAAATGACATTGCTGATATATTTAATAAACTCGCTAAATATGGTTGTTTACATTCGCTTCCTCCTATTTTTACACGAGGATCATCAGCATGTTTTATTTTTCCAGCATACATAGAATGATTTAACCATTCATATCCTGGTTGATATACGTCTAACTGTGTTCCGAATGGAACTGTATCTATTACGTTTTTTGCACGACGATAAATCATGCTTCGCATTAATCTATCAATTGGTTTTCCTTCTGTATCAGTTTCTACAAAATATTGCATAATTTCTGGACGAATACTTTCTAATAAATAACGTCCATGTCCTACAACAGGGAAATTTCTTCTAATTGCGTGTTTAGTTTGGTTCATATCAGTAATTCCTAATATAATAATAGGAATAGCAATAATTAGGAACCATAACACACCAGTCCAGAAAAAGGAAATAGCTGCAATTGCAACTAAAGTTACAATAGATCCTACTACAAAAAGTTGTCTTACTTTCATAAGTAAAAGTTTAAATGATTTTGATTTTAAATTTGGGTCAAATATATCCAAAAAAACTTGATTTTTGACCTTAAAATATCAAATAAATTAATATTAAAAAACTCTGAAAATAAGTATAATTTAAAAAAAATCAATCTTTGTTTAATTATCTGTAATTTAATTAAATAATTAAGCTCTTTTTTTGAAAAATATTCAAATAAACGTTTGTTCTTCTAGAACAATTATTCTTTATAAACTCTTGTTAAATCTAATAGTTTGATAGGGTTTATAGAGAAATTTTTAACTTGTCTATTTATAAATAAGGTTGATTGATCATAGAATAAAGGTAAAATAGGAGCTTGTTTCATCATTAATGCATCCATTTGTTCATAGTTTTTAGCTCTTAATTCAGGATTATTAATCAAAAATGATTTTTCATATAATTGATCAAATTCAGTTGATTTATAATGTGAATAATTAGGCCCTTCAGGTGCAAAATTTTTTGAATAATATAAAGATAAAAAGTTTTCTGCATCTGGATAATCAGCTCCCCAATTTGCTCTAAATAACATAAATTTTCCTGTAGCTTTACCTTCGAGCATTGTTGGTCCTGGGACAACGTTTACTTTTATAGGTAAACCAAGCTTAGCCATTTCAGCTGCTATATATTCACAAATGGCAACATATTCCTGAACAGTAGTTAATTCTATAGGTTTTATTTTACCTTTTTCTTTCATGTAAGAGTTAATCAATTCTCTTGCTTTTTCGGGATTAAATGAATAACCACTTTTTGATGAATATCCAGGTAAACCTTTAGGGATAAAGCCTCCATCAGCAGCAAAAGCTTGACCTTTCATCATATATTTTATAATTTTTTCTTTGTCAACACCATAGTTTAAAGCTTGTCTCAATTTTAAATTTACAGAATTTTCACCATCTAAATAAAAACATAAATAAACAGTACTCAAATATGGTGCTTTTAAAATCGTTAAATCTTTTGAATATTTTGGATTTAATTCTCCTAAAGGAGTTAAAATTTCATCTTTGTATGATGGGTCTAAATCTGCCATCATATCTAGATTTCCCTTGATAAGTTCTAAAAATTCTGAGTTTTTTTCTGGAAGAAAAGTGATATTTACAGCTTCTAAGTATGGTAAACGATTTCCCTTATTATCAAATTCAAAGTATAATGGATTTTTTCTGAAAACAATTTTAACATTGTCTTCCCAAATTTTGAATTGAAATGGTCCTGTGCCAATTGGATGTTTTAAAAATTCTTCATTTCCATTTTTAAATAATTCTTTTGGAACAACAGAAGCATATTTCATTGAAATTAGCCCGAGAAATGCAGGATAAGCTTCTTTCAATTTTATTTCGAAAATACTATCATTTATAGCTTTGTAAGATGATATATTATTCATAATCCATCCTCCAGAACCACCAGATTTAGGATCTTTTAAACGATCAAAACTAAACGTAAAGTCATTTGCATTTACCGTTCTAGTAGAATCTTTACCAAAAGCTATATGTTTCTGAAAGTATATATCTTTACGAAGATTAAACGTATATGTTTTTCCATCTGTAGATATTTTCCATGATTTAGCAATATCTGGTTTAATTTCAAGATTGTTATCAATTTTAACTAAACTATTGTAAATTAAGTTACAAGCCCAGTTGTTTGCTTGGGTTCTAGCATTGATTGGATCCAAGGAAGAAATGTTATCATATCTATTTAATTTAAATACTTTTTTCTCATCAATTTCTATCTTCTTAGAGCATGAAAATAATGAAATAAATAACGTGATGTATATAAAGTATTTAGTTGTCATGAAAACCTATTTTTTTTATCTTTCAAAACTATGGATTATTTCTTAAATTTGCAGCTATGAATAATCAAACAAAAACAGTTGCATTTCATACATTGGGATGTAAGCTTAATTTTTCGGAAACTTCTACGATTGCAAGAAATCTAAAAGATAGTGGTTACGATAAGGTTGAGTTTACTGATTCTGCCGATGTGTACGTGATTAATACGTGTTCGGTTACAGCAAATGCAGACAAAGAATGCAGAACAATTGTTAAAAATGCAATGAAAGCCAATCCAAATGGTTTTGTTGTTATTGTAGGTTGTTATGCTCAATTAAAACCGCAAGAAATTGCAGAGATGGATGGTGTTGATTTGGTTTTAGGAGCAGCAGAAAAATTTAATATAGCTGAATATTTAGACGATATCAATAAAAATAACGAAGCAATTGTACATTCTTGTGAAATAGAAGAAGCTGATTTTTATGTAGGTTCTTATTCTATTGGAGATAGAACTCGCGCTTTCTTAAAAGTCCAAGATGGTTGTGATTATAAATGTACTTATTGTACAATTCCATTGGCAAGAGGTATATCTAGATCGGATACTGTAGAAAATGTAATTAAAAATGCAAATGAAATTGCTAATAAAGGAATCAAAGAAATTGTACTTACAGGAGTAAATATCGGAGATTATGGAAAAGGTGAATTCGGAAATAAAAAGCATGAACATACTTTTCTTGAACTTGTACAAGAGTTAGATCAAGTAGATGCTATCGAAAGAATTAGAATATCATCAATAGAACCAAATTTATTGAAAGATGAAACGATAGATTTTGTATCAAAAAGTAATCGTTTTGTTCCTCATTTTCATATTCCATTACAATCAGGTAGTGATGAAATTTTGAAGAAAATGAAACGTAGATATCTTTCTAATTTATATACAAATCGCGTTGCTAAAATACGCGAAGTAATGCCAAATGCTTGTATTGGTGTTGATGTGATTGTTGGTTTTCCTGGAGAAACAGAAGAGCTTTTCATGGAAACTTACAATTTTTTAAACCAAATGCCAATCAGTTATTTACATGTTTTCACTTATTCTGAACGTGATAATACAGAAGCGATAGATTTTGAAGGTGTTGTTGATCAAGGAGAACGTAAAAGACGTAATAAAATGTTACGTATTTTATCAGAGAAAAAAAGACAAGCTTTTTACCAATCTCAATTAGGTTCTACACATAAAGTTTTATGGGAACATGATAGCAAAAATGGGAAAATGTTTGGATTTACTGAGAATTATGTTAAGGTTCAAACTGATTTTAATCCAGATTTAGTTAACCAAACTCAGGTTGTTGAATTAACTAGAATTAATCATAACGGAGTTGTAGAAGTGAAAATATCTGAATTAGAGTTAGTTAATTGAATTTAATAAATATTAGTTAAAAAATAGTTTACTTATATTTTGAACTATTTTTTTAGTTTATCTTTAGGACAAAATTGTAGATTTAATTTTTAAAAATTAAGATAATGAAAGGTATACACTTTACTTTTATAGTTTTATTATCACTATTGGTTACAAGTTGTGGTACAGTGCAGGTTAGCACAGATTATGACAGATCAACAAATTTCTCAACGTATAAAACGTATACATTCCATCAAAAAGGTTTGGATAAATTGAAAGTAAATGATTTGGATAAAAATAGATTAATAAAATCAATTGATGCTCAAATGGCTTCAAAAGGTTTTACTAAAGTATCTTCGGATGCTGATTTAGTTATTAATTTATTAACAAGTTCTAAAGAAGAAGTATCTGTTTATAATGACAATTGGGGGTATGGTCCTTATGGTTATTATGGCGGTTTTTATGGTGGAGGATATTACGGAGGTAATAATGTTTCATCATATCAAGCAGGAACAATTGTTATAGATATTGTTGATGATAAACGTAATATACTAATTTGGCAAGGTGTTGGATCTGATTTTAATTTAAGTAATATCAGTGCAAAAGCAGAAAAGATACCAAAAGCAATTCAAGAAATTTTATCTAAATTTCCACCAGAAAAGAAAAAATAAAAACGTATAAAAAAAACGTTTCCATTTTGGAAACGTTTTTTTTTTATTTAATTCTTGGAGCTATATCTTTTCCAAAAATTTCTATAGATTTCATCATATCTAGGTGACTTGGTGCACCTACATCCATATGCGCTGAAAAACGAGTTAAACCAAATAACTCTTTATATTTTTGTATTTTGTCAATAGCCATTTCTTTATCTCCAACAACTAAATGTCCATCTGTAGAACGACCATAGTCAAATTGTGGACGAGTATATTTTGGCCAGCCTCTACTTGCTCCAATTCTATCCATTTGGCCTCCATATATAGGGAAATATTTATCCGCTACAACTTCATTATCATCACCAAAAAAAGAATGCATATGTACACCAATTTGCATTTTTTCTTCAGGGTGTCCATTGTCTAAATATGCTTGTTTATAGACTTCGAACAAAGGTTCAAAATTTGCTGGATTTCCTCCTATAATGGCAAAAATAATAGGTAAACCAAGTTTTCCAGCTCGTATAACAGATGATGTTGTTCCTCCAACCGCAATCCAAATAGGAATTTCTTTTTGTATTGGTCTAGGATAAACTGTTTGATTTACGATAGGTTTTCTAAAATTACCTTTCCAATTAATAACCTCTTCTTTATTCAACGTTAAAAGTAAACGTAGTTTTTCATCAAATAATTCATCATAATTATTTAAATCATAACCATAAAGAGGAAATGATTCAATAAAAGAACCTCTACCAGCCATTATTTCAGCTCGTCCATTTGATAAATTATCTACCGTAGAAAAATCTTGATATAATTTTACTGGATCTGTAGAACTTATAACAGAAACAGCACTTCCTAATCGAATATTTTTTGTTACTGTAGACAA
This sequence comes from Flavobacteriales bacterium UBA7612, assembly GCA_002484335.1. Lineage (GTDB taxonomy): Bacteria > Bacteroidota > Bacteroidia > Flavobacteriales > Weeksellaceae > Empedobacter. Next base: position 17,341 of record DLJQ01000004.1, read on the forward strand.
AGCAGCTAAAATAATTTCTGGAGAAGAGACAGCATAATCAGGACGGTGATGCTCTCCAATCCCAAAGAAATCTAAACCAACTTCATCCATTAATTTTACTTCTTCAATAATTTCAGCCATTCTCTGCTGAGGTGTTTGTATATATCCTGTTTTTTCGTTGATGTGTACATCGCCGAACATTCCGATTCCTAATTCCATAACTTTATGATTTTATTCAAAGATATATATTATTATATCCATATAAATTGATGTAAGTTATGAAATAAAAAAAGAGATTATAGAATTTCTATAATCTCATTATCTTGTACATGGGCAATCCCTTCGGGTCGCGCTTTCTCGCTATATCTTTTTATATTGGTCATTTTTATTTGGTCATTGAGCAAAGTCGAAACGCCCAATCTAAAAAGGATGTCGCTTCAATCACTATTGCAAATAGGTGCAAAAATTGATTAAGGATTAACCATGAATAGCTTCTTTATTTCCATACGACTGAATTAAATTTCCTTCAAAATCTAACCATTCTTTCCAACGTTTATCAACATCAACATCAGTCGATAATTTTTTAGCAAAATTCAAAAATGTAGTATAATGATTCGCTTCAGAAACCATTAAATCATAATAAAACTTAGCTAATTCTTCATCTTTTATGTTCTGGGATAGCGTTCTAAAACGTTCACAGCTTCTTGCTTCTATCATCGCAGCAAAAAGTAAACGATCAACAAATGCCATATTTCTAGAACCATCTTTTTTACAGAATTTCATTAATTGACCAACATAATCATCTTTGCGTTCTCTACCAAGTACATAACCACGTTGCTTTATAATGTCTATCACCATTTGAAAATGTTGCATTTCTTCAATCGCAATAGCAGTCATTTCATGAATAAATTCTTCATGTTCAGAATTATATGCTATCATAGTTATAGCATTAGTAGCTGCTTTTTGCTCACACCATGCATGATCTGTTAAAATTTCTTCTAAATTTTTCTCAGCTATGTTTGCCCATCTAGGGTCTGTCAATAATTTTAATCCAAGCATTTTTCGATAATTATCTAGATTGCAAAAATAAGAATTATAATTAAAAGTAATTATTTACAATTTATCTTATTAAATGGTTGTCTTGGTTATTTTCGTTAGAATTATCTTCATCAAACGATTCTAAATATTCTGCTTTTAATCTCTCTTGTTCTTGATATATTTCCCAAAGCTGTTCTTCTCTTGGGTCATAATAATTTTCTTGATTCCATTTTGGTTCTTCTTTTTGAGGACCAATTTTTCTGAAAATATAAGCAAAAAAAGCACCTGTGATAAAACCGCTTAAATGACCTTCCCAAGAAATAGAATTATTGCCAACATCAGATTTTAATTGTGGTAAAATTTCTTGAGGAACCATTCCCCAAATCATTCCTCCATAAAGCAAGATAATGATAAGTGAAATCGCCATTAAACCTCTTTCTTTTCTTATTATTCCACTAAAAAAAATAAATGAAGCTAATAAATATACAATTGTACTTGCTCCGATATGACAACTTACATAATCATCTAAAAAAGGAGGGTTCCCGATTAACCAAAGTATTGTTCCTGAGATAATCCAACCAAAAAAAATAACATAATAGGCTAAACGATCATATATTAATAATGCAATAAAACTAAGAAAAGCTAATGGAAATGTATTGCTTATAATATGTTTCCATCCTGAATGGAAAAGAGGGGATAATAGAATACCTCGAAGTCCAACAAATGTTCTTGGTATAACACCATAGCAACCAACAAAACCATGTCCATTTATTTCAAATAAAAATATAATCCACATAGGTAATAATAGGAGTAGAGGTATTATAATAGTTTTTTTAGGAAATGGATATTTCATATTTATATAATTATATTTATCAATATATTTCAATGATTATTCCCTTTCCATTTTTCTGACAAAACTGCCAAATTTTAAGATTTATAGCGTGAAAAAATTTCTTTAGCTAACAATTTCCAATCAGTCCATTGTTCTCCAAGTTCATGATTTTGTATAGCTATTTTATATTGGTAGTTTAGATGTTTCAGTACTTCTTTATATGCTTTTATGAGATTAAAATTTGGATCATAAATATGAGTTGCTTCCGAATTTGCTCCATTTATTTCTAGTATGACAAATTTTCCGTTCTGAAAATCTTCTAAATTTTTTGCTTTCAAATCAATTCTTCCATAAAAAAAACCATTAATTTTTTGAACAATAGTATCAATTTTATCTTCAAGAATAGATGTTTTTAAATTTGTTCCATCAAGAAAAGTTGTTCCTCTATTATGATTTCCGATAGGTTCTATCATTAATTGCTGCCCCTTTCCTAAAATTAAATTCAAATCATTTTTATATCGATCAAATAAATATTCTTTTCTATAAAAAGCACGTAAATTATTTTCAATTAATTCTTTTAAAGAATGTTTTCCATCTCCAATAATCGTTAAAAAATTTTTCGCAGTAATAGAAATAATTTTTCCTTTAGTTTCTTTTGGTAATCGAACATAAAAAACACCAAATTCTAAAGGATAATTGATATATTCTTGAAGAATAATATCAGAATTATGATGATTATTAAAATAATTTTCTAAATCAAATTTATTTCTAATCAATTCTACTCCAATACCTCTTTCTCCAATATCAGGTTTTATAATAAAAGGAAAATCAAGAGGGAATTGTTCAAGATTATATGAAGAGTAAAAAAAAGTTTTAGGTATATATTGTTTATCAATTTGATTGATTAAATCAATTTTAGAATAATTCATAAAACCTCCCCATTTTATACCAGGGTTTGCTGAGCAAAAATAGGCTGGAGCGCCTGATTTTATTATTTTATAAATGAACCAAGGTGTTAATGGAGCATAAAATAACCAAAAAGACCAAAATTCATATTTCGTCCATTTTTCAATTTTTGGATTCATTAATTAATTTTTGGTAAACAATAGTTGATGGTGCTACTCCGAAATCTTTAGAAAAATTAATATGTGAAAAATTATTTTCTATTGCAATTCTAATTAAAGCAAAATGATGAACGCTATGATCAAAACAATATATTAATTCTCTTTGATATATTGTAGGAATATTAAATGTTTCGTTATAATAACTTTGCTTTAGTAGTATATTTTTACTTAAATCTATTGTATTGATTCGGTTTATTAAAAAATCAATGATAGAAATACTTTCTTCAATAGATGTTTCCCACAATAAATTACGTTTACGTTCATCATAACATATATAATCAAGATTGTTTTCATCGAATAAACAAAAATAAAATTCTATAATATGACGAAAATGTTTACCAATTGTTCCATTTGAAATAATTGCTAATTTTTTTTGATACATTGTATCATCAAATTGTAAAAGAATACTTTTTGTTTCTTCTAAAGATTCTGTTATAGTTTTTGTGATGCTCATAATTCTTTACAAAGATAATTTTTACATTTGAACTAAATTAAATATTAGATGTGTATTATTAGTTTTTATAAAAAAGGAAATGAATTTATATTAACACACAATAGAGATGAAGAAATAGGTAGACAAACATCTTATGAAATAGTAGAGCAAATAAAATTTGATAAAATTTATTATTCTCCAATAGATAAAAGGGCAAATGGAACATGGATTTTTTATTCTGATGAATATGTTGCTTGTATTTTGAACGGAGGGGAAAGTAAACCATTCTTTTTGAAGAATAAGTACAAAGAGAGTAGGGGTATTATATTACTTCATTTATTAAAATATAATAGTGTTTTAGAATTTACGAAAAATGAAAATTTTAAAGAAATTGCTCCATTTACTATATTTATTTTTGAAAGAATCACAAAAAATACATACCTTTTACATTGGAATGAAAAAGATCTTATCATAAAAGATATGACAAATAAAGATATTGTGACATGGTGTTCATCTACTATTTATTCAGATAAAAGTAGGAATAGAATAGCAAATATTTTTAATAAAAATAACAACCTTAATCCTAATCATATTCAAAGTTTGCATTATAAACTGAAAATGGAAAGAGGAGATTTGTTTGATGATTTAGCAACAACTTCTATATCTCAAATTATTATGAATAATTTAAGAATTGATATGAAATCTTGTCAGTTATTTTAAATATATTAGACAATAATTGTATATTTTGTGTAATCAACAATTCATTTGGCACAAAGGCATAATTTATGCTATATTTAATAATAATAAGTATATTTATTAAAAGATTAAGATAAACTTAAGTAATATGAACGATAATTTCTCACAACAAGTAAAGGACGTAATTTCTTACAGTAAGGAAGAAGCGTTGAGATTAGGTCACGATCAAATCGGGACAGAGCATCTTCTATTGGGAATTATTCGCGATGGAGAAGGTAAAGCTATTTCGGTACTAGAATCTTTGAATGTAGATTTAGACGAAGTGCGCCAAAAAATTGAAACTTTAAATCCTCCTAAAGAAACTGAAGGTAATCATATAAAGAATTTAAGCTTAACTAAGCAAGCTGAAAGAGCATTAAAAACAACTTTTTTAGAAGCTAAATTGTTTAAAAGTCCAACTGTAAATACTATTCATTTGTTATTGTGTATTCTTCGTAATGAGAATGATCCAATTACTAAATTGATGAATAAATTAGATATTGATTATAACACAGTAAAAGAAGAATTTAAATTTCAATTTCAGGATGAAGAAATTCAGTCTCCACGTGCGGAAAATCCATCTTATGATGGAGGAGATTCTGATCAAGATTTTGAACGTGCATCAACAAACAAAGCAACATCAAAAAGTAGAACTCCAGTTTTAGACAATTTTGGTAGAGATTTAACTGCAATTGCACAAGAAGGAAAGTTAGATCCTGTTGTAGGACGTGAAAAAGAAATAGAACGTGTTTCTCAAATTCTTTCTCGTCGTAAAAAGAACAACCCATTGTTAATTGGAGAGCCAGGTGTTGGTAAATCTGCAATTGCAGAAGGTTTGGCTTTAAGAATTGTGCAAAGAAAAGTTTCTCGTGTTTTGTTTAATAAACGTGTAGTTACGTTAGATTTGGCATCTTTAGTTGCTGGAACAAAATACCGTGGTCAATTCGAGGAGCGCATCAAAGCAATTATGAACGAGTTAGAAAAAAATGATGATATCATTTTATTTATAGATGAGTTACATACAATTGTAGGTGCTGGAGGAGCAACAGGTTCTTTGGATGCGTCAAATATGTTTAAACCTGCATTGGCTCGTGGTGAGTTACAATGTATTGGTGCGACAACTTTGGATGAATACCGACAATATATTGAAAAAGATGGAGCATTAGTTCGTCGTTTTCAAAATGTAATGGTAGAGCCAACAACGCCAGAAGAAACATTACAGATATTAAAAAATATCAAAGATAAATACGAAGCTCATCATAATGTAAATTATACTGATGAAGCTTTACAAGCTTGTGTTAATTTAACAACACGTTACATTACAGATCGTTTCTTGCCTGATAAAGCAATTGATGCTTTGGATGAAGCAGGTTCTCGTGTACATATCAAAAATATTAAAGTCCCTCAAGATATTTTAGATCTTGAAGCTAAATTAGAAGAAGTACGTGAAGAAAAAACGAAAGTTGTAAAATCTCAGAAATACGAAGAAGCTGCTCAGTTACGTGATACTGAAAAGCAAATCGAAGGAGAATTAAAACGAGCACAAACTGAATGGGAAAAAGTTTCTAAAGAAAATAGAGAAACTGTTACAGAAGAAAATGTTGCTGAGGTAGTTTCATTAATGTCTGGAGTTCCTGTACATCGTGTTGCTGAAAAAGAATTGAAAAAATTAGCTCAAATGAACGAGTTAATGAAAGGTAAAGTCATTGGTCAAGACGAAGCTGTTTCTAAAGTAGTAAAAGCTATTCAGAGAAATAGAGCTGGATTAAAAGATCCAAACAAACCAATCGGTTCTTTCATTTTCTTAGGTACAACAGGTGTTGGTAAAACACAATTGGCTAAGATTTTAGCGAAAGAAATTTTTGATTCTAATGATGCATTAATTCGTATCGACATGTCAGAATATATGGAGAAATTTGCCGTATCTCGTTTGGTTGGGGCACCTCCGGGCTATGTTGGTTACGAAGAAGGAGGGCAATTAACAGAAGCTGTTCGTCGTAAACCTTATGCAGTTATTTTATTAGATGAGATTGAAAAAGCTCATCCAGATGTATTCAATATTCTTTTACAAATTTTAGATGATGGACATGTAACGGATAGTTTAGGTAGAAAAGTAGATTTTAGAAATACAATTATTATTTTAACATCTAATATTGGTACTCGTCAATTAAAAGAATTTGGTGATGGAGTTGGTTTTGGAACTTCTGCGAAGAAAGATTCTGCTGATGATAGAGCAAAATCTACCATCGAAACTGCATTAAAAAGAGCTTTTGCACCTGAGTTTTTAAACCGTATTGATGATATAATTTTATTTAATTCTTTGAAAAAAGAAGATATTATGAAAATTATCGATATCGAATTATCTAGCTTAATTGAGCGTTTAACAGCTTTAGATTATCACATTGAGTTAACTGAAGAAGCTAAAAACTTTATTGCTGATAAAGGTTTTGATAAAGATTATGGAGCAAGACCTCTGAAACGAGCAATCCAAAAATATATCGAAGATCCAATGGCAGAAGAAATTATCAATGCAGTAATTAGTGAGGGTGATGAATTATTACTTGATCTTAATGAAGCAAAAGATGGTGTAAAAATTTCTGTTAAAGGGAAAAAAGCAGGAAATAAATCAGAATAATATTCTCGATTTTATAAGTATAATTAATGGAAGCTGATAATTAGTTATCAGCTTCTATTTTTATATAAAACATTATTTTTTTGAAAAAGATAAATTTATTTTAAAGTTACTTTTTACTTTTGTACATAATTATGGAAACATACAAAATAGAAATTTTCGGAGAAGACGAAAATCAAATTCAACGCATGGAAGAGGTTATTCAGCCTCTACAAGATTTACAAGGTTACGCTATAAAGCTACTTTGGATTGATGGAGAAAGTGAAACAGATGAATATTCAGTTTTCGAATTGCAAGAAATTATAGATAAGCAAGATGGAATATTGATTGATTATGAACAATTAGAAAACCTTTGCTATAAAATGCAAACTGTTTCTGAAGCTTTAATCATAGGAGATAGAAACGAAAAAAATCTTTTTGTAAATATAGAAGATGAAAATTTGTATGAAAACGAAATTGTTTTAGAATTTGTACATGATTCTCATTGGCAAATTATTACTTCTGATATTAATGTTATAGATACTTTCAAAGTAGCTTTCCCAAACAGTCAAATAATAGAATAAACAAAAAAGCTCAGATAAAGCATCTGAGCTTTTTTGTTTAAATTCTTTTATAATATGATATAATTGAACTTGTTGATGTAACATTAAATTTATCTAATGTTTGTAATTAATTTTAATAATATTACTTTTTTTTAGTAAGATTATATTTAAATTATGTCACATTGAGCTTGTCGAAATGTTTAAATTTAAATGATCAAAAACAAAAGAAAAACACTATTTATTATTATCGATAACTGTCATTTCGTCAATTAAACGTTGAGCGTTTGCATATTTATCAATCACCCATAAAACATAACGAGTATCCACCATAATGTTACGACAAATCTCTGGATCATAATTCAAATCAGACATTGTACCTTCCCAAACACGGTCAAAATTTAATCCAATTAAATTTCCTTGAGCGTCCAAAACAGGCGAACCAGAATTACCTCCAGTTGTATGGTTAGTTGCTATAAAATTAATTGGTAATTTTCCATTTTTATCTGCATATTTTCCAAAGTCTTTTTTACCATATAAATCTAACATATGTTTTGGTAAATCAAATTCGTAATCATTAGGAACATATTTCTCAATAACACCATCAATATGTGTAATTGGTTCATAATATACCGCATCTCTTGGTTGGTAACCATCAACTTTCCCGTATGTTACACGTAAAGTAGAATTTGCATCTGGGAATATTTTTTTATCAGTAAACACTTCCATTTGCCCTTTCATATAAGTACGCATTAGTTTACTTATTTTATCTTCATTCGAAAGATAAGTAGGAACAACTTTAGTTTGATTAGAATTTAAAACTAAACGAACTTGAGCAATCAAAGCATCATTTTTTAAGGCATTTATAAACTCAGTATCATTTTTAGCGATTTCTTTTATATTTCCAATAAAACTTTTTCCATTCAATTCTTTCGTTCCATTTACAACGCTATTATTTAATGCATTTTTTATATTTTCTGGCGTTGTTTCTGGCGACAATTGTTTAGGAATAGCCTTAAAATAATTATCTACAAGATCAGAAGAAATTGTTTTATCCAAATCAGCATTATAATCTTTGTGCATACTAGCTACAGTATTCAAAGACTTAGCTTTTACTTCATTGTAATTTTTTTCTCCTACAGCATTCAAAATAGTATTTAAAGCCAAAGCCATTCTGAACGTTTCCGAATTAGAGTAAAAAGATTCTGTATAAAGTGTATTCGCTAAACTATAATCTTGATTTTCTTTATTTACATTATTTAAATCAGTGATGATTGTAGCATATTCCTTTTTTAATTTAGGATTTTCAGCCACTCTTTCCAAGAATTCTTGTTCGTATTGTTTACGTTTTTCTACAGCATTAGAACGGTTAAGTCCCAAAACTTCACCAATCCATTTTTTGTGCGCATTAGAAATACGAGCCTGTTTAGAAGCATATGCAATTCGAGTTGCATTATCTTCGCGCATTTTTTTATCAATATGAGATAATGCAATTGTACGAACATTAATTCTTGCAGGATCAATTACATCTTTTATTTGCTCTATTGCAGAAGCAGTTAAATATTCATCTGTTGTACCAGGAAAACCATAAACAAATGTAAAATCACCTTCATTTATTCCACTAATATTTACAGGTAAAAAATGTTTTGGCGTATAAGGAACATTTTCTGGAGAATATTCAGCAGGTTTATTGTTTTTATCTGCATAAATACGGAACATAGAAAAATCTCCCGTATGTCTTGGCCAAACCCAGTTATCCGTATCATTACCATATTTACCAATAGCAGAAGGAGGAGCACCAACCAAACGAACATCTTTAAATGTTTCTGTTGTAAACTGATAATATTTATTTCCTTTGTAGAATGGTTTTATAAAAACAGATTGATAAGCATCATTTTTACTTTTTTCATTTAACTTTTCTATGTTTTTTTTGATGATTTCTTTACGTTTCTCTTCAGAAATATTTTCTTTTACACCTTTCAATATTGTTGAAGTAACATCTTTTATATCAACAATAAATGTAGCCGTTAAACCATCATTTGGCAACTCATCTTTTAATTCTTTTGCCCAAAAACCATCTGTTAAATAATCGTGTTCTAGAGAAGAATGAGCTTGTATTTGTCCATATCCACAATGGTGATTAGTTAATAATAAACCATTAGGTGAAATAACCTCAGAAGTACATCCGCCACCAAAATGAGCAACAGCATTATTAATACTTTTATCTCCTGTACTAAAAATATCCTCAGATGATATTTTTAGTCCCATTTCTTTCATTTCTTTTTCATTCAATTCTGTCGGAATCCACATTCCACCACCTTGCTGTGCAAATACAGATAAGTTGGTAAAAAAAGCCATTAAAACAGCTCCTTTAACAATTAATTTCCTCATTTATACTAAGATTAATAATTATATAGTTTACTTTAACTTCAAAGATATAAACTTTTACTTTATTAGTGTCTTTATAACGTTGGTTAACTAATGATAATTTTATATAAATATTATATTTTGATACAGAATATAATATAAATACTATTTTTTGTGAGTTGTCATCTCGAAAGTTTATACAATAGCAACTTTTCAAGATAGAATTTACTTGCTTATCAATTTTCAGATAATCACTATTTTTTTGAAATATTACGCTTTCTTATTTAGTGTTATTTATAAAAATTAGTTTTGCTAAACTAGAAAAATAAATAGTTTTAACCTTTTAACTATATAAGATAATTATAAACATGATTCTTTGTAAATTTGTTTACTGAAATTTTTCGAAATGAAACAAATTGTCGAATTCCAAGATTTAGGAATCAATAAAGATTATCAAGATGCATGGGATTTTCAAGAAAGTCTTTTAGCAGAAAATATAGCTATAAAACAATATAATAGAGCACAAGAAAAGGAAGAGAATCCAGAATTCAAATCAACTAAAAATCATTTATTATTTGTAGAACATCCTAATATATATACTTTAGGTAAAAGTGGACATTTAGAAAACATGTTAGCATCTAGCGATCAGTTAAAAGATATCAATGCAACTTTTGTTAAAACAAATAGAGGAGGAGATATAACTTACCATGGACCAGGACAATTGGTGGGTTATCCAATTTTAGATTTAGATAATTTTAAGCCTGATATTCATTTGTACATGAGAAATTTGGAGGAAGTTATTATAAAGACTATTGGTGATTATGGGTTGAAAGGAGAAAGATCGAAAGGAGAAACTGGTGTTTGGCTGGATGTTGGTAAACCTTATGCAAGAAAAATATGTGCTATGGGAGTAAAAGCTTCTCGTTGGATTACAATGCATGGTTTTGCACTAAATGTGAATACAGATTTACGTTATTTTGAATATATAGTTCCTTGTGGAATACAAGATAAAGCAGTCGCTTCTTTAAAAAGAGAACTTGGTATTGATTTAGATATGAGTGAAGTAAAGCAAAAAACGAAACAACATTTTGCTGAGGTTTTTGATGTAGAATTTGTGTAAAGATTATTCAAAAAAATATTTTAATTTTAAGACTACTTTTCTGTAGTCTTTTTTTATACACATGAAATACCTTTTTTATATATTTTTCTTCGTTTCCTTTTATATAAATGCTCAATCGTTTGCGCCAATTATAACTAATTATTCTAAAAGTGAATATTTAGGAGAATCACCTATTTGGGATATAACAGAAGATATCAAAACAGGAACTATTTACTTTGCGAATAATAGAAATATTCTTGCTTATGATGGAAATTTTTGGGATAAAATAACAACGAATAATTTATCAATTATTCGTTCTATCTCATCAATTAATAATGTTATTTATACAGGATCTTTAAAGAATTTTGGATATTGGAAAATGGAGAATGATACAATGAAGTATTATTCAATTTCAGATAAATTTAAAAGTTTTTCAGGATTGGAACAAGAAGAAATCTGGAAAATATTTTCAGTGGATAATATTATTTATTTTCAATCATTTAATTATTTGTTTGTTTATGATGGAAAGCAAGTTAAGCGATATAAATTACCAGCTTTTTCTTCATATGTTTTTCCTATTCATAACAAATTATATGTTGCTACAATTTCTAAAGGAGTTTATACATTTTCTAACGGTACATTTCATAAGGAATTTGATGTAATAAAAAATAAATCAGTTGTTATACATGGGATAGAGAAATATAAAAATAATTTTTTGATTGGAACACTGACAGAAGGGATTTTTATTCTTGATTCTAATTATGTAGTCCATCCTTTTGATGTTAAATTTAATGAGATTCTTAAAAGTAATTTAATTCTCAAAATGATTATTCAGGATGACAATTTAATTATAGGAACATCAAACAATGGAATATATATTTATAATCTAAAATCAGGTTCTTATAAGAATTATAATCAAAATCAAGGTTTAATTAGTAATACAGTTCAAAATATAAAACTTGATCATAAAGGTAATGCTTGGATAGGAACAGATAAAGGAATATCTAAAATAGAGTTAAAAAATAAAACACAACTTTTATATGATTATAGTGGTCATTTAGGAAATGTATTTGCATTTGATTTTTTCGAGAATCAATTATTCATAGGTACAAATCATGGATTTTACTCTTATTCATCAACTCAAAATGATACAAAAGAATTAATAGAAAAAGGATTGATATGGAATGTTTCTAATATTAATCAACAATTATTTATTTCTGATGGTTGGGGAACGTATTTGTATAATAAACAAATGAAAAAGATTTCTTCAATTAATGGAGGATATAAATTAGTCAGAAAAGGAAATAATTATTTTCAATCAACTTTTACAGGAGTTTATAAATTTAATGAATTAATAGATGATTCTCCTCAAAGAATTTCTAATCTTTCTGTACCAATCTTAGATTTTGTATTAATAGATAATAAAATTTTAGGAATAGGAAAAAATGGTGGTTTATATTTATTTAATTCATTAACTAATAATGCGAAAGAAGTTTTTTATGAAAATAGACCTTTGAGAAATCCACAAATAATACAAGAAGGGAATACGATTTACATTTTAGTTGATAGTCAAACATTAATTAACTATGATGTTAAATCTGAAAAATTTGGATCATTACGATTAGATTCTAAATTGAAAAATATTTATAGAATCCGAGATTTATCTGATGATAAATTTTTGGTAGAAGCTGATAATATTTTATACTTTTCCCAAATTGAAAACAATAAATTAATTCATTTTTTGATTCCTAAAAAATTATACGATGGTAAATTGGTTGATGATAATTTAGTAGGAAAAATAAAAGATAATTTTCTTTATATAAATCTTGAAAATGGAATTTTAAAATATGATTTACATTCTATCCGTAAAGAATTACCAAAAGTAAAAATCTTAGCCAAGATTAATCAAAATATACTTAAAGAAGATTCTAATATTGAATATTCAAACAACTACATCGATTTTTTTATTTCGATATTGAATGATGATTTTTCTAATTATCAATTATTCTATCAATTGAATGATTCTAAGATTCAACCTTTAAAATCATCAATTATTAATTATAAACAATTAGAGAGTGGTAAATATATACTTTCTATTTATACTTTGAAAGATGGAAATTTTCAATTATTAAATAAGTTTGATTTTAGAATTAAAAAAATATGGTATTTATCAAATGGTATGTTTATTGTTTATCTTCTATTAATTATAATTTTCACTTTAAGTGTTTATAGATATAATAGATTAAAAATAAAACAACGTTTTCGTATTAAACAAAAAGAATATCAACATGAATTAAATCTATTAGAATTAAATCATAAGCAAGAATTAAATGAATTAAATTATAAAAAAGAAAAGCAACTTTTAGAAAATTCTTTACAGTCTAAATCGACAGAATTAGCTGCTCAAGCTCTAAAATTAGTTAATCAACGGAATATGATTAATGAAGTGAATGAATTATTTTCTCAGTTGGAGATGAATAAAGAGTTAAGTAAAATTAAAAAGAAGTTTGATAAAACCTTTTCTGAGTACAATTATAATAATAATGAGTGGCAAAGCTTTGAATTGAATATTCAAGAGATTCATCAAGACTTTATTAAAAGATTATCAGAACAATATCCAAATCTTACTGCAAAAGATTTAAAGCTTTGTGTATTTCTTCGTATGAATCTTTCTACAAAAGAAATAGCACCATTAATGCACCTAAATTATCGTTCAATAGAACTACAACGTTATAGATTACGTAAAAAAATGCTAATTTCTCCCGAAATTAATCTTAATAAATTTATGATTAATTTTTAAAATTCGGAAAATTAATTACATCACAACTACATCATATATAAAAAATATTTTTTTATAAATATTGAAAATCAACTTTTTATATTTTGTTATTTCAGAAATGTATTTTATACACCATTTCACTTGTTAATCTAGTGTTAAATGATATTACTTTTGAACTAACCATTATTAAAAGAAAATGAAAAAATATTTTTTTCCATTATTAATTCTTGGGTCTTTGTATACAAATGCTCAGGTAACTAATGATTCTATACAGATCGAAGAAGATCCGATTACAAACGACTCAGTTATTCTTAATCAAGCTGTTGTGATTGGTTATGGATCTGTTAAAAAATCTGATTTGACATCTGCAGTTTCTTCTGCTAGTTCTAAGGATATAACTCAAATAGCTAGTACAACGGCTATGCAATCTTTACAAGGTAAATTAGCAGGTGTAAACATTATTAATACAGACACTCCAGGTGGTACACCAACTGTATTAGTAAGAGGAATGGGGACAGCATTAGGAGGAAAAGCACCATTATATGTTGTTGATGGATTGATTGTTCCTAATATTGCTAATATTAATCCAAATGATATAGAAAAGATTGATGTACTAAAGGATGCTGCATCATCTGCAATCTATGGTGTAAGAGGTGCAAATGGTGTTGTAGTTATTACAACAAAAAGAGGTAAAACTGGTAAGTTAAAAGTTAATTATGATAGTTATTTCGGTGTAAGAAATGCTATGAATTTGGTTGATATGGCAAATGCAGATCAATACATAACTTACTTTAATGAACAAAGACAAGCTACTGGAGGATCTTTAATTTCTACAAATCAAAAATATAATACAGATTGGTTTGATGAATTATTAAAGACAGGACAAATAGTTAGTAATAATGTTGCTTTATCTGGTGCTGGAGAAAATATTAACTATATGTTTAGTATTAATAATTTCGAAGAAAAAGGAATTTTAGCAGGTAATGATTTTAAACGTACAACTGTTCGTAATAACAATGATTATAAATTATTTGACGGAAAACTTAAAATTAAGCAAAATGTTAGTGCAACTTTTACAAGAGAGGTACCTAAACCTTATGATGCTTTTGATTTAGCATATCGTCAGTCACCATTGGTACCAGTAAAATATGAAAATGGCCTTTGGGGAGCTCCAATATTTAATCAAACAACAGGAGAAGCAACATATGTTACTCAACCAGGTCAGTTAACAGATACATTTAATTCTCATGGTAACCCAATATCTACATTGTATTATGATAATCAAAAAATTAATACAACTACTTTACAAGGAAATATTGAGGCTGAATTAAAACTCGCAAAAGGTTTAACAGTTACTTCTCGTGCAGGAGCAACAAAATATTGGTACAAATACAGACAATATTCACCAATAAAAAGTAAATGGTTAGCTGCTAACCCTACAAGAACAGCTGCTGAATTTGAAAATTCTAAAGCAGAATATTCTCAATCAACTACATGGGCAAATAATTCTCTTAATTTTAATAATATAGAGACATACAGATGGTCTTGGGAAAATTTTATAACGTACGATCGTAAATTTGGTAAACACTCACTTAATGTTGTTGCTGGTGTTTCAGGTGAAAAAAGAGGAATTGGAGAATATTCTGATATTACTGTTTATGATGTTCCAGAAAAAGAACAATATTGGGCTGTACGTCATGCATCTGGTAATTATACGCCATTATTAGATCAAAATAATTATACACCAATTGCTTATGCATCTTATTTTGCTCGTTTGCAGTATAATTATGATAATAAGTATTATGTATCTGGTATTATAAGAAGAGATGGTTCAAGTCAATTCAAACAAAATGGTAATTATTGGGGAACATTCCCTTCAGGATCGGTTGCTTGGAATATTTCTAACGAAGATTTTTTAAAAGATAGTGATGTTATATCATTCTTAAAACTTCGTGGAGGTTGGGGACGTTTAGGTAATGCAGAAGTCCCTTATAATTATACGACAATAACAACTTCTACAGGAAGTAGTAATGGAAATTATGTTTTTGGACCAGGACAAGATTTAATTTATGGAGCATATGTAGGTTCTCCTGCTTATGATATATCATGGGAAATTGTAGATGAGTGGACTGCAGGTTTAGATTTTGATTTATTTAGAGGTAAGTTGACAGGTAGTTTTGACTATTATAATAAAACAACTAAAAATGCTATTCTAAATATTCAACAAATTTTATCTTCTCCTTATGAAAAGAACTTTTATGATCATGCTGCAAAAATAGAGAATAAAGGCTTTGAGATAGCTTTGAATTATAGTGATAAAACTTCTGGAGGTTTACGTTATTCTATTGGAGGAAATTTTAATTACAATGTGAATGAAGTAGTTTCAGTTAAAAAAGGTTATGAAGGAATGACGGGTGGTTCTTTAGGGAATGGACAAATAACGAAACGTTTAGAAGCTGGTCAACCTCTTGGTTCATTTTGGTTATTAGAGGCTGATGGAGTTTGGCAAACACAAGAAGAAATTGATAGTAATCCTCATTTATCAAGTGCTCAACCAGGTCATTTACGTTACAAAGATGTAAATGGAGATGGTGTTATTGACGATCGTGATAAAAAATTTATGGGCTCTTATATTCCTAAATTTAACTACGGAATTAATATTAGTTTAGATTATAAAAATTTTGATTTAAATATTAGTGGATATGGTGCTGGTGGTAACAAAATTTATAATGGTATAAAAAATACTCGTTTAGGAGGAGAAAATATCAGTGTAGATACATTTAATTCTAGATGGACTGGAGCAGGAACTTCAAATACAAATCCTGGAGCAGAAAGAGATCAAGTAGCTTCATCTTATTATTTAGAAAAAGGAGATTATTTCCGTTTAAGTAATGTAACATTAGGTTATAATTTTAGAGATAAAATAGACTTTGTAAGCAATTTAAGAATTTATGTAAGTGCTCAAAATTTATTTATAATTACAAAATACTCAGGCTTTACACCAGAATTAACATTGAATAACGATAAAAATAGTCGTTACGAAGGAAGTCCTTATGGAACAACTGGAGTTGATTTTTCAGCTTATCCAAACGTAAGAACATTTTTAGTAGGATTAAATGTAGAATTCTAATCTTTAAATTTTATCAAAATGAAAAAAAATATTATAAAATTAGGTATTGCATCAGCTTTGTTAATGGTAGGTGTATTTACTTCATGTACGGATGATTTCTTGAATGTAGATTCGGAGGAGAATGTTGCTATTGATGATCAAGAAACTCAATCTCCAGAAAAATATGTTAATGGTGTTTATGGAATGTTTACAGACTGGGATTTTGCTTTTTCTTGGTTAGGTGTTACTGAAATGATTTCTGATAATGCTGATAAAGGAAGTTCTACAACTGATAATGGAGGAGATAAGCGAGATTTAGACATGTTGTTACATAATTCTACTTCTGGATCTATTGAAGCAATGTGGACAAGGTTTTATAAAACAATTGGTCGTGCATCATATTCAATAAAATATACATCTGAATCAACTACAATTACTGATGCCGAAAAAGCTAGACTAACAGGAGAAGCTAAATTCTTAAGAGCTTTATCTTATTTTTATTTAGTACGTATGTTCGGTGATGTTGTTATACAAGATTTGGAAGATCCTTCAACGTATTCTATTCGTCAACCAAAAGCAGATGTTTATGCTTACATTGAAGCTGATCTATTGGATGCAATTGAAAAATTACCTTTAAAAAGTGAATATGCTTCTAAGGATTTAGGACGTGCTACAAAAGGAGCTGCTCAAGGTTTATTGGCAAAAGTATATTTATATGAACAGAAATATCAACTAGCTTATGATATGGCTACTACTGTTGTTAATTCAGGTCAATATGATTTAGAATCTGATTATTCAGTTACTTGGCATGAAGAATCTGAGAATGGTAAAGAATCTTTGTTTGAGATTCAAGCAAGAGGAGATGCTATAGCTCATGGAGTAAAACAATATTCACAAACGCAAGGAGTCCGCGGAACTGGTGGATGGGGATGGGGATTCAATGTCCCTTCACAAAATCTATTAAATGCTTTTAATGCTGAAGGGGATAACATTCGTAGAGATGCAACAATTATTTTTCGAGGTGAGACGTTATACGATGGCCGTGTAATTTCAGAATCAGTATCTAATCCAATGTATAATGAAAAAGCTTATTCTAGTGCTAATTTAGGAGCAGAGTACACTGATAAGAATGTTCGTGTGATTCGTTTTTCAGAAATTTTATTAATTCAATCTGAGGCAGCAAATGAAATAGGTTTAGATGCTTTAACTCCATTAAATAGAGTTAGAAATCGTGTAAAATTAGCATCGGTTTCTGGTATGACGAAAGATCAATTACGTCTTAAAATATGGAATGAAAGACGTCTAGAATTAGCATTTGAACATGATCGTTGGTTTGATTTAATTAGAACTGGTCAGGCAAAAGAAATGATGGCTCTAGATGGTAAAAATTTTGTAACTGGAAAACATGAATTATTTCCAATTCCAAATAAACAAATTATACAAACACCTTCAATGTTGCAAAACCCAAATTGGTAAACAATAATGAGTTTATTAAATAAATTAGCAATTCTTTCTTGCACTATATTATGTAGTGCAAGTAGTTTTGCTCAGACAAAAAAAGAAAACAAGCTTTTGGATAAAGTTCAAAAACAATCTATACAATATTTTTGGGATTATGCTGAACCAAATTCTAAACTAGCTAGAGAACGTTTCCATCCTGATGGTTTTTATCCAGAAAATGATTCAAATATCGTTACAACTGGAGGTACAGGTTTTGGATTGATGAGTCTAATTGTAGGAATAGATAGAAAGTTTATACCAAGAGATGAAGCGACAAATAGAATTTTAATTGGATTAAAATTTTTACAAAAGGCTGATCGTTTTCATGGTGCTTGGCCACATTGGATAAATGGAGAAACAGGAAAAATAAAGCCATTTAGTGCATACGATAATGGAGGTGATTTGGTAGAAACTGCATTTCTTGCTCAGGGTTTAATTTGCTTGAAAGAGTATTTCAAAAATTCTAAAAATGAGAAAGAAATAGAGATTTCAACACTTGCAGATAAACTTTGGAAAGAGATAGAATTTAATTTTTATACAAATGGTAAAGATGTGCTTTATTGGCATTGGTCACCAAATTATGAATGGAAAATTAATTTTCCATTGAAAGGATTTGATGAAACTTTAATAACATATATTATAGCGGCTTCTTCTCCAAATTATTCTATTTCTTCAGATGTTTATTACAAAGGTTGGGCTAGAAATGGAGCAATAAAATCTTCTGATTCTGTTTATGGAATTCCATTAATTGTAAAACATAATGGAGTTGAAAAAAATGTAGGTCCTCTTTTTTGGTCACAATATTCTTTTATAGGACTTAATCCAAATGGATTAGTTGATGGGATTGGGATTGATTATGGAAAAGTAGTTAAAAATCAATCAAAAATTCATTATCTATACAATCAGTCTAAAAAAGAAACTTTTCATCATTATGCTAAAAATATGTGGGGATTAACTGCAAGTTATTCTTTTACAGCAGATGGAAAAGACGATTATACAGCTCATTCACCAACAAATGATAGAGATATAGTAACGCCAACAGCAGCATTATCATCATTTCCTTATACACCAAAAGAATCAATGGATTTTTTAAAATTTATTTATGAGAAGCAAAATAAAAAAATAATTGGTATTGCTGGTCCTTATGATGCTGTAGATGTAAAAAATGATAGAGTTGTAACAAAATATTTAGCAATAGATCAAGGAACAATCGCTCCAATGGTAGAGAATTATCGTTCTCAACTGCTATGGAAATTGTTTATGAATAATGAAGATGTAAAAAGAGGATTACAGAAAATAAATTTTACGACAACTACCACGAATTAAAACAAAAAAAAATGAAAAAACTAATTTATTCAATTGCTTTCCTAGGATTAGCGTTTAATACGTATGCCCAAAAGATAAAATTTGATAAAACAAAATCTAAAAAAGAATTTATCGATTATGTAATGGGACAAATGACACTTGATGATAAAGTTGGTCAGATGGTTCAATATACATACGATGGAGGTGATGTTACAGGTTCTGCAATAGATAAAAATTATATAAAATATACCAAAGAAGGTATGATGGGATCTGTGTTTAATGCAACGACTACAGATATTACCAAGCAATTACAAAAAATAGCAGTAGAAGAAACAAGACTAGGAATTCCATTAATTTTTGGATACGATGTAATTCATGGTTACGAAACTATTTTTCCTATTCCATTAGGAGAAGCTTCTTCTTGGGATTTGAAAGCAATTCAAAGATCTGCAGAAATTGCAGCTGCAGAAACTTCAGCTGGAGGAGTTCATTGGACTTTTGCTCCGATGGTTGATATAGGTTTCGATCCACGTTGGGGAAGAATTTCAGAAGGTGCTGGAGAAGATACTTATTTAGGAAGCAAAATAGGAGCAGCTCGAGTAAAAGGTTTTCAAGGGAATAGTTTATATGATTTGAATACAGTTTTAGCTTGTACAAAACACTTTGCTGGATATGCATTAGCACAAGCAGGACGTGATTATAATTCAGTAGAGATTTCTGATCGCTTTTTAAGAGACTATGTTTTACCTCCATTTAAGGCTACAATAGATGCTGGAGTAGGTTCTTTTATGACTTCTTTTAATGAAATAGGGGGAGTTCCATCTACAGCTAGCAAATATTTGTATGATCAAATTTTACGTAAAGAATGGAATTATAATGGATTTGTAGTTACAGATTATACTGCAATACAAGAATTGATTCCTCATGGAATAGCAAAAGATTTAGAGGAAGCAACTTTAAAATCTGTAGAAGCAGGTATAGAAATGGATATGATGAGCGGTGCTTTTCTTAATCATTTATCAAAATTAGTTAAAGAAGGAAAAGTAAAAGAAGATATTATAGATACTGCTGTTCGTAGAATTTTAGAGGCTAAATATGATTTAGGTCTTTTTGAAGATCCTTATCGTTACTCTAACGCTAAACGTGAAAAACAAACAGTAATGAAAAAAGAATTTTTAGATGAAGCAAGAGATATTGCCCGTAAATCTATGGTTCTTTTAAAAAATGATCAACAAGTATTGCCATTAAAAGAATCTCAGAAAGTAGCAGTAATTGGTCCTTTAGTAAAAGACGAAAAAAATATTATAGGAAACTGGGCTGCTAGAGGAGATCGTAATGGAAAAGCATGGTCTGTTTGGGAAGGGTTGAATGATGTTTTAGGTAAAAATGCTAAAATAACTTACGCTCAGGGTACAGATATCAATTCAACAAGTACAAATGGTTTTCAAGAAGCAATAAATATTGCTAAAAATTCTGATGTAATTGTTGCTGTAATGGGAGAAAATGAAAATCAAACAGGAGAAGCAACTTCTCAAACGAATATTGATTTACCAGGTAACCAAAAAGAATTATTAAAAGAATTAAAGAAATTAGGTAAGCCAATCGTTTTAGTTTTAATGTCTGGTCGTCCGATGACAATATCTTGGGAAAATGATAATATGGATGCAATATTATATGCATGGTATCCAGGAACAATGGGAGGTTTAGCAATTACAGATGTTTTATATGGTAAATATAATCCTTCAGCAAAAACGCCAATGACATTTCCTCGTTCGGTTGGTCAAATTCCAATTCATTACAATCAAAAAAATACTGGTCGTCCATATTTAGGAGAAAGCGATCCAGAACAAAAATATAAATCTCGTTATACAGATTCTCCTAATTCTCCATTATTTCCTTTTGGATATGGTTTAAGTTATACAACGTTTGATTATAGTAATCTAAAGTTGAATAAATCAACAATGAAGAATGGTAAAGATGAAATTAAAGTTTCCGTAAATGTAAAAAATACAGGGAATTATGATGGAGAAGAAGTTGTACAATTATATGTACGTGATTTAGTAGGTAGTGTAACTCGTCCTGTAAGAGAGCTAAAAGGCTTTGATAAAGTAATGATAAAAAAAGGTGAAACAAAAACAGTTACTTTCACATTAACGCCAGAAGATTTAAAATTTCATGATATCAACATGAATTTTGTAGCAGAACCAGGTGATTTTGATATATATGTTGGTACAGACTCTAATGCTAGTTTAAAAACAAGTTTCACATTAGTAAATTAGGAAGATTCCCTCATTGATACAGAAATGTAGATTTTTTTATTTCTCAACCAAGTGAGTGTTTTTTCACTTACTTGGTTTTTTTTAAGCATAAAAATTATGAAAAAATATTTTAGTTTATCCTTTCTATTTATGGTATTGATAACTTTTGCTCAACAAAATTTATCAGTTATGTCCTATAATATACGATTAGGATCAGTTGATGATGGAGCAAATCATTGGAACATAAGAAAACAAAAATTAGTTGATTTAATTAATTATTACGATGCTGATTTTATAGGAGTACAAGAAGCTCAAATTCCGCAATTAGATTTCATTAAGCAAAATAATCCTCAATTAGCATTTATAGGTAAACCTCGCTCTGAAGATGAAAATGCTGAATATTCAGCTATTTTTTATAAAAAAGATCAATATAATGTTTTAGAACAAAAAACTTCATGGTTATCAGAAACTCCAGATAGAATATCAAAAGGATGGGATGCAGCTTATAACAGAATCATTACTTATGGCTTATTTCAAGATAAAAAAACAAAAAAAACCTTCTGGGTTATCAATACTCATTTTGATCATGTAGGAAAGGTTGCTCGTCAAAAATCATTAGAGTTAATTGATCAATTAATTCAAGATTTAACAAAGAAGAAAAATGTACCTACATTTTTTATGGGAGACTTTAATATGGATCATAATGATGCTTCTGTAAAATTTATTCAAAATAAATATTTAGATACTCGTTTGAATGCAGATTTAGTTTACGGACCAAATTTTACTTGGGAAGATTTTAAATTTAATGTTCAAGGGACTGAAATTTTAGATTATATTTTTTATAAAAAAAATGATAATGTAAGATGTAAAAGTTTTAATACAATAGATGATTTTTACGAATTTAAATATCCATCAGATCATTTACCAATTTTAGCAAAATTTATTATACAATAAATCATGAAAAAATCACACATAAAATATCCAATTATTGCAAGTTTATTATTTAGTTATTTAACTGTTAATGCACAAGATTTTAAACTTTCTAATAAGAAAATTGAAATTTATACCACTGCAAAAAAAGGAAATCAGAGAATTACTAAATCAGCAGACAAGGTTTCGGTTAAAAAATTTCCTCAACCTAAAGAAACTGATATAGCAATTTTTATTGATCCAAAACGTAAGTTTCAAAAGTTTGAAGGAATAGGAGGTGCTATTACAGATGCTTCTGCTGAGGTTTTGGCTAAATTACCAAAGAAAACTCAGCAAGAAATTATCAAAGCATATTACAATGAAAAAGAAGGAATTGGTTATTCTTTAATTAGAACAACAATTAATTCAAGTGATTTTTCGAGTGATACTTATACGTATGTAAAGGATAATGATAAAGATTTAAAATCATTTGATATTTCACATGATTTGAATTTTAAAGTTCCGATGATAAAAATGGCGAAAGCCGAAATGAAAGATAACTATCGTTTGTATGCAAGTCCTTGGAGTCCTCCCGCTTGGATGAAAACGAATAATAGTATGTTAAAAGGAGGATCTTTAAAACCAGAATATTATCAAACATGGGCCAACTATTTTGTGAAATTTATAGAAAATTACGAAAAAATAGGATTGCCAATTTGGGGTGTTACAGTACAAAATGAACCTATGGCGACACAAACATGGGAATCTTGTATTTATACTGCCGAAGAAGAAAGAGATTTCTTAAAAAATAACTTAGGACCAACTTTTTATAAAAATAATTTAAAAGATAAAAAAATTATCGTTTGGGATCATAATCGCGATTTAATTTATCAACGTGCTTCTACAATTCTTAATGATGCTGAAGCTGCCAAATATGTTTGGGGTGTTGGTTTTCATTGGTACGAAACATGGAACGGAAGTGCTAATTTATTTAATAACGTAGCATTGACACATGATGCTTTTCCAAATGTTAATTTAATTTTTACAGAAGGATGTAAAGAACAATTTGATCCAAATCAAATGGATAATTGGAGTTTAGGTGAAAAGTACGGTTATAACATGATTAATGATTTTAATTTTGGTACTGTTGCTTGGACAGATTGGAATGTATTATTAGATCAGAATGGAGGACCAAATCATGTTGGTAATTTTTGTTTTGCTCCTGTTCATGGTAATACAACAAATGGAAATGTAACATATACGAATTCATATTATTATATTGGTCAATTTTCTAAATTTATTCGCCCAGGAGCACAACGAATAGCAGCTTCATCAAATCGTTCAGATTTAATGACAACATCTTTTGTAAATAAAGATGGAAAAGTTGTGGTTGTTGTAATGAATCAAACAGATAATCCATATAATTATAATTTATGGATAGAAGGAGAAGCTGTAGAAATTAAAGCAGAAGAACATTCTATAAGTACAATAGTTGTTTCATAAAAAAAACAACTATTTATCAAACTATTAAAAAATAAAAGGGAAAAATAATTAATAGTTATAAATTGCTTGGTAATATATTTTTTTACCAAGCATTTAAAAAAAAATAAAAAAAATAAGATGAAGTATTTAGGAATTTTATTATTGATGATAAGCTATGTTTATGGACAAAAAACAGTAGTTTATGACAAAAAAAATAATTTAGCTTTTGATATTTATTATCCTAATAATTATAAAGAAAATAAAACTCAAAACGTATTTGCTTGGGTCCATGGTGGAGGTTTCTCTGGAGGTAATAGAGCTGATAAAGAAGAGGTTGAAAGAATGAAAGATGCACAAAACAGAGGTTTTGTAGCTGTTTCTATATCATACCGATTATTAGCAAATACAGCTGCCGGTTTTGGTTGTGATTTACCAAAGCAAGAAAAATCAATGATTTTTAAAGAAGCATCTTTTGATGTACTTAATGCACTACAATACATAACTAAGAATCAAAAAGAATTAAATATTTCAATTAATAAATTAATTCTAGGAGGGAGTAGTGCAGGAGCCGAAGCAATTCTTAATGCTTATTATTTAAGAGATTTATGGTTTGGTAATCAATTTAATGATATTAAGATAGATGGTTTAGTTAGTTACGCTGGAGCGATTGTAAACGATCGTTATGTTACAAAATCTACTATTATTCCTACAGTTTATATTCATGGATTAAGTGATGACGTAGTTCCAGCAAATAAAGCACCTCATCGTAGTTGTTTAGACAATCAGCCAGGTTTTTTTCCACTTACAGGAGATCAAGTTTTAGATAATTTAAGTAGAAAATATCAACAAGCATCACTTTCTATATTTTCTACTTCAGGAAAACATGAATGGTCAGGGTTAAAAAAAGAATACTTGCCGCAAGTGTTTGATTTTATAAATCAATCAGTTATTAATTCAAGTAAAGAAAATAAACAGATTAATATTGATTAGTTTCATTAAAATCAAAAATTAATATTATAATTTCAGTAAAAAAGTATTTGTAAAGTAAGATTTAAATCAACTATATTTATGCCATAATTACTGATGTATTTATTACAATATATAAAACAATTCAACAAAAAAATGAGTCAAACAAAAAATACAAATTGGGGACAATTTATTCCATTAGTTACAGTTTTTTTCTTTTGGGGATTTATAGCTGCAAGTAATGATATTTTAATCCCTGTATTCAAAAAAGCATTTGATTTGTCACAAGGACAAAGTCAATTCGTATCTTTAGCTTTTTATATCGCCTATACGGTAGGATCAATTATATATATGATTGTATCTCTTATTATGGGAAAAGATTTAATTAATAAATTAGGTTATAAAAATAGTTTATCACTTGGTTTACTAATCTCAGCATTAGGAACATTATTATTTATTCCTGCAGCAAATTTAGAATCATATCCTTTAATGTTATCAGGATTGTTTACAGTAGCACTTGGTTTCTCTTTGCAACAAACAGTTGCTAATCCTTTAGCAATAGCATTAGGTGATCCTAAAACGGGTTCTCAACGTTTAACATTAGCAGGAGGTATTAATAATTTAGGAACAACAATAGGACCTTTAATTGTTGCTTATGCAATTTTCGGAAGTGCAACAGAGCCTAGTTCTGATTTAAGCGTTGATAGTGTTAAAATTCCATATTTATGTTTGGGGGTTGCATTTTTACTAGTTGCTATTTTCCTTAAATTTTCATCATTACCTAGTCATCCTGAGCAAGAAGAAGAAAATGAAGATACTGTAAATGTTGTAAAAGATAGATCATCAGCGTTAAAATATCCTCAATTAATTTTAGGAATGATTGCAATTTTCTTATATGTAGGAGTTGAGGTTTCTACAGCTAGTAACCTTCCTGATTATATGCAAAAAGAGTTAGGGTTTACTATTTCTCAAGTAGCTCCATACGTATCACTTTATTGGGCTAGTATGATGATTGGTCGATGGGGTGGTGCAGCAGAAGCATTTGGTTTAGATAAAACTAAGACATTAATTTTAAAATTTGTTGCTCCTTATTTAGCTTTCGGTATTTTCTTATTAGTTAATAAAATTGCTGGACATGATTTAAAACCTTTTTATTTTTATGCCGTTTTCATCTTAGCATTAATTATAGCTGATATTTCAACAAAAGGTAATCCAGCCAAAATGGTATTAACTTTTTCAATAATAGGAATTATTGCATTATTAGTTGGAATGAATACAAGTGGATTAGTAAGTGTTTATGCAATTACTAGTGTTGGTTTATTTTGTAGTACACTATGGCCAGGGATCTTTGCTTTAGCAATTAAAGGTCTGGGTAAAAATACATCTCAAGGAAGTAGTTTTTTAATCATGATGATTATGGGAGGAGGTGTAATGAGTTATTTACAAGGATTGTTAGCTGATGCAACAACGATTCATTTTAGTTATGTTACAGGAATAATTTGTTTTTCTTATTTAGTTTTTTATGCTATAATATCACCAATAGTATTGAAAAAACAAGGTATTCATTTAAGTGAAGTTAAATCTGAAGGAGGACATTAAAATTTGTTTTTAAATAAATCATAAAAGGCACAATAGAATTTTCTATTGTGCCTTTTCTTGTTTTTTATGATTCTAAATTTATTAAAAAATAGTTATAATTTATGATATATTGTTGATAATAAGTGTTTTTTCAATATATTCATATTATAAACATAAAATTAAAAATGATTTATTATAATAAATTTTTCTTATAATTTTATAGTGTAATAAGATTTAAAATCTATGATTTAAGAAAATTTAATTAAGACATTTACAAAAAATAAAAGACAATTTAAATAATAAAACTATGGAAAACTTAGAAGGAGATATTTCAAAATGTCCATTTCATAACGGAACTATGAATAAACCAGTTGCTGGAGAAGGTACTAATAATAATGAGTGGTGGCCAAATCAATTACGAGTTGATATATTGAGACAACATTCTTCTTTGTCTGATCCTATGGGACAAGAATTTGATTATGCAAAAGAATTTCAGTCTTTAGATTTAGAAGCTGTTAAAAATGATTTAAAACAGTTAATGATAGATTCACAAGATTGGTGGCCAGCAGATTTTGGTAATTATGGACCATTATTTATACGTATGGCTTGGCATAGTGCAGGAACATATCGTATACAAGATGGTAGAGGAGGAGCTGGACAAGGACAACAACGTTTTGCACCTTTAAATTCATGGCCAGATAATGTTGGTTTAGATAAGGCTAGACGTTTATTATGGCCAATTAAACAAAAATATGGTAAAAAAATATCTTGGGCAGATTTATTAATTTTAACAGGTAACATGGCACTTGAATCGATGGGCTTCAAGACAATAGGTTTTGCAGGTGGTCGTGAAGATGTTTGGGAGCCAGATATGGATGTATATTGGGGATCAGAAAAAACATGGTTAGAAGAAAGTGGAGGGCCAAATAGTAGATATTCTGGCGATCGTGAATTAGAAAATCCTCTAGCTGCTGTAGAAATGGGATTAATTTATGTTAATCCAGAAGGACCAGATAAAAATCCAGATCCAATTTTAGCAGCTAAAGACATTCGTGATACTTTTGCTCGAATGGCAATGAATGATGAAGAAACAGTAGCATTAATTGCTGGAGGACATACATTCGGAAAAACTCATGGTGCTGGTCCTGCTGATCTTGTAGGAAAAGAACCAGAAGCTGCAGGTTTAGAAGAACAAGGTTTAGGATGGAAAAGTGCATATAAATCAGGAAAAGGAGGCGATGCAATAGGATCAGGATTAGAAGTTACATGGACACAAAGACCAACTGAATGGACAAATCTTTTCTTTGAAAATTTATTTGGATTCGAATGGAAATTGACTAAAAGTCCAGCAGGTGCTCATCAATGGGAAGCTATAGATGCCCCAGATAACGTTCCTTTAGCAGCAGATATGTCTCAAAAGCAAAAACCTAGAATGCTTACAACAGATTTGTCTTTGAGATTTGATCCTGAATACGAAAAAATATCAAGAAGATTTTATGAAAATCCAGATCAATTTGCAGATGCTTTTGCAAAAGCATGGTTTAAATTAACGCATAGAGATATGGGGCCTCATGATAGATATTTGGGACCAGATGTTCCAAAAGAGATTTTTATATGGCAAGATCCAATTCCATCAACTGATCATGAATTAATTAATGAAACTGACATTGCTATTTTAAAAGAAAAATTATTAAATGTAGGTTTATCTATTTCTGAGCTTGTATCGACAGCTTGGGCTTCTGCCTCAACATTTAGAGGATCAGATAAAAGAGGGGGAGCAAATGGATCAAGAATTCGTTTGGAACCAATGAGAAATTGGGAAGTAAATAATCCTGTTCAATTAAATAAAGTATTAACTATTTTAGAAAAAATACAAAATGAATTTAATGCTACAGGAAAATTTGTGTCATTGGCTGATTTAATAGTACTTGGTGGTGCTGCAGCTATAGAAAAAGCAGCAAAACAAGCTGGAAATAATATAAAAGTTCCATTTACACCAGGTAGAATGGATGCTTCTCAAGAAGAAACAGATAGTGATGCAATAGCTTATTTAGAGCCTAAAGGTGATGGTTTCCGTAATTATAGAAAAGCAACTAATCTTTCAGTTTCTACAGAGGAAATTTTAATTGATAAAGCTCAATTATTAAATCTTACATCTCCTCAATTAACAGTTCTATTAGGAGGTATGAGAGCTTTAAATACAAATTATGATGGCTCAAAACATGGTATTTTTACAAGAAGACCAGAACAATTAACAAATGATTTCTTTGTTAATTTATTAGATATGAATACTGAATGGAAAGCCATGGATGAGCGTAAAGAAGTTTATTTAGGAACAGATCGTACAACAGGACAACCAAAATGGACTGCAACTCGTGCAGATTTAGTTTTTGGTTCTAATTCTGAATTACGTGCTGTTGCAGAAGTTTATGCAAGTGCTGATGCACAAGAAAAATTTGTAAATGATTTTGTTGCTGCATGGAATAAAGTTATGAATGCAGATCGTTTTGATATCAAAAAATAATTAATTATACTATAATAAAAAAAGATGCTAATCATTTGATTAGCATTTTTTTTATTTGAATTACAGTTTTCCCTAAAAAAATAGGTTTTATTATGATAATCAATCAATCAATTGATATAATTTAGAAAAATAATTTTTATGAAAGGGTTTAAGAATATAAAAGGAAAAGTAGTAGAAAGATTATTTCTTATTATTTGGCCTCCTTGGGGAGAAAAGCAACAATCTGATTTAGATATTTCTTTTGGTTTTGTATTCAGAGAAGAGTCTAATTATTTATATATAATAAGTATTGATAAGGACGAATTATGGTCTCCTTTTATCTATATAGAAACTATTCCTGTAAATAGATATTCTTGGTTAGATTTTTATCCAAGAATAAATATGTGGATGAATGCAAAAAATGAAAATATGATCATAGATAAAGAATATTATGAGGTTACAAAGTCTGACCTTTTTAATAATATTTTGTTTAATAAAATTGAAGATATAGAGCTTTTGAAAGTAACGAATATTCCAGAACCATTTGGAGTAAAATTGATTTTTAAAGATGATTATATTATATCGATCCCAAATTGGGATGGAAACACAGTGGAATCAAAGCATTTCAATAAAAATCATACTATAGAGATTTTTAGTGATTTAGGTGATATAGTTTACATCAAAATATAAATCTTTATTTATAAAAATAATTGTTATCAATAAGTTATAAAAGACTATTGTTGCTGATAATTTTTTACATTGTGTGATTTTTTATTAAAATAGAAAGTATTATTTTCAATATTTATAAAAATCCTTACATTTAACTAAAATGAAAATAGAAAAATTACATCATATTGCAATTATTTGTTCTGATTACGAAAAATCAAAATATTTTTATACAGAAATTTTGGGTTTCAAAATAGAACAGGAAGTTTACAGAAAGGAGAGAGAATCTTATAAACTTGATCTTTCGTTGAATGGACAATATTTAATAGAACTTTTTTCGTTTCCTACTTCTCCAGACAGATTAACACGTCCAGAAGCTGTAGGATTAAGACATATTGCTTTTGCAGTAAAAGATATTGAGAAAGAAGTCTCATTCTTAACATCAAAAAAGATAACAACAGAACCTATTCGGATAGATGAATTTACAAATAAAAAGTTTACCTTTTTTTCTGATCCAGATCATCTACCAATAGAAATCTACGAATTATAACTGAAAATAAAATTATTGATAAAAATGAATATAAAAGATGTTTTTAATTCTACAGTTGATGGAATTAGCGATTTGCTTATAGAAGAACATAATTTTATTTGTAATAAAAGTAAGAAAGAATTCAAACGCTTGAATAATAATGTTCTTCATATTATTCGCTTTTTTTATCATAAAAAAGATAATAAAATTTATTTAAGACTTGAAATAATTATAAAGCTTTTAGATATAGAACATATATATAAATCAGTCACAACGATTGATGGAAGACCATATTTAACGTTAGGTAATGATTTTTTAATCTTAAGAAATAAAAAAGATGATTTTGATTATAAAAAAAATCCTACAACATATTGGTTAATTGAAAATTCAAATGATTTAGAAAATTTCATTTTTAATTTTAAATCTAATTTTGAGGAAATTATATTACCATATTTTAATGAAAATTCAACTATTGAAAGAGTAGATTATTTACTCAATAGTCATCCTTTAAAAATGTCAATTCATAATTATATATATCCCTTAAGAGCAAACATTGGAATAATTGCTGCAAAATTAAATAATAATCAAAATTTTAATGATTTAATTAAAATTTATGAGAAAGAATTAGATGAGGCTGAAGAAAATTATAAAAATGAATTTTTTAAACTTATAAGTATATTGTAATATTCCGAAAAAAAAGTGTTTGTTATAGAACTGATTAACCAGTAAAAGCAAACATGTAAATGTTGCTTTTGCTGGGTACTTTGAGATAACAACTCGGGAGATGAGCAACATATTTGTTGCATTTTGATCAAAAATAATCTCTTTTATTTTATAAAATCTTCGCGATAGGGAGCAAAAGAATCAATTAAGATTCCTTCTTCTAAACATACAACACCATGTATTATATTGGGTTGAGCAAAGAATCCATCACCTTTTTTTAAAATTTTAGTTTCGTTGTTATTTGTTACTTCGAAAACTCCTTCGGCAACATAAGTAATTTGTGAATGAAAATGTTGATGTAGAGAGCCAATAGCTTCTTTATCAAATTTTACAATAACCATCATCACTTGGGAATTATAACCCAAGATTTGTCGACGAACTCCGTTACCTAAATCCTCCCAATTAGAGTTTCCATCAAAAAATAAATCTTTTTTATAATTCATGGTTATCTATTTTTTTATAAATTTTTCTAAACCAATGTTTAATTTACTTAGTTGTTTTGTAGCTTTTTCTGCAGTTAATGTTGCTCCTAGTTTAGATAGATGTGTATCGTCATTTTTTCCTTTTGGATAATAACTTTTTTCATTTGGAGGAAGATGTAAATAAAGTTCTTTTGATTTTTCTGGACCATAAGAAAGTACAATTTCTTCTGTCTCTTGTTGCATATCTACAAAAGGTACATCTAAATCTTTTGCAACCATACGTACTATGATAGGATATAGATTGTGTGTGTCTATTAAAACTCCATTTTCATTAAAGTTTCTGCGAACAATAGAAGTCATAAGAATAGGAGTAGCCCCTTTTTCTCGTGTTTCTTTTACATATCTTTCTAAGTTAGCACGATATTGAGTTGCTGGATTTGTAAAACGCTCAGGATCTTCAAATTTTTGATCGTTGTGCCCAAATTGAATAATTACATAATCTCCTTTTTTTAGTTGTTTATAAACTTTATTCCAACGACCTTCTGTTCTAAAACTTTTCGAACTTCGACCATTTGTTGCATGATTTTGAATACTAATAGTATTAGTCATTAACGTTGGTAAAATTTGTCCCCAACCATGTTCTGGGTTTTTATCTGGATCTTTCTTATCTGCCATTGTAGAGTCGCCTACAAGAAAAAGGGTTGGTTTTTGTGCTTGTAAAAATGTAAGCAAGCAAATGAATATTGTAGTTAAATATATTTTTTTCATGATTTGTTTTTTTATTCTTTGATAAGCTAAGAATGATATTTTAATATAAATTATATTGTATTTTTTAATTTAAGTTTATTGAGGAATCCATCCTCTGAAAATTTTTTCGATGGTATAATTTTTTAAATCTTTTTGTTTTAATTGATGTGACCATTTTACTCGCTGAGAAATGTTAGCACCTTTTCCTTTACTACCAAACTCAGCATAATATGCAGTTTTTTCTTTATCGGGGAACATTTTATCTCCAGACCATTCATTCCAACCTTGTGGTAAAATATGATTATCCATTTCTGTATTGATGAAAACTGTTTTTGCATAAGGTCGCCATGGTCTACCAAGATATACTTTATCAATATTTTCTTTTGCAGTTAATGTACAATCGAAAAATACATATCCATATGGATTATTTTTATCTGTTGCTGCAGCTGTAATAAAGGAATTGGCTAAACTTTTTATGATACAATTTTTGAAGATAGCTGTCGCCTGTCCAAAAATAAAGTCCGTTGTTCCTTCTATATAGCAATTTTCATAATATTGTCTACTGTTGTTTGTTGCAGTATATAAAGTATCTTGACACCCCAATAAACGGAGATTTTTTCCAATAAATTTATCTCCTTCTACATGTAAAGCAACAGCTTGTCCTTTCTCGCAATGTGTATTTTGAATAGTTAGGTTTTCTATTTTTGTGTTTTCACCATTTACTAAGACTGTATAGGATGTAAATGTGGTCATTTTTTGATTGGTAAATAAATCTATTTTTCCTGAAAAATCTGAGTTTGTAATAATTGTTTTTTCTGAATTTTCACCTTTTAAAGTAAGTTGATGTTTATTAGAAGGTATAATGATTTTCTCTTTGTAAATTCCATTTTTTATGATAATTATTGCTTCCGATGGACCTAAATCTCTAGTAGAGTTAATGGCTTCTTGAATAGATATGAAATCTGATTTGCCATCTTGTGAAACAGTAATTGTTATATAAGGTTCTTTTCCAAAAAGAAATGAGAAAATAAAAATAAAGCTACAAAAAAGAAATTTTTTCATATTATTTAAAGATTTTATTTAAAAATTTTACTGTAAAATCTAATGTTTCATCAAACCAAGGTTCTAATAACCAAAAAGAGTGCGGAGTGTTTTTTATTTCGTGCATTTCTGTATAAATGTTATAATGATTGAGAAGTTTCATCATATCATCTCTACCAGCATGAAATCTTGGTTGCGAACTATTAATAAATAGAGTAGGAGGAGTATGTTTATTAACATATTCTAATGGAGATGCTTCTTTCCAAAGAGAAAGATTTTTTTCTTTCCAATTTCCTAACCAATAGGCTGCATACTGTCCTTCTTCTGCTTCTGGATGAACAAATGATACAATTCCATCAACATTTATAATTGCTTTTATTTTTTTTGATTTTACACCAACTAAAGTAGCTAATTGAGCACCAGCTGAAGCTCCTAGAATTGCTATTTTTTTGGGATTAATAGCATATTCTTTTTTATTGTTTATTAAATAATTTATTGCTTGGTCGATGTCTTTTATTGGAGCTGGGTATTTTGCTATGTCAGCTAAACGATAGTTAATAGTCATAGCAACAAAACCATTTTTAGCTAATTGTTGTGCCATGTATTTCTGATTTTCTTTACTTCCAGAAATCCATCCTCCACCATGAATTAATATAATTGCAGGATAATTATTGTTTTGATTTTTTGGTGAGTAAATATCTGCTTTTAATTGCAATGTATCTATTGTTTTATAAATAACATTTTCTTTTGCGATAATAGTAGCAGGGAATTCTTTTTTTAAGGGTTTGATAAAAGGAAATTCCTTTTTTAATTTTTCATAAGTAGTTTCTATGGTATAAGGCGAAGCCTTTGGTCGTTCAACTTGACCAAAGGCTATAACCATAAAAAGGGAAAATATGAAAAAATAATAAATTCTATTTGATTGCATTTTTATTTGCTGTTTTAGAAATAGAAATACGTTTTTTATCTACGTTTTTAGGAGCTTTAACATTTGTTGTTTTACTTCCCATAACTTGAATAATAGGATTAGAATTTGTTGTTTCAAATTCTACGTTACTTAAATCTACATTTTTACTATTGTATATTGTAGCTCCGTTTCCTTCTGAATAAGTAAATTTTACATTTTTTAATTCAACACCATCAGCATCAATAATGTTTAATGCTTTTTTAGTATCAAAAGTTGAATTTTCTACTTTGATGTTTTGTATGTTCATTTCATTTAATCCACCGATATAAAGGGCTTCATTTGATGAAACAACATTGATGTTTTTGAAGAATATATTTTTCATAACAGGAGTTTCTTCTGTTACAGGAATTGCTTTTTCTGTACGTTTTTCATCATCAGCATTTTGGTCTTCTTCTACAATAGGAGAATTACCTTCGTAAAACATATTAAAACCAATTGCTTGTGCAGGAATATTTATCATTTCTACATCAGAAATAAAAATATTTTCGATAACACCACCACGACCTCTTGTTGTTTTGAAACGTAACCCAATATCTGTTCCAATAAAAGTAGCACCAGATACATGAATGTTACGAACACCACTAGACATTTCACTACCAACAACAAAACCACCATGAGCATGGTAAACAGTATTATTTTTTATGATTACATTTTCTGTAGGCATAGCTCTGTCTCTACCATCTTTGTCTTTTCCAGATTTTATACAGATAGCATCATCACCAACATCAAAAGTGTTGTTGTAAATTAATACATTTTTACATGATTCTAAATCTAATCCATCTCCATTTTGTGAATACCAAGGATTACGAACATTTAAGTTACGGATAATTATATTTGAACTCATAAGAGGATGAATATTCCATGCAGGAGAATTTTGGAATGTAGGTCCATCTAATAAAACACGATCAGAGTTTACAATACTAACCATTACAGGACGTAAAAAGTCATGAACTTTTTCATATTCAGCTTCTGTAATTTTATCAGGAACATTGAAATTAGAACTTAATTTATAACCCAATTTTGAACTTTCTGAAGGAAACCATATTTTTTTGTCATCAGATAAAACACCACCAGAAGCAACTAAGTTTTTCCATTGCCCATCTGTCATTTTACCTTTTTTTACATATCGCCAAGCATCACCATTACCATCAATAGTTCCATTTCCTGTAATTGCAATGTTTTGTGCGTTTTTAGCAGAAATAGGAGAAACAGTACGAATAGTATTTAAACCTTCGAAACTTGTTTTTGTAAGTGGATAATCACTAAAGTCTTTACTAAATATAAGTAAGGCTCCATCAGCCAGATGTAAGTTAATATTACTTTTAAGTTCAATAGGTCCTGTTAACCAAATTCCTCTTGGAATAACAACAGTACCTCCACCTTTGTTGCTTGTTTCGGAAATTGCTTTGTTAATGGCATTTGTATTTTTAATTTTACCACCAGCCTTGGCTCCAAATTCTGTAATTTGTACTGAATAAT
The DNA here is from genome assembly GCA_002484335.1 of Flavobacteriales bacterium UBA7612. Lineage (GTDB taxonomy): Bacteria > Bacteroidota > Bacteroidia > Flavobacteriales > Weeksellaceae > Empedobacter. The sequence continues at coordinate 53,082 of DLJQ01000004.1, forward strand.
TTTTGAAGCTCGTTTCTTTTACTCGTGGCATATTAAATTCAATTCCTTTGTAGATGTTTTCATCTACCTGTGCATTCATTTGCGATGAACATCCTAGAGTTATCGCTAAGGCAATTAGTTTAAAATATTTCCTCATTTTTTAATGTGTTGTATTGTTAATGATTTTTTTTAATTCTGTAAAAACTAAAGCAGCAACTGCTTTTGCACCTTCAATTTGAAAATGTGTATTATCTTTTTGTCCATTTGGATAAGCAACATATTTGTTAGCTCCAAAATTCATAAAGTAAATGTCTGTAACGTATTTTTCTCCTTTTTTTGAGAAAAAATTCATCGATATTGTATTTAGATCTAAAAATGGAACATTCATTTCTTTTGCTACTTCTTCTGCAGCTTTTGGATATTCCCCATGAACATTTTCTAATTTTCCATTTTTCCAAGGATAGTTTCTTGCCACAGGACTCAAAATAATAGGAAATGCTCCCTTTAGTCTTGTTTGTGAAACATATAAACGTAAGAATTCTTTGTAACCTTCTATATTTACATAACGTTCTTGTTTGTTTTCTGCACTATCATTATGACCAAATTGAATTAATACATAATCATTTGGCGTTAGATTATCATAGACTTCTCGCCATCTCCCTTCTTGAAAAAAAGTACGTGTACTTCTTCCTCCTTTGGCTTTATCTTTTATAGAGACTTGTTTATTTTTTAGTGATTTGATATCATTTAAACTATCTTTTACAAAAAATGGTTGAAATTCTTGACCCCAGCCAGCAATAGGATAGCGAGATTTCATATAATCTTTTCCAGGATCATAATCTCCAGTGTAATCTGCTACTGTAGAATCTCCTATTAAATAGATAGAAACATTATTGTTTTGTTTGTTTTGTGCTAAGGCAATGAAACTAACAAAAAGTAGTAATAGACTTGATATGTTGAATTTATTTTTCATTTTTATTTGTTATTAGTCATTCTGAAATAATCAAAATCTGCATAACCTCCACGTTTAGTTTCTTTGGAACTAATACTATATAATCCAACTTTAGCTCCAATCCATTTCCCTGGTTTGGCTTGAAATGTAGAACCTATATCTGTATATTTTTTTCCATTTTCACTATAACTAAATTGGCAAATACCATTTGGCTCAATAACCTTTACTTGTAAATATACTTCGTTACTCTTAAGTTTTGTTTCAAATAATATTTTTTCTACATTATTTTTCTCTGCTTTTTCAGCATTAATCAATTGTATATAATACCCATCTGGTTTATTTGTAATAACAATAGCTTGATAATCTGTTCCCATGATTAGTAATCCAGCTGTTTTTCCATAATTAGCATCCTCAGGTACTAACTTAACTTTTGTAGATGCTGTGAAGTTAGGTGAAGGAAATTTTTGAGTTAACAAATTGGGTACATTCCATAAATTATTTGAATTTTCTGGGGTTTTTATAGAGAATAAACGTAAGAAATTCTGATTTTGTAATTTACTGTACCAGATTATATTGGGGTTTGCACTCCATTGCCATTGTAAACCAATATCTTTCCCATCAAATTCATCTGTTTCTGGAGGATTAATAATAGGACTCTTTTTAGTAACAGTAGGTTTTTTATAGGTTAATACAGGTTCTCCAATACCATTTTTATCATTGTCTATACCCATAAATGGCCAATCATTTATCCATTTCATTGGTTGTAAGTGAACGATTCTTCCTCCAGCATCAACATCCTGAAAATGATAAAACCAATCTTCGCCTGTTCCACTGTCTACCCATGCACCTTGATGAGGTCCATTGATTGGTGTTTTTCCTTGTTCTAGTACTATTTTTTCATCGTAAGGGCCGTAAATATTTTTTGACCTTAAAACTAACTGCCAACCAGTTGCTACGCCACCAGCAGGAGCAAAAATGTAATAATATCCATTTCTTTTATATACTTTAGGTCCTTCTACAGTAGGGTGATGCTCGTGTCCATCAAAAATGTGAGTACCTTTGTCAATGACTTTTGTTCCATCAGGAGTCATTTTTTTTATTGTTAATAAACTTTTTACACCAGCTCTACTACCTGCCCAACCATGAACAATATATGCATCTCCATTATCGTCCCAAAATGGACAAGCATCAATCAATCCTTTCCCTTCTTCAACCAAAATAGGATCATCCCATTTTCCAAAGGGATCTTTAGTTTTTACCATGTAAATTCCAAAATCGGGATCACCCCAATAAATATAATATTCATTGTTATGAAAGCGAATGCTTGGAGCCCAAACACCATCGCCACGTTTTACAGTAGAAAAATGATTTTTTGGAAAAACTTCTGGTAATGCATAGTTTACTAGCTTCCAATTTACCATGTCATTTGAATGGAGTATTGGTAAACCTGGAGCTTCATTGAAGCTGGAAGCAGTCATAAAAAAATCACTTCCAACTCGAATGGCATCAGGATCTGAATAATCTGCATATAGAATAGGATTTCTATATGTTCCATTTCCTAAATCGGCTATCCAAGTTTGGGCTTTAGATACTTGAAAGGTTAATAAAAATGATGATATTATAAAAAATATTTTTTTCATGTTTATCGATTTAATTCTAAAGATGCTTTTATAAAAGGTCCAGTTCCTTTAGGATCATTTGCACGTATAGGTTCATTGACATAATAATCGAAGGAACCATCTCGGTATGGATTACCTCCTAAACCAGCAACAGAGCAACATTTTTCTAAGTTTACAATACCATTTTTATCAACTTTGATAAATTCTTTAAGAATTCCTTCGTATCCTTTTTTAGCATTTTTTAAGTATTTTTTAGGTAAATAACCTTTATTTACACCTTTTGCAAGTGTATAAACAAACATAGAAGAACCTGTGGCTTCTAGGTAATTTCCTTTTTTATCTCCTAAATCTAATACTTGATACCAAGTACCAGATTTATCTTGAACTTTTACAATTGCTTCTGCATAATTATTTAGGTAATTAATCAATTTTTGACGACCAGGATGTTCATTAGGTAAATAATCTAGTACATCTACTATTGCCATTCCATACCATCCCATAGCACGAGACCAAAAATGTTGAGATAAGCCGGTTTCTTTATTAGCCCAAGCTTGTTCTTTACTCTCGTCCCAACCATGATAGTACAATCCAGTTTTTGAATCACGATTATACTTTTCAATTAAATCAAATTGTAAAACTATTTTATCAAATGATTTTTTAGCTTTATTATCAGTTTCGAATATTGCTGCATATTTTGCATGAAATGGTTCAGCCATATAAGCTCCATCTAACCAAATTTGATAAGGATAAATTTGTTTATGCCAATAACCACCTTCTGAGGTTGTTGGTTGTTCTGCTAATTGTTTGTCTAAAGTATCAATTGCTATTTTAAAACGATTTTCTTTTGTTTTTTCATATAAATCAATAGTTACGTCACCAGTTCTAATCATGTCCAAATTATAATTTTTGAATTTATAAGTTTGTATAACACCATCTTTATCAATCATTCTATTTGCAAAATCATAGATATAATTATAGATGTTTTGATTATTTGTTTGTTCATAAACTTTATACATTGCGTCTAAAACAACACCATTTGTATAACTCCAGCGAGGTTTCTTTTGAAAATCTAGGAGAGTAGGATCCGGAAAACGAATAGTTTCTGAAATAGCCATTCTCTCAGACCATTTTAATTTGGGATTTACTAAAATTTCTGTACTATTTTTTGTTTGGCTAGAACACGATATTCCTATGAATAAGGCTAGTGTATTAATTGTATAAGAAATAATTGACTTCATGTATATGGCTATTATAAACGATTATTTTTTTGTAATTGAGTTAATTTTACATTTAAGTCATTGTAAAATTCTTTTTCATTTTTTATACCATTAGGTTCTTGTTCCCATGCTGCTAAAATATAATATGAGATACCTTTTGTTGTCGGTTTAAAAACTATTAAATGATCATGCTGTCCATCAACAATATTTTCTACTTCAGAAGTTTTATAGAAAATAGCCATACCAAGTAAATCTGTTTTACTTACTAATGTTTGTGCACCATAAGTTGCTATATAGCCCCAAGATCCATCTTCACTTTTCTTTTGTTGTAAAGGGATTTCTTTAAATTTAACGATTCCTGTACATAATCCATTTGTATTGACAGATGTTTTTAGTTCAAATTTAGAGAAACGATCATAAGGAAATATAGACACATTAGCTTTTATATCAGTAGTGTGATTTTCAGTTTTCCATTCAGTATAATTAATTTCATATCCAGAAGATTTTTTTCCATTATTTACTTTGACATGTGTGTCTTTTACATCATTGAAATGAGCAACTGTTCCATTCACTAAACGACCAAAACCACCAATTCCTAAAGCTTTTCCAGATTTTAATATATCTTGTCCCCATGGTTGAGGGTTATGATAAGAATCAAATCCATCTTGCCCAACTTCTTTTAAAACTGAATTTTTCACTTTTTTACCATAGATATCTACAGCATTTCTCCAGTCTAAATATAAACGAAATGCAACGTTTTGATTTTCCCATCCAGGACCTTCATAACGAATGTCAAAAGAATGATCTGTATGTTGCGGATCTAAAGTTAATTCTTGTACATTTTTAAAAGTACCTCCTACATATTCTTTGTGTCCTCTTTTTCCATCTACCCATTCACCACCTTCTTTAACAGATATTTCGGCATATGTTAGACCTTTTTGTCCATCAATTGTAGATTGATTTTGTTTACTGCAAGAAAAAATAGCAATTGAGGCAAATAGAATTGAATATTTAAAATTTTTCATGATTATAATATTTTTTATGGTTTTTAAAAGTTTTTTAAAAGATGTCCTCTTTTACAAGGACACCTTAGGAAAATGAAAATAAGTGAAAATTATATGTTAATAGGCTGGATTTTGTTTGAAATCTGGGTTTTTATTAAGATCAATAGCTGATTGAGGAATAGGTCTTAAAATTTTTAAATTTCCATTGTTTCCAATAAAATTCGATTGTTGAATCAGAAAGTTATATTTTGAAGCTCTTTCTACAAGTTTTCCTGTTCTCTTTAAGTCAAACCAACGATTATATTCTCCAAGCATTTCTCTTGCTCTTTCATCTAAAATAAAATCGATATCAAGTTGACTAGAGGTAATATTACTTACACCTGCTCTACGACGAACTTCATTGATACGTTCTAATCCTTTTGAAGTGTTTCCTGATTTTAAATAAGCTTCAGCGGCAATTAAATAAGTATCAGATAAATGAGCTAAAATAATATCTCTTGTGTTAGAATTTTTTCCAAATTGAGCAGAAGGATCATCAAATTTCTTTACAGGAATGGTTTGATAATCAAAATTTGGATTGTTTTCAGCTGCATATGATCCATATTCATGATATTCTACATTTGGATGATTAGTAATGTATTGCGTCTTATAAGTTGTATTTCCTGCATACCATTTTGGTTCATAATAGTGTGCAACAATTAATTCATTGTGATCTGTTTTGTCAAAATAATCAAAATAACGTTCATAAACTTCTGTCATAAAAGTAGATTTCCATCTTGTATCATCTTCAGTATATAAATCTATAGCAAATTGAGTAGGGCATAAGCTATATGTTCTATACGGTGCATCACCAGCTACCTCGCTTCCACCTTGGTAAGGACCAAAATAACTTCCTTGAGGATGCCCAAGTGTAAGAGGAGATGTGGCAGCAGATTCTGAACTATATTGAACAGAGAAAATTACTTCTGAGTTTATTTCATTTTTAGGTCTCCAAAAATCTTCGAAAGTAAGAGATAAACTCTGCCCTCCAATTGCATCATCAGCATATTGAGCAGCTAATCGAAAATCATCACTTGTTCCAAATGTCTCATATCCTTTTGTTAAGTATACTTGAGCTAATAAATTTTTAACAGCTCTAGCATTCACACGACCATTATATATTGAATTATCAACTAAAGGCAATGCACTTTCTAATTCTTGTATAATAAATTTATAAACGTCTTCAGCAGGAGTTCTACTAAAACTAAGCTGAGGAGTATTGATATAATCTGTTACTAAACTTACATCACCATAAGTTTGAACTAATAAAAAATAAGAATTAGCTCTTAAAAATTTTAATTCTCCGATTTGTCGTTGTAATACATTTGTTTGTGCAGTTTTATCAGCATAATACATGCCCATATTAATGGTCTGTATTGCAGCATAACATGTTTTATATAAATGATCTACACCGTCAGAAAAACCATTTAAATTAGTATACTCACTTAATCCAGGAGGTTCAGCAGTTCTTCCTCGTGCATACAAATCCGTTCCAGCTACAAATAACCATGGATCTTTACCATAAATATTTTTTAACTGAGCATAATTAGCATTAACTAATGAGGCAAATCCATCGGCTGTTGTGTAAAATTCTTCAGCAACAGCATTGGAAAGATTTTCTTCTTCTAAATAATCATTACAAGAATATGTAGTACTAAGAGCAAGTAATAATATAATTATTTTTTTCATAATAAACTTGTTAAAATTTTAAACTTAATCCTAATTGGTAGGTTATAGAACTAACACGACCAACACCTAATGAAGCAGTAGCCCATTCAGGATCATATCCATTATAATTTGTAATCACAAAAGGATTGATAACATTCGCATATACTCGTAAAGAATTTATTGCACCAATACTAGAAAGTGTTTCTTTTTTGAAAGTATAACCTAATGCAATATTTTTGATTTTTACAAATGAAGCATCTCTGTAATAACCAACTTTATTGTCTCTCCAATATGTACCTTCATTTAAAGGTTGTGGAGCTGAATTTGAATATTGAGCAGCTATTCCAGCATTGTTTTCTGGGATAAACCAATCCATATTTAATTTTGAACGGCCTCGATCATAAACATTTGTGAAATTTTCATGGAAAGGAGAATATGCTAATACACCTTGAACAATAATTACGGATGCAGAAAGATCAAATTGCCCAACTTTTAATGTCGTAAATATACTTCCTGACCAATCAGGATCAGAATTTCCTAAAATAGTTCTATCTTCTCCAGTAATTTTACCATCACCATTCAAATCCTTTACTTTGGCTTGTCCAACAGTTTGGCCATATCGTTTTGCTTCTTCTTCCTGATCTGGTTGCCAAACACCATCAAAAACATAATTATAATATGAGTTGATTGATTTACCAATAAATAAATTATTACCTATATCATCTACTTCACTTTGACCATAAATAGATTTTATTTTGTTTACATTCTTAGTGAATGTAAATGTTGTTTCCCAACTTACTTTTGGAGTTTGTATATTTTTAGTTGTTAAAGCAATTTCAATCCCCTTATTACTAACCGATCCAATATTACCATTGATGTATGACCATCCTGTTTCATAAGGTAATTGTTGAGCCATTAATAAATCATCAGACAATTTATCATATACATCAATAGATCCACTAATTCTATTTCTAAAAAAACCAAAATCTAAACCAAGATTAAATTCTCTTGTTTTTTCCCAAGTCAAATTAGGGTTTGCTATTTTTCCAGGTAACCAACCATTAGCTATTGTTCCGTTATAATCATAATAAAGTTGCTCTGTTAATAAGTTAGTTGTTGAATATGGTTCTATAATATTATTCCCTGTATGACCCCAGCTTGCTCTCAATTTTAATTCAGATACAGTAGAGCTACCTTTCAAGAATTCTTCATTGTTAATTTTCCATGCAACAGCAGCTGACGGAAAGTATTCCCATTTATTTCCTTCAGACAAAAGAGAAGAACCGTCTGTACGAATAGAAGCAGTAACAAGATACTTGTCTAATAATGAGTAATTAACTCTTAAAGCAAAAGAACTTAATGTTTGTTTAATATAGTTTGATGCTATATTGAAAGAATTTTGCGAACCAGAACCTATGTTATGATAACCAGTTTCGAAAGGTATATTTCTAGCACTTTGTAAAGATGTTTCTGTTCTACTTGAATAAATACTTTGTAATGCCAAGATATTAAAATCATGTATTTCATTCACTTTAAAATGTGCATTGATTTGGTTATCCCATGTGTAGTTAAAGTGCTCTGTTCTATTAATTTCTGCTGAAGGTAGATTGTTGTTGTTTGCACCTACAGAAGTTAATGCACCCCAAGCTTCACCTTTTCTTCTAGAGTCATAGTTTGCAGAAAATGTAGTTTTTAATGAAAGCCAATCTAAAGGACGATATTCAAAGAAAAAATTTCCGATACCATTCCATCTTCTTGTTTCATTTGTTGTATTATTAATCTCTAAGATTGGATTATATGTAGATGTTTTATCTATAACAAAAGCACCTTGTTGATTTGTTAATTTACCAGGTAATGGCGTTAATTTTGTTTTGCTTTGAAATTCGTAAGGATTTAAAAAAGGATTTAATCTAAATGCTTCTTGCATTGCTATATCAGAACCATCTTGTTGTTCCGTTAATGCAAAATTTACAGTTATTCCAGTAGAAAATTTCTCGTTTATTTTATGATCAACACCAACATTGATATTGTATTTATCTAGAGCTTCTTTTTGTAAATTTCCTTTTTCTTTTTGAACTCCAAGACCAATATTATAACCAATACCATTTTCTGATCGCCCAGACATATTAATATAATTATTCTGAGTAACTCCAGAACGAAGGACAGCATCGTACCAATCAAAAGATTCGTTGTTATTTACTCGCCTAAGAAATTCACTATTTCTAGTACCTAAAACAGCATTACTTAATGTTTGAGCACTAACTTGTCCTGTAACAGGATCTTTACTTGCTGTTGCTAAATAAGCAGATTGATGATAATCCCACCATTTTTGAGGATCCATCATTTTAGGTAAACGTGCTACAGCTTTTACACCATAATATGTTTCATAGGAAACAGTAAATTTCCCTTTCGCAGAAGACCCATTTTTTGTTGTTACTATTACAACACCATTAGAACCTCTAGATCCATAGATAGCTGTTGAAGATGCATCTTTTAGGATATCTATTCTAGCAATATCTTGAGGATTTAAGAAATCAATATCAGTTGTTGGAACTCCATCTACAACAAATAAAGGCTTAGAGGATTCGTTCATTGAATTTTGACCACGAATAATAATATCAAAACCATCTCCAATTCGTCCAGTTGAAGTACTAATTTGTACACCAGGAACATTACCTTGCATAGCCTCCATTGGATTAGTCATATTTCTTTCTGTCAGTTTAGTGGCATCGATTACACCAACTGAACCAGTTAAATCAGATTTTTTAGCTTTTCCATAACCTATTACAACAACTTCGTCTAATGATTTATTTTCATTTTCTAATGCTAAATTATCATCGACTGGAATTAGTGTAAGATTAAAATTTTCTGTGCTTTCTATTGGGATTTGCATTGGTTGAAATCCATCAAAGTTTATAGTTAAAATTGAGTTTTCAGGAACACTAAGCTCATAAAAACCATTTTCATCTGTAAACGTTTCGTAGGATGTGCCATCTACGTAAATTTCTACTCCAACTAATGGCGTTCCATCTTCATTTGATTTTATAATCCCAGAAATGGTTTTGTTTTCTTGGGCGAAAGCAGCCATAGGAAGAAGTAGGAGTGCAAGCAATTTAATTTTTGACTTCCTCATAATAATGTGTTTTTTTGTGTTTTTTGTTTTGATTTTTTTAGATGACGTTTACATATTTTATATCATTTTTTTATTAAAATTTCCAATCTCCTAGAACTTTATCTTTTGAGTAATATTCTATATCTTTTTCATTGAGTTGTTTACTCCAATTGATACGATTTTTTGAAGCACCTTTACCTGTTGAATTATATTCAGCAAAATATGTTGTAGATTCATTAGATGTTTTTCCCCAATTATTCCAACCATCATGAGTAATAGATTCATCCATTGTTGTATTAATAAATATAACCTTAGCATAAGGTCTCCATGGTCGACCTAAATAATGAGAATTAGCATCTTCTCCAGTAATTTTACATTGATAAAAAATATATCCATAAGGTATTTCTTCTGTTGTAGAAGCTGCAGTAACATATCCTTTGCCTTTATTATGAAGTTCACAGTTATCAAAATATGCAGTTGCTGCACCAAAGATATAATCTACTGTACCTTCTATATAACAATTGTAGAAATATTGTCTAGATCCAGGTTTTACTAAGTAAACTGTATCTTGATCTCCAATAAAATTACAATTTATAAATTTTATTTTATCAGCCTCAGTTCTTATAGCAACAGCTTGTCCAACACGTCCAGCAGTATTTTGAAATGTGATATTTTCTGCGGTAAAATTATCTCCAAATATAAAGAATGATGCAGAACCAGATGTTCCTATTTCTTGTCCTACATTATTTAATTTTGAAGCATAATCATCATAAGTTAGAATAGTTTTTGTTTTATCTTCACCTATAAAAGTTATGTTTGTTTTGGATGTAGGAAGAATAATTTTTTCTTTATAAATTCCATTTTTTATGAATACTTTAATAGGTGTTTTACTGTAATCTGGTAATTGTAATACTAAATCTTGTATAGTTAAAAAGTCTCCTGTGCCATCTTTTGCAACAGTAAAGTCATAATCATTTCTATTAGCCTTACCTTGATTAATTTGATCTAAAATGGATTCTGCATAAACTTCTATATTTGAATATTGCGATGATAAATCGAAATTAGATCCATTTTTGATACCAATTTTTAAATTATTAGCTTTTTCCCAATCATCAGGTAATCCATCTTTATCAGAATCAATATTAGTAATTTTACTATTTAGTATAGGAAATCCTCCAACTTCATTTTGTGAATTTATAATTCCAGAAATGTTTTTAGGATAACCATTTGTAAGATAATTAATCAATCTATTATCAACTTCATCTCGTTTTAAACTCGCTCCAGCATATTTAGTTACTAATTGTAATGTTTCTTGTGCTGTATGTGTTTTAATTTCATTTTTTCCAAATTCTTCTTTTGCCTTTGCTAATAGTGGATTTTCTGTTTGTACACCTCCGTCCCAATTATTTGTAGTTATTTTAGGATAACCTTCAATAAAGTTCCCATTTACATAGAATTGTCCATAAGGAATAGAAGGATTAATAATACGATCTTTATGTTTAGAAATTGTTCCTGATTTAAAATAGTTGTTGATGATATTATATTTACCTTTTTCACCTCCATAAATATTATTATCTCCCCAATTAAAAATAACATTATTTCTGAAATCCACCATTTCATCTTCAGGATTTACTGTAGATTCTGAACCACTAAATCTTGGATTTCTGCTATTATTACTCATGATTAAATTATGATGAAAAGAAGCAGGTTCTCCTCCCCAAATTCCTCCATAACCATGAGCACCTTTCTGATGAACAGACTTATTTAATGCTTCAGCTATAATAGACCATTGTACAGTTAAATTTTTTACTCGATAAAACGACATATTTTCATCTGTTGCCCAACTCATGGAACAATGATCAATCATAATATTTTCTATGTTTCGTCCGCCCAATGCATCTCCTTCTACTTTTACTAAATCACCTAATCGGAATCTTAAGTAGCGAAGAATTATATTATTTGATTTTAGTGTAACAGGATAATTAGCTACAGTTATTCCATCACCTGGTGCTGTTTGCCCAAGAATAGTCAGATTACCATGATTAATATCTAGAGGAGATTTTAGAAAGATAGTACCAGAAATTGCAAAAACAATTGTTCGACTTTCTTTTTTTGTAATGCCTTTTCTTAAACTTCCTTCTCCAGAGTCATTAAGATTAGTTACTATATATATTTCTCCTCCTCTTCCGCCAGAAGAATACCTACCAAATCCTTCCGCAGAAGGAAAAGCAGGTATATTCTGACCGAATGAATACACATTGAGAAAAAATATTGTTAATGTTATAAAAAATGTTTTCATTTTTCAATATGTTATTATAACCATCTCGGATCTCCTATTACAGAACCAGAACTAGATGCTGTTCTTAATGGAGAATTTGTTGGTAATTGAAAATCTAATGTTGTATGAGTCCACGATAATGTTTCTTCCAAATTATTTGTATTCGTCACATTTTGTGTAGGAAGAGTTAGTTTTAGTAAATCCGTAGATGATTTTCCGTTCGTTAAATTGTAAAAATTATTATAAGAAAAAACAGCTGTACTTGATGAAGCAAGGCGAATTAAATTACTATTACTGAAACTTCCTCCTGATCGAGGAGAATTAGCTAAAATATTATTTGTAAAATTGAATTTTATTGCAACATTATTGTTGTCTAATAATGGATAAACAGAACTTTGACCAAAACTATTGATTGTACAATTATTGATAGATATTGTAGCATTTGTTGATGGAGTTGTAATGCTTTCTCTGTAACGTATAAATAAATCACCTACCTGAGAAAATGTAGAATTTTCTAGATTAACTTGATTAAATACTAATTTATCTAAATGTAAAAACCCGTATGATGAAGCAGGGAAATTTTTGAAGATAGAATATTTAATTTCAAATTTATCCATTACAAATCCACTATTAAGACCTCTGTTAGCTCTGAATGCACCAGTAGAAACATTATGAACAAGACAATTTTCAATTAAAACATTTTCGAAATTGGCTTTTGCTCCATTGTTATTGCTACTTGTCAAATTGATTAAATATGCTGCATTATTAGTAGAGCCATCTAGTTCTAAATTTTTTAATTGTAATCCAGCTCCTGTATCATTTAATGTAAATTCTTTGAAAAATACTTTTGTAGCAGAAGGATCTGATGATAAACCAATCAATGATACTTTTTTACCATCTATTTTAATTAAATTATTTCCTGTATCATAATTACCAGCATTAAGACCAATAATATCACCATCTTTTGCGTTATTTACTAATGCTACTAAATCATCACCTGGATTTGCTATTAATGAATAATCTGTAGATGTTTTTGTTGTAAAACTTTGTAAACCTATGCTAGCATTTCCTTTATAAATTTCAACACTGTATTTTGTATTTGGTTTTAATCCTTTTACAGTTTTAGATCCAGTTGTTGCTTCGGAAGATGATATTTCTGATGTAATAGCTTCACCAATATATACGGGATCTTGTCCTGATACTTGTGTATAAGGCTGAAAAACTAATTTTGTTACACCATCAGTTACATCCCAACTAAGAGTAATTTCTGATTCTAAAACATTTGGTTCATATATAGGATGTAAAATTTGAATACCAATAATTCTAATTCTATTACTTTGAGACCAATAAGATTCAGGTCTATTATCTATTGAATTTGTTTTAACACGAACAAATAAATTTTTACGAACAGGTACTTCTTGATCAGTAAAGGCAATACCTGCAGAATCTGTAATTTTAGACATTAAAACTTCACTAGGATTTGTAAATAAGGAATCAGAAGAAACTTCAGCTGTATATGTAATTTTATCTTCATCATTAGTATACAAAGATGGTTTCCATGTTATCTTAGAATCACTCTCTGAATTTACTGTAGTAAATGAAAATGGTGTAAACATTCTCATGGGATCAGTAGATTCTGATTTCAAATCATCATCACTGCAAGAGGATACTGCTGCTCCTGTACAAATAAGAGCTCCTATAATATATAATTGATAAATAGATGTTTTCATTGTTTAAGAATTTAATATCCGTAATCTTGAGTTAAGTTGTAATTAGTATTAATTATATCTAAGAAAATTGGTAATAATTCTGAGTGATTTGCTCTGTAATATTGCATCCAACCTTTTCTTTCGTCATTAATCATAGTTTTTACCATAGCAGCTTGCCAGTTTACTCTAGTATAACCTGATGGGGTAGAGGTTACAGAAGGCGTGTAAAATACATCACTTTTTTCTGTACCAACAAAGTATGTATCTAGATTAAGAACTGTTTGTTGTGCACTTACAGATGGATCATAATTTCCTATTTTATAATAAATATATTTTGGAACACTAGCATAATCTCCTGTTCCATCTAATAAATTTTGTAATTTTTGTCTTGTTTGATTAACAACGTTATCAAGAAGATTCCAACGAATTAAATCATATTTTCTAATTGATTCACCTCCAAATTCAAGTAAACGTTCATGAACAATTTCTTCAAAAAATGATTGATATCCATTTGCTTTTACTTCAGGCATTTCGTTTGAATTTTTATTAAATGCTCGCATTCTAACTTCTTTTAAAGCTTCTATAGCTCCAGATGTTGGACCAGCATTTAACTCATTTTCTGCTTCTGCATACATTAATAAAACATCAGCAAAACGCATGATAGGCCAATTGATTCCTAGATTTTGAGAAGGTCCAGTAACTTTAGTCCATGATTTTCTAAATTTTCCATCAGTAAGACCATCAATTTTTACAACTTGAGATTTGTCATCAGCATTAATTTCAAAAGCATTGATAGTAACATCTCTACGTTGATCATATTTGTCGAACTCATAAAAATAAGTAGGTAAAGCTGTAAGCCCTCCGCCACCATTCCATTTAGAAGCTGCATTATGACGAAGACCATTGTAATAACCTAGTTTACTATCTGTTCTAGAATTTCCACCAAAAGCACCTATTTGAAAAATCATTTCATTTGTATTATCCATTCTACCTTCGTGAATTGATCTGAATACATCTTCATAGTTAGGATTTAGGTTATGACTACCACGTTGTTGCATAATGTCATAAGTTTCATCTCTTGCAATTTGATAGTATTTGTTAGGATTTTCTCCTTTTGTCATTTGTATAGGGTTTCTTCGTAAAGAATAACCAGCTCTTGCTAAAGCAATTCTAGCTCTTAAACCTTTTACAAAACCTTTTGTTATTCTTGTAGTAGGATCACCAGATTCAGCTCTCCAAGGAATTAATTGAGAAGCTTTTTCAAGATCATTTAATAATACTTCATAAATTTCATCACGATCTGTTTTAGGTAAAAAAATATGTTCGTATTGAGAAGCAGGTTTATCTTGAAATGGGACATCTCCCCAATTTCTTATTAATTCATAATAAAACTGAGCACGTAAAGTAAGTGCTTCACCATAGTAGCGATCCATTAATGCTTTATCGCTTTCAGAACCTGTAGAGTAAACAGCAGATTTAGGTATGTGAAAAATCATTAGGTTAGCACGTTCAATACCTGTATATAATTGACGAAAAGGTCTGTCTAACTCACTATTAGTAGCACAAGCAGCATACATACTTATTCCACGTCTATCATTACAACTATAATCACCAGAAGTTTTGAAATCGTCTGCGGCCTGTCCAATAATTGTAGAAATTCGGTTTCCATATCCATTATCTCCACCTAATTGATTGTATACACCAATTAATGCAGAATAAGTATAATCTATATCACTGAAAGCTTCAGTTTCAGAAATATTAGAAGGGCTTTCTACATCTAAGTAATCACTACAAGAATAAGAAGTTAATAAAACTAAACTTACTCCTAATATTTTTATGTATTGTTTTGTTTTCATTGTTTAATAATTTGAAAGATTAGAAAGTAACATTAATTCCCGCTAAGAAAAATCTACTTCTAGGATAAGCTGCATAATCTACTCCAGGAGTAAGAGGACTTGTTCTTCTTGTATTTGCTTCAGGATCATACCCTGAATATCCAGTAATTGTAAATAAGTTATTTACAGTTGCATAAACTCTAAATTTACTTATGAATTTAGTTTTAGCTAGCATTTCTTCTGGTAAAGAATAACCAAAAGTTAAATTGCTTAATCTTAAATAAGACCCATCTTCTATTGCATATGAATGAAGTATGTAATTACCAGTTGATGGAGACCAAAATGTAGCATTTTCGTTCATTGCAGCTAATTGTGTAGGATCTGTTACCCTATTTCCATTGTTATCAAAATTTCTCCATGCACCAGCAACGTCTTTTAGCATATTATTGTCTTTATACTGAAAGTGAGTTGTAAACTCCATTTTATTTGCATTATAAACTTTATTACCTACAGAAAATGTAAAGAATAAACTTAAATCAAAATTTTTGTATGAAAACTGTTGATTAAATCCTCCATAGAATTTTGGTTGAGAGTTTCCTAAAACTTTTTTATCATTGTCATCGATTACACCATCTCCATTTAAATCTTTAAGTTTTAAATCACCAGGTTTTGGAGCTTTTGAACCTAAAGCAGCAGCAGAGCTACTTGCTATACCTGGTTTTAGTGTGTATTGTTGATTTGCAGGATTATAATCAAAATCGTCTACTTTATACCATCCATCAGTTACATAACCATAAAACTGTCCAATAGGTTTTCCAACTTCAACTTTAAAATCTTGTAAACTATTTACCCAACCAGAAGATTGATAATAATATTCTAAACCACTACCAGATACATCTTTGCCTAATGATTTAATAATATTTTTATTATGAGAAATATTTAAATTTGCAGTCCATTTAAAATTATTTGTTTTAATGATATCTGCTCCTAGGGTAAATTCGATTCCTTTATTTTCAGTTTCTCCAGAATTTTGATATTGATATTCATATCCACCAGTTTGTGGAACTTTTGCAAGTAATAATAAATCTTTTGTATTAGTTATATAAGCATCGATAGAACCATAAACTCTTTTGTTAAATAAACTATAATCTAAACCAATATTTTTAGAAATAGTTCTTTCCCATTTAGTGTTTTCATTTGCTAAACGTTCATTTGGAGCTAATCCAGGAACAACTGTATTATCAAAAGAATACCCATTGTTATTAGAACTGTTGTAGAAAGTTGTATATAAAAATGGTTCTATTCTGTTATTTCCTGATGTACCATAGCTTAAACGTAGTTTTAATTCATTAATCCATGATGAGTCTTTTAAAAAATTTTCTCTACTCATATTCCAAGCTACAGAAGCTGAAGGAAAGTACCCCCATTGGTTATCTTTTGCAAAAACACTAGAACCATCAGCACGTAATGTTAAGGTTAACATATATTTTTTATCATATGCATAGTTTGCTTGTCCAAAAAATGAAGCTAAACGATCTGCATTTATTGCTGTGGTTACAGGATCTTGAACCATTCCTGTTGGAGGAACAGCGCTTTGTACATTAGCAAAAGCTTGTCCTGCACTAATATTTTTAGGAAGCCATTTAATATAAGCTCTATCTGTATCTCCATCTGTTTTTATGATTTCTTGACCAACCATTACATTTAGTTTGTGAAGAGTTCCTAGCTTTGGAGTATATTGTAAAGTGTTAGTATTAGATATTCTTTTACTTCTTGTTCCACGCATATCTACAACAGGTAAATTTGCGTTTGCTCTAGCTACATTTGTAATATTACCATAAAAATAATTATCTTGACGGTCTGTTTGTACATAGCCTAAAACAGTTTTGAATGTAAGTCCTTTTATAATTTGCCATTCAAAATAACCATTCATTAAAATATTTTGTCTTTCATCTTCTCTTACTTCATTATTTGCTAATAAAACAGGGCTAGTTAAATTTGTTTGAGCAAAATAATCAGGATCAAAGAAATCAACAAATGACTCATTTCCTGAACCTACGAAAGGTTGATATCTAACAGTATTTCTTAATTTATTATTACTATTTGAACCTGTATCAGAGGTTCCAGCACCATTTATAACATCTTTGCTATATCTAAAGTTTACTCCAATTTTAACTTTGTCGCTAACTTTATTATTCATTTTAAAATTAGCAAGATGTCTTTTATAACCAGAATTAATCATAATTCCATCTTCATTTAAGTAATTTAAATTAAGACTATAATCAGTTGTTTTGTTACCTCCTACAACTGCTATATTATGATTTTGAGAAAAAGCTTTACGGCCAAAAACTTCTTTTTGCCAATCTTTAGCTTTCATACTTTTATAGATATCCATATCCTTAAATTCTCCATATCTATTTCTGAAAGTATTTAATGATTGTTCATCACCTAGAGCATAAAGTTCATATTGATTTCGAACAAATTCATAAGGAGACATTACATCTAATTTATTTTGAATTTCTCTGAAACCAGTATAATTAGTATAAGTAACTTTTGTTGGTAAATCAAAACCATTCTTCGTTGTAATTAAAATTACTCCATTTGCACCTCTAGCACCATAGATTGCTGTAGAAGCTGCATCCTTAAGAACATCAATTGTAGCAATTTCTTGTGGTGATAATATAGATAAAGCATTTTCTACTTGTATTCCATCTACAATGTATAAAGGGCTGTTATCTTGAGTTATAGAAGTACCTCCACGAACTCTAATACTTACGTCAGATCCAGGAGCACCTTCAGAGACAGAAACTTGCACACCAGCTAAGCGTCCTTGTATTGCTTCAGCTGCAGAATTTACTGCCATATCTTTAATTTGGTCAGAGCTAACACTAGAAACTGCACCTGTTAATTCATCTCTAGCTACTGATGTATAACCGACAACAACAACTTCATTTAAATCTTGGTGCTCTGTTACTATTTCACTTAGTTTTATATCTATTAATGATTTCTTATCAACTGCAATTACTTGTTTTTGAAATCCATCATAATCAATTGTTAATGTAGAATTGTTTGGTACATTTATTTCGTAATGACCATTTTCGTCTGTTAGTGTTTCATAGTTTGTTCCGTCTACATATATCTCAACACCAATTAATGGCGTTCCATCTGTAGAAGAAGTTATGTTTCCAGAAACTGTTATTTCTTCTTGTGCAAATCCTGCAATAGGCAGCAGCAGTAGAGATAATAACTTTATTTTAGACATCCTCATAATATGTGTGGTTTTTATATTATTGTTATTTTTTTGAAACGATTAAATGTAATCGATTGCAATATTTAAAATAAATAGGTGTACAGAGGACACTAAAATATAAATAATTTTTTATATTCAAAAGATTATTTAAAAAATTTGTTAACAAAAGCTAAAATTATATTTAATTAAAGAATAATTATTATATATATTATTAATATAAAGCTATGTTGTTTTTATTTATAGTGTTGGTTTTCATTGGTTTGAATTGAATTTGTTGATTTTTCAAAAATCAATTTAATATTTAAGATTGTAATCGATTGTAATAGCTTAAATTTGTCAAAATATATGATATTATTATATTTATTAATTACTTTAAAACTTTGAAGTTATTTTTTGTTCTTCTTTACACTATGTTATTCCTATATATATGAAAAAAAATATAACAATTTATGATTTGTCTGAAAAGCTAAACATTAGTGCAGCTACAGTATCTAGAGCATTGAATAATCATCCTAAAATAAGTCAGAAAACAAAAGAACTTGTTCTAAAAACAGCTAAAGAATTAAATTATAAACAAAATTCCTTAGCACAAGCTTTAAAAAGTGGAAAAACGAATAATGTTGGAGTAATTGTTCCTTATATCAATAGTAATTTTTTTTCATCTGTAATACGCGGGATAGAGGAAGAGTTAACTCCCCACGGATATCATGTTATTATTTGCCAAAGTCATGAAGACATTGATTTAGAAAAAAAACAGTTAAATACGTTACTTAATGCACAAGTTGATGGGATTTTTATGTCAGTCTCTAAAACAACAGATGAAGTAACACATATAGAAAATGCAAAGTCTACTAATACACCGATTTTATTTTTTGATAGAAAGAAAGATATTTCTGGAATAAGTACAGTTGTTATTGATGATTATAAGGCAGGTTATTTGGCAACAGAACATTTAATTGAACAAGGTTGTAAAAGAATATCTCATTTATCTGGAGATTTAAGATTAGAAATTTATCAGAATAGATATAATGGATATGTTCAAGCACTGAAAGATTATGGAATAACTTTTAATAATGATTATTTAATAACAGTAAAAAGCTCTGTAGATGAAGGAGTAGAAGCTGTAAAGAAATTATGGGATTTAAATTTACCGCCAGATGGTATATTTTCGGCTAGCGATTATGCAGCTTTAGGAGTTTGTCAGGAATTAAGAAAGAAGGAGATAAAAATACCTAATGATGTTGCAATTATAGGTTTTAGTAATGAACCTTTTACTCAGTATATGGAATTGCCAATTAGTACAATTGATCAAACGCCAGATAAAATGGGAAAAATTTCCGCCCAAGTATTTTTAGAACACATGAACGAAAATTTTTCAGGAATATCTATTGAAAAAAGAGTCATTTTAGATCCAGAAGTTTATATAAGAAAATCTTCAAAAAGAAAATAATTTATAATGAAACTCCTCTTCTCCAAGGAATAAAATCATTTTGATTTAAAATTTGAGTTTTAGTTTTTATTTCGCCGCTAGCAACTTTAATAATAAATTCTAAAAGATCGTCTGCAGTTTCATCTATTGTTTTTTCACCTGTAATAATTTCACCTGTATTAAAATCTATAATATCAGGCATATTTTTTACTAAAGTGTTATTAGAAGAAATTTTGACTACAGGAACAATTGGGTTTCCTGTTGGTGTTCCTAATCCAGTTGTAAACAATACAACGTTAGAACCAGAACCAACTAATGCTGTTGTGCATTCGACATCATTTCCAGGAGTGCATAATAAATTTAATCCTGGTTTTGTGATATATTCAGTAAAGTCTAAAACGTCTTGAATAGGAGAGGAACCTCCTTTTTTTGCTGCTCCAGCAGATTTCATAGCATCTGTAATTAATCCATCTTTTATGTTACCAGGAGAAGGATTCATATCGAAACCAGATCCGGCAGCAATAACAGAGTTTTCAAAATCTTTCATTAATTGAAGAAAACGTTCAGCATCTTTTTCGTTTACACATCGATTAACCAATTCCTGCTCAACACCACATAATTCAGGAAATTCTGATAATATTGTAGAACCTCCGATTGCTGCCATCAAATCTGATAGTCTTCCTAATGTTGGATTTGCTGATATTCCAGAAAAACCATCAGATCCACCACATTCTAAACCTAAAACTAATTTAGATATTGGTGCTGGTTGACGTTCAATTTCATTTGCTTTTTTAATTTCTAGATAAGAGTCTTTTATAATTCCATCTAACATTTCATCTACTGTTCCAGATTTTTGCTGTTCGTATATTACGATAGGCTTTTTGTTATTTGGACTTATTTTTTCTAATGCATTTTTAAATATTTCTATTTGAAGATTTTGACATCCTAAACTTAAAACAGTTGCTCCGGCAACATTAGGGTTTTTTACGTAGCCAGCTAATAATCTTCCTAATGCTTCGGCATCTTGTCTAATTCCTCCACATCCACCTTGATGTGTGATGAATTTAACTTCAATGTTTTTGAAAACACGATAATCTTCTTTGTTGTCTTCTTCTATATTTTCTTTATCACTAATTAATGAGCGTAGTAATAATTGATGTTTAGAAGGTTTATCGAATAATAACTCTTTTTCGAAAATATCTTTAAGTGTTTCAACATTTCTATTTTCACAAAAAACTAAAGGAAAAAATAACCATACATTTTCAGTTCCGACTTGTCCATCTGGTCTGTGGTATCCCATAAAAGTTCTGTCTTTCCATTTATCTACATTAGGTGCAGTCCATGTTGTCATATCAGTTTTTTTCTCGACTTTAGCACTTTTGTGTTTTACATTTTCTGTTGTTATTACTTCACCTTTTTCGATATTATGTACAGCTTTTCCAACAATAATTCCGTACATGTATATAGAATCACCTTCTTTTAAGTTTGTAGCAGCAAATTTATGTTTTGCTTTCGTATCTTTTGTGATTAAATATTCAACATCATCAACAATAACTTTTTCATTTGCTGATAAATCTACTAATGCAACAACAACATTATCTGTTGAATTAACTTTTATAGCTTTTTTTTGCATAATAACTTATTGTTTAATGTAAATTGAATATCCATTTTCAATACCTTGTTCGTTGATTAGCTCGAATATTAGAGCGACTTCATCAACTAAACCTTCTATTTTAGTTAAATCTTGATTCCAAAAAGATTCATTTTTTAAAATAGAATTTGCAATTTCCTTATAGTTGTTTAAAGACCATATTTTTTTAAACTCTTCTACGATTGATTCGTCATCACTTAATGGTAAAGCTTTTCCATTCCATTCACCTTTATAGAAGAGTAGGAGTGTAGCGAAAGAGAAAGTGATGTTTTTAGGTAAAGAATTAAACTTAGAGATATACTCTATAAAGCTTGGTAAAACACGAACTTTAAATTTTGAAATAGAATTTAAAGCAATACTTGATAAATAATGTTTGATGAATGGATTTCTAAAACGATCAAAAACATCTTCTGCATATTCTTCTAATTCATTTTTTGGTAAATTAAGAATCGGAATGATTTCATCATAAGCAATTTGTCTAATGATTTCACCAGAAATTTCATTATCAATGGCTTCTTTTACAGTTTCTATTCCCATCATAATAGAAAAAGGAACCATTGCAGTATGCGCACCGTTAAGTATTCGTACTTTTGAAGTACGATATGGATTAATATCTTCTACAATTAATATTTGTTCATTGGCTTTATCGAAAGGTATTTTTTCTAGTAATTTATTATTTCCTTGAATTACCCATAGAAGAAAAGCTTCAGCAACAACAATTAATTCGTCATTATAATCTAATTGATTTGTGTATGATTCTAAATCATCTTTTGGAAATCCGGGAACTATTCTATCTACTAGTGTATTATGGAATGAATTTGCAGAATTAATCCAATTAGAAAATTCAGTATCTAAATTCCATAATTTAGCATATTCTAAGATATAAGTCTTTAAAGTAGAAGCATTATTTTCTATTAATTCGCACGGGATTATAGTTAATCCTTTCTCTTGGTTTCCTTTGAAATACTTAAATCTTTCATATAAAAGAGTAGTTAATTTTGCTGGGAAATTTTGATGAACTGTATTTCCTAACTTATTTTCAGAATCGTCAAAAACAATTCCTGATTCGGTTGTATTAGAAAAAACAAATTCTAATTCATCTTCTTTGGCTAAATCGATAAATTTTTGATAATCTTCATACGGATTTATTGACGTTTGGATTGAAGAAATAATTTGATGATTATCAATTGTTTTTCCCTTTTTTATTCCACGTGTAAATAGCGTATAAAGATTGTCTTGATCTTCGAATGTATGAAAAGAACTTCCTGAAGGAGTAACTTTTATGTTTGCGATTCCTGCATTAAAATTGGCATCTTTATTCAGTTTATCGATTACATAATCTGTAAAAGCTCTCATAAAGTTTCCTCCTCCAAATTGAATAATTTTAATAGGAAGTTCTTTATTATGATTGATTGTTTCTTTATTTAATTCTTTTTTCAATTTTGCAACTTTTTGAAATTTTTTATTTGATGATTTTGTATTTAGGAACCAGAATTTTCATAACAATCCAAGCTGTTAAATATGCTATTCCACAAACTGTAAAAATAATCATGTATCCTTTGTTTATTCCGTCAACTACAATTGCTCCAGATTTTTCTAAATTCAATAGAAAATCTTCCGGTAAACGTTCATTTTGATATTGCGGGTATTTTTCTAATAAAGAAATACCGTCTATTGTTGTCCAAGCTTTATGAGAATAATCAAATAATACACCTGAAGATTTGTTAATTAAAAATGAACCAATTCCTCCAGCCATTCCTCCAATTCCCACAATTGTAGCAATAGCACTTTTAGGAAACATATCACTTACAGTAGAGAAAATGTTTGCAGACCACGCTTGGTGTGCTGCTCCTGCAATACCAATAATAATAACAGGTATCCAGAAATTAGTAGCTCCTAATGGTTGTGCAACAATTGCTAATAAAGGGAAAAAAGCAAAAATTAACATAGCACGCATACGTCCTGAGTATGGATTCATCTGTTTTTTATCTACAAAGTATTTTGGTAACCATCCTCCAATAATAGATAATAATGTTATCATGTATAATACAAATAAAGGTAATGAGCTTTGTGTACTATCCATTTTATAAACAGAACTTAAATAAGCTGGAGTCCAGAATAAATAGAACCACCAAACACCATCTGTCATAAATTTACCAAAAGCAAACGCCCATGTTTGTTTATATTTAAAACATTCTTTGAAAGTTAATTTAGTTTCCTGACTAGTAGTCTCTTCTATGTTTCCATCATTATCTTGTTGAATATATTGTAATTCTTCTTCATTAACTTTTGGATGTTTTTCAGGAGAATGATAGATGAATATCCAAAATCCCATCCATATAAATCCAAGAGCACCTATTAATATAAATGCCATTTCCCATCCCATAGATTTAGCAATAAATGGAATTGTAAGTGGAGCTGCTAAAGCTCCGACTGTAGCTCCTGCATTAAAAATACTTGTAGCTAATGCACGATCTTTTTTAGGGAAATATTCTGCTGTTGCTTTTATCGCACCAGGAAAATTACCAGCTTCACCAATAGCTAATATTAATCGAGCAAAAATAAATAACGTAACACTTGTAGAAATGACTAAAGAAACATTACTTACTTTTTCTAAAATGTCTTTAGCTCCAGAAAAACTAACAAACCAATCTCCAGTTATCCATCCAGATGTTGCTATTCCGCAGAATGCATGTAAACAAGCTCCTAAAGACCATATTCCTATAGCATACAGGAAACCTTTTTTAGTTCCCATTTTGTCTATAAATCGTCCTGCGAATAGCATACTTACGGCATAAAATATAGAGAATAGAGCAGTTATGTTTCCGTAGTCATTGTTATTCCAATGAAATTCAGGAACTAAATAATCTTTCCAAGTTAACGACAATACTTGGCGATCTAAATAATTGATGGTTGTGGCTACAAATAATAGCCCACAAATTGTCCATCTAAAACTCGTTGGTTTTATGGAATTAGTGTTTTTCATTTTTTTGTGGTGTTTAGTTTTAGATAGTGATAGTTAGATCATATTTATTTTATTGTTTTTAAAAAATTAATTGATTTGTTTACAGTTTTTTCTATTTCCTTATAATTGAAATTTCCATTGTCATCTTTTACGAATAACTGAGATCCTAATCCAACGCAATATGCACCTGCTTTAATCCATTTTGTTAAACTTTCTTCAGTTGGTTCAACACCTCCTGTAGGCATTATATTTGTCCATGACATAGGCCCTTTTACTGCTTTTATGAAATCAGGTCCTCCGACTTGTGAAGCAGGAAATATTTTTACAATTTCAGCTCCTAATTCTTCTGCATATGATATTTCGGTAACAGAACCACATCCAGGCATCCAAGCTATTTTTCTGCGGTTACAAACTTTTGCTACCTCAGTATTTAAGCAAGGAGCTACAATGAAATTTGTACCTAATTGAATATATAATGAAGCTGTAGGAGCGTCAAGTACAGATCCAATACCTAGAATTAATTCTGGTAGTTCTTTTAGTGCATATTTATTTAGTTCAGTAAATACTTCATGAGCGAAATCACCACGATTAGTAAATTCGAAAACACGAACACCTCCGTCGTAACAAGCTTTTAGAATATTTTTACATATAGTAATATCTTCATGATAGAAAACTGGAACAATTCCTGTTTCTTTAGCTTTTAAAGCAACTTCTATTCTATTAAATTTAGCCATATTATCTTTTTATTCTTCCTCCTAAATTTCCATTTACAACTTCTAAAATATCTTCTTTTGAAACTAAATTAACATCTCCAAGTATAGTATGTTTTAGAGCACAGGCAGCATTGGCAAAGTTTAATGCCTCTTCTTCGTTTTTAAGATGAATTAGTCCATAGATTAGTCCAGCTGCAAAAGCATCTCCTGTTCCAATTCTATCTACAACCTGTGAAATTTCTATTTCACTTGTTTCAAAGTAAGTGTCATTAACCCAAGCTCTTCCTTTTGTGATTTGATTACTAGCATTTTTACCTATCCTTACTTTATCAAATACTTTTTTGATAGAAGGAATTGTGCTTATTAAAGTTTTAGAAGCTTCAATGAAGCTATCATCATCACTATTAAAATTAGTTTCTAGTATTTCATTTATTTCATTTACTCCTCCAATAAATAGGTTAGAATAACCAATAAGTTCTTTTAAAATTTCTTGTCCTTTTTTGCCATATTTCCAAAGATTACTTCTGTAAGCAGGATCTGTGATGATATTTATTTCCTTTTCTTTTGCTAATTTTAATCCTTGTTTTAATGCTAAATATGCATTTTCTGATATCCCAGGAGTTATTCCTGTCCAATGAAAATAAGAACAATCTTCTAGTGCCTTTTCCCAATTTATATCAGTTGGGTTTATATTAGCAAAAGAACCATTTAATCTATTGTATGAGATTCTGCTTGGTCTTACAGCAGAACCAACTTCAAGGAAATATAAACCTAAAGGGTGTTCTGTTCTGTTGATGTAAGAACTATCAATTCCATGACTTTTTATGAAAGATAATGCTGCATCTCCAATAAAATCATCAGATATGTTTGATACATGTTTTACTTCACATCCTAATGTAGAAAGAGAAGTAGCAACATTTAGTTCTGTTCCTCCGAAATAGAATTCAACTTCATTACTTTGTTGCAATGTTTTGTAATTTGAAGGTGATAATCTCATTAAAACTTCACCAAAAGTTAAAATCTTAGTACCCATAATTTTATTTAAAATTCAAAGTATTCTTTTGCATTGTGATAACAAATATTAGCTATTGTTTTTCCAACTAGCTCAATATCATTTGGTAATTCTCCATTTTGCATTTCCTCTCCAAATAAATTGCAAAGTACTCTACGGAAATATTCATGTCTAGGGAAAGATAAGAAACTTCTAGAATCTGTCAACATACCTATAAAACAACTTATTAATCCCATGTTAGATAAGGCATTCATTTGCTTTATAATTCCGTCTTTTTGATCTAAAAACCACCAACTAGATCCAAATTGAACTTTACCTTTAATACTACCATCATTGAAGTTTCCAATCATAGAGGCAAAAATTTCGTTATCGGCAGGATTTAAATTATAAATGATGGTTTTTGTTAATTTATCATTTCCATCCAATCTGTTTAAGAATTTAGAAAGATTAGCTGCTTGTTTAAAATCACCTATAGAATCCCAACCTGTATCAGGTCCTAATACTTTATGCATTCTAGCATTATTATTACGTAAAGCACCTAAATGAAACTGTTGTACCCATTTAAATTTGTGGTATGTTTCTCCTAGAAATAATAAAATAGCCGTTTTGAATTGTTCTATTTGTTTTGCTTCTAATTTTTCTCCATTTCTTTTCTTTTCGAAAATAATATTGATTTCATTATCAGTGAATTCTTCAAAAGAAATGTTATTTAAACCATGATCACAAATACTGCAACCGATTGCATTAAAATATTCAATTCTTTTATATAATGCGTCTGTCAAATCTTGATAAGAGTTGATTTCGATTCCAGCAACTTCACCAAGTTTATTTATGTAAGAATTATAATCTTCATTTTCAATTAAAATTGCTTTATCAGGTCTAAATGCTGTACTTACTTTAGTTTTAAAATTTCCGTTTTGTAATTGTTTATGATATTCTAAATTATCTATAGGATCTTCTGTTGTACATACAGTTTCTGCATTTACTAAAGTTAATAAACCTTGGCAAGATTTATCTGCTTGTTGTAATTGTTGAGATGTTGTTTGATAAATTTCAGAAGCATTTTTCTCATTTAATAACTCATCAATTCCAAAATATCTTTTTAATTCTAGGTGTGTCCAATGATATAAAGGATTTCTTAATGTATGAGGAACTGTTTTAGCCCATGCTTCAAACTTTTCTTGATCAGAACCATTTCCAGTAATAAATTTTTCATCAATACCTAATGTTCTCATAGCTCTCCATTTATAATGATCACCTGCAATCCAAACTTGAGAAATATTTTCAAAAGAACGATTTTCGGCAATATCTTTTGGAGGTAAATGATTATGATAATCTATAATGGGTAATTTTTCTGCGTAATTAAAATATAATTCTTCAGCAAATTTGTTTTGTAATAAGAATGTATCTGTTATAAAAGATTTCATTTGTGTTTTTTTTATTCGTTATTTGGTTTGCCAATTGTGGCTAATATTCCACCATCAACATAAATTATTTGTCCATTTATAAAATTACTTGCTTCAGAAGCTAGAAAAATAGTTGTTCCAGCCAAATCTTCTGGATTTCCCCATCTACCAGTAGGTGTTCGTCTAATGATAAATTCATTGAATGGATTTCCATCTACTCGGATAGGTTCTGTTTGTGAAGTAGCAAAATAACCAGGTCCAATCCCATTGACTTGTATATTATATTTAGCCCATTCTGTTGCTAAATTTCTAGTCAACATTTTTAGACCTCCTTTTGCAGAAGCATAAGCAGATACATTATCTCTACCAAGCTCACTCATCATAGAACAAATATTAATTATTTTTCCAGATTGTCTTTTTATCATGTTTTTTACAACTAATTGTGACATGATAAAAGGACCAACTAAGTCAACATCAATTACTTTTCTAAAGTCTTCTACTGGCATATCAACAGCTAAAACTCGTTTTATAATTCCTGCGTTGTTTACAAGAATATCAATTTTTTGATGTTTCTGTTCAATTTCAGCAACTTTTTCGGTAGCTAATTTCTCATCTGTAACATCAAAAATATATCCTGTGGCTTTGTAGCCTTTTCCTTTGTAGTAGCTTAAAGCATCCTCAAGTTTAGATGGAGTAGTGCTAGTAATAACTAATTCTGCACCAGCAGAGCCCAAGCCTTCTGCCATAGCCATTCCAAGACCATGAGTTCCTCCTGTTACTAAGGCTACTTTACCAGTTAAATCAAATAAATTCATAGTTCTTATTTTAATTCATTCGTTTTTACAGCGTCCATATCTCCGTAATCCATGTTTTCTCCTGCCATTCCCCATATAAACGTATAGTTAGATGTACCTACACCTGAGTGAATAGACCATTCTGGTGATAAAACAGCTTGATGATTTTGCATGAATATATGTCTAGTTTCATTAGGTTGCCCCATGTAATGGCTTATTGTTTGACCTTCTTCTAAATCAAAATAAAAATAAGCTTCCATGCGGCGTTCATGTGTATGTGCTGGCATTGTATTCCATACACTACCTTCGTGTAGCTCTGTCATCCCCATTTGTAATTGACAAGTTTCAAGAACACTATTTACTAATAGTTTGTTGATTGTTCTTTTGTTTGCATATTTAGTTTCACCTAATTCTACTATCTCAGCTTCTTTTTTAGTTACTTTCTTCGTAGGAAATGTTACATGTGCAGGAGCAGAATTGATATAAAAATAAGGTTGCTCATTTTCGCTTTTATCAAAAATTATTTCTTTATTTCCTTTACCAATGTATAGAGCTTCTTTATTGTTTAGTTCATATATTATTCCATCTACAGTTACTTTTCCTTTTCCTCCAACATTTATAATTCCTAATTCTCTTCGCTCTAAAAAGTAATTTGCTTTTAAATCTTCTGTAGGCTCTAATTTTAACGGTTTTGTTGTTGGGTAAATACCTCCTACAATTAAACGGTCATACATAGAGTAAACTAATTTGATTGTATTTTCTAAAAATAATTCTGGAATTAAAAAGTGATCTCTTAATTCTTCTGTTGTATATTTTTTTACATCATTTGGGTGATGAGCATACCTTAATTCTGAATTAGTCATGATATAATAAATTTATTATTATGTAATCGATTACATTTATAGTTTAAAAAATACCTCTTTACTGAGGTTTGGTAAAAATATAAAATAATTTTTAATAATGTACATTAAACACCATAAAAATTAAAAATTATTAAAAAGCTGAGTTTTGAAAGTGTTTTACTATAAAAAAAATCTAATATTTATCATAAAACGTAGTTAATAGTTATAAAATAATTTATACTTTTGTGACGAATAGATGAAAAGTTTACAAAAATATATGATTATAGTATTGGCGGTGTTTTTTACACTGTTCCAATCTGTACATATATTTGAACATAGTTTAGAGATTGCTCATAATAAACATAAAACTGCACACAATCATCATCACAAATCTAATACAAAACAAGATTGTCAGATTTGTCAATTTCATTTAACTTCTACAGTAAAAGAAAAACAATCGATAGAAAATATAATTATTAAGATTGTTGAAGAAAAAAATAAAGTAGAATACATTTCACAGTTGCATGAGTATATAACTTTTAGTACTCTTAGACAGCGGCCACCACCAACATTCATTTCTTAATTTAATATTGTTAAATAATTAGTCTTTTAGACTTTATTATTTATTTACTTATTCAGATTATGTAAGGATAACTATGTTGTTTCTTATCATAATGTTATAATCAAATTTTAAGAAGGAAATGAAAAAAAGTTTATCTGTCCTTTTAATTTTGGGTTCTGCATATAGTTTTGCACAAACCAAAATTTCGGGAAAGGTTGATAATGAGAATAATCTTCCTATAAAAGATGTTATGGTTACTTTAGGTGATAACATCGCAACAGTAAAAACAAATAAAAAAGGAGAGTTTCAATTTAATAGTATACAAAAAGGAAATTATAAGTTAGTATTATCTTACAAGGATTATTCTCCTTTAGACACTATTATATCAGTAGATAACAATCCTATTGTTTTGGATTTTAAAATGAAACAAAATGTTACTTATTTGAAAGGAGTAACTTTGGTTCAACACAAAAATGATAATTTAAAAAATACAACATCTCATACTTTATCTACTAAGGTGTTGGAAAAATATAGTTCAAAAAGCTTAGGTGATGCACTACAAGAAGTAGAAGGCGTTTCTGCTCTTAGAACAGGATCTAATATTGTAAAACCAGTTATTAATGGTTTACACAGTTCTAGAGTTGCCGTCTATGCTGATAATGTAAGAGTAGAAGACCAAGAGTGGGGAAGTGAGCATGCACCATCTGTCGATATAAATAATTATAATAAAGTTACAGTTATAACTGGTGCAAATGCTTTAAAGTACAATGGAAATGCTATTGGAGGTATGGTTCTTTTACAACCAGAAATTCCAGTAAAAAAAGATTCATTGTATGGTAAAACACTGTTTACCTATAACACAAATGGTCGTGGAGGTTCGATAAGTACAAATCTTACAAAAACGTATAAAAGTGGATTGTATTTTGGTACAACACTTACAGGGAAATATTTAGGTGATAGTGAAGCTCCGAAATATGTATTGTCTAATACGGGGATTAGAAACCAAGATGTTAATTTACGAGTAGGTTATGACCGAGTAAAATATGGAGTAGATGCTTCTTATTCTTTTTATAATTCGATTATTGGTATTTTAACAGCGTCACATATAGGTAATATAACAGATTTGGTTTCGGCAATTAATAATCATAAACCAAATTATGTTGGAGATTTTACATATTCTATTGATAATCCTAAACAAGAAATACAACATCATATAGCAAAAATTAATGCATATTATAAATTTGATAATTTAGGAAAATTAGACTTTCAATATGCATTTCAACATAATTCTAGAAAAGAGTATGATTTACGTAGAGGGCAGTATAAAAATATTCCAGCTCTTGACCTTGTATTAAATACACAAACAGCTAATCTAGATTTTGAAAGTAAAAAATGGAATGGAGTATCTTTTCAAACAGGACTTAGTGGATTATATCAAACAAATAAAGCTAATCCGTCTACTAATGTAATGCCTCTTATCCCTGATTATAATAGATATGATTTTAGTGCTTATGGTATTTTTGATTACAAACCATTATCAAAATTAGATTTTAATGCTGCTGTTCGTTACGATTATAGTTATGTAGAAGCATTTAAATATTATCTTAAAACAAGATGGGAAAGTTTAGGATATGATAAGACTTTTCCTCAATTCTACAAATCAACAGTAGGTAGTCAAATATTAGCTTATCCAAAGTTTAATTATTCAAATATTTCAAGTTCAATAGGAGCAACTTATCATATTAATCATTACAATAGTCTTATTTTCAATGCAGGGTATTTGATGAGAAATCCAAATCCATCGGAACTTTTTAGCGACGGATTACATCATTCTACAGGAATTATAGAAATTGGTAATTTGGGTCTGAAACAAGAGAAAGCATTAAAAGCTTCATTAAGTTTTAAACACGAAGAAGAAAATTTCCAATGGGATGTAACACCTTATGTAAATAAAATCAATGATTTTATGCAGTTAGTTCCTTCTACGATAGAATATACAATACGTGGAGCTTTCCCAGTTTGGAAATATGTACAGAACAATGCATTAATTTTTGGTATTGATGCAAATGCTCAATGGAATTATAATCAAAATTTTAGTCAACGAACTGCAATTTCGTACATACATGGACGAAATACTACAGATAAAGAAGCACTAATAGATATGCCTCCTTTAAATTGGGTAAATTCAATTACATACACAAATCCAAGATGGAATGATTTTAATGTTACTTTAAGAAACCAAACATTTTTTACGCAGCATAACTATCCTAATTATAATTTTCATTCAACAATTATTCAAGACGGAGAGTCAAAAGATGTTTTAGTCGATATTAGTACACCACCAAAGGGGTATAGTTTATTTGATATTTCTGCAGGAATGGATTTTTCTAAAATGTTACATTGGGAAAAAACAGGATTTAATGTATCGTTTTCTGTAGATAATTTATTCAATACAACTTATCGTAATTATCTAAATAAACAACGTTTTTATGCAGATGAACTAGGGCGAAATTTTATGATACAATTACGCTTTAATTACTAATTAATATATCATTATATAATATAGGCAGAGAGAGTTTTAGAAATAAAATTCCTCTTTGCCAGATAATCAATACTCAATATTTTAAACACAATAAATTTTAAAAAATGAAACACAAATTCGGAAAATTAGTTTTAGCTTCAGCAATGTTAATCTCTTTACAAGCATGTAATAATGATGATGATACACCAGAAGTAATCAATGAAAATGAAATCATTTCTAGAGTTACATTAACATTAAATGGAACACAAGGAGATATTGTTACTCTTAATTCTGTTGATCCTGATGGTGATGGACCTTTAGCTCCAACAGTTACTGTTTCAGGAGATTTTAATGCTGGAGAAACATATAACGGAACAATAGAATTTTGGAATGATATCGCTGATCCACATGAGGATAATACAGAAGAAATTAGAGAAGAAAAAGAGCATCATCAAATTTTCTTTCAACAAAAAGGTTTAGGTACAATCACATATAGTGATGTAGATGCAAACAACCTTCCAGTAGGACTATCATATAAATTTGTAGCATCTTCAACACCAGCAAAAGGAGATCTAACAGTTACATTAATTCATAAACCAAATAAAACAGGAGAAAATGTAAGTAATGGAGATATTACAAATGCAGCAGGAAGTACAGATGCACAAGTAACATTCCCAATTGTAATAAAATAGTTTATCTCAAAAAAAATAATTTAAAAAGTAACATAAACCATATGTTTATGTTACTTTTTTATTATATTATTTTCTAAAAATAGAATTTCATAATTATCAATTACTGTTTTTTATAAAAGAATTTTCATTACAAATCACAGATGGAAATTCATATTAAAAATAACTTTTTTTATATTTTTATTCAATTAAAATATAAAAAAGAAAGATGTTAAATATTTTATATCCTTCTTTTTTCTTATATTTATTAAGCAATTATTAATCTCAGTCGGATTAATTCTTTATAAATTTGTTATCATGAAAGATGAATATGATTTAATTATTGTAGGAGCTGG
Source organism: Flavobacteriales bacterium UBA7612 (assembly GCA_002484335.1). Classification (GTDB taxonomy): domain Bacteria; phylum Bacteroidota; class Bacteroidia; order Flavobacteriales; family Weeksellaceae; genus Empedobacter. Next base: position 86,663 of record DLJQ01000004.1, read on the forward strand.
ACCAATTGGTTTAGCATGTGCAATTGAAGCAAAAAAAAATAAATTATCTTATTTAATTATAGAAAAAGGAGCTTTAACCAATAGCTTATATAACTATCCTTTATATATGACTTTTTTTTCTACAGCAGAAAGATTAGAAATAGGAGGTATTCCTTTTAACTGTATCGCTCCAAAACCTGGAAGACAAGAAGCTTTAGAATATTATAGGAATATTCAAAAATATTTTGATTTTAATATTCATTTATATGAAGAAGTATTAAATATATCAAAAAATGAAGTGTCTCAATTTCGAGTCCAAACAAATAAATTCAAGTATAAATCTAAAAATGTAATTATTGCTACAGGTTTTTATGATATTCCAAATATGTTGAATATTCAAGGAGAAGATCTACCTAAAGTACATCATTACTATAAAGAAGCTCATCCATATTCTTTTCAAGATGTAGTAGTCGTTGGTGCAAATAATTCAGCTATTGATGCTGCTTTAGAATGTTATAGAAAAGGAGCTAATGTTACTATGGTTATACGAGGAGAAGGGTTTACTGATAATTTAAAATATTGGGTTCGTCCAGATATAGAAAATAGAATAGCAGAAGGTAGTGTCAAGGCTTATTTTAACTCAAACCTAAAATACATTGATGAAAATTCTGTGACTATTCAAACGCCAAAAGAAGATATTACGTTAAAAAATGATACAGTTTTAGCTATGACTGGTTATCAACCTAATTTTTCATTTCTTACAAATGCAGGTATTACATTAAGTAAAGATGAATTAAAAACACCAACGTATAATCCTGAAAATATGGAAACCAATGTATCAGGTTTATATTTGGCAGGTGTTGTTTGTGGAGGAATGAGAACTAATATTTGGTTTATAGAAAATTCTCGTGCTCATGCAAAGCAAATTATGCAACATATTATATCTAAGAAAGAGTTGAGTTAATTTTTATGAAAGATTTATTTGGGCAAGCAATATTAGATTATCAAACCAATAATTTACCTGAAGATTTATACACGGAAACATCAATTTCAGAATTAGATGTCATGCCTATTGATTATCTTTTTAGAGCTTATAAAGAAATGCCTTCTTTAGAAAAAAAAGCATTAGATTTAGTAAAAGGTAAAACATTAGATGTAGGATGTGGTGCAGGTTCTCATGCACTTTATTTACAAGAAAAAAATATTGATGTATTAGCAATTGATATTTCTCCAAAAGCTGTTAAAGCTTGTCAATTGAGAGGTATTAAAGATGTAAAAGTTATAAATTTTCTTGATTTAGATGAGTTCGTGAAATATGACACTATTCTATTTTTAATGAATGGTACAGGCATTTTTCAAAACTTGCTGTTAATAAACGTTTATTTGGATAAAATTAAAAAATTATTGAATGATAATGGACAAGTCTTAATTGATGGAACAGATATCATTTATATGTTTGATGAAGATGAAGATGGAGGTAAATGGATTCCAAGTAATGGTAATTATTATGGAGAGTTAGATTTTACAGTTCATTATAAAGGTGAAATTGATGAAACAATTAATTGGCTATATTTAGATTTTGATACACTTAAAAATGCTTGCGAATATCATCAGCTAAATTGTATTAAAGTCAAAACGGAAGAAGATTCCTATTTAGCAAAAATTACTTTGTAGTATTTTTTCATGATAATAATATGTCTTTAGAATAAAATTTTCTGAAGTTTATTTCATAATTAAAGATAAAAATATATAAAGAGATTAAAAATTCTATTTTTTTTCAAAAAAAATAGAATTTTTTTTAATTCATTTTCAGATTATTAATTAAAAAACCTACTGTTTTAGCTAAAAACATAGAAAAATAGTTTTGGAGAATTAAAAAACCTTTCTATATTTGCACAGCAATTAAGACAGAGACCCATGGTGTAACGGTAGCACATCGGTTTTTGGTGCCGCTAGTTGGGGTTCGAATCCCTGTGGGTCTACAAAGTCTTATGCTTATAAAGTATATATCTGAAATATGGTATAATTGCAAATTGAAATATAATTTTTACAGACCCATGGTGTAACGGTAGCACATCGGTTTTTGGTGCCGCTAGTTGGGGTTCGAATCCCTGTGGGTCTACAAAGCAGAAATGTAATTCTATTACTTTCTGCTTTTTTTATTCTAATAATTTTCCATTCTATTTAAATCATTTATAAGTTTTTTAAATTCATTTAATCAAATGAATTTATATATTTGTATTTATAAATATGTTTTTTGTTTGTATATTGTTATATAAATTTTAATATTAATGAGAGATTTAAATAAAATAAAATATTCTGTTTTAGATTTAGCTTATGTAAGGGAAGGTGATTCAATTCATCAAACTTTTAAAAATACATTAACTAATGCTCAAACAGCTGAAAACTTAGGATATACACGTTATTGGCTTTCCGAACACCATAATATGCAAAATGTAGCTAGTGCAGCAACTTCTATATTAATTGGTTATGTCGCAGGAGGAACAAAAAAAATTAGAGTTGGTTCTGGTGGAATAATGTTACCAAATCATACAACATTATCTGTTGCAGAACAATTTGGTACATTAGAATCTCTTTATCCAAATAGAATTGATTTGGGTTTAGGAAGAGCTCCAGGGACAGATCAATTAACAGCTTCTGTACTTCGTAGAGGAAATAATTTTATGAATTATAATTTTGAAGATGAAATACATGGTTTGTTAAATTATTTTAATCCAGATAATAATATAAATAAAGTTCGCGCAATTCCAGGAGAAGGAGCAAATGTTCCATTATATATACTCGGTTCTAGTACAGATTCTGCTTTTTTAGCTGCTAAATTAGGAATGCCTTATGCTTTTGCAGGACATTTTGCTCCTCAACAGTTTTATAATGCTGTAAAAATTTATAGAAGTCATTTCAAAGCATCAGAATATTTAGATAAACCATATATTATTGCTTGTGTAAATGTCATTGCTGCAGATACTGATGAAGAAGCTCATTATTTATCAATGTCAATGTATCAAGGTTTTTTAAATATAATTACAGATAGAAGACAACCTATAGTTTCTCCTGATAAAACAAATTTAGATTTGGCATCACCTGAGCAGAAATATGTACTGGAAAGTATGACTGGATTATCATTTATTGGAAATAATAAGTCATTAAAGGATAGTTTTCAAAAATTTTTGACAGATGCAGAGATTGATGAAATTATGGTATCTTCTAATATTTATGATAAAGATGCAAAAACTAATTCATATAAAATTATAAGTGAAGTATTTAATTAATATAGTAATATCAATATTTAGCTAAAAAAGACGGATTGTATCCGTCTTTTTTTATTTACTTAGTTGCCCTATTTTTTCCCAAGAAGGATCAATATCTAATTTTACGGCTATATAAACATCATTTCCTTTAGAATTAAAAGCTGTTCCTTCAGATAATTCTGCTTCAATTTGTTTTGGAGTAAGTTTATACATAGCACCAGTGATAGGATCTACGATTAAACCAACTATTCCTGCAAAAATGACATTTCCAATATACCAAGCATTAAATTTTCTTGTTAATTTAGTTTCAAACGTTTTGTAACCATCTAATTTTATCATTACATCATATTCTTTTTTCTTACGTTCTAATTTTTTTTCGATTGGTGTTTTGCCAATTTCAATTTCATTGATGTAAACAGTAGCATTTGAAGGTGTACTTTTAAAATTAATTGTTTGTTTAGAGCCAGATACAATAGTAGCACAGCTTGATAGAGACAATAATGCTCCACCAAATAAGATCATAGATAATTTTTTCATATAAAAATTTAATAAATATTTTATTCTAATGTTAGTGTATACTGAGGGATAGATTTTAAATCTCCATCATAATAGTAATATTCAATTTCCATTCTAGTGCAAGTACTCCATAAATCTGCACCTTTTGATTTTACTACTTTTACAATATTAGCACCATTATCTCTTGCAATTTTTCTTGCTTTTTCTAAATTAGAATTATAACTACAATCAGTAGAGAAACCTGAGTCTTTAATTTTAGAAGAACCTACTTTTGTTGCACCAAATGGGACTTCGTGTTTTTCAGATAAAAAAGCAAAACCGTCATTTTTAGATATAGATGACCTTATATCAGTAAAATTTGATTTTATTGAAGCCGCACAACTAAATAATGAAAAAATAATTAATGAGTAAATAATTAATTTCATATTGAAAATTTTAGCAAAAATAAACTTTTTATTAATAAAAAAAAACAATATTACATTACAGTAATTACAATTTATTCAATCTATCCTCAATCTGGCTCGAGTATATTTCTAAAAAAACTTCATTATACGGATCAGCTTTTTTATATGATTTATTGGTTAAATCGAGGCTTTTTATATAATTAAATTTAGCCGAATCTTTCATCTTTAATTTATTGAATGTTTCTGCTTTATAAAAATAGGCTTCAGCAGTATTAGAGTCGATTGAAATAGTTTTATTATAAAGTTCAAGAGCTTCTTTGTTTAAATTTAGGTCAGCTTTCATTTTACCTAAATAAGTATAGGTAATAGGAATTATATTCTTTTTATCTTTTTCTGAATCAAAATATTTATTATAATATAACATTGCAGAATCGTATTTTTCTAGACCTTGATAACAAATAGCCATTCTATAGTAGATATTATCTCCCCAAGGATATTCGGTAGTTTTTGAAATTTTATCTAATTGATGAAAGTCTTTCAAAGCATTTTCATAATCTTTTAATTTATCTAGTTTTATCCAACCACTATAACCTAAATGTGATAAGGGATCTAAATGTGTGGCATTTTTTAGTCGTTTCATTCCAATTTCATGATCACCACGTTTGTTATAAGCGACAGAAGATTCCCACCAAAATTTAGAATTCTTAGGATATTTCTTTAATAAATAATCAAAAGTATAATCAGAATAATAAGACCCTTGCCAATTTCCAGCTAATTGAAAAAGAACTTCTTTTTTAGAGAAAATATAATTTTTTATAAAAAAATAGCTATAAAATAAGAATGGAATACAGATTAATAGTATTAAGGAATTCCAAATAAAACGAACATATTTATTTCTAAAAAAGGTCTTTAACTTTTCCATCTCTAATCTTTATATTTAGTTGATAATAGGAATCTTTAGATAAAAAGTAGGGTTGGCTATTCCAATCTTTTAGTTTCAAAACTTCATTAACAATATTCTTTTTTAATTCATCACTTAAATCAACTAATTCAAAAGATTGATTCGTTGCTTTTATTCTAAAATCTCCTATTTGGTTATGACAATTAATAATAAAACGAATATTTATATTTCCAGAAAAATTTGGATAATCTAAAAGAGATATTTCTTTAAAAATTTCTTTTCGAATTCCGTAACGACCTGTTTTATAATCGCTTTTAGTCTCATAAAATTCAGAAACAATAAATCCACATTTACTAAATTTCTGATTAGTTTCTATCATCTCACTTTTAGAATAACTACCAACTTTAGGAATAATTGTAGTAATAATTATTCCTAGAGAGAGTAATGTTAAAAATAAAGTTACGAATAAGGTATATTTGGTTAGTTTATACATTATAATTATTTAAAAACTTCTTCAGCTTCTAAAACACTAGATGGTCTACCAACATCAATCAGAATTCCTCCCGAATGATTAAAACCTAAAATAGTTTCGGTTTTCATCAATTCCATGTAAACTTTCATGATAGAAAATTTTCCTTCATAATTAATGTTATTAAACAATTCTGGTTTGATGATATGAATACCAGAAAATGCTAATTCATTTAAATTTTTAGAAGCATTTTTTGCTAAAATTTCTTCATTAGTATTCAGATTTCGCCAACCTTGTAATTTCATTTTTTCATCGAAAAGTAATTTTCTTGACGAATTTCTGTCCGATACTGCAAGTGAAATAATTGCATTATTTTCTTGATGAGCTTTTATGAAATTAGAGATATTCAAATCGGTTAAAATATCAACATTCATAACAAGAAAATCAGTATCAAAAAAATGTTTAGCATTCACTAAACCTCCACCAGTTTCTAAAACTTCTGGTCGCTCATCAGAAATATGAATTGTAATATCAAAATTATTATTCTCATTCAAAAAATCAATAATCTGATCTGCGAAGTGAAAAACATTAATTACAATTTCAGTAAAACCATACGATTTTAAATATTCTATATTACGTTGTAGTAAAGATTTTCCATTTACAGGAGCCAAAGCTTTAGGATGATTTTCTGTAAAAGGCTTCAGTCTTGTGCCTAATCCGGCAGCAAAAAGCATTGCTTTCATTTAATTAATATGCTTCGTTAATCCAGTTTTTTTCTTCTTGTACAACGTGATTTAAAGTTACTTGTACCTCTGGAAATTTTTCTTCAATGTATTTTGCTGTTGCATCAGCAGAATAAACAGAACGATGTTGACCGCCAGTACATCCAAAATTAATTTCTAAATTTTCGAAACCACGTTGAATGTAATCTTCTATAGATACATCTATAACCTGAAAAACACCAGTTAAGAAAATAGCAATTTTTGTTTCTGTTTCCAAATATTTTTTTACTTCTTCATCACGTCCAGTTTGTGTTTTATATTTTTCTATTCGCCCAGGATTTAAAATTCCTCTACAATCAAAAACAAAACCTCCACCATTTCCTGTTGGGTCAGTTGGAATTCCTTTTTTATATGAAAAACTACGTACGTTAATATTTAATTTAGCCATTGATTATGTTATTTATTTGTTTTTTTGTTTCAGTTTCAGTAAGTATAGTAATAATTCTTTTTAGTTCAGGATAATTTTGTAAAATTGGATAATCCAAGATTGATTTTAGGTTATCCAAACCAAAAGAAATACTTTCTATAAAGTGTGATTTTCTTTCAATTAATCCCCTCAATCCATAAGCACCTAGAACTTGTAATAAACGAGCTACAACACAATATTCATAAGACCTTCTACAATCTATAGGAACTATTGTTTCATCCAGTTTTTTAATTTCTTCAAAATAATGATTGTATAATTCATTTTTAAAATCAGTTGAAAGATTTGCTTTTGCTTGCCATGTAAGGGAAACCAAATCATAAAAAATTGGCCCATATAAACCACCTTGGTAATCAATAAAATAAGGTTTGTTATCTTTTATCATAATATTTCGTGATTGAAAATCACGAAATACGAAACCTTTAGGTGATAATTGCTCAAATTGTGAAGCAAATAAATCAAAATCTTTAATTAATTTTCCTTGATTATAGGTTATATTAATACTATTCAAAAAGTAAAATTTAAATAAAAATAAATCTCTTAGAATAAGTGTTTTGTCAAGTCTCGGATAAGAATATGCTTTATAAAAGTCAATCGATTTCCCTGCTTCTAATTGTGTTTTCGCAAGTAGCTCAATAATTTCAAAATAATATTTTTTTGCTTCAATTGTATCATTCTGAATAGCATTCATTAATGTTTCATCTCCCAAATCGGTTTGTACATAAAGACTAAAATCATCACTTATCATATAAATTGTAGGAACATTAGAAACTGTTTTTTTTAATTCTTCTGTGTAATAAAAAAATGTTTTGTTTTCTTCTATATTACTACTCTGACAAAGAATATATGATTGATTATTGTCGAAAAATCTATAATATTTTCTTTCTGATCCACCTCCAGTTAAAATCCGTAAAGAAGATATTGCTTCTTGTGAATAATGTTGATTTAGAAAATTGATAATATTAGAATCCATTTTTACAATTTTATGCAATTTACATTGAATCTTTTTTCTAGCATAATTTTCTTTTGGGCAATCCCTTCGGGCCGCGCTTTTGTTGCAATCTTTTTCTGAAGAAAAAGGATTTCCACGACAATCGCTATTGCGATATAAAGTAATTAAGAATTAAGAATTAAGAAAATCTTATAGCTTATTATCTTGCTTCTTAAATTTAGCATAAAAACATAATCACTTAAGAACTTAATCTCATAAACACAAACATTAAAAAAAATGATAAAAAATGTAACCTTTTTTATATTTAATCGTCTAGTATAAAAATGATATTTAAGATGAAAAAAATAATAATTGTAGCTTTAGCAATATTCTCTTTACAATCATGTATTTCTGTTCGTGTAAATGCAGATGTAGATTCCAGAGCAAGTTTTTCTAATGCAGAAACACCAAATATTACAGCAGAAGGAACTTTTTTTGAAAATGGAGTAAAAGATTCTAAGTGGTCGAATTCAAATGGTTCTAATTGGACAAAAGCAAAATTTGAAAACGCAACAGGAACAACATATATCAAATTAAAAACAAAAAAATCTCTTAAGGTCGATTTTCGTTCTGTGATACATACAGAAGGAGATTTAGCTTTTGAAATTATTGATGCAAATAAAGTTGTTTTATATGCATCAAATGCAGATACAGAAGAAGGACGTTTTTCTGTTAATTTTCCAAAAGAAGGAGAATATCAAGTACGTTGGAAATCAACTTCTGCAACAGGAAATTATTTCTTAGAATGGAAAGAAAAGTAATTTTTTTTGAATTATCTTTAATTAACAATTTTTAGTATGTGAGTTATTTATTTTTATTCATGAATTTGCAATAGTGATTGAAGCGGCATCCTTTTTAGATTGGTCATTGAACGAAGTCGAAATGAATGACCAATCTAAAAAGATATAGCGAAAAGCACGTCCCGAAGGGATTGCCCAAAAAATAAATATAATTTTAAAAATGTAAGAAAAGTAATTGTTTACTAAATATGATTTAATTTTGCTAAATATTAAAATAACATATGGCATTATTAGATAATTTAACGTGGCGTTATGCTACTAAAAAATATGATTCAACTAAAGTAGTTAGTGAAGAAAACATAGATAAAATTGTAGAGGCAACACGATTAACTCCAACATCATCAGGTTTACAGCAGTTCAGAGTTTTGGTAATTAAAAATAAAGAGCTTCAAAATCAAATAGTACCAATTTCTTATGATCAACAAATTGTAGCAGATTGTTCTCATTTGTTGGTTTTTGTAGCTTGGGATTCTTATACAGAAAAAAGAATTGATGATATTTATGATTTCACAACAGATGAGCGTGAATTACCAAGAGGAAGATTTACATCTTATACAGATCGTTTAAAACAAATATTCTTTGCTCAAACAGAAGAAGAACATTTTGTACATACTTCAAAACAAGCATACATTGGTTTAGGGCTAGCAATTGCACAGGCTGCAGAACTAAATATTGATAGTACGCCAATGGAAGGTTTTGAAAACGATAAATTAGATGAATTATTGAACTTGAAAGAACAAGGTTTACGAAGTGTTCTTATGTTACCTTTAGGTTACAGAGATACAGAAGGAGATTGGTTAAGTTCAATGAAGAAAGTTCGAATTTCTACAGAAGATTTTGTAACTAAGATTTACGAATAAAATTGTAAAAAATAAAAAGAGAGTTGAAAATTTCAACTCTCTTTTTTATGTTTAATGAGATTATTTTATTAATCCAATTTCTCTTAATCGTTGAGTTAAGAATTCTCCAGCAGTAATATCTTCAAATTGTTTTGGATTTTCTTCTGTAACACAATTTTCTAAAACAGATAAGTCCATATCAGAAACAGGGTGCATAAAGAATGGAATAGAAAAACGAGAAGTTCCCCATAATTCTCTTTCAGGATTTACAACTTGGTGAATCGTAGATTTTAAACGATTGTTTGTGTGACGAGATAACATGTCACCAACATTAATTACTAATTCATCATCTTCTGCAATTGCATCGACCCAAGTTCCGTCATGTTTTTGTACTTGTAAACCACGACCTTGTGCGCCCATTAATAATGTAATTAGGTTAATATCACCATGAGCACCAGCACGAACAGCTTTTTTAGGTTCTTCTGTGATAGGAGGATAGTGGATTGCTCTTAAGATAGAGTTTCCATTTTCTACTTTATCATCAAAGTAAAATTCATCTAGACCTAGGAATAATGCTAAAGCACGTAGAACATAAATTCCTGTTTTTTCTAATTGTTTGTATGTTTCTTCACCATAAACATTAAAGTCAGGAACTTCTTTTACATTAATATTTTCAGGGTAATTGAATTTAGATTTATCTTCTTCATTAAGATATTGACCAAAATGCCAAAATTCTTTTAAATCTCCAACTGTGCTACCTTTTGCATGTTCGTTACCGAAAGCTGTGTAACCACGTTGTCCTCCAATTCCTTCTACAATATAATTTTGTTTTGTTTCTGTAGGTAAAGCATAAAATTCACGTACACTTTTGTATAGATTATCTACTAATTCGTCTGATAAAAAATGTCCTTTTAAAGCAACAAATCCGATTTCTTCATACGCTTTTCCAATTTCATTAACGAATTTTTGTTTTCTAGCAGGATCTTCAGATAAAAAATCTGCAAGATTAACTGATGGTATTCCAGTTTGTGACATTATAGTATGTTCTAAATATTTATTTGTTCGACAAAGGTATATAAACATTTTAAATGTGAATAATTTTGTTGATAACTTTTATTTAAAACTATTGTATGTATTATTTTTGGTATAAAAATCAATTAAGATTAAGTATAAAATATTGAAAATAAATAATTTATTTTAATTAAAATAAGAATAATTAATTGTTGTAAATAATAGATTTATTATATTAATTACTTTGTTTAATCAATTTAAACTATAGTTTGATAAAAATTCTTCCATTCATTACGAACGAAAGAATTTTTTTAATCTTCTTTAGAACCATCATCTGCCATTCTTACCATTTTGGGAGTAAATGTTGCAACAACATCAACAAGTTCTTGTTGAGCATCCATTACAGCATGAATATCTTTGTAAGCCATAGGTGCTTCATCTTTTCCAGCTCCAATTAATGTAATTCCAAAATCATTCAAATAATCATTAATTTTATTTTGAGATAAAGATTTTATAGCCTGTGTTCTGCTCATTTGTCGACCAGCACCATGCGATGCGGAATTTATTGCATTTTCTTCGCCTTTTCCTCTTACCAAGAAGCCTGGAGCAGTCATAGAACCAGGAATTATTCCCATAACATCTTTAGATGCAGGAGTAGCACCTTTTCTATGAACAATTACTTCCTCGTTATTGTAAATTTCTTTCCAAGCAAAATTATGATGGTTTTCAATTTTACCTAAAACTTCAGCACCCAAAGCATTTGTAATTTTTTGATGAATCACCTCATGACAAGCAGAAGCATATTCACCAGCTAAATTCATAGCAATCCAATATTCTTGACCTTCTTCAGAATTCAAATCCAAATAAGCTAAATTTTTGGCTTTGTAGGGTAACTTACAAATATCTTTAGCAATTTTTGTATAATGTCCAGCAATTGTAGCACCAAAACCTCTAGAACCAGAATGCGTAAGTAAAGCAAGGTATGTTCCTTTTTTGATATTTAATTTTGCATCATCTTCTTTAAATTCCATTAAACCAAATTCTACAAAATGATTTCCACCGCCAGAAGTTCCTAATTGTGACCAAGCTTTATCTTTTAAATTTTTAATAAAAGAATTTGTTTCAAATTTGTTGTCATCTAAAACTTTATGCTCAGATTTATATTGTCCATGAAAACCATGTCCGGCACCAAATTTTGTATTTTTCATTAAAACATCTTTTAAAACATTATGATGTTCTAAGTAATGAGAAGCTGGTAAATCAAAAATAGAAAGAGCCATTCTACAACCAATATCAACACCAACTCCATAAGGAATAATCGCATTTTTAGTTGCTAAGACACCACCTATTGGTAAACCATAACCTTGGTGAGCATCTGGCATTAATGCTCCACCAATTGTTATTGGTAATTGCATTGCAACTTTCATTTGTTCTAACGCACCATTTTCAATTTTTTCTGTACCATAAACTTCAAAATCTTTTGGATTTTCATTTAGTGGGATTATATTCTCATCTATATTAGGTAAATGTACTCCATTCACAAAAGCCTCAGCAAGAGTTTTAAATAATTTATCTTCTATAAAATCCTGTGGCGAAGACAATACTTGTGCATATTTATTTAGCATTTCTATTTTGGTAAAACCAGTTCTTTTTTTATTGATTTTAAGAGCAATTCCTAAAATCTCATTCTCTGGGTAACCTAAATCAATTAAATCATTTCCATTGATTGGTTTATTTGTATTATTCATATAGTTTAGTTCTTAAATTGATTAAAAATTTTTCATTCGTTTCATAGTTATCATTTATGGAATGAATGTTTTTTGGTAGTTTTCTTATCTCACTTTGTAAATCTTCAGAGATTTTTAAAACCTCATCATAGGAATATTTTCCATTTTTTATACGAAGTAATTCATCTCTATCCATTGTCCTTTTTACATTCAAATCACCAGTTAGTAATAACTCTTTCGCAACTCTCAGCAACCTTATTGTGTGCATCATATTCTTACTATCATAATCTTTACCGTGGTCTATATTTGTTGTATATCTATCTTCGTTTCTCAACTTCATCCAATCCCAATATTCTTTGTATTGCTTGCAGTAAGACGAATACTCATCTTTATTAAAAATTAAATAACAAATAGGCATTTCATTTTTCGGAATTTCACTTAAAAGAATATCGTTGCTATTTTCATCCTTTATTATTCCATTGTAGTTTAATTTTTCATTATAAAAGACAGAATACAAGTCTTTTGCATGGTGTATTTTACTTAAACCACAGAATTTTTCTTTATAATTTTTTTCTTCAAGCCAATTGTTCAACAGAATACTTTTACCATCATTTACAATAAAACAAAAATCCAAAACACTTCTTCGTTTTTTAGCCATAGGATTTAAGAATTTTTTATTTAAACCTTTTGCTTTTTTTATTTGGCTCAATGCGTATCCTATAAAAGTATTTTTAACCTCATCAGTAATAAAATTCTTATAGTTTAATTCTTTTAATAAAGGAGATTTGTAAAGAATAAACTCATCTGGAGTTGCCAATATTTCTAAACAAGCAGGATTATTTTTTAGTAATAATTCAAAGAATCGACCAATTTCATAATACACAATATCATTGCTCGTATTACTCACTTGTGTTTGATATTCTAATCCGTAATACAGTTCCTTTGGTAAATAAAACATACCTCGAATATCAGTATCCGATTTCTCTGTATCCAAATTATAAGCTTTACTTCCGCTTATACATTCAAAAAGGATAAGGTTTTTATTTTTTAGGTCTTCTATAGTTAGTTTCATTTTTTATTATTTATGTTTCATCAAAATATTGTAGATTTAAACTAATCAAATACTTAAGTTTAATGAAATATTCATTATTAATCTTCATGTTTTTATTCTCAAATATTCTCAACGCTCAGAAAGTATTTTCTGTAGAATATAGTAGTCAGGCTGATGTGAAAATTTATGTGGTTGATCATGAAAGTCAAGCAGATTTAAAAGTTTATAAAGTAAGTTATGCAAGCCAAGCAGGAAATAATGACGGAAATTGGTTTTTCACTGATTATGCATCACAAGCTAAAAAGAAAATCTATTTTGTATCTAATTCAAGTTCTGCTGATGTTAAAATTTTTTATGTCAATTATAGTAGTCAAGCAGGTTGGAGGAATAAAAATAAACAATACTTAATGCAGTAAAAAAGGGCATGTTTTGGGCAATCCCTACGGGTAGCGCTATTCATTACAATCTTTTTCTAAGGAAAAAGGATTTCCATTACTATCGCTATTGCATTTTTAGTTAGTTCAAGTGTTTTTCTCAGAAAAATGATTTTTTAATTCCATTTGTTTCATTATGTCATGTTGAGCATGTCGAAACATTTTTCCATAATATATAAAAATAACTAATTCTCATTTCTAATTGTATCTAGAAAAAAATCATTAATCAACTCTTTATCAAACTCTATTTTTGAAATTAATTCAGCTTTTGCTTTTAACTCAGTTTTTAACTCAGAAATCCAATTAAGTAATTCTTCATCTTTTACAATTAAGTAGCTTTCATCTACATTTGCTTTTATTTTTAAATAGTTTTCTATTTTATCTAGTAAAAAATTATCATCAATCAAGTGAGCCAATTTTTTAAATTCCATCGGAGGAATTGTTTCTTTTTCTATAACCCACTTTGCTGAAAGTACAGAACGTAATGCGTAGAACAAATGTTTTAATTTAAGTTCTTTGTTTCCTTCAATTTCAATTAATTTTCTTGTTGTAATTCCCAAATAGTGCATTGAAACTTTTCTTGGATTGAATTGAGATTTTACAATTGCTAATAAACTTTTTTCAAACTCTTTATTTGTAATATAATGAATAGGAGATTGTAAATACTCAACAATACTCGAGTTAGATTTTAGAATCAAACGTAATACTTTCTGAATATCCCAAGCTTTAAAATCTAATTCATCAACGATTTTAAAATCAATAAAATCATCAATAGGTTCTATTCTCAGATAATCACTTATTTTTCTTCTATAAATTAACCGAATATCATAATCACTATCGGTAGAAGGGAAGCCCCAAGCTCGACTTCCTGATTCAACGGCAAATAGAATTTCTATATTTTCGTCTTTTTCTATTTGCCTTAGTTTATTTAGTATTGTTGTTTTCATTGTTTCGTAAACATTGTTTTTAGTTCGTTTAATACATTCGAACCTCCAGAAATGCTGATTTCACCAACCTTATCTGCAATTTTTTCGATGTATTCCATTTCCTTCAACTTCCAAAGAATTTCATTTTCTTCCATTAATTTGGCAGTGTTCAATAAACTTCTTGTAGATGCTGTTTCTTCTCTTCGTGTAATAGAGTTAGCTTGAGCTGTTTTCTCAGCAATTAAAACACGATTCATTATTTCACGGATTTCTCCTGGTAAAATAATATCTTTCATTCCTGCATCTTTTAATTTTAAACCAATTGTCTCGAATTGTATTTCAAATTTCTTGATAATATAGTCTGTTACAGAATTTTTATCAGACATTAAATCGTCGAAAGTAACATTGCTAATGTATTCTCTCAATCCTAATTGTATAGCTTGATAAATCATTTTTACAAAATCTTTATCCGATTGATATGCTTTTAACAAATCAACGATTTGGTATTGTACCATAAAGTTGATACGTAATTGCACTTTATCTTTTGTTAAGATTTCTTGTCCTAATATTTCTATTGTTTGTGGACGTAAATCGTATGTAACAGCTGAAATTTTTGTCTCGTTGCTATAAAATAAATAATCTCCTGCTTTTAGGATAGTATTAAACTGATTGTCTTTGAATAATAATCCTTCGAAATATGGTGAAACAGAAATGGTACGAACAGCACTTACTTTTCTTAGTATTTCGATTTCTCTTTTATCTAAGTCTTTTATTTCTTCTGTTGAATCTAAATCGAATTTCTTTGTTGTTAATTGAACAGAGTTTTTCCATAACATAACATTTCTATTTACATACGATTGATGAAATTGTTTGTTTTTGTAAACAATTAATACTTCGTTATGTAAAACTTCAGTATAATTTACCATTGCGGCTAACTGTTCATTTTCTAGAAATAGAGAATGGTATTTTTCTTCAATTATTTCGTTGAAATTCAATTTTATAATTTCTTTATGAAATAGAATCCAGTAAGTACCAGTTGAATAAACTTTTGCTACTTCGTTGTTTTTTATTTTTACAGCAACTTCTTGCTTGTTGATTACTAATTTTTTCATTTTATATTTTTTAGGTTTTTACTTTATTTTTTTTAAAAAAAAGCTAATTAGGTTTCCTTTTTCAAAACGGAATCAGATTGTTTAATAAGCTTTTTTCAATAGTTGTTTTTCAAATCAATTATTCAAATTATTTTATTGAATAAGAAATTAGAAAATTAAAAATCAATCATCTTACAAAGAATCAGATTCAAGTTTTAAGCAAGTTTTTGTTCTCATTTTTCCTGATTTATCTTTAAGAAGATAAACCTTTCTATTTGAAAAGAAACTGCCTTAGCTTTTTGTTTCTAATTGGTGCCCGAAGGCGAAAAATACAGATTAAAAGTCTGTTTGTAATTACTCTACCGGACTGAGCTACTTCAATTTTAGTTGAAGGTAGGATTTGAACCTACGACACATTACACATTTTTGTAATACTCTAACCAACTGAGCTACTTCATTCGAAAATGAAGACAGGATTCGAACCTGTGACCTTTACATTATAGATTTATTACCAAGACTAGAATAGAAGTGATGAAACAATTTCTACTATGATGCTATACAGAAACATCTGTCGAGATAAATAAACCATTTGGTTGTTAAACCTTTGACAAAGTTGAGGTTGTTGGATGCAGAAGAATTGCGTAATAAAAATAATTTTTTAAATAAATTATAATTTACTTGTAATGAGTTGTTTAAAAGTTGAATTATTTACAAAATAATCTAATTCTATTTTTTTAACGCAGATAGATTACGTAGTTAATTCACAAATTTGTACTATTACATAAATAATTGAGCCATGGCAACTAATAAAATCGCATTAATTCGTTATCAAACTATTGATAAATGCCTACAAAATCATTTCAGAAAATGGACATTAGAAGATTTAATAGAAAAAGTTTCTGAAGCCTTGTACGAATATGAAGGAATAACAACTGGAATATCTAAGCGTACAATACAAGGAGATATACAAGTGATGCGAAGTGATAAATTAGGTTATAATGCACCAATTATTGTAAAAGAAAGAAAATATTATGAATACGAAGACAAAGACTATTCTATTCACAATTCGCCTATATCTACAGCTGATTTAGATAAGATGAAAGAAGTGATTTCTGTAATGAAACAATTGAATGGGTTTAATTATTTTGATGATATGAACGAGATAATTACTCGTTTGGAAAGTAACTTATCAAAACAAGATAGTAAACAACCTAGTTATATACAGTTCGAAGAAAATCCATTACTAAAAGGATTAGAACATTTGAATAGGTTGTATCAAGCAATTGTAAAAAAACAATCTCTGCTTATTTCTTATCAATCTTTTACGGATTTAAGTAAATCTAGAGAGCCAAAACAAGCTGTCTATTATCCTTATTTACTAAAAGAATATAGAAATAGATGGTTTTTATTAGCGAAAGCAAGAAAAGGTAAAATATTATATACGCTTGCTTTGGATAGAATTGTTGATTTTTATGAGTTAGCAAATGAACCTTTTGTTGATGAATCAGAAATAGATTTTGAACATTATTATGATAATGCACTTGGCGTAACTAAAACTGTAAAAGATAGAGAACAAAGAGTTGTTTTTCGTGTCAATAAAAAATTAGCACCTTATGTTGTTACTAAACCAATACATGCAACACAAAAAATAATTAACGAAGATGAAAAAGGGACAATTTTTTCTATAGAAGTTATTCATAATTTTGAATTAGAGCGAGAATTACTTGGTTTTGGAGAAGAATTGGAAGTTATCGCTCCAAAATTATTGAAAAGAAATATCAAAAGAAGATTAGAAAAAGCGTTGTTTTTTTATTTGAAAAAGAATTAACAGAAGCGTGTTTTTAATTTAATAGATTTTAAGAAGAAATCCCTCATTTTGAGTGAAATTCGAAAAGGATTTTGTATAGAGAAATAGGTAAGGATTTTAAATGTTTCGACATGCTCAACATGACATAATGAAGCAAATAAAATTAAAAATCATTTTAAAAGAAACCTAGTTTATAAATCTATTTGCAATAGCGATAGTAATGGAAATACTTTTTCCTTAGAAAAAGATTGCAATGGATAGCGTGGCCCGAAGGGATTGCCCTAATTATTTTAAGTATGTTAAAATAATTAAGAATGATTTTTTGATTATAATATGGTGTAAAATAATTGATTCAATCAATTTTATAAGGCATTTAGAAGATTTCATTAAAAATAATGGTTAAAATTTGAGATTTTGATTTAATCTTTATTCATAAAAATAGAAAACTTACTACATTTGTGGGCTATGAGTATTCGTATTAAAAAAGTACAATCAAAACATGATTTGGAGGCTTTCATAAAGTTTCCGATGGATCTATATAAGGATAATAAGAATTATGTTCCGCCTTTTATTAATGAGGAAAAGGAGACATTAGATGTTTCTAAAAATCCTGTTTTTAAAGACGCAGAAGCGCATTATTTTATTGCTGAAAAAGATAATAAAGTTGTAGGAAGAGTTGCAGCGATTATCAATTGGCAAGAGGTAAATAAACAACACAAAAAGAAAATGCGTTTTGGTTGGTTTGATATGATTGATGATATCGAAGTTACGAAAGCTTTATTGGCTAAAGTAGAAGCGATAGGTAAAGAAAATAATTTAGAATATATAGAAGGTCCTGTAGGTTTTTCTAACTTAGAAAAAGCAGGAATGTTAACTAAAGGATTTGATAAATTAGCTACAATGGTTGGTTTGTATAATGATCCATATTACCCTGAGCATTTAGAGAAATTAGGTTTCGAAAAAGCGAATGAATGGGTAGAGTTTGAGTTAGATGCACCAAATGAATTACCAGAAAAAGTTATAAAATTCAATAAAATAGTTAGAGAACGTTATAAACTTAGAGAATTAAAATTCACTAAAACTTCTGAAATAATTCCCTACGTAGAGGATATGTTCGATTTGTTGGATAAAACATATAGCGAATTAGATACTTATGTTCCAATTGCGGATTATCAGATAGAATATTATAAAAAGAAATATATACCATTTATCAATCCAGATTATGTAAACTGTATTGTTGATG
The DNA here is from genome assembly GCA_002484335.1 of Flavobacteriales bacterium UBA7612. Lineage (GTDB taxonomy): Bacteria > Bacteroidota > Bacteroidia > Flavobacteriales > Weeksellaceae > Empedobacter. Next base: position 105,327 of record DLJQ01000004.1, read on the forward strand.
AAAATAATAAAATGGTTTCGTTTGCGATAACAATGCCTTCTTATTCTAAAGCCATGCAAAAAGCGAAAGGAAAATTACTGCCTTTTGGTTGGTGGCATCTTTTACGCGCAAGTAAAAAGAATGATTCTGCTCAATTTTACTTAATTGGGATTGATCCAAAATACCAGGGAAAAGGAGTTACAGCTCTTATTTTTAATGCAATGTTTGATACATTCAAACGTAATGGAATTAAATTCCTTGAAACAAATCCAGAATTAGAAGACAACGAAAATATACAGGTTCTTTGGAAATCTTATGATCCTGTAAATCATAAAAGACGTAAAACATTTAAAAAACCTATTGTATAATGTTTGATATTCAACTTTTAGAAAAAAAATATTCAACTTTTAGACAAGAAGGTTTTGATGAAAAATGGTTGAATTATGATGGTTTATTACGTTATTTTTCTACAAAAAATACTGAAAAAGAACAAATAGGAACATCTTTTTTAGGTAATTCTATTTATAAATTGTCTTTTGGAACAGGAGAAAAAAGAATTTTAATTTGGTCGCAAATGCATGGAAACGAATCTTCGGGAACTCGTGCAATGTTTGATGTAATTAATTTCTTTGAACAAAATTCTGAAATTACACAAAACATTTTATCTCAATTAACAATTGATTTTATTCCGATGTTAAATCCTGATGGAGCAAACGTAAATACGAGAAGAAATGCAATTGGAATTGATATTAACAGAGATTTTTTAGCAAAAGAATCTACAGAGATTCATATATTATTAAAGCAAGTTGAAAAAGGTAATTACATTACATTATTCAACTTACACGATCAGCGTACAATTTTTAATGTTGGTACTACAGAAGAACCCGCAACATTATCTTTTTTAGCACCATCATATAATCTTGAAGAAGATGTGAATGATGTACGCGAAAAAACAATGGGAATTATTCAGGCTATTAATACCGATTTACAAAAAGTAATTCCAGGAAAAGTAGGTCGTTATACATCAGAATTTTACCCAATGTCTACTGGAGATAACTTCACTAAAATGGGTTATCCATGTGTATTGTTCGAAGCAGGTCATTATCCGAATGATTATCAGAGAAATGAAACAAGAAAATACAATGCTTTAGCAATTATTTCGGGTTTGTTTTCTGTGGCTACACAAAATGAATTTGCATTTGATGATTATTTATCAATTCCACAAAATGGACAACGTTTTTTAGATGTTATTTTACATAACGTACAAATACAAAATGGAGATAAATCTTCTCATGTTGATTTAGGGATTTATTTTGAGGATATTTACAATAATAAATCAAACAAAGTAGAACAAATCGCTAAAATTATAGAAATTGGGGATTTAAGAAAATTTGTAGGTCATTTGGAATTGGATGCCAATAATCAAATTTATAAAGCAGAAAATTCATTTTATCCAACGCTTAATCAAATAGCAACTTTTGAAGTTGGTTCAATAAAATTAATCAACGGACAAATAATAAATTAAACACATTAAGACAACTATAAAAACTAAATTTTACGATGAAAAAAATATATCTATTTACAATTTTTTTGGCATTCAGTTTCTCATTTTTTAATTGTGCTCAACAAAAAGTAGCTCATAATACAAAAGTTGTAGAAAACGGAAAAAATATCCTTATTGGTGAGTTTGATCGCAAAGCTTTAGAGGATCCAGAATTCAAAAAATGGTTCGATGAAGAATATAACTCTTACGAAATAGAACAAAATAAATTAACAGGGATTGAGAATTTAAAAGATTATTCAATAGAAATTTTCTTAGGAACTTGGTGTCCAGATTCTCGCCGAGAAGTTCCTCGTTTATTAAAAATATTAGATCAAGAGAAATTTCCAGCATCACAATTACATTTAATTGCTGTAAATCATAAAAAGAAAAGTAACAATGGAGAAGATGTAGGGAAAAATGTTTCTCATGTTCCGACAATAATTGTTTATGATAAAAATAAAAAAGAAGTAGGACGTATTGTAGAAAGTCCAGTTTCTGCATATTTAGAAGAAGATTTGGCACAAATTGTGAAAGGAACTCCACTGAAACCAAATTATTCAAATGATTAGAAAAAATTTAAAATATGTAATATTAGGTCTTTTCGCATTCTTTTTTGGAGTAATGTTGACTTATATTATAACAGATAAATTTAAGAAAGAAGATTCCAATGAACAATCATATGTAATTGCTTATCAGATTGATAAAATGAATAAAATGATTGTTGCAGAACAAATGTATTCTGATATGTACAATCATACGTCCAAAAAGTCTTTACCTGGTTTAGGAAGTATTTATTCATCGGATAAAAAAGTAACACTTTTGGTTAAAGCAAAGGCACAAGCAACGTATGATCTTAAACAAATGGATATAGAATTAGATTCTGTCAATAAAAAGATTATTATAAAATCTATTCCACCTGTAGAAATTAAAGTTTATCCAGATGTTAGTTTTTATGATATGGACCAAAGTGTTTTTAATCGATTTAGTAAAGACGATTTAAACGGAATCAAAAAACGTGCTGTTGCGCATGTCGAGAAAACAATCGATAAAACTCAACTAAAGCAAGAAGCACATAAGCAGTTAATTCAGAATCTTGGAGATTTATACTTCCTTGCAAAAACCTATGGTTGGCAAATAGAAGATAAAACAGAATATGCTCCAGAACTGAAAAAGATTTATTATTAATAGGATATAATCTAAAAATACATCAAAACCTCTCATTAACATTAATGAGAGGTTTTTTGTTATATGTCTAATAAATTTAATTTGGGCAATCCCTGCGGGTCGCGCTATCCCTTTCAATCTTTTTTTTGAGGAAAAAGGATTTCCAGTATTATCGCTATTGCATTTTCCTATTTCTCTAGAAGAAAAATTTCCTGAAAAATATCAAATAAATGTTATTATAGTAGAATCACATTTTTTTTTGTAGAAAAACATTGTATTTTCGCAACTTGATTTATGAAAGAGAAACTAAAAATCATATTATTATTTCCTTTGTTACTAATGTTCATTATGAATGCTAGTGGAATTAGTGTATGCATAGAACATTCTCAACATAATAAAGATCTTACTACAAAAGTAAAAGAAAGTAAAGATTCAGAAGAAGTTTCTTGGGATAATGAAGATATCTGTCATTGTTTGCTTCATATGCAAATGCATCAAGATTTTGTTCATCAAGATTTAACACTTATTCCTCCAATTACATTGAAAATTGAAAAAGAAATGCCTCAACCAAAGGCAATTATTTATCAATGTTTACTCGATTTTTTTAGTTCACGAGCTCCCCCGTTTATAATTATTACGTAGTATAATATTTTTTAAAGTATTGTACAAGGTAGATTATATCTAATCACCAATGATTTTTTATGGATTTTTATGTCAAAAGGCATAGAAAACCTCATTTATTAATATATGTCATTTATCTAAGATAAGTGCATGTATACTTTTATATTCAATGTACATCAATAATTATAAAATAAAAACAAATCAATCTTTTATTAAAAGATTGAAATATATTATTCCTATTATTTTTCCAAACTTTTTTTATGCACAAGAAGTACAAGAGGATTCTACAACTATAGCAATTCAGACAGTTGAGGTAGTAGGTAGAAAGTCTAAGAATTACACATCAGATTATTCTTTTGCAGCAACTAAAATAGCAATGAAGAATATTGATATTCCTATGACATTAAATACTGTTACCAAAGAATTAATGACAGATAGACAAGCATTTCAGTTAGGCGATGTAATGAAAAATGTAACAGGAGTTTCTCCGTCAAGTTATTATAATCAGTATAATATTAGAGGAATAAGTCAGAATGAAGAGGGACAGATAATTAATGGTTTAAGAACAAGACAGTATTATTTTTTGCAACCAATGACTGCAAATATAGATCGTGTCGAAGTTTTTAAAGGTCCAGCAAGTATTACGATGTCTAGTGTGGATCCAGGAGGAACTATAAATATGGTGACTAAAAAACCGCTAGTTGAGCCACGACATGAAGTGAGTTTCTCTGCTGGTAGTTTTGATACTTATAGAGCTACTACAGACATTACAGGTCCATTAAACAAAAGTAAAACATTATTGTTTCGTTTTAATGCAGCTTATCAAAAAGCAAAATCTTTTAGAGATTATGTAAATAATAGTGGAACCTTGATTTCTCCTTCGATTACATTCGCACCCAATGATAAAACATCGATTAATGTAGAGATGATTTATAATGATCTTCATGGTAATTTAGATAGAGGGCAACCGATATTTGGAGCAGCAGCAGGAAAAACAAATTTAAATAGTACATCTAGAAGTTTGAATTTAGGTTCTCCTGATGATTATTTTAAAACAAAAGAAATGATTCTTATGGGAACTCTTTCTCATAGATTTTCTAATAATTTTAGTTTTAATGCATCTTACATGAAGCAATATTGGAGAGAAAATCTTCAAGAACATCGAACAACCAATGCTTTTGTTCCTGACATTAACAATAATCCAGTTTCTAGTCTTGCTATGATGCAGTTTATTAGAAGAAAACAGAAATGGGAAGTAGATAATGTGAATGCTTATTTTAATTATAATTTTAAGGTAGGGGAAACAGAACATCAAACACTACTTGGATATGATAGTCAAATTTGGGAAAAAAGAAAAGGAGGGTTTCAAAATGCAGCAAGAGGTTTTGTATTAAAAGATGGTTCAGTAGCTTCCTCTTATAATCCTTCTAATTCAGATTTATATGAGTTTGTAGATTACAATGGAATTGTAATTCCAAAAGCAAATGTGACACCGTTTGATTTAACTCTTGGAGCAAAAAATTATGAAGGAGATGATTACTATAAATTGAATATAGAAACAGCTTTACCATCGGCTTTAACAGTTACTCATGCTGCATATATACAATATTTACTTACATGGAAGAAGTTTAAAATTTTATCTGGGATTAGACAAGAATGGTTCAAGGATATTACGAATTATAAACAAGAAAATGAAACATCATTTAATAATTCAAAAATGTTATATAGATTGGGAATAACTTATAGCCTTACTAATCATATAAATATTTATGGAACTTATTTAACAGGATATCAGCCACAATCTAATACTGTTACTTTAATGCCTAATACAGGTAATTTTACAGGAGCAGAATCTGCAGCTAAGTTTAAACCATTAACATCCGATTTGAAAGAATTTGGAATTAAAGGTAAGATTTTTAAAAATCTTTCATTTAGCATGGCTATTTATGAAATAAAACAAAAAAATATTATAGTTAATGCAAATAATCCTGCTGAACCAGATGAATTAATACAAAGAGGTGAAGATAGAAGTAGAGGATTTGAAGCTGAATTTACAGGATATATTTTTCCAGAATGGCATGTTTACGGTGGTTATAGTTATATAGATGCTATAATTTTAAAAGATACAGATGAATCACTTATAGGAAAACGAAAAGAGAATACATCCAAAAATTCTTTTAATATATGGACGCGCTACAATTTTACTAAAGTAAAGTCTCTTAAAAATTTTGGAGTTGGAATGGGAATGTTGTACCAAAGTTCAAAAGTACCATGGTTTACAAGAAGTTTTGAAGTTCCTGCTTATGCAACTTTGGATGCTGCATTATATTATGCACCATTAAAATCTAAGTTACAATTTGCTCTTAACATGAATAATCTTACGAATAAAACATATTGGACAGGTGCACAAAATTATTTAAGACTATTTCCAGGTGCACCAAGAAATTTTTTAATGACAGTTACTTATAAATTTTAGAATATGAGAGTTTTAAATCATATTATTACAAAAACAAGAAGAGACTTAATAAAAAGTAAACAAAATTTATTAATTATTATAACTCTATTACTATTCTGTACACTTAGCCTTGGTATTGGATTTATGAAATACAAAGAAAATAAAAGTCAAGTAGATGAATATAGAAAAGAAGTAAGGCAACAATGGGAAAATAGACCAGCGAAACATCCACACAGAATGGCTCATTATGGTTATTTAGTATTTAGAATGAGCCATCCAGTAAGTATTTTTGATAATGGCTTAGATAGTTACCTCGGTAATGTAATATTTCTAGAAGCTCATAAACAAAATACAGCCAATCTTTCAGAAGCTGGAAGTACTGGTGTTTTAGTTCGTTTTGGTTCATTTACAAGTGCTTTTATTTTACAGTGTATTGTTCCTTTAGTTATTTTATTTTTAGGTTTTGGATTAATCGTTCAAGAAAGAGAAAATGCAATATTAAAACTATTAAGTGTTCAAGGGGCTTCAGGGAGAGCCATTCTATGGGGGAAAATTATAGGTATTTGGCAATTTTCATTACTTTTTTTACTTCCTATTTTTCCCTTAATTGTGTTTGTTATATTATTTTCAGATTTTTCGATTTGGCAAGATAGTTTGTTAAGATTAGTATCTATTTTAGTTGCTTATGCTTTATATTATTTTTTTATTTGTTGTATAACGGTTACAATATCAGCAAGAAGCAAAAATTCTTCTTTTGCTTTAACAAGTTTAATTGGTTGTTGGCTGATGATGGTTATTTTTTTACCAAAAGGGATTCAGTTTATAGGTCAAAATATTTATCCAACTCCATCTCGTATTGCATTTGAAACAGAATTAGAAAAAGATATTTTACAAATAGGAGATAGCCATAATCCAGATGATCCTTATTTTAAAAATATTAAAGATTCTCTTTTATCTCATTATAAAGTAAGCGATGTAAATGAACTACCTATTAATTATAGTGGTTTTGTCATGAAAGAAGGAGAGCGAATAAGTTCCACTATTTACAATAAGCATCAAAATGCACTTCAACAAATGTATCATAAACAATTGTTGCTTGTAGATATATCGTCTTTTATTAATCCATTAATAGCAGTTAAAAATTTTTCTATGCTAGCATCAGGAACTGATTTTTTTGCCTACGAAGAATTTCAGAAACAAGCAGAAGAATATCGATACGTTCTTGCACAAAAAATGAATGACTTACAAATAGAACACATTAGTAATATAAAACCAGATAAAGGAGGTCCACCTGCAATTATTTCACAAGATAATTGGAAAAGTTTACCAGATTTTGATTATAAATATGCATCATTTACAAAAGGAATAACAGCAGAATGGATTCCAATTGTAGCAATTTTATTTTGGAGTGTATTCTGTATTGTAATAGTAGAAATAAGTAGTGAAAATTTAAAATTAGTTTAAGATGAAACAGTATTTAATTAAACAATTTTATCGAAATAAAGCTTATTTATTTGGATTATTATTCTTATTTCTAGTAGGATTAATGTCAATTTATACAGGAAAAAAATTCTTAGAAAAGAATGAAGATATTATTATTAAAAGTGAGCACTTTCAGAAGGAGAGTATAGAAAAAAATGTAAAGTATAATAAAGATGATTTAGGATTAATACTATACTATATAAAATTTAATTTTATTAATAACACGCCAAAATTAGCCGCTCTTTCTATTGGAATGAGAGATTTAAATCCTTCTATACATGGTGTAACAATACGAAACTTAGAAGAACAAAGATATGATTCAGATTTTTATAATCCAGCTAATGTAGCTACAGGAAATCTTGATTTTAGTTTTGTTTTGGTTCTTATTTTTCCACTAATTATTATCGCGTTTTGCTATAATATATTATCCGAAGAAGAGGAAAATGGAACATGGAAATTACTTTCTGTTCAAAGTGGTAATTTAGGAAAAATAATTGATTATAAGTTGTTTATTCGTTTTATATCGGTGAGTACTATTTATTTTACTCTATTATTGATTGCTACTTATTGGATAACAATACCTTTTACAGTTAATTATTTTTTATTTATTATTTCAGGTTGGTTATATATTGTTTTCTGGTTTATGCTATGCCGATGGATAATTTTATTTAGAAAAACATCTGCCCAAAATGCACTGATTCTTTTAATCGTTTGGATAGGAATAAATTTTATTGTATCAATGAGCTGTAATATGCTTATACAAAAAATTTATCCTACACAAGAATCATTAGAGGCTGTTATGGCCCAAAGAGAAGGATTTCATAGTAAATGGGATGAACCAAAACAACCTACAATGAATAAATTTTATAAGATTTATCCCCAGTTTAAAAAATATACAATAGATGAAAATGATTCTTTCACTTGGACTTGGTACTATGCAATGCAACAAATGGGAGATTTTGAAGCAACAAATTCTTCAAACAATTATATAGATAAAATCAATCAAAGGAATAAAGTAACTGAATATTTAGGTTATTTCTTTCCACCTATTCATACACAATTAATAGAAACACAATTCGCAGAAACGAATTTGCAGAATAATTTGGCTTACGGAAAAGCTCTTCAAGATTTTCATGAAGAAAAGCGATTATATTTTTATCCATATATTTTTTCTGGTCAAAATGCAGATGCTATAAATTGGGATAAACAAATCATAAAATCTTTTCAAGACAATCAAAAAATAAACTTAGTAAAAGTCTTTTTACCTTATTTATTAATCATCTTTTTATTACTTATTCTTTCGCAAAACAAATATAAAAAACTATGCTAAAAACAATTAATTTACATAAAAAGTACAATGATTTCATAGCTTTAGAATCATTAAATTTAGAAGTGAATAAAGGAGAAATTTTTGCTTTATTAGGACAAAATGGTGCAGGGAAAAGTACAACGATTAATATGTTATTGGGGTTAATAAAACCAACATCAGGCGATGCTTTTATTAATGATATTTCTGTTACCAAAAATCCACAAGAGATAAAAAAGCATTTGGCCTATATTCCAGAAACAGTTTTGCTTTATCCCAATTTAACAGGAATAGAAAATTTAGATTTTTTTTCTAAAATAGCTGGTTTTAATTATGATAAAGAAGAATTAGTTTCGTTTTTAAATAGAACAGGTTTACAAGAAATTGCTCATCATAAACCATTGGGAGGATATTCGAAAGGAATGCGTCAGAAAGTAGGAATAGCAATTGCTTTAGCAAAAGATGCAAAAGTACTTTTATTAGATGAACCTACAAGTGGTTTAGATCCTATTGCAACAGCAGATTTCACAGAATTGGTTCGTCAGTTCGGAAGAGAGGGAAGAACAGTTTTTATGGCAACACATGATATTTTTAATGCAGTAAGTGTGGCTACAAATATTGGAATTATGAAACAAGGTCAGTTAATTCAGAATTTACCATCAAAAACTTTTACTGCAGAAGAGCTACAAGAAATTTATTTAAAAACAATTTAATTCACTATAGTACTGAAAACCTATTCTTTTAGAGTAGGTTTTTAGATTTTAGAAATAGTTAAAAACAATTTATTTTTTTAGAATAAAACTTAAAGTGTTAATTTCGCCTAATATTTAAACAAAATGAATTGGCGTAGACTTTTACTTCCTTTTTCTGGTTTATATTGGATTGGTACTTCGGTCAGAAATATGTTATTTAACATAGGAATCAACCGTTCTGTGAAATTTGATATACCAATTATAAATGTCGGTAATCTATCTGTTGGTGGAACAGGTAAATCACCACATATTATGTACTTAATAGATTTATTGAAAGATCAAAAATTGGTAAGTACATTAAGTAGAGGATATGGTAGAAAAACAAAAGGTTTTTTAATAGCTAATTATTCTACAAAAGTTTTTGATATTGGTGATGAACCAATGCAATTTTTTCAACGTTTCAAGAATAAAATTTTAATTGCCGTTTGTGAAGATAGAGTTTTTGGAGCTCAAAAATTAATAAAACATTATAATGCAGAGACTATTTTGTTGGATGATGCTTATCAACATCGATCAATAAAACCTGGTCTTAATATTATGTTGACAGATTACAATAATTTATATTACAAAGATTTTCTTTTGCCTGCAGGTAATTTACGTGAGAGTAGAAGTGGAGTGAATAGAGCTGATATAGTTATTGTAACTAAATGTCCAGATAGTATTCCTGCAGAAAAATATAATGAGATAAATAAAAAAATAAAATTAAAATCTCATCAGCAATTATTTTTCTCAAAAGTTATTTATGATAATAAGCTAATTGGAAAATTAGATCAGATAGAAAAATCAAGTTGGAGAAATTTGAATATAGTACTTGTTACAGGTATTGCAAATTCATCCAATTTAGTAGACTTTGTGAAAGAAAATTTTGCAAATGTTTTACATTTAGAGTATTCCGATCATCATAATTTTGATCAATCGGAAATAGAGTATATTTACAAACGATACGAAGATACAGAAGGTAGAAAATTATTCAATAAAATTATTCTTACAACTGAGAAAGATTTTATGAGACTAAATGAAGAATCGTTCTTAAAAGATGATTTGTACTACATTCCAATCAGTATCGAATTTAATGATAAAGATAAATTTAATCAAACTATTTTAGAGTATGTTGGACAGAATTAATGAGGCTGCAAAGTATATCAATAATTTGTTACCAGATCAACCAGAATTTGTAATTGTTTTAGGTTCTGGTTTAGGAAAATTAGAAGATGAAGTAGAAAACAAACTTGTTATAAGTTATAAAGATATTCCAAACTTTCCACAAGTAACTGTAGAAGGGCACAAAGGTCATTTAGTATACGGAACTATTTTAGGTAAAAAAGTTCTTATGATGGCTGGTCGTTTTCATTACTACGAAGGTTATTCTATGGAAGAAGTTACTTTCCCTATGAGAGTTTTTAACGGATTAGGAATCAAAAAAGTAATTTTATCTAATGCATCAGGAGGTGTAAATCCTAGCTTCAATGTAGGAGATATTATGTTGGTGAGAGATCATATCAATATGATGCCAGAACATCCATTAAGAGGAAAAAATATTGACGAATTAGGACCTCGTTTTGTTGATATGTCAAAAGCGTATGACAAAGAAATGTTGAACCAAGCTATTGATTTTGCTCAAGCGAATGATATATTAGTTCATCAAGGTGTTTATGTAAGTTTACAAGGACCAACATTCGAAACGCCATCAGAATATGGATTAGTTCGTTTTATTGGTGGTGATGCAGTTGGTATGAGTACAGTACCAGAAGTTATTGTAGCAAGACACATGGATATGAGAGTATTTTGTTTATCAATTATTACAGATTTAGGAGGACCAGAAATTTCTTTTGATGTTTCTCACGAAGATGTATTAAATGCTGCAAATAGCGCAATGCCTAATGTAATTAGAGTTGTAAAAAATGTTTTAGAAAATTGCTAATTTTTTAAACTTCAATTCATATAAAAAGCCAACTATTTTTAGTTGGCTTTTATTTTTTACAAGAATTATATTTATTTTTTATTAATAGTTGGGCAATCCCTTCGGTCGCGCTATCCATTACAATCTTTTTTGATTAATTGCATCGTTAATTTGAAATTTAATCAATCAAAAAAGGATTTTCATTACTATCGCTATTGCAAATACCAAATACTTATTTTTATTAAATAGAATTTTATAAACACTTTGTTTTATTTCAATATAATTCGTTCTCCTTGTTTAGGGAAAATATAATTGATAGAATATGGATTATTGCTTAACAATTCATCTTTTATTTTTTGCTCATAATCTCCTTTAGGTTTTATATGAGTAACAATAATTGTAATTTTTTTTAGATTCTTTTCACCAACCAATTGAGCTAATTTTCCCATTTCTTCATTCATTAACTGAGGAGTTAAATGTCCAAATAAGAATTTTTCTGATTGCGAGTTAGGAAATGAAACTTCAAGCATCAATGTTTTTAATTTCCCAGATTTTATTTTAGGAGCAACTTCAGTCCATATTTTGCTCAACTTATCCGATTTTTCAACTCGATCAGCTCCTGTATCACCAAAGTAAAGAACAGCATTTTTATTGTTCTCAATTAGTATAGCTGAACTTTTTAGAGGATTAACATGGCTTAATTCGTAAACTGTTCCAGTTAAATTTGTATTTTGTATAGGAAAAGTTTCTGCTATTTTTGCATAGTTATATTGGTATTTATTCAAGATAGGACTTTCACCTTCATTACCAAAATTTGCCCAAGCAGTATTTGTAAAGTATTTATTTTTTAATACATCGATTGTTTCTGTTATTGCATAAATTGGTTTCTGAGAATCCTCTGGAGAATTGATTACCATTCCAGCCAAATGATCCATATGACCATGAGAAATAAAATATCCTTTAATATTTTCTTTCAAAACATTTTCTAATGTTTTATCCTTGAATGTACCTTTTTCAATAGCTTTGTTTATTCCACTATAAATTGTTCCAGCATCTAATGCTAAGTAATTGTTTGTATTTTCTTCGGCGATAAGGTATGAAGAAAGGTTACTTTCATTACTTCCTCCATAAACGCCCAATGGAATAATTTCTAAATTCTGAGCAAAAGAGGCTATAGAAAGCCCAAAACATATATTGAATAAGTATTTTTTCATGTGTATAAATTTTTACAAAAATACAATTGATTTACTTTTTTAAGGACAATTATGTTACTTCTTTCTAAAATCTTTATTAATTTCACGAAGATATAATTAACACATAGAGATCACTTCGGATGAATTTAAATTTAACAAGAAAGAAAAAATTAAAAAATTACGCTCTACAATTACTTACAAACAAAGCAACTTACGCACTTGCGCTTGCCATGTTTTCTACAAATGTTGAAGCTCAAAAAAAACCTTTAGATTTAACTGTTTTTGATGAATGGCAAGCAATTGGGATGAAAGAATTGTCTAATAATGGCAATTGGGTTGCTTACCAAGTTGATGCACAGGAAAGTGATAATTCATTAAATTTTTATGGATTAAAAACAGATAAAAATTTTAATTTCCACCGAGGAGAGCAAGGAACATTTACTTCGGATTCTAAATTTGCTATTTTCAAAATTAGACCATTCTACAAAGATTTAAAATTAGTTAGAATTAAAAAGAAGAAAGAGAATGAAATTGCAAAAGATTCTATTGGTATTTTAAATCTTACAACAAATAAAGTTGAAAAATTACCAAATATTAAGTCATTCAAAGTACCTAAAAAGGGAGGCTCTTTTTTAGCTTATTTACTAGAAAAAGAAGAAGTTAAAAAAGATAAATCTGATACAACTAAAATAGCACAAAAATCTTCATCTAAAGGGAAAAAAGATAAAAAAGATAAACCTTTGGAATTGGTTTTAAGAAATTTGATTTCTGGTCAAAAAAAATCATTTAAAAATGTAATGAATTATGAGTTTAGTGAAAATGGGAAACAATTAATTTTCTCAACTAAACCAGAGAAAAAAGATTCATTAGATAAGACTAAATATGGTGTTTTTATAGTTAATACATCCAATTTTATTCAAAAACAATTAGTTGATACGATAGGAGAGTTCAAACAATTTGCATTTGATGATTCTGCGAATAAATTAGCTTTTGTAGGTTCTACAGATGACGAGAAAAAGGAAAATAAAAATTATTTTTTATATTATTCAGCAATCCCGTCTCAACAAGATGTGAAAAAAACTGATCTTGTAGGATTGAGAAAAGATTGGTTTGTATCTGAAAATGAACAACCGAAATTTAGTAAAAATGAAAATTTCTTATTTTTTGGAACGGCTCCAAAACTTGCAGAAAAAGATACTACATTGATTGCAGATGATCATGCTAAGGTTGATATCTGGACTTATAAAGATGATTTTATTCAACCTCAGCAATTGAAGAATGTTGAGAGAGAAAACAAAAGATCTTATTTAGCTGTTTTGGATTTAAAATCTCAAAAATTTACTCAGTTAGCAAATTTTGATATGAATGTTGTGAAAATTCTTAATGAGGGTGATTCTGATTATGCTTTAGGAATTTCTGATAATTTATATAGACTTTCTTCTACATGGGACGCAACAAGAAGAAAAGATTATTACATTATTAATATAAAAACAGGAGAAAGACAACTTTTAGTTAAAGGACTTGCTGGCGATGTAGAAACTTCACCTAATGGTAAATATATTGTTTATTTTAACGAAGAAACTGCTTTGTGGTCAAGCTATAATATATTGACTAAAGAAACCAAAGTTTTAAATAAAAAGTTGAAAGTCAAATTTTATGATGAAGAAAATGATTCTCCAACATTAGCTTCAGCTTATGGAATTGCTTATTTTACTGATAACGATAATACTGTTTTAATCAAAGATCGCTACGATATTTGGGAGTTTGATTTAGAAGGAAACAACAAACCTGAAAATGTAACAAATGGTTTTGGTAGAAAAAACAAAATAACATTTAGTCTTAAACAACAGAATGAAGATATAAAAACATTGAACAGAGAAATTCCAATTTTCTTGGGAGCATTTAATAACCAAAATAAACAATCAGGAATTTATAAAACAATTATAGCAAAGTCTAAAAATCCTGAATATGTTATAATGTCTGATACTTGGGGAACTCAGAATTCAGCAAAAGCATTAAATGCAGATGAATATATCTATACAAAAGAATCTTTTCAAAATTCACCTGATGTTTATGTAACAACTAATTTTGTAGATGAGAAGAAGATTTCATCAATCAATCCACAACAAAAAGAGTATTCTTGGGGAAAAGGAGAATTAGTAAATTGGAAAACTTATTCTGGAAAAGATGCGACAGGAGTTGTATATAAACCAGAAAATTTTGATCCAAATAAAAAGTACCCAGTTATTGTTTATTTTTATGAAAAATTATCCGATAATTTAAATCGTTATCAAGCTCCAGCACCAACACCATCTCGTATTAATCATACATTTTTTGTAAGTAATGATTATATCGTTTTTACTCCAGATATTTCTTATACAATTGGTCATCCAGGTAAATCTGCTGAAGATTATATTAACTCAGGAGTAGATGCTTTGAAGAAAAATTCTTGGATTAATGGTAAAAAAATTGCAATACAAGGACAAAGTTGGGGAGGATATCAAGTAGCACATTTAATTACTGCAACAAATATGTATGCTGCAGCATGGACAGGAGCTCCTGTTGTTAATATGACTTCGGCTTATGGTGGTATTCGTTGGGGAACAGGAATGAGTAGACAATTCCAATACGAACAAACACAAAGTAGAATAGGAAAAACATTATGGGATGCTCCAGAATTATACATCGAAAATTCACCATTGTTCAATATGCCAAAGGTCGAAACACCAGTTGTTATAATGCATAATGATGAAGACGGAGCTGTTCCTTGGTATCAAGGAATTGAAATGTTTATGGCATTGAGACGTTTAGGTAAACCAGCTTGGTTATTAAATTATAATGGAGATGATCATAATTTGAAAAACAGAGCAAATAAAAATGATATACAAAGACGTCAACAACAATTTTTTGATCATTTTTTAAAGGATAAACCTGCTCCTAAATGGATGAAAGAAGGTGTTCCTGCAACAATGAAAGGAATTGATTGGGGATTTGATTTAGAAAAATAAAAATTTTTAATTATGGATTTGGATAATCGGCAAATAGTTTACATTCATGGTCTTTATAGCTCAAAGAATTCTAAAAAATTTAGAGCAATAACCAAAAATTTTCCTACAGCAATTTGTGTTGAATGGAAAGTTGAAGATAATATATTTGAGATTATCCAAAATTCATATAATTTATTAAAAGGTGAGATAAAAAATCTTGTTTTAATAGGAAGTTCTACTGGTGGAAATTTTGCATGGCAATTACAAAAAAAACTATTGGAAAACGGAAAATCAAGCCAACTTATTCTATTGAATCCTTTAATAGATATTACTTTCAAATTCTTAGATGATTTTCCATCTCAATTAAACTCATATTTAGTCCCTATGAATATTTTTGTAAATACAAAAGTGTTTTTGGGAATGAAAGATAAGGTTTTAGATGCCTATAAATTAAAAAAGTTCTTTGAAATTCAACAGAAATCTTTTATAAATCAAATAGATATTATAGAGGTTGAAGATAATCATCGATTTGATAATTTTGAATCTTTACTATTATTGATATAGTTTTTCAAATTCAATAATTATTTTTTTTCAAAGAAATACACGAAATTTGTAATCTTATTCATAAGATTATGACAAAACCACAAAGAATATTTGATTTACCTAGTTTTCAAGAAAAAAATACTCCAGGGATAAATATATTTAATTTTAAGGAGAATAATAAATGGATAGGTATTTCTACAACAGATTTCATACAACGGGTAAATAATATTTCTAAAGGTTTAATTGCTTATGGTATTAAACCAAATGATAAAGTAGCTTTAATCAGTGAAAATAGATTAGAATGGAATCTAATTGATTTTGCAATACAGCAAGTAGGTGCTGTAGTTGTAGCTATTTATCCTAATATTTCTGATAACGATTATGAATTTATTCTTAATGATGCTGAGGTAAAACTTTGTTTTGTTAGTAATGATTTTCTTTATCAACGTTTATTAGGAATTAATAATAAATTGAATACCGTAGAGAAGGTTTATACGTTTAATACATATTCTCATATTCCGAATTGGGTAGAATTAATCTCTAAAGGTTTAGATATTTCTGATGAAATTCTACAACAAATTAAAGATAATGTAAAAACAACAGATCTTGCAACTTTAATTTATACTTCAGGAACAACAGGAAATCCAAAAGGAGTAATGCTTACACACGAGAATATGTTAGCAGATGTATTTAGTTCAGAATATTCTTTTCCTGTTCAGGCAAGAGATAGAGCATTGTCCTTTCTACCTGCTTGTCATGCTTACGAAAGAGTTTTTCATTATGTATATATCTTGATGGGATTACCTATTTATTTTGCACAATCTATGGATACTATAGGTATGGATATGAAGGAAATAAAACCTCAAATATTTTCTGCTGTTCCTCGTGTTTTAGAAAAAGTATATGATAGAATAATGTCTAAGGGGGATGAACTAAAAGGTATAAAAAGAAAATTATTTTATTGGGCAATTTCTTTAGGTGAAAATTATGATTTAGATCAAACAAAATTATCTACTTGGTATAAAATACAATTATCTATTGCTAGAAAGTTAATTTTTTCGAAGTGGAAAGATGCGATGGGAGGACAGGTAAAAGGAATTGCTTCTGGTAGTGCAACTTTACAAAAACGATTGTTAAAATTGTATTTAGCCGCTGGAATTCCAATTTATGAAGGATATGGATTAACTGAAGCTGGACCATGTATTTCTGTGAATTGTATTAAAAGAGGAATGAATATCGGTTCTGTAGGCATCCCATTAGTTGGTATTGAAGTTAAATTAGCCGAGGATGGAGAGATTTTAGCTAAAGGAAAAAACATAATGAAAGGTTATTATAAAAATCCCGAAGCAACTGCAGAAGTTCTTAAAGATGGTTGGTTACATACAGGCGATATTGGAGAATGGGTTGATAATAAATTTCTTAAAATTATTGATCGCAAAAAAGAAATGTTTAAAACATCAGGAGGTAAATATATTGTTCCTCAGCAAATTGAAAAAACAATTTCAGAATCTGATTTAATTGAACAAATCATGGTTGTTGGTGAAGGTAGAAAATTCCCTTCGGCACTAATAATTCCTTCTTATGATAATTGCTTAGATTGGGCAAAAAATAATGAATCTTCAATAGTAAATTTACCAAAAGAAGAATTTTTAATTCATCCTAAGGTAAAAGATTTAATTGAAATTGAATTGAATAGATTGAACGTAAATTTCGGGAATTGGGAAAAAATAAAGAAATTTGCAATTCTACCAAATGAATTTACAATAGAAACAGGAGAATTAACTCCAACTCTTAAAATGAAAAGGAAAATCATTTTAGAAAAATATAAACAACAAATCGAAGATATTTATAATTAATTGTAATCCCTCATTTTTTAATAAATGAGGGAATTATATTATTATTACAATTTTTAAAATAACTTTTAGTTATCTACCATAAATCATATAAATTAATAATGCATCCTAATAGTTCACTTCGACTTTTTGATTTAGCAAAAAGACAATTAGAAATTTATCCAGATTTACCAATGTTTGTTTCAAAAACTAATGGTGAATGGCAAGGAATTACAACCAAAGTTTTTTTAGATCATGTCAATGAAATATCTAAAGGATTAATAGCTTGTGGAGTAAAAGCTGGAGATAAAGTCGCATTAATTTCAGAAAATCGTGTTGAATGGAATATGATCGATTTTGCTGTACAGCAAATAGGAGGTGTAATGGTAGCCATCTATCCTAATATTTCAGATAACGATTATCAATATATTTTTAATGATGCATCTATAAAATTATGTTTTGTAAGTAATATAGATTTATATACCCGTTTGGATGCCTTAAGAGATAAGCTTCCAACATTAGAATATTTATTTTCTATTAACAAGTATGATAATGTTCAAAATTGGCAAATTTTAATTGATAGAGGACAGTCTATATCTCAAACAAAAATCGATGAGTGTTCAGCTAAAGTGACTAACGAAGATTTAGCGATGCTTATCTATACTTCAGGAACAACAGGAAATCCAAAAGGAGTTATGTTGACTCATAAAAATGTGATAAGTGATGTTGTTGCTTGTGAATATTCTACGCCATTAGAACCTTATCACAGAGCATTAACTTTTTTACCAGCTTGTCATGCCTACGAAAGAACATTACAGTATTTGTATATTTATATGGGACTTTCTATATATTTTGCAGAATCTACAGATAAAATAGGCGAGAATTTAAAAGAGATTAAGCCTCATATTATGACGGCTGTTCCTCGAGTGATTGAGAAAGTGTACGAGAAAATTATGGAAAAAGGTTCTCATTTATCAGGATTTAAAAATAAACTTTTTCATTGGGCTGTAAGAATAGGCGAGCAATATGATTTGGATGAAAATAAATTATCATTCATTTATAAATTAAAATTAGCCGTTGCTCGTAAATTAATTCTACAGCGTTGGTATGAAGGTTTAGGAGGAGAATTAATAGCAATTGTAACAGGTAGTGCAGGAATTCAAGAGAAAATAGTTAGAACTTTTTTAGCTGCCGAAATACCAATTTACGAAGGTTATGGATTAACAGAAGCTTCACCAGTTGTTGCAGTTAATTGTTTCAAAAGAGGTAAGAAAATAGGAACAGTTGGGCCACCACTGAATGGAGTTGAGGTAAAACTTGCAGATGATGGAGAAATATTAGTTCATGGTGATATTGTAATGAAAGGATATTATAATAATCCAGAAGCAACAGCTGAGGTTTTAAAAAATGGTTGGTTATATACTGGTGATATTGGAGAATGGATTGATGGTAAGTATTTAAAAATTATCGATCGTAAAAAAGAAATGTTTAAAACTTCTGGTGGTAAATATGTTGTTCCTCAGCAAATAGAAAATAAAATGATGGAATCCCCATTTATTTCTCAATTCATAGTTGTTGGTGAAGGTGAAAAATTTCCAGGTGCATTTGTAGTTCCAAATTATCAGAATTTACTAAAATGGTCAAAAGATAATAATAAAGGAATTGATGGGTTATCATTTGAAGAATTTCAAAAAAACAATTTAGTGAAAGAAAAAATTGAAGATGAAATTAATAGAATAAATATAAATTTTGGACATTGGGAGCAAATTAAAAAAATTGCAATTATTCCTACAGAATTATCAATAGAATCAGGAGAATTAACTCCAACACTGAAATATAAACGCAAAGTTATTTTAGAAAAATATAAAAAACAATATCAAGAAATTTACGGATAATATTATCATATTTATAGCTTATTGTTGTAAAATAATAAATCTATTCTGTTCTTATTAAAATAATCAACATTTATATAAATAAATTGTAAAATCATTTATAAGTTTGACGTTATAATATAATAATTACTTAGAATGAATTCGAATTTATCATATTCAAGTGGTGCATCTAATTATCCTCTTCTTGGAGAAACTATAGGTGAGAATTTGAAAAATACTGTTGCTAAATTTCCTCAAAGAGAAGCTTTAGTTTGTGTAGAGCAAAATTATAGAGTAACTTATACAGAGTTTTATCATCAAACAGGAATGGTTGCAAAATCTCTTTTGTCAATTGGTCTTAAAAAAGGTGATAGAGTAGGTATTTGGGCACCAAATAGAGCTGAATGGGTACTTTTGCAATATGCTACCGCTCGTGTAGGAATTATTTTAGTTAATCTAAATCCAGCTTATAGAGAAAGTGAATTAGAATTTGTTTTACAACAAGCAGAAATATCAGCAGTTTTTGCTTCGCTTCAATTTAAAACTAGCGAATATAAAAAAATGTTGAATAATGTAAAACCAAATTCAAAAACATTAGAACATGTTATTATTTTTGAAGAAGATTGGGATAATTTTTTACAATTAGGAGATGATATAACAACTTCAGAATTACAACAAGTAGAGCAATCAATACAGTTTGATGACGCAGTTAATATTCAATATACTTCTGGAACAACAGGTTTTCCTAAAGGAGTAACTTTAACTCATCATAATTTATTGAATAATGGCTTCTTTATAGGTATTAGACTTAATTATTCAAGTAAAGATAGAGTATGTATTCCTGTTCCATTTTATCACTGTTTTGGAATGGTAATAGGAAATTTAGCATGTACATCTCATGGTGCTTGTATGGTTATTCCTTCCTCTAGTTTTGATCCTTCATTAACTTTAAATGCAGTTGAAACAGAAAAATGCACTTCTTTATACGGTGTTCCTACAATGTTCATCGCTGAATTAGACTTACCCAATTTTGATCGTTTTGATTTATCTTCTTTAAGAACAGGTGTAATGGCAGGATCTCCTTGTCCGATTGAAATCATGAAAAAAGTTCAATCAAAAATGAATATGACTGAAGTTTCTATCTGTTATGGAATGACAGAAACATCTCCTGTTTCTACACAAACAATTATTGGAACTCCTTTAGATAAACAAGTGTCAACTGTAGGAACTGTTCAAGATCATCTTGAATTAAAAATTATTGATCCTGTTACGGGAGACATTGTACCGAGAGGAATTGCAGGGGAGTTTTGTACTAGAGGATATTCTGTTATGCAAAAATATTGGAATAATCCTGAAGCAACAGCTAAGGTTATTGATGAAAATAATTGGTTGCATTCTGGTGATTTAGCAACTATGGATTCTGAAGGGTATATTAATATAACAGGAAGAATTAAAGATATTATAATTCGTGGAGGAGAAAATATCTCTCCAAAAGAAATTGAAGATTTTTTATATAAAAATGAATCAATTTCTGATGTTCAAGTTATAGGTGTTCCAAGTATAAAATTTGGAGAAGAAGTTATGGCTTGGGTAAAAACAAAAGATGGTGTTTCTATAACAGAAGATGATTTAAAAGAATATTGCTTATCTATTGCGCATTTTAAAAGACCAAAATATTGGAAATTTGTTAGTGAATTTCCGATGACTATTTCTGGTAAAGTAAGAAAAGTGGAGATGAGAGAAATATCAATTAAAGAATTAGGCTTAGAAATTGCACAGAAAGTAAAAACATCCTAATCTTATTAAATATTTTAGATAAAAAAACGATTCAATAAATTATAAAAAGTATCTTTGAATCTATTTTAATTAAACTTAATAAAGCAATCTAACTAATGTCAAATATATTATTAATTGAAGACGAACAGGCAATACGTAACGTCTTAAAAAGCATTTTAATGGACGAAAATCCAAAGTGGAATGTTGATGAGGCAGAAAATGGATTAGTAGGTCTTGAAAAAATAAAAGAAAAAGAATACGATCTTATTATAAGTGATATAAAAATGCCTAAAAAAGACGGAATGGAAGTTTTGTCTGAAGCAATGGCATATAATCCTGATTTAACAATCGTTATGATTACTGGTCATGGTGATGTTGATTTAGCTGTTGATGCAATAAAAAAAGGAGCTTATGATTTTATTTCTAAGCCACCAGATTTAAATAAGTTATTAACTACGGTAAGAAATGCATTAGATAGAAAGTCTTTAATATCTTCAAACAAAGAATTAAAAAGCGAAAATAAAGCTCTAAAAAATAAAGTAGCTAAAAAATATGAAATGATTGGTGAATCTGAAGGGATTTCACAAGTTAAAGACATTATAGATAAAGTTGCTGATACTGATGCAAGAGTTTTAATTCTTGGTCCAAATGGAACAGGAAAAGAACTTGTAGCTCATCATTTACACGAAAAAAGTTCTCGTAATGTGAAACCTTTGGTAGAAGTTAACTGTGCTGCAATTCCGGCTGAATTGATAGAAAGTGAATTATTTGGGCATGTGAAAGGGTCTTTTACAGGAGCTGTGAAAGATAAACAAGGTAAGTTTGAATTAGCTAATGAAGGAACTATTTTCTTAGATGAAATTGGAGATATGAGCCTTTCTGCTCAAGCTAAAGTTTTACGTGCTTTACAAGAAGGAAAAGTTTCACCAGTTGGATCAGAAAAAGAAATTGATGTTAATGTTCGAGTTATTGCTGCTACAAATAAAGATTTAAGAACAGAAATAAATGAAGGTAGATTTCGTGAGGATTTGTATCATCGTTTAGCTGTAATTATTATTAATGTACCTGGATTGAATGATAGAAGAGATGATATTCCAGCTTTAGTGGAGCATTTTGTTTCAGAAAATTCTATTAATAAATCTTTTGATAAATCAGCTTATGAAGCATTAAAAGAATTAGATTGGACTGGAAATATTCGTGAATTAAGAAATGTTGTAGAACGTCTTCTTATTTTGGGAGATAATCCTGTTACTAAAAAAGATGTAGATCAGTTTGTGAAAAAATAAAACTAAGTCTTAAAATGAGAAACTTATATATATTGTTTATTACGGTTGCTTTATTTTCATGCAAAACTAAAAACGAAGTAGTTGATAAGAGCTCGGATGTTCTTTCTCATGAAGATGTAGTTTCATTAGAAAAAACATCATTATTTTCTAATGAAGCACTTGTCTATGAAGGGACTTTTGAAGGAAAATATTTTGGAGATAAAGTTGTTTTGAAATTAGCAGATACAAAATTTACAATAGACTATAAAAATAAGACTTATGATGGTGATTTATTTAAAAAAGAAGATGGTTCTTTAATGGAGATTGATGCTAAAAAGAAATTGCCATTTCAATTTTTTCGTTGGTCAGATAATACCGAAATAATGATTCTAAATGAAGATGGAACAGCAGATGAGAATGGAGAAAATTATTTAACAAGAATTTCTAACTAAATACAAAATGAAATATAATATAAGTTTATTTGTAATTTTTTCTATTCTATTTATTGGTTGTAATTCTTTTAATAAAAAGAAAGATAAACAAGAATTGGCAGAACATTTTTTCGAAAATTATGCATCAAGGAAAGATTATAAGAAAATGTTATCTTATTACAATGATAGTATCATTTACGAAAATGCTACACAATCTTCAGGAGAAGCAGTTGTTGATCCAAGATATCTTTTGAATGATATTATTCGTTGGGATGACAAAACAATGGAATATAAGAATAATAAAATGTTAGAAGTTAAAGAATTGTTTTCTAATGATTCTATAATTATTGCTAATGGAGAATTTTCTGAATATTCTTATAATGGACAAAAATTTGCTCCAATGAAATTTACTACTTATTTATATTTAGATAAAAATTCTAAAATAAAAAAACAAGTAGATTGGTTTAATTATCCAATAGAAGACATAATAGAATTATATCAATTGCAACAAAATCAACAAAAATTGAAATTAGATAAATAATAATTCTATAAAAAATAAAAAAGGTTGTTTTAAAACAACCTTTTTTATTTTTTACTTTTTTGTAATAGAAACTAATCTAGAGTCTTCTTTACAAACATCAAATGTAAAGTCATAATTTTTAGAATTATCTTTACTTTCGTAGCTCGCTACATATTCTCTACAAGGAACTTGATCTTTTTTAGATTTACTGAAGTCTATTTTACTTCTTTTAAATAATTCTTTTTTTAAGAAAATAGTATCTAATTTTTCAGCATTCAAAAATGCTTGTGCTTCATCAGATATAGACAATTTTTTTGAATAAGCTTCATCTAAAACTCTTGCGTTAGGGAAATAATTACAAGAAAAGGCTCTTGGTCCAAATGCCATTGCAACGAAAACCATTCCTATTCCAACTCCTAACAAAAACTTCATAAATCTTTGTGTGAACGTCATATAATCAATAAATTAATGTCGTGAAATGGTAAATCAAACCAATCACATAAATTCTTTTTTACTACTCTACCTTTGTACAAATATACACCATTTCTCACAGTTTTATTTGTTTGTACCATATTTGTAAACCCAGATTCTTCAGAAATTTCTAAGAGATAAGATAAAAAATAATTACTCAATGCTTTAGTAGATGTTCGAGCAACACGAGAAGTTATATTTGATACAGCATAATGTATTACATCATTTTTAATAATAATTGGAGCATGATGCGTTGTGACTTCTGAAGTTTCAAAACAACCACCTTGATCTATACTTACATCTATAATAACTGCTCCAGGTTTCATTTTTGATACCATATTTTCAGTAACTACACATGGGGTTCTTGATTCACCTCTAAGAGCACCAATGGCTAAATCACATCTTCGTAAGGCTTTTCCTAATTCTTTTGGATCTATTGTAGAAGTAGAAACACGTTGACCAATATTTTGTTGTAAACGTCTTAATCTTGTGAGAGAGTTATCAAATACACGAACGGAAGCACCAAGTCCTAAAGCAGTTCTTGTTGCATTTTCTGCAACAGTTCCTGCTCCAAGAATAACAACTTCAGTAGGTCTTACACCAGTAACACCACCCATTAAAATACCATTTCCACCGTTAGCAGAAGACATTAATTCACTAGCTACAAGAATAGCTGTTGTTCCAGCTATTTCACTTAATAAGCGAACTACAGGAAGATGATTTTGCTCATCTCTTATAAACTCAAAACCAACAGCATTAATACGTTTCTGAATTAATTTTAGAAAATATTCTCTTTTTAATGTATTTGCTGGTACAGAGGAAATTATGAGAGCATTAGGTTTAATCCATTCTATTTCTTCAAAAGTTAGTGGACCAACTTTTAATACTACAGGTTTTTCAAAAACAGCTTGAGTATTGTAAGTAATATTAGCTCCAACTTCCGAGTATTCTTTATCAGTATAATTTGCACCTTCTCCAGCGCCAGTTTCTATAGTAACAGAATGTCCTCTGTTTACAAGAATTTCTACGGCATCTGGAGAAAGACAAATTCGTTTTTCTTGATTATTTGTTTCTTTAGGAATTCCAATATCAAATCGTTCTTTTTTTCGAGGAATTTCTAATCGCTCTGTTTGAGTTAATAATTCTTCTTGAGAAAAAGGCGTATAAATATTTTTTCCATCCATAATGTTATTCAAAATTTAAATAACGAATACCATCTACATTTTTTATAGAAATAGTATGATGTTCGTCTGGGATAAAGTTAGCAATTTTATTTGACCATTCCATTAAGCAAAATTGATTAGAATAAATATAGTCTTCTATTCCAAAATCTAATGCTTCATCTTCATGATTAAGGCGATAAAAATCAAAATGAAAAACTTTACCTTCATCAGTATCATATTCATTCACAATAGAAAAAGTAGGACTAGAAACTTCATCATTTGTTCCAAATGATTTTACTAATTCTTTGATGAAAGTAGTTTTTCCAGCTCCCATTTCTCCTTCAAAAGTTATAATTTTATGTACAAGTTGCTTTTTAATTTCCTTTGCAACTTCTGGTAATTCTTCTAAATTTTGAATAATAAATTCCATTTAATTTTTTGGTGTTAAAACAATCATTGGTATAATATTTTCTTCTAAAGAAATACCTCCGTGCTGATAAGTATTCTTATAATAATTTACGAAATGATTATAATTTTTTGGGTATGTTAAAAATAAATTTTCTTTTGCAAAGATATACTTTGATGTAACATTAACCTTAGGTAATAAGAATTTTTCTGGCTGATCGACAGCTAAAACATCTTTTGGATCATATTGTAATTGTTTACCTAGTTTGTAACGTAAATTAGTACTAGATTCTTTATCTCCAATTACTTTTGTAGGCTCTTTTACATATATTGTTCCATGATCTGTAGTAACAATAATTTTCATACCATCTTGTGCAGCTTTTTTTACAATTTCCATTAAATATGAATTTTCAAACCAGTGCTTTGTAATAGAACGGTATGTTTTATCATCACGAATCATTTCACCAACTATTTTATTATCAGTTTTAGCATGAGATAAAATATCAATAAAATTATAAACAATAACATTTAGGTTATTGTTTTTATAATTATTGAAATCATCTGCAATTTTTTTCTCAAAATCAGAATTTAATATTTTGAAATAATTATATGATAAATCACCTAATCCTAAACGTTTTAATTGTTCGCCTAAAAGTTCTTTTTCATGCATATTTTTATTTCCTTCGTCAGTATCATTCAACCAGTATTGAGGATATTTTTTTTCAATTTCCAAAGGCATTAGACCAGAAAAGAACGCATTTCGTGCATATTGCGTTGCAGAAGGTAATATACTATAGTATAAATTTTCGTTTTGAGAATTATAATAGCGATTAAAAATAGGTTCAATAACTTTCCATTGATCGTACCTTAAATTATCAACTAAAATAAGTAAAACATTTTCATCTTTACTTAATTGTGGACGTACTAATTTATTAAAAATTGTATGTGATAATACAGGACTTTCATCTTCATTGTGTAACCAATCTTCATAATTACGTTCTATAAATTTGAAAAAAGCAGCATTAGCTTCACTTTTTTGATTTTCTATAATCTCATTTAGTGCTTTATCCTCTATATTTTCTAATTCAAGTTCCCAATAAACTAATTTTTTATAAATTTCTTGCCAATCTTCATAATCTCGAGCATTCATCATCTCCATTGTTATATTTCGAAACTCTTGCTGATAATTAACTACAGTCTTTTCAGAAATAATTTTAGAAGAGTCTAAAATCTTTTTTAAACTCATGATAATTTGATTTGGATTGACAGGTTTTATTAAATAATCTGCAATGTGTGATCCAATAGCATCTTCCATAATATGTTCCTCTTCACTTTTAGTGACCATGATTACAGGGAGATTAGGACGTAATTCTTTTATTTTAGGTAATGCCTCTAATCCACTAAGACCAGGCATATTTTCATCAATAAGTACAGCGGCAAAATTTTCGTTTTCAATAATTTCTAATGCATCTGTAGCATTATTTATCATTGTTGTTTCATATCCTTTTTTATCTAAAAATAATTGATGAGGTTTTAATAAATCTATTTCATCATCAATCCATAATATTTTTATTGCCATTTGTCTAAATTTTTATTTTAAAATTCTATTGAAAGAATTGTACCAAATATAGAGATATAGTAAATGTTAAAATCAAAATTGTATGTTAAACATTAGACTAAAATATTAAATTGTATTCACACTTTTATACAGAAAGACCATATTTTTAAATAGATAGATAATAATTAATCTATTCTAATTATTGATTTTGCAAATTATTTACTATAAAGCTAATAATTAAAATCTATTATAAAATAATAAAATATGATGTGTTGTTAAATTTAATTATAACTAATTGATAATTAAAATCTATAAAAAAATCTTATAAAACATAGATTTTATAGATTTGATTTATAGTTTGTAGACATTTAGTTTTGCTGAAAATTATTTACAAGTAATAAAAATTAAATATTAATACAATGAAAAAAAGAGTTTTAGGGTTAGTTTTTCTTTCTACAGTAGGTTTTTCACAACAATTAACTACAAACACAGGATCTCCAGTTGGAGATAATCAAAATTCCAAAACAATTGGTAATAATGGACAAGTATTACTTGAAGATATTCATTTAATAGAGAAGCTTGCGGCTTTTGATAGAGAAAGAATTCCAGAAAGAGTTGTACATGCTAGGGGAGCAGGAGCTTTTGGTGAATTTATTGCTACTTCTGATTTTTCTGATGTTACAATGGCTGATTTTTTATCTTCTGCAGGAAAAAAAACACCTCTATTTGTTCGTTTTTCTACAGTAACACATCAGCAAGGTTCTCCAGAAACATACCGTGATCCAAGAGGTTTTGCAGTTAAATTTTATACGGAGCAAGGAAATTATGATTTAGTAGGTAATAATTTACCAGTATTCTTTATTCGCGATGCAATAAAATTCCCAGATATGGTTCATGCTTTTAAACCATCTCCACTAACAAACGGTGCATCAGATCCAAATCGTGTATTTGATTTCTTTTCCAATTTACCAGAATCTACACACATGTTAACATGGTTATTTTCAGATTATGGAATACCAGCTAATTTTCGTCAAATGGAAGGAAATGGAGTACATGCTTATAAATGGGTAAACAATAAAGGAGAAGTAACTTATGTGAAGTACAAGTGGATTCCTCAACAACAAATAAAAAATTTGACGCAAGAGGAGGCGAATCAAATTCAAGCGACTCAAATAGAACATGCGACGTTAGATTTACATAATGAAATAGAAAAAGGGAATTATCCAAAATGGGATTTGTATGTACAAATGTTGAAAAAAGAAGATTTTGATCATTTAGATTTTAATCCAGTAGATGTTACTAAAATTTGGCCAGAATCTGTAGCAAAATTTATAAAAGTTGGAACAATGACATTGAACCAAAATCCAACTAATTATTTTCAACAAGTAGAACAATCTGCTTTTTCTCCAGCTACATTAATTCCAGGTATAGAAGCTTCTGAAGATAAATTATTGCAAGGACGTTTATTCTCATATTTTGATACACAACGTCATCGTTTATCAGGAAATTTTCAACAAATACCAGTGAATTCACCAATCAATGAAGTGAAAACATATAATCAGGATGGATATATGTCAATTAGAAAACAAGAAGGAGATGTAAATTATCAACCATCAACTAACTTACCAAACGTTGTTGATAACAGTAAGTTTAAATATTCTAAATCAGTTTTTCCAGCTGGTACAGTTACAACACAGCATGTAATTGATAAAGAAAATAACTTTAAACAAGCTGGAGAATTGTATGAATCATTTTCTAAAAAAGATAAAGATAATTTAATAAAGAATTTATCAGGAGCTTTAAATAGTGTGAAAAATAAAGTAATAGTTCATAAGATGATTGCTCATTTTTACCAAGCAAATAAAGAATATGGAAATCGTTTATTAAAATCGACAAATACATCCTTAAGTGATATAAAACAATATTTATAACATATAAAATTTTTGGAGCAAATGAACTTTTGCTCCTAGTTTAATTGATAGAAAATAGTAAAATGAAAAATATAATTATAAAATTTTTATTCCTATTTATAATAGGAAACTTTGTTATAGCTCAAGATTTATTTTCTGCAGTAAGAACAAATAATTTACCTTTAACAGAACAATTAATTGATAGAGGAGAAGATATAAATCTGAAAGATTCTAAAGGTTTTACGCCATTAATTTTAGCTGTATACAATGGAAATATAGAAGTAGCAAAGAAACTTTTAGAAAAAGGAGCAAATCCTGATGCTCAAGATTTATCGGGTAATAATGCAATGATGGGAGCTTCATTTAAAGGTAATTTAGAGATGATTAATCTATTATTAGACAATAAAGCAAATGTAAATGAAGTTAACTTTAACGGAGCTACATCACTTATTTTTGCAGTTACTTTTGGAAGAAATGATGTTGCGAAAAGAATAATTTCTGCTGGAGCTGATTTATCAATAAAAGATTCAAGTGGAAAAACAGCGTTAGATCATGCAAAACTTCAAGAAAATAATGAAATGATAAGTTATTTAACAAATAAATAATTTTTTTATTCATCTTATTTAATTGTAATTATATTGTTTAATGAAAATTTATGATATAATTACAATCTATTTAGTGATTTTTATACATTAAATAGCTATATTTTATATCTTTGTTACAAAATATAGCGTTTGAATTCATTAAACAAAAATAAGTTAAAGATAATAAATGATCCAGTTCATGGTTTTATAACAATACCTAATGAATTAATTTATCAAATTATTCAACATCCTTATTTTCAGAGATTACGCAGGATTTCACAGACAGGATTAACTGAAACAGTATATCCTGGAGCTAAACATTCTAGATTTCTTCATGCTTTAGGTTGTATGCACTTAATGCAAAAAGCACTTAACATTTTAAAAAGAAAAGATGTTGAAATTACATTAGAGGAAGAAAATGGAGTTCTTATTGCTATATTACTACATGATTTAGGACATGGTCCTTTTTCTCACTCATTAGAGCATTCAATTATAAAAAATTCTAATCACGAACAGATATCACTTCGTCTAATGGAAGAATTGAATATCTTTTTTAATGGAGAATTAACTTTAGCAATAGAAATTTTTAAAGGTAATTATTCAAAAAAATTTTTAACTCAACTGGTTTCAAGTCAATTAGATTGCGATAGAATGGATTATCTTAAAAGAGATAGTTTTTATTCTGGAGTTGTAGAAGGAAGTATAAATCCAGAAAGAATAATTTCTATGATGAATGTTTCCAATAATGAATTAGTAATTGAAGCAAAAGGAATTCCGTCTGTAGAGAAATTTTTAATGGCTAGAATGTTTATGTATACGCAGGTTTATATGCATAAAAAATCATTTACAGCAGAAAATTTTTTAATTAGTGTTTTGCGTAGAGCAAAAGAATTAACAAAAAAAGGAGAAAAACTTTTTGCAACGTCAGCATTAAATTATTTTTTACAAGAAAATCAAGAAGGAATTTCTACAAAAAAAGGATTAGAAATTTTTACTTTTCTTGACGATTCAGATGTTCTATCAGCAATTAAAGAGTGGCAATTTCATGACGATTTTATTTTAAGTAAATTGTCTAAAAATATTATACAGAGAGTTTTACCTAAATCTTATCTTCTAGAAGAAAAAATATCTGATAACGAATTTTTAAAAGAAAGAGATCGTGTAAAAAAAGAATATCTAATAGATGACGCTAGCTATTTTGTAGAGCAAACAACAATAAAAGTTGTTCCTTATGACAAGAATAAAAGTCCTATAAAAATTTTGTTTAAAAATGGTTCTGTCAAAGAAATTTCGAATTCTGGGAAAAGTTTATTAACGCAATTTTTACAAAAAGAAATTATAAAAATACATTATCATAGTATTTAAATTATTCATTTATAATCTTTGATAATAAAAATAAATAACTTAAATATTCATTTTAAAAATTTAAGAATAATTATTAGTTTTGCAGACTATGAAATTTAAAGCTACAGAAATTGCGCAATTGTTGCAAGGTACTATAAAAGGGGATGAAAATGTAGAAGTTTCGACTTTGTCGAAAATAGAAGAAGGAGAAGAAGGGTCTATTTCGTTTTTAGCAAATCCGAAATATGAGCATTTCATTTATACAACTCGCGCATCAATTGTTATTGTTAGCAAGGATTTTGTAGCAACAGATTCTATATCTTCTACTTTAATAGTTGTAGAAGATGCTTATCACGCTTTTACACAATTATTACAATATTATAATTCTGTAAAGAATAATAAAATAGGGATTGAAGAGTTATCAAAGATAGACACATCTGCTACATTGGGAGAAAATGTATATGTTGGAAGTTTTTCTTATATTGGGAAAAATGTTATATTAGGAAATAATGTAAAAATATATCCTAGTGTAACAATAGGAGATAATGTTATAATAGAAGACAATACTATTTTATTTTCTGGTGTACAAGTTTATGAAGATTCTAAAATAGGAAAAAATTGTATTATTCATTCAAATGTTGTCATAGGTTCTGATGGGTTTGGTTTTGCACCAACCGCTGATGGTTCTTTTGAAAAAATTCCTCAGATAGGGAATGTTGTAATTGAAGATAATGTGGAAATAGGCTCAGGTTCAACTATTGATAGAGCAACAATGGGATCTACTATTATTAGAAAAGGAGTGAAATTAGATAATCAAATCCAGATTGCTCATAATGTACAAGTTGGAGAAAATACTGTAATTGCTTCTCAATCAGGTATTGCTGGTTCAACAAAAATTGGGCGTAATTGTATGATTGGAGGTCAAGTTGGTATTGTAGGACATTTAACAATAGGTGATTATGTCCAAATACAAGCTCAGAGTGGTATAAATAATGATATAGAAAGTAAAACACAGTTGTATGGTTCACCAGCAATGGAAGCATCAAGTTTTAGAAAATCGTATGTATACTTTAGAAAGTTTCCAGAAATAGTGAAACGAATAGAAAATTTAGAAAAAGAAATCAAACAAAAATAAAAGTTAATGTCTGATAAGCAAAAAACTTTAGCAAATGAAGCCGTTTTAAAAGGTGTAGGTTTACATACAGGGAAAGATGTGACTTTAACATTCAAACCTGCAGATCCTGATACAGGATTTATTTTTGTAAGAACAGATTTAGAAGGGCAACCTCAGGTAGAAGCTGACGCACAATATGTTGTAAGTACTGCTAGAGGAACTACTTTAGAAAAAAAAGGCGTTAAAATTCTTACTACAGAGCATGTTTTAGCAGCTTTGGTAGGAATGGATATAGATAATTGCTACATTGAGATAGATAATGCTGAGCCTCCAATTATGGATGGTTCTTCTAAGTTTTTTGTAGAGGCTATTGAAAAAGCAGGAATTGTAGAACAAGATAAAGATAGAGAATACTTCAGAATAAAAGAAATTGTTACTTATGTTGATCCAGAAACTGGATCAGAAATAACGGCAATTCCATCTGATGAATATCAAGTTACTGCAATGGTGGATTTTGGTACTAAAGTTTTAGGAACACAAAATGCTACTTTATCTTCGATGAAAAATTTCAAAAATGAAATTTCTCAGGCAAGAACCTTTTGTTTTTTACATGAATTAGAACAATTATTAGAAGCTGGTTTAGTAAAAGGTGGAGATCTTGACAATGCAATAGTTTATGTAGATAAAGAAATCACTCCAGAAACAAAAGAAAAATTATGTAAAGCATTTAATAGAGAAGATGTATCTATACGTCCAAATGGTATTTTAGATCATTTGACATTACATTATCCTAATGAAGCTGCTCGTCATAAATTATTAGATGTTGTTGGTGATTTAGCATTAGTTGGTAAAAAGTTAAAGGCTAAAATTATAGCAACTAAACCTGGTCATCATACTAATACTAATTTTGCAAAAAAATTAAGTAAGCAAATAAAGTTGGCTCAACGTAATAAGGTTCCAGAATTTGATTTAAGTGTTGATCCTGTATATGATATTAATGATATCATGAAATTATTACCACATCGTCCTCCTTTTTTGTTGATAGATAAAGTAATTTCAAAAACATCAACAGGATTAGTTGGGGTTAAAAATGTTACAATGAATGAACCATTCTTTGTAGGTCATTTTCCAAAAGAGCCTGTTATGCCAGGAGTATTACAAATTGAAGCAATGGCTCAATTAGGAGGTTTACTGATTTTAGGAGAATTAGATAATCCTCAGGATTATTCAACATATTTCATGAAGATTGAAAATGCTAAATTTAAACGCAAAATTATCCCTGGAGATACACTTGTATTTAAATTAGAATTAGTAGAACCTATCAGAAGAGGTATTGTTCATATGCAAGGAATTGGATATGTAAATAATCAAATTGCTGTTGAAGCAGAAATGATGGCAGTTATTACAAAAGAATAATAAAAAAGAAATGGAAGTTATGAATCATCCGATGGCATATGTTCATCCATCTGCAATTATAGGAGAGAATGTTACTATTAGTCCTTTTTCTTCAATTTATGAAGATGTTGAGATTGGAGAAGGAACTTGGATAGGACCAAATGTAACTATTATGTCAGGTGCGCGTATTGGAAAAAATTGTAAAATTTATCCTGGTACCGTTATTTCTGGTGAACCTCAAGATTTAAAATACGAAGGAGAAAAAACTTTAACATACATAGGAGATAATACAACTATAAGAGAATGTGTTACGGTTAACAGAGGTACAAGTGCATTAGGTTTCACCAAAGTTGGAAAAAACTGTTTGATTATGGCTACAGCTCATATAGCACATGATTGTGTTATTGGAGATAATGTTGTTATCGTTAATTCAGTTGGACTTGCAGGACATATAGAAGTTGGAGATAATGCTTTTATTGGTGGTTATAGTGCTGTACATCAATTTACTAAAATTGGAGAACATGCATTTATTGCTGGAGCTACGCAAATCAGAAAAGATGTTCCTCCTTATGTTAAAGCGGCTAAGAATCCAGTTTCTTACGCAGGTGTAAATGCAATAGGTTTAAGAAGAAAAGGTTTTACTTCTGAAGAAATTTTTGAAATTCAAGGGATATATAGAATTTTATATCAACAAAAAAATAATGTGTCTCAAGCTGTTGAACAAATATTAGAGAAATTTCCTGATTCTCATTATCGCGAAGTTATTTTAGATTTTATCAATACAAGTGATAGAGGTATTATGAAAGGATATAGCTCTGGAGTTTAATTAAATAATATAAATAAAGAAAATATAAAATGGCAACAACTGCTGATATTAGAAAAGGTTTATGTATTGTATTTAATAATGATACATACAAAATTATCGAATTTTTACATGTTAAGCCAGGTAAAGGTCCTGCTTTCGTTCGTACAAAATTAAAATCTTTAACAAACGGAAAAGTATTAGACAATACGTTTTCTGCTGGTCATAAAATTGAAGAAGTTCGTGTTGAAACACGAAATTATCAATATTTATATGAGGATGATAATGGTTTCCATTTTATGAACAATGATGATTTCTCTCAAGTTTATTTAAATAAAGATTTAATTGACAATGCTCAGTTTATGAAAGCTGGTGACGAAATTAAAATTTTATTCCGTGCTTCAGATGAAACTGCTTTGGCAGCAGAATTACCAAATACTGTAATTATGGAAATTACATATACTGAACCAGGTTTAAAAGGAGATACAGCTACAAATGCTACTAAACCTGCTACAACAGAAACTGGGGCAGAAATTAGAGTACCTTTATTCATTAATGAAGGAGATAAAGTAAAAATTAATACAGAAGATGGTTCTTACGTTGAACGTATAAAAGAATAATTTCTCTATTTAATATAATAATATTAAGCTCTCTAATTTAGGGAGCTTTTTTATTTTAATATTTTAAGAATAATTTAAAATAAAAAACACAGAATCTTTCAATTAGATTCTGTGCTTCATTAAGTTGCAAAAATATTAAGAAAAGAGATTAAATTTATTGTTTAATTAATTTTGTTTTTACTGTTTGGCCATCTTCTAATGTTATTTCTACAATATATATTCCTCTATTTAAAGAATGTACATTAACAGTTTTTGAATTTGACTGAGACATAACTTTTTGACCTGATAGGTTGTAAATGTTCATGTTTTTAATTGTTTTTGTTGATTGAATATTTATAAAATCACGTGTAGGATTAGGATAAATTTTTAAATCTTTGATTGTTATATCATTTGTAGATAAATTATCTACTGATTGTTCGTCTGATTTTTTTGAATATACTCTTGATGCATCAATAGATTTAACTGACCAGTAGAAATTTTTTGGTAGAAAATCTTTATTTATAAACCAATTATTAGTCGTTACAATATATTTCAAAATGTCAGACTTACCTTTTTCTGATCCAATACTTAATTCATATTGTAAGCTATTAATAGGTGTTTTATCATCTGTTGCACCATTCCAAGAAAATATAGCTTTATCATCTGATGTATTTACTTTTAAACTTGTAGGAGGGGTAGGAGCATTATTAGTTTCTGTTGATATATTTTTATATAAAGATGTTTTAGGTTCATATAATTCATCTCCACTTACGACAACAAGATCTAAATGATTATCGTTATTATAATCAAATAATCGTAGACTTGTGGAGATAGAAAATACGCCTAAACCAGTATTTTCTTCTAATGAAAAATCTTTTGACTGGGGATTATATGTAAATATTTTTGATGAATATTCACCTTCCTCATCTTCACCAATCATTAGAATATCGTAATATCCATCATTATTTAAATCTCCAATATCCATTGATTTTACAGAACTAAATGTTTGTACACCTTTTCCTAAATCATGTTCGATGAATTTACCATATCCATCATTTTCTAAATATAATGTAGTAGGGGAATCATTAGCATTTTTTCCTAAACCAGTGATTACAATGTCTTGAAAACCATCACCGTTAAAATCGGCAGATTGTATAGAACCATTTAGCATTCCATATTTTTCTTCACTTAACTCTAGAGTACCATTATTATTTAAATAAATATTGAAAAAAGCACCATATTCTTCTTCGGATTCATTTTCTCCATTAATACCAAAAATAGCTATGTCTAATAAACCGTCATTATTAAAATCAGAGATAACAAAGTCTCCATTTTGACTTCCACCTAATAATTCTGAATATGTTAATTCACCTTTATTATTTTTTAGAAAGTGGAGTAAATATTTTCCAATTTCATCATGAGTAGAATTTTCGATTCCATTTAAAAAAAGATCTAATTGGCCATCGTGGTCAAAGTCGGCATATGCAAAACTTGAATAGATTTTACCACCATCTCTTGAATTTATTAATTCATAATTATTATTTTTAAATTGGTACTGATATGTTTTATATTCTCTTATATTTTCTCTGTTTTGACCTGTTAAAATGATATCTAGAGTATCATCATTTCTTAAGTTCACAAACCTTAAATCTCCTAAATATGTAGATTGAGGTAATTTTTGGAAATGTGTAAATATTCCATTGTCATTTTTATAGATATCACATTGTGTTTGTGAATATGTATTATCACCACATATCAGTAAATCTTGAAATCCATCATTGTTAAAGTCTCCAATATTTAGAGAACCATAACCATAATTTGAGATATTGGTTTGTACTTCTTCAAATTTTTGTGCATTCAAAAGAGTAGATATTAAAAGAAAAGGTATAAAAAATTGTTTCATTATTTTTAATTAGTCTAAATTAGAATACAAATCTACTAATCTTTATCTCTTTCTAATAATTTTTTAAATGATTTAAATCTTGTTTTTTTTAAATTAGTAGTACTATTTGTTTTAAATCAGTTATTTATATGAATAAAAAAAGGTCAGATAGTTAAATATTTAACTATCTGACCTTTTTGGAATTTTCCTAAAACCCTATAAATTATTTATTTTTTTCCTAAAACTTTTTTTGTAAGATTAATAATAGCTACAGCTACTGTCCCTGCTATAAGTCCTATCATGGCTTCGCTAATAATAGAAGGAATATTAGGTAAATGATGATGAATATAGTCAATATTATGAACAAAAATACCTCCAGATACAAGTACTAATGCTATTGTTCCAATTACTCCTAAGGATTTTATTACATAGGGTAGAGCCTTAACTAATAAATGACCTAATTTAGAAATCATTCCTTTGTTTTTAGATACATTAATTAACTTGTAACCAGCATCATCCATTCGTACAATAAGTGCAACTATTCCATAAACACCAATTGTAGCTAAAATTGCAATAATAGCAACAGTTATTGCTTGTGTAAGCATTGGCTCATTCAGAACAGTACTCAAAGCAATAATTACAATTTCTATAGAAAGTATAAAATCTGTTATAATAGCAGATTTTACTTTTGCTTTTTCAGAAACAGATTTATTTTCTTCTTCTTCATGTTTTTCTATAACTTCATGTCCTTTTTTTGAAGAATGTAATACATAATGAAGAATTTTTTCGACACCTTCAAAAGCTAGGTAAAAACCTCCAAGTATTAAAATATATTTTATTACTTCTGGTAAGAAATGATTTAGTACTAATACAATAGGGACAATAATTAATTTATTAATAAATGATCCTTTTGTAATTGCCCATAAGACAGGTATTTCTCTTGAAGATAAAAAACCTGTAGCTTTTTCTGCATTTACAGCTAAATCATCACCTAAAATTCCTGCTGTTTTACTTGCTGCAACTTTACTTGTTACTGCTACATCATCCATTAATGCTGCAATATCATCTAGTATTGCAAAAATTCCTGAAGCCATAAAATTATATCAATTTAATAAATAGTTGTTTATAGTTTTTAGTTAGTGCTAAAACTAGCTTTCACTGTTATTTGAGCTGTTTTTTGTCTAGAAGTTGTATTAAATGCTCCTCCATAAGAGTAATCTTCATTATCATTTTTACCAGTGATTTGAAAAATTCCAAGATCAGCTTTTTGTAAATGACCTAGTTTACTCCCTGATTTTGTAGCTATATTTTCTGCTCTTTGTTTTGCATTTTCAGATGCTTGTGCAATTAATTCAAGTTTTAAATCTTCAAGTTTTGAATAATAATAATTTGGATTAGATGAATTAAGCTCAATTCCTTGACTAATTAAATTAGAAATTTCTCTTGAAGCTTTTTCTATTTTATCTAAATCTTTAGATTCAATTGTAACATCTTGAGATAAAATATAACCATTAAATTGAGAAATGGAATTTCCATTAGGATCAGTCCCATATCTTATATCTTTAGAAATATTTACTGCTTCAAATACAATTTCATTTGATTTTATTCCTTGAGAAATTAAAAAGTTTTTTACAACTCCTTGATCATCTTTTAATTGTTCTGAAGCACTTTTTAAATCAAAATTATTTCTACTATAAGTCGCTCTCCATTTAACTAAATCAGCATTAAAATCTTTTAATGCATTTCCAGTTATATTAATGGATTCATTCACCTTGAATTTATATTTATAATCATTACCTATAATAATTGTTGCAATTACTACTGCAACAGATAGTATTGAGGCTACTATAATTGATGCCTTGTTCATATAATAAGTTGTTTTAGAATTGATTTATTAAAAATGGTTTTAATTTTTTATGCTAATAAAATAGGAAACTCTTGATTTATTATAAAAATGATTAAATTTCCTTCTGTAAATTTAATTTCTACGTGATCGTCTATTGCTCTATTTCTAGTGCCAATACGAGAAAGTAAATTTAAATCCTCATTTTTTAAAGAAAACTCTAATCCTTTCGTTGTGATATTTTTACATTCAGAAAAAGGTAATAATGAAATTGTTCTTCCAAAATAACCTTCTAATAGAGTTTCTTTTTCTGCAAAAAAATAGGTACTATAATTATCATAGAAAACTATTTTCAATTTATTCTTAAAACGAAAAGCAGCATTTAAATTGCCTAAAAAATGATCTTGTTGTTTACCGCTTGCTCCAAATACATCTACACTTTCAAAACCTTTATCAATAATAATATCTAATGCTTTTGCAAAATCAGTATCTTCTTGATTTGGTGTTGCAATAATTTCTATATCATCAGAAATTTTATTTGTATTGATAGAATCAAAATCCCCAGAAACAATATTTGGTTTTATATTTAATTTATCTAAATAATTTAATGCTCCATCTGTACAAAAGATCATATCATAGATTTCTGTATTCGGTAAAATATCAGGAATTTCTCCATTTAAAAATAAAAGTACTTTATTACTATTCACCTGGAATCCATTTTATTTCCTCATGATTATTATCTTTAGCAATTTTACGGCCTAAAACAAATAAATAATCAGAAAGGCGATTCAAGTACTGAAATAGTTCAATACGTACTTCTTCAACTTCTTTTAATCCAACAACTAATCGTTCTGCTCTTCTGCAAATACATCTTGCTATGTGAGCATGAGAAGCAGCTTTATTTCCTCCTGGTAAGATAAAATGAGATAATTTTTCTAATTGTTCTTCCATGTCATCAATCCAATTTTCTAACTGTTCGATATCTTCATTAGAAATCATTTTAGGAATTCGAGGCTCTCCATTAGCTAAATATAATTTTTCTACAGGAGTTGCTAATTCAGCTCCTAGATTAAATAAATCTTTTTGGATAATAATAATTTCTTCTTCTAATGCTGGATTAATCTTATAAGAACGGATTAAACCTAAATAAGAGTTAAGTTCATCAACTGTACCATAAGATTCTATTTTTAGACTATTTTTAGAAACTCTGTTACCACCATATAATCCAGTTGTACCGTTGTCTCCAGTTTTTGTATATACTTTCATGTTATAATTCTAATTATATTTCTCGAAGATAAGAAAAACTTAAAGATTTTTTGGTAAAAGTGCTTTGGTAAAAAAATGATAGCCAATTGCAACAATAATTAATATAATACTAGTAATCATCCATAAAGTATTAAAACCAAAAGAAGTAGCTATATGTGTGCCTAGAAATGGAGATATTATAAATGCAAAAGAAACTGACATTCCATTTAATCCCATATAAGCCCCTTTATTATTTTTCTCTGATCGAAATGCAGTTACAGTAGACATAAGTGGAAGTACAAGCATTTCTCCAATAGACATCATTCCTATTGCAAGATATAAAAATGCTAAGGTGTGATTAAAAATAAATATAGAATAACTTATAGCTGTGATAAATGAACCAAAAACTAATAATTGAGTAATATTAAATTTTTTTTCAGTATAATGAATTAATAACATTTCAAAAACGACTATTAATATTCCACTAAATCCCATTAATAAACCAATTTCGGATTGAGTTAAATGGACTACTTCTTTATAAAAAAGAGGAAGAGTATTTAAAATTTGAAAAAATGCAACTGAAAATAAAATACAGAAAATATTAAAAATTAAAAATGGAACATCTGTGTATGCATTTCGTTCTTTTATAACTTCTTTCTCTTGGTTATTTTCTGAATTATCAGAAGAGTTTCTTTCTTTTCTTCCTTTGAAAAAAAAGACAAAAACAATTCCAGCTATAAGAGCTGTTGCTGCATTACAATAAAAAAGTAAGTTATATGAGTAAGTAGATAAGAAACCTCCCATAGATGGACCAATTGAAAACCCTAAATTAAGGGCCATTCTATTTAAAGAAAATGCTCTTGTGATATTTTCCTTTCTTGCATATCTAGTTATAGCTACAGAATTTGCAGGACGGAACATTTCACTTACAATACTAAGAACAAGCATAATAATAGCAAAAGACTCAACTGTTTTAAACAAAGGTAAAGTTAAAAACATAGGTGCACTAATAAATAAACTTAATGCTTGCACTTTAAAATTTCCAATTTTATCTGTTATCCATCCACCGAACCAAGATCCAATTACAGATCCAATTCCGAAACAACTAAGAACAATTCCTGAATTTTCCAAAGTAAAACCTAGCTCAGAAATCATATAAATACCTAAAAAAGGAAGAACCATTGAACCCATTCTATTTAGTAGCATAACAATTGCTAGCATCCAAGATTCTTGAGAAAGACCACTATAAGCATCAATATATATTTTCAGTATTTTTTTCATATTTTTACGAGCGTAATTTTTTGCGAATTTATAAATCTTTTTTGATAAAAAATCATTTATTAATCTAGGTTTGTGATATTCTTTAATTACTTTTGAACCCATTAAATTTTATAACAAAAAATTGATGCTATTTTATAATATTTTTTTAAAGTTTGTTTTTCTAATAAATGGATTAGGAGCAGCCTCTGGATTAGTTGTTCATAAGAATGAAGTTTATGCTATAGCTGATAATGACTCAAATTTATACATCTATAATTTAAAAAATAATAGTGTAGATAGAATTGATTTGAATCCAGAAATTTCTTTTGATAAAATTAATAAAAAAGATAAGCCCGATTTTGAATCAATTACAAAATATGGTAATGATATATATATTTTAGGTTCTGGATCTAAAAAAAATAGATTTGATTTAATAGCTTATAATATAAAATCAAAAAAAGTTGAAAATTTATCATATAAAGAATTATACAATGAATTTTTAAAAGTTTCTAATCTTTCTGAAAAAGATTTTAATATTGAAGGAGTCATTGCTAGTAAAAGATTTACTTATTTATTTAATAGGGGTAATGGAAAGTCGCAAATCAATGGAATTTTTAAGATTCATGGAAAAATTAATGATCTTCAAAATAAAAAAATAGAATTTTTTCCGATTCAATTACCAAAATTAAATAATGAATTAACTACTTTTTCGGATGCAATTTTAATAAAGAATAATAAAGTCTTATTTACAGCAACAGTAGAATCTAGCAGTACAACTCAATTTGATGGAGAAATAAAAGGTTCTATTATTGGAGAGATAGATTTAGATAAAATGAAATTGATTCATTGGGAAAAAATATCTGATGATAAAAAGATTGAAGGATTAGCATTATTAAAAAAAATGAATAATAAATATTCATTGTATTTATGTGAAGATAATGATGATGATACTAAAACATCAAGTATTTATAACTATGATTATATTATGAATAAAAAGTAATAAAAATACCTAATAAGTATATTTTTTAGATAACAATTTAACTATTATAACTAAGGATTTTTATATAATCTGTCTTAAAAATTGTGAAAGTAATCTTAAGACTGTTATATTTGTCCGTCAAAATTTATTTATCAATTAAACATTATGCGAGGAAGATGGCTCATTGCAACATTTGCAATTATTTTAAGTCTCTTGTGTATCAGACAACTAAGTTATACTTGGTACACAACTAAAGTAGAGCATGAGGCGGCTCGATTAGCGAGTAAGCCAGAAGACGAACCAAGAATTTTGGATAGTATTGCTCAACATCCATTAGATTTAGGAATTATAAAATATGATTATAATTATGCCAAAAACAATGAAATCAATTTAGGATTAGATTTAAAAGGAGGTATAAACGTAATTTTACAAGTTTCTGAAAGAGATTTAATCGAAAATTTAGCTGCAAACAGTAAAAATCCAATGTTAACTACAGCTTTAGATTCAACAGATAAAGCTCAAAAAACGAATGGAAATGTACCTTATGTGGAATTATTTTTTCAAGAATTTGATAAAATAAAAGGAGGTACTAAATATGCAGCAGCAGATTTATTTGGAAATAAAAATAATGCTGATAAAATTGCTTATAACGCTTCTGATGATCAAGTTAAAGCAGTTATTCGTAAAGATATAGAAGCTAAAGTTGCTACAGCATACGATGTCATAAGTTCTCGTATTAATCAATTTGGTGTTGTAGAACCAGTAATTCAACGTTTAGGAGATAAAGGTGATGGTAGAATTTTAGTAGAATTACCAGGTGTATCTGATACTGACCGTGTAAAGAAATTATTACAATCTACAGCTAAATTAGAGTTTTTACAAGTTGTTCGTCAAGATCCTACTGTTATGTCATATTTTGCAGGAGTTAATACTGAAAAATATAACATTAAAAATCAAAAAGGTCAGGTTATAAAAACATTAGGAGAAGTTATGCAACCAATAGGTTCTAACGCGACTTTTGTTGTTGATGTAAAAGATACTGCTGTCGTAAATAGAGTTTTACAAGACAAAACTTTTGTACCAAACTTACCATCTAACATAAGAAATTATAAATATTCTTGGGCTAATAAGCCAATGGATTTAGGTAGAATAGCTGTTAATTCAAAAGACGCTTCTAAATTATTAGAATTTTATGTTTTAAAAGGTAAAAATGGAACACAAGAACCATTAATTACAGGTGATAAAGTTGTTTCTGCATCTGCTGAACGTAGCGCAGGATCTCTTACAAATGAACCTGTAGTTTCTATGCAAATGAATCAAGTAGGAGCACAAGAATGGGCTCGTATTACTGATGAATTAAAACCTTCTGCAACTGATCGTAATGGACAAGGTGTTGCAATTGTTTTAGATAACATGGTCTATTCTGCACCAAATATCAAAAATCAAATTACTGGAGGTAACTCTCAAATTTCTGGTAGTTTTACTTTAGAAGAAGCAAAAGATTTAGCAAACATTTTACAAGCAGGTTCTTTACCAGCATCTTCAAAAATAGTTTCTGCTGAAGTTGTTGGACCATCATTAGGTCAAGAAGCTATTAATAGTTCTTTAATTGCGTTTGGTTGTGCATTTGCATTAGTATTAATTTGGATGGTTTTCTATTACAGCCGTGCAGGTATTTATGCTAACGTTGCATTAATCATTAACTTATTATTCTTATTAGGATTCTTAGTTTCTTTAAAAGCGACATTATCTTTACCAGGTATCGCAGGTATTATCTTAACGTTAGTTACTGGTATGGATGCTAATATTCTTATTTACGAAAGGGTAAAAGAAGAAATTAGAAAAGGAAAATCTCTACGTCATGCAGTAGATTTTGCTTACTCTTGGAAAGGAGCATTCTCTGCAATTATAGATGCTAACTCAACATCATTTATCACAGCATTAATCTTGTTTTTCTTTGGTAAAGGTCCTGTTGTTGGTTTTGCTACAACATTTATGATTGGTATTTTTACTTCTACATTTACATCTATTTTTATTACAAGATATTTCGTAGAAGGTAGATTAGCAAAAGGAAAATCAGTTCCTTTTTACACAAGCTTTACAGCTCATTGGTTACAAAATATCCATGTAGATTTATTAAAAACTAGAAAAATATCTTATATCATTTCTATTGTTTTAACAATTGCAGCTTTAATTTCTATTTTTACTAAAGGATTTGATATGGGTATCGAATTTCAAGGAGGACGCACTTATACAGTTCGTTTTGATAAAAATGTAGATGCACAAGAAATAGCAGAAAGTTTAGGAGATGTTTTTCTATATGATGGTGAAAAATTGATTCCTCAAGTTAAAACTTATGGAGGTCAAAATCAAGTTAAAATTACAACAGCATATAAAGCTGATGAAGATGGTACAAGCGTAGATGATGAGATCAAAGACAAATTATACACTGGTTTAAAACCTTATTTACCAGCTAAAATGTCTGAAAAAGATTTCTCAGAAGATAATGCAACTATCGGTCTTATGTCATCAGCAAAAGTAGGTCCTACAATTGCCGATGATAC
This sequence comes from Flavobacteriales bacterium UBA7612, assembly GCA_002484335.1. Taxonomy (GTDB): domain Bacteria; phylum Bacteroidota; class Bacteroidia; order Flavobacteriales; family Weeksellaceae; genus Empedobacter. The sequence goes on from DLJQ01000004.1 coordinate 150,065, forward strand.
AACAAGAGCTTCTTACATTGCAGTATCATTAGCTTTAGTAGCAATTTTCTTCTACTTAATCGTGATGTTCAAACGTTGGCAATTCTCTTTATCAACAATTATTGCATTAGCACACGATGTTATCATTGTATTAGGAGTTTTCTCTTTCTTCAAAGGAATTTTACCTTTCAACATGGAGATTGATCAAGCCTTCATAGCTGCGATTCTTACAGTAATTGGTTATTCTATGAATGACTCGATTATTATCTTAGATCGTATTCGTGAAAACTTAACTGTAGAGAAAAATCATAATTTGTATGATATTATTAATATTTCTACTTCAGAAACATTATCTCGTACAATTAATACATCATTATCTACTTTCCTTATTGTATTAATCATCTTTGCTTTTGGTGGAGAATCAATCAAAGGGTTTATGTTTGCAAAATTAGTAGGTATCATTATCGGTACATTTTCATCTATTTTTGTAGCTTCTCCTTTATTGTATGATTTTACGAAAAAAGGACAAATGAACAAATAATAACATATTTTAAATAAATTTTAAGAAAACCATCAGAGAAATTTGATGGTTTTTTTATTTTATCTCATTTCATATTTTGTACATTTGTTTCGTGAATAGTTTAGTAATATACCCAGCGTTTTTAGACTTCGAGGAAATTGTAATAATTTTGGTCGTAGCCGTTGTCCTTTTTGGACCAGATAAAATCCCTGAAATAGCAAGAGGATTAGGAAGTGCAGTACGTAAACTTAAAGAAGCTTCAGAAGATATAAAACAAGAAATCATGAACCCTGTAGAGGACGTGAATCCTGTAAAAGATATTCAGAAATCGATAAAGGATTTAAATCCAATGGATGATATTAAGAATTCATTTCAAAAAGTGAATCCAATGGATGATTTTCAAAAATCTTTTGATGAAGTTCGTAATCCAGTAAATGAGATTGATGAAATAATTCATGAACAACCTCAAACTATTGATACAATTCCAGTAGCAGAAACAGTAGTTCCTGTGGAGGATGTAAATGTAGTTAATATTGAAGAAATAGTAGAACAACCAAAAGAAGAATTAAAACAACAAGTAGATGAGGCTCCAAAGGAGCATAATAATTCTGTAGATGAAGCTCCAAAGGAGCATAATAATTCTGTAGATGAAGCTTTGGGATTAGGAGGTTCTGTAAGTAGGTAATTATTTTTATGATTCAAGATTACTTTAATTGGGATGCTCATTTTTTTCTATTTTTTAATAATTTAGGAAATACTCAATGGGATTGGTTTTGGTTAAGTGTTACAAATAAAAAAACATGGATACCACTATATGTCTTTTTCTTAGTTTTATTATATTTTAAACTTGGTTGGAAAAAAACATTAATCGCTGGTATTTGTATTGCATTGATGATTGCTTGTGCTGATCAGTTTACCAATATTATAAAAAATCATTTTCAACGATTAAGACCATGTTATAATCCAGATATACAAGGACTTTTTAGACCAATAGATTGTGAAGGTCGAGGAAGATTTGGTTTTACATCTGCTCATGCATCCAATCATATCGCATTAGCAATATTTATAGGTTATATCCTCAGAAAAAATTACAAATGGTTAATTTATGTCCTTATTTTGTGGGCATTACTCATAGCATATAGTCGTGTATATGTAGGTGTACATTTTACTGGTGATATCTTTTTTGGAACATTAATAGGAATATTTTTTTCTTATTTATTTATCAAACTCTATTATTATTTAGAAAAAAAATATACTTAAGATAAATCAATAGTAGAGATGAATAATTTTTTATTCATCTCTATTTTATTTTGGGCAAACACTTCGTGCCGTGCTTTCCATTACAATCACTTTTGCAAATTAACTAAATATAATAAACGATTGATTTACAATTATAAAATATCTTATTGAATTTATTTTCAATATTTATTTATATTTATCTTAATAGATATAGATTTTCATTTTTCATTCTTATATAGAAAATCCGTAACTTTGGTTACAAACATAGAAAAAACTCATTATTACCTTTTTAAAATTATTAAACATTGTATTTAGATTTAGAAGAACTTAAATATTTATTGTCAGAAAGTGTAGAACCACTTACTGGATGGGAATCACACGAAAAATTATCTCCCCCATATCGACAAAAATATGATATAGAATATATAAAAAGAACAAATCCTAAACAAGCTTCTGTAATGATATTATTGTATCAGAACGAGTTTGGTGAAATAGAGTTTCCTATAACAATGCGTGTTGATTATGATGGAACACATTCTCATCAATTCTCATTACCCGGAGGACAATTTGAAGAGCAGGACATTAGTTTTGATGAAACAGCAATAAGAGAAACAGTTGAAGAATTAGGAGCAGAATATGAAAATATTGAAGTTATAAAACAGTTAAGTGAAATTTATATTCCACCAAGTAATTTCCTTGTTTATCCTTATATCGGTGTTTACCATGGAGAACCAAATTTTGCACCAGAGGAAAGAGAAGTAGAATATATAGCTCCAATTGATCTTGAAGCATTCCTTAATGCAGATTTCGAAGTTTTTGAACGTGAATTTTCTGGACAAACAGTAGAAATTCCTGGTTATAATATCGGAGATGAAGAATATCTTTGGGGAGCAACAGCAATGATTTTAGAAGAATTTAAAGATTATTTGAAAATCGTATTAAATTTGTAACCATAAAAAAAGAAAAACGTGTCTCAAAAATCTAAAAAAAAGAATGCATTTCGCGATTCATTTGGACATTTATACTTCCTGAAAAGAACTTTAATTTTCTTATTAGGTTCATTTACTTATAATAGATATAATGGCTTTAATAAATTAAAAGTTACAGGAACTAAAAACTTAGTTCATTTACCAAAACAAAATGTGTTGTTCGTATCAAATCATCAAACTTATTTTGCTGATGTATTTGCTATGTATCATGTTTTCTGTAGTGTAAAAAATGGATTTATAGATACTATAAAAAATCCAATTTATTTATTGAATCCTAAAATTGATTTTTATTATGTTGCTGCAGAAGAAACAATGAAAGATAATCTTCTTACAAAATTGTTTGCTTATACAGGTGCTGTAACCGTAAAAAGAACGTGGAGAGCGAAAGGACAAAACGTAAATAGAAAAGTTGATTTAAACGAAATAAATAATATAGATATAGCTTTGCAGAGTGGTTGGGTAGTAACCTTTCCACAAGGTACTACAACAGCTTTTGCACCAGGACGTAGAGGAACTGCACATCTTATTAAAAAAAATAAACCAATTGTAATTCCTGTTGTAATAGATGGTTTTCGTCGTGCTTTTGATAAAAAAGGATTACGTATAAAAAAACGAGGAATTAATGCAACACTTACATTTAAGGAACCATTAGATATCGATTATGAAAATGATTCTAATGATGATATTATGCAAAAAATAATGAATTCTATAGAACAAGCACCAGAATTTAATCGTGTTCGTCCTATGGAAGAAATTCTTGCAGAAAATAGTGAAATCTCTTTGGATGATTATCTTAATGAAGATGATGAAGAATTTGATGATTTCGATGAAATGGGATACGACGAAGAAAATAATAAAGACTAAAAAATATTACTCAATAATATAATGAAAAAAGTTCATTTTATTGCAATTGGAGGAAGTGCAATGCACAATTTAGCAATTGCTTTGCACGAAAAAGGATATCAAGTAACAGGTTCTGATGATGCTATTTTTGAGCCATCAAAAACTAGATTAAATCAAAGAGGTATTTTACCTCAAGAGATGGGATGGTTCCCAGAAAAAATTACAGAGGATATAGATGCTGTTATTTTAGGTATGCACGCTCATGCTGATAATCCAGAAATGTTACGTGCTCAAGAGTTAGGTCTTAAGATATATTCTTATCCAGAATATTTATATGAACAGTCGAAAGATAAAACAAGAGTTGTAATTGGTGGTTCTCATGGAAAAACTACAATTACATCAATGATATTACATGTTCTTCATTACCATAATATTGATGTTGATTATATGGTTGGTGCTCAATTAGATGGTTTTGATGTTATGGTTAAACTCACAGATGATAATGAGTTTATGATTATGGAAGGAGATGAATATCTATCATCTGCTCTAGATCGTCGCTCAAAATTCTTACTTTATCAACCAAATATTGCATTAATATCAGGAATTGCTTGGGACCATATTAATGTTTTTCCAACTTTTGAAGATTATACTTCTCAATTTTCAAAATTTGTTGATTCTATTGTAAATGGAGGAGCACTTATTTATAACGAAACAGATGAAGAAGTTGTAAAAATTGTTGATGAAACAGAAAAGGCTATAAAAAAATTTCCTTATCATTTACCAGAACATTTTATAGACAATGGTATTACTTTTATAGAAACTGAAGATGGACCGATTCCTCTTGAAGTTTTTGGAAATCATAATCTAATGAATTTAGAAGGAGCGAGAGCTATTTGTAAACAACTTGGAGTGATGGATGATGATTTTAATGAAGCAATTCAATCTTTTAAAGGAGCATCAAAACGATTAGAATTAATCAATAAGACAAATGACTTTGTAGCATATAAAGATTTTGCTCATGCACCAAGTAAAGTTACATCTGTTACTAATGCTGTAAAGGAACAGTATGCAGATAAAACAGTAGTTGGATGTTTAGAAATACATACTTATTCATCTCTTAATCCAGAATTTTTAGTTCAGTATAAAGGAGCTTTAAATAAAGCTGATATTAAAATTGTAATGTATAGTCCAGAAGCTTTAGAGATTAAAAGAATGCCAATGATATCTCCAGAAGATATTAAGAAAGCATTTGATGACGATTCTATTTTAGTTTTTACGAATGGAGAACAGTTACAGTCTTACATAGAATCTTTAGATAAAAAGGATAAAGTATTTTTAATGATGAGTTCAGGTAACTTTGGAGGAGTTAATTTAAACGAGTTATTTAAAGCTTAAATCAAAGACATCTCATAAAACATAAAAAAAGCACAATGAATAAATTTATTCATTGTGCTTTTTTATTCAAAAATCAACAATTATTTCGTTTGATTTTCTTTATATCTTTTATCAGGAGTTCCGTCTTTTTTTACATGTTTTGTTGTAGACTTATATCTTTTATCAGGGGTTCCATCCTTTTTTAAAGGAACTGAATTAGTTGTAGTATTTACTTTTTTTTCAGCCTTATCAGCTTTTTTTTCAGCTTTTTTTATTTTATTGTCTGCTGTATTTTCAGCTTTAGTAGTCTTTTTATCAACTTTTTTCTTTACTGCTTCTTTTTTTGTTTCAGTAGTTTTAGTTGGATTTTGTTGCGCATAAGTATATCCTAATCCTAGCACTAAAAATAATGTGAATAATAATTTTTTCATTTTGTTCATTTTAAATTAATAAGTTTAATTTACACAATTTTCATGCAAAAAAATGAGTTTTAAATCATAAAATTTTACTAAAAACTATTATTTATTCTTCAGTAGAATAAATTTAATCAATTCTGTAATTAGAAACTATAATAAACTGTTCACATTTAATTTAAAGTCTATTTCGTATCTTTGGAAAAAGACATTGTTATGGCAGAGTATATCAGAATTCATCCCGAAAATCCACAAGAAAAAGCAATTGAACAAGTTGTCAAGATATTACAAAATGGAGGTTTGGTTATTTATCCATCTGATACAGTTTATGGGATTGGTTGTGATATAACAAATCTAAAGGCAATGGAAAAATTGGCACGTTTTAAAGGAATAAAACTTGATAAAGCTAAATTTTCAATTGTATGTAATGATTTAAGCCATTTGTCTCAATATACTTTACCTATTGATAATGGAACATTTAAAATATTAAAAAGGGCTTTACCTGGTCCATTTACATTTATTATGAATGCTTCAAGAAATTTACCAATTGCTTATAAAGGTAAAAAGACAGTTGGTATTCGTGTTCCAGATCATTTAGTTCCTCGTGCAATTGTAGAAAAATTGGGTAATCCAATTGCATCAACGTCAATTTATGATGAAGACGAAATTATTGAATACACAACTGATCCTGAATTAATTTTTGAGAAATGGGAAAAATTAGTTGATGCTGTAGTTGATAGTGGTTATGGAGATAATATAGCTTCTACAGTTGTAGATATGACTGATGGGGTAGATGTGCTTCGACAAGGTAAAGGAGATATAGAAGATTATCTATAATTTTAAAAAAAGAAAAAATGAAAATATTACTTTCACCAGCTAAGATGATGAATTTAGAAACTGAAGCGAAATGGAAAGCTACTTCTCCCCAGTTTTTAGATCATTCTCAAGAAATTATGAATGTCATGAAGGAGATGTCTTCATCAGATTTAGAAAAACTGATGAAAATATCAAAAGATATTGCTGATATGAATGTTGAGAGAAATCAATCTTGGACAGTTAAACCTTCTACAAAACAGGCAATTCCTGCTGCATTAGCTTTTAAAGGCGAAGTTTATAAAGGATTAGGTGCTGAAACATTAGAAGATAAATCGTTAGATTATTTAGATAAAAATGTATTCTTACTTTCTGGATTATATGGTTTATTACGTCCAACTGACAAAGTAATGCTATATCGTTTAGAAATGGGGTCAAAATTAGATGTAAATGGTTCTAAAAATTTATATGGATTTTGGAAGGAAATTCTTACACCTTTTTTTAATTCAAAATTAAAAAAAGATGAATTTATCTTGAATTTAGCAAGTAATGAGTATATCAAAGTATTGGATAAAAAAACATTAAAAGCTCCAATTATAGATGTAGAATTTCAGGATTACAAAAATGGAGAACTAAAAAAAATCATGATGTATTTTAAACATGCACGTGGTTCTATGGCTCGTTTTTGTGCAGAAAATAATGTTCAAACCTTAGATGAAGTAAAATCATACGATATAGATGATTATCGTTTTGATGCTAATTTATCAACAGATGATAAATTAATTTTTACAAGATAATTTTAATAAAATATAAATAAATGAATGATGCAGTTGTGCTAAATATTTCAATAGATAGTTCTGCTGAAAAAATATGGCAAGTTTTAACTGATGTTGAAACATTTAATCAATGTTTTGAGAATATAAAAAAGATTGTTTCAGGATCAATTGAATCTGGAAAAACAGTTTTAATAGAATCGATACATCACGAAGAAATAATAGTAGATGAAGTAAATATAAAATCTGCTTATATAAATGAACGCTTATCTTTTGGTCTAAGAAAACAAAATTCTGAAAAGGAGATAGATGTAACTTTTAGTTTAAAACCTTCAGGTAATTTTACTTACTTAACAATAGAGGGAAGAAATTTTTCAGATGAATTTGATCGATCACAATCAGAAAACAATTGGATTAATATGATGCAATTAATAAAAAAATATATACAATAAAAAATAGCCAGTAAATTTATTTACTGGCTATTTTTTTATTCTAGAATTTATCTTCAATATATTCTTGTATTTTATTTGTAATGATTGGTACAGCTACCATAATTAACCCAGAAATAAGAATTTTTGATAATCCATTCATAGGATACTTTTTAGAAGCTTTATTACCAAACCAATTTAAGGTATTTTCAACCTTTGATGTAGCGAATTGAGAATCAGATCTTAGATTAGATACAAAATCAACAGCTCTATTTACAAATGAATTTTCATGTTTATTTTCAGAAAGTTTCATTTCTAATCTAAGTTTGCGTTTTGCTAATCTTAAATCTTCTAAAGTTTTAATTCTAGAATTATCTTTTTTATTCTTCATTTTCTTCATCATCTTGGTTGTTCATTGCTTCCATAGCATTTTCAACTGCTATATTAGTTAAAAAAAGCTTGATATTCTTTTTAAATAATATACAAAGAACCATTATACATAAATGGATTCCTGTAACACTTAAAAATCCTAAACCAGTATCATTAAAATAATTTCCTAAAATAAAACCTAAAGCTAAACTTCCTAATAATAATAGAAATAAAGTAAAAACAGATAAAATTAAAACGTAAATGCCACTTGCGAGCATACTACTCAATGAATCTACTAAATCATATTTCGCTAAGGAAATTCTATTATTAATATAATTTTTAAGTTCTTTAAACATTGGATGGTTTATTATAGGTTATAAATTTAGATATATTTTATCAAATAAATTTATTTAATTTGTTTTAATATAGGTTTTAATTAAACACCTACATTTTCTTCAAATTCATCTTTTAACTCATCTTTTGCTTTGTCTGCTTTAGATTTCAATTCTTTACCAGATTCTTTCGCTTTAGCAATAAATTCATCTTTTTGTTCAGCTAATTTATATTTAATTTCTTCTAATTTAGCTTCTAATTCTTTTTTAGATTTTTTAGCTTTTTCAGAAAAGTCATTAGCATATTTGTCTAATTCTTTTTTTAATTTGTCAGCTTCTTTTCTTAATTTTTTTCTTGTTTCTGCTCCAGATTCTGGTGCATATAATAAACCAACTACAGCTCCAATTGCTGTTCCGATTGCTAAACCTGCTAATAATTTAGTTGCATTATTCAATTTACTCATAATAAAGTTTTTTTTGAGATTAAACGTATATATATTTACACTTATAAATTTACAAAAACAATACCAAAGAATAAAAATCATTTTTAAAAAACTACAATAAATGTTAATATTATCAGAAAAGTCTAAAAGCATGCCAGCGTCACCAATAAGAAAATTAGTTCCTTATGCAGACAAGGCAAAAGAAAGAGGTACAAAAGTTTATCATTTAAATATTGGTCAACCAGACATAGAATCTCCAAAAGCTGTTTTAGATGGATTGAAGAATTTTAATTCTACTATTATATCTTATACTCATTCAGAAGGAACGTTAGAGTATAGAAAAGCATTGGCAAATTATTATACAAATAGAGGAATAGAAAATCTTACACCTGAAAATTTTATAGCAACTTTAGGAGGATCTGAAGCGTTATTATTTATATTTGGAATTATTGCTAATCCTGGAGATGAAATAATTATACCAGAACCATTTTATGCAAATTATAATGGATTTACTTGTGAAAACGATGTAAATATTGTTCCTATATCTTCAGCAATAGAAAATAATTTTGCATTGCCATCTATAGAAGAATTCGCTAAAAAAATAACAGATAAAACAAGAGCTATCTTAATTTGTAATCCTGGTAATCCTACAGGATATGTTTATTCTAAAGAAGAATTGATTCAATTAAAAGACTTAGTTTTAAAACATGATATTTATTTAATCGCGGATGAAGTTTATGCTGAATATTTATATACAGAAGAAGAATTTACTTCTATTTTAAGTTTTCCTGAATTAGAAAATAATGCTATAGTCATAGATTCTGAATCTAAACGTTTCTCATTATGTGGAGCACGTTCAGGTTCATTAGTTTCAAGAAATAAACAATTTTTAAATGCTGCAATGCTTTTTGCTCAAGCTCGTTTAAGTCCAGTAGAAATATCTCAACATATAGCTACTTTGGCACATCAAAATGTTGGAACATATTTTGAAGATTGTCGAGCAGAATATTTAAAAAGACGAAATATCTTGGTTGAAGGTCTTAAAACAATTCCAGGTGTTATTTGTCCAAATCCGAAAGGAGCTTTTTATTGTATGATAAAATTGCCAGTCGATAATGCTGAAAAATTTGCTGTGTGGTTATTAGAATCATTTAGTGATAATGGAGAAACGGTAATGTTAGCACCAGGAGAAGGTTTTTATTCGAACCACGAGTTAGGAAAACAAGAAGTAAGATTAGCTTATGTTTTAAAAGAAGAAGATTTGATACGTTCTGTAGAAATTTTAAAAACTGCTTTGGAACAATACCCAGGAACAATAAAATAATACATATAGATTAATATAAATGGATATAAGAGAAAATTATTCATTAAAGTTATACAATACTTTTGGAATTGAAGCGAAAGCAAAATATTTTGCAGAAGTTTCTACATTACAAGATTTAAAAAATATTTTATCTTTTAGAAGAGAAAATAATCTACCAATACTTTTTATTGGTGGAGGAAGTAATATGCTTTTTGTAAATGATTTTTCAGGAATTGTATTAAAATTGAATCTGAAAGGGATTGATATTTTAAATGAAGATGAGGAATATGTTTATGTACATGCTCAAGGAAGTGAAAATTGGCATCAGTTTGTTCAATGGACTTTAATGCAAGATTTTGGAGGATTGGAAAATTTATCTCTAATTCCAGGTAATGTTGGTACAGCTCCTATGCAAAATATTGGAGCTTATGGAGTAGAAGTAAAGGATTATATTACAGAAGTACAAACGCTTGATTTAGATACTGGAAAAGAGAGAATATTTAAGAATGAAGATTGTAATTTTGGTTACAGAGAATCTATTTTCAAAAATGAACTAAAAGGTCAATATGTTTTAGTTGGTGTTACTTTTAAATTAACAAAGAATAATCATGTTCTGCACATTGATTATGGTGCAATAAAAAGCGAACTAGAACAAGAACAAGTTATTTCTCCAACAATACAAGATATCAGTGCAGCAGTTATTAGAATTAGAGAAAGTAAATTACCTGATCCATCTCAAATAGGAAATTCGGGAAGTTTTTTCAAAAATCCAGTCATTACTGATGCTGAATTTGATGAAATTATCAAAAATAATCCTGATATTTCTTATTATAAAACCGACTCTGGTGTAAAATTAGCAGCTGGTTGGTTAATAGAAAATGCAGGTTGGAAAGGTAAACGTTTTGGTGATGCAGGTGTTCATGATAAACAAGCATTAGTTCTTGTAAATTATGGAAATGCGACAGGAAAAGAGATTTACGATTTATCTCAACAGATAATTGATGATGTTCAATCAAAATATGCTGTTACACTTACTAGAGAAGTAAACATTATACAATAATAATTAAAAAATGAGCTTTTATAAAAATTAAAGGCTCATTTTTTATTTTTGGCAAACCCTTCGGGACCCGCTTTTTGTTCCAATCTTTTTCTAGGGAAAAAGGATTTTCTCGTCAATCGGTTTTGCAGAAGACAAAATAACTAATCAGTTAAAATATCTTCAAAATGCGTCAGGTTATATTTTTTCTTAATTCTTTGTTTTGCTTTTTTAATAGCATCGTAACTTACTCCAAGTAAATTAGCAGACATGTCGTTATTCAATCCTATTTTGGCTAATAAAATAACTCTTAGATTAGATTCTGTAAGGTTTTTAAAACTATTATTTAGTTTAGAAAAATAATTGGGATATTTTTTTATAAATTCAATTTTAAAACTATTCCAATTCTCTTCTGTCATCAAGTGAAATTCTAGTATTTTATCTATTTCAGAGTTTATTTTATCAGAATCGAAAATAGATTTTTTATACGTTTTTGAAGCTTGCTTTTTTAACAAAGAAATTTGTTCGTTTTTTTCATTTAAAAAGGAAATGTATGATTCTATATCTTGATTACTTTGTAGTAATTTTTCATTTAATTTTTCTTTATCTAATTGTAGTTGTAATGTCAAATTTTGTATTCTATTAATTGTATTTTCATTCTCTAGCTTACGGTTTCTATAAAATAAAAAAGCTAATAAAAACAAAAGAATAACAGCTGAAAAAATAAAGATAGAAATGGTTTTATTTTTCTTAATTAAATCATCTTTTAGTTTTATTTCTTCATTTAAACTCTTCTTTTCGTAATTATAATTTATTAAATTAATATTATCATCAGAGTCTTTATCAACTAATTTGGTTTCTATTTCCTTTAATTTTTTTAAGACGTTATATTCCTCATTTTTATTGTTTCCCAATTTTAGGAGTAATCTATATTTTTCGTTTAAAAACTTGTATTCATCTGCAATAAAATAATCTCTACTTTGTGCTATTTGCAAAGCCAAATCTATATTTTTTATTGCAAGATCTATATCACCAATTTTATCATAATATAAAGACAATCTTTTATAATATAAGATTAAGTAATTTATATTATTTTCTTTTTTTGTAATAACATAAGCTTTGTCCAAATTATTTTTAGCTTTCTGATATTCTTTTTTTTGTATGTATATTTCAGACAGATTACCTAAAATCTTAGCATATCTTATAGAATTATTATTTTTAATTGCATCTTTTATTCCAAGTTGAAAATAATATTCGGCATTTTTTATATCATTTAATCTATAATAATTCATACCTATATTATCATAAATTTCTGCATGATTAACATTACTATATCTATTCACTTTTTTTAAATAGAAATTAGAAGAGTCATATATTTTTATTGTACTGAGATAATAACCTATAATTTTATAGGTTTCATAAGGTTCAAGAATATATTTTTCATCAGTCCTCTGCACTAAATTTTCAAGTTCTAGGAACAATTTGAATATCTTATTTACATCTCTAGTGTAGTGATAATTGTACCAAGCATATCTGCTTAATATCCAAATGTATTCAGGAGAGTTTTTATTTTCAGAAAGTAAAAGAAAAGCATTTTTATATAAATTTTCTGCTTTGTTACTCGATTTATCTTCTTTTTCTACGATTATATCTGCTTGTAATGTTGTATATATGGCTTTATATAATGGAATGGTTTTATTCTCGATTATTTTTTTTTCGATAATATTTAATCGTTCATCAAAAGAGAGATTACCATTTCTCATTTGATGGATTAAGGTATTTTTTTCATTAATATCTTTGTGATCCATTGAAAAAACAAAAAAAGGAAAAAGTATGATTATACCTAAAAAGATTGATTTTAAAACTCTATTTATATTCATTATTTATGTCCTGAATATTCTAAAAAATAAAAATTGTTAATGGTAGTATAGAGTATGTAAAATTAACAAATTTTGATCAATATGTTTTTTACTTATCTCATTTTCCATAATTAAAAAATGAAAATGATAAGTTTGCTTTTATTTTTTCCGTTTTTTATAAGTTTAAAATTTTAATTTTCAATATTTTAATTGTTTTTTACAAATGTTGCTAATTTTATTTGTCCCTTTTTTGTCCCCCTTTAAAATTCTTTTTAAAAAAAAATGAAAATTACTTTTGTATTATTCTTTACTCTACACAAAATTTTAAGAAACAATTATTCACATGAGAAAAATATACCTATTTTTTTGCTTTTTATTTATTGTAAATCTACTTAATGCAATGGTAAATGATGAAAATAAAATTTTTAATCAATTAACCAATAATGTATCAATAACTATTACTCCAGACAGCAAAAATATACTTTACGTAAAGAAAGGAGGTTCAGGAAAACAAGATGGATCATCTTGGGACAATGCCATAGGCGAATTGGCAGATGCACTTTTATGGGCAAACGATGAAAACAAGAAAAATGCTTGGACTAGTAGTAATCCACTGAAAATATATGTATCCAAAGGAACTTATCATCCTTTATACTCACCAGAAGATGGAGTAAATTATGGGAAAGATAAAGATAAAGATAATACATTTCTGATGGTAAATAATGTAAAATTATACGGAGGTTTTGATCCCGATAATAACATAAAAACATTAGATGATAAGCGAATAATACCAGATGGAAAAAATGAAGCACCTAATGGAACGATATTAAGTGGCGATTTTAACGGAGATGATATAATAAGTGGTAGTGGAAAAACACTAGAAATAAAAAATAATACGGAAAATGCTTACCACGTAATTGTAGCTGTTAGTAGTTCTAAAATAGAGCTTAGTATAGATGGGTTTACAATAAAAGGAGGAAATGCAAGAGATTCTAAAATTTTAATTAATGGAATTTCTTCTTCTAGTAATGGAGGCGGAATTTTTTCTTC